>NZ_JACAAX010000038.1 GCF_013377085.1 Rhodoplanes sp. | reverse complement strand
CGCCGGGCGCGCCTCGCGCCCCGCGCTCCGCGCGTTCCCGCCGCTGCGCCTCGGTCGGCGCCCGCGGCGCGATCGGGCCTGAGAAGTCGCAGCCGGCCTCCTTGGCCAGGCGCTCGCCGAGCTGCTCGCGCAGAACCCGGGTCTTGATCTCCTCGATGTCGCCGTCCAAGAGCTCGCCGAGCTGGAAGGGGCCGTAGGACACCCGGATCAGCCGGTTCACCTGCAGGCCGAGCGTATCGAGGACGTTGCGGATCTCGCGGTTCTTGCCCTCGCGGATCGCCATGGTGATCCAGACATTGCTGCCCTGGGCGCGGTCGAGGGTCGCCTCGATCGGTCCGTACTGCACGCCCTCGACCTCGAGGCCGCCCTTGAGCGCGTCGAGCGCCGCCTGGTCGACCTCGCCGTGGGCCCGTACCCGGTAGCGGCGCAGCCAGCCGGTCGCCGGCAGCTCGAGCAGGCGGGCGAGGCCGCCGTCATTGGTCAGCAGCAGCAGGCCCTCGGTGCCGATATCGAGCCGGCCGACGCTGATCAGCCGCGGCAGATCCTCGGGCAGGGCGTCGAAGATGGTCGGGCGGCCCTCGGGGTCGAAGCTGGTCGTCACCAGCCCGACCGGCTTGTAGTAGAGAAACAGCCGGGTGCGCTCGGCTGCCGGCAACGGTTCGCCGTCGACCGTGATGCGGTCGTTCCGGGTCACGTCGAGGGCCGGCGAGGTGATCACGGTGCCGTTGACGGCGACGCGGCCGGCCTCGATCCACGCCTCCGCGTCGCGGCGCGAGCACAGGCCGGCGCGGGCCATCACCTTGGCGATGCGGTCGCCGTCCGGCGGGGCGGGGCGCTGCTCGGGCGCGGCGTCTGGGTTTTGGGGCTTGTCCGACATGGCCTCGATCTTGGATAAGTGAGCGAGCCTGATAGCAGAGTTCGCGCGACGGAACGAGCCGTGACCTCCTTCATGGATTTGGCGCTCGCCGAAGCGCGGGCGGCGGCGGCGGCCGGCGAGGTGCCGATCGGTTGCGTGGTCGTGCGCGACAACCGGGTCATTGCGCGAGCCGGCAACCGGACGCTCGCCGATCGCGACCCGACCGCGCATGCCGAGATGCTGGCGATCCGGGCCGCTGCAGCCGCGGTCGGCTCGGAGCGCCTGGTCGACTGCGACCTCTACGTCACGCTGGAGCCGTGCCCGATGTGCGCGGCCGCGGTCTCGTTCGCCCGCATCCGCCGGCTCTATTTCGGCGCGACGGACCCGAAGGGTGGCGCCGTCGAGAGCGGGGTGCGGTATTTCGGCTCGACCACCTGCCACCACCGGCCCGAGGTCTATCCCGGCATCGGCGAGACCGAGGCGGCCGGGATGCTGCGGGCTTTTTTTCGGGAGAGGCGAACCTAGGGCGGACCAAAAACCGGCTCAGTCTTTCAGCAGCGCCGCCAAATCCCGCTTGATCTCGTCCTTGATGGCCTCGCCGGCCCGGATGATGGCGATCGCCTGCAGGAAGTCGAGCAGACCGAAGATCGCGACATTGGGGCGGATCAGGAGGTCGGGCCGCACCCGCTGCAGCTTCTCGGCCACGATGGTGTTGCCCATGAGCGTGATGGTGGCGAACACCGAATCCCAGGCCTCCGGCACGGCGGCTTTTTCGCGCGGCCCCGCCGAGCAGTCGACCGCCACCACCACGTCGGCGCGACCGGCGAGCTGGGTGAAGGGCAGGGGATCGACGGCGGCGCCGTCGACCAGCACGCGGCCCTCGTGCTCGACCGGCTGCACCAGGCCGGGGATCGCCATCGAGGCGGCAATGGCGGGGCGCAGCGGGCCCTCCGAGAACACCACCTCGGCCTGGCCGTAGAGGTCGCTGGCGATCACCAGGAGCGGGATGGCCAGCGCCGAAAAGTCCTCGGGCACGGCCTCGGGCAGGAACGCCGCGCAGAACTTGTCGGCGTCGAGCAGCACCGGGTTGTGGCCGAACGGCACCCGCAACAGGCTCGACCAGGCGAAGCCGGCGGCGCGCGCCCCGAGCAGGCGGCGGATCAGGGTGGCGCGATCCTGCACCATGGCGATGACGTGGCGGCGCAGCGCCCGCGGGCTCATGCCGGCCGCGTAGGCGGCGCCCATCACGGCCCCGATGGACGAGCCCGAGATCGCCACCGGCTTGACGCCGAGCTCGTCGAGCGCCTCGAACACGGCGATATGGGCGAGGCCGCGCGCCCCGCCGGCGCCGAGCGCGAGCGCGAAGGTTTTCATGGGGCCGCGCTCCGCGCGCGATCTTCGCCTGCTCCGTCATTCCGGGGCGCGGACCGGAGGTTCGCGAGCCCGGAATCCATATCCCCGGTGCCGATTGCTCTCGCGAGACAGGGGCTATGGGTCCCGGGCTCGCGCCTTCGGCGCGCCCCGGGACGACTGCGACGAAACACGATCGTCAGGTCGCTCCTCACGCCGCCCCCGTGAGAAACGGCAGGAGCGCCGCCGTCGTGGCGGTCGGGTTCTCCTCGGCCGGGAAGTGGCCGGAGTCGATCGGCTGGCCGCGGACGTCGTCCGCCCATTCGCGCCAGGTGGCGAGCGGCGAGTTCTCGCTGGGGATGCCCCGGGCGCCCCACAGCGCCAGCACCGGGCAGTCGATCTTCTTGCCGGCGGCGCGGTCGGCCTCGTCGAAGGCCAGATCCGTGGTGCGGCCGGCCCGGTAGTCCTCACAGCTCGCGTGGATGTGCATGGGGTCCTGGAAGGCGGCGCGGTAATGGGCGAGCGCGCGCGGATCGAACGGCTTGAGGTCCTTGGTGCCGCTCCAGCTCGCCATCTTCCAGTCGAGGAAATAGTCCGGGTCCTTGCCGATCATGGTCTCGGGGAACGGCTCGGGCAGCGCCAGGAACGTCCAGTGCCAGACCTTGTAGGCGAGCGTCTGGTCCATCGCGTGCCACATCGCGAAGGTCGGGACGATGTCGAGCACGGCGAGGCGCTCCAGCCGGCCGGGGTGATCGAGGGCGAGGCGGTAGCCGACCCGGCCGCCGCGGTCGTGGCCGACCAGCGAGAAGCGCGCGAAACCCAGCGCCTCCATCAGGTCGATCATGCCGGCCGCCATGGCCCGCTTGGTGTAGGGCGCGTGGTCGGCGCCCGCGCGCGGCGCCGCCGACCAGCCGTAACCGGGCAGATCTGCCAGCACCAGGCGGAAGTGCTTCGCCAGCGCCGGGGCGACCTTGTGCCAGATCACGTTGGACTGCGGATAGCCGTGCAGCATCAGGAGCGGCGGCCCGCTGCCGCCCGAGCGGGCGAAGATCCGGCCCGCGCTTGTGTCGATCCAGTGGGACTCGAAGCCGGGATAGAGATCGGCGAGATCGGACATCTGCGACTCCAGGACATGCGCCGACTCCGGACGACGGACCGGCGGGTCGCAGCATAGCCGGATCGCGGTGGCGTCCGTAAGACGAGAGACGCCGCCGGGGCACACGCCTTCTGGGCGGGCAGGTGCCGAGGTCGTCCGTCGGCCTAGGTGCCTCGCGTTTCGATCTTCGGCCAAGCCGCGGCCGAGGTCTCGATCTGCTGCTGCTTCGAATAGTTGGCGATGCCGAGATTGAACGTGAGCGCCACCTTGACCACCAGGGTCCGGGTGCCGACGAGGTCCGGGAACTCCTTCAGCACCTGGCCGGCGATGTCCCTGGCCTCGGCCTCCGGGTCGGCCGGCCAGCGGCGGACATAGGCCGTCACCACGATGGAGTCCTTCGTCGGGCGGCCCGTCTCGGTGCTCCAGACGCGGCTCACTCCGACGTCGCGCAGCCCGGGCCGGGTCATCAGGGCGGTGCGCACGACCAGCAGCTCGCTCAACCGCCCGGACGACTGCACCATCGACGGGATCAGCAGCCCGAACGCCAGGCTCACGGCACACAGCACGCCGACCACGATCCGGTGACCGATCCACAGCGGATGCGCGGCCGGCCTCGGCGTTCCCACGCTGATCACCATGCTGCCGACCATGAGGTCGTGCAGCGACTGGCGCGTCGTGCGATTGAACAGCAGCAGATAGAGGAGCGAAGCGCCGACGCCGATGACCAGGAAGCTCCACAGGCCGGTGACGATCGGCGAGATGTCGTCGAGGTCGAAGTCGTTGAGGATGATGGGCGCCATGACCACCAGGGCGCGCAGCGTCGCGGTTCCGATCGACAGGGGTGCGCCGTCCGGCCCCACCACGGCGATCCCGAGCAGCCGCTTGCCGAAGCTGCGCCCCTTGGTCAGCCGGCTGTCGGACAGGCCGAAATAGGCGAGCGCCAGCGCGAGGCCGATCAGCCGGGCGCCGAGCCCGAGATCGACCACGAGATCGAACAGCATCATGCCGACCGAGTAGCCGATCGCGCCGAGCAGCGTGGTGTCGAGCGTGAAGGCGATCAGCCGCCGCCACAGGGACGCGGGCGCGGCGGATGCGTTTCCGACAGGGGCTTTGGCGGGGTCCGACACGCTCATGGCAAGGCCTCGGATGGTTGGCGGACGTGCGTCGGGCGTCCGCTGAAGCTCATGATCAGGGCCCTACGGCGTCCTGCGGACGAGTCCCCTGGCGCCGATGTCGGTGCGGCAAAACCCGCCCGGCCAGCGGATCTCGGCGACTGCCGCATAGGCCTGGGCGCGCGCCTCGACGAGCGTGCGGGCGATGGCGCAGATGTTCAGCACCCGGCCGCCGACGGCGACCACCTGGCCGTCGCGCTCGGCCGTGCCGGCATGGAAGATCTCGACGTCGTCGACCTCCATGGCGGCGCGCAGCCCCTCGATCACGCTGCCCTTCTGGTAGGCGCCCGGATACCCCTTGGCGGCCAGCACGACCGTGATGGCGGACTGCGGAAACCAGCGCAGGTCGAAGTCCGCGAGCTGGCCGTCGCAGGTGGCGACCAGGGCCGGCACCAGGTCGGACATCAGCCGCAGCATCAGCACCTGGCACTCCGGATCGCCGAACCGGACATTGTACTCGATCAGCTTCGGCCCCTCGGCCGTGATCATCAGGCCGGCGAACAGCACGCCCTTGTAGGGGCTCCCCATCGCCGCCATGGCTTTGAGCGTCGGGCGGATGATCTCGTCCATGGTGCGGGCCGTGATCTCGGGCGTCATCACGGGGGCGGGCGAGTAGGCGCCCATGCCGCCGGTGTTTGGCCCGACATCGTGGTCGTAGGCGCGCTTGTGGTCCTGCGCCGAGGCGAGCGGCAGGGCGTTCTCGCCGTCGCACAGCACGAAGAACGAGGCCTCCTCGCCCGTCAAAAACTCCTCGACCACGACGCTTTCGCCCGCGGCGCCGAGCGCACCGGACAACATCTGGTCGATCGCCGCCTCGGCCTGCGCGACCGTCTCGGCGACGACGACGCCCTTGCCGGCGGCCAGCCCGTCGGCCTTGACCACGATGGGGGCACCGCGCGCCCGCACATAGGCCTTGGCCGGCTCGGCGGCGGAAAACACCTCGTAGGCCGCGGTGGGGATGTGGCTCGCCCGGCACAGCGCCTTGGTGAAGCCCTTGGAGCCTTCGAGCCGGGCGGCACCCCGGCTCGGCCCGAACGCCTTGATGCCGGCGCCGGCGAGGTTGTCGACCAGGCCGGCCACCAGCGGCGCCTCGGGGCCGACCACGACGAGATCGACCGCGTTGTCCCGGCAGAAGGCGATCACGGCCGCATGGTCGGCGATGTCGACGGGGACGCAGTCGGCCTCCTGGGCGATCCCGGCATTGCCGGGGGCGCACCACAACCGGTCGGTGAGCGGGCTCGCCGCGATCTTCCAGGCGAGCGCATGCTCGCGTCCGCCGGAGCCGAGAAGCAGGATGTTCATGCGTCAGTGCCGCAGATGGGGGTCGTCAGTGGGCTGGTCCGGCCGGCCTTATACCAGCAATCGGCGGCCGAAACCTCTGCGCTCGTCGTCCCGGGGCGCCGCGCAGCGGCGAGCCCGGGACCCATACGCCCGGTCTCGCGTGAGCCACCGGCACCGGGGTTATAGATTCCGGGCTCGCGGACCTTCGGTCCGCGCCCCGGAATGACGGGGAAGAGACCTCGCGACCAGACAGGCGGCGCGCCGCCGGTCATGCCTCGCCGACGGTCTCGAACTGGACGGCGTCGAGGGCGTCGCGCGGGCTCTTGCCGGCCCACATGACGAACTGGAAGGCCTGGTAGTAGCGCTCGCACGCCTCGGTGGCGGTGGAGAGCAGCGACTCGCACTGCGCGCCCGAGGCCTCGATGCCGCCGGCCAGCACCAGCGCGTGGCGGAACATGACGAGGCCGTCATTGGCCCACAGGTCGAAATGTCCGATCCAGAGCTGCTCGTTGATCATCGAGACCAGCTCGATCATCTCGGCGCGGCGGCGCTCCGGCACCTTGAGGTCGAACGCACAGGCGAGATGCAGCGCCTCGATCTCGCCCATCCAGGTGAACGAGACCTGATAGTCGGTCCACTTGCCGGTGATCACCAGCGTGACCTCGTCCTCGCTGGAACGGGCGAAGGACCAGTCGTTGGTCGCGGCCATCCGTTCGACGGTGTCGACCGGATTGGCGGTCCGCGAACCGGAGATTTCCATCAGCGACATGCCGCTTCTACCCCTCTGTGCCGACATGGAAGCGTACGCAGAAACGCACGCCACGCGACGACACGCGCCGGGTGCCCGAAGCGCCTGGGTCTGCAGGAGAGCCTGCGCCGCAGGGACTTCCACGAACACCGAATCACTCGGTCCGTCGACTATATCGGTTCGGACTCGACGGCCCAAACCGCTCAGAAGCGTTCGTGGATTTTGCTGAATCGCGCAACGACCGTGGCGCTTCGGTCCACAGGGAAGCGTGGAGATCCCCGCGACAGTTTGACTCACATGAAGCGGCGCGGGCCGAGTTTGAATCAAAAGTGGAACGGATCGGAATCGGAGCCGGAACGCGCGCGGCTGTCGACTTTCGCCGTTGGAGTCCGGATGTGATCAGGAGGGAGTCGGAAGCCGGTGTCGACAAGAACCGGTGTCGTGAAAGAGTCACGTGAGGGCCGGCGATCACGGTCGTGACCGCTCGTCCCCGCGAAAGCGGGGACCCAGGAGCCTCACACAAGGCTTGGATTCCCGCTTGCGCGGGAATGAGCGGAGGATGGGGCTATGTCTTAAGTGCACCGATCCGGCGGTTGCGGAGTGGACCGCGGCCCGTTCAGTCGAACAGGCTCGACACCGACTCTTCGGACGCCGTCCGGCCGATTGCCTCGCCGAGCAGCGTCGCGATCGACAGCACCCTGATGTTCTCGGCGACCCGCACGGCCTCGGTCGGCTGGATCGAGTCGGTGATCACCAGCTCCTTCAGGCGCGACGCCGTGATGCGGGCGACAGCGCCGCCCGACAGCACGCCGTGGCTGATATAGGCGTAGACCTGATGGGCGCCGCTCTCCAGCAGCGCATCGGCGGCGTTGACCAGCGTGCCGCCGGAATCGACGATGTCGTCGACCAGGACGCAGGTGCGGCCCTCGACGTCGCCGATGACGTTCATCACCTCGGACTCGCCGGCGCGCTCGCGGCGCTTGTCGATGATGGCGAGCGGCGCATTGATGCGCTTGGCGAGGCCACGGGCCCGCACCACGCCGCCGACGTCGGGCGACACCACCGCGAGCTTGGAGAGCTCGAAGCGCTCCTTGATGTCGCGCACCATCACGGGCGAGGCGTAGAGATTGTCGGTCGGGATGTCGAAGAAGCCCTGGAGCTGGCCGGCATGCAGGTCGACGGTCAGCACCCGGTCGGCGCCCGCGCGGGTGATCAGGTTGGCGACCAGCTTGGCCGAGATCGGCGTGCGCGGGCCGGGCTTGCGGTCCTGCCGGGCGTAGCCGAAATACGGCATCACGGCCGTGATGCGCCGCGCCGAGGCGCGCTTGAGCGCATCCATGATGATCAGCAGCTCCATCAGGTGATCGTTCGTCGGGTACGAGGTGGCCTGCACGACGAACACGTCGGCGCCGCGCACGTTCTCCAAAATCTCGACGAAGATCTCCATGTCGGCGAAGCGCCGGACGACGGCCCGGGTCAGCGGCGTCTTCAGGTAGGCGGCGATCGCTTCCGCCAGTCGCGGATTGGAGTTGCCGGCGACGAGCTTGATCGCTCCATTCTTGCCAGGCATTCCCGACCTCCCGAACGCCCACGCGAGCGACTAATCTACCGGCGGCGCCTGAATACAAGGCGGTCGGGTCCTAGGCAATACGACGGTTTTGTTATCCCGGCCGATTTTGCCCACTTATGGTTTCGTGGGAACACGTCCGCGCGGATTATGACGGGCGGCGGGGTGCGGCGCCACCGTGCTCCGGAGGTTCCGGCGCTCAGGGCGAGGGAGCGTCGTAGGCCGCCACCGTGAGGCCGCTGTCGCCGGGAGGAGGCGTGCCGGGGGCGCTGCCGGGCGCCGAGGGGGCCGGCGTCGGGCGCGGGGTGGCCAGGAAGCCGGCCAGCCGGTCCATGCCGCTCGACGACATGCGACGAATCACCGGCTCGTCGGCGGCCGCCCAGGTGTTACTGCCCGCACCGGTCACCGGCTCCTCGCCGGACAACCGGAAGACGCGGCGCTGGTCGGCGTCGTAGACGTCCCACACCCAGTGGATGACCGACTTTTTCGGATAGACGACGGTCGCCGTGTAGACCCGCACCCGGTAGTGGGCCGGCGTCGTGCGCGACACCACTGCGACCTGGCGTGCCTCGGCCTCGGCGGTGAGCGACTGCACCATGCGGGAGTAGACGCTTTCGGGCGGGCCATCGATCGATTCGAAGGCCACCGTGGCGGCCCGCCCCGATGGGGCGGCCGGGCTGGCCGCGACCGATCCGGTCGTCTGGCCCGAGGTCGCCGTGCAGGCGCCGCAGGCGAGTGCCAAGGCGAGCACCGCCATCGGGCCGGTCCAGCCGGTCCGTCGCGTCCGCGGCAATGCTGTCCGCCGCGCCGGCGTTGCCTGCATCCAAACCCCCGGTGCTGCCGTCGGCCCGGGTGAGCGGGCCGGTCGGGCGGTTGGCCCGCCTCGGTCGGTAACGGATCCTTAACCGTAATCGCCGCGTCGGTCCAGGGGCGGAGCCGGGGCGCCGCCGGAACGATGATCTCCGTTGCAAGTCAGTCTCGTAGCGTTTACCGCGGCGGCCGGGTCCGGTGGCGGCCGGGCCACGAAGGCGCCGCTTTTGCCGCCACTCAGGCGTCGAAATAGCACGCCCGGTCGATGTCCGGGATGAGCGCCGGCCCGGTCGGCTGCCACCCCAGAAGGTCACGGGTTCGCGCGCTCGATGCCGGGTTGTCGAGCGCGGCGAAATGCGCGAACCAGCCGAAATGGCCGGCGGCCTCCTCGCGGGTCATGCCGACCACCGGCACGTTCAGGCGCCGGCCGATCACGCCGGCGATCTCGCGGAACGGCACGCCCTCTTCGGCGACGGCGTGATATCGGGCTTCTGTGGCCCCGGTCTCGAGCACCAGCCGGTAGAGACGGGCCGCATCGAGCCGGTGCACGGCGGGCCAGCGGTTGAGCCCGTCGCCCACATAGGCGGAAACGCCCTTGTCCCGCGCGAACCCGGTGAGCATCGGAACGAAGCCGTGATCGCCGTCGCCATGGACCGATGGCGGCAGGCGCACCACCGCCACGTGCACGCCGCGCGCCGCGACCGCGGCGGCGGCCTCTTCGGACGCGACGCGCGGAATTGGCGATGCCGGGCTGTCGTCCTCGGTCACGAGACGGCGCTGCGGAAGAAGCCCAGTCGCCGAGGTGACGATCAAGGGACGGTCGGAGCCGGCGAGCGCGTCGCCGAGCGCGTCGATCGTGCGCCTGTCGATCTCGCAACTGTCCTTCAGGTTCGAGAAGTCGTGGATGAAGGCTGTATGGATCACGGCGTCCGCAGCCGCCGCCCCGTCGCTCAGGCCGGCGAGATCGTCGAGCGAGCCGCGATGCACCTCGGCTCCCGCCGCGGCCAGCGACGCGGCCGCCGCGTCCGAGCGGGCGAGGCCGAGGACGGAATGCCCTGCGGACAGCAGGTCCGAGACGATGGCGGAGCCGACGAAGCCGGTCGCGCCGGTGACGAAGACACGCATGAGAAAGTTCCTCCGGACGTTGACGAAGGACACTGTCGGGGCGCAGAATATCCGGGTAAAGTAGTGACTATATACGGGTATAATAACTAACAGGACCACCATGTCGGCGCCCCCCGAGAATCCGTTTGGGAGCTATCTGAAGGCTCGCCGCGCCAAGCTCGATCCCGTCGCCTTCGGTCTCCCGCTCGACCGGCGGCGTACGCCCGGGCTGCGGCGCGAGGAGGTGGCGCAGCGCGCCCATGTCAGCGCGACTTGGTACACGTGGCTCGAGCAGGGGCGGGGCGGCGCCCCCTCGGCCGACGTGCTCGACCGGATCGCCCGCGCCCTGATGCTGACCGAGGTCGAGCGCGAGCATCTCTTCCTGCTCGCTCTGGGCCGGCCACCGGAGGTCCGCCGACGGCCCGCCGAGGGCGTCACGCCGCGCCTTCAGCGCTTGCTCGACGCGTTCACGCTCAGCCCCGCTTATGTGAAGACCTCGACCTGGGACATCATCGCCTGGAACCGGGCCGCCGCAGCCGTGCTGGTCGACTACGGCGCTCTCGCGGCCGAGCAGCGCAATGCCCTGCGCCTTGTCTTCTGCAATCCGCGCGTGCGAGCCGCGATGCCGAACTGGGAGACGGACGCCCGGTTCGTGGTGGCGGCGTTCCGGGCCGACACGGCTCGCGCCGGAATGACGGATGCGGTCAAGCCGTTGGTCGACGAGCTGTGCCGGCTGAGCCCCGACTTCGAGGCGATGTGGCGCGACAACGATGTCCGCGGCGCCTACGGTGAGACCCCGAAGCAGGTGCGGCATCCGATCGCCGGTCCGATTGCCCTTGAATACTCGGGTTTCACAGTCGACTGCCGGCCCGATCTCGGCTTGGTGGTCTACAATCCGGCGACACCGGCGGACGCGGACCGGATCGCCGCGCTGCTGCGATCCGAGGCCGAAACCTCCCGGTAGCGGCGGCCCATCCGAAATCCCGGTGGCGCGACGCGCCCGCCGGGGTCAGGGAACCAGGGCTATCGCATTGACATGGCGGCCGTAATCCGGTTCGCCCCGGTGCGTCGCGCGACGGAAGCTGTAGAACCGCGCCGCGTCCGCATAGGTGCAGAGGCCGAGATCCTCGATGGCCGTCAAGCCCGCTGCCGCCAGCCGGGCCGCCACATAGCCGGCCAGGTCGAGCATTTGGCGGTCGCCGTCGCCCGGAGCGAAAAACCGCGCGTGCGCCGGGTCCTGGGCGACGAACAGGGTCTTCACCTCGGGGCCGACCTCGTAGTTCGGCTGGCGGATCATCGGCCCGATCGCCGCGACGATGTTTTTCCGCGCGGCGCCGAGCCGCTCCATCGCCTCGATCGTTGCGTCGGTGACGCCGGCGAGCGCGCCGCGCCAGCCGGCATGCGCGGCGCCGACCACCCGGGCCTGCGGATCGGCGAGCAGCACCGGGCCGCAGTCGGCCGTCGAGGCGCAGACGGCGAGGCCGGGCGTCCGCGTGACGATGGCGTCGAGGCGCGGCCGCGCCGTCATCGGCCAGGGCTTTTCGGCGACGATCACGTCGGCCGAATGCACCTGGTTGGCGCTCAACAGGTTCTCGGGTGCCACCCCGACCGCCGCGGCCATGCGAGCCCGGTTCTCGGCGACATGCGCCTGGTCGTCGTTGGAGCCGATCCCGGCATTGAGGCTGGCATAGATGCCCTGCGAGACGCCGCCCTCGCGGGTGAAGAAGGCATGGCGGATGCCGGGGAGGGTGTTGAGCGAGCGGGCGTGCAGCATCATGGGGCGGGGTCCAGTCCGGGCAGCGGCAGGAGCGACGGGTGGGCGAGGCCCAGCGCCTTGAACAGGCTCCCCATCCCGGTCTTTGCGGGATCGAGCAGGCGGGCGAGGGCGGCATCGATCTCGGCCGCCTTTTGCGGCGCGGCGGCCTTCAAGGTGTCGGCCCGGGTGGCGATGCCGAGCTGGCGCAGGAAACCGCCCTGGGTCACCGGCCCGTCCACCCGGGCGCCTGCGGCCGCGGCGGCGCGGGCCAGCGCGCAAAAATCCACATGGGCGGTGAGATCGGCCTCGCCGGGGTTTTGCAGCGGGTCGACGAAGTCGTGCGCCCGAACCGCCTGCAGCGTCTCGCCGAGGTCCTGATCGACATGGCCGTAGTCGACGACGAGGGCGGCGCCCTGGCGCGCCACCCGGGCGGCGATCGCCTGGACGACGGCGTCGTCGCGCCATTCGAAGATCGCCCCCGCCGGGGCGGAGCGCCAGAACTCCGGCACCTGCGCCGCGACCGCCGGGTCCTCCGGGCCGACATCGAAGACGAAGCGGCCGTCCGGGGCGAGCCCGACCGTGCGGGCGTGCCAGCCGGCGACGGACTTCACCGCCTGGTGGACCGGCAGGGAGTCGAAAAACTCGTTGGCCAGCACGATGGTGGCGCCGTCCGGCACGGCAGCGAGGTCGTGGTGCCAGGCGATCGGCACGCCGGCGGCGGCGAGCGTTTCGCGCTGGCGGCGCTCCAGCACCGGGCTGGTCTCGACCAGGTGCACCGTCATGGCGGCCCGGAAGGCGGGGAGCACCCGAGCGGCGCGCAAGACGTCGGCCATCATGGTACCGCGGCCGGGCCCGAGCTCGACGAGGCGCACCGGAACGGGCGCGCCCATCAACTGCCAGGCGGCGGCGGCCCACAGCCCCAAAAGCTCGCCGAACATCTGGCTGATCTCGGGTGCCGTGGTGAAGTCGCCGGCCGCTCCGAACGGGTCGCGGGTGGTGTAGTAGCCGTGCTGCGGGTGGCCGAGGCAGAGCGCCATCCAGTCGGCGACCGGCAGGGGGCCGCGGTCGCGGATTTTTCGGCGCAACTCTTCGGCGAGCGGGCTTGTCGAGCAGGTCGGCACGGTCGGGTCCGTCACCTGGCGTCGGCCGGCGCAGGCGCGAGCGCCGGGCGCCGCAGCGCCGTCGCGATGAAGCCGAGGCCGGCCAGGAACAGCGGGATCGACAGCAGCATCCCCATGGTCAGGCCGCCCCACAGGAAGCCGAGCTGCGGGTCGGGCTCGCGGAAGAACTCGCAGGACGACCGCGCCACCGCATAGAAGCAGGCGAACAGGCCGATCACCAGGCCGGGCCGCTTCAGCGCGCCGGCCCGCACCACCAGGGCGAGCAGGACGAACAGCGCGAGCCCTTCGAGCCCCGCCTCGTAGAGCTGGCTCGGATGCCGCGGCCATGGCCCCCCTCCCGGGAACACCATGGCCCAAGGGACCGCGTCCACGTCGGCCGGGCGGCCCCACAGTTCGCCATTGATGAAGTTGGCGAGGCGCCCGAGGAGGAGGCCGATCGGCGCGACCGCGCAAGTGAGATCGCCGACCGTCAGAAACGGCACGCCGCGCCAGCGGGCGAACAGCACCACGGCGGCAACGCAGCCGAGAAAGCCGCCGTGGAACGACATGCCGCCCTTCCAGAGCTGCAGGATTTCCAGCGGGTCGGCGAGGAAATGGTCGAAATTGTAGAACAGCACGTAGCCGGTGCGGCCGCCCAGGATGATGCCGAGCGTCACCCAGACGATGAAGTCGTCGAAATCCAGCGGCGTCAGCGGCGCCGGGCCGCCCCACAGCCGCTCGTCGCGGATCAGGGCGCGCGCATAGAGCCAGCCGAGCAGGATGCCGACGATATAGGCGAGGGCGTACCAGCGGATCGCGAACGGGCCGATGCTCACCAGCACCGGGTCGATCCGTGGGAAGGGCAGGACGGCGAGCGGCATGGTGGTCTCTCGGTCGCGGTCTTTCGGGCGCCATCTCTCGAACGGCGGGCCCGCGGGGAGGTGTTCCGGGTGATGGGGCGCCGCCGGCCGCAGGTCAAGCCGCCCGGCGACAACCGCGGGGCGATCGGCCACCGGGCGGGAGGCCGCCGATCGGCGTTTCGTGCGGGGTCGGGCGGGCCTTGCGCCGCCGCGTCTCGATCGCCATTGTCTGCCCCGACTCGAAACCCATTGCCGACAATGCATTCCGGAGACGACATCACGATGGCCCAGACGACGAGCCGGTTCTTCGACGAGATGGCCCGCCTGATGAACGACGCCGCCGGCGTCGCCCAGGGCGTGCGCCGCGAGGCGGAGACGCTGATCAAGACGCAGGCCGAGCGCATCATGCGCGACATGGACGTGGTCCAGCGTGAGGAGTTCGAGGCCGTCAAGGAGATGGCGCGCCTCGCCCGCGAGGAGAACGAGGCCTTGATGGCCCGGATCGTCGCTCTCGAGGCGAAGCTCGCCGCCGGCCCGGCGGCCTGATCGGTCGCCGACCGTCCTGCCGGGCGCGCGGCGTGCCGCGCCCGGCGCGGGGCGGGCCGGCCGACGAAGGCCTTGCGTTGCCGCCGGCGATCGGAGATGCCGGAGCGTGGCGCGCGTCAATTCACGGTTCCATGGCTGATCCCGCTCCCTCGACATCGCCCGTGTCCGGGCCCGACCCGACCGCGCGGCCCATCGCCGTGCTGGTCGACCGCGAGGGGCTCGGCGACTCGCTGCTCAAGATGCCGTTCCTGCGGGCGATCGCACGGGCTTGGCCGGGCCGGCCGATCTGGTGGATCGCCAGTCACCAGACCGCGATGGCGCACGAGCTGGCGCCGTTCGTGCGACCGCTGATCGCCGAGGTGATCGAGCACGCGGCGCTCACCCGTCCGCCGATTCCGGTGATCGGCCGATTGCGAAAGCTGCCGCCGTTCGAGCTGGTGTTCGACTCTCGGACGCGCGGCCTCACCGTGCTGCTGGCCCGGCTGTTCCTGTCGCATCGCGGCTTCTACTGCTGCCTGCCCGGATATCTCTTCTCGTCGCGCCGTCCGCCGGGGCGCTTCGCCCGGCCGCGCGGCATCGCGGCCCGCATGCTCAGTCTCGCCGAGGCGGCGATCGGCGGAACGGCCGACTGGGAGGGCGGGCTCGCGCTCTCCGACGAGGCGCGCGCCTTCGCGGCCGCCTGCCTGCCGGACGGGCGGACCTATGTGGGGCTCGCGCCAGGCAGCCGCGAGGCGCGCAAGAACTGGCCGCTGCCGCGCTTCGCCGCGCTCGCCGAGAAGCTCGCCGCCAGCGGCCGCATCCCGGTGGTGTTCATCGGGCCGCAGGAAAAGGCGGTGCGCGAGGAGCTGCTGCGCGCTGCGCCGTCGGCGATCTTTCCGGAGACCCCCCGGCTCGAGCTCGCGGTCGCGGTCGCCGGGCGGCTCGCCGCCGCGGTCGCCAACGACAGCGGCATGGGCCATCTGCTCGCCGCCACCGAGACCCCGCTGGTCAGCCTGTTCGGCCCGACCGAGGTGGCCCGTTGGGCGCCGTTCACCCGCCGCGGCATCGTGGTGAGCGCGAAGGAGTTCGGCGGCACCACCATGGAGGACATCCCGGTCGACGCCGCCTTTTCAGCGGTCGAGCGGCTGTTGGCGCAGCCGTCACGCTGATACCGGCATCCGGCAGCATGCGCAGAACATCACGACCGTCGTTCCGGGGCGGCGCGAAGCGCCGAGCCCGGAACCCATAACCCCTGTGTTTCGATAAGAAATCAGCACTGGGCATATGGATTCCGGGCTCGTGGGCCTTCGGCCCACGCCCCGGAATGACCAGCCTTGGATTCACGGCCTCTCCGCCACCAGAAAGACCTCGCCGAGCAGCGAGGAGTTCGACCACGGCACCTGCCGGCGCTTGGTCACCGACACCACCTCGGCCCGTACCCTTGTGAGCATCTGCTGCAGGTCGAGGCCAGGGGTGCCGATGTGGCGCACCAGGGCGGCCGAGAACGGGCTGTTGTCGCCCTCGCCGTCGAGCGCGACCTGGCCCGGGGCGGTGGCGAACGCGATCAGGGTGCCGGCCCCGAGCGTCGCGGCGCCGCCGAGCGCGCCGGGCGGCGCCAGCCCCGGGGCCAGCGTGAGGCCGCGGCCCGCCTCGCCATCGGCCGTGCGGCCGGCGAAGGGATTGTCCCGGCAGGCGTCGAGGATGACGACATTGGTGCGGATCTGGTCGTCCAGCCCGGCCAAAATGGTGTCGAGATCGAGCGTCGAGGCGGTGAGGCCGGCGGCGCTCGCGGCGGTGACGTCGACCGGCGCCAGATAGTTGCGGCCGTCGATCTGCATGCCGTGGCCGGCATAGAACAGCAGCGCCGTGCGGGCGCCGGTCGCCGCGCGCATGAAGTCGGCGAGGCGCGCCTGCATGCCGGCGCGGTCGAGGTCGATTCCCTCGACCACGTCGAAGCCGATCGCCCGCAGGCTTTTCGCCACCGCGCGGGCGTCGCGGCCGGGGTTCGCCAGTGGCGTCACGGCCGTGTAGCCGCCATTGCCGACGACCAGCGCGATCCGCCGCCCGGGGCCTCCTGTCGCGGCCGGCACCAGCGGACGGTCGTCGGAGCCGAGCAGGGCGAGACGTGCCCGCGCGGTCGCCTTCAGGGCGTTGCTGCTGCTGTCGCCGGCCGCGACCGCGACGGCGGCGACCGCCCGGTAGTCGGCCTCGGCGCGATTGCGGTCGCCCTTGGCCTCGAAGGCGAGGCCGCGATGGGTGTGCGCGGCGACCAGCAGATAGCCGGGCGTCGTCAGGGTCGGGATGACGCCGTCGCCATTCGTCAGGCGGATGACTTCGTCGAAGTCGGCGACGGCGCGGTCGGGCTCGCCCGTCGCCCGGTAGATCAGCCCGCGACCCAGGAAGCTGAACGGCCCCCGCGGCCCGAGCCGCACCGCCATGTTCATGTCGGCGAGCGCCCCGGAGAGATCGCCCATCGCCTGCCGGGTATGGCCGCGGTTCTTCCAGACCAGCGGCTCGCGCGGCAACTGGCGGACCGCCTCGTCGTAGTCGGCCAGCGCGCGGGCATAGTCTTTCTTCTGCAGAAACGCATTGGCGCGATTGTGCAGGATCGAGCCGTTGTTGGGCAGGCGCCGCAGCGCCTCGTTGAAATCGGCGATGGCGCGATCGGTCTGGTCGGTATCGTAAAGGGCGGAGCCGCGCAGGTTCCAGGCCGCGACCGACGCGGGATCGAGCTTCAGTGCCTCGTCGAGATCGGCGATCTCGCGGGCGTAGTCGCCTTTGCGATTGAACGCGACGGCGCGCCAGAAATGGACGCTGGCGAGCGATTTTCCGGAGACGCGGCGGGAGGCGATCAGCCGGCCGCAGGCGGCGATCGCCTGGTCGGGCGGCGTCGTCTCGCTGGTGCAGACCGTGCCGTCGTCGGCCGCCTGCGCCGCCGGCAGGGTGATGAACAGGCCGATCAGAACGGCCGACGCGGCAACCACAATCCCTCGCATGAAAATTCCCCGCAAGAAGTCATACCAGCCTTCGTTGTCCTCGACCTTCACGGTCATTGCCGGGCTTGACCCGGCAATCCATCGAACTTCGAAAGAATCTCTTCTTTCAAGCGATGGATGCGCGGGTCGAGCCCGCGCATGACGGGTCGGAGCTTCTGGAGGCTGGTATCAGTCGCTCTCACGGTCGCGCGCCGGCCAGAAAGACCTCGCCGAGCAGCGAGGAGTTGGACCACGGCACCTGCTTGCCCTTGGTGGCGCCGACCACGTCGGAGCGCACCCGCGTGAGCATCTGCTGGATCTCGATGCCGGCAGTGCCGATGTGACGTACCAGCGAGGCCGAGAACGGGCTGTTGTCGCCGTCGCCGTCGAGGGCGACCTGGCCCGGCGCGGTGGCGAACGCGATCAGCGTGCCGGCCCCGACCGTGACGCCGGCGCCTAGACCGGCCGGCGCGGCGAGCCCGGCCCGCACCGAGACGGAGCGGCCGCCCGCGTCGATCGTGGCGGTCGTGTTGGCGGTCTTGGCCAGCGGATTGTCGCGGCAGGCGTCCAGAACGACAATGTTGGTGCGCACCTGGTCGTCGAGCCCGGCCAGAATGGTGTCGACCAGGATCATCTCGGCGGTCGGATCGGCGCCGGCAGCGAGATGCGCATCGACCGGGATCAGATAGTTGCGGCCGTCGATCTGCACGCCGTGCCCGGCATAGAACAAGAGCGCCAGCCTGGCGGTCGCGGCATCGCGCAGAAAGCCGTCGATCAGCGTCCGCAGCGTCGCCCTGTCGGCGTCGAGCCCCTCGGCGACCGCAAAGCCCAAGGCGCGCAGCCGCGCCGAGACGGCACGCGCGTCGTTCGCCGGATTGGTCAGCGGGCTTGCTGCCGCATAGGCGCCGTTGCCGACGACGAGCGCGATGCGCCGACCCGGATCAGGCGGCGCCGACGGACCGGGTTGCGGCGGCGTGCGGTCGTCGGCGAGCAGCGCGAGGCGGGCGCGGGCCATCTCCTGCGACCGCGGCGACAGGAGATATTTGGCCGGAAGATCGAGCGCCGCGCGATAGTCGATCTTCGCGCGTGAAAAATCGCCGCGGCCCTCGTGGACGAGGCCACGCTGGGCGTAGGCGTCAGTGTATTTCGGATCGATCGCGACGGCTCGGCCGAACTCGGTCAAGGCGGCATCGAGATCACCACGGATGCGGAAGATCTGGCCCCGGCCGAAGAAGGCGTTGGCCATGCCGGGATCGAGCGCCAGCGCCGCCTGGTAGTCGGCGAGCGCCTGGTCGAGATCACCCTTGTCGCGCCGCGCGGCGCCGCGGTTGATCAGCACGCCGGTGTTCCGCGGATCGAGCTGCAGGGCGCGGTCGTAGGCGGCGAGCGCCCGGTCGAGGTCGCCCTTCTGATAATGGATCAGCCCGATATTGCCGTACGGTGGGGCGGCGTCGGGCTTCAGCGCGATGGTCTTCTCGAAGTCGGCGAGGGCGCGCTCCGCCTGGCCGTTGCGCAGCAGCGCGTAGCCGCGATTGTTCCAGGCGTCGGAGAGGGTCGGATCGAGCCGGATTGCTTCAGTGAGGTCGGCGATGGCGCGCTCGAAGCGGCCGAGACCGAGCTCGGCGGTGCCGTGGCCGAGCCAGGCCCGCACCTTCTTGGGATCGTGCTGGAGGGCCGCGTCGAGATCGCCGCGGGCGCGCTCGTTGTCGTTCCTGGCGAGCTGGACATAGCCGCGGCCGATCAGCATGTCGGGATCCGCGGGGGCGAGCCGGACGGCCTGGTCGTAATCGGCGAGGGCGCGGTCGAGCTGGGCTTTCTGCTTCCAGCCCTGTGCCCGCCACGCATAGGTGTCGGCGAGCACCTGTCCGCGCAGCGATCCGCCTGCGAGCAGACGCGTGCACGCGGCGATGCGGCTGTCGGGATCGGTGGTGCGGCCCCAGCAGACCGGCCGGTCGTCGGCGGCGAGTGCGGGATGGGCGATGCCGGCCAGGCCGGCGGCGACGCCGGCCAGAACCGCGATCAGACCGGCGCGGATGCCTCGCATCCCGTTGCTCCCCCACGACAGGCCTCACGGCCCGTCCCTTTGACGCAGGGGAGCGCGAACGGGTTCATGCCGGCGATGCGCGCCGGGCAGCCGTTGTAGGCTCGCGGGATCGCCGGGAGAAGACACACGCGAAGCAACCGGCCGGGGAGGCCGGGCCGTGGCCTGGTCGGCTCAACGCCACTCGACGGCGAGGACCTCGTAGGCCTTGGCGCCGCCCGGCGTCACCACCTCGACCTGGCTGCCCTTCTTCTTCCCCACCAAAGCACGGGCGAGCGGCGATGCGATCGAGATGCGGCCGTTCTTCGCGTCCGCCTCCGGCTCGCCGACGATCTGCCAGACATGCTTCTTCTCGGTGTCCTCGTCGATCAGCGTGACGGTCGCACCGAACTTCACGGTGTCGCCCGACAGCTTGGAGACGTCGATCACCTCGGCGCGCGCCAGCTTGTCCTCGAGATCCGAGATGCGGCCCTCGTTGAGCGACTGGGATTCCTTGGCGGCGTGATACTCGGCATTCTCCGACAGGTCGCCGTGCGAACGCGCCTCGGTGATCTGCTGGATGATGCGTGGTCGCTCGACCTGCTGGCAATGGCGCAGCTCGTGCTCGAGCGCGGTATAGCCGGCAGCCGTCATCGGTATCTTGTCCATCGGTTCCTCTCCGACAGAAAAAAACTCGATCGCGTGCCGGCGTCAGCCCGGCACGCAACCGTTCGGAAGTATGTCCAGCCCGTGGCCTATGTTCTCCGGCCTGGCCCTCAATGGGCGCGTTCGGAGAAATAGCTCTGCAGCGTGCGCACCTCGAGGTCGCCCGCGAGATAGGCCTTGATGCCGAGCGCCGCCGCGACGGCTCCGGAAAGAGTGGTGTAGTACGGGACCTTATGCAAGAGGGCCGCGCGCCGCAAGGAGCGCGAGTCCGAGATGGCACGGTTCCCGCTGGTTGTGTTGAAGACGAGCTGGACCTCGCCGTTCTTGATCGCGTCGACGATGTGAGGCCGGCCTTCCAGCACCTTGTTGACCTTCTCGGCCGGCACCCCGTTGTCGTGGAAGAAGCGCTGGGTGCCGGACGTGGCGATCACCTTGAATCCGAGATCCACCAACAGCTTGACGGATTCCAGGATGCGCGGCTTGTCGGTGTCCCGCACTGCCACAAAGACGGTCCCGGCGCGCGGCAGCCGGGTGCCGCTGCCGATCTGGCTCTTGGCGAAGGCGATCTCGAAGGAGCGGTCGATTCCCATCACCTCGCCGGTCGAGCGCATCTCCGGACCGAGCAGGGTGTCGACCCCCGGGAACCGTGCGAAGGGGAAAACCGCCTCCTTGACGCCGACATGATGGAGTGCCGGCGGCGTCAGCCCGAAGCTCGCCAGCGACTCGCCGGCCATCACCCGGGCGGCGATCTTGGCGACCGGGATGCCGATCACCTTGGCGACGAACGGCACCGTGCGGGAGGCGCGCGGGTTGACCTCGAGCACGTAGATGTCGCCGTCCTTGAGGGCATACTGCACGTTCATCAGGCCGCCGACCTTGAGCGCCAGCGCCATCGCGCGGGTCTGCCGCTCCAGCTCGGCGATGATCTCGGGCGGCAGCGAGTGCGGCGGCAGCGAGCAGGCGGAATCGCCGGAGTGAACGCCGGCCTCCTCGATGTGCTGCATGATCCCGGCGATGAAGGTGTCCTTGCCGTCGGCGAGACAATCGACGTCGATCTCGATGGCGTCCGACAGATAGCGATCGAACAGCAGCGGGTTCTTGCCCAGCACGGTGTTGATCTGGCCGGTCTTGTCGTTCGGGTAGCGCGCCTTGACGTCGGACGGCACCAGGCTCGGCAGGGTGCCGAGCAGATAGTCGTCGAACTGCTCCTGATTGCGGATGATCGCCATGGCGCGGCCGCCCAGCACGTAGGAGGGGCGCACCACGAAGGGCAGGCCGAGCTCGGCCGCGATCAGCCGGCTCTGCTCGACCGAGTAGGCGATGCCGTTCTTCGGCTGGCGCAGGTGCAGCTTGTCGAGCAGCCGCTTGAAGCGGTCGCGGTCCTCGGCGAGATCGATGGCGTCCGGCGAGGTGCCGAGGATCGGCACGTTCGCGGCCTCCAGCGCCGCCGCGAGCTTCAGCGGCGTCTGCCCGCCGAACTGCACGATGACGCCGTGCAGCGTGCCGTTGGTCTGCTCGGTGGCGATGATCTCCAGCACGTCCTCGGCCGTGAGCGGCTCGAAATAGAGGCGATCCGAGGTGTCGTAGTCGGTCGACACGGTCTCCGGATTGCAGTTGACCATGATGGTCTCGAAGCCGGCGTCCTCGAGGGCGAAGCAGGCGTGGCAGCAGCAGTAGTCGAACTCGATGCCCTGGCCGATCCGGTTGGGGCCGCCGCCGAGAATCACGACCTTCTTTCGGTCCGACGGCTTCGCCTCGTCGGCCGGCTGGCCGGCGAAGGGCGCCTCGTAGGTCGAGTACATGTAGGCGGTCGGCGCGTCGAACTCGGCCGCGCAGGTGTCGATGCGCTTGAACACCGGCCGCACGCCGAGCGCCTGGCGCCGTCGGGTGACGTCGTCGGCCGACAGGCCGGTGAGGGCGCCCAGTCGCGCGTCCGAAAAGCCCATCGCCTTGAGGTGGCGCAGCGCACCCGCGGTCGCCGGCAGGCCCTTGGCCCTCACCTCGGCCTCGGTCTCGACGATGCCGCGGATCTCGGCCAGGAACCACGGGTCGATCTGGCAGGAGCGGAAAATGTCTTCGTCGGAGGTGCCCAGCCGCATGGCCTGCGCGACCTTCAGGAGCCGGTCGGGCGTCGGCCGGCCGAGCGCAGCCCGGATGGCGTTCTTGTCGTCGCCCTCGCCGATGCCCTCGATCTCGATCTCGTCGAGCCCGGTGAGCCCGGTCTCCAGCGAGCGCAGCGCCTTCTGCAGCGACTCCTGGAAGCTGCGGCCGATCGCCATGGCCTCGCCCACCGACTTCATCGAGGTGGTGAGCAGCGGCTCGGCGCCCGGGAACTTCTCGAAGGCGAAGCGGGGAATCTTGGTGACGATGTAGTCGATGGTTGGCTCGAACGAGGCCGGCGTGGCGCCGCCCGTGATGTCGTTGGCGATCTCGTCGAGCGTGTAGCCGACCGCGAGCTTGGCGGCCACCTTGGCGATCGGGAAGCCGGTCGCTTTCGAGGCTAGCGCCGAGGAGCGCGAGACGCGCGGGTTCATCTCGATGACGACGAGGCGCCCGTCGTCCGGATTGACGGCGAACTGCACGTTGGAGCCGCCGGTCTCGACGCCGATCTCGCGCAACACCGCGATCGAGGCGTCGCGCATCGCCTGATACTCTTTGTCGGTGAGCGTCAGGGCCGGCGCGATGGTGATCGAGTCACCGGTGTGGACGCCCATCGGGTCGAGGTTTTCGATCGAGCAGACGATGATGCAGTTGTCGTTCTTGTCGCGAACGACCTCCATCTCGTACTCTTTCCAGCCGAGGACGCTCTCCTCGACGAGGACCTCGTTGGTCGGCGACGCGTCCAGACCGCCCCGCACGATCTCGATGAACTCGTCGAGATCGTAGGCGATGCCGCCACCCGTGCCGGCGAGCGTGAAGCTCGGCCGGATGATCGCCGGCAGCCCGATCTCGGCCAGCGCGATCAGCGCCTCGCCGAGCGCGCCGTGGACGTAGCGCTTGCGCCGCTCCTCCTCGCCGGCCGCCCAGTCGTGCTGGAATTTTCCGCGCTTGGCCGTCTTCTCGCTCGGGCGGTCGTCGGAGCCGTCGATGCGGGCGAGCTCGTCGAGATATTTTTGGCGGTCCGCCTGCTTGAGCTCCGAGGCGTTGGCCAGGAACGACTTCGGGATGTCGAGCCCGATCTTCTTCATCGCCTCGCGAAAAAGCTCGCGGTCCTCGGCCTTGTCGATCGCTTCCGCCGTGGCGCCGATCATCTTGACGCCGAACTTGTCGAGCACGCCCATCTTGCGCAGCGACAGCGCCGTGTTCAGCGCGGTCTGGCCGCCCATGGTCGGCAAGAGCGCGTCGGGCCGCTCCTTCTCGATGATCTTTGCGACGATCTCCGGCGTGATCGGCTCGACATAGGTGGCGTCGGCCATCTCCGGGTCTGTCATGATGGTGGCCGGATTGGAGTTGACCAGCACCACCCGGTAGCCTTCCTCGCGCAGCGCCTTGCAGGCCTGGGTGCCGGAATAGTCGAACTCGCACGCCTGGCCGATCACGATCGGTCCCGCGCCGATGATCAGGATCGAGGAGATGTCGGTGCGTTTGGGCATCAGGGGTCTTCGCGGTCTGGTCTGGGCACAAAAAAAGGCGTCGTGGACGCGCCGCCTTTGCGAACTCGACCGGTTTGTCGCCTGCCCGTGGCGGTCCGCCGGGGCGGGCGACCCTTAGCCCAGAATCGCCGGGGATGGAAGAGCGCCGGGCCGGGGCCTCCGCTCCGTCATTCCGGGGCGCTGCGAAGCAGCGAACCCGGAATCCAGCAGCATACTCGGAACTCGCGGCTGGATTCCGGGTTCGCGAGCCTCCGGCCCGCGCCCCGGAATGACGGGAGATCCTCGGCTGGTTCTGTCAGAGCCCGTCCAGCGGACCGCGACGGCGCGGCGGCGGCGCCTCTTCGGGCTCCGGCAGACCGAGCTCGTCCTCCTCGGCCTCGACGGCCGGGATCGCATAGATGCCGGACAGCCAGCGGTGGAGATCGACGTTCTTGCACCGTTGCGAGCAGAACGGCCGGAATTTCTCCACGGCCGGCTTGCCGCAGGTGGTGCAGGGTCTTCCGGTGGCGACGAGATGGTCAGCAGACATGGGCCATAAATAGGCATCTGACAGCACAAAGGCGAGCCCGCGCCGGCCCGGCCCCCACCCTCCCCTGGAGGGGGAGGGGCGCTCGCCACAGGCGAGCGGAGTGGGGTGAAGCCCCCCGCACAGCACCGCTGTTACCCCCTCCCGGACCGCTGCGCGGTCCGACCTCCCCCCTCCAGGGGGAGGTGAAGAAAGGGGGCCTGCCGCACCTCACCCCGGCATCGGGTTGGTCGGGTTCAGCCAGCCGTGGTGGATCGGAAAACCCTCGCCGGCCAGCAGGGAGACGGTCTCGTAGAGGGGCAGGCCGACGACGCCCGTATAGGAGCCGACCAGCTTGACCACGAAGCTGCCGGCGAGCCCCTGCACGGCATAGCCGCCGGCCTTGCCGCGCCACTCGCCGGAGGCGAGGTAGGCGTCGATGTCCTCCGAGGACAGCCGCTTGAACCGCACCCGCGTCTCCACCAGGCGTTGGCGGAAGGCCTCCTTCGGGGTGACCAGGCAGACGGCGGTGTAGACCCGGTGATTGCGGCCCGACAGCAGGCGCAGGCACTGCCCCGCCTCGTCGAGAAGCTCCGCCTTGGGCAGGATGCGGCGGCCGACCGACACCACGGTGTCGGCCGCGACGATGAACGATCCGCGCAGGTCGTCGTCGAGCTTGAGGGCGGCGAGCGCCACCTCGGCCTTCTCGCGGGCGAGGCGGTTGGCACAGGCGCGTGGCAGCTCGCCGCGCTTCGGCGTCTCGTCGACCTCGGCGGGGCGCAGCGCATCGGGATCGAGCCCGGCCTGGTTGAAGAGGGTGAGCCGCCGGGGCGAACCGGAGGCGAGCACGAGCTTGGGACGGCCCATCATGAGGTGAGGTTCTGTTGCGCTTCCGCGAGGCGACGAGCTGAGGTCGACACGAGAGCCTCAGGATGGGCGCGGACCCTAGCGGAAACGGGCTGCGACGACAACCAGCCGATCTCCGCTCGTCCTCGCGAAGGCGGGGACCCAGGAGCGACACGGCCAAAAAAACCCTGGATTCCCGCGTACGCGGGAATGAGCGGTGTGTGGCGCGAGATCAGGACGACTCGCTCCGCACTGATCCGCCCGCGTCAGGGCGCGGCGGCGCCTGTCCGGCGCCAGCCGAGCAGCATGGCGGCGAGCTGGAGGGTGCCGATCAGGAGGAGCACGGCGATGAACACGCGCGCCGCCGGCCCCTGCACGAACACCCAGTAATCGCCGTCCGAGATGGTGAGGGCGCGGCGGAACGACAGCTCCATGCGATCGCCGAGCACGAAGGCGAGCAGCAGCGGCGCGACGTCGTAGGAGAACTTGCGCAGCAGATAACCGACCACGCCGGCGGCGACCAGGATCATCAGATCGAGCGAGGAGGCCTTGAGCGAGTAGACGCCGATCAGGCAGATCACCAGCACGAGCGGCGCCAGCACACCCATCGGGGTGCGCAGCAGCGACACGAAGATGCCGACCAGCGGCAGGTTCAGCACCACCAGGATGGCGTTGCCGAGATACAGACTGGCGATCAGGCCCCAAAAGACCTGTGGGTGCTCGCTCATCAGGAGCGGGCCAGGCTGCACGCCATGAATCAGCAGCGCCGACAAGAGGATCGCGGTCGCCGGAATCGCCGGGATGCCGAGCACCAGCAGAGGGATCATCGAGGCGCCCGTGGTCGCGTTGTTGGCGGTCTCCGGGCCGGCGACGCCGGCCACCGCGCCATGGCCGAACCTTTCCGGCGTCTTCGAGATCTTCTTCTCGACCGCATAGGACACGAAGGTCGATATGATGTGGCTCACCCCGGGCACCAGGCCGAACAGGAAGCCGATGCCGGAGCCGCGCAGCACCGCCGGCGCCGCCTCGCGGATTTCCTCGGCCGTCGGCAGCATGTCGCGCAGGCGCGGGGCCTTCGGCACCACGGGCGTCGCCTCGTCGAGATTGAGCAGGATCTCGGAGACGCCGAACAGACCGATCGACAGGGCGACGAAGTTGAGGCCGTCGGTGAGGTCGAGCGAGCCGAACGTGAAGCGCGGCCAGGCGGTGAGCTGGTCGAGCCCGACGGTGCCGAGCGCCAGCCCGAGCACGATCATGGCGAGCGTCTTTACGGGCGGCGAGCTGGATACCGCACTGACCACCAGCAGCGCGGTCAGCATCAGCACGAACTCGGCGGCGGGGCCGACCGACAGCATGGCGTCGGCGAGCAGCGGGCCGACCGCCATCAGGCCGATGATCGAGATGGTGCCGCCGACGAAGCTGCCGACCGCCGCGATGGTGAGGGCCGCGCCGGCGCGGCCGCGTTTTGCCATCTCGTAGCCGTCGATGCAGGTGACCACCGAGGCCGCCTCGCCCGGGATGCGCATCAGGATCGAGGTGGTCGAGCCGCCATACATGGCGCCGTTGAAGATGCCGGCCAGCATGATCACGGCGCCGGTCGGGTCGAGCTTGAAGGTGAGCGGCAAGAGGAGCGCCATGCCGGCGAGCGGGCCGAGCCCGGGGAGCACGCCGACCGCCGTGCCCCACAGGCAGCCGACGAAGCACAAGAGCAGGTTGCGCCAAGTGAGCGCGACCGCGAACCCGTCCATCAGGTATCCGAGCGAGTCCACGACGCTGCTCCCATGCGGATCTGGTTGTTCCCGCCTCCGTCATTCCGGGGCGCGGGCGAAGCACGCGAACCCGGAATCCAGCGGCAGGCTTCGGAGTGTCTGTCTGGATTCCGGGTTCGCACCTTCGGTGCGCCCCGAAATGACCAGAGATCATTCAATCGTCAGAACGGCCAGATGCCGGCCGGCAGGCCGAGACCGAGCAACTGCTCGAACACGACGAACAGGGCGACGCTGGCGCCGCAGCCGTAGATCGCGGCGCGCCACCACGGCTTCTCGGCCAGCACGCCGAACAGCACCGTGAGGAACACCGCGACGGTCGGCACGAAGCCTACGGGTATGAAGGCGAGCGCCGCGGCGGCGAGTGCGACCAAGCACACGGCGGACTTGCGATTGGCCAGCACGACCATGGTGGTGTCGTGCTCGCGAAGGGCGCGTATGGCGCAGACGAGGCCGAGCCCGATCAGCAGCAGCCCGAGCACGAAGGGCATGAAGCCCGGCCCCGGATTGCCGATCTCGCCGCGCGGGATCGGCCAAGCCAAGATCGCGAGCGCGATGCCGCCGGCCGCGAGCGCCAGCCCCACGGCGGCGTCGCCCGCCCGGTGCGAAACGCCGAGGCCGGTCATGGCAGCCTCCCGGACGCGCGCCCGCCATCCGCTCGTCCCCGCGAAAGCGGGGACCCAGGAGCCGCACGGCACGTCGTGCCGCCCTGGATTCCCGCTTGCGCGGGAATGAGCAGAGTTTTGGGTGGGCGCTGTTCGCTTGGCGTCATCGCCGGGCTTGACCCGGAGATCCATCCATCTGACGCAAAGATGCTTCTCTTCGTTTGATGGATGCGCGGGTCGAGCCCGCGCATGACACTTCGAACCAGAACGAGCGACGATTGGACCGCCGCGCCCATGCTCACTGCCCCTTCCTCTCGATGCCGATCGATTTTGCCACGGCGCCGAGCGCAGCGAGCTCTGAGCGGATCAGCGCGCCGGTTTCCTTGGCGCCGAGCACGCGCTGCGTCGCGCCCTGCTTGTCCATCGCCTCCTTGAACTTCTCGGTCGAGGCGGCCTCCATGAAGGCCTTCTCCAGCTTGGCCAGGATTGCGGGCGGCGTCTTGGCCGGGGCGATCAGGCCCCACCACAGTACGGTCTCTTCCGCGCCGAGGCCGATGTCGTCGAGGCCGGCGGCCTGCGGCAGCGCCGGATTCTTGCCCGCCGAGGTGAGCAGCAGGCACTTCGCCTTGCCGGCTGCCGCATGCGGCAGGATCGGCGGCAGCGAGCCGCCGTAGAAGGTGACGTGGCCGCCGAGGAAATTGCGCGCCGTCTCGCCGGCGCCGCCGAACGGCACCGGCCGCACTTTTGCGCCGAGCTTGGCGAAGACGCGCTCGGCGGCGAGCTGCATGGTGCCGCCCAGCCCGTCGTTGCCGTAGGTGAATTTTCCGGGATTGGCCTTGATCTGATCGACGAGCTCCTGCGCGGTCGACGCCGGAAAGCTCGGCGCCGTGCATAAGACATAGGACGAGTAGCCGATCGACATCACGCTGGCATAGGAGTCCGGCGTGTAGGAAACCGCGAGGCTGTGCGGGCTCGTGGTGAGCGGCGAGTTCCAGATGAAGCCGAGCGTGTAGCCGTCCGGCTGCGCCGCCGTGATCACCGTGGTGCCGACCGTGCCGCCGCCGCCGGCGCGGTTGTCGACGATCACCTTCTGCTTGAGGAAAGGCTCGACCGCCTCGGCGATCTGGCGGGCGAACACGTCGGTGCCGCCGCCGGGCGGGGCAGGGACGATCAGCGTGATCGGACGGGTCGGGTACTCCTGCGCCGAGGCGGTGCCGGCGAGCAGCACGGCGGCCACCAGCGGAGCCGCGAACGCGCAGCGGAGGCGGTTGGACATTGTTGTCTCCCTGATCATCTGATCTCGACGTCGTAGCTGAAGCGTTCGGCGGGGCCGTGCGAGCGCCGCCATTCCAGCGGCTCGCCGTCGTGACCGAAGGCGGTGCGCTCGATCACCACGACGGGATCGCCGGTCGCGATCGCGAGCGGTCGCGCCACCGCCGCGGTGGCGCGCGCAAAGGCGATGCGGTCGGTGGCGCGCGCGATGGTGACGCCGAGCACACGCTCGTAGAGCGGATAGAGGAGCTCGTCGAAATCGGCGGCCGGCACCGTCGCGAGCTTTTCGAATCGCGGCAGCGGCAGGGCGATCTCGTCGATCACCAGCGGCTCGTCGTCGACGAGGCGCAGGCGCTTGAGCCACAGCACCGGATCCTCCGGAGCGAGGCCGAGCGCCGCCGCCGCGGCGCGGCCGGCCGGCCCGGTGCGCCGAGCGACCAGCCGCTGGGTCGGCGCGAGCGGGCGGCCGCCCTTGCCTGTGTGGCGGAAGAAGCGGAACAGCGTGTTGCCGAGATCGGCCCGACGTACGAAGGTGCCGCGGCCCTGCCGGCGCTCCAGCAGGCCCTGCACCACCAGGCCCTCGATCGCCTTGCGCATGGTGCCGAGCGCGACCCCGAACTCGGCGGCGAGGTCGGATTCGGCCGGGATCGCATCGCCCGGCTTCCAGGCGCCGTCCTGGATGCGCTCGGCGAGCGCGTCCTTGAGGCGCTGGTAGATCGGCAGGCGCTCGTCGGTGCGGGCGTCGGGGACGGATTGCATGGCGGCTGGGGCCTCGAAGGCTCTGGTCAGCTAGTCCTCTAGAGGAGTATAGGACGTGGAGGGCCCCTCTGGCAACGACCGCGATGACCAATCCTGCGATTCTCCCGACCGACACGCCGATCATCGATACGCACGTCCATGTCTTCACCCGCGCTTTGCCGCTGGCGGCGGGGCGCCGCCACAGCCCGAGCGGCGATTTTCCGCCCGCCGACCTGTTCGCCGTGGCGGGCCGGCACGGCATCGACCGCATCGTGCTGGTGCAGCCCTCGTTCCTCGGCACCGACAACGCCTATCTCGTCGAGACGCTGGCGCTCGCTCCCGAAAAGCTGCGCGGCATCGTGGTGGTCGACCCCTCCGTCGCGGACGCGCAGCTCGATGCGTTCGCGCGCGCCGGCGTGGTCGGCATCCGGCTCAATCTGCTCGGCAAGGATGTTCGCGACGTGCTGGCACCGGACTGGACGGCGATGTTGAAACGCATCGCGGCGCGCGGCTGGCAAATCGAGATCCAGGCGCAGGGCCGCGATCTGCCTGTGCTTATCGACGGTCTTGCGCCGCTCGGCGCGCCTCTCGTGATCGACCATTTTGGCCGGCCCGATCCGGCGCTCGGCATCGACGATCCCGGATTCCGAAGACTGCTGGCCGCCGGGCCGGACGGGCCTCTCCATGTGAAAATCTCGGGGAGCTATCGCTGCGGTGGCGCCGACGCGGCGCCCTATGCCGGCGCGCTTCTCGACGCGCTCGGACCGGGGCGCCTCTTGTGGGGAAGCGACTGGCCGTTCACCGAGTTCGAGGCGACCCGTCGCTACGAGGACGGGATCACGGAACTGCGGACGTGGCTCACGCCCGCCGAGCAGGCCGCAGTCGCCGAGACGTCGCGAAAGCTGTTCGGCTTCGCCGGGTGAAGTGAGCGAACGATCTCTGTCATTCCGGGGCGCCGCGCAGCGGCGAGCCCGGAATCCATAACCCCGGTCTGTGTTTATGGATTCCGGGCTCGCGGGCTTTCAGCCCGCGCCCCGGAATGACCGCGTGACTTCTCTCAGCTCCCGAAGCCGCCGCTTCCGAACCGCTGCTCGATGCGGGCGAGGAGCTGGTCGCGGATCTCGCGATAGGCGTCCAGCCGCTGCGCCCGGCTGCCCTCCTCGACGGCGCCCGGATCGTGGGTCGGCCAGTACTCGACATCGATGGCGAGCGTGCGGGTGACCTCGAGGGCGCGGTGATGCGCCTCCGGCGACAACGTGATGATCAGATCGAAATTGAGACCCTCGAGATCCTCGAGCTCCTCGAAGGTCATCGGCTTGTGGCCGCTGAGATCGAGGCCGATCTCCTCCATCACGGCGGTGGCGAACGGATCGGGGTCGCCCCGGCGCACGCCGGCCGAGCCGACATAGCTGCGATGGCCGAAATACTGGCGGAACATGGCGGCTGCCATGGGCGAGCGCACGGAGTTGTAGGCGCAGACGAACAGCACGGCGCCCGGCGGCCCGGCACGCCCCGGCGGGGGGACCGGCGGGGCCATGGCCATCACCCCTTCCAGTGCAGCACGGAGATCAGCGTGAACAGCCGACGCGCCGTGTCGAAGTCGATCTCGATCTTGTCCTTCAGCCGCTCGGTGAGCAGCTCGGAGCCCTCGTTGTGCAGGCCGCGCCGGCCGACGTCGATCGCCTCGATCTGGCTCGGCGAGGCGGTGCGGATGGCGGTGTGGTAGCTTTCGCACATCAGGAAGTAGTCCTTCACGATGCGCCGGAACGGCGTGAGCGACAGATAATGCGCCACCACGGGCGCACCGTCGCGCTGGCGGACGTCGAACACCAGCCGGTCGTTGACCAGCAGCAGCCGCAGGCAATAGGGGCCGCCCTCGTGGCCGAGCGGGGCGAACAGATTGTCCTCGAGCAGGTCGTAGATGGCGACCGACCGCTCGTGCTCGATGTCGCGATTGCCGGGCCCGATGGTGTCGTGGTCGAGCGTCACCTCGACCAGGCGGCGGGCCGACCGGTCATCGTCGCGGGCGTGCGTCATCGCGCCCCCAGCCGGAGCGCGACCGAGCGCGCATGCGCGTCCAGGCCTTCGGCCTGCGCCAGCGTGACGGCGGCCGGGCCGAGCGCGGCGAGCTGGGCCGGCCCGCAGCGCAGGATCGAGGTGCGCTTCATGAAGTCGAGCACGCCGAGCCCGGACGAGAAGCGCGCCGAGCGCGCTGTCGGCAGCACATGGTTCGAGCCCGCCACATAGTCGCCGATCGCCTCCGGCGTGTGGGTGCCGACGAAGATCGCCCCGGCATGGCGTACGGCTGCGGCGAGCGGCTCGGGGTTCTCGACCGCGAGCTCGAGATGCTCGGGCGCGATCGCGTCGGCGAGGCCGACCGCCTCGTCCAGGCTCCCCACCAGGATGACGGCGCCGTGGTCGCGCCACGACGCGCCGGCGATCTTTTCACGCGGCAGCGTCACCAGTTGAGCCGCCAGGGCGGCCTCGACGGCGTCGGCGAGAATCGCATTGTCGGTGATCAGGATCGACTGCGCGGCGGGGTCGTGCTCGGCCTGGGCCAGGAGATCGGCGGCGATCCAGTCCGGGTCGGCGCTGCGGTCGGCCACGATCAGCACCTCGGACGGGCCGGCGATCATGTCGATGCCGACCTTGCCGAAGACGATGCGCTTGGCGGCCGCCACATAGGCATTGCCCGGGCCGACGATCTTGTCGACCGGCGCGATGGTCGCGGTGCCCCAGGCGAGCGCCGCCACGGCCTGGGCGCCGCCGACCCGATAAATCTCGTCGACCCCGGCGAGGTCGGCCGCCGTCAGCACCAGCGGCGAGAGTTTTCCGCCCGGCGACGGGACGACCATCACGAGGCGGGCGACGCCGGCCACCTTGGCCGGCACGGCGTTCATCAGCACCGAGGACGGATAGGCGGCGGTGCCGCCCGGCACGTACAGGCCGGCGGCCTCGACCGGGGTCCAGCGGTAGCCGAGCTCGACCCCGAGCGCGTCGGTGAAGCGCTCGTCGGCGGGGAGCTGGCGGCGGTGATAGGCCTCGATGCGGTCGCGCGCGAGCGTCAGCGCCGCGATGTCCTTTGGATCGCAGACAGAAACCGCTGCCGCGATCTCGTCGCGCGAAACCCTGAGGCCCGTGGCGGCGAGGTCGATCCCGTCGAATGTTTTGGACAGCTCGATCAGGGCCGCGTCGCCGCGCGCCCGCACGTCGTCGACGATGGCGCGGACCGCCGCCTCGACATCGGGCGCCGTCTCGCGCTTGCTGCCCAGGAGAGCGGCGAAACGGCTCTTGAAATCGGGATCGCTCGTGTCGAGACGGACAGGCATGGCAGGACCCCCGGGCGTGGGAGGCGGCGCACTGGCGAGCCGGTGCGCTCAGATCCTGCTGCCGCCCGGCTGCAGTCAGGGACGCGGCAGGCGCGACGGGGATCTCCTGGTTTTCCCGGCCGTTGGGTGAGCCGAAAAAGTGAGGCGGACCGCGGCCGTCAGGCCGGGCTCACCTGGTCCTCGTGCGCCGGACAGCAGGTCGTATCCCATACCGGTCCGAGGTCGGCAAGCTCCACCTCCAGGCACTCCACGTCGAGCCGCATCTCGCCGCCGCCCGAGAAGATCAGTACGACGCTGCCGCCGGGCGCGCCGGCTTGCACGAACTCGATGGTGAGCAGGTTGAGGACGACGTCCTTGGCCTGGGACTGCACGTTGCGGCACTTGCAGGCGAGCACCCGGTCGAAGCGCAGCGCGGTGCGACGTCGCCGGAAATGCGGCTCGCCGCAGACGGCGCACTCCCAGTCGAAGCGGTCGAGGCCCATCACCAGCCGCTTCTCCTGCGGTCGCCAATGGATGTCGCCCACTTTCACATGGGAGTCCTGGAGATGGGTGGCGACGATCTCGAGATCGTCCTGGTCGAGGGCGACGAGCTTGAGTTGATCCATGACGGCGGCTCCTGCTCAGCCGTAGTTAGGAAACCGAACCGCCGTGCACAAGCCTCGATTGCGTTCCGAATCGTTCATTCGACCGGGGCCGGGAGGGCCGGCCGCAGGGCCACGGCGAGCGGCACCGTCAGCAGCGCGAAGCCGGCGATCAGCACGAGCACGGGGCGTAGCCCGATGGCGTCGCCGATCACCCCGAACAGCACCGGGGAGGCGGCGCCCGACCCGATGGTCGCCGTGTAGAACAGGCCGAAGGCCCGGGCCCGCCGCGCCGGCGCGACCAGAACGGGAACCGACCCGTACAGCACCGAGGAGGTGCCGTTGAGGGCCACCCCGATCAGCGGCAGCAGGACCAGCCCGGCCGCGAGCGGCAGCGGCAGCAGCAGCAGGATCGTCGCGGTGGTCAGGATTTCGGTCGCCAGCACGGTGGCGAAGACGCCGATGCGGGCGCCGACGAAGGCGCAGACCAGCTTGCCGGCGGCGCCGCCGGCGAACACCAGCGAAAACGCGAAGCCGATCGTGGCGACATCGGCTTGCTTGGCAGTCAGCAGGAACGGCAGGAAGGTGAGGAAGGCCATCCGGGTCGCACTGTCGACCAGCGCAATGCAGACCAGCAGCCGGAAACCGGCCGGCCCGGCCACCGGCCGGTCCGAGCCGGGGGCGGCGGCGCCGGCCGGGCAGGCGGTCGGGGCCGTCGGGCGCGGCGCGAAAACCAGGATGGCGATCGCCGCCAAGACCCCGAAGGCGCCGAGGATCACCACGGTGGCCCGCCAGGTGGTCACGGTGAGCAGCAGGGCGGCGACCAGCGGCAGCGCCATCTTGCCGAGGTCGCCGGTGAAATTGTAGGTGCCGATCGCCTTCAGGGAGCGCGGCCCCTCGAACGCCTGCGCCACCAGGGACGAGGCGAGCGGGTGCTGGGTGCTGGAGCCGAGGCCGCTCGAAGCCAGAGCGAGGCCGAGCACCAGGAGGCCGGTGCTGGCGCCGGCCAGCACATAGCCGAGGCCGGCGAGCGCGGTGCCGAGCGCCAGGACCGGACCGGCGCCGAGCCGCTCGGCCAGCAATCCGGCCGGGATCTGCAGGCCCGCCATGACGCCGGCATAGAGGCTGCGCAGCAGGCCGACCGCCGCATAGGTGAGGCCGAACTCGGCCTGCCAAACCGGCAGCAGCACATAGACCATGTCGGTATAGCCGTCGTGCAGCATGTGGGCGCCGCCGGCGACTGCCAGGGCTCGGCGCTCCTCGGCGCGGCGGACGGCAGGCGCGACGTCCTGCGCGTGGGGATGCGGCACGGTCGGTGCTCCAGGGCGGAAGGGATTTGACGCCGCGAGGTGCCGGGGGACGGTCCGAGTCGCCCCGGCGCGCGATTGAAGCCGGCCTCTCCGGTCGAGGCAACGACTCGTTCACCATGCCGGCAACCAGCCGGGGATGGACGGCGGCGGGGCGTGGGTGCGGCCGGCTGCCGACTCGCGTCGACGCGAGCACACCACAATTCCAGGGCAGAACGGCCGGCGGAGCAGGGGCGGACTCCGGGGGGCCGGCATCACACGGCACACCCGCGACGTGGGCGACGAGGGCCGCCGCGCGGCACGGCCCGCCAGAGGAGAGGCTTCATGTTTTCGTTCGGCGACCTTTTCCAGTGGGATCGCTTCATCACCCCGTCGATCATCAAGGTGTTCTACTGGCTGGCCGTGGGGCTCTCGGTGCTGTTCGGCCTGTCCGGCCTCGTCTCCTCGATCGCCCTGATGGCGGAGAGCTTCTTCGCCGGCCTGGTGGCGATGGTCGGCAGCCTGCTCGGCGCGTTCGTCGGCATCATCGTGGCGCGCATCTCGGCCGAGTTCGTGCTGATCGTGTTCCGGATCAACGAGCACCTCGGCGCCATCCGCAATCGCGGGCCGATGTAGCTGCGGCGCGTGCCGCTCACGCTCCGCTCATGCCCGCGGAAGCGGGCATCCAGGGGCGGCACTGTGCGGGGCTTCTGGGTCCCCGCCTTCGCGGGGACGAGCGGTCGAGAGGACGGCGCTCACGTGGCAAAGCGGAAGTGCAGCACGTCGCCGTCGACGACCACATACTCCTTGCCCTCGAGCCGCAGCCGGCCGACGTCGCGGGCGCCCGCCTCGCCGCCATAGGTGACGTAGTCGTCGTAGGCGATGGTCTCGGAGCGGATGAAGCCGCGCTCGAAATCGGTGTGGATCACGCCGGCCGCCTGCGGCGCGCGGGTGCCGCGCGTCACCGTCCAGGCGCGCGCCTCCTTCGGGCCGACCGTGAAGAAGGTGACGAGATCCAGGAGCGCGTAGCCGGCCCGGATCAGCCGGTTGAGGCCGGGCTCCTCGAGCCCGATGGCGGCGAGATAGTCGGCGCGCTCCTCGGTCGGCAGGATGGCGATCTCCGCCTCGATCTGGGCCGAGATGACCACCGAGCCCTCGCCCTCCTCGGAGGCTCGCGCCTCGACCGCCTTGGCGTAGGCGTTCCCGGTGGCGGCCGAGCCCTCGTCGACGTTGCACACGTAGAGGACGGGCTTCGAGGACAACAGCCCGAGCATGCGGAACGGCTTCTCGTCCTCGGGCCGGAGCTGGACGAGCCGGGCCGGCTTGCCCTCGCGCAGCAGCACGAGCGCGCGGTTGACCAGCTCGAGCGTCTCCTTCGACTCCTTGTCGCCGCCCTTGGCCTTCTTCTCGAGCTGATCGACGCGGCGCTCCAGGCTGTCGAGATCGGCGAGCATCAGCTCGGTCTCGATGGTCTCGATGTCGGCGACCGGATCGATCCGTCCCTCGACATGGGTGACGTCGCCGTCGTCGAAGCAGCGCACCACATGCACGATGGCGTCGACCTCGCGGATATTGGCGAGGAACTGGTTGCCGAGCCCCTCGCCCTGCGAGGCGCCGCGCACCAGGCCGGCGATGTCGACGAAGGCGAGCCGGGTCGGGATGATCTCGCCGGATTTGGCGATGCCGGCCAGCACGTCGAGCCGCGGATCCGGAACCGCCACCTCGCCGACATTCGGCTCGATGGTGCAGAACGGATAGTTCGCCGCCTGCGCGGCCGCCGTGGCGGTGAGCGCGTTGAAGAGGGTCGACTTGCCGACATTCGGCAGGCCGACGATGCCGCATTTGAATCCCATGATGCTCTCGTCAGAACAGGAAATCGGGGGGCGGGGCTTCGCCGGGTTTCATCGGCGTCATCGCCGGGCTCGACCCGGCGGTCCATCTCTCTGCGAAAGAAAGCTCTTTGCGAAGACGATGGATGCGCGGGTCGAGCCCGCGCATGACGCCTGAATGCGTGATGAACGGTTCGTGCCTGCTGCGGCGCTTCGCGGGGCACCTCAGGGTGAGGGCGGAAAGAGACGGCTTCGATTGTGGAACGAGGTCAGGCATCGCGATCTCCCCGACGGCGAGCCAACTCGTCGTCGCGCTCGGCATAGAGCTCCTCGCGGGTCGGCAGATTCTTGCTGATGCCGGGGAAGCCGGGACCACGAAAGAACGTCTCCAACGCTTTCGCTGCCGCTGCCTGATCCTCGGCAGCGGGCCAATGCTTCTCCACCAGATCGGCGACGAGCTGCGCCAACGTGATTCCTTGCGGCTCCGCTGCAGCCTCGGCGTCGTCATACACGCTGTCCGGCAGAGAGATCGTGACGCTCTTCATGCGCTGCCCTCTCGATGTCCCGGCCGATGTCGCGGCCCCGCGAATCCCGGTCAAGCCGGGCCTGGTTGTTTCGAGGTGTCCGGACCTTTCTCCTTTTCCGGCTTGTCGGGCCCCAAAAATCCCTTCGCCTGCATGGCCAAGTGGACCTTGTTCTGAAAAGTCGAGTCCTGGCCCTTGGCGAGCAGGCCGGCATTGTCCGCGATGGTGTCGCACAGGGTCGTGACCCAGTCGCGCTCGGCCTTGGCGAAATCCTGAAGCACGTAGTTGTGCACCAGCTCCTTGAGGCCCGGGTGGCCGATACCGATGCGCACCCGGCGGAAGTCGTTGCCGAGATGGGCCCCGATCGAGCGCAACCCATTGTGGCCGGCGGCGCCGCCGCCGGTCTTCAGGCGCACCTTGCCGGGCGGCAGGTCGAGCTCGTCGTGCAGCACCACGATGTCGTCGAGACCGACCTTGTAGAACTGGGCCGCTTCGAGCACGGCACGGCCGGACTCGTTCATATAGGTCTCGGGGAGGAGCAGCATGACCCGCTCGCCGCCGAGCGGCCCTTCGGTCGCGACACCGTGAAAGCGCCGCCGCCACGGAGCAAACCCGTGGCGGCGCGCGATCGCGTCGACAGCCATGAAGCCGATATTGTGGCGGTTGCCCGCATAGCGGGGGCCCGGATTGCCGAGCCCGACCAGGAGCCGCATGGCGGTGCCTCACGGTCGACCGGAGGCGGCGGGCGCCGCCCCGGACCGACCGCTCCCTCACTTCTTGTCGGCGGGCTTCTTGTCGGCAGGCTTCTTGTCGCCGCCGGCCGCCGCTTTCTTATCGCCGCCGGCCGCCGCCTTCTTGTCGCCGCCGGCCGCCGCCGGAGCTGCCGCACCGGCCGCCGGAGCCGCTCCCGCCGCCGGAGCCGTGGCGGCAGCCGCAGCCGCCTCCTTGGCCGCCTTGATCTCTTCGGCGTAGCCCGAGGGCGGCACGATGGTGACCAGGGTCGGGTCGATCTTGCCGGCCGACTTGACGTTGGGCGGCAGCGTGACATCGCTGAGATGGCGCGAATAGTTGATGTCGAGGCCGGCCAGATCGACCTCGATGGCCTCCGGGATGGCGTCGGCCGGGCAGCGCAGCTCCACCGAGTGGGTGACGATGCTGACCGTGCCGCCGCGCTTGATGCCCGGCGCCGCCTCGGCGTTCTTGGTGCGCACCGGCACCCGCACCCGGATGGTGGCGCCTTCGCCCAGCCGCATGAAATCGACATGCACGGGCCGGTCGCGGATCGGCTCGAGCTGGTAGTCGCGCGGGATCACGCGATGCTTCGCCCCCTCGATGTCGATCTCGTAGATGCTGGTCAGGAAGTGCCCCGCGAAGATGCGCTGGTGCAGCTCCGCCTCGTCGACCGAGATGGTGAGCGGGGGTTGCTTGTCGCCGTAGATCACGCCCGGCACGCGGCCTTCACGACGCACGGCCCGGGCGGCCCCCTTGCCGGCCCGCGGACGCGACGTCGCCTTCAGCTCCTTGACGATCGTCATTGGTCTAGTCCTTCTTTCCGACGAGAAAACGGCCGCTTGCGCGGCCTTCCTGGTCGATTCGCGGATGGAAATGCCGCTCGCGCGGCGCCACGGCCAGCCTCCAGGGGGGCTGCAAGCCGCAGAACGCGGGCTTATAGCGCAGCGATGCCCGGATTGACAAGGAAAGAGGGCCAAAATTGCCCTCGCCGCGTCCCGCAGCCCTCCGGCCGGACCGGCTGTCCCGCGGGGAGGGACGGCATCGAGCCCCTCAGCCGGCGAGCCGGTCGAGCTCCAGCGGCACGATGGGGTCGCTCTTGGAGTTGCGCAGCGTCAGGGTGGTCTTCACGTTGCGCACGTTCGGGGCTCCGGTCAGCTCGGCGACCAGGGCCTGGAAGGTCGACAGGTTCGGTGCGACGCATTTGAGCAGGAAATCGATCTCGCCGGACAGCATCCAGCATTCCCGTACCAGCGGCTTCGAGCGCACATAGGCCTCGAAGGCCGTCAGGTCGGCCTCGGCCTGGCTCGACAGATGCACCATGGCGAAGGCCGTGACCTCGTAGCCGAGCCGCTTCTCGTCGAGCAGCGCCCGGTACCCGGTGATGAAGCCGGCCTCTTCCAGCGCCCGCACCCGCCGCAGGCAGGGGGGCGGCGAGATGCCGACCCGGCGGGCGAGCTCGACATTGGTCATCCGCCCGTCGTCCTGGAGCTCTTTCAGAATTCGGTGGTCGATCGCATCGAGGCGGTAAGGCACGGGGCTCTCCAGGGGTCGTTGTGGCACGACTCGGGACAGCATTATCGCAAGAGATGTGCCATCGGAAATAATATTGCGCGAAACAAATCCGTCGATCGTCAACAACTGAAATGCACATCCGGGGTTATGCGTGGCTTGCATGCCTAGGCGGATTGACTACATTGGCGCGGCCGCCCGTCTCCCGATCGGGTCGGGACTCTCCGCATACCCATTCGACGAGGCTCCGCATGGCCGAGACCACCCATGCCCGCGTGGTGATCATCGGATCCGGCCCGGCCGGATACACGGCCGCCGTCTACGCGGCGCGGGCCATGCTGGAGCCGGTGCTGATCCAGGGCATCCAGCCGGGCGGCCAGCTCACCATCACGACCGACGTCGAGAACTATCCGGGCTTCGCCGAGCCGATCCAGGGCCCCTGGCTGATGGAGCAGATGCAGAAACAGGCAGAGCATGTCGGCACCCGCATCGTCACCGATCACGTCAATGCCGTCGATCTCGGACAGCGTCCGTTCAGGCTGGTCTGCGATTCGGGCGACGTCTATGTGGCCGACGTTCTGATCGTCGCGACAGGCGCCCAGGCGCGCTGGCTCGGCCTGGCGTCCGAGGAGACCTTCAAGGGCTATGGCGTCTCGGCCTGCGCCACCTGCGACGGCTTCTTCTACCGCAACAAGCGCGTGATCGTGGTGGGCGGCGGCAACTCGGCCGTCGAGGAGGCGCTGTTCCTCACCAATTTCGCCGCCAAGGTGACGGTCGTGCACCGGCGCGACGGCTTCCGGGCCGAGCGCATCCTGCAGGAGCGGCTGTTCCGCAATCCGAAGGTCGAGGTGATCTGGAACAGCGCCGTCGACGAGATTTTGGGCACCCGGAGCCCGCTGAAGGTCACGGGCGCGCGGCTGCGCAACGTCCAGACCGGCGCGACCACGGATCTCGCCGCCGACGGCGTGTTCGTCGCCATCGGTCACGCGCCGGCGACCGAGTTGGTGGCAGGTCAGCTCGAGCTGAAATCCTCCGGCTACGTCAAGGTCGCGCCGTTCTCGACCGCGACCTCGGTGCCCGGCGTGTTCGCGGCGGGCGATGTCGCCGACGATGTCTATCGTCAGGCCGTCACGGCGGCCGGCATGGGCTGCATGGCGGCGCTCGAGGCGGAGCGCTTCCTCGCCGCGCATGCCGAAACCCGCGCCGCTGCCGAGTGAAAGTTCGGAGTAATTCAACCATGACATCCGGTTTCGGTCCGGGGAGTTGCAGAGCGGCCGGATCCGCGTCCCCGAATCGTGCCAGACAAGGACAAGCTTGGGCCGTCGGCGGTCCAGGCGGCGCTCGCGCGCAACCGCGAGCCGGGATGGGAACGGGCGGCGCCCGCGAACGACCATGGATTGGGACAAGCTGAAGGTTTTCCACGCTGCCGCCGAGGCGGGCAGCTTCACGCATGCGGGCGAGCAGCTCGGGCTGTCGCAGTCCGCGGTATCGCGACAGGTCAGCGCGCTGGAGCAGGAGCTCAGCGTCGCGCTGTTCCATCGCCATGCCCGCGGCCTCATCCTGACCGAGCAGGGCGAGCTTCTCTACCGCACCGCGCACGACGTCTTCATGAAGCTCGAATCGGTCCGCGTGAAGCTGACCGACAGTCGGGAGCGTCCGCACGGCGACCTGCGCGTCACCACCACGATCGGCATGGGGGTGCACTGGCTGACGCCCCGGCTGGGCGAGTTCATCGACCTCTATCCGGACATCCGGCTCACCCTGATCACCACCGAGGAGGAGCTCGATCTCGCCATGCGCGAGGCCGACGTGGCGATCCGGCTGCGGCAGCCGACCCAGCCCGACCTGATCCAGCGCAAGCTGTTCTCGGTGCACTATCACGCCTATGCGTCGCCGGATTATCTCAAGCGCTTCGGCACGCCGCGCTCGATCGAGGACCTCGACAAGCACCGCCTGATCGTGCTCGGCGGCACCGTGGTGCCGATCAATCTGCAGAGCGCCCGCTGGCTGCTGACGGCCGGCCGCGAAGGCAAGGATCTGCGCTCGCCGCACCTGATCATCACCAACATCGCCGGGGTGCTGCGCGCCTGCCAGCGCGGCATCGGCATCGCCATGCTGCCGGACTACATCCTGGAGGACGACCAGGGCCTGGTGACCCTGTTCAGCGACGACGAGGCGGTCTCGCTCGACGCCTTCTTCGTCTATCCCGAGGAGCTGAAGTCGGTCGCCCGGGTGCAGGCGTTCCGCGACTTCCTGGTCAGCAAGGCGCAGCGCTGGAACTACTGATACCCGTCTTCGTTGTCCTCGACCTTCATCGTCATTGCCGGGCTCGACCCGGCAATCCATCGATCTTGGAAAGAAGCTCTTCTTTAGGCGATGGATGCGCGGGTCTCGCCCGCGCATGACGAGCCGGAGCTTGTGAAGACTGGTATGCGGCGCAACCAGTGGGCCGAAATTTGCCCACTGTTCGCATATCGCGAACAGCCCTGCGGGCTTGGCAGGGGTGGCATGAAATAACCGTCGTTGTGCGTTGGGTTTATCACGCTCATCCTGTTTCAAGCTGTTGGCGACGGCTTCCTCCCACATTACGTCCGTTTGCCGCCAGCTGTCCCTCTGGAAGGTGTTGTCGGCCTCACCGCCGACGAAACTACGCCGGGTCGCAAGACCCGGCGTTTTTTATGCGCGCGTCGTCACGTCCACAGGCGCTCGCTCTCGAGCCCGGTGTAGAGGTGGGCGACCTGCTCGGCATAGCCGTTGAACAGCAGGGTGGGACGCCGCTCGTCGTTGCCGATCAGCCGCTCGCTCGCCTGGCTCCAGCGCGGATGGGCGACCGCCGGATTGACGTTGGCCCAGAACCCGTACTCGCTCGCCTGCAGGGCCTCCCAGTAGCTCTTCGGCCGCTGGTCCGTGAAGGTGAAGCGCACGATCGACTTGATCGCCTTGAAGCCGTACTTCCACGGCACCGCGAGCCGCAGCGGTGCGCCCATCTGCTTCGCCAACGGCTTGCCGTAGGCGCCGGTGACCAGGAAGGCGAGATCGTTGGTCGCCTCGGCGACGGTCAGCCCCTCCACATAGGGCCAGGGGAACCAGGTCTGGCGCTGCCCCGGCGCGATCGACGGATCCTTGAAGGTCTCCATCCGCACGTATTTGGCCGAGCCGAGCGGCTGCGCCAGCGCCACCAGCTTGGCGAGCGGGAAGCCGGTCCAGGGGATCGCCATCGACCACGCCTCGACGCAGCGGTGCCGGTAGAGGCGCTCCTCGAGCGGCATCTGCTTCACGAGATCGTCGATCCCGATGGTGATCGGCTTCTCGACCATGCCGTCGATCGTCACGGTCCAGGGCCGGATGGGCAACGCCTGCGCGGCGCGGGCGACCGACTTGGACGAGCCGAACTCGTAGAAATTGTTGTAGGTCGTGTTGACGGCCTCGTCCGTGACGGGCCGGTCGAGCGTGAAGGCCTCGTTGCGCTTGGCCGGATAGAGCGAGGCTGACGGATCCGGCTGGTCGCCGACGCGCTGCGCCTGCGCGCGCCCCGGCAGCACGATGCCGCCCGCCAGGGCACCGGCCGCCAGCGCGCCCGCGCCGGCGAGCAGTCCGCGGCGGTTCATCACCAGGGCTTCGGGGGTGGCGGCGCTGTCCGGCAGCGCCCAGGGGCGGCGATGGATGACGTGCATGGCGAACTCCCGGGGGTCTCTTTTTCGCGCGGCGCAGATCGCCGCACGAGGAGATACGAGCGTGGGGCGCCGATTGTTTCGCGTGCGGCTGCAGGTCGCGGCCGTGGTCCGGCGCCGTTGCGACAGTGGGGACCGTCGCGGTCGCCGGCAAGTCACAGATCCGGGAGGCCGGCGAACGGCTTGGCGTCGGATCTGGACGATGCGTGCGGGTGTTTTCCGTCAGATCGAGCTGCGCAGCCGCGGCGCCGGCGCGAACGGATTCCACCGGCTGCGCTCGGGAGCGCGCTTGCCGGTATAGCGCTGCAGCTTGGCCAGGAACTCGTCCTTGCTCATCGGCTTTGCGAACAGATAGCCCTGGCCGACGCTGCAGCCGAGCCCCTGCAGCTTGTGGCTCTCGTGCGGCGTCTCGATGCCTTCGGCGACGGTCTTCAGGTCGAACCGGTGGGCGAGCTCGACGATCGTCTCCAGCATGCCGGCATTGGTCTTGTCGGTGTCGCAGTCGGTGACATAGGCGCGGTCGATCTTCAGCTCCGTGAAGGGAAGCTGGCGCAGCCGTGCGAGCGACGAGTAGCCGGCGCCGAAATCGTCGACCGCCAGGCCGCAGTTCTGGTCGCGCAGCGCGCCGGCGACCTCGTTGGCGACCTCGAGGTCGTGCATCACCTGGTCCTCGGTGACCTCGAGGATCAGGCCCGGCCAGTCCGAACGGCGCGAGCGGTTCTCGCGGATGATCTGCACGATCGGCAGCTTGACGAAGGCATTGGCCGGCACGTTGACGGCGAGCTTGACGGTCTCGGCGCCGACATCGGCGCAGTCTTCCCAGTCGCGCAACGCCGCGGCGATGACCCGCTCGGTCATCGCCAGCATCTCCTCCTCGCCGGCGCCGGGCAGGAAGGCGGCGGGCGGCAGCACGCCGAGCTCGGGATGGCGCACCCGGATCAGCCCCTCGGCGCCGATGATCCGGCGGGTCTGCAGGTTGATCTTGGGCTGGTACCAGACTTCGAGCCAGCCGCGCGCCAAGGCCTTCTTCAGCGTCACGGTCGGCTTGCCGGACGCGTCGCGTTCGTCGTCGTCGCGCGACAGGAAGGAGCGGATTTGCTTAAACATGGGGGCTTTCGCGGACGCCGCGCCTCTTCGGCCGATCTTCAGTCGGCTGTCGCTTCGATCATGGCCCATGGGTCATTGATTTTCAGTAGCGAGGCCAAGTCCTTGTTCGAAATGGTTAGGGGACGGTGTCGCCGGCGACGGCAATTCGAGCCGCCGCGATGCCGCGCCGCCCGGCGAGCCGGACGAACCGACGGCGTTGCGTTTTGCGCCCGCATGGGCGATTCACCTTGGCAGGCAAGTCACGCGTCATGGTTTGGTGGGAGGTCGTCCGCCAGGCGCGCGGTCGGAGTGGGGGATGCTGGATATACTCAATTGGGGCTCGGTCGGCCGGTGGCTGCAAGCCGGCACCGGGCGCCGGCCGCCGGTGTGGCGCACCGCGTTGCTCGGACGGCAGAAGCACGCCGCCGCCTGTCGGGCGGCGCTCGGTCAGGCCGGCATCCATGTCAGCGCCGACGCCGACCGTCTTCTCGGCAGGCCGGAGTTCCGCTGGAGCGAGCGCAAGCGGGTGGTCGACCTGGTGATCGTTTCGGTCGCCGAGCTCGGCTTCACCAAGGGCGCCCGTTGGAGCGAGATCCGCTCGGGCGTCAAGGCGCTGCGGCTCGGCCTCTGCCCGGCCGAGGCCGGTCCGGCGCTGCGGCTCGCCTATCGGGACCAGCCCCATGGCGAACGGCTCGTCGTCGCCATGCAGACGGTGGGCGATCCCGACGATCCGCTGGTGTTCTCGCTCGACCACGACGACGACGGCCTGTGGCTCGACGTCCATGACGGCCATGCCGACGTCTTCTGGCGCGCCGACGACCGCTTCGTCTTCGTCCGCCGCCCGGCGCGCTGGGGCTTTTGAGGGGCGGCACGACCCGACCCGGTGCTGGAGCCGTCGGGCGATGCAATCGGATCAGCGGGCGTGCCGCGCGGCACGTCCGGCTCTCTCCCCCCTTGTGGGGGAGAGGTGGAGAGGGGGTGGCCCCTCGGCAGAACGCCAGCGCCGTACCCCCCTCCCTGTCCCTCCCCCACAAGGGGGGAGGGAACGCAGGAGGCGCGGGTTTGGGCCGGCTCGCAGCTTTCCGAGAGACGGGCCTACTCGGCCGCCTTGCGGGCCGCGACGATCTGGTCGGCGGTCTTGCCGGTCAGCTCGGCCATGTGGTCGAACTTGAACGTGAAGGTGCCGACGCCGGCCGTGGCCGAGCGGACCTCGATGATCAGGTCGCCGATCTCCGACTCCGGCATCTGGGCCCGCACCGTGTCCCAGCCGGGCCAGCCCTCGCGGGTGTCGAAGCCGAGGATCTGGCCGCGCCGTCCGGACAGGATGGCGTTGATCTTGGCGGTCGCCTCGTTCGGGCAGACGATCTCGACCTCGTGGATCGGCTCCAGCAGCACCGGCCCGCATTGCGGCAGCGCCTCGACGATGCCGATACGGCCGGCGGTGCGGAACGCCATGTCGGAGCTGTCGACCGTGTGGTACGAGCCGTCGATCAGCGCCACCGCGATGTCGACCACCGGGAAGCCGAGCGGCCCCTCCTTGAGGGCGTCGACGACGCCTTCCTCGACCGACGGGATGTAGTTGCGCGGCACCACGCCGCCGGTGATGCGCTCGCTGAACTCGAAGCCCGAGCTGCGCGGCAGCGGCTTGATCTCCAGCACGACATCGCCGAACTGGCCGTGGCCGCCCGACTGCTTCTTGTGGCGGCCGCGCTGGGTGACGGTCTTGCGGATGGTCTCGCGGTAGCCGACGCTCGGCCGGTGCCGCTCGATGGCGACGCCGAAGCGGTCGGCGAGCCGCTCGGTGGCGACCCGCAGATGCATCTCGCCCTGGCCCCACAGGACGACCTCGTGGGTCTCCTGGTTCTGGATCACGGTGATCGAGGGATCCTCGTCCAGCAGTTTGGAGAGCGCCTGGCCGAGCTTGACGTCGTCCTTGCGCTCGCGCGCCGACACCGCAATGTTGAGCACCGGCGGACTGGTCTTTACCTCGACGAGCGCCTTGTGGGGCTGCTTGCCGGTCGAGATGGTGTCGCCCGTCTCGGCGCCGTCGAGCTTGGCGAGCGCGACCGTCTCGCCGGCCCCCGCCGCGCCGCGCTTTTCCTGGGTCTGGCCGAGCATCTTGAACACGCCGGCGACGCGCCCGACCTCGTCGGTCGGAGACTGCAGCACGGTCGAGTCGGAGATCTGGCCGGCGAGCACACGGGTGATCGACAGCTTGCCGCCATGCGCCGTGTGGAAGGTCTTCATCACGTAGCCGACGGCTTCGTTGCCGGCCTTGACGCCGAGCCGCTCGGCCGTCTCGGCCGGGCCGGGCGCCTCGTGACGCAGCGCCTTCAGGAGCCGCAGGATGCCGTTGGTGCGGCTGGCGACGCCCATCAGCATCGGGCAGACCAGACGATCGCGCAGCTCCTTGCGCAGATCGTCGAAGATGCGGTCGCGCGGCGGCGTGATGTCCTCGAGCAGTTGCTCCATCAGCGCGTCGTCGTGGTCGGCGAGCGTCTCCAGCATGGAGAAGCGCGCCTGCTTCTCCATGTCGAGCACCTCGCCCTCGAGCGGGATGATCTCGGACGCCTGGTTCTCGCGATAGACGAAGGCGCGCTCGAGCGCGAGGTCGACGAAGCCGTTGACGGTCTCGCCGCTCCAGGTCGGAATCTGGCGCAGCAGCAGCGGCACGCGCGACGCCGGCTGCAACATCCGCAGCGCTTCGCTCAGCCGCGTATCGGCCTTGTCGATCTTGTTGAGGAACAGGAAATGAGGAACGTTCAGCTCCTCGAGCTCACGCAATATGAGCTGGAGCTGCGGCACCTTCTTCTCGTCCGCCTCGCACACCACGATCGCCGCGTCGACTGCGGGCAGCGCCGCGCGCATGTCGTGCACGAATTCGACCGAGCCGGGGCAGTCGATGAACGTGTAGGCGTCGCCCATGAAGGTCGTGGTCGCGACCGAGATCTCGACGCTCATCTTGTGGTCGCGCGCCTCTTTGCTGGCGTCGCCGACCGAGGTTCCCGCGTCCACGGTGCCCTGCCGGCTGACCGCGCCCGTGCGGGCGAGGATGGCCTCCAGGAGGGTCGTCTTGCCGCTCTGAAACGGTCCGACGATCGCTATGCACCGTGGGCCTGTGGGGCCGCCTCCATTGTCTCCCATATCTTGCCTCCGTCGAGGTCAGCTCGGCCCCATGCGGGCGCCGAGACAGCCGGGTCTATGCCTGGGGACCGGCACTGCAATGCCGTTCCCGGCGAATTTACGGATCCAGCGAAGGCGCTGAAGGCGCCCCGCAAACGGCTCCGGCGTGACGTCTGCCGAAAGCCGCCGCGGTCGAGCTCGGTGCGCGGCCGGGCGGCTCGCGCAACACCCCCGGCTCGACGCCGCGGGAGATCGGATCGACACGCGCCGGCGCAAGAAACGCGTCAGCGCACGAACCGTAGCTCGAGGCCGGCGACGCCGGCGGCGATGTTCACGCCTGCCTGACCCTGGACCGAAACGGGTTGAAGCGCAACACTCCGGTCGTTGCCGCCGAGCAGCACATTGGCCCCGAGCCCGGCCACGAGGGAGGCCTCTGCGCTGGCGCCCGCATAGGCCCCGGCGAGCGCGCCGGTCGGCCGCGAGGTCGGCGACCACACCGCCCACACCATCACGCCGCCGGCGGTGGCGCCGAGGTCGAGCCCGATCCGGGTGATGCTGCCCGTATAGGTCTCGACCGGGCCGTTCACCGAGGGCGTGAACGTGCAGTAGACCTGCCGCTGCGAGCCGATGATCAGGCCGAGGCCGGCCGACACGTCGCAGGACAGATTGCCCGCCTGGACACGATCTTGAGCAGGCGCCGCGGTGGCCAGCAGGACGGCGGCCAGAGCGGCGGCCGAGCCCGCAAAGACGTTGCGCATAGAGTTCCCCCTCGTTGAGCACGCATGGCGCGGCCGGGACGCCCTGGCGGGCCCGCAAGCCGTCTGCCCTCCGCGGCCGTTGCGGCCGCAGAGTTTCATCTTAGGTTAGAAACAGCGCCGAGTCGCGGGCGTATTTCGCCGCAGCTCTGCCGGGAAAACCCCTGGATACGCCGTTATTTCAGGTTCCCGCAGAAGCGCTGGATGCGCTCGCAGGCGGTCTGCAGGGCGCTCGTGGCGGTGGCGTAGGAAATGCGGAAGTTGGGGCCGTGGCCGAAGGCCGAGCCCTGCACCACCGCGACCCCCTCGGCCTCCAGAAGCTCGGTGACGAAGTCCTGGTCGTTCTCGATCGTCTTGCCGGTCGGCGACACCTTGCCGATCGTCCCGGCGCAGGACGGGAACACGTAGAACGCCCCCTCCGGCACCGGGCAGTCGAGCCCGTTGGCCTGGTTGAGCATGGAGACGACGAGGTCTCGGCGCTCCTTGAACACCTTGTTGTGCGCCGGGATGAAATCCTTCGGCCCGTTGAGCGCCTCGACCGAGGCCCACTGGGCGATCGAGTTGGGGTTCGAGGTCGACTGCGACTGCACGGTCGACATCGCCTGGATCAGCGCCTCCGGCCCGCCCGCAAAACCGATTCGCCAGCCGGTCATGCAATAGGCCTTGGACACGCCGTTGACCGTCAGGGTGCGGTCGTAGAGCGCCGGCTCGATCTGGGCCGGCGTCGTGAACACGAAGTCGTCGTAGACGAGGTGCTCGTACATGTCGTCGGTCATCACCCACACATGCGGGTGACGCAGCAGCACGTCGGTGAGCGCCTTCAGGTCGTCGCGCGTATAGGCGGCGCCGGTCGGGTTCGACGGCGAGTTCAGCAGCAGCCACTTGGTCTTCGGCCCGATGGCGCGCTCCAGCGTCGCCGCGCTCAGCTTGAAGCCGGAGGCCTGCGTGGTCGGCACCTCGACGGGCGTGCCGCCGGCGAGCAGCACCATCTCCGGATAGCTCACCCAATAGGGCGCCGGGATGATCACCTCGTCGCCCGGGTTCAGCGTGGCGATGAAGGCGTTGTAGAGCACCTGCTTGCCGCCGGTGCCGACCGAGATCTGCGACGGCTTGTAGGTCAGCCCGTTCTCGCGCTTGAACTTGCCCGCGATCGCCGCCTTCAGCTCGGGAATGCCGTCGACATTCGTGTACTTGGTCTTGCCGTCGCGGATCGCCTTGATGGCGGCTTCCTTGATGTTGTCGGGCGTGTCGAAGTCGGGCTCGCCCGAGCCCAGCCCGATGACGTCCCGGCCGGCTGCTTTGAGGGCGCGCGCCTTGTCGGCCACCGCGATGGTGGCGGATGGCTTGATGCGGGCGAGCGAGTCGGCGAGGAAGGCCATGGGAAGCTCCTGATATTAGGCGCCGAGTGTCCTAAAGGCCGAAGGCGCCGCCGGCAAGGCCGAATAGGCTTTTCGGGCAGGGCTTGTTCCCGGTGGCCTGCCCGCCATGCACGCCATGCGTGCGCGGCGGCCTTGCCCGGCCCGCATGGTGCTGGTCGGGGGCGCGACCGCGACGTATAGGCCGGAACGGCCTGCCGGTCGCCGGGACCGGGCGGGCCGCAGTGGAGCAGCCGCCATGGACACCGCGGAGCAGGTCTACGATGTCGTCGTGGTCGGAGGTGGCGGCGCCGGGCTGGCCGCCGCCATCGAGGCGCGTAGCGCCGGGGCCGAGGTGGTGCTGATCGAGAAGAACGCGCTGCTGGGCGGCTCGACCGCCTGGTCGGTCGGCTCGATCACGGCCTCCGGCACGCCGCACCAGGCCCGCGCCGGGATCGTCGACGACGCCATGTCGCACTGGCGCGACATGGCGGCCTTCAACGGCGACCTCGACCCGCGCGACAATCCGGAGCTGCGCCGGGTGCTGGCCGAGGCGATGCCCGAGACCATCCGCTGGCTGGTCGACCACGGCATCTGCTTCTTCGGGCCGATGCCGGAGCCGCCCCATACCAAGCCGCGCATGCACAACGTGCTGCCGAACGCCCGCGCCTACATCGTCCATCTCGAGCGGGCGGCGCGCCGGCTCGGCGTCGTCGTGCAGCCGCAGACCCGCGTGGTCAGGCTGGTGCAGGACGGCGGGCGCGTGGTCGCCGTCGACTGCGACGGGCCGGCCGGGCCGCGGCGGATCGGCGCCCGCCGCGGCGTCGTGCTGGCGACCGGCGACTTCACCAACGATCCGGAGCTGAAACGCCGCTTCATGGGGGAGCGCGAGGCCCGCATCGAGGGCGTCAACGAGACCGCAACGGGGGACGGCCAGAAGCTCGGCTTGGCGGTCGGCGGCCGCATCCTCAACGGCGACCTCGCGCTCGGGCCCGAAATCCGCTTTGTCGCGCCGCGGCAGAAGACGCTGACGGCGCGGCTGCCGCCGTGGCGTCTGCTGGCCCATTTCATGGTGTGGTCGATGGGCCACCTGCCGGCCGCGCTGCTGCGGCCCTTCGTGATGAGCTTCGTCACCACCACGCTGGCGCCGTCGCCGAGCCTGTTCGCCGAAGGCGCGATCCTGATCAACCGGCGCGGCGAGCGATTCGCCGACGAATCCGCCGCGCCCGCCTACGCGCTGGCGGATCAGCCCGAGCGGGCCGGCTGGATCCTGCTCGACGCCCGGATCGCCGGGCTGTTCTCGGCCTGGCCGCACTTCGTCTCGACCGCCCCGGGGGTCGCCTACGCCTATGTGGACGATTACCGCCGCAACCGGCCGGATATTTTCACCACGGCGCCGACACTGGACGCGCTGTCGGGCCGGCTGGGCATGCCGCCGGGGGCGCTGGCGCGGACCGTCGCGGCCCACAACGCCTCGTGCGGCACCCGGCCACCGCTCGCCGACGGGCCGTTCGTCGCGCTCGGCCCGGTGCGGGCCGTGTTCATCCACAACGAGGGCGGCCTCGCGGTCGACGGCGAGCACCGGGTGCTCGGCCCTGACGACCGGCCGATTCCAGGCCTCTGGGCGGCCGGCGCGACCGGGCAGGGCGGGCTGCTGCTGAAGGGCCACGGCCACCATCTCGCCTGGGCCTTCGCGTCGGGGCGGCGGGCCGGACAGATCGCGGCGCAGGCGGCCGCGGATACCAAGCATTAGCCGCGAACCGCTAAGCTCGACGCTCCTGTCATGCGGGGGCGGCGATGCGGCTGGTCGATCATGTGCAGAGCGGCGACTGGCTGACCCGCGCGCGCATCCGCCTGTGGGCGGCCGCGCTGCTCGGCTTCTCGACCCTGGCGCTGCTGGTGGTCGCCGCGACCTCCGACGGCTGGACCGACTATCAGGGCCGGCCGCTCGCCACCGACTTCTCCTGCTTCTGGACGGCCGGGCAGTTCGTGCTCGAGGGGAAGCCCGCGCTCGCCTTCGACCCGCCGGCGCTGCATGCGCTGCAGATCGCCACCTTCGGCCCCGAGACTCCGTTCTACGGCTGGCTCTATCCGCCGTTCTTCCTGCTGGTCGCAGGGCTTCTCGCGGCGATGCCGTATCCGGTCGCGCTGGCCTCGTGGCTCGCCGTGACGATCCTTTTGTATCTCGTCTCGATCCGGGCGATTCTTCGCACCGCCTCGGCTGCCGGGGCAGGGCCGGGCGCGCCGGCGCCCGATCCGCTGTGGCTGCTGCTGGCGCTCGCCTTTCCGGCCGTCTTCGTCACCATCGGCCACGGGCAGAACGGCTTTCTCACCGCGGCGCTGCTCGGCGGCGCCCTCGCCGTCGTCGATCGCCGGCCGATTCTCGCCGGGGTGCTGCTCGGCCTCCTGGTCTACAAGCCGCAGTTCGGGCTGCTGATCCCGCTCGCGCTCGTCGCGGGCGGCCGCTGGCGCACCGCAATGGCCGCGACCGTCACGGTCGTCGCCTTCGCCGGCGTCACCCAGGTGCTGTTCGGGCCGGAGCCGTGGCGGGCTTTTCTGGCCGAGTCCGGGGCGATGCGCACCCAGGTGCTCGAATCGGGCAGCGCCGGCTGGCACAAGCTGCACGGTGTGTTCGCCTGGACGCGGATGTGGGGCGGCTCTGTCGGCCTCGCCTATGCGCTGCACGCCGCCGTCGCCGTGCCGGCCGCCATTGCGGTCGCGTGGGCCTGGTGGGCGCCGGTGCGGCCGGCCCTGCGGGCCGCCGCCCTGCTGGTCGGAACCCTGGTGGTTGCACCGCACAGTCACGATTACGATCTGATGCTTCTCGCACCTGCGATGGCGTTCCTGGTGACCGACGCAATGCGGCATGGATTTGACCAGAGCGAAAAAACTCTCTTCGCTGTCGTCTTCGTGATGCCGCTTTTCACCCGCGTGGTCGCCGAGCACGGGCTTCTTCCCCTCGGCACGATCGCGGCGCTCGCCCTGCTGGTCACGATCATGCGGCGGTGCATCAAAGTCGCTCGCGCGCAGAGTCGGCCTGCGGCATCAAGCCGTCGAGAGTCGCTCCAAACTCCGGTCGTGTCCTAATTGAAGTCGCATTTCCGGCGTGCAATCCTGACAGTGACCATGCGGTCGCTCATCGCCAGCAAATAACGACGCGTTCACGCCAACGGATCCGACGGAGCAGCCGCTCCCGCGAGACGAATGCGGTCAGGGAGTCGCATGTACACGCTCTATTCGATGCAGCGGTCGGGGAATTGCTACAAGGTGCGGCTCGCGCTCGCGCAGCTTCGCATTCCCCATCGACTGATCGAGATCGACGTGCTCAAGGGCGAGAACCGCACGCCCGAGTTCCGCGCCAGGAATCCGAGCGGCCGGGTGCCGCTGCTCGAGGTGGCGGCCGGACGCTGGCTGCCCGAGTCGAACGCGATCCTGTGGTACATCGCCGGCGGCACGCCGCTGGCGCCGGAGGATCGGTTCGAGCGCGCCGAGGCGCTGCGCTGGATGTTCTTCGAGCAGAACAGCATGGAGCCCAGCATCGGCGCCGCCTATTTCTGGCTGACGCTGGTGCGCGGCGGCCGCGACCTCAAGATGCACGAGATCGAGAGCTGGACGGAGTCCGGCTATGCGACGCTCGGCGTCATGGAGGAGCATCTCGAACAGAACCGCTTCTTCGCCGCCGACCGCTACACCATCGCCGACATCGCGCTCTACGCCTACACGCACATCGCCGAGCGGGCGGACTTCGATCTCGCCGGCTATCCGGCGATCCGCGCCTGGCTGAAGCGAGTCGCCGCGCAGCCGCGCCACGTCAAGATGGAGCGGGCCGCCGCGGCGCTCGAGGTGGCGGAGTAGATCTTTTCGCGCCCCAGGTCTGCGCGCCGCGAGGGGCGGCGACGCGCGGCTTCGCCTTTTGTCGAAGGCATGCGTTGCTCAGGCTACGACGAAAGGCGGGGTGCTGCGCCGTCGTCTGCACCGTCCGAGCTAATCGGACGATCCATACCTGTCGCGCTGGGCTATCCGCAGCGCCGATCCGCCGCCGAATGGATAACAACTTCCCGCCGGCGCGACCGGAAATTTAAATCATTAGATCGCGCAAGAGTAACGCCTTCTCATTTGTTTGGCGGCAATGATTTGAAGGTCCGAGGGGCCAGCCCCGGGGACTTCGCCGCGTGCATCCGCTCGCTCTTCGACCTCTCTCCGTCGTTCCACCTCTCGACGTCACCCCCATGCACAAGACCTTCATCGAAAAGCACTGGACCGAGTTGACGACCGACGAGCTCGCCAACGCACAGATCCTGTATCATCAAGCGCTGGTGCGGTTCTTCAAGGCGGTGGGGGAAAATCCCTTCACGCCCGAGAACCACCGGCGGCTCGAGCGGATCTCCTCGCGCAGCGCCGCGCTCTGCCGGCATCACGCCGCCCGCGCCAACCGCACGAAGGCCGTGGCCCGGCGGGCCTGACGGCCCGTCGCAGCGCGACGGTGTCGTGCGGCGCCCGGGTGCGAGGCGGTCTCAGAACCTCGCTTTCACGCCGGCGTAGAGGCCGCGGCCGTCGCCGGGCAGGAACACGGCCTGGTCGCTGCGCACCGCGCGGCCGATCGTCAGCGACGACACCGCGTAGTTCTCGTTGAACAGATTGCGCACCTCGGCAAAGCCGCTCCATGTCGCGTCATATTTGTAATGCGAGCGCAGGTTCACGACGGCGAAGCCCTGGGTGAACAGCGTATTGGCATTGTCGACCGGCACGCCGTCCGGCACCCACTGGACCTCGCCCTCGACCCACAGCTTCGGGTTCACGGTGTAGCGCAGCGCCGCGTTGACGAAGTGCTGCGGCGCGCCGGCGATGCGGTTGTCGCCGTAGAGCGCGTCGTTCGCGAAGCGGAAGTTCTGATACGTCCAGGTGAGGCGCGCCGTCAGGTCGTCCGCGATCCTGACGCTGCCGCCGAGCTCGATGCCGAAATGTGTCGTGCGGTCCGCATTGGTGGTGGAGAGCGCGCCGGCGATGTTGGTGGTCCTGATCAGCTCGTTGGTCAGCCACGAATAGTAGGTCACCACGTCCCAGGTGAAGCGGTCGTGGCTGCCGCGGAAGCCGGTCTCGGCCGTCACGGCGCTCTGGCCCTTCAGGTTCGGCGTCAAAAAGCCGGTCGGGCTGGTGTTGGGCGTGCCGCCCGACGCCTCGATCAGATCGTCGAAGGTCGGTGCCTCGTAGGTGCGGCTGACCGCCGCGAAGGCGACGTTGCCGGGAGCGAAAGTGTAGAGCAGCGCGAGGCTCGGGTTCCAGGCGTCGTAGGAGCGCGAAAAGCTGGTGTTGGTCGCGGCGACCGCCCCGGTCGCTCCCGTCACGGCGTTGACGGTCGGCCGCAATGCGTTGCCCCAGGTGTCGAGATTGTCGCGCGTCGCCCGCATGTAGGAGATCGCCGGCGAGATCGTGAAGGCGTCGACCGGCACGTTGAAGCCAGACCATACCGAGAGCGTGTCGGCGTCGAGCGTGTTGGACCCGAAATTGGTCGTGCGCCAGCCGCGCAGATTGTTGGCGTAGGTGCGCTCCGCGCTGCCGACCACGTACATGGCGGTGGTCTCGAACAGCGGCAGGGCTGCGGCGGCGTCCGGCCGGTAAGCGTAGCGCAGCGAGGTGGTGAAGTCGCCGCCGTCGGTGATGCGGTAGCCCGACCCGACCGGGAACCGGAAGGTGTCATCGGTGTGGGTGAAGCCGACCGCGAGGTCGAGCACGTTCGCCCCAAAGGTCGCGGTGGTGCGCGAGCCGAGGCGGGCCTGCTCGGTGTCGCGCCGCGGCTTGTCGCGCACCGCGTTCGGGCCCGCCTCGGTGGCGACCCCGTTGACGACGATCGGCCCCGGCGCGGCCTGGGTCGGGAACGCCTTCATGCGGGCCCAGGACAGCGGGCCGGGGACCTCGAAGCCCAGATCCGTATAGCCGACGAACACGCGGGTCGAGATGTTCTCGTTGATCTTGGCGCCCGCATTGGCGTTGAAGATGATGCGGTCCGAGCCGTCCCAGGCACGGTAGCCGTCGCGCTGGCCGTAGGAGTACTGCACGAAGGCGTCGAGATTGTCCTTGCGGGCGCCGCCCTGCACCTGGGTGCGCACATAGCCGAAGCTGCCGCCCTCGACACTCGTCTCGACGCCGGGCGAGCCGGAGCCGGTCGGCGACACGAAGTTGATGGCGCCGCCCAGCACGGTGGCGCCGAGGCGGTTCGCCGTGTAGCCGCGATAGACCTCGAAGAAGTCCGCCATGCGCGGATCGATCAGCCCGACGATGTAGGAGCCGTCGGCGCGGTTGAGCGGCAGGCCGTCCTGCAGGATCAGGATGCCGCGCTCGGTCGGGTTCGACTGCAGGCCGGAGCCGCGGATGTGGATCTTCGGCTGGTCGTTGCCGCCCAAAAAGCTGGTGGCGATCACGCCCGGCACGATGTTGAGCGAGTCGGCGATCGACACGTCCGCCCGGCCGGCGAGCTGGCGCTGGTCGACCACGGCGGTGCCGCCCGGTGTCGCCGCCAGCCGGCGCCGCGCCTCCGCCTCGGCCGTCGATTCGGTGGGGGCGGCGGGCGCACTCGGTCCCGGCGGGCCGCTTGCGCCGGTTCCGGCGCCGGGGCGTGCCGGTGCGCGCTCGCGTGGCGCCTCGACCACCAGCTCGTCGAGCGTCACGGTGCTGGCCGGTGCCGCCGATTGGGCGAACGCAGCGGTCGGCGCCCATCCGGCTGCAGCGACGAGCGCGGCCGCCGAGACGGCGGCCATCGAGGCGGAGCGTGGAGGCGGGCCCGGAGCCCGGGCACGCGGATGACGAGGCAGCATGGGTGCGCGCACGGACGGTCTCCGAGACGAGATGCTCAAGAGACACCGCGATCAGGCCGCCTTGGCAATTCGGGTTAGCGCGATTTTCCCTGCAGGCCCGCTATTCGCGGCGGGTCGTTGCGCCGCGAGCACGCTTCGTCCGCTCATTCGCCGCCGAGATAGCCCGCGATCTTCCAGCCGCCGGCGTCCTTGGCATAGCAGATCTGCTCGAACACCAGCGGTTGCACGCTGTCGGCGGCGATCCAGCCGGTCTTGCCGGCCGGCGTCACGATCCGCAGGACGGTGGGCGGGGCCGGCGGCACCGGTGTGGTGGCGGCCTGTCCGGGCGGCGAGGCAGATGGCGGCGGACCGCCCGAAGGCGGGCCGCCCTGGGGCGCGCCGGGGGGCGGCGGCTCGGGCATCACCCGCACCAGGATGGCGCCGAGCGTCTCGGCGACGGGCGCATCGGCCGCCGCGCCGGCGCGCACCTCGAGGCTCGGCTTGGTCGCGTAGGCCCATTCGAGCACGTCGGTGCGGCTCGCCTTGAGGAGCTGGTCGAAGGCCTTGGCGTCGAAGGCGGGCGGCGCCGGGGCGCACAGCACGCCCTTGCGCTGCGGCAGCGGCTGCAGGGTTGCTTCGCCCGCCGCCGCGGCGAGCACCTCCCAGCCGGAGCCATCGCCCGCATCGAGGTCGACCGCGGTGGCGAAATTGTCGATCGGCTTCTTCTTGCGGTCGGCCTTCTCGCCCTGGGATGCCATCCAGAAGAAGTTTTGGGCGAGCAGTCCGGCGAGGGCGGTGCGATCCTTGCGGCCGACGATCTCGCCGAGCTGCTTGCGGAACGCCTCGAAGCTCGGATCGGCGAGCGGCGTCGCCGGCGTCACGGCGATCGCCTTGTAGGGGCGCGGCGGCGCCGGCTGGGGGGCCTGCGGGCCGGGACCGGGAGGCGGAGCCGGCTGTGTCGCTTTGGCCGGTTGCTGAGGCTTGGCAGGTGCGGGCTGCGCCATCGCGGGCGACAGCCCGAGAACCGCCGCGACGAGCGCCGCGGCCGAGGAGATCAGGATCGGAGGATTGCGACGCATGCGGCGGCTCCGGAAGCGGCGACGATCGGTCGAATCGACCACGACTCTCTAGGCAGGAATTGCGACCCGGTTGCGGCCGGAACGGGCCCGTGAGCGGCCTCGTCCGTCGGGCCGGAGCGATCTGAAATGTTCCGGGTTAGATGGGGGCGCCCGGGCGATTCGCCGGGTCTCCGATCTCGAAGCCGAGGCTGCCGATGCCGTCCTTTTTCACCTCGCCCCATGTCCTTCCGGTCGTCCTGCTGGTCGCCTCCAACGTATTCATGACGACGGCCTGGTACTGGCACCTGCGCTTCAAGGAGGTGACGCTCTGGCAAGTGGTGCTGATCAGTTGGGGCCTCGCCTTCGTCGAGTATTGCCTCGCCGTGCCGGCCAACCGCTGGGGCGCGACCGTCTACGCGCCGGCGCAGCTCGAGACCATCCAGGAGGTGGTCACGCTCCTGGTGTTCGCGGCGTTCTCCTGGCTCTATCTGAACCAGCCGCTCGCCTGGAACCACGCGATCGGCTTCGCCTTCGTGGCGCTGGGGGCGTTCTTCGTCTTTCACCGGTGGTGAGGGTCTGTGGTGCGTCGCCGCTGCGGCCGCGCCGCCGCGGCGCGTTTCGGAGCGACCGTCTCGGCGGAGCCGTCGGGCGCCGCCGTGCGCGGCGCCGGCGCCGGGCGGTTGTGCTCGAGGGTCTCCTTCAGTTGTCGCAGGAAATCGCGGCAGGCCGTCGAAAGCACCGCGTGCGTCGGATAGATCAGGAAGTATTCGAGCCAGAGGTCCGGCTCGCAGATCGGATCGGCATAGAGGGTCTGCTGCCTCGCTTCGTCGGCCACCGCAATGCTGGGCAGGATGGTGGCCCAGTCGGTGTGGCGGACGAGATCGAGCTTTCCCAGCACGCCGTCGATCTCGACGATCCGCCCGGAGCCTCCTTCGCCGAGGCGAACGACTCCGTCCATGATCTGCCGCAGCGTATGCTGCTTGGATGGCAGGACGAGCTTGCGTTTGGCGAGATCGCGGGCGAGCACCGGAACCGGCGACCGCTGCTTGCGTTTCTGGCCTGGCCCGCGACCAGGGTTGGTGACCAGCACGAGCTGATCGGAGAAGAAGTGGCTGGTCTTCAGCCCGAGATGGCTCGGGATGGTGGTGACGACGGCGGCTTCGATGTCCCCGGTGACCACCCGCTGCGGAAAGGAGCCGCCGACGATTCCCTCGAACAAGGCGACATTCACGTAAGGATGCGTCTGCATGTAGCCCGGCAGCATCCAGGACAACGCGCCCTTGAACAGGGCGGGCGGCAGCCCGATCCGGATGGAGCCGGCAATGCTGCCGGACAGATCCATCATGCGCTGCTTCGCCGACTTGATGGAGTCCAGCACCTCGGTGCACGAGGCATAGAACTGGCGGCCCGCGACCGTCGGTGTCACGCCCCGCGCCGTTCGGTGAAACAACTGCTGCGACAGCGTCGCCTCGAGCCGCTGCATGTGCAGGCTGAGGCCTGGCTGGGTGCAGTGCTCCCGTGCCGCGGCTTTGCTGAAGCTGCCCTCCTCGTAGGCCGCGACGAAGCAGCGAATCTGCTTGAGATCGATCGAGTCCACGATTGCCCCCGCAGCAACGGCACGGCGCGAGCCTAGGGCAGGCACGCCTGAAAGGACATGCGCACGGACGCTTTGCCAGGGTTGCGGCGGCGCCGGGCACCGATCGGTCGTGGAGCCCGCCACCGGACCGGGCGGGTTCCGCAACCGGCGGCCGGCGCGACGACGCTCGCGCGTGAAGCCGCGGACTTGGGGAAACAGCGGACATTGTCCCGCCTTATGGGCGGTATCCTCCAATATGATTGGACAATATAGCTCCCGGTCGCACTCTGCGGACGTCTCGATGTCGGTGCTGGTCGGTCCATGTCGCCGTCGTCCGCTGGGTCACGCGCCTCGATTCGAGATGCGGATCGTTGCAGCGGGCGAGCCGCCGAGCCATGGATCGGCACCTCCCCGCGCCGTCACTGCCAGAAAGCTGTCCACCAGAAACCCGACGACCTCACCAGGTCCGGGTCGGCGCCGTCGTTTTCACGCGGGTCGATCCGTGGCCGTGCCGATTCAGGACGAACGACATGCCGCACTATGAATGGGACAAGATCGCCGAGACGATGATCACGCCCAGCCACTCGACGGCGAGGGGCAGGACCATCACAGGAAACCAGATCCTCCTGCAGAAGATCGATTATCGCGGCGACCGCGGCGATGGAAAGAACGGCGCCCGGATGCACAATCATCCCGAGGAGCAGTTCCTGATCGTCACCGAGGGAACCTTCCGGATGCGCGAGGAAGGCGGCGAATGGTGCGTGCTGAAGCCGGGCGACGTCTATCACATCCCCGCCTATCTCATGCACGAGATGATCGTCGAGGGTGACGGGGCGATCTACCAGTTCAAGGTCCGGGTCCCCGGCCACAGCGTGTTCGACCATAGCTGGGCGCCCGGTTCGAAGGAGGCGTGGGAGCAGCACCACGCCCGCTTCGACGAAATGACCGATGCCTACAAGGAGAAAAATCCCTGGTGAGGCGACCGCCGAGGTCGCGTCACCGGTCTTGCCGCCCCGGCTTCGCCACCGCGTCGCCGGAGCGGCCGAGACTCGAAACGTGCGGAACGAGGCACAGTCATGGGCATGGCCGATACGATCGAATCGAAAGCCGGCATCGTCGCCGGCACGGGCGCTCTCGAGCGGAGCCGCTATCGCTGGGTCGTCTGCTTTCTGATCTGCCTGATGTCGCTGATCATCTTCATGGATCGCACCAACATCTCCATCGCGGCCCCGGCGATCATCAAGGAGTTCGGGCTGAGCAAGACCGAGATGGGATTGGTCTTCAGCGCCTTCGCCTGGGCGTACGCGCTGGGCAACATTCCGGGCGGCTGGCTGGGAGACCGCTACGGGCCGCGCCTGATGCTGACCCTGATGGTGCTGTTCTGGTCCATCATGACCATGGCGACGGCGCACGCCGTCGGATTCGTCTCGCTGGTGGCCATCCGGTTCGTGTTCGGACTGGGCGAGGCCGGTGCCTGGCCCACCGCGACGCGCGGCATGCAGCACTGGTACCCCAAGTCGGAACGCGGCTTCGTCAACGGCGCGACCCACAGCGCCGCGCTGCTCGCGACCTCGGTGGTGCCGCTGGTCGGCGTCGCCATCATGGACGCCTTCGGCTGGCGATCGATCTTCCACATCTTCGGCGTGTTCGGCATCGTGTGGGCCGTCGCCTGGTGGTTCCTGTATCGCGACAGGCCCGAGCGGCACGGACGCGTGAACGAGGCCGAGCTCGCTCACATCCACCACGATGCGACGCCTGAAACCGCAGCGGCGTCGGCGGTCCCGGCTGTCCCGGCGGTGCCGTGGGCGAAGATCCTCACGTCGCGGAACATGTGGTGCCTCGCCGCCTCCTACATCGCCTTCAACTACACGAGCTACTTCTTCTACTACTGGATGCCGACCTATCTGATCGAGCATCATCATATCTCGCTCAAGGCGATGGGCGTCATGGCGTCGCTGCCGCTGGCGGCGGGGGCGATCGGCTCGTTGATGGGCGGCGTCCTGACCGACACGGTCTATCGGCGCACCAAGAACCTGAAATGGTCGCGGCGCGCCGTCTGCATCATGGCCATGCTGGGCGCGGCCGTGTTCATGATCCCGGCCGGCCTGAGCGATCAGCCGGCCGTGGTCGTCCTGTTCCTCGCGCTCTCGATCTTCTTCCTGACCTTCGTTCTCGCCCCGGCCTGGGCGGTCGCCATGGACATCTCGGGCGGGTTCAGCGGGACGGTGTCGGGGGTCATGAACATGGTGGGGCAGGGCGGCGGCTCGCTGTCCCCGATCGTGTTCGGTGCGCTGGCCCAGAACGGCTACTGGATCGCCCCGTTCTACATCACCTCCGGCGTGCTGGTCGCCGCGGCGATCATCTGGGCGTTCCTGATCGATCCGGAGCGTTCGGTCCTGGAGCGGTAGGCGCGGGATCGCTGTCTCGGTCCATGTCGCGGGCCCGGCGCCGACCAACGGTGCCGGGCCCGTTTCGATATCGGGCGGCCGGCGGGCGGGATCGGCTGGTGGTCGTTGCCGAGCGAGGTCGGCGTCGACGTCACTTCACCCGGCAGCGCGCCGGAAAGCCGGCCTTTGCGGTGGCCGCGGCGAGGCCGCCGCCCGGCACGAAGACCTGGCGGGCGGCTTCGAAGCCCTCGGCATGGCTCGGCGCGATCGTCACCGTCACGGCGGTGGCGGCCGGGATGTCGCGGGCGACCGCAGTCGCCGTCGCATCGGTGCCGACCCAGGCACCGTCGAATCCCTCGACCGTCAGGGCGACGGCGGGCTTGTCGTCGAGCGCCACCGTGACCGGCAACTGGGTGAGGTCGCTCGGGCCGCCGGGCCGCGTCGAGACCCGCGCCACCAGGCCGAGGCCGAGCCCCGTCTTGCTGCAGAACAGGAAGAACTCGTCGCCCGCCGGCGTCGTCGTCGAGACGAGCGTGCCGAGACCGCCGCCCTTGCGGGCCGACCAGCCGGCTTCGGCCGCGGTCGCCACCAACGACAGCGAGGCCATCGACAGCACAGCCGCCAGAAAGCCGAACCGGACGGGTCTCGTCGACAGGGGCATGGCGAACCTCGTGGAGGGCGCTCCTGGCCGCAGCGCTACCGCCGTATCTGTAGCGCCTCAGTCGCGCGGGCGCACCTGGGCGCCGATGCCGGTGATCAGCACCGTCAGGCCGCCGAGGACGACGAGCCCGAGGCTGACCGCGCCGGCGATCGGCAGGCCGCCGCCCGATGCGGCGGGAGGCCCGAGGGGCGCCGCTTCGGCGATCTGCAGGGTCACGGCGGCGATCAGGATGGCGATCGACAGAACCAGCGCCACGGTCGCGACCAGTTGGGCCAGCACGGCGGTGCGCCGGCGCCGGATACGGGGCTCGCGGTGGATGGTGAAGCCGCAGGGTTCTGTGATCGAGCGTGTCATCGGTTGCCGTCGTGTGGTTCGCGGTCTTTCTGCCAAAAGATCCGGGCAGGCGTTCGACCCACTCTGGGCAAAGGCGAGGCATCGTCTTAAGGAACGGTTAACGCCGGCTTCCGGGGCGGCGCCCGCCGATGGGGCCGGGCGCCCCGCCGAGGGCGCGGCGGCGACCGTTCGTAATTTTGCCGTGCTTCCGTTTTCTTTCCGGGGCCGGGGCGTTCGAGAAGGGGAACCGAGGCGCATGACGGCAAACGGGAGGCTGGCGCTGGTGGCGGTCGCATTGTTCGCGGTCGGTCCGGTGACGATCGGCCCGGCCGGGGCGGCCGAGAACGGGCTGATCGGCAAGTGGCACATCACCGAGGCGGTGCCGGGCCCGTGGGTGCGGTCGAAGGAGCGCAACGGCCTCACCGAGCAGGGCCGCAAGCTGGTCGAGACCGAGATCACCTTCGAGGACGGCGCCATCGTCTCCAAGCACCAGGGCCTCGCCTGCAAGCGTGCCCTCTACCAGACCGGAACCTACCCGACCGACGCGCTGTTCCGCGGCTCGCTGCCCGACGGCAGCCAGGATCGCATCGCCCGCGAGTTCGGGCTCAACCGCGCCGACGTACCGAGCGTCGACGTCGACTGCGCCGGCGGCCATTTCACCTACCACTTCCGCGATCGCAACACCGCGCTGTTCGCGTATGACGACGTCATCTACACGCTGAAGCGGCGCTGAGCGCGATTACGGCGGGGCGGTCTCGCGCGGCTTTCGTTCTCACAGCATGTCGGGCCGGAACCGGCGGCGCCAGCGCCGCGTCGTCTCGCCGGCGATCATGAACTCGCCGTCGCCGCGATAGTGCAGCGTGCGCGGGGCGCGCTTGGCCTTGGCGGCATGGCCCTTGACGACCTCGAAGACGAACAGGTTGTATTTCTTGATCAGGCTCGCGTCGGCGAGCCGGCATTCGAACGAGGCCCAGCATTCGGCGATCAGCGGCGCCGACACCATGGTGCCGGGCTGCGGCGTCAGGCCGAAGCGTTCGAACTTGTCGACGTCGCGGCCCGAGCAGTTGCCGATGTCGACGACGATGTCGGCGAGATCGACGGTCGGCACGTTGATGACGCAGGCCTTGCTCTTGCGGATCAGCGCCTGGGAGTGGTGCTCGCTCCAGATGTAGCAGCCGACCAGCGAGGGCTCGAACCCCATAACCATGTGCCAGCCCATGGTCATGATGTTGGTCTCGCCCTGCCAGGCTGAGGAGACGAGCACGATCGGCCCGGGCTCGAGGAAGCGGCGGACATCCGTCACCGGAAAATCCGACTTGGCGACAGGTTTCATGGGACGGCCTCGGGGTGGGCTGCCGGGACGGCGACCGTGCCCGATGATAGCGCGGGCTGGGACGGCGGTCGCGGGCGGCGTCGGGCCGCGACGGCCCGTCGGGGCGCCAGCATTGCGTGTCTGGCGTTCCTTCAGCCGGCCCCCCGCCGCCGAGGCCGTCCGCCGGCGCCCCGCGGTTCCGTCCCGCGCGCCGCAAAATCCGATTCCCTCGGCGCCGCCGGGCCCCTATATTCTGCCCGGGCCCCTGTGGCGGAATGGTAGACGCGCCTGACTCAAAATCAGGTGGTTGCAAGACCGTGCTGGTTCGAGTCCGGCCAGGGGCACCACGCAAAAACAATAAGTTAGCCTGGTAGAGGGTGGGCGCCACACAGGATTTCTGCATTCAAAAGGTTCCAAATAGGTCCCAAAGCGACGCAGTTCGGGACCTGTGTTCCGCCCACCGCACCAATGCTGCCGGGGGCCGCCGCCCGATCGCCCGTCGCATCTCGTCCGGCGGGGAGTGTCAGGATCGTGACGTGTTATCTGCAGCGGCATAATAAGGGCGGCGCCCACTCGGACCTCATGGCCGTCTGCGACCTGCCGGCGCCAACACGAGATGGGGGGCTTCCACTCCCTCCAGAATGCGAAGGTATCATCTTTCGCATATCGGCGGGCATTTCGAACGGCGTCGCGGTGGTCATAGCTGTCCCGGATTTGAGGCGCCGCGATCGGCGCCTTCTCTCTCAGTTCATGCTGCACAAGTCTCGAAAGGTCCGGATCCCTTCCGCGACGGCTTGAACCGACGCGGAACGTCGCAGCCACTCAAGACCGGCCGAAATTCAGACACACCAAAAAGTGCGCCGGAATCGCTGTGTGGCCTTCCAGATCCATCCGCCCGCTGACCCCAACGACCAAGCTGCTACCAGTGCTGTTGTTTCTTTCTCACTTTGTCGCCCGATCCGTTCTCACGAACAAGGAGGTGTGCGACAAGAAACAGAATGAACGCGCCGGCCGTGGCATTGACGCCCATGATCAGGAGCATGTAACCAGGCATGTTCTCTTCCTCCCCATCGGTAGAGGGTCTGTCGGGCCCTGTGGCGGCTCGGCAAAGTGGGGCCCTCTGGGACAGACAGCGCGAACATTCACCCATCGAATAGAACGGAATTTCACCCGTCGAAATTGAAGGCATGTGCTCTAAGAAAGCCCTTGACTGTGCCGAATTGCTCACAGAGCCACTTAAAAGTGTTTTGAATTCCGGTCACTATAGCAGCGGTCGAATGCCGTCTCTTTGAGTCCAGTTAGGGCCATTTGGCCGCCGCGACGCAGCGCCAACGAAATGGACCAACAACTAATCGCTCGTGGGGGTCGGATCGGATTTCCCCGTAAGGTTTATCTCCACGGTGACAGGCACGAATCGCCCTGCGTTGAGGTTTTCGGCGCTCGATCCCGCGCTTGACGATCGCGGGGGCCTTGGTCGGGCGGCATTCGCACGATAGGCGGAACTGCATGGCGGTGCGGAGTCCGAGGTGGCGCTTGGTCGGTTGCCCCGTGGACGATCATCCGACGCTGCCCGCCGAGCTTGTGCCCTTTTAGGGATTACTCCGCGCGGCGATCTGCACGACTATCCGCATATCAATGCCCTGCCGAACGTCGGGAAAGAAGGCGCGCGTTTGGGAAGATCGCGGAAACAATCTGGGCGGCCCTCGTCCACCATTCCATCGCCTACGCGCAGCAGGCAAAAACCTTTGAGCGCGAAGGTCAAGCCGTGCGCGAGCCGCGCGACCGACATTCGCACCGTGTCGCTGCGGCCGGGGCCGCGCCTGGCGGCGTGGCCGTGAGCAATTCTACACAGTTCTCATCATGGGAATGCGTTATCTCGCAGGAGCGGCTCGCTGGAAGGGCAGTGCCCTGCCATCGGGTCGTCGTTTCGATAATCCCGGATATCCCGGCTTCGCCAGGGTTGCACCATCTCGCGGTTCGTCCACGGGGGCCATCGTCTGCGCCGCATGACGCCGGGTGGCATTGGATGGCCGGAGCCGCAGATCAAGTGACGTGTTCACGCGCTCGAAGTCTTTAGGAAAGGGATGTGACATGTCCAAGGTTACCGCCATCGAGGAGGTCGTCGCGAAGATTCCCGACGGCGCCTCGTTGATGATCGGCGGGTTCATGGGGGTC
>NZ_JACAAX010000037.1 GCF_013377085.1 Rhodoplanes sp. | reverse complement strand
GTGACGGCGAGCGGAACCGCAAGCCGGACCGCAATCGGAAGCCGGATCGCAACCGCAATCAGGACCGCAACCGGAGCGAGGGTCGGAACCGGCCCCCGGAGCGGAGCCGCGCCGAGGGTTCCCGGACGACCGTGCCGCAGGTATCGCAGCCGCGGTCGGAACAGCCGTCGCACCGATCACAGCCGCATGCCCCGCCGGTTCGGGTGGGCGTGCCGCTGGCGGAGCGCCCCGTGACCCGCAACGGGCCGGCCGTCGAGACGGCCCTGGACCAGGTGGCGTTCCTGCGCCGGACCGTACCGGCGGGCCACCGTGAAGTCGGACAATCCGTCGAGCGCTGAATTATCGGAGCACAGCCATGGCGAAAGAAGAGCTGATCGAATTCGAAGGTCTGGTGACCGAAATCCTGCCGGACACGCGCTACCGCGTTCAGCTCGATACCGGCCACGAAATCATCGCCTATACGGCCGGCAAGATGAAGAAGAACCGCATCAAGACGCTGGCGGGTGACCGCGTGATCGTCGAGATGTCGCCCTACGACCTCGAGAAGGGCCGGATCATCTTCCGCCACAAGGAGGAACGAAGCGGCCCCGGTGGGCCCGCCCGTCGTCCGCCACAGCGCCAGCAGTTCCGCCGGCGCTGATCGACCGACCAGCCGCCTTTCCGGCGGCTGGGGGCCGCCCCCCGGCGGCCAAGAGGGCGGGGGAGAAAGGCAAGAGACATGCGACTGTTCATGTTCGAGTCGGAGACGACGACGGAGCTCCGCGCCTTCGCGGGCGACTCGTCCGGCAGCAAGCTCCCCACCCAGCACGGCCCCTGGCACTCCACCGGGGTGGTGCGGCCCGACCGTGACCCGCCTCACCGGCTGTCGCGAACCACGATCGAGAAGGCCATCGAAGCGAAAGGCTTCCAGCTCTGGCGGATCAAGGCGGCTGAAAAGGCTTAGAACGACGTCACGCCAACCGGGCCACGGTGGGCGTCGATACGATGCTGCGTCGACTCGCGCTCGGTGCTCGGAGCGCGTTCGGACACAGACCGCGGATTCCGTTTTTGCTGAGCGCGCTCCGGACGGCCCGGAGCATGCGACCCGCGCAAGCGAACGACCGGACGGCTTCAGGCGGGGATGATTTCGGTGCCGCGGCGGTGGGGCTACGGCGCCCTGCCGAAGGGCCTTGCGCCGATCTCCAGGGCCGACACCGCGCCGCGACACTTCTGCGAGCGCAAAACTCTTCTGCCGGGATCGACCAGTCGGCGCGGCGATCGCACGCCCGGTCCGAACTCCCCTCGCGCACCGGCCGCACCGCGGCCGGGGCGGTTGCCGGGCTCCTGGCATACGGAGCCCCTTAAACGAGAAAGCCCGCCGAGGCGGGCTTTCGGACGAGAACTCAGACGGCTCGAAGCTGATCGGCGGAACTCTTGCCGGTCCGACGGTCCTGGGTGAGCTCGTAGGACAGCTTCTGCCCTTCACGCAGGTTCGTCATTCCGGCGCGCTCTACCGCACTGATGTGAACGAACACGTCCTTGCCGCCATCGTCGGGCTGGATGAAACCATAGCCCTTCTGCGCATTGAACCACTTCACGGTGCCGGTGCTCATAGACGTCCTTTCGACAGACGAGCAGGTCTAGATCCGCGAGTGGCCTAACCGCCCCCCGCGGCGGGTTTCTCGATGTTCAGTCAGATCTCGTCGGTCAGGCGCAGGACGGGCCCGCATGCTTGGCCAAGTCGTTCGGCCGAAACTTCGATCCAATCTGATTATCATGACCAGAAACAGGCACAATGCGTCGCCCTGCCCTTCGGCAAAAAAAATTCGCCGAGCCTTGAGTTTGGGCATGCCGCAGAATTGGGCGAATTAACGCAGCGCAAAAACCTAGGCTCCAGCGCATAGCCCATAAGTATACCCTTATGAGAGCCTCCCATCCCGGGCACCGCCCAGTCTTGATGCCAAGTCGACATGGCGGGTCGGTCGGGAGACGATCGGGGCCCGCGTCGGTCGGCGCAGCCAAACCCTGACAAAAACAACGGCCGAAATCACTGCACCCGCCTGCCGTGTTGACGGAAATCAGCGCGGGTTCGCCGCCGCGGAGCGCATGACGGCGCGACGGCACCGCACGTTCCCCCGACAGCAGCGCCGCCACTCGCTTTCCCGTTCCTCACCACCGCTCCGCTCGGGCCCCGATCCGCCACCACTCGGCCGCGGCCCGACACTTGCAAGGACGAAGCGAATGCCGGGGCGCAGCTCCTTTGGACACTCGACCAACTTGGTGGGCCTACCGACCGATCTCTTGGCGAGCTGCGCCTACAACGACCACCCGGTTCCGTTGCGGATCTCGGGCGTGCGGGAAATGAACCGGAGCCTGTTCGAGATGCTGTCGCAAGCACCGGACCTGGCCGACGCCGGGATCGCCTTCGCGAGCTACATGATGGCGATGTTCGGCCTCGACCCCGAGCAGCAGGAGCCGGTCCACGAGGGGCGCGGCTACGCGCCGAAGCGTTACCGCTCGTCCTTCCTGCGGCTGATCAAGGGCTGGGGCTACGACTCCAACAGCCCCGAAGGCGCGGTGATGAAAGGCTGGGTGGAGAGCCGCTTCGGCATCCTGCCGACCTTCCACAAGCAGATCATCGGCCGCGTCTCGGACCAGGGCTGGATCACCTATGTGGAAGAGAAGATGTCCAGCCGCTTCCACAACAACTCGATCTACACCCAGCTCGACCTCGTCTACGAGTTCTGCCAGTGGGCGCTCGCCACCATGGTGGCGCCGGGCGAGACGCATGTGACGCTCTATCGCGGCGTCAACGATTTCGACGAGCATCCGATCGTCGCCCGGCTCGACAAGCGCACCGCCGTCGTCCGGCTCAACAACCTCGCATCGTTCACGTCCGATCGCGATATCGCCGATTGTTTCGGCGACATCATCCTCACGGCTCAGGTGCCGACGACCAAGATCACCTTTTTCAACACGCTGCTCGCCGGCCATCCGCTCAAGGGCGAAGGCGAGTATCTGGTGATCGGCGGCGACTACCGGGTGACGGCGAGCTACTTTTGACAGCAGGACGCATCATGCAGTCTCCGACCCTGGACGAGCGGGCGCTCGGCGCCTTCCTGGGGCTTGCGGTCGGGGACGCGCTCGGCGGCACCGTCGAGTTCATGACCAAAGGCGAGATCGCGACGCGCTACGGCGTGCTCGACCGCATGGTCGGTGGCGGATGGCTGCGCCTCGCCCCCGGACAGGTGACCGACGACACCGAGATGGCGCTGGCGCTCGGCCGCTCGCTGCTGCGCCAGAACGGGCTCCACCTGCAGGATCTGTGCGAGGAGTTCGCCCGCTGGCTGCGCTCCGGGCCGATCGATGTCGGCAACACCTGCCGCCGCGGCATCCGTCGCTTCATCACCGACGGTACCGTCGAGGGGCCCTATTTCGACGGCGACGCCGGCAACGGCGCGGCCATGCGGCTTCTGCCGGTGGCACTGGCGACGCTCGGCTCGCCGGCGCTCGGCGAGGAGTGGTGCGTGCGTCAGTGCCACACCACCCACCATCATCCGCTGTCCGACGCGGCCTCGGTGACGCTGGTCCGCATGCTGCACGTGCTGCTCGGCGGCGGAACCAAGGCGGCGGTGCGCGAGATCGCCGACGCGTTGGTCGCCCAGCACCGCGCCTTCCGGTTCGAGAACGCGCCGGGCCCCTCGTCGGCCTATGTGGTCGACACGCTCAAGACCGTGCTGCACTTCTACTTCTCGACAGAGACCTTCGCCGAGGCGACGGTGCGCACCGTCAACCAGGGCGGCGACGCCGACACGACGGGCGCAATGGTCGCCATGCTGGCCGGCGCCACCTACGGGGTCGACGCGATTCCGTCGGGCTGGCTGAAACGTCTCGACCGCGACGCGGCGATCGAAATCCGGACCCAGACTCCGCGACTGTTGGGCCTCGCGGCGGCCCTGCGGGCCAAGGCGGCAGCCCCGGCCGTTGTGGAGCCGGCCCCCTGGGCGCCGCCTCCACTGGTGTGAGCCCGGCGCCGATCGAGCCGCGATACCGCGACGGCGCTCTCTCCGCGGCCGCGCCGGCATCATGTTGACTTCGGGTGAACCGACCACGGCCCTCGGCACTCCAACGCCAAGTCAATGCGCTGGAGGCCCCCATGACCCGGACACGACGCATCACCGTCGTCATTGCCGTTTTGGCTGCGACCGGCACGGCGATCGCCGCGCTCGCCACCACCTGGACCAAGCCGTCCGAGTACGACGCCCTCAGTCTTCGCGTCATGCAGTTGCACGTCGCCGAGCGGTTCGACCAGGCGGTGCCGCTGGCCGAGTACGTCGTCGCTCTCGCCCGCGCGCAGGACGGTGAGGACAGCCCGCGCTACGCCAAGGCCCTTTCCTCGCTCGCCGAGCTGCACATCGCCACAGCACATCCCGATCGCGCGGAGCCGCTGGCGACGAGCGCGCTCGCCGTGACCGAGCGCCGCTCCGGCGCCGAGGCGGAAGAGACGGCCGATGCCGTGATTCTGGCCGGCAGAGCCCAGCTTGCGCAGAAACACTTCCCCGAGGCGGAGCAGTTGCTCGGCCGGGCCCGCGCCATCTACGCAAAGGCCGATCCGGCCGACCGGGTGGGCGCGGCGACAGCGGGCCGGTGGCTCGCCGATGTCTACGCGGCGACCAGTCGCGTCGACGAGGCGGCGGCGCTCTACGAGCAGAACGTCGCCGCCCAACAGGCGAAATGGGGCCCCGACAGCACCATGGTGGGCTTCGCCCTGCAGCGTCTGGTCGATCTGTATGCCGAGAACGGCCGTTACGCCGAGGCCGAGGCGGCGGCACGCCAGCGCCTCGCCATATCGGAGAAGGCGTCGACGGCGAGCGGCGACAAGGTCGGCTTGGCGCTCAGCCTCGTGCATCTCGCCGACGTCGTCGCCATTCAGCGCCCGGTCGACGCCGAGCCGATCGCCCGCCGCGCCGTCGACCTCGCCGAGCAGGCCGATCAGGCACGCCTGCGCGACATGGTGCTGGCCGACGCGCTGGCGTCGCTCGCCCACATCTGCGATGCCGTCGGACAGACCGACGAAGCCGCCTCCCTCGCGGCTCGCGCCGCGAGTCTGCGGAAGCAGACGGCCCGGTGACCGCAGGGAAAGGGCTCAGCCGAACTTGAACAGCACGCCGTAGCCGCCGCGCGGATACGTCCAGGTGATGTCGCCCTTGCCTTCGGCGAGCACCCGGCAGGTGCCGCATTCCATGCAGCCGTCGTGGGCGACCTCGACCTGACCCTTGCCGTTGAGCTCGTAGCACCGGGCCGGGCACAGCTTCACCAGCGCGAGCAGCTCCGGCGACGGGGTTTCGTGCGGCGTGACCTTGATGTGCGAGCGCCCGGAGTCGACCCGGTAGCGGTTCTGATAGAGCTTGTCCTCGACGCGGACGTCCGGTTCCGTGGTCATCGCTCTCTCCGGGTTCGGGGTTGTACGATCAGCGGTCAGCGCCAAGCCCGCGCCATGCGGACGGCGTCGCCCAGGAGGCCGGTGATCGAGCGCGCCGCGAACACCGACCTCAAGGTTCGTTTCTCCTTCTCGACCTTCGGGGTGCCATCGACCCGCAGGAAGTTCTGCATGGCCTTCGACACGAGCTGCGGATAGGTCAGGAAGAAGTTCTGCGAGCTGGCGTGGAGCAGCGCCGGCATGTCCTTGTACTTCTTCAGATCCTGCATGACGTAGGAGTCGACCAAGCGGGTCTTGTAGATCTCGAGGTTCTTGGCGGTCGGCTCGAGGCCCCGCCCCTTCAGCTCCGCCACGGCCTCGCCGGCCATCTGGCCGGAGGCGAGCGCGAGGTTCGAGCCCTCGCGATGGATCGCGTTGTTGAGCTGCGCCGCATCTCCTGCCACCAGCCACCCGTCGCCGAAGAGCTGCGGGATCGCCTTGTAGCCGCCCTCGGGGATCAGATGCGCAGCGTATTCCTTGACCTCGGATCCCTCGATCAGCGGCGCCACGGAGGGATGGCGCTTGAACGCCTCGAGCAGCTCGTAGGGCGCATGCCCGGTCTTGGCGAGATCGGAGACGATGCACCCTATCCCGATCGAGATGCTCTCGCGGTTGGTGTAGATGAAGCCCATCCCGGCCATGCCGCGCGAGATGGTGCCGGCGGCCTCGATCACGGCGCCCTCGTCACCCTTCAGGTTGAAGCGCGCCTCGATGGTCTCGCGCGGCAGGAAGTGCATCTCCTTGACGGCGAGCGCGACGTTTTCGCGCGCCGGGCGCTCGCGCAGCCCCGCGCGCGTGCCGAGCAGACCGTTGACACCTTCCGCCAGCACCACCACGTCGGCGAACACGTCGCCGTCGCGCCGGTCGGTCCGCACGCCGATCACCCGGCCCTTGGTGTCCTTCAGCAGCTCGAGCACGGTCGTCTCGCACAGCACGAGAGCGCCCGCCTCCTGGACGTGGCGCGAGAACCAGCGGTCGAACTGCGAGCGGATGATGGTGTAGCGGTTCGGTCGCTCCTCGTTGAAGTCCTCCGAGCGGTAGTGCAGCCCGGTGTGCGAGGCGTCGTCCATCATCCAGAACCGCTGCTCGACCAGATGTCGCTCGAGCGGCGCGTCCTCGCGGAACTCGGGGATCAGCTTCTCGACCGCATTGGCGTAGAGGATCGCGCCCTGCACGTTCTTCGAGCCCGGATACTCGCCACGCTCGAGCTGCAGCACCTTCAGGCCGCGCTTCGCCATGGTGAGAGCGGCGGCATTGCCGGCCATGCCGGCGCCCACCACGATCGCATCGAACTTTTCCGTCATCGGGTCCTCCCGGGGAACCGCGCCGAGCGATTCAGATCCATCGGTCCGCATGCCGCCGCCGGTCTTTTACCCTCCCCTGGAGGGGGAGGGTCGCACGCCGAAGGCGTGCGGGGTGGGGTGAAGCCCCATACTCCGGAGATGCCGTTCACCCCCTCCCGACCGGCCTGCGGCCGATCGACCTCCCCCCTCCAGGGGGAGGTGAAGGACGTGCGGCCCTCTGTGATCACCGAAACGTTCATCGTCTCCTCTCAGCTCGCGATGCGGTCGCGGATGTGCGGCGACAGCCGCCGGCGGAACGCCTCGGTCAGATGCGGCAACAGATGCAGCGCGTCGGTGACGATGCCGACATGAGCGAAGTCGAAGATCGGGGCGTTCTTGTCGGTGTTGATGGCGACGATCAGGTCGGCACCCTCGACGCCGACACGATGCTGGATGGCGCCCGAGATGCCGGCCGCGATGTAGAGCTTCGGCCGGATGGTCTTGCCGGTCTGGCCGATCTGGCGGTCGGCCGGCAGCCAGCCCTTCTGGACCAGCGGCCGCGAGCAGCCGAACTCGGCGCCGAGCACCGAGGCGAGCTGCTGGACGAGCTGGAAGTTCTCCGGCGAGCCGAGGCCGAGGCCGCCCGCCACCACCACGTCCGCATAGGCGAGGCTCGACTTCGTCGAATCACGGTCCGGGATATATTTGAGGACCTTGGTGACGACGTCCTCCTCGACCATGGCGAGCGGATGCTCGACCAGCCGTCCGAGCGGCCTCTCGACGCGGTCCGGCATGGCCATCACGCGCGGCCGCACGGTCGCCATCTGGGGCCGGAAGTTGAGCGTGTAGATGGTGCACAGGAGCGAGCCGCCGAAGGTCGGCCGGGTCGCGGCGAGCGAGCCGTCGGCATCGACATCGAGCGCCGTGCAGTCGGCCGTCAGCCCGGTGAGCAACGTCGTCGCCACGGCGCCGGCGAGATCGCGACCGAGCGTCGTCGCGCCGAGCAGCAGCACTTCCGGCTTGTGGGTCTCGACCAGATCGGTGAGCGCCTTGGCGTAAGGCTCGTTGCGGTAGTCGGCGAGGATGTCGTTGGTCACCGTGTAGACGAGGTCGGCGCCATAGCAGGCCGCCTCCTGGGCGGCCGCCTGGGTCGCTGCGCCGGGCACGCCGATCACCACGCCGGCGAGTTCGACGCCGAGCTTGTCGGCCAGCTTGCGCCCCTCGCCCATCAACTCCCACGAGACGGGATGGACGTGGCCGCGCTCCTGCTCGATGAACACCCAGACGTGCTTGTGATTCTTGAACCGCTCGGGCAGCTCCTTCTTGATCGCTGCACGTCCCGCGCCGGGCGCGGCAGGCTTTGCCGGTTGAGCCATGGCTGTCTCCCGTTCCGATCAGAAGCCGCGCACGAGCGTGGCGAGGTCGGCCTCGAGACGTGGCCGCTGGGTGAACATCGCATCGATCAGGGCGTCCGCCGTGGCGGCGCCGTCCGGCTCGACCATGGCGGCCTTCTCGGCGCGGGCGCTCGGCGCGAACACGCGCTTGACCACGGTCGGCGAGCCGCGCAGGCCGCACTTGGCGACGTCCGGGATGCCGGCGTCCTCGGCGCTCCACACGACGATCTCGGCCCGCGCGGCACGCAGCGCGTCCGGCAGCGAGCCGCGGCGAATGTCGTTGGTGCCTTCCAGCATGGTGATCAGGCAAGGAAGCTTCGTGCGCAGCGCCTGCACGCCACCCTCGGCGCGGCGATCCACCTCGATGGTGCCGCCCGCGAGATCGAGGGCCGCGACGCGCGACACATAGGTGAGCTGGGCGAGGCCGAGCCGCTTGGCGATGCCCGGCCCGACCTGGGCCGTGTCGCCGTCGATGGTCTGCTTGCCCGTGAAGACGATATCGACGGGCTCGAAGGTCTCACCGATCTTGGCGATGGCGGACGCGAGCGCGTAGCTGGTCGCCAGCGTGTCGGAGCCGGCGAAGAAGCGGTCGGTCAGCAGCACGGCGCGGTCCGCCCCGAAGGTCATCGCCTTGCGCAGGCTCTCCTCGGCCATGGGCGGGCCCATGGTGAGGATCGTCACGGCGCCGCCATGCTGGTCGCGCAGGCGCAGCGCCTCCTCGACGGCGAACAGATCGTAAGGGTTGATGATGGTCGGCACACCCTGCCGCATGATGGTGTTGGTGACCGGATGGACGCGGATCTGCGCCGAGTCCGGAACCTGCTTGATGCAGACGACGATGTGCATGGCTCACCCGGTCACTTCAGCTCGTCGAGCGGGACGAAGTTCTTCGGCGCCTTCGGCTCGACCGCCTCCTTGAGCACCTTGAAGACGCGCTGCTCCAGCGGCGAGGAGGCCGCGAGCTCCTCGTAGGCGCGGGCCAGCACGCTCTTGCAACGTGCCACCGCGATCGGCTCGGGAATGCCGTCGAGATCGTCGCCGGCCAGGTACTCGCCCATGCGCTTGAGGATGTGCAGGCGGGCGATGTTCAGCACCGCCTGGTCGTAGGGGACGAGCAGGATCTCGAAGAACTCCTCGGCCGAGTCCGCCGCCTTCAGGCGCGCCAGCGCGCCCGGTGCGACGACGGGATCGTGATTGCCGCACATGCTCATTGAAGTCCCTCCTCGATGCGGCGGATCGGATCGCGCACCTCGCGCCAGATGGCGCGCAGCGCGTCCTCCTCGACCGGCCCCTTGATGGTGACGGCGCGCTCGCGCACCCGCGCCAGGATGGCCGGCAGCTCGTGCTCCTCGGCCGGCAGGCGCAGCGCTGCGAGCGACATGGCAATGGCGGCGAGGCCCGAATGCTTGCCGATGGTGATCTTATGCGCACGACCGAGCAGGCCCGGGTCGAGCGCCTGGTAGGTGCGGTGGTCCTTCAGGAGCCCGTCGACATGGATGCCGGACTCGTGCGTAAAGATGTGATCGCCGACGATCGCCTTGCCGACCGGGATCGGCCGCGACGCGGCCGCCGCGACTACGGCGGCGACCTCGCCGAGCTTTTCGAAGGCGACGCCGGTCTCGCGGCCATGGAGCTGCTTCAGCGCGACGGCCACCTCCTCGAGCGGCGCATTGCCGGCGCGCTCGCCGAGCCCCATCACGGTGACGGAGGCGTGGGTTGCGCCGGCCTGCACGGCGGCCAGCGTGTTGGCGGTGGCGAGCCCGAGATCGTCGTGGCCGTGGAACTCGATCTCAAGGTCGGTGGTCTTCCGCACGGCGGCGACGAGCGCATAAGTCGTGAACGGATCGAGCACGCTCAGCGTATCGGCGATGCGGAAGCGCCGCGCCCCGGCGGCCTTGGCGGCGGCCACCACCTCGGCCAGGAACGACACGTCGGCGCGTGACGAATCCTCGCCGCCGACCGCGACTTCCAGCCCGCGGCTGCGCGCATAGCCGACGACGTCGGCCAGCATCGCCAGACCGGCGGCGCGGCCGCCCTTGATCTTGGCGGCGATCTGCACGTCGGAGACCGGCAGCGACACGTTGACCATCGACACGCCGGCGGCCAGCGCGGCGTCGACGTCCTCGCGGCGCATCCGGCACCAAGCGATGGCGGTGAGCGGCAGCTCGGCCTCGACGACGGCGCGGATCGCGGCGATCTCCTGCTCGCCCATGGCGGGCGTGCCGGCCTCGACCTCGGTGACGCCGGCCACGGCGAGCGCACGAGCGATCGCGACCTTCTCGGCGGCCGTGAAGGCGACGCCGGGCGCCTGCTCGCCGTCGCGCAGCGTCGTGTCGTTGAGGACGACGCGGGGCGCCGGAACTTCGCGCGCAGTCGGCCCGTCGAACGGCAGCATCATGCTCTCTCCTCAGGCGGCCGGCGCCAGCGCATCGCGGCGCAACTCGCCGATCACGGCCGGAACGATGTCGACGACATGGTCGATCTCGACCGCAGTCGTTTCGCGCGACAGCGAGAACCGCACGACGCCGCGGGCATGCGTCTGCGGAACCCCCATGGCCCGCACCACATGCGAGGGCTCGACGGCGCCCGATGCGCAGGCCGAGCCGGACGATACGGCGATCCCGCGCCGGTCGAGCAGGCGGATCACCGCCTCGCTCTCGACGCCCGCGAAGGCGAGGCCCGCCGTGTTGGCGACGCGGTTGTCGCGGTCTCCGAGCACCCGGACCTCGGCGATGCGGGCCAGCAGGCCGGCCTCGAGCCTGTCACGCAATGCTGCGATCCGAGCCGTGTCGGACACGAGCCCGGCGGACGCGATCTCGCAGGCGGCGCCGAGCGCCACGATGCCGGGCACGTTCTCGGTGCCGGCGCGGCGTCCGCGCTCCTGCGACCCGCCGACCGTCTGGGCCGCCAGCTTCAAGCCCCGGCGTACGAAAAGCGCACCGACGCCCTTCGGCGCATGCAGCTTGTGGCCGGACAGCGAGAGAAGGTCGATGGCCGTTGCGGCGACTGCGAGCGGCAGCCGGCCGACCGCCTGCACGGCGTCGCTGTGAAACAGCGCGCCGACCGCCTTGGCCTGCGCGGCGAGATCGGCGATCGGAAATACCATGCCGGTCTCGTTGTTGGCCCACATGACCGACACGAGCGCGACGCGCTCGGACAGCGCTGCCGCATAGGCCTCGCGGTCGAGCCGGCCGGCGTTGTCGACCGGAATCGTGTGAACCGTGAGGCCACGCGCAGCCGCCAGCGCCGTGCAGAGCGTCTTCACGGCCGGATGCTCGACCGCACTGACGACGATCTCGCTGCGGCCCGGCCGGGCCGCCAATGCGGCCAGAATCGCCAGATTGTCGCTCTCGGTGCCGCCCGACGTGAACACGATCTCGTCCGGATGGGCGGCGCCGACCAGCGCCTGAATGTTTTCGCGGGCGCGAGCGACAGCCAGCTTGGCGGCGACGCCGAAGGCATGGCCCGAGGACGGATTGCCGAAGAGTTCCGAAAACATCGGCAACATCGCCTCGACCACGCGGGGATCGACCCGCGTGGTGGCGTTGTTGTCGAGATAGACGGGGGGCATGTCCGCTTTGCTCCTCAAGTCGCCGGAACGACCCGGATGGGGAAGCCGAGCTTGTTCATCAGCCGCCCCTGCACGCCCTGGATCGTCACCGAGGCGAGAACGCAGCCGACGCAGGCGCCGGTGAGCTTCACGTGAACGGTCGAGCCCTCGATGCAGACCAGCTCGCAGTCGCCGCCGTGCTTCTGCAGATTCGGGCGCAGCTCCGCGACCGCCTCGGTGATCAGCTTTTCGCGCAACGCCGTCGCGTCGGCCGGGCTGAGCGCGGAGGCGGTGGCTTCGGGAGCCGGAAGGGTGCCGTGCATTGATCCCCTCCTCTCAGCCGAACGACTTGCCGCACGAGCAGGTCTCGCCGGCGTTCGGGTTGTCGAAGGTGAAGCCCTTGCCGGCCAGCGTCTCGGTGAAGCCGATGGTGAGGCCGGCGACCAGCGGCTGCGACTGCGGATCGACGAACACCTTGACGCCGCCCGACTCGATCACGGCGTCGTCGGGTCCCGGCTCGGCGGCAAGGCCGATCATGTACTTGTTGCCGGAGCAGCCGCCGGTCTCGATCATCACTCTGAGGCCGGCGTCGGGCTTGCCGGCCCGCGACATCGCGGTGCGAACAGCTTCGGCGGCTTCGGTCGACAGCGTGATCATCGAGGGGCTCCATTCCGATGGCGTCGTGACTGCTGAGCAACTGGCGTGCCAGCCGCCGCCGCGCTTCGGATGTGCCGATGGATCGAGGGTTTTCGCAATTGTCGGCGGCGTGTCGCGCACCCCCCGTCGCAAACCCGACACGCGCCGCGTGTCGCGGCATGTCGGGTTTATCGCAAGGGAGATGCTGTTCCTCGTCATGGCCGGGCTCGTCCCGGCCATCCACGTCTTGGCCACGGCAGGACCCAGAAAACGTGGATGCCCGCGACGAGCGCGGGCATGACGGAGACTGGTGTTCGAGCTCGGAAATTACGACAGCGGCAAGAGGGAGTCGCGACGGGCGCGCGCGAGGCGGCTCTCGCCGGTCTCCTCGCCGAAACAGGCGTCGAAGTCGGCGCAGGCCGAGCACACCGGAGTCGCGCACATGACGAACCCGTCGGATTCGCACAGAGTGCGATAGAAGAAGCGCTTCCAGCGCATGTTGCGGACATTGCGCCGGGCGAGCGGACCGAAGTGGCGCATCAGCAACCGGGTCAGCTCGGAGCGGTCGCGCAGGCCGAGATCCTCCCACAGATGGTTCGGCTCGAGGGCGCGGCGCGCCACCATGGCGGCGAGCAAGCTGCTGTCGTCGCTCTCGTCGGTGCGGGAGGCCAGCAGGAGATCGCGCAGCATCACGACCTCGTCGTCGTCGCAGGGCGCCCCCTCTCCCTCTTCGGCACGCAGCAGCAGGACAGCGCCGGGGAAGCGGCGCGCGATCAGCCGGCGCAGCTCGGCGGCGCCGAGCCCCAGCCGTATGTGCACCGGCCCTCCCTCGGCGGCCGCGACCGCGATCAACGAGGCGAACACATGGGTGTCGAAGTCATCGTCGTCGTCGATGCCGGCCTCGGCCGGCCACCAGCCGGTGAGGCCGCGATAGATCGCGGCGGCGCTGCGAGACGCGCAGCACCGATCGCCGCACAGGCCGGGCACCGGCCTCGACAGGCTCGGCATATCGGCGGGGCCGGCGGGCAACATGGCGTCACACCGCTGCGAGCGCAGTCGCCGGAACGTGGGTCTGGCAATTCTTCGGGCAGACCCGCGCGCAGGCGCCGCAGCCGATGCAGTTGCCGGCCTGGTGCAGCACCATCACCTTGCGGACGAACTCCTCGTCGTCGTCGTCCTCGTCGGCCGCGCAGGCGACCAGCTCGTCGTCCTCGTTGACGCCCATCAGGTGCATGACGTCACGAGCGCAGACCTTGTAGCAGCGGCCGCAGCCGATGCACTTGTTGCCGTCGATCGCCGTGATATAGGCGGGCTCCCAGGGCGTGCCGTCGCGGGTCGTGAACATTCTTGACCTCCTGGCGGCCATGGGCCGCACCGTCGTCACGCTCAGGCGCGCGCGACCTCGGGATACTTCTCGATGATGGCGATACAGGCGGCGACCTGCTTGGTGCCTTCGGCGGCGAGCGCAGCGAGGCTGTCGTAGCCGAACCGGTGCACGTCGCGCAGATGCTTGGTGAGCACCACCAGGCGGCCCGTGGTGAGAATGATGCGGCCGAAGCCCTCGTGATGCATCTTCATCATCGGGCTGGCGACCAATTGGGTGTCCTGCTCGATGGCCAGCCCGATGGCGCCGTAGAACTGCTCGACCCGCCACAGGATGTCGGGATCGGGATCGCCCATGATGGGCAGCGCACGGCGCTGCTCCTTGGTGACGACATAGTCCGACAGAATCTGCGCGTCGGTCTTGTTCTCCCAGTTGCCGTAGCTGTCCTGCGCCCGGATCACCCGGACCAGGCACTGCAGGAAGGGCGTCGCCAGCGCCTCGAGGTCGGCGACCGCCGGGTCGCGAGTGGTCTTCACGGTGGTGTCGGTCATCGGGGGCTCCAGGCTCACTCGTCGTCGACGAAGGAGGGTTTCTCGGGCACGGCGCCGGTGCCGGCCAGCACCTTGCGGAGCCACGGCGGCGGCGCACCGTTCAGCATCACGCGGGTGCGCTCGAGCACCGCCTCGACCGGCTGCTGCGGCATCTTGATCGGATGGATCTTCGCCGCCACCACCTTGGCTGCCGACGGCCCGCCGATGGCGACGCAGAACAGCAGATGGCAGCCCTTCAGCGCATCGACCTTCGGTCCGATGCGATCCTCGCCATCGGCCGCGTGCTTGCCCTGCTCGTCCGACACGGTGTCGCACGTGATCGTCTCGACATGGGTCCAGCCTTCGGCCGTCACGTCGTAGACCGTGAAGCAGCGCGCCGAGCCGAAATGGGCGTTCAGGCTCTTGCGATCCTGCGTGGCAATGGCGATCCGCACGGCGGCGGTCGGCTCCGCCGGCATGGATTCGTCTGGATCAATGATGCGAAGCTTGCGAATGGCCGTCATGGGTCTCTCCACGATCCCGGAACGGGTCGAGACTGTCCGGAGTGTGTATGCGCTGTTGCGCCTGGAACATGTTCGCGGCCTCGATGATCTGGTCGCGGACGCCGTCATAAAGAATGGTGCGCCGGTGCTGGCTGCCGAGTCGGTCGAAGATCGGGAAGCCGACCCGCAACAGCGGAACGCCGAGCCGCTCCGAGGCCTGGCGGCCGTGGCTGTGGGTGACCAGAAGATCGCACCCCGCCTCCCCCGCGCGAGTCTCGAAGTCGTCGAGATCGCCGACCGCCACCTCGGCCGCCGGGACCTTGTCGAGAATGGCCGAATGGCCCGTGGTGGTGACCGCGGTGACGACCTCGGCCCCCATGCCGGTGAAGAAGGCGGCGAGCGCGTAGAGATGGTCGGGCTCGGCCGCGATGGCGACGCGCTTGCCGCCGAAATGGAAGTGCCCGTCCAGCATGGCGTCCTGCAGCCGGCTGCGCGCCCGCCGCAACTTCGACGGCACCGGCCGCCCGGAAAGCCGAGACAACAGAGTGATGAACCGATCGGCCGCCTCCAGCGAGCCGAGCGTCTCGAGCACCGTGCAGGGCACGCCGGCGATCGCGTGGAGCATTTCGGCCGGCCGGCGGACGTGCTCGCCGATGGCGATGCAATGCGCGGCGTCGCCCAGCGCCCGGATCGCCTCGACCGGCGTGCCGCCATAGGTGGTCGGGATCCAGCGGCCCGGCACGGTGCCGTCGAGCGAGCCGGAGATGTCCGGCACGATGACGGGCTCGAGCCCGAAGCTCTCGACGGTGTCGCGCAGCAGGTCGAGGTCGGCGACCGTCAGGTGCCAGCCGGGCAGGATGGCGACCTTGCCAGGGTCGACCCGGCGCGGCTCGACCGGCTGGACCAGCCCCTCGATCAGCGCCAAGACGGCCTTGGAATAGCCCTCCTCGATGGCGCCCTCGAAGTCGGGCGTATGGACCAGGAGAACGTCGGTGCCGGCGAGCTCCGCCTCGCGCTTGCGCTTGATCAGCGTGATGTCACCCAAGAAGTCCTCGCCACGGGTCTCGACCAGTGCCGTCGTGCACACGCCGATCAGCTTCGGCTTGGTGCGGTTCTTGAGGTTGAGCAGCGCCTCCTCGAGATGATCCGCGCCGCCCAGGATGGTCGCAACCTCGTCCATGGCAGTGGTCTGCAGCGGGATCGCCTCCTTGAAATGCCGCACGAACAGAACCAGCGCGAAGGACGTGCAGCCCTGGCTGCCGTGGAACAGCGGCATCGCCTCGGCGACGCCGAGAAACGCCAGCGCGGCGCCGAGCGGCTGCGACGACTTCAGCGGGTTGACGGCAGCGGCCTTCTGGGTGGTGACGATCGCGGCCATGTCAGCACTCGCCCATGTCGTCGGCATCGGTCTTGGCGAATTTTTTCCGATGCCGCGCCAGATACTCCGGATCGGAGTTTTCCACCCGGCTCTCGGAGAACTTTTTTCGATGCCGAGCCGCGAAGGAATCGTCGGGCTGGGCCGCCTCCACAGCACTCTCCTTCACCTCCCCCTGGAGGGGGGAGGGTGAAGTGGCTGCGGCAAGCGCCACCACCGTCTCGATCAGGTTTCCGTCCTCGTCCCACGGCGCCGGCGCGCGCACCTGTGCCCACATCGGATTGTGGAGGGCGAGATCGATCTGCTTCACCAGCTCGACCATGCCATCGTAGCCGGCATAGGGGTGGACGCGCTCCTGGTTGATGTCGAGCCAGGGCGTCTTGGCCTTGAGGGCGATGAACTGGGTGCGGCCGCCCGACAGCATGATGTCGGCCTCGCCGTCGGCCAGCATCTTGTAGAGGTCGCGCGGCGCCATCGATTCGAACATGTGCGGGTCTTCCCGCATCAGGATCTTGATGCGCTCGCGGTCCTCGGGCGTGGACTTCTTCACCGAGGTGCCGACGATCTCCATCCCGATCTCCATCAGGGCGGCGACCACCGACCACGACTTGACGCCGCCGGTGTTGAGCAGCACGCGCTTGCCGGCGAGCTTTTCGCGATAGGGATCGAGCCGGGCGGCGACGCGGGATTCCTCCTCCGTCACCAGTGCCTCGGTGCGGGCGATCAGATCATCGGGGGCCCCGCGCGCGACCAGAAGGCGCGCGACCTGGCGCAGCGACTCCGAAGTGTCGAGCACGCCGTAGAACGAGCCCTCAAAATACGGAATGCCCCAACGCTCCGTCATCTGCCGGGCAAGGCCGACGAGCGCGGTCGAGCACACCACCATGGTGGCGCGCGCCGTGTGGGCGCCGGCGATCTCGGCATAGCGGGCATCGCCGGGGACGCAGGCGCGCACGCGGATGCCGAGCCGGTCGAACAGCGGCTTCACCTGCCAGAATTCGCCGGCGAGATTGAATTCGCCGAGGATGACGATGTCGGTCGGCCCCACGTCGTCCGGCTCGACCGTGCCGATGACGTGGTCGAGCAGCGCCTGGCCGGCGATCTTGTTGCCGAGATTCTTCGAGCCGACGAAGCCGGCGCCGTTCACCGGGATGACCGGCAGGCCGTATTTGGCGCTGGCATGCTTGCACACCGCGTCGATGTCGTCGCCGATCAGCGCGGTGACGCAGGTGGAATAGACGAACACGGCGGCCGGGGCGAAGCGCTGGGCGATCTCGCGGATCCCCCGGTAGAGCTTCTTTTCGCCCTGGCCGGTGACGATATCGAGCTCGGTGAGGTCGGTGGTGAAGCTGCGCCGCCAGAGATCCGAGCCGGACGAGCCGGACCCGCGATTGTCCCAGGAGTTGCCTTCGCAGGCGAGCGGGCCGTGGATGAGATGCGCCGCATCGGTGACCGGCTGCAGGGCGATCTTGGCGCCGTCGAAGGCGCACCCCCCGGCGGCCGCCCCGGGCGTCAGCGGCTTCGAGCAGCCGGCCTTGCGGTCCTTCTCGGACTTGGCCTGGTTGACGCCGCAAGCCGGCTCGTCGAACAGCGCCTTGACCTTGTCCTTCAACATGCGGCTCGCCTCCCGGAGGCTTCCGCCGCGGCACCGCGCCGCGGCGGTCGTCCGTACACGCGCCTCAGCGCGTCAGGTCGAAAGAGATGTCGGTCTTGGCCGGCACCTCGGAGTCGCGGTCGAGCTTGTCGAACACCTTGTCGAGGATGGTGGTCAGCAGCCGCAGCCCGCCCTGATAGCCGACCAGCGGGAAGCGGTGGTGATGGTGCCGGTCGAAGATCGGGAAGGTGAGGCGGATCAGCGGCGTGCCGGTGTCGCGCTCGAGATACTTCCCGTAGGAGCTGCCGATCAGGAAATCGACAGGTTCGGTGAGCATCAGCGAACGCAGCGCCCACAGATCCTTGCCGCCCCACACCTTGGCGTCGCCGCCGAACGGCGAGGAGGCGAGCAGCGTCCGCATCTCCTCCTCCCACGCTTTGGTACCGTTGGTGGCGAGGCAATGCGTCGGCTCGCCACCCGTCTCCATGACGAAGCGCGCCATCGCCTGGACGAAGTCCGGATCGCCGAAGATCGCGTACTTCTTGCCGTGCAGATAGGCCTGGCTGTCGGCCATGGCGTCGATCAGGCGGCCGCGCTCGAGCGTGAGCTGCTCCGGGATCGCGACCCCGGCGAGCGCCGAGATCTTCATCAGCAGCTCGTCGGTCGCGGCGACCCCGAGCGGATAGTGGAAGCTCGCCGTCTCCTGACCGGTCTCGCCGATATAGTCGAGCGTCTTGCGCGTGCACCAGGCCTGCAGCGACACGGTCGCCTTGGCGTTCAGCGCGGCCTCGGTGTCGGCCAGCGTGGTGCCGCCCGAATACATCCGGAAGTGGCCGTCGGAAGGCGTGTCGAACTGATCGGAGGCGTCCTGGATCAGCGTGTACTTCACGCCCATCAGATCGAGGATGCGCTTGTACTCGCGGTTGTTGCCGACGCAGAAGCCGTCGAAGCCCGGAATGATGTTGATGGTGTCGCCGGCCTTGCGCTCCTTGCCGGCCCAGAAGTGATCCAGCACGCCCTTGATCATGTTGTCGTAGCCGTCGACATGGCTGCCGACGAAGGCGGGCGTGTGCGCGAAGGGAACGTCGTATTCCTCCGGCACCGAACCTTTTTTCTTGGCGTTCTGGATGAACGACTTCAAGTCGTCGCCGATGACCTCGGCCATGCAGGTCGTCGAGACGGCGATCATCTTGGGCTCGTAGAGCGAGTAGGTGTTGGCGAGCCCGTCGATCATGTTGTTGAGGCCGCCGAACACCGCCGCATCCTCGGTCATCGAGGAGGAGACCGCCGACGCCGGCTCCTTGAAGTGGCGCGACAGATGCGAGCGGTAGTAGGCGACGCAGCCCTGCGAGCCGTGCACGAACGACATCGTCTTCTCGAAGCCGGCTGCGGCAAACACGGCGCCGAGCGGCTGGCACGCCTTGGCGGGGTTGATCACCGCCGCCTCGCGGGCGAGGTTCTTCTCGCGATAGCCCCAGGTCTTGGTGTACTCGCGCTGAGCCTCGACCGCCTCGGCCGACGCGGGACACTCGAAGGTATCGCGCTTGCGCGCCAGCATCTCCTGGTATTCCGGCTCGTGGAACAGTTTCGCGTGGTCTAGAACCTTTTCGGCCGACTGAGGCATCGTGAGCTCCTGTCATCTCGCGCGGCCGCGCCATACGGCGGCACACGACTGAGAGCGCGTTCAGAAATCAGATCCCGAAGGTGCGTCCGAACGCGCTCCGACGCCGAGAGATCCAGTCAGTGGACGATCCGCGAGGCCCGAACCGGCTCGGGGAGTCCGCGGCGGGAAGGCGAGCCCACCCGCCGCGGTTTCCCCGGCGCGAGTGCCGGGAACCCGCGCGGAGCGTCTATTCGGCGGCTTGCAGAAGAGGCGCCTCGTCCTTCTTCCAGGGCGGGTCGAACAGGCCCCACACCGGATTGTTGATGGCGAGATCCATGTCGCGGGCGAAGATCGCGAAACCGTCGTAGCCGTGATACGGGCCCGAATAGTCCCACGAATGCATCTGCCGGAACGGGATGCCCATCTTCTGGACCGGGTACTTCTCCTTGATGCCGGAGCCGACCAGGTCGGGCCGGATGCGCTCGATGAACTTCTCGAGCTCGTAGCCGGTCACGTCGTCGTAGATCAGCGTGCCCTTGCGGACATAGTGGCCGGTCCGCTGATAGTCGTCGCTGTGGGCGAACTCGTAGCCGGTCCCGGCGATCTCCATGCCCAGATCTTCGTAGGCCGTGATCACGTGGCGCGGGCGCAGACCGCCGACGTAGAGCATGACGCTCTTGCCCTCGAGCCGCGGCCGGTACTTCGCGATCACGGCATCGACCAACGGCTTGTACTTCTCGATCACGGCCTCGGCTTTGGCCTCGATCTCGGGGCCGAAATGCTTGGCGATCTTGCGCAAGCTCACGGCGATCTGCGAGGGACCGAAGAAGTTGTACTCCATCCAGGCGATGCCGTACTTCTCCTCCATGTGCCGGCAAATGTAGTTCATCGACCGGTAGCAGTGGATGAGGTTGAGCTTCGCCTTGGGCGAACGCTCGATCTCGCCGAGCGTCGCATCGCCGGACCAGTTGCCGACCACGCGGAGGCCGATCTCCTCGAGCAGGATGCGCGAGGCCCATGCGTCGCCGCCGATGTTGTAGTCGCCGATGACGTTGACGTCGTAGGGGCCGGCCTCGAAGGCATTGTCCTTCTTGTCGAGCACCCAGTCGCGGATCGTGTCGTTGGCGATGTGGTGGCCGAGCGACTGCGACACGCCGCGGAAGCCCTCGCAGCGGACCGGCACGATGGTCTTGTCGATCTCCTTGGTCTTCTTCTTCGCAACCGCCTCGATGTCGTCGCCGATCAGGCCGATCGGACATTCCGACTGGATCGTGATGCCGTGGCTGAGCGGGAACATCTGCTCCAGCTCGTCGATCACCTTGGTGAGCTTCTTGTCGCCGCCGAACACGATGTCACGCTCCTGGAAGTCGGAGGTGACCTGCATGGTGACGAAGGTGTCGATGCCGGTCGTGCCGACATAGTAGTTGCGGCGCTGCGACCAGGAGTACTGCCCGCAGCCGACCGGGCCGTGGCTGATATGGACCATGTCCTTGATCGGACCCCACACCACGCCTTTGGAGCCGGCATAGGCGCAGCCCCGGACGGTCATCACGCCAGGGATCGACTTGATGTTCGACTTGACGTCGCATTCGGAGAGGACCTGGCCATCCTCGCCCTCGGCTCCGGTGGCGCCTTCCTCGGCGCCCTTGGCGACGCTGAGGTGCTTCTTGCGCCGCTTGGCGAACTTGTCCGGATAGGCCGACAACACCTCCTCGATGACTTTCTCGTGGAGGGCGCCGTCATTCTCGTAATCGAGGCTCATGGCTCGTTCCTCGTTCGTGATCTTTTGGCGGCGGCGGGCCGGACCCGCCGCCTGCTCTCGCGCATGGGTGGCCGGCTCAACCTACGGCGGCAGCCTTCGCGGCTTCCTTGGCAGCGAGCTCGGCGAGCTGCTGCTCCTCGGTCTTCATGATGCCGAAGTCGAGCAGCATCTGCTCGAGCTCGTCCATCGAGATCGGTGTCGGGATGGTGCCCTTGCCGCAGTTGGCGTGGATCTTCTCGGCGAGCGCACGGTACTCCTTCGCCTGGGCGGAGTCGGGCGCGTACTGGATCACGGTCTGGCGGCGCAGCTCGGCGTGCTGCACGATGTTGTCACGTGGCACGAAGTGGATGAGCTTGGTGTTGAGCCGCTTGGCCAGAGCCTCGGACAGGTCGATCTCGCGGTCGGTCTGCCGCTCGTTGCAGATGAGGCCGCCGAGCCGCACGCCGCCCGAGGAGGCGTACTTCAGAATGCCGCGGGAGATGTTGTTGGCGGCATACAGCGCCATCATCTCGCCGGACATGACGATGTAGATTTCCTGCGCCTTGTTCTCGCGGATCGGCATGGCGAAGCCGCCGCACACCACATCGCCCAGCACGTCGTAGGAGACGTAGTCGACGTCGTCGTAGGCGCCGTTCTCCTCGAGGAAGTTGATGGCGGTGATGACGCCGCGGCCGGCACAGCCGACGCCGGGCTCCGGTCCACCGGCCTCGGTGCACTTGATGCCCTTGTAGCCGATCTTCATCACGTCTTCGAGCTCGAGATCCTCCACCGAGCCGGCCTCGGCGGCGAGGCTCAGGACCGTGTCCTGCATCTTGGTGTTGAGGATCAGACGGGTGGAGTCGGCCTTGGGGTCGCAGCCGACGATCAGGATCTTCTGACCCATCTCGACCAGGGCCGCGAGGGTGTTCTGCGAGGTGGTCGACTTGCCGATGCCACCCTTGCCGTAGAAAGCGATCTGCCGAAGAGAGCTCATGCCCGTTCCTTTCGTCTCGCGCCGTTCCCGTCGGAGGTGACATCGGCGCCTTCCCCCCTCTGATGAGCAACGCCCGTGCCAACCGCGCCGAGCGACGCGACGACAGCGAACTTGTTTCGACTGCACAATGGCTTGTTCGGGTGATGTCGTGGCCGGGTCCGGCTTTGTCGCGCTGTTTGGAAACCGACAAAGCTCGACAACCGTGTCGTGGATCGGTGCCCGGTGTGGGGGATGTCGGGAGACGAGCAAAGACGTCCCGTCGCGTGACATCCGGCGTGTCGGATCCGAGAATCAGCGGGCACGGCGCCATCTTCCCTCTCCCCGCATGCGGGGTCGCGCGATAGCGCGACAAGAGGGTGGCTCGCCGCGCAGCGGCGAGCCGGGTGAGGGGGCGCCTCGTGGATACGGAGATGTCCCCTCACCCGACGTCCGCGCTGAACGCGCGAACGTCGACCTCTCCCCGCGCCGCGGAGAGAGGTGAAGACAAGCAGCGGGGAGAATGACGCCGAGGCAGGCGCGGTAGGGTCAGCCCAGCAGCGCTGCGAATTCGTCGGCCGTGGCCGCGACAGGATCGGCGCCGAGGGTGGTGAGAAAGCGCGCCTCGTTGCGGGTGAGCATGACGGAATCGACCAGCGCGGCATGGCCGCTACCGGAACGTTTGGCGATCTGGCCGGCGAAGATGCGCAGCATCTGGTCATGGAAGCGGGTGCCGACAAACAGGAAGCCCCGGCCGCTCCGGCGCTCCTTCACGGCCGGCGGGATCGGCGTCTGGATGTCGATCTCGGTGAGGACCTCGACATAGTCGGAATCCGACACCAGGAAATTCTGCGCCGGAACGACCCCGCCATGCGGCTTGTAGAGCACCGTGGTCCACCCCGCGGCCACCGCCGGGTCGACCTCGGCGCCGGTTGCATCGTAGGTGCGGCTCCAGTTGCCGTCGGTCTGGTGGGCACGGGTGATGCCCTGGATCTCGCCCCAGTCGGTGCGGCCGCTCTCGACCAGGGCCGCGCGCATCGCGCCGTCGTACCAGGTGTCGACGATCAGAGGCAGCGGCAGCGCGGCGAGGGCGCGATGCAGCGCCGTCGGCGGGACGGCCGCACGAAAGATCTCGGCCATCAGGGCCGTCAGGGTCGTTCGGTGCCGCCGGCTTTCGATCGACTGCGCCGTCGTCCACAGATTGCCGCGGATGCGGCTCGACACCGCGACGCGAGCGTGGAGCGCGAGCGCCAGCGCCTCGGGCGTGCGCGGCACGCTCGTCGTGTCCGGCAGGAGGTCGGGGCCGAGATAGGGCACCAGCTTGCCGGCCCGCAGATCGGCGGCGAGCCCGGCGAGGCGTTCCCGCCCGGCCGGCGGCGCAAGCTCCTCGGTCTCGGCCGTGGGCACAGCCGTCTGCGTGATCGCCTGCGGGCTCGTCATGCGTCCTCGCCGAGCCGCTTGGCTTCGACCGTGATGGGGAGCCGGGTCTCCGGCGGCAGATCAGGCAGCGCCAGCACCCAGCCGTTCTTCAGCTTCACCCAGCCGCCCCACAGCGCGTCCTTCTCGAGCTCGACGATGGGCTGCTCGAGATCCTTCTTCGGCACATAGGCGGACAGGCCCTTGTCGGTGCGGCGGATCATGATCTTCACGGCGAAAAGTCCCCGGGCTGAGAGGTGGGCGCCGCCGACTCGGCGACGCGATCGAGGCTGACGAGCTCACGGCCGCGCATACCGACGATGACGGCGCTGTCGACGAACTCCACGGCATAGACGTAGAACTGCTGCAGGAAGGTGCCGACGTCGCGCACATAGCCGACGTCGCCCTTGCGGACCAAAATGTCGCCGATCTCACGGCGCGGATAGGTGCCGTCGTTCTTGACGTACTTGGTCGACTGCACCTTCTCGCCCGGCATGAAGCGGGGCGTGTCGTGGATCTCGACCTCCTGCTCACGCCCGAGGCCCATGGCCGCCCTCCTCCGTGGTCTTCCCGTGCAGGGCGTCGAGGCGATCGCGGGCGCGACCGCGCACCTCTGGATCGGGATCGTCGTGAAGCTGCATCAGTGCCGCCGGGGCGCCGCGGTCAGCGACAATCCAGCGGACGCGCAGATCGGGATCGCCGGTCAGCGCGACGAGCTGGGCCGAATCGAGGCGCTCCGCCGCCACCATGCGCACCAGCGGATCGACGTCGTAGAGCATCGCCGGCAGCACGTCCGGCTTGACCCGGCGGGCGACCTCGCAGCGCACCTGCGGATCGGGATCCTGCATGGCGCCCGGCAGAATGTCGGGGGGCACGTGGCGAACGGCGACGAGCCGCACCGCATAGTCCGGATCCGCCAGCATGGGCACGAGCGCGGCACCCTCCAGGCGTTGCGCCATCACCATGCGGACCTTTCGGTCGGGATCGTCGCGCAGCCGCGCGATGCGCGCGAGCGGCAGGCGTTGCGCCACCACGGCCCGCACGTCTGGCTCAGGATCGTCGATGAGCGGCGGCAGAAGGAACACGCTGGCGCGCCGGGCCGCCAGCACACGGATCTCGAAATAGGGATGCGCCAGATATTGCTCGGCTTCGCCGGGGTTTTCGGCGAAGAAGCGGTCGATGCGGCGCGCTCGGCGATCGCGCACGCAGATGCGGCCGCGGTCGCATCGCCCTTTCGCCCGGATGCCCTCGTGCGGGCAGTCCGCGCACGACACCGGCCGGCCGAGCCAATCGGTCGGCTCCGGCAGGGCGGCGGCACTGCCCGCGCTCGTCATGGCGCGTCGCTCAGGCGGCGATGCAGGTGTTCGGCACCGGGCACACCGCAGCGCATTTCGGATCGTCGCCGTCGCATTCTGTGCATTTGGCCGGGTCGATGATGTAGACGTCGCGCTTCATCTTGATGGCGGCGTTCGGGCATTCGAACTCGCATGCGCCGCACACGGTGCACTGCGATGCCACGATCTTCAAAGCCATGATTGGTCTCCTTCATGTCGGGCCGGGTCGGCTCCGTCAGGCGATCATCGCCTGCATGGGTCGGCCGTAGCGGGTGGCGTAATAGGCCGAGATGGCCGTCTCGATATAGTCGAACGCGAAGGCGTCGCTCGCCACGATGCCGGCGCGCTTCAACTGCTCCTGCGGGCAGTCCCCGATCTTGGCGCACAGCACCGTGTCGATGCCGTCGAGCGTGCGCAGCACGCTGTCGAGCGTCGCATCCTCGCCGAAGCCGCCGTGGCAATAGGCGTCCTCGACCTTACGGTGGCCGATGAAACGCACACCGGCGGCCGAGGCCTCGTAGACCTGAAACTCCTTGGCGTGGCCAAAGTGCTGGTTGACGCGACCGCCGCCGCGGGTCGCCACCGCGATCAGGATGCGAGCCGCGCTGTCGGTCGCGTCGAGCGTCAGCGTCGCCTCCTGCTTGGCGGCGACGTGGTCGTCGCGCTCGCGCGCCACCACCTCGCGATAGGCCTCCCGCGCAGCCGGATCGTAGGCGACGTCCTCCGGAATATGATCGAGCATGAACTCCTGGCCGCGGTCCTCGCCGAGAAGACCGACGGCGTCGGCGCGGCACTGGCGGCAATGCCGCATCAGGTTGACGCCGCCCGAGCAGGCGTCCTGCACGGCGGTGAGCTCGGCGTGGCTCGGGCCGCGTTGGCCGGTGAGGCCGAAATGCGTGCCGTGCGCCGGATCGGAGATCAGCGGCATGATGTTGTGCAGGAAGGCGCCGCGCGCCTTCACGGCGGCGTTGACGGCGGCGAGATGCTCGTCGTTGATGCCGGGGATCAGCACCGAGTTGACCTTCACCAGAATGCCGCGCTCGGCCAGCATCTCGAGGCCGAGCATCTGCCGCTCGTGCAGGATCTGCGAGGCGACGAGGCCCGTCCAGCGTTTGTGCTCGAAATAGATCCACGGATAGATCTTCGTTCCGATCAGCGGATCGACCATGTTGATCGTGATGGTGACGTGGTCGACGTTCATGTCGGCCAGCTCGTCGACATGGTCGGGCAGCGCCAGCCCGTTGGTCGAGATGCACAGCTTGATGTCGGGAATTTCGCGCGCCACCAGCGCGAACGTCGCCTTGGTCTTCTTCCAGTCGAAGCAGGCGTCGCCCGGGCCGGCGATGCCGAGCACCGAGAGCTGCGGCACCTCGTTGGCGACCGTCACGACCTTGCGGAAGGCCTGGTCGGGCGTCAGCTTCTCGGAGACGACGCCGGGCCGGCTCTCGTTGGCGCAGTCGTACTTCCGATTGCAGTAGTTGCACTGGATGTTGCAGGCCGGCGCCACGGCGACATGCATGCGCGCGAAATAGTGGTGCGCTTCCTCCGAGTAGCACGGATGGTCCTTGATCCGGTTCCACAGCTCGGTCGGCATGTCGGTCGCGCTGCCGCTCGCCCCGCAGGCGGAGGACTTGCAACCCGAGGAGCTCAGGGCCTGGCGCATGGCGTCGGCCGAGGTCGGTTCGGAGAGGCTGTCGAGCGACACGAAGCTTGCCATCGGGGGTCCTCGCGAGGCGTAGTGACGGGCTCTCCTTATTCAAGCCCCGTGCCATGCGAGGAAATGCCGGTTTTGCAAGGCTTTCTGCCATCCCTCCGGCGTCGGCCCTGTCGCGCGTGCGACAAGGTGACGACAACACGATCCCCCCGTGTCGCATCCCCGACAGGGATGTCGGACGCTGTTCTGGTGTCGCTCTGGGAGAATTATGACAGTCGTTCCGGGCTCGCAGGCTTACAGCCCGCGCCCCGAAACGACGGAAGCTCGCACCCGTCAGAACCGCTTCAGCTCGACGCCGTGCTTCTTGAGGGCGTAGCCGATCTGGCGTGGTGTGAGGCCGAGCAGGCGCGCCGCCTTGGCCTGCACCCACCCGGCCCGCTCCATCGCCTCGATCAGGCGCTCGCGCTCGGAGGCGCGACCGCCGCGCATCACCGCGTCGACCTCCGGCCGGGGATCGAAAGCGGCGCCGAGCGGCTCGCCGGCGGGGTGAATCGGCGGCAATGCCGCGGGCATGTGCGGGCTCGGCTGCGTCGCCGGCATCGATGTCGCCGGCGGAGCCAGCGGCACGTGCAGGCTGACCGGCGGCGACCCGACGGCCTGCGGATTGCGGCCCTTCCAGAGAATCGCCGAGACGCACTGGTCGTTGTGGCAAGCGAAGTCGCCGGCCGCGATGGTCGGGCCTTCGGCCAGCGTCGCGGCGTGGCGGACGCAGTTCTCCAGCTCGCGCACATTGCCCGGGAAGCAACAGGCCGACAGCACCTCGACGGCGCCTTCGCCCAGCTCGAGCATGCGCCCGTTCTCGGTGTTGAAGCGGGCGAGGAACTCGCGGCTCAGCAGTGGGATGTCGCTCTTGCGATCGCGCAGCGGCGGCAGGATCACGGGCACGACATTGATGCGATAGTAGAGATCGGCGCGGAACTCGCCCTTTGACACCGCCTCCTCGAGATTGCGGTTGGTGGCGGTGACGAGCCGCACCGAGACCTTGACGGTCTTGGTGCCGCCGACCCGCTCGAACTCGCTCTCCTGCAGAACGCGCAGCAGCTTGGCCTGGAACACCGGCGACATCTCGCCGATCTCGTCGAGAAACAGCGTGCCGCCATGGGCGAGCTCGAAGCGCCCCTTGCGCGACTGGATGGCGCCCGTAAAGGCGCCTTTCTCGTGGCCAAACAGCTCGGACTCGAGCACCGACTCGGGCAATGCCGCACAGTTGACCTTGATGAACGGCCCGCCGGCGCAGGGCGACAGATCATGAATCGCGCGTGCAAACAGCTCCTTGCCGGTGCCGGATTCGCCGCGCAGCAGCACCGGCGAGCGCGAGCGCGCCACCACGGCGACCTTGTCGAGCAGCGTGCGGATGGCCGGACTGTTGCCGACGATGCCGGCCACCGCCGCCTTGGTAGCGCGCGGCTTGTAGCCGTCGAGCTCTTTTTGCAGGCGATGGCTTTCGGTGATCAGCCGCTCGCGATCGCGCAGCAGCACGCGATGAAGCTGCACGGTCTGGCCGATCAGGTTGGCGATCATCACCAGGAAGCGGACGTCGAAGTCCAGCCGCACCAGCGACTGCGCGTCGTTGGCGCGGTCGATCGTCAGGGTGCCGACCACCTTCGGGCCGATGCGGATCGGCACGCCGATGAACGACACGGTGTCGTCGGAGCCGTCCGCCAGCCGCGCCACGTCGTCCGGCTCGAACAGCGGATGGCTGGCGATGTTCGGCACCACCAGCGGCATGCTGGTGGCGATCACCTGGCCGACCGCCTTCTGGGGCAGGTTGGCGTGGAACCGATCGGCCGAGCCTTCGGACCAGCCGGCGCCGACCGCGATGTCCGGGATGCCGTCGTCGTCGAGCAGCGCGATGACGCCATGGCGCATCTGCATGAACGAGGCCAGCAGATTCACCACGTTCGACAGCATCGTCTCGAGCCGGCTCGCCGAGGTCAGAATCTTCGAGATCTCGTAGACGCCGGTCAGGGCGATGTCGCTGCGCGCGGCCGAAGGGCTCGCGGTTACCGCCGCTCGTGGCGGGCGTTCAGGATCTGTATGAAGCATTCCGCACGCTCCATCGTCCTCGTTGCTCCGTCCCACAGTCATCGTTCTCGATCATAACTATGCGTGTGAATCGGGACTCTGTCGCGCCTATATTTGTCGCCACGACATGCTCAAAAATCGGAATCATTGCGTAAATTTTACCTCCGCTCGGCGGCTCGGCCAAAAATCGAATCTCGCCGCGGCCGACGTCCATTCCCCGGAATCGCTGGAGAATTCGGAACCGCGAGCAACAACACGCAGGTCGTCATTCAATTTTCCGCAACAAACAAGAACCGACCGAGTGCCGACCGAGTCATACCTGATACAGTCTTTACGAACTCCGACCCGTCATGCGCGGGCTCGACCCGCGCATCCATCGCTCAAAAAAGAGCTTTTTCGAAGGTCGATGGATTGCCGGGTCAAGCCCGGCAATGACGGTGAAGGTCGAAGCCAACGAAGACTGTTATGAGTCATCTCAGAGAGTCTGGCCGCCGTTGATATGAATCTCCTCGCCCGTGACATAGCTCGCCGAGTCGGAGCAGAGGAAGAACAACACCTTCGCGACCTCCATGGGCGAGCCGACCCGCCGCATCGGAATGAGCGGGGCGAGCCGCTCTTCGGTCTCGGGCGACAGAATGTCGGTCTTGATCTCACCCGGCGCGATGGCGTTGACGCGGATGCCGTGTGGGGCGAGATCGTGCGCCATCTCGCGGGTCAGGCAGGCGAGCGCCGCCTTCGAGGTGGCATAGGCGGTGCCGGCGAAGGGGTGCACCCGAGAGCCGACGATCGACGTGACGTTGACGACGGTGCCCTGGCCGGCCTTCAGCTCGTCGAACAGCCCACGCGCCAGCAACACCGGCGCCAGGAAGTTGACGTTGTAGACCTCCATCCAGGTCGCGACCGGGGTCGTCAGCGACGACAGCCGGCCGCCGTCGTCGGACTTGGGCGAGATGCCCGCATTGTTGATCAGCGCATTCAGCGGACGGCCGGCGAGACGCGCCTTGATGTCGTGGATCGCCAGCGCCAGCGCGCGGTGATCGTTCAGGTCGACCTGGACGTGGTCGTCCGGCCCCTCCTCCCACGGACAGCGGTCGCGGTTGAAGGGCTGGCGCGAGCAGGTGATGATCCGCCAGCCCGACTCGGCGAACAGCCGCACGGTGGCATGGCCGATGCCGCGCGAGGCGCCGGTGAGCACCATGGTCTTGGGCCCGGCTGCGACGTCCGGCGTCGGGATCGGGGCCGCGACCGGGCCGGCGCCGTGGAACGGGCAGCGCGCCTCAGCCGACGCACCGGCCGGGGTCGGCTCGGCGACAACGTCTGCGGCCAACTCGGCCACCTCCCCGTCGCTCGCGATCGTGCTCTCGCTCATGGCTGGCCCCTTACACCGCAACATCCGCAACTTTGAGGTTAGCAGGAATCGCGCCACGGCCGCCGTCAGGGCAACCGCGGATTTCGGCTCGGAATTGTGCAGGTTTTCGTGGTTATCAGCGGCAACACTGTCGGAATTTGCGCTTGATGGCAGTTTTGAAATTGTCGGAAAGACGACAAAAACACGCGCCTGTAGCAATCCCGGCCGTTGCTACCTTTAAGTTTATTGATCATAATAGCAATCTTAACGTGTATATGGCCGACGGCGCCCCGCAGCCGCCGTCCAGAGTGGTTCGCCCTGAATTATCTGGAGGGATGGATGGCGACCTCGATCACAGGCACGGGCCGCTTCGCCTTCCTGCGCCAGCTCGTCGCCGACGGCATCCCCTGTATTTTCGGCAATCCGGGCAGCTCGGAGGAGAATCTCCTCGACGCGCTGAGCAGCCCGGAGTTTTCAGGGCTGCGTTATTATCTGGCGCTGCACGAGGGGCCGGCGGTGGCGATCGCCGACGCTTACGGGCGTGCCGCACCGGCCGTGCAGCGCGACGGCGACGCGCGGCCCTGGCGACGGCCGGCCATCGTCCAGCTCCACTCCTATGCGGGCCTCGCGAACGGCCTCGGCATGATGTACTACGCGCGCCGCGGCTACACCCCCATGGTGGTGTTCGCCGGCGAGGCGGGGCTGCGCTACGAGGCGCTGGACGGCCAGATGGCCGCCGATCTGCCGTCGATCGCGCGGCCCTTCGTGAAGTCCGACCACAACGGCCCCTGCGCCTGGCGGGTGGTCGATCCGGGTTCGCTGCTGCGGCTCACGCGACGCGCCATCAAGACGGCCGCGACACCGCCGATGGGGCCGGTGTTCCTCGCCTTGCCGATGGACGTGCTCGACCAGCCCTGCCTCGAGACCGCGGAGCCGACCCGGCTGGTCGACACCCGCGTCGCGCCGAGCGACGAGACCATCAAGGCGGCAGCCGCGCTTCTGCGCGGCGGTGAGCGTCCGCTGATCCTGATGGGCGACGGCATCGCGGCGTCGGACGCCCAGGCCGAGCTGACCGCGGTCGCCGATCTGCTCGGCGCCACCGTGTGGGGCGCGAACTGCTCCGAGGTCGACATGCCGGCCTCGCATCCGCTGTTCGGCGGCTTTCTCGGCCACATGTTCGGTGCGGCGAGCCGGCCCGTGACGGCGGCGGCCGACGTGGTGCTGATCGTCGGCACGACTGTGCTGCCCGAAGTGTTCCCGGCGCTCGACGGGGTGTTCGCGCCGGGCGCCCGGCTCGTGCAATTCGATCTCGGCGTTTCCGAGATCGGCAAGAACGAGAGCGTCGACATCGGCGCGCTCGCCGACCCCAAGCTGGCGCTCGGCCGCCTCGCCGACGTCCTCTATGCGACCATGACGGACCAGGAACGCGCCGCGGCTCAGGCGCGTCGCGGGCGCCAGGCCGCCGCCAAGGGGGCGACGCTGCGCACGGCGCTGGCGGCCGACGCCAAGCTTCGCGACGCCGTGCCGATGCGCGCGTCGCGCTTCATGGCGGAGCTGGCGATCCGCCTGAAGGCGCTGCCGGAGCCGGCGCTGATCTTCGACGAGGCACTCACCAACGCGCCCGACCTGCTGCGCTACCTGCCGCCGGACACACCCGGCACCTGGTTCCAGACCCGCTGCGGCATGCTGGGCACCGGCCTGCCCGGCGCCGTGGGGCTGAAGATCGCGCGGCCCGACCGCGTGGTGTTCGGCTTCGCCGGCGACGGCGGCGGCGTGAGCACCATCCAGGCGCTGGCGACGGCGGCGCGCTACCGGATCGGCGCCAAGTTCGTCGTCCTCAACAATCGCAGCTACCGCATCCTCAAATACAATCTGCAGGCCTATTGGCGCGACCTCGGCCAGCGCGACGACCAGCCGTTCCCCGACAGCTTCGACCTCGCGGCCCAGAACCTGCGCTTCGATCTTCTCGCCCAGGGCTTCGGCGTGCCGGCCGTGCGGGTCGAGCGCCCCGACGATATCGCCCCGGCGCTCGACCGTGCGCTCGCCGACGACGCCCCCTTCCTGATCGAGCTGATGCTCGACGCGGCGCTGTAGGCCAAACACCAAAGAGTCCGTCATGGCCGGGCTCGTCCCGGCCATCCACGATCTTTCTGTCGAAACGCCTCGAGACGTGGATGCCCGGCACAAGGCCGGGCATGACGAGTCGGAGTGTCAGGGCTGACCACCCGGCCCGCGACATGCGGCCGCTTGCGCGGGCGTCTCGGCGCGGGCGATATCACGAGGCATTGTCGTATCCGCGAGGCTCCGTGACCCGCTCCCGCCTTCTCGATCTCGTCCTCGGCCTCGTGGCCGCCACCGCCGTCGCGATCTCGCTGTGGCAGCTCACCGCGACGACGGCCGGGCTCGACATCGAGCGGACCCATGTCGGCCCGACGCCCGTGACGGTGTATCGCCCGGCCGGCGGCGCACCGGCGCCCGTGGTCATCATCGCGCACGGCTTCGCCGGCTCGCAGCAGCTCATGCAGCCCTTCGCCGTGACGCTCGCCCGCAACGGCTATGTCGCCGTGACGTTCGACTTCCTCGGCCATGGCCGCAACGGCGAAAAGCTCGGCGGCGACATCACCCGGGTGCAGGGCACGACGACGTTCCTGGTCGACGAGGTGGCCCGCGTCGCCGCCTTCGCCAAGACGCTGCCCGGCACCGACGGTCGCCTCGCCATGCTGGGCCACTCGATGGCCTCCGACATCGTGGTCCGCTACGCGCAGTCCGATCCCGCCGTAGCCGCCACCGTCGCCCTCTCGATGTTCTCGCCGGCCGTGACGGGCGAGACGCCAAGAAATCTGCTGGTGGTGGTCGGCGACTGGGAGCGCCGCCTGAAGGAGGAGGCGCTGAAGGCTGTCGGCCTGTCGGTCGGCGGGCCGGTCGAGCCGGGCGTCACCTACGGCCGCTTCGAGGACGGCACGGCGCGCCGCGCCGCCTTCTCGCCGAACGTCGAGCACATCGCCGTGCTGTACAGCGCGGCGAGCAGCCGCGAGGCGCTGACCTGGCTCGACGCCGTCTTCGAGCGCCACGGCTCCGGCTATGTCGACGACCGCGGCTCATGGATCGCGCTGCTGATCGCCGGCATCGTGCTGCTGGCGAAGCCGCTCGCCGGCCTGCTGCCACGGGTGAGTGAATTTCCACGCGGTGCCGGCTTGCCGTGGCGCGTGCTGTGGCCGGTCGCGGTCGCGCCTGCTGTGCTCACCCCGCTGATCCTGTGGAAGGCGCCGACCGAGTTCCTGCCCGTGCTGGTCGGCGACTATCTGGCGGCGCATTTCGCCGTCTACGGTCTTCTGACGGCGTTCATGCTGGTTCTCGTCAAGAGATGGTCAATCCGGGACGGCGCGGAACGGCGGGCGCGGAATGAACAACCAGATCGGTTGCAGTCACGACAGATCGTCGCCCTGGCGCTCGCCGCGACTGCGGTCGCGCTCTACAGCATCGCTGTACTGGGGGGCGCCATCGACTGGTTCGTCACATCCTTCGTGCCGGTCGCGACGCGCTGGCCCCTGGTGCTGGCGCTGTTCGCCGGCACCCTGCCCTACTTTCTCGCCGACGAATGGGTCGCGCGCGGACCCGGCGCCGCCCGCGGCGCCTATGCGGCGACCAAGCTCCTGTTCCTGCTCTCGCTCGCTGCCGCTGTCGCGTTGAACCTGCAGAAACTGTTCTTCTTGATTTTGATCGTGCCCGTGATCCTGGCGTTCTTCGTCGTCTACGGCCTGTTCAGCCGCTGGACCTTTGCGCGCACCGGCCACCCCTGGGTCGGCGGCCTCGCCAACGCGCTCGCCTTCGCCTGGGCCATCGCCGTGACGTTTCCGCTGCTGGTGCGGTGAAGGCCCGCTCTGCCGTCATTCCGGGGCGCTGCGAAGCAGCGAGCCCGGACTCCATACTCACAGACAGGGATTATGGATTCCGGACAGCGTCGCTAAGCGACGCTTCCGGAATGACGGAACAAAATCGCTCGCGATCGACGATCACATCGTCGCGCCCGGCTCGAAGAACTCGACCTTGTTGCCGTCCGGATCGGCGACATAGATGGTCAGCCCGTAGATGCCGTCGTGCAGCGGCGTCAAGAATTTGACCGCGGCCGCCTCCAGCCGCGCGGCGAGCGCGCGGACGTCCTTCACGCGGAACGCCATGTGGTCGATCTGCCGCCCGCCGGCGCCGCCCGAGGTGAGCGCGAGGCCTTGCATGAACGGCACGAAGGGGCGCCCGTCCGGCAGCGGCTTTGCCACGCGCGGCGTGAAGCCGGCGAGATCCGCATAAAAGCGTTTCGACGCCTCGATGTCGCCGACCTGCAGCAGCATGTGGGCAAACTCGACGATCCGCGGCCCCAGCTTCGCGTCGAGCCAGCCCGCCACCTCGCCCGAGGAGGCGAGCACGCAGAAGTACTGCGCCCACACCTTCTGGGCCGTCTCCTCCCACGCCGCGTTGACGCCCGAGATGCAGTCGGTGACCGCCACCACGTCGTAGTCGCGCAGATACGCCTCACGGATCGAGGTCTCGACGCAGGCATTGGTCGTCGTGCCGATGATGAACAGCGTCGTGACGCCGAGCTGGCGGAGCAGAATCTCCAGCCGCGTCTCGTGAAAGGCGCCGAAGCGATGCTTGCGCAGCACGAAGGTCGGGTTCCTGGCGGCGAGCGCCTTCAGCTCGTCGACGATCTCGGCGTCCCAGCTTCCGGCCAGGCACGACACCTGCTTGCGCCGCGCCGTATGAGCAGCGAGCTTCTTTCGCGCCCGGCTCGCATCGACCGCGAAATGCTCCTGCACGGTCCAGATCACCGGGACACCGGCGGCCTGGAATTTTTCCACCAGCGCCTTGGTCGGCTCGACGATCGTCTTCAGCCGGCCGACATCGACGCCGGAAACGCCGAGCGTCCCCTTCTCGTGCAGAAAGCCGTTCTGCATGTCGATGACCAGCAGCGCGGCACTCTCGATCTCGATCGCATCCAGCGGCATTCAAGACTCCTCGGGAATTTCGCGCCCGGTTCCCTGCGCGTGCGGTGAGGTGATGCCGGCCCATTGTGCCGCCGGCAGAGAAAATCCGGTCGCGAAGTCGTTGCCGGCCCGGTCCTCGCCGCGCACCAGCCAGATCGGCTGTTTCGCGTGATTCACCAGGACCCGGACCTCGGCGCCGTGAAGATTTGGTGCGGCGCGGTCGTCGCGCAGATAGCGCGACGTCGCCGGCATGTAGCGAAGCACGTAGAGCGGGCCGGCCGGCAGCGTCGCGCGCAGCGCGGCGAGTCGCGCGATGTCGACGAGCCGCATGGCGCCGTCGCCGAGCGCGATCACCACCAGCGTGCCGGCCAGCGGCTCGACCGGCCAACAGCGCGCCTCGTCGGCGGACAGCAATGCGCCGTCGGGCAAGATCTCGCTGTCCCAAAACACGAGGTCGGGACCGAGCACGGCCTCCAGCGGATCGAGCACGGCACCGCTTTCTGCGACGTCGAGAAAGGCCCAGGCATCGGGCACGCAGGCATGGCGACCGAACGGGTTGTGCACGCCGCACAGCAGTTCCGGCCAGGGTGTCTTCTCCAGTGCCGCAGTCGCGGCAGCCCGCACCGGCGCGAGCAGATTTTCGGGCAGCGCCGACGCCGCCGTCCAGCCGGCGTCGCGATAAGCGACCGCGATCGTGGCCGGCACCGCCATCTCAGGCCGGGCGAACGACGCAGCGGCCGCGCCCATAGGCGTCCGCGACCTGCCCGTTCTCGTAAAGAACATCGCCGCGCGACACGGTGAGCACGGGCCAGCCCTTGAGAGTCCAACCCTCGTAAATGCAATGGCCGTGGCCGGTGTGGTGCACGGTGCGCTCCTGGTCGAGATCGACCAGCACGAGGTCGGCGTCGGCGCCCGCCTGCAGAGACCCCTTGCGCGGCCACAGGCCGAAGCGGCGCGCCGGATGGTAGGAGTTGAGCTGCACCAGGCGCGACAGCGGCAGGCCGCGCTGATGCACGCCGAAGTGCAGGAGCAGCGACAGCTCCCACGGGAAGCTGACGACGCCGGGCACCTCCTTCCACAGATCCTCGCCCTTCTTCGGCACGAAGGGCACGTGGTCGGTGCCGAGGCTGAACACGGAGCCGTCCAAAACGCCGCGCCAAAGCCCTTCCAGCTCGGTGCGGTCGCGCAGCGGCGGCGAGATCTTCGCCTTCATGTCGAGGTCGGGATCGTAGCAGGTGCGGGTGAGGTAATGCGGGCAGGTCTCGACCGTGACGTCGATGCCGCGGCCGCGCGCCTCGGCGGCCAGCACCGGCCCTTGGCCCACCGAGGTGTGGACGAGATGCAGCGGGCACTTCGTGCGCTCGGCCAGGAAGAGCATCCGCTTGATGGTCTCTTCCTCGCAGAAGGCGGGGCGCGATTCGGTGTAGGCGCCCAGATCCTGGCGGCCCGTCGCCTTCATCTCGTCCTTCAGCCAGGTGGCGATGCCGGTGTTCTCGCAATGCACGCTGATGACGCCGCCCGGGATCTTCACCAGGTGCCGCATGGTGGCGTAGACCCAGCCGTCGGTCGCCGGGACGATGCCGATCGGATTGTCGGGCTCGTAGCCGAAATAGCACTTGAAGGAGCGCACGCCGGTCTCCCGTACGATGTCGGGGATCTCGTGGATGTGCTCCTCGCGCTGGATGCCGAAATGAAAGCCGAAGTCGACCAGGCTGTTGGCCTCGCCGATGGCGCGGCGCTCCTTGTAGAACGGCACGTACGGGCCACTCTTGTTGCGGATGTACAAGAGCACCGTGGTGACGCCACCGCTCGCCGCGGCGGCCGTCTCGGTGCGCATGTCCTGGTCGTAAGGGTAATTCACGCCGAGATGGCAGTGCGGGTCGATGACGCCGGGCATCAGCACGCGGCCTTCCGCGTCGATGACGTGGGTCGCATCGGGCAGCGCGTCGTTGGTGCCGGTGAGCGCGATGCGCCCGTTCGCCACCGCGACGCCGCCCTCGAACTCGCCGTCGTGATCGACGACGCGGGCGTTCTTGATGACCAGATCGGCCTTCATGGCGGGCTCTTTCGATGGGGGTCGGTCGGAAGCGGTGTGCCGCGGATGCGGCGGCGATTCAAGGTGGAGTCACGGCAGGTCGGCAGCGACCCCTCGCTCCGTCATCCCGGGGCGCGGGCGCAAGCCCGCGAGCCCGGGATCCATAATCCCTGTCCGTGAGTATGGATTCCGGGCTCGCCGCTGCGCGGCGCCCCGGAATGACCGGTTTGGATGCGGCCCCATCCCCTTACGCCTTCAGCACGCCGCGGGTTTCGAAGATGCCACGGATCTCCGACATGTACTCGATGAACTTCGCGTCGGTGCGGCTGCGCCAACTGCGCGGCCGAGGAATCTCGATGGTGCGGTCGAGGTCGATGCGCCCCGGGCGCGGCGACATCACCAGCACGCGGTCGGCGAGGAACACGGCCTCCTCGATCGAATGGGTGATGAACAGCACCGTGCTGCCGACCGACAGCCACATGGCCTGCAGGTCGATGATCATCTGCTCGCGGGTGAGCGCGTCGAGTGCCCCGAAAGGCTCGTCCATCAGGAGAAGTCCCGGCTCCTGCACCAGCGCGCGGCAGATCGCGGTGCGCTGGCGCATGCCGCCGGAGAGCTCGCTCGGATACTTGCTCTCGAAGCCGGCGAGACCGACCTGCTCGAGCAGGCGCGCGGCCCTGGGCAGATAGTCCCGGCGGCGCCAGCCCTTGATCTCGATCGGCAGCATGATGTTGTCCATCACGCTGCGCCAGTAGAGCAACAGGTCGGTCTGGAACACCACGCCGACCTTGGCGTGCGGCCGCCGCACCTCCTCACCGTCGATCAGGATCTTACCCGTCGACACCGGCACGAGGCCGGCGACCAGCGACAGCAGAGTGCTCTTTCCGCAACCGCTGGGACCGACGATGGAGACGAACTCGCCCGGCGCGATGGTCAGGTCCACCCGGTCGAGAGCCAAGAGGTCGCCGCCGTCGCGCAGCTCGTAGGTCTTGGTGACGTTCTCGATGGCGACCGAGACGCCGTGCAGGCGCGCCGTCACCGGAGCCGGCTCCTTCATCGTGCGGCCTCGCGCTCGAACACCGCGCGCTTCTCCAGCGCCTCGAGGCTCCAGAAGGTGACGACACCGAGCGCCGCGATGACGATCATCGCGGCGAAGCTCAGCGTCGTGTCGAATTGCGAGCTCGCCTGCAGCTGCAGGTAGCCGAGACCGCGCTCGGCTGCGACATACTCGCCGATCACGGCGCCGATCACGGCGAGGCTGATGCCGACCTTGAGGCCCCCGAACAGGCTCGGCAGCGCCGAGGGCAGCCGCACCTTGAAGAAGGTCTGCCACTCGCTGGCGCCCATCGAGCGAACCAGGTTCACCATCGCCTTGTCGAGCCCGTTGAGGCCGACCACGGTGGCGATGACGATCGGGAAGAAGGCGAGCAGGAAGGCGAGGAACAGTTTCGGGGCGAAGCCGTAACCGAGATAGAGCACGAGGAGCGGCGCCAGCGCCACCTTCGGGATCGTCTGCAGCGCCACCAGCAGCGGATAGATGGCCCGCTCGAACAGCCGCGAGTAGAAGATCATCAGCGCCGTGCCGACGCCCGTCACGGCGGCGAGCGCGAAACCCGCCAACGTCTCCAGCAGGGTGACGCCCGCATGGGTCGCCATCAGCCGGTGGTCGACCACGATGCGGCGCAGAATCTGCCATGGCGTCGGCAGGATGAAGTCGGAGATGCCGGCGAGCGGAACCCCCACCTGCCACACGGCCAGGATGATCAGCGCCAGCACGGGCGCCGCCGCCGTCTCGGTGATGGCGCGCACGAGGTTGCGCTTGCGCCTGCTTTGCTTGTCGTCCACGCCCTGCCCCCCGGCCGCCGTCACGCCCCGCTCAGGGCGCCAGCAGCACATTGGTGAAATAGGTCTCGGTCGGCTTCGGTGCGTCGATCTCGCCGGCGGACTTCAGAAGCTCCAGCGCGTCCGAGATCGTCTTTTCGTCGATCCAGCCGATCTCGTGGCCCTGCGGCACCGGAATCGCGCCGACCGTCGCCTTGACCTGCTCCAGCACCGCGGTCTCGCTCGGCGGCGACGGCCAGGCCTTGCGGATCGCCTGGGTGGCCACCATCGGATCGGCCTTGGCGTCGCGTATGGCGGCCGCCGAGGCTTTCAGGAAGCGCTTCAGCGCATCGGCCTTCTTGGTGATGTTCTGGTCGCTGGTCACCAGCGCCATGCCGGGCACCGAGAGGCCGAACTCGACCATGTCAATCACGACGAAATCGGTACCCTTGTGCTGCTCGCGGATGATCGGCAGATCGTTCGTCTGATAAACGCTGACCACGTCTACCTGCTTCTGGATGAAGGCGGGCACGCGGGCCTGCGCGTTCATCATCGTTCGCTTCACCGACGCGGGATCGACCTTGTTGAGCCGCAGGAAGGCGTCGAGATAGCTGGTGCCGGTCTCGCCCACCGAATGGGCGACCGTCATGCCGCCCAGATCCTTCGGGGTCTTGGCCGCCTTGTCAGGCCAGGTGATCAGTGCCACGGGCGTCTTCGGGTGGTAGAGCGCGATGATCTTGACCGGGATGCCCTTCTGGATCGCGCTCAACGCGAACACGCCGGGCAGAATGACGATGTCCTCCTGGCCCTGGATCAGCGCGCCCAGCGCGGCCTGCGCGCCGGCGCCTTCGCCGAGCTTGACGTCGAGGTTCGCGGCCTTGAACAGCCCCTTGTCCTGCGCGAGAAAATAGGTGGCGTATTCACCCTTCATCTTCCACGAGAAGCGGACATTGAGCTGGTCTTCCGCGGCGGCCGACGAAAGCGGGGCGAGAAGCGCCGAGGCGGCGAGCGCAAGCATAGCGAGGCAGGCCCGTGACGAACGAGATCCGAGCATGTCGAGGTCTCCGTTTGGCGTGTCGGGCGACGCCGGGAAAGGATCGTCGATCGGCGGTCCGGCACGAAATGGCGAGCGCCATTGTAATGCAAGAACCGCGCCGCAACTGGTCATACAAACTACGACGAGTGTGAGATTGCCGGTGCAGGCTGTCAAGAAACAGCGCGGGCCGCAGACCGTGCCACGGCATGGCGCGCGGGTGCAGCCGATCGCCGCACCCGCGCACAAACACAAGACCGGAAAATAGGACGGCGGCTCAGCGGAACGGCTTGGCGCGGCCGCGCAACTCGTCGAGGTCCGGCTCGTTCGGGTTGCGCGGCTCGCCCGGATGGATGATGCCGACCGGGCAGCTTTCCGCGGCTTCGACGAGCTGACGGTACGTGCCTGCCGACGCATCGGCGATGACGGCCTGCTTGTTGCCATCGTACTGGAACAGGCGGGCGTTGACCTGCAGGCAGGCGTTGCAGCTCGTGCAGCGCGGCGTCTCGATAAAGGCCTCGCCGCTCGGCGTCGCCGGTTCGGCCGCCGCAGGAACCTCCGGCTTCGCGGCTTCCTTGGCCGCAGCCTTCGCCTTGGCGGGCGCAGGCGCGGGTGCCGGCGCAGCGCTCTCGCCCGCCTCTTCGGCAGCCAGCTCGGCCGCCTCGCGCGCCGCCTCCTCGCGGGCGAGCCGCTCGGCCTCGGAGCGCCGTTCCGCCCACGAATTGTGGATGTCGCCGAGCTCCTGCAGGCGATGCCACGCCTCGCGGCAGCGCCGCGCCGCGGCGATCACCGGCTCGCTCGCCACCGCCCGATAGAGGCGGTCGCCATCGTCCACCACCGGCACATAGGGCACGGCGCCTGCCGCGGTCGGCGGCTCGCGCAGCCACACGTCGACCGGCACCATGGTGTCGGACCAGTGTTCGCTCGCGACCAGCGAGAACAGGCCGGCATGGCGCGGATCGGCTACGATGACATCGGCCGCCGTGAAGGCGAGATCCGTGGTGATGCGCAGGTGCGCGGCATCCTCGCAGGCGAACGGATGCACGCTCCACACCTGGTCGGGCTGCGGGTTGTCGGCGACGTCCCAGCGCGCCGCGAGCCCGACGCCTGCCGACGGATCGTAGGTGAAGGACGGGAAGACGCGCGCCTGCATGGCCGCGGCGGCGCGCAGATAGGTCGGCATGCCGTCGTCGACGCTGGCCGCCCCGGTGTAGACGGAGACCAGTGCCGGCCCGGCATAGGCGAGGCCGCGGGCAATGCGCGCCCCGCAGCGCCCGAGCGACGCGACGGTGGACTGCAGCACGAACACGTCGTCGAGCCCGGTCGCCATGGTGGCGAGCCTCGTGCCCGACAGCGTCGGGCCGCCGGGCTCGGTGACCGGATCGCCGAGCAGGTCGTTCGTCAGCACCAGCACCTTCACGGGGACGCCGGCGGACAAGAGCTCCAGCACCTCGGCACGGCGCAGCGCGCCGACATCCTCGATGCAGACCAGCATGTCGGGCCCGAGCGCGAGGTCGGAGGCGCCGAGCGACGCCTCGTTGAACGCCGCGAAGAAGCCGTCGTGCTCGGCCTCCGAATAGCGGCCCTCGATCTCCAGCTCGGCGATGGCGATCGCCTTGACGAGCGAGACCAGGGCCGGACGCCGCTCGCGCCAGGCCTTCAGCGCCGTGGCGCAGTCCCCGAAGACGAGATCGGCGAGCGCGCGCTCCTCGGCGGCGCGGTCACGAGCGCGCAGCGCGGTGAGCAGCGGCTGCGCCTCCAGCACGGCGAGCACCTCCTCGATGCGCCGGCGACGGCGCTTCGACACCGGGCCGGCCGCCGAGACCGAGCCGAGCAGCTCGGACATGGCGCCGAAATCGAACAGTTGCGAAAAGCCGGGCCCGACGGCGGCGGCGAGGGCGTCGGGCGCGCGGCCCGCCTCGGAGCGCACATGGTCGGCCATCAGCACGTCGGTGAGCTTCAGCACGAGCTTTTCGACGCGGTCGACCAGGCCGGCGAGCTTCTGCTCCTGCACCAGCCGCCAGACATGGCGGACGATTCGCACCGGCGTCTCGGCCGTGCAGTCGACGAGATCGCCGTCGACCGCGAGCGCGGCCCGGGCGGCCGCGACGCTTTCGGCGAAGCCGGCATCGGCCTGCGCGGCGAGCGTAACCGCCGCGTCGTCCCACACGGCGGAGAGCGAACCACCCTGCGCCGCCCGCTCCCGGATGGCGCGCTCGAGCCGCAGCACCTGGCGACGCTTGCGCTCGCCCGCCGCACCGCGCGGCGCGACCTTCTGCAGGATGGCGTTGACGATGCTCGTGAGCGTCTGCACCGCCTCGCCGGGCGCCGCGTCACGCACCAGCACCAAAGGATAGTCGTGCCGCAACGTCGCGAGATCGCGGAAGGCGGCGAGCAGGGCTGGACGCAGCCGCCCGACGCTGCCGGCGGGCTTCGCACCGGCCGGATTGCGGCCGAGCACGTGGAAGGCGAGCTGGGTCTTGACGTCGGCGTCCATGGGTCACGTCCCGCTTACGGCGGGCCTCCAAGCAGTCTCAGGCGGTCGCGCGGGGGTCCGGCTCTTCGGCGTCCGGCCACACCGTGAACTTGTCGAGCTCCGCCTCCAGGCCGGTCCGGACCATCTCGACCGGTCGCGGCTTGCCTGCCTCGCGGATCTCCTCGTAGCAGGGCACGCTGTCGTCGCGGTACAGGATGCCGACCGGGATCGGATCGATGCTGGAGGCGATCTCGCGCGCCTTGTGGATGTCGGCCGGGTCGTGCGCCTGGCGGTTCTTGTAGATCTTCTGCAGGCCGGCGCTGTAGCCGACGCCGTCCTCGTGCTCCAGGAGAAGCGTCTTCTGCGGATCGTGCAGCCACGGCTCCCACATCTTCGGCAGGAACTCGGGGCAACGCTGGATGATGCGCACGAAGGAGAAGCCCTTGTGATGGAACGCCGCCTGGATGACGGCGTGCACCACCTCCGGGATCCAGTCCACCGCCTGCGCCACGAACGACACGTTGGTGACGCCGAGCGTCACGGTCAGCGGGTTGAGCGCATCGAGATAGGAGCCGTGCGGCGTCGTGTTGCTGCGCAGGCCCTTGGGCGAGGTCGGCGAGGCCTGCATCTTGGTGAGGCCGTAGACGTGGTTGTCGTGCAGCACCACGGTCATGTTCATGTTGTAGCGGATCGCGTGCAGCCAGTGCGCTGCGCCGATGCTGCAGCAGTCGCCGTCGCCCATGTTGACGAAGACGTGGAGGTCCGGGCGCGCCATCTTGACGCCCTCGGCGATCGGCAGCGCGCGGCCGTGGATGCCGTGGAACCCGTAGGTGCGCATGTAGTGCGGAAAGCGGCTGGCACAGCCGATGCCCGACACGAAGGCGAGCTTCTCGGGCCGCAGATTTTCGTCGCGGCACAGGCGCTGCACCGCCGCCAGCACGGCGTTGTCGCCGCAGCCGCTGCACCAGCGCGGCATGCCGCTCTGGTAGTCCTCGAGGACGTGCTCGTCCTCGACCATCTGCATCAGGCAATCATGCATCGGCATCGACATGGCGTTCTCCCCGTCACGCGAGCCGCGTGCGGATGATCTCGTGGATCGTGCCGGGCTTGATCGGCTGGCCCATCACCTCGCCCCAGCAGTCGACATCGACGAGGAAGCGGCTGCGCAGCATCATGGCGAGCGCCGAGAAGCGGCGGTTGTTCTCGTCGATCATCAGGTCCTCGGGGCGGTCGCACCAGTTGGCCTCGATGCAGAGCACCTTCTTGAACCGCTGCATGATCTCCTTGATGCCGGGCTGCAGCGGCTGGAGGAAATGCAGGTGCGTCGAGGAGACCTTCAGGCCCTCGGCGCGGGCCCGCGCCACCGCCTCCTCGATGGCGCCGCGGGTCGATCCCCAACCGACGATCAAGAGATCGCCTTCGGGATCGCCGAACACCGGCGGCGGCTTCAAGGTCTTCTGCAGGGCGGCGAGCTTGAGGCTGCGGGCCCGGATCGCCTCCTGATTGATCGTCGGATCGTAGGCGACGTGGCCGTCGCGGTCGTGGGCGAGACCCGTGATGGTGTGCATGCCGTTCGGCTGGCCGGGCACGATGCGGCGGAACAGGCCGGTGTCGGCGTTCCAGTCGTAGGGCTTGGTGCCGAACGGCACCGGGCTCTGATCGATCGGCGGCGCCAGCCACGCCTCGTCGAATTTCGGCCGCCGGAACGGCTGCTGCGAGGTGGCGAGGTTGGAGTCGGAGAGCACCACCACGACCATGTTGAACGCCTCGGCGATCTTGCGCGCCGTGACGATCGAATAGAAGCAGTCCTCGATCGTGCTCGCCGCCATCACCACCTTGGGGGCGTCGCCATGGCTGCCGTAGATCGCGGTCAGCAGGTCGCCCTGCTCGCCCTTGGTGGGCTGTCCGGTGGACGGCCCGCCGCGCTGGACGTTGACCACGACCAGCGGGATCTCGCACATCACGGCCAGCCCGATCGCCTCCTGCTTGAGCGAGAAGCCCGGGCCCGACGTGATCGTGACGGCGCACTTGCCGGCGTAGGACGCGCCGATCGCGAAGGTGCAGGCGGCGATCTCGTCCTCGGCCTGGTGGACGATCCCGCCGACCCGCTCGAACACCTCGCTGAGATAATGCGAGGCCGAGGTCGCCGGCGTGATCGGGTACATGGCGCAGATTTCCATGCCCGAGGCGAGCACGCCGAGCGCGATCGCCGTGTTGCCGTTGACGACGATCTGCGCCTCCTTGGCGCGCACCGCCGGGATGCGGTACTTGACGTCGAGATTGGCCTCGGCCCATCCGGCCCCTGCCTCGAGGAGCGCCAGGTTCGAGCGCACGACCGCATCGGACTTCTTGCGGAAGGCGAGCCGCACCTGCTCGCGGCCGAGCTTGAGGTCGAGGCTGAACAGGCTGCACAGGAGCCCGAGCACGAACATGTTCTTGCCGCGGCGCGGATCCGGCACGATCGGCTTGCACAGCCGCTCGAACGGGATCTCGACGACGATGTAGCCGAGCGAGAGGAGCTCCTCGTAGGTCTCGCGATAGGCGGCTGCGACGCGCGGGTCGCTGTGGGTCCGCCACATGCTCTCGAGGAAGATCGTGCAGCCCGGCTTCAGCTCGCCGGCCCGCACGCGCCCGAGCAGCACCTGCTCGTTGAACGCCACCACGAAATCGACGCCGTCGCCGCCATTGGCGATGCGGTTGGAGCCGAGCCGGACGCGGTTGCCGCTGGCGCCCGCGATGCTGCGCGCCGGCGGCTGGATCTCGGCCGGGATGATCTCGACCGTCCACACCCCGTTGCCCATGCGGGCCGCAATGGCGCCGAGCGACTGGCCGCAGCGCTGCGCGCCCTCGCCCGAGTCGCTGACGATCTCGACAACGCATTCGTCGAGGGTGGTCACCGCCGTCTTGCCGGTCGGAGTCCGCGGGGGCGATTCGACGTCCACCTCGTCACCACGCACCGGCTTCAGCCTCTCGTTCATGACCGTCTCGTGTTCTTCTGTCGTTCGGCCCGCCGCCGGGCGGGCCCGGGCCTCATGCCGTCCGCACGCGGACGAAATTGTGTTCGCCTGGATCGAGGCCGAACAGTGCGGCCTCGGCCGACGCCGGCGCACGGTAGACCGCGTCGGTGTCGCGCAGGCCCAGATAGGCGATCATGCTGCTCGCCGCCTTGCGGCCGGCGCCCATCGCCTGGATCACGGTGGCGGCGCCCGTCACGATGTCGCCGCCCGCATAGACGCCGGCCAGCGAGGTCGCGAGGGTCTCGTCGGTGGCGATGTAGCCGCGCTTGTCGAGCTTGATCTTCGAGGTCTGGCCGATGATCGGATTGGCGTTGGTGCCGATCGCCACCACCACGAGGTCGCAGGCGAACTCGTACTCGCTGCCCTTGACGGCGACCGGGCGGCGCCGGCCGGAGGCATCGGGCTCGCCGAGCTCCATGCGGATGCAGCGCATGCCGCGCACGCCGCCCTTGCCGTCGTCGAGAATCGCGACCGGCGCGGTGAGCCAATGAAAGTCGATGCCCTCCTGCTCGGCGTGATGCACCTCTTCGAGCCGGGCGGGCGCCTCGGCGCGGCTGCGCCGATATATGCAATGGACTTCCTCGGCACCGAGCCGCCGGCACACTCGCATGGCGTCCATGGCGGTGTTCCCGGAGCCGATCACGGCGACGCGGGCGCCGATCGGCAACGGCGTATCGAAGCCGCGGTCCTTCGCCTGCATCATGTTGCAGCGGGTGAGCAGCTCGTTCGCCGAGAGGACGCCGTTGAGCGAATCGCCCGGGATCCCGAGGAAGCTCGGATAGCCGGCACCGGTGCCGATGAACACCGCGTCGAAGCCCAGCTCGCCGACCATCTGCTCGATGGTGAACAGGCGGCCGACCAGCGTGTTGCATTCGAAGCGCACGCCGAGCTTTTCGAGATTGGCGATCTCGGCATCGACCACGACATTGGGCAGGCGGAAGTCCGGGATGCCGTAGCGCAGCACGCCGCCGGGGACGTGGAAGGCCTCGTAGACCGTCACGTCGCAGCCGGCCTTCGCCATGTCGGCCGCGCAGGCCATGCCGGCCGGGCCGGAGCCGATGATGCCGATGCGCAAGCCGTTCGGCTCGATATACGGGATGTTGCTCCACCCCTCCGCGATGGCAGTGTCGCCGACAAACCGCTCGAGCCGGCCGATGGCGACGGGGGCGAGCGTGTTGCCGATCACGCAACTGCCCTCGCACTGGTTCTCCTGCGGGCAGACGCGGCCGCACACGGCGGGCAGCAGATTGGTCTCGGTGATGATGTCGTAGGCGCCACGCAGATCGTTCGCCGCGATCTTGGCGATGAACCCCTTGATGTCGACGCCGACCGGGCAACCCGGCGTGCACACCGGCTTCGCGCACTCGATGCAGCGGCTCGCCTCATGCTGCGCCTGCTCGGGCGTGAAGCGGAGCGTCACCTCGCCGAAATTGCGGATGCGGGCCTGCGGATCCTGCTCTCCCACCGGCGCCCGCTCGCGCGGAATCGTCCGGATCGTCTTTCTCTTCGCCATCGCTCACCGCGCTCGTTGCAGGCGTCCGCTCTCTCGCGAGTCCGTCAACGCCCCGCCGTCCGGCCGATCCGGCAGCTCTCCTCGAAGCGATCCAGGGCCGCCTTCTCGGCGGTCTTGAAACGCTTCAGTCGGATCATCAGATCGTCGAAGTCGACCTGATGGGCGTCGAAGTCCGGGCCGTCGACGCAGGCGAACTTGATGCCCGAGCCGATCTTCACCCGGCAACCGCCGCACATGCCGGTGCCGTCCACCATGATGGGATTGAGGCTGACCATCGTCTTGATGCCGTGCGGCCGGGTCGCCTCGGCGCAGGCCTTCATCATCACGGGCGGGCCGATCGCCACCACCTCGTCGATGTCGGGATGCGCCGCGATGGCCTGCCGCAGGCCCTCGGTGACGTTGCCCTTGATGCCGGCCGAGCCGTCGTCCGTGCAGACGATGACCTCGTCGCAGCAGGCGCGGAACTTGTCCTCCCAGAACACCAGATCCTTGTTGCGGAAGCCGACCACGGCCGTGACCTGGGCGCCGCTCTCCTTGTAGGCGCGGGCCTGCGGATAGATCGGCGCCACCCCGAGGCCGCCGCCGACGCAGACCACCCGGCGCTGGCCGCCGATATGGCTCGGCTCGCCCATCGGGCCGGTGAGCGCGAACAGATGGGTGCCGACCGTGCAGGCCCGCTGCATCTCGCGCGTCGTCTTGCCGACCGCCTGGATCACCAGCGTGATGGTGCCACGCTCGCGGTCGAAGTCGGCGATGGTCAGGGGGATGCGCTCGCCGTGGTCGTGCAGCATCACGATCACGAATTGGCCGGCCCGCGCGGCCTTGGCCATCAGCGGGTGACGCACCTCGAGCAGATAGGTGACGTCCGAGAAGTCTTGGCGGGCGACGATCTCGAAGCCGCGAGAGTCCGGTTGGCTCGGCATGGGCACGTCGCCTGCGAGGATTGAACCGAAAGCACCCCACCCGGCGAAGAACCAGGACAATGAGCGCTTCCCTCCGACGTTTCTTGTCAGCATGTCACATGAGCTTTCGGGGCCTGGAGGGCATTGACCTCGCTCAAATCATGAGCAGGCGTTCTGTCTGCCGAACCACTCAGATCAAGGCCTTAGGCTGGAATTGCCGCAATGCAGCACACCCGCTTGCCCTACGGGCATAGGGTTTTGCTTCGCTGTCCGAAAGCTGCACAGCGCGCCGCACGCGCCTGGACGTTCGTCGAAGCAGGGCCGGCATTCGCATGGCGTATGACTAATGCAGGGTTGCCGGCCTGCGCCAGATACCGCCGATCACGCGAGTTGGGTACCTCGGATGGGCCTCGGCAGTCCGAATCGCCGGGTCGCCACCGCGGTTGCCGCATCCCGGGCCACATGGTGGAATTCGCGGGCGAGTGAGGAGCCCTGGCCGTGCCCTATGGCAGCAACGACGATCTGCCGCCCTCGGTGCGGTCACACCTGCCGCCGCACGCCCAGGACATATTCCGGGCGGCGTTCAATGCGGCCTATGCGGCCCACGCCGCCGATCCCCGCCAGGAGGAGGCCGCGTTCCGCATCGCCTGGGCGGCGGTGAAACGCGTCTACATGAAGATCGGCGACACCTGGATCGCCAGGGCCGAGCTGCGCTGAGATCGCGGTGGCGATGATCGCCGTTCTGCCGCGGCGCCTTGCCCACGCCGCCCGGAACGCGGTCGAAAGCTCGGTCGGCTTCGCTCCTCTGATCCGGACCACCCTCAGGCTGGTGACCGAAACGGCCTCTACCCCGAGCAGGACTTGTTGGACGCGGCGTCCGTGCCGGTCGAGGCGCGGCACTGGCAGCGCGGCGGACGGTCGAGCAGCGATACCGTCACGGTGGTGATGCGGTCCTTCTTGACCACCAGCTCGCACAGCGTGGTCGGATCGCCCGCGGTGGCGAAGCCGAGCTTGTGGGTGCCGACGTTCTGGCGCAGCACCACGGCCCCCTTCTTCAGCGGCTCGAGCTTCACGGCGTCGACATAGAGCGTCATCTGGGGCGGCGGCGTCGCCGGCACGGTGCGGATCTCGACATAGCCGGTCGACTTTTCCAACGTGCAGGCGGCCATCGCGACCACGGCGGCCGCGACCACCAGCACGGGCACGAGTGCCCGCACGACGCGCGGTCCAGACAGGCGCGCCCCTGGCGTGCGGGCCGGCGGCCCGAGCTCGCGCATCACTCAAACTCCCGGCGGCTTCAGGCCCCCGATCAGCGACTTGAGCTTGGTCGAGGCGTCGCGGATCTCGCGGGTGAGGTTGCGGATCACCGCAAGGGCCTCGGAGGCGCGGCGCACCTGCATCAGCTCGTCGATGAAGTCCTCGCGGGTCTGCAGCGTGCGCAGCAGATCGGCGAACTCCTTGCGGGCGCCCTCGAGGTCCTCGGTCGCCCGCTCGGTCTCGGCCACCAGCTTGCGCCACTGGTCGAGCAGGAACTCCCGCTCCTCGGGCTTGAAGCGGGCGTCCTGCTCGATCGACTTGAGCTTGCTGCGGCCGTGCGCCAGCGCCTTGGCGCCGAGCTGCGAGACGGTGCCGTTGTCCGAGACGGCACCGAGCAGCCCGGCGACCACCGAGCGCAGCTCCTCGATCTCCTTGCGCGCCTTGTCGACGTCGTTCATCTCGTCGATCGAGCGGGCGCTGTCCTCGATGCGCTTGCCGAGATCGGGGTAGCTCTTTTTCAGCTCCTCCACCTGCTTGGCGTACTCCTCCACCGGAGTGACGGAATCGGCACCGCTGCGCTCCTGGGCGCGGGCAGCCGGGCCGGCGAGCGCAACGGCGGCCAGCAGGACAATGACGGACAGCAATGCGATGGGCCGCGGGCAAAACGCGGCAGCAAAGGATCGGAGCATGGCGCGGGCCTTGCGACAGGGCTGATGGAAACGGCGCGACCTTCGGCTGAACTTGGGGCGGATCTGCGGCGCCCGCAAGCCTTCGGCCGGCGCTGTCCGCGCCCCGGGCCGGAATGCTGCTGAAGCGACCGCCCTCGATTCACCCTCCCCTGGAGGGGGAGGGTCGGGCGTCCGCGACGCGGACGACCGGGGTGGGGTGAAGCCGCGCTGCCCAGGGGGAGGTGAAGAAGCGGCCTCGCTTACGGCTGCCCCCTCAGTTCTTGACCTTGGAGGCGTCCATCTTGACGGCGGGATCGAGGAACTTGGTGGTGAACACGGTCGCCGGGTCGAACGGCTTCTCCAGCCCGATATAGGTCTGCACCAGATCGTAGTCGGTCTTCAACCGGGCGGCATCGATCCAGCCGAGCCCCTTCTCGGTGGTGAAATTGTCGGTCATCAGCCACTTGATGCGCTCCCACTGGCGAAGCTGGGTCGCCTCGTCGAGACCGGAGACGCCCTCGGTCAGTGCCTTCAGGCAGGGCGCGAAATCGGCGACGCACTGCGCGAAAGCGGCCTGCGAGATCTTGACGAAGCTCTCCACCACGGCCGGCTTGGCCTGCAGGAAGGCGCCGTTGACCACGACGGCATTGCCATAAAGGTTGATGCCGACCTGCTTCCACGGGAGATGGACGAGATCGTCGCCCATCTCGATCACCTTGGTGTCGTGCTCGTTGAAGAAGTCGCTGATGATGTCGACCGTGCGGCTCTTCAGCGCGGCGTTCTTGGCCTGCGGCGTGATGTTGACGAAGGTGGCCGCGCCCGGATCGATGCCGACCGCCTTGGCGAAGGCCGGCCACATGATGCGCGCGGCGTCGCCCGGCGGGTTGCCGATCTTTCGACCCGGAAAATCCTTCGGGCCCGTGATCCCCGAGCTCTTCAGCCAATAAAACCCCTGCGGCGAGTTGGCGTAGACCACCATCACGGCGACCAGATCTGCACCCTTGCCCTTGGCGACCATCGAGGTGGCGAGATCCGAGATGCCGAAGGCGGCGCCGCCGGATCCGACCTTCTGGGCGGAGAGCGCCGAACCGCGACCGACATCGATGGAGAGATCGATGCCGGCCTTGGCATAGAGGCCCTGCTGCTTGGCGAAATAGTAGGGGGCATGATCCGCGGTCGGCACCCAGTTGAGCACCAGCGTGACCTTCTCGGGCGCCGGCGTTTGGGCCTGGGCCGGCACGACACCCGCCGCAGCGATCAGGAGGCCGCCGACGACGCCGGAAAGCCTGCCGGACAGGAAACGCTTCGCCATCGTGAAAACTCCCGCTGCTCGGGCGGCGGCGCGGAGGCCGGGCCGACCCTGGTGACGGCCCGCAGGCCCGGACGCGCGAAACCGACGGCAGGAGGCGGCGACCCGCACCGGAGCGCCGTCGTGTCCGGCACGGCTTGTGAAAGCGACGCAAAATCGGTACCAACGCGACGAGGATGCGTCAACAAACATTCAACCGGTTGGTTGGTTCGAACAGGCTGGTTCGACATGGCGACGGGAACCCGCGGAGCGACACGACGCGGCGGCAAGGCTCTCGGAGGCGCGCAGTGCGACGGCGGCAACGCGGCGCGACGGGCGGCGCCGTCTCGAACCAAGCCGGCAGCAACGACGCTGTCGGCGGCGCAGCCCGTGCCGGCGAAGCCGAAATCGGCGTCGGCGCCGAAGCGTCGTACCCGCGATCCCGCCGCGACGCGGCGCGCCCTGCTCACCGCCGCCCGCGCCGAATTCGCCGCCAAAGGGCTGGCCGGCGCCCGGGTCGACGAGATCGCGACGCGCGCCGGGGTCAACAAGCAGCTCGTCTACCACCACTTCGGCGACAAGGACGCACTCTATCTCGCGGTTCTGGAATGGCTCTACGACGAGATCCGCGCCGCCGAGCGCAAGGTCGACCTCGCCGGCATGGCGCCCGAGGAGGCGATCGCCCATCTGGTCGGCATCTCGTTCGACCATCTCGCGGCGCATCCCGATTTCGTCGCACTCCTGACCGACGAGAACCGTCACGGCGCGGCGCATGTGCGGCGCTCGCCGAAGCTGCCCACCATGCACTCGCCGCTGATCGCCCTGATCGCCGCGACGCTCGACAAGGGCGCCGAGACCGGCGCGTTCCGCCACGGCATCGATCCGATGCAACTCTACGTCTCGATCGCGGCGCTCGGCTATTTCTACTTCTCCAACGCGGCCACCCTCTCGACCATCTTCAAGCGCAGACTCGACAGCCGACCCGCTGTCGCGGCGCGCCGCGCCCACGTGGTCGACCTGGTGATGAACGCGCTGCGGCCGTGAGCCGTTATCAACTGGATGGTTGATTCCGGCCTTCGGCCGCGGTACACCTGAGGCTCCGCACCCGGTCGCACCGGGCCGATGCAACGGGACGAGGGACGCCCGGTGACCACAAGCGACGAGAGCGGACGAACCGACGGGGCGCGTCCCGGCACGTCTGTGCCGGAGGCGCCCGCCCCGGACATGATCGGCGCCGGCCAGCCCGGCCCCGACCCCTCGCGCGCCGCTGCGACCCGCGCCGCGCTCGCCAACGCCGCGACCATCGTCGCCGTGCATCTCGCCGTCGTGCTGGTGTGGCAACTCGCCGTCGACCTGTTCGCCATCCCCGCCTTCGTGCTGCCCTCGCCGCGCGCCACGCTGGCGACGCTGGCGCAGCCGCACTATGCATGGCTGCCGAACGTCTCGGTGACGGCGCTGGAGATTTTCGGCGGCTACCTGCTCGGCGTGACCGTCGGCGTCGTCTGCGCCGTCGCCTTCTCCTGGTTCCGGCTGATCGCCGCGATCCTGCTGCCGCTGTTCGTCACCCTCAACATGGTGCCGAAGGTCGCGCTCGGTCCGCTGATCATCGTCTGGTTCAGCTACGGCATCGTGCCGAACATCCTGATCGCCTTCTCGATCTGCTTCTTCCCGATCCTGCTCACCACGGCCCGCGGCCTGAGCGAGGTCGACCCCGACCTCCTCGATCTGGTGCGTTCTCTCAAAGGCTCGCGCTGGCAACTCTTCCAGAAAATCCAGCTTCCCGGCGCCCTGCCCTACTTGTTCTCGGGCATGAAGGTCGGCGCCATTCTGGCGGTCGCCGGCGCGACGGTCGGCGAGTTCATCGCCTCCGAGCGCGGCCTCGGCTACCTGATGATCCAGGTGCAGGCCGGGCTCGACACGGCCGGCATGCTGATGGCCGTCATCCTGCTCACGCTGCTCGGCGTCGCGCTGTACGGACTGGTGCTCGGGCTCGAGCGCCTGGTCGTCGTGCGCGACGCCCGCATCCAATGAGGCCCGCATGACCGCGACCATGACGCTCGACGCCGATCTGCCCGATCGCATCGCCGATCTCGACGCGCTCGACGCGTTGCTTTGCCGGCCGACCAAGGCATTGATCGACGATCTCGCCGCCGTCGAGGGCGACATCCTGGTGCTCGGCGTCGGCGGCAAGATGGGGCCGACGGTGGCCGGCCTCGCCAAGGCGGCGGCCCCCGGCAAGCGGGTGATCGGCGTGGCGCGCTTCAGCGAGCCGGGCCTTCGCGAGACGCTGGAGGCGCGGGGCATCGAGACGATCGCCTGCGATCTCCTCGACGAGGCCGCGATCGCGACGCTGCCGGACGCCGCCAATGTGATCTTCATGGCGGGCCGCAAATTCGGCGCCGAGGGCGACCTGGCCTTGACCTGGGCCATGAACGTGCTCAGCCCGGCGCTCGTCGCGCGCTGCTTTTCGCGCGCCCGCATCGTCGCCTTCTCGACCGGCTGCGTCTATCCGTTCGTACCGGTGGACAGCGGCGGCGCGGCCGAGGACATGGCGCTCGATCCACCCGGCGAATATGCGCAGTCCTGCGTCGGCCGCGAGCGCATGTTCTCCTACTTCTCGCAGTTGCACGGCACGCCCGGAAAGCTGTTCCGCCTCAATTACGCGATCGACATGCGCTACGGCGTGCTGCACGACATCGCCGGCAAGCTCGCAGCCGGCAAGCCGATCGATCTCACCATGGGGCACGTCAACGTGATCTGGCAGGGTGACGCCGCCGCGCAGGCGCTGCGCTGCCTGCGCCACGCGACGACGCCGACCAGCCCGCTCAATGTCAGCGGACCGGACACATTGTCGGTGCGGGCGCTCGCCGAAGGCCTCGGTCGCCGGCTCGGCCGTGCCCCGGCGTTCACCGGCAGCGAGGCGCCGACCGCCTGGCTCAGCGACACGCGCGAGGCGCAAGGCCTGTTCGGCAAGCCGGTCGTCGACATCGAGCGCATGCTCGACTGGACGGCCGACTGGGTCGGCCGCGCCATGCCGAGCCTGGGCAAGGCGACCAAGTTCGAGGTCCGCGATGGCCGCTATTGATCTCGCCGCGGCCGAGCCGCTCGGCGCGCACGAGACCCGGGCGGCGCTCGCGCTCTCGGACGAGGCGCGCTGGAATCAGACGGCGGACGACTGGACGTTCTTCCGGACCCAGGGGCACGTCTTCGCGGTCCGCAAGGACGACCGGCTGGTCGCCACCGCGGCGCTGCTGCCCTACGCGCCGCTCGGCGCGGCACCCGGCATCGCCTGGATCAGCATGGTGCTGGTGACGGCTACATGGCGGCGCCACGGGCTGGCGAAGACGCTGCTGAAGCGCTGCATCGACGAGGCCGACGCGGCCGGCGTGATTCCGTTTCTCGATGCGACGCCGGCTGGCGCCGCCGTCTATGTGCCGCTCGGCTTCAAGCCGGTCGCCGACATCGTCCGGCTGCGCCGCAAGCGGCCCAATACGCCGGAACGGACCACAGCAATCGAGGCCACGGCCGGCGACCGCGACGCGCTGCTCGCGTTCGACCGGCGCGCCACGGCGGCCGACCGCTCGAGTCTGCTCGACGACATGCTGTCGCGGCCCGGCACGATGCTGCACGCCCAGGCGAGCGCCGTCTGCCTGGTTCGAAACGGCCGCTGCGCCCGCCACATCGGCCCGCTCTATGCCGAGAGCGAGGACGCCGCCTGCGCGCTGCTCGACCGCGCCATCGCCGACGAGCCGGACTCCCTGATCATCGATCTGATGGCGCGCAATGCCGGCCTGCGGGCGCGCCTCGCCGACCACGGGTTCGTCGAGGAGCGGCCGCTCCAGCGCATGGTGCGGGGCTACGCGGCGCTGGGCGACACCGACATTGCCTTTGCGACGGCAGGGCCGGAGTTCGGGTGAGCTCGATGAATGGACGAAGGAAGAAAGAACCCCCCACCCCCGACCCCTCCCCGCCACGAGCTTCGCTCGCGGGGGGAGGGTAGTCGAGGCGCTGCGGCTCCCCTCCCCCCATTCGCGTCAGCGAATGGCGGGGAGGGGTCGGGGGTGGGGGGCTCTTTCTTGACCACCAAACTCTCCTGATCACGTGATCACGACACGACCACAAAACGGACGAGGTTAAGGAGCGACGGCAAGAATGGGCCTGCACCGGAGCGAGCTGAGCGCCGACGTCCTGCGCCTGCTGATGGAGGGCACAGTCATCCCGGCCCATCCGCTGGCGCTGACGGCGGAGCGCGACCTCGATGCGCGACGCCAGCGGGCGCTGACCCGCTATTATGTCGACGCCGGCGCCGGCGGGCTCGCGGTCGGGGTCCACACCACCCAGTTCGCGATCCGCGACGTCGGCCTCTACGAGCCGGTGCTGAGCCTCGCCGCCGAGTCGGCGCGCGCCTGGACCGCGCGCCCGCTCGTGATGGTGGCGGGTCTCGCCGGCCGCACCGCGCAGGCCGTCGCCGAGGCCCGCACCGCCGTGCGGCTCGGCTATCACGCCGGCCTCCTCAGCCTCGCGGCTCTCAAGGGCCGCAGCGAGGACGAAATCGTCGCCCATTGCGAGGCGGTCGCGGCGGAGATCCCGCTGGTCGGCTTCTATCTCCAGGTCGCGGTCGGCGGACTGCCGTTGAGCGCGAATTTCTGGCGGCGTTTTGCGCAAATCGACAATGTCGTCGCGATCAAGATGGCGCCGTTCAATCGCTACCGTACCCTCGACGTGATCCGCGGCGTCGCCGAGGCCGGCGCGCTCGACCGCGTCGCCCTCTACACCGGCAACGACGACCACATCGTGCTCGATCTGGTGCTGCCCTTCGACCTGCGCATCGGCGGCAAGGCCGTGCGGACCTCGATCAAGGGCGGGCTGCTCGGCCACTGGTCGGTGTGGACGGCGAGCGCGGTAAAACTGTTCGATCGCTGCAAGGTGGTGCGCGGCGCCGCCGCGATCGACGCCGACCTGCTGGCGCTCGATGCCCGGGTCACCGATTGCAACGCGGCCTTCTTCGACGTCGCCAACGATTTTCACGGCTGTATCGCCGGCTGCCACGAGGTGCTGCGGCGGCAGGGCCTGCTGGCCGGCATCTGGTGCCTCGATCGCAACGAGGGCCTGGGACCGGGTCAAACCGCCGCCATCGACCGCGTGCTGCGCGAGCACGCCGACCTCTCGGACGACGCCTTCGTGCGCGCCAATCTGGAGCGGTGGCTCGCATGACGGAGCCGTTCATCAGCCTGCACAATGTCCGCAAGGTCTACGGGAGCGGCGCGAGCGCCCATCTCGCCGTCTCCGACGTGACCATGGAGATCGCCGAGGGCGAACTCGTGTCGCTGGTCGGGCCGTCCGGCTGCGGCAAGTCGACGGTGCTGAAGATCCTCGCCGGCCTGCACGGCCACGAGGGCGGCACCGTGACGATCGGCAACAGCACGACGCGGTTCGATCCGGGCCGCGATATCGGCATGATCTTCCAGCAGGCGCTGCTGCTGAAGTGGCGCACCGTGATCGAGAACGTGCTGCTGCCGGCCGAGATCATCGGGCTGCCGCGCAAGGCGAGCCGCGAGCGCGCCCGCGATCTCCTCGCCATGGTCGGGCTCGCCGGCGCCGAGGACAAGTATCCGCAGCAGCTCTCGGGCGGCATGCAGCAGCGCTGCGCCATCGCCCGCGCCCTCATCCACGATCCCAAGCTGATCCTCGCCGACGAGCCGTTCGGTGCGCTCGACGCCATCACGCGCGAGCAGATGCAGCTCGAGCTGCAGCGCATCTGGCTGCAGAGCCGCAAGACCATCGTGTTCGTGACGCACGACATCGCCGAGGCGATCTTCCTCGGCACGCATGTCGCCGTGCTCACCGCGCGGCCGGCCCGCATGGCCGAGTTCTTTCCGATCGACCTGACGCAGCCGCGACCCTTCGACGTCAAGACCAGCGACGCCTTCGCGCAGTATTCGCGCCGCATCTACGAGCAGCTCGGCTTCTTCAACGGGCGGTGAGGCGCGGCCGCGCGACGGCGGCGTCCTCCGCCGCGCGATCGGGCGATCGACCGAAGGCCAGCACGGCGCCGACCAGGGCCAGGCCGCAGCCGAGCAGAATGTCCTCCAGCCGCTCGACGATCAGGGCCGAGACCGACCTTGGATCGGGCAATGCGAGGCGGAAGGCGATCAGCAGCATCACGGCGATCAGCGCGGTCTGCAGCCAGAACCGGCGCGGCATCTGCAGCGGGATGAGCGGCGCGATCGCCACCACGGCGACGATCGAGACGAGCGGCGCGTGCAGCGTATGGATCAGCACCCAGGCGACCACGACGCCGACCGTGGTGCCGAACATGAACTCGACGATCCGCCGATAGGTCGCCTGCGCGCCCGGCAGCATCACCACCAGGGGCGCGACCGTGATCCAGATGGCGCGCGTCATGCCGAGCTCGATGCCGATCCACAGGCCGAGCGCCGCGACCGCCGCATAGGCGGCGGCGAAGCGCAGCCATTCGTGGTGATGCTCCAGCCGCGGCGGCGGCTTGAAGCCGGGGAGTGCCGGCATCGGCCCGAAGAGCAGGTGATCGATGGTGCGAGCGATCCCCGCGACCACGAAAGCGAGCAGCACGAACGAGAAGTCGGAGGGCGCAAAGCCCGGCATGCCGGCCGTGAGCCCGAGCGCGATGGCACCGAAGCGGGTGCCGAGATGCGGACCCTTGCCGTATTTGTTGAGCCATCCGGCCGCGAACAGCGCGACGCCGAACAGGAACCAGAACGGGTTCTGATAGCCGTCGAGCAGCGTGCCGAGCATGCCGCCTGCCACCATGCCGAGTGCGACCTGGATCAGCACCAGCCAGCGGGCGCCGAGTCCGCGCTGATCCTCGTCGCCGAAGCACGTCATCATCCCGATCAGCGCGCCGAGCAGCGCACCGCCCGGCTGCTCCAAGAGGGTGCCGGTGACGAACGGGATCCCGATACAGACGAGAAAGAGCCACGAGCGCCGCAGCCCGGCGGTATCCGGCACGGCGCGGCGCGAGAGATCGCGCGCCGCCCGCCAGGCCCGCACAGAGGGGCGAAGCCGCGCGCCGAAGCGCCACGGCGACGGCCGCAGCGGGAGCGGCACACGGTCGATCGACGAACGATGGGCAGAATTCGAGTGGCTTCGCATGGTTCTCTTCTGACGTCGGCTCAGGCCTCGTCGAGAGACACAGCGAGCACGCAAGACAAGAGCGGAGACGACGACGGCGGCCCTCCGGCGGGCCGCCGCTGTCGCCTCCGAGATCGGATGATGCTGTCTTATGCCACCCGATCGGGGCAGGATTATGAACCCTGCTTGGCCGCCGTCCGGTCTCGCCGCCGGACGGACGGCCTCACGCGGGAGGATGCCGGAGCGAGTCGGCCCGGCACCGACGCCGTCACTTGACCGGGCAGAGCGGATGCTGCGGGTCGCAGCGATAGAGCTCGCGCTCGACGAACTTGCCGTTCTCCACGACCCAGTGCACCAGCGGCGGATACATGTCGCCGGCGGCGTCCCAGTCGATGGAATGATAGGCGCCTTCGTAGTTGATCGGCTTGCCGCGGCCGAGCGCCTTCACGGCGGCCGTGTAGTCCTCGACGGTCGGCCGGATGGTCTTGCCGCCGCTGGCATTGATCTTGGCGAGGCCGTCGCGGATAGCCGCCGGCGTCACGTCCTTCGGGTGCTTGGGATCGCCGGCCGCCGAGAGCGCCGCGAGCAGCAGCGTGGCGGTGGCATCATAGGCGCCGGACGCCGTCATCTCGGGCGCCTGCCCGGCCGCCGCCTGGAAGGCCTTGAGAAACGCCTTTCCGGAGGCGCTCTTGTCCACCTGCGTCACCGAGCTGCCTTCGAGCCCGTTCGCGACCGCGCCGAGATCCTTGAGGATGTAGTCGCGCCGGAAGCTGTTGTTGGACAGGATCGGGATGGTGTGGCCGGCCTTCCGGTAGGCCTCGATCGCCTTCGCGGCCTGCTCGGGCAGCATGGCGACGATCACGACGTCGGGAGCCCCTTCGGTCGCCCCGGACTCGCTCTTGTCGTCGACCACCTTGGCCCAGCCGGCGGAGAGATCGGCCGGGTTCGTCAGGTAGACGATCTCGGTCGTCGCCTTGCCCTTGTAGAAGGACGCGACCAGCGGCGGAATACTGGTGGCGAGCGCGCGATGGCCATTGTCGGCGTAAATCGCGATCTTGAAGGTGCCGTCGCCGTTGCCCTTGCCGTCGGCGGTCCGCTTGAGGGCGATCTGCACCAGCGCGGCGGCCTCGTATTTGGCGACGTAGAAGACGCGGAACAGCCAGTTGTCGGCGTCGCGCTGCGCCGCCTGGTTCACCGCGTCGGCGTCCGTGAAGGCCGGATCGTTGATGAAGCTCGACGAGCACTGGAAGCAGGTGATCGGAACCTTCTGCTTCGCCTGGGTCGCCGGATCGTAGTTGAGCTTGTTGACCGCGACCGTGACGCCGCTCGAATCGGTCACCAGCGCCTTGACGCCGTCCTGGTTGATCAGCCGCAACGCCTCGGACTGGGCGAAGGGCGGATTGCTCTTGGAGTCGCCGAGCACGAGGTCGAACCGCACCTCGCTGCCGGCTTTCTCCAGAGCCTGATTCATCTGCCGCACGGCGAGCTCGACGGCCGCCTTGTATAGCAGCGTCGTGCTGCCGCCGGTCTGGTCGATGACGGCGCCGACCTTGATCACCTGACGCTCGGTGCCCGATCCGGCCGCGAACGTGGTGGGGCTGACGACGGCCGTACCGGCCAACACCAGCGAAGACGCCAGCAGCAGCCGGACGGGTCGGAACAAAAACGACATGGCGCATCTCCCGATGTGACGGTGATGGATGGATCACGGTCTCGCAGGCGTTGCGCGCACAGTCCCGTCGCGGACGGGGCCGTCCACGTTTCGCCCGTTCGGACGTTTCTTGCGGCAGCGCGGGGGTCGCCGCCGGAGAGCCTTCAGCAGGCCGAAGCGAATCGCTCCAGGCAGGTGGCCAAGACCTCGTCGCCCGGCTTTTTCCACCAGGTTTCGGCGGAGAAAATTTCGACCTCGTGGAAGCCCGTGTAGCCGGCGTCCTCGATCATTCCGGCAATGGCCGGCAGATCGATCACCCCGTCGCCCATCATGCCGCGGTCGAGCAGCATGTCGCGGGTCGGCACAAGCCAATCGCAGATGTGATAGGCGAAGATCCGTTTCTCGCGCCCGGCGCGGGCGATCTGGGCGGCCAGATCCGGATCCCACCAGACGTGATAGGCGTCGATGGCCACGCCGACGTCCGGCCCCAGCCGCGCGCAGAGATCGAGCGACTGGCCCAACGTGTTCACGCAGGCGCGGTCGCCCGCATACATCGGATGCAGCGGCTCGATGGCGAGCGGCACTTTTGCCGCACGCGCGTGCGGCAGGACCGCGGCGAGGCCCTCGGCCACCATCTCGCGCGCCGCGACGATGTCGCGCGAGCCCTTCGGCAGTCCGCCGACCACCAGAACCAGACACTCGGCCCCGATGGTCGCCGCCTCGTCGATGGCACGGCGGTTGTCGTCGATCGCGGCCTGGCGGCCCGCCGCGTCGACGGCAGGAAACATGCCGCCGCGGCAATAGCCGGTCACCCGCATGCCGTGATCCTCGATGACCTTCGCGGACTCGGCGAGCCCGAACGCGGCAACCTGATCGCGCCACGGATCGATGGCGCGGATGCCATGGCGGGCGCAGGCTTCCACGGCCTGCCCGACGTTCCACTGCTGACGCACGGTGGCGAGATTGATCGACAGGCCTTCGTTGGGCATCGCTGGTCCTGGTTTCTTGTTTCGGCTTTCAGGGAATCGCTTCGAGAAGGCCGCGGACATAACCGATCGCGCGGGCCGCACAGGTGGGTCCGTCGGGCTCGTAGACGAAGGGCTCGACGCCGACGACGTCGCGCCAGCCGACGTCGCGCAGGGCCGTGACGATCGGCGCGAACTCGAGCTCGCCCTCGCCCGGGCCGCGGCGATTCGGATCGTTGAAGTGGACGTGGCCGATCAGGCCAGCCGGAACCCAATGCCGAACGAGATCCGGGATCGGCTCGGCCTCGGTCACGGCCGACGACGAGCAGTCGATCATGGTCCTGAGCGCCGGGTTGCCGACCGCGCGGACGATCTCGGCCGCCTGCGCGACCGTGTTGATGCAGTTGGTCTGGCGCCGCGACAGCGGCTCGATGCAGTAGACGACACCGGCCGCGGCGGCCGCTTCGGCGACGGCCGCGAAGGCGTCGGCGGCGCGCTTGCGCCCCTCCTCCTCCTCACCGGGATCGAGCCGGCGCTGATCGGGCGAGCCGTGCACCAGCACGCTCGCGCCGAGGTCGTGGGCGAGCCCGCACAGCCGCCGCATCACGTCGATGCTGCGCTGTCGCACCGGAGCATCCGCCGAGGTGATCGACAGGCCAGCCGGCGCCCGCATCAGGTAATGCAGGCCCGTGATGGCGATGCCGGCCTCTGCCGCGGCGTGCCGTATGGCAGTGCGCTCGGCCGCCGGCATCAGATGCGGCGCATCCGAGACCGTGTAGGGCGCGAGCTCGAGCCCGTCATAGCCGACCGCGCGGGCGAACCCGCACTGGGCCGCGAAGGGCAGCGCCGCGATCACCTCGTTGCACAAAGAAACCCGCATGTCCGTCATCCGGCCAGAGTGATCGGCATCGTCAGTGTGCTCTCGTTCCGCCGGGTGCTCACAGCCGCATCGGCTGCATCGAGGCCCAGTCCGGCATCGTTCCGACCGCGAGGCCCGGGGCCTGCGCGATCGAGCCGAGCGCCACCGCGCCGCCCGTTATGGCCAGCCGCACGCGGCCGTTGCTGCGCCGGTAGAGATCGCCATGGGCGGCGAGAAAACGCGCCTGCTCCTCCTCCGATGCGCCGGCCATGCCGTCGACGTAATGGTGGCCGTTGCGCTCGACATGCTTGACGCCGACCAGGGTCGCCAGCGCGAGATCCTGCTGCACCGCGATGCCGGCCTGGGTGGTGAGATCCTCGGCGGACATGAAGAAGCGGCCCGCCCCTGCTTCCCCCGCCTGCGCGTTCCAATGGTCGACGCGGGCGCGGTTGAGCAGCGCGCGGTAGATGCCCTTGCAGGATTTTGCCGACACGCCGCGATAGCCGAGCTCGCGCGCCTTGGGGAAAACGTCGAGATCACAGTCCGATTCGTCGACCTCGAGCGGGATCAGGCCGGCGAGCGCATGCACGGGCTCGTTCAGCGCGCGGGCGCGGCCGATCGGCTGCTCGATATGCAGGGTCGAGGCGACGAGGCGCTTCAGGCGCGGCGCCTCGCCCATGCGTCGCCACAACTCCACCACGGCCTCGATAGTGTCGTACTGCTCGTTGCCGTCGAGCGTGACGACATAGGGTTCCGACAACCGATCGATGACGGCGGCGATGCCGGACAAGCGCGCGACATCGGCGTCCGCGTCGCCCGACACTTTGAGCTTGAAGTGACGGTGCCCGTAGGCTTCGATCACCTCCTCGAGGCTTTCGGGCAGGCCGTCGTCGAGCCGATGGCCTGCCGTGTCGGCGCGGGTGAGCGCATCGACCATGCCGACCGTGTGGCGCACGAAGATGGACAGCGCCGGGGCGAGTCGGGCCAGGAAGCGATCGAGATCGAAACCGGCGAGGTCGGGCGCGGCGTGTGCCGTCAGGCCGACACGGTTTTGCGATACCAGGGCGAAGGCTGGAATGCCTTCGAGCCGGGCCAGCGCGTCGAGAATGGCGCGGTCGAGCTCGGCGAGGCCGAAGGACGCGACGAGACCGTTGAGGCCCGCAGCCGCGCAGGCGGCGCGATGCGCCGGTTCGACGGCGGCCGAAAGGCCGGCGGCGGTGTGCGGCCCAGCCGCGAGATAGTGGTCCCGCGCGATCGCAAGCGCGCGGCGGAGCTGGTCGAAATTCTGCTCGTTGGAAAGGTCCGGCGACTTGTCGAACCATTTGGGAACCAGGAGCTCGGCCGAGACGCCCTCGCCCTCCCGCCCGTCGGCGAGGCGGATGCGCACCCGAATGAACGCCTGCGGCGCCTCCCGCAGGGTGACCACCCCGAACCGGAACGGCAGGCGCAGCCGTACCGGCCGCTCGAAAAAGCTCGCCTCGACCAAGCTCAGGCGCGGCACCGTCATGCCCGCCCCCGGCGGTTCGGCCGCGGCTGCGCGTGGGACGCGGACCTCGCGCGAGTGCGACACATGCGCCGACGACTTGACCCGGTCACGGCCAGCTCCTTAAATCACTAATAACTGGATGGTTACATCCGCGGCGATGGTGTCGCAAGGTCCCGCAGTGGGGACGAGTCATGAGGTCGGCCATGCAACGACTGCAGAAGATGATTCAGGCGCCGTGGCTCAGGCCCTTGATTTTCCTCGTTATCCTGATCGCCCTCTGGGATTTTGCGATCCGTATTTTCCACATCCCGCCCTACCAGGTCCCGGCCCCGATCGATGTGGTGATCACCCTGTGGCAGGAATGGCCGAAGCTGATGTCAGAGGCGGTGCCGACCACCGTCGCCACCGTCTACGGGTTCCTGCTGTCGGCCGTGTTCGGCATCCCGATCGCCATGCTGATCGCCGGCTCGCGCACCATCGAGAGCTACGTCTATCCGCTGCTCGTCTTCTCGCAGTCGATCCCGAAGATCGCCATCGCGCCCCTGTTCGTCGTGTGGTTCGGCTTCGGCATGACGCCGAAGGTCCTCTCGGCCTTCCTGCTCGGCTTCTTCCCCGTGGTGGTGTCGGCCGTGCAGGGATTCAAGTCGGTCGAGCCCGACCTCTTGGACCTCGCCCGCGCCATGGAGGCGAGCCGGCTGCAGATTTTCCGCATGGTGAGCCTGCCCTACGCGATGCCGGCGATCTTCTCGGGCCTGAAGGTGTCGATCACGCTCGCCGTCGTCGGCGCCGTGGTCGGCGAGTTCGTCGGGTCCAATTCGGGGATCGGCTACGTACTTCAACGAAGTATCGGAAATTTCGAGTTGCCTACGATGTTCGCTGCTCTCGTCATCCTCGCTCTCATCGGGGTGATTTTGTTCTGGATTCTCGACCTGATCGAACGTCTTGTGATTCCTTGGCACGCCAGCCAGCGCCAGGACGTCATCGTCGCTGCGTGATCGAGCCAACAAACAATGGGAGGTAAGATCGTGATCCGGATTCTGACGACGCTTTTTGCCGTGCTCCTCGCCGGCCCCGCCCTGGCGGCCGACAAAGTCACGCTGATGATCAACTGGTACGTCTACGGCGAGCATGCGCCGTTCTACTACGGCAAGGAGAAGGGCTATTACGCGGCCGAGGGGATCGACCTCGACATCCAGGAAGGCCGCGGCTCCGGCACGGTGACGCAGGTCGTCGCCGCCCGCAGCCTCCAGTTCGGCTATGTCGACGTACCGACCATGATGCGTGCCACCATCAAGGGTGCGCCCGTCATCTCGACCGGCGTGCTGCTGCAGACCAGCCCGATGTCCGTGATGGGCTTCGTCGACAAGAACATCCGCAAGCCCGAGGACATCAAGGGCAAGACGGTCGCCACCACGCCGGGCGATTCGATGTCGCAGATCTGGCCGCTCTTCCTCAAGAAAGCCAACCTGAAGGAGAGCGACTTCAAGACCGTGTCGGGCGACGCGACCACCAAGCTCAACGCCGTCATCAACAACCAGGCCGACCTGCTGCTCGGTTACGTGATGGACCAGAGCATGAAGATCAAGGACGCCACCGGCAAGGACGTCTATCCGATCAAGTTCTCGGACTACGGTGTCCATCTGGTGAGCTCGGGCATCATCGCCAACACCGAGTACGTCAAGGAGAACCCCGACCTGGTGCGGCGTTTCATGCGGGCCAGCATCAAGTCCGTCGAGGAGGCGGTGAAGGATCCGAAGGCCGCCGCGCAGTCGATCCTCAACGCCAACCCGAAGGGCGGCAAGATCGGCACGCTGACCGAGGGCTTCGAGCTGACCATCCCGCTCTACAAGGATCCGACCGGCCAGTCGAAGCAGCCGTTCCGGGTCAGCGACACCAACATGAAGGACTCGGTCGACCTGATGGTCGAGTACGGCGGCCTCGAGGCCACCGCGAAGGACAAGCTGAAGAGCTTCTACACCAACGAATTCCTGCCTGCGCCTGGTCTCTGATGCTCGCCATCGATGAAACGGCGGCCGCGCGCGCGATGATTCAAATCTCGCGCGTGGCCAAGACGTACCGGACCACGGACGGAGAAATCCCGTCCCTGCGTCCGATCGACCTCTCGATCGCCGACGGCGAGTTCGTCGTCGTGGTCGGCCCATCGGGTTGCGGCAAGACCACGCTGCTGCGCATGATCGCCGGCCTGATGCCACCGAGCGAAGGCGAGATCCGGGTCGGCGACCGCATCGTCACCAGCCCGCACAGCGACGTCGGCATCGTCTTCCAGTCGGCACTGCTGCTGCCATGGCGCACCGTGCTCGCCAACGTGATGATGCCGGTCGAGGTCAAGGGGCTGCCGCGCGAGATCTATCAGCCGCGCGCGGAAGCGCTGCTCAAGATGGCGGGCCTCGGCGGCTTCGAGACCAAGCATCCGTGGCAGCTCTCCGGCGGCATGCAGCAGCGCGTCGCGATCTGCCGGGCGCTGGTGCACGACCCGAAGATTCTTCTGATGGACGAGCCGTTCGGCGCGCTGGACGCGATGACGCGTGAGCGCATGAACGCCGAGCTGCAACGCATCCAGCGCGAGACCAAGAAGACCGCGCTGCTGATCACCCACTCGATTCCCGAGGCCGTGTTCCTGGCCGACCGCATCGTCGTGCTGTCGGAGCGTCCGGGCGCGATCGCCGCGATCTACACGGTCGACCTACCGCGCCCGCGCCAGCTCGACGTGCTCGGCATGCCCGAATTCGTGCGGCTGACCACGACCATCCGGGCGCATTTCAACGCGCAGCTCGATTGAGGAACGCTGTCATTCCGGGGCGCCGCGCAGCGGCGAACCCGGAATCCAGTCACATTTGCAAGCCCCGCTGCAGGGCTGGATTCCGGGTTCGCGGGCTTTCAGCCCGCGCCCCGGAACGACGAAACCGCCCTGCCTCAAATCTCCAGCTTCGGCACGTCGATCCAGCGCCGCTCGGCCCAGCTCTTCAGGCCGAGCTCGGCGAGCTGCACGCCCTTGACGCCTTCCATCAGGTCGTGGCTCCACGGCCCGTCGGCGACCACGTGGCGGATGAAGTTCTCCCACTGGATCTTGAAGCCGTTGTCGTAGTCGAAATTGTCCGGAACCTCCTCCCACTGATCGAGGAAGTTCATGGTCTGCGGGACGTCGGGATTCCAGATCGGGCGCGGCGTGTTGACCCGGTGCTGCGTCCAGCATTTGGTCAGGCCGGCGACCGCCGAGCCGTGAGTGCCGTCGACCTGGAAGGTGACGAGATCGTCGCGGCGCACCCGCACGCACCAGGACGAGTTCATGTGTGCGATGACGCCGCCTTCGAGCTCGAAGGTCGCGTAGGCGGCGTCGTCGGCATCGGCCACATAGGTCTTGCCGTTCTCGTCGACCCGGCTCGGGATGTGGGTGGCGCCGAGGCAGCTCACCGCCTTGACGTTGCCGAACAGGTTGTCGAGCACGTAGCGCCAGTGGCACAGCATGTCGAGCATGATGCCGCCACCCTCGGCGAGCTTGTAGTTCCAGCTCGGCCGCTGCGCCGGCTGGCCCCAGTCGCCCTCGAACACCCAGTAGCCGAACTCGCCCCGGACCGAGAACATGCGGCCAAAGAAGCCGGCCTCGCGCAGCTTGGCGATCTTGCGCAAGCCCGGCAGGAACAGCTTGTCCTGGACGACGCCGTTCTTGATGCCGCGCTGCTTGGCGAGCTTGGCGACGGCGAGCGCCTTGTCGAGCGTGTCGGCGATCGGCTTCTCGCAATAGACATGCTTACCGGCCTCGATGGCGCGGCTGACGAGGTCGGCCCGCGCCTGCGTGGTGGCAGCGTCGAAGAACACGGTGTCGTCCGGGTTCTTCAGCGCCGCATCGAGGTCCGAGGTGGTGCGCTCGATCCCGTACTGGCGGCCGAGCGCCGCGACCTTCTCGGCATTGCGCCCGACCAGGATCGGTTCCGGCATCACGCGATCGCCATTGGCGAGCGGCACGCCCCCTGCGCTGCGGATGGCGACGATCGAACGGACCAGGTGCTGGTTGAGCCCCATGCGTCCGGTGACGCCGTGCATGATGATGCCGAGCTTCTTGGTGGCCATTTGCATGCCTCGCGTGATGTGAAAAAACTGGACCGACGGACTACTCGGTCGCTGGGCCAAGTAACCGCTTGGTTACAAATTTCCACGACGGCGAGGCGACCGTCAAGGCTCTTGTCGTGCCCGAAACGCAGTTCCGGAACGCGCCGTGGCATGGCTCGCACCCGGCCATCAGCCGTTGTTTCTCCGCTCGTCCCGCTTTCGAGCGCGTGACGGACTCGGGGGATCCAGGCTTGCGAGGTCTCGCGGTCGTGCGGCGGGGATATCCGGTCCGGCTCGGTGTGGGCAGGCGTCGTCTCTGGAGGCCCCGATCGTCGCCGGCGGGCATGCGGGCTCTGCTGGTCGATCGGGAGAGGCGACCGGGTGTCCGGCCGCAGCCTCTGCTCGCAGGCGATGCGCCGCCATCTGGTTGCCGGCGAGCGCGTGCCACATCGGCACCGCCGTGGGCTTGATCAGGCTGCGGACCGGCGTGAAGCCGAACCCGTGGTCATCGAGGTTGGCGTTGATCTGCTCGATGAGCTTGCGATACGCGGCAGGTCTTCCGGCCGGCCGCGGTCGCCATCCGGCGGCGCCACGCCTTCACGCTCTCGGGCCTTTCGGGCTCTCGCGCCGGCTCGCGCTTGCGGGCCGGCCAGCGGGGCGATGTCAAGCCAGACCCGCATCGTCACGCCGGTCCCTCACGCGCTCTCGCGGGAACGAGTCGTCATGGGCGGCTGCGCACCCTGATGGACGACACAGCGTTCGTTGATCCGTATGGGCTTTTCGGATCATGTTTCTGGGTTGCGGACGACGAGTGTTCGCTTCTCCCGCCTCACCAGGCGCCGACCCAGCGACCGACGTCGAAGACGGCCGCTGCGCCCACACAGACGATGAGGCCGCTCCAGACCAGCCCGAGGGCGAGCGTCCGGTTGGCGCGGATGAGCGTGTCCTTCTCGACCAGATGATGGTGGGCCATGGAGATGCCCTCCGAGGCTCGGGGTTCAGGCAAAGGATAACGTCCGGTTTCAATGATCGTTCCAATATAACGTCGCATATCGTGCGACGTCCGGCAGAGCAATCCGCAGTTGCGCGAAGCAGCACCCACCTTCCATCGCGATACTCGGACGGTCGGTGGTTACCGCCGAGCGCCCGTGGCCGGCGCCGCACCCGTCGGGGTCGCCTGAACCGGGCCGCCGAAGGGCGAATAGGTCTGATAGGTCGGATAGACGACGCTCTTCGCCTGGGGCGCCGGGGCCGGCGCCGAGCGGAGGACGGCGCGGCGCGGCGCGCTGTGGACCACCCTCGGCTTCTTGCGAATCACCGGCTTGGCGGCGCGCTTGGCCTTGGGCTGAGCGGCCTTGGCGGCCGGAGGCTGCGGCGTCGCGGCGCTGGGGGCCGCGGACGTCACGGCGGCGACGGCGGGACCGGACGGCGGGGCGACGGCCGGGACCTCGGCGGGAGCCGCAGGGGCGCCGGTCTCGGCCGAGACTGGCGCCGGGTCGGTTTCGAGGGGAAGCGCGATGCGAGGGCGCGCCGGCTCTGCCGCAAAGCCCAACGCCGGCGCGACCGGCGCTGCGGCGGCCGCGGCAACGGGCGCTCCCGGGTCGGGAACCGCGGTGGTCAGCATGTGGCCGTGCTCGGCGGGCGGCGGCGTCTCGTCGGCAACCATCGTCTCGCGCGGCGCGGGCTCGGGCGTCTCGGAAATGACGGCGCGGATGAGATCGCCGAGCGGATCGGCCGACGGAGCCTTCGGTGGACCGGCCGCCCGGCTGCGCTCGTCGGCGGCGACCAGCGGCAGGGTCGGCGCATCAGCGCCGCCATCCGCAGGCCGGGCCCCGGACTCCGCCACCGGCGCGAAAGCGGTGACGCCGGACGAGGCGTCCGCCGCGTCGGCGAGCGCGGTGCGCAGGGCCGTGGCGGTCAGCAGAAGGCGCTGCGCATCATCCATCGGCACCTGCGAGAGCCGCACCAGCGTGCGCCCGAGAATCGGCACCTCGCCGATGCGGGTCACGGCGTCCGGCGCCGGCACGAGCCCGCGCGCCAGCACCATGGCGGCCACCACCACGGCCGCGATCGCGACCAGCATCGACCGGAACGTTGGAAGCATGACGGCCCCGCCTCACGCCATCCGCGGCGCATCCCGTCCGCCCGAGATGGCCGCGGATTGATTCGGTCAGGCTATCAGAGTCGGCGACTCCGGTGAAACGGTCGGGTCGCAAACGTGATGCGGGAACGGCGTGCGGCATGACTCGTTTTTCGGCAACGGCAGCGCCTCGTCTTTCGGCAGACGCCGCAGCGCGTGTCTCGCCGAGCCGATTTCGTCGGTTGCGGCAATTGTGCACTCCCGCCGGGCGACGCGTGTTGCCCGCCGACACGGCGGGCGGCCGTTGTCTGGGCTTGCCGCCGCTGCTACGGTCGCGCCGCCTCGGGCCGCACCCGCAAGACCCGGGGACAGCGCGGGCCCGTAGCTCAATGGTCAGAGCCGGCGGCTCATAACCGCTTGGTTGCAGGTTCGAGTCCTGCCGGGCCCACCACGCACTCTGGTCGAACCGCAGGAAAGTCGGGCGTTCGTGGAAACGCCGA
>NZ_JACAAX010000036.1 GCF_013377085.1 Rhodoplanes sp. | reverse complement strand
GCCGCTACGCGGCTACGACGCCTCGCGCCGGACCAGAGGGCGTTCGTCGACCTCACGAAAAAAGGCGGCGCCCGGGGGCGCCGCCTTTCGCGTGGATCCTGCTTCTTGTTTTGACGCCTGCTGATCGAACGCCTGTTAGTCGAACCGTCCGGCCGCGTGGGCCAGCATCGTGTAGACCTTGCCGGTCTCCGAGGTGAGATAGGTGCGGGCGACGACCTGGCCGCGGTCGTTGCGCGAGACCTCCTCGAGCAGCCGCTCGAACTCGCCGATATAGCGGTCGACCGTCTGCTTGAACTCGCGGTCGGCGCGGTAGCGCTTGCGGATCTCGTCGAAGGTCTTCTGGCCCTGCATGGTGTAGAGGCGGCGGGTGAAGACGTTGCGCTCGCCGCGATTGTAGCGATCCCACAGCTCGGCCGCCGCGTCGTGGTCGATCATCCGGGCGATGTCGACCGACAGCGCGTCGAGCGACTCGATGGTGTAGCGGGCCGTCCGGTCGTCGCCGCCCTGGCGCGGGCCGTCCTGGCGCGGACCATGGCCCTGGCCGCGGTCCTCGCCGCCGCGGGGCAGGGGCTGGTCGTCCTCCTCGCGGGAGGCGCGGGTCAGCAGGTCCGACAGCCAGCCGCCGCGGGGGCCCTTGGCGTCGCCGGGTGCGGTGGGCGGGGCCGGGCTCTGCGGCTCGGGATTGCGCTCGACGACGCGCCGCGTCTGCTGCGGCGGGGCCGGGGGCGACGGCGGCCCCATCGGCGCCTCGGCGCGGGGCGGCGGCTCGCGCATCGCCGGACGGGCGCCCGCATCGGCGCGTCCGCCGCCGCCGACGGCGGCCAGCGCCGGCTCCTCGCGATAGACCCGCCGGGTCGGCTCGACCGTGGCCGTGTCGATGGTGCGGCCGTGCCGGGCGACGATGCGGTTGAGCTCGGCCAGCGCCTCGATCTGGTCGACGATGACGCGCCGCATCTGCGCCGCGCTCTCGGCCGTCTCCTGCGGCAGCTCGAGGATGCCCCGGCGCAGCTCCTGCCTGGTGCCTTCCAGCTCGCGCTGCATCTCCGAGGTCATCAGCTTCATGTTCGACAGCACCTCGGTGAAGCGCTCGGTCGCGGTCTGCAGCATCGACTCGGCTTCGTTCGCGGTCTGGCGGAACAGCGCATGCGCCTCGGTCGAGGCCTGCTCGTAGACTCCGCGCAGGCTCTCGGCGGTGCGCTGACGCTCCTCCTCGGAGGTCGACCGCACCCGCTCGTGGTTCTCGGCGATGGCGCGGGCGCCCTGCGAGCTCGCCTCGGCGACGATGCGGGCGATGTCGCGGGCCCGGCCTTCGGCGGCGCCGAGCGACTCCTCGAGCAGATCCGAGAAGCGCCTGAGCCGCAGGTCGAGATCCTCGGTGCGGCTGTCGAGCGTGGTGACCACCGTCTCGAGGTCGACGCGCCGCTCGGAGAGGGCCTCCTCGCTGCGCCGGTTGCTGGTCTCGATCAGGTCGACCATGTCGGTGAGCGAGCGGCCGTGACCGTCGAACTGGGTGACGATCTCGCCGAGCTCGGTCATCACCCGGCCGCTGATGTCCTGGAACGAGCCGATGTGCTCGTTGACCCGGTCGGTGGTCTGGTTGGTGCGGGCGAGCAGATCGTTCATCGTGGTGACGAACTCGGTCACCCGCGACGACAGGCCCTGCTCGATGGCGCCGAGATTGTCCTGGGCGCCGCCGAGAACCTCCTGGATCAGGCCGTTCGCCTCGCGCAGGCGCTCGAACAGCGCGGTGGTGTCCGATCGCAGCATGCCGTGCGTCTCGAGGATCTCGGAGACGGTGGCGACCGCGGTCTGCTTGGACCTCTCGATCGCCTCGTCGGAGACCTTCTGCAGCTCCTCGACGTGTTGCAGCACGTGCGAGGTCGACTGCTCGACGGCCGTGCGGGTCGACTGCTGGAACTCCTGCGCCTTCTGGGCCAGCACCATGCCGGACTGGCCGACCACCTTGGTGGTGGTGTCCTGCAGCTCCTGGGCCTTCTGGGTGAGCAGGGCCGTCGACTGGCCGAACACGGTCTTGGTCGTCTCCTGCAGCTCCTGCGCCTTCTGGGTGAGCGCGGCGGTCGACTGCGCCACCGTGGTCCGGGTCGTCTCCTGCAGCTCCTGCAGCTTCTGGGTGAGGCCGGCGGCCGACTGGGCGACCGTGCTGCGCGTGATCTCCTGCCAATCCTGCATGCGCTTGGTCAGCGCCGCCGCCGAGTCGGTGACCGCGGCGCGCGAGGTGTCCTGCAGCTCCTTCAGGGTCTTGTTGACCGTGTCGGTGGACTTGACGCTGGCCTCGGTGATCACCCGCGCGAGCTCGTTGGAGTTGTCCATCATGGTCTGGGTGAAGGCGAAGGCCTTCGACTCGATGGACTTCACGGCGTGGTCGGTGACCCGGCCCATGCCGGCCGTGAACTCGTTGCCCTTGGCCGTCATCGCCGCGAGCAGGCCGCTGCTCTTCTCGTCGAGCACATGGTTGAGCTCGCCCGAGCGCTTCTCGATGGCGCCGGCGATCTCCTCGGCCTTGCCGACGAAGGTGGCGGCGACCTCGGTGCTGGTGCCGACCAGCGTCTGCTGGACCTCGGCGGCGTTGCGCTTGAGCGTGTCGCTGAGATTGGTCGAGACGGTCGACAGCGTGCGCTCGACCTCGGCGGCGTCCTGCCGCAGCGTGCCGCTCACCTCGGTCGACAGGCCCGTGAGGGCATGCTCGATCTCGGCGGTGTCCTGCCGCAGCCGGCCGCTGATGCCGGTCGAGAGGGCCGTCAGGGTGCGCTCGAACTCGCTCGCGTCCTGGCGCAGCGTGCCGCTGACGCCCTCCGTGACGGTCGACAGCGTGCGCTCGACCTCGGCGGCGTCCTGGCGCAGCGTGCTGCTCACGCCGGCCGACAGCGAGCGCAGCAGGCGCTCGATCTCGGCGGCGTCCTGCTTCAGCGTGCCGCTGACATTGGACGAGGTGGTGCTGAGCAGGCGCTCGAGGTCGACGGCGTCCTGCTTCAGGGTGCCGGCGACGCCCGACGACACGCTGGTCAGCAGCTCCTGGATCTCGTTCACCACGGCGCGCATCTGGTCGGTCGACCCGCCGGCGGCCCGCATGATGCTCGTCTCGGCGTCGGCCGCGCTGCTGCGCAGCGCGCTGGTCGTCGAGGAGGCGAGCCGCTCCAGCGCGACCTCGGCCTCGAGCGTGTTGGTCTTGACCGCTTCGGCGAGCTGCTCGATGCGGCCGGCGAGCGCCTCGGTGCTGACCCGGCTGCGGCTCTCGACGTCGCGCGAGGCGGCCTCGAGGCGGGTGGCGAGCATCTCGGTCGCCGCGTTGCTGCGGGCTTCGACATCGCGCGAGGCCGTGTCGAACCGGGTGGCGAGCAGCTCGGTCGCCGCATTGCTGCGGTCCTCGACGGCCCTGGCGGCGCGCTCGGCGCGCTCCACCAGCAGGGCCGCGGCCGTGTCGGTCCGGGTCTCGACCGTGTGGGCGACGGTCTCGGCGCGCTCGGTCAGAAGGGCCGCGACGCTGCCGCTGCGGGCCTCCATGTCGATGCCGAAGCTGTCGATCCGCTCGCTCAGGAACGAGGCGGCGGTGTTGCTGCGGACCTCGATGTCGCGGGCGAAGCCCTCGAAGCGGTCGAACAGGAAGGTCGCCGTGGTGCCGGTGCGGGACTCGATCTCGGCGGCCAGCCGGTCGACGCGGGCCGCGAAGGCGTCGGCGGCCGAACCGGCCGACTGCTCGATGCCGACCGCCACCGTGGCGGTGCGCTCGACGAGCTGGTCGGCAGCGGCGCGGGTGCGCAGCTCGATGTCGGTCGTCACGCTGTCGGCGCGGCCGAGCAGGTGATCGGCGGCGGCGCGGCTGCGCGCCTCGACCTCCGTGGCGGCCGTTCCGATGCGGCCGACCAGCAGCTCGGCGCTCGACAGGGTGCGGGCCTCGAGATCGCTGGTGACGGATTCGGCGCGGCCGAGCAGGGCGCTGGCCACCGCCTGGGTGCGGGTCTCGATGTCGCTGGTGGCGGTGCCGAGTTGGCCGACCAGGCTTGCGACCGCGGCCTGGCTGCGGGTCTCGACGTCGGCCGTCAGGCTCTCGACGCGCCCGAGCAGGGTGTCGGCCGCCGTGCGGGTGCGCATCTCTATGTCGTGGGTGACGGCCTGGGTGCGGTCGAGCAGGGCCTCGGCGACGGCCTTGCTGCGGCTCTCCACCTCGCCCGTGAGGCTCTCGGCGCGCCCGAGCAGCAGCTCGGCCGCGGCCTGGCTGCGGGTCTCGATCTCGCTCGTCAGCGCGGCCGCGCGGGTGACCAGCAAATCCTCCAGCCGGGCGATGCGGCCGTCGAGCGCGGTGGCGACGTCGTTCGAGCGGGCCGCGAGCGTCCCGTCGATCTCGGTCATCTTGCCGCCGACCGTGTCGATGAACTGCTGGCCGCCGGTGTTGATCAGGCTCGTGATGGCGTCGACGCGGCGGTCGAGCGCGGCGACCACCTCCTTGCTGCTCTCGCCCACGGTCTTGCCGATGTCGGCGACCCGCGTGGTCAGGGTTTCGCCGATCGCCTGGGTGCGCTGGTCGAGGGCCTCCTCGAACCGCACCAGGCGGCTCTCCAGCAGGTCGGCGACCTCGCCCGACTTGGTGGTGACGCGGGTGTCGAAGCCGTCGACATAGACCCTCAGGGTCTCGTTGACGTCCTGGGTGCGCTGGCCGATGCGCTCCACCAGGTCGCCGCCATAGGTCTTCACGGTGCGGTCGAACTCGGCGAGATGCCGGGTGATCAGGCTCGCCAGCGTCGCGCTGTCGCGACCGATGCGGTCGGCGAGCTCGCTGCCGCCGGTGGTGAACATCGCCTCGAAGGCCTGCAGGCGCTCGGACAGCATCTCGCGGACCTGGTCGCCGCGCGAGCCGAGCTGGTCGGCGAGCTCGCCGCTGCCCGTGGTGAGGATCTCCTCGAAGGAGCGCAGGCGCGCCGCCAGCAGCTCGCGCACCTCGTCGCCGCGGCCGCCGACCGTGTCGGCCAGCGCCTGGGCGCTCTCGGTGAGCGTGCGCGTGAAGGTCTCGCCGCGCTCGTTGAGCGCGCTCGTGATGGTGCCGCCGGTCTCCTCGAGCTTGGAGACGATGTCGCCGCCGCGGTCGGTGAGCGCCTCGGTGATGCTGCTGCCGGTCTCCTCGAGCTTGGAGACGATGTCGCTGCCGCGCAGGCTGAGATCGAGGACGATGGAGTCGCCGGTCGCCTTGAGGGTGTTGTTCACCTCGTCGACCCGGGTCGCGATGGTGTCGGCGATCTGGCTCGACGTGTCGACCAGGGTGCCGGAGATCGCGTCGGTGTGGTCCATCACCATGGTGGTGATCTCGCGCGAGCGGTTCTCCAGCAGCTCGACCAGCGAGATGGTCTTCTGGGCGAACTCGTCGGCGACGCGGTCGAGGCGGCCGCCCAGCATGTCCTGCATGTTGTCGGCGATCTCGACGATGGCGTCGTTGAGATGGCCGGTCTTGAGGTTGAGGCCGTCGGTGAGGCGGTCGCTGACCGCCTCGATGGCGCGGGTCGCCTCGTCGCTGGTCCGCTCGAGGCGCTCCAGAAGGTCGCCGCCGCGCTCGCCGAGCGCCGCGATCATCGAGTCGCCGGCCGACCCGAGCGCCAGCGTGATGTGCTCGCCCTTCTCGGCGAGTGTCCGGGTGATGCGCTGGGCGACCTCGCCGACGCGCTCGCCGACCACCTCGCTGACCGTGAAGATGTCGTGCGACAGGTCGAGATGGACGTTGCTGATGGCGTTGCGCACCTGCTCGGCCTCGCCGACCAGCGTCTCGCGCTGCTGGGCGATGCCGTCGAGCAGGTTGCGGATGCGCACCTCGTTGTCGTTGTAGGCGCGCTCCAGCGCGGCCACCTCGTTGTTGACCAGGGTCTCCAGCTCGACCGCGCGGGCGATGGCGCGCTCGACGCCGTCGCCCATGGCGGCGACCTCGCGGCGGATCGCCTGGCCGACGCTCACCACGGAGTCGTAGGCGACGGTCTCGGGCTCGGCGAACCGCATGGCGGCCCGCGCCATCGCCTGGGCGACGATGCGCAGCTCCTGCGAGCGCGACACCATGTGGGCGAGCACGAAGAAAAAGACGATCGGGGCGGCGATGCCGGAGGCGATGCCGAAGACCAGCGGCACCGCGACCGCACCCTGGCTCATCAGGGCGCCGATCTCGGCCGAGTAGCCGAGGATCAGGCCGAGCGCCGAGATGCCCCAGGCGGCGCTGAACAGGCTGGCCACCATGTAGGGCGTGCGGGCCGGTCGGCGCTGCAGCGACTGCAGCACCTGGCCGATGGTCTCGCGGTCGTCATTGGCCGGGACCGACGGCGTGTCGTCGAGCCGGCGCGGGGCGGTGTCCGGGAAACCGGGCATGGGATCGTCGAGCGACATGGATCGATCGCGTCGGCCGTCGGCCGAGGTCAGTGCTGGACTGTCCGAAGTGGAGGTCGAGGTCGGCTCGGTGCCGCCCACATTGAGGGCCTCCTGGATGGCCGACAGAGCGACCTCGGTCGGGTCCTTGGCCTTTTTCGGATAGTTAGCCATGTCGTCGTCGCCTCGCGTGCTACGCTGAACAGGATTGAGGCCCTGTGGATAATCGTGGTCGTTCCGCGCAACCGCACGGTGTCGTGACCACGGCCCGCAGGCGGGAATGACAATGCCGCTGGGATTCCCCCCTGTGGTCAGGCTATCCTAGAGTGGTGGAAGCCCAAGGGAAACCAAGTTTGGTAACCTCTTTTTAATCATCGTTAACGGTGCGCCCATGCCAGCCCTGCCCCTACGCACGGACGACCGCCTGCCTCTGGCCCCCGATCATCATGAGGGCGACAATACGGCGTCTCTGCGGCCGAGCGAGCCTCAGCGCCGCTACCTCGAACGTGGCCTGGCCGAGCCGGGAGGCAAGCTCCCGCTGTTCGACCCGGAGGGCCGCATGGTGCCGCGCAAGACCGTCGAGGCCTGCGTGACCCACGGCTGGGCCCGGCCCTGGTTCGACAATCCGCTCAAGCCCGACTGGCTGGTGTGCCGCCTGACGGCGGCCGGCTACCGGGTGGTCGGGCGCGAGCCGCCGACGGCCTGAGGCGCTGCGGCGGACTGGTCTGAAGAAGTCCGCGCCGTCGAGCGCGGGACGGTGAGCTGTCGCGCCCGTCGGCTGGGTCGCCGTCACCCCGTCAGTCCCCAGGGGACCATCCGTCCCGGTCTCCTTGGTCCGGACTCCCGATAATGGACTCTCGAGGCTGCAGGTCGGACCGTCGTTCGGATCGAGCTCCGGTTGAGCAGCGATCCCAGCCGCCTTCTCGGGTTTTCCGTTTCATCCCTTCCGATCTCTGAAGAGAATCTCCGAAAGAAGGGCTGTTTTGGCCCGGCACGGGCCATTGCGATGTTGCGCCGATGCAACGCCGTTCCCGCGTCGCTTCCGGCATTTACTCGAAGGTGAGAATCCGGCGCCACAGTACGGCCAGAAAAAAATCGGGGCGTCACATGCACAAGCATTCCTGGCTCGAGCCTCCCGTCCAGCCGGTTCCGGGGCCCGTCCCGGAGACCGCCGGGCCGGAGCCGATCGACCGCGTCCACCTGTTCCGGATGACGCTCGGCGACCGCCACCTGCAGGACGAGGTCTTGGATCTGTTCGATCAGCAGATCGCCCTCCTGGTCGCCCGCATGGACATGGCGCCGCCCGCCGCCGCGGCGACGCTGGCCCATACCCTGAAGGGCTCGGCCCGGGGCATCGGTGCGTGGGGGGTGGTCGAGGCCGCCGAGGCCATCGAGATGGCCGTCGCGATCGGAACGAACCTCGCCGGACCGATCGCCGCCATGGCAGCGGCCGGTGCCGAGGCCAGCCGCGCCATCGCCCTTATGCGGCAGAGTCCAGATGCGGCAGAGTGAAGCGGGGTAGGGCGCCGTCTCGCGGCGTCCTCTTGCAAGGCGTGCCGCGGCCCCCATTTTCAGGAGGAAGCTGGACGAGCCCCCCTCCCCCCCTCACATCGTCCGGCCGACAGTGGCCCCGGTCAAAAGCCGGGGCCATCTGGTGTTTGGGGCGCGGTCATGCGGGGTTGCGGCAACCGACGTCCCGGCCCGAAACCCGAAACCCGGGACGCTGGCGTCCGGCCATCCGAACTTTTATAGAGGGCGGCCGGTTTCATCCGTCCGCCACGGGCGCCGGGTCCGGTCATCGTCCTCTCGCGTCCACAAGCCCTTTCGAGCGACCCGCAAAGCCTCATGGTCAAGATCACGTTCGTCAGCTTCACCGGATCGTCCAGCACGGTCGAGGCCCAGCCGGGTGCGACCGTCATGGAAACCGCCATCAAGAACGGCGTGCCCGGCATCGAGGCCGAGTGCGGCGGCGCCTGTGCCTGCGCCACCTGCCACGTCTATGTCGACGAGGCCTGGGGCGAGATCGTCGGCCCGCCGACCGCCATGGAGGAGGACATGCTCGACTTCGGCTACGACGTGCGGCCGAACTCGCGGCTGTCCTGCCAGATCAAGGTGCGCGAGGAGCTCGACGGCCTCGTCCTGCAGACGCCGGAGCGACAGGCCTGACCTGCCGCTTGTGGCGGCGCAAAGCCTGCCGGTCGTCGTCGTCCGCGCAGGCGGACGACCCAGTATCCACCGGAGTCTTTTGTTTCACCCCAGACGCTGCGGCGTACTGGGTGCTCCGCCTGCGCGGAGCACGACGGACGCGGTTGTTCTCGGCGTCGTCGCCGGGCCTGACCCGGCGATCCATCGTCTTGCGAATAAACGTCTTTTTGCGCGAGTGATGGATGCGCGGGTCGCGCCCGCGCATGACGGCTTTCACGGATGGCTCACCCCACCTCGGGAATCGCCGGGGCGCCGGCGCGGATGCGGGCGGCGAGATCGTCCGGGAAGGGGCGCGGCTTGCGGGTCTCGGCGTCGACCATCACCAGCGTGCTGCGGCACAGCGCGGCGCAGCGCTCGCCGGTGAACAGGCCCTGCGAAAAGACCAGCGAGCTGCGTCCCAGCCGCTCCACCCCGGTGCCGATCAGCACGTCGCCCGGCCAGTGCAACTCGGCCAGGTAGTCGACCGTGATGCTCGCCTGCACATAGGTCGCGCCCGGCACCCGCATTCCGTAGCGGGGATCGCGCAGCAGGACGACCCGACCGGCCTCGAAGAAGGTGACGAAGACCGCGTTGTTGACGTGGCTCTGCGGGTCGAGGTCGCGGAACCTTATCGTATGCACGACGTGGTGGGGAAAATCGGATGGGTGCGGCGGCTGGCGCCGCTGCCGGGTCTTGTCGTCAGGCACGGGTTGCAGTCCTCGCGGGGGTGTCCTAAGGGCTCCGGGAGATCGAGCCGACGCTCTTAAACGACGCGGCGGGCGCGCCCGCAAGGCGTTCTCCGGCGCACGGGCGCCGTGTGGTTATCACCGGGATCAGCCAATGACCGAACCGATCAAGACCGACGCGCTCGTCATCGGGGCCGGCCCCTGCGGGCTGTTCGCCGTGTTCGAGCTGGGCCTGCTCGACATCAAGGCCCATCTGGTCGACGTGCTCGACAAGGTCGGCGGCCAGTGCGCCGAGCTCTATCCGGAAAAGCCGATCTACGACATTCCGGCGGTGCCCCGGATCACCGGCCAGGGCCTCACCGACGCCCTGATGGCCCAGATCGCCCCGTTCGACCCGACCTTCCATCTCGGCGAGATGGTCGAGACGATCGAGCGGATCGGCGACCCGCTGTTTCGCTGCACGACCGATCGCGGCACCGTGCTCGAGGCCAAGGTTGTGGTGATCGCCGCCGGCGGCGGCTCGTTCCAGCCCAAGCGCCCGCCCATCAAGGGCATCGAGGACTACGAGGGCTCCTCCGTCTTCTACGCCGTGCGGAAAATGGAGGAGTTTCGCGACAAGCGGCTGATGATCGTCGGCGGCGGCGATTCCGCCATCGACTGGGTCGTCAACCTGCAGCCGGTCGCCCATCGCATCACGCTGGTGCACCGGCGCGACGAGTTCCGCGCCGCGCCCGACAGCGTCAACAAGATGCGGGCGCTGGTGGCGAGCCGCACCATGGACCTGATCATCGGCCAGGTGATGGCGCTCGAGGGCGAGGGCGGGGCGCTGTCGGGCGCCGTGGTGCGCGGCAATGACGGCTCGACCACGACGATCCCGTGTGAGGCGATGCTGCCGTTCTTCGGGCTCACCATGAAGCTCGGCCCGGTGGCGGACTGGGGCGTCGCCCTGAAGGACAATCTGGTCGTGGTCGACACCGAGAGGTTCGAGACCAGCGTGCCCGGCCTGTTCGCCATCGGCGACATCAACACCTATCCGGGCAAGCTGAAGCTGATCCTGTCGGGCTTTCACGAGGGCGCCCTGATGGCGCAGGCCGCCGCCCGCTACGTCTTCCCGGAGAAGCGCGTCGTCTTCCAGTACACGACCTCGTCGACCAATCTGCAGAAGAAGCTCGGCGTGGCCTGAGCCGCGCCGAGCGCGATCCGATCCGTCGCCCGACACCACTCTAGTAGCGGGTGAACAGCGCCCGCAGGGCGTCGACGTCTTGGGTCTTCGTCAGACCGAGCGCCATGAGCAGCCGCGCCTTCGGGGCTGTCTGATCGTCCACCGCGATCCAGCCGCGCTTGTCGTCGTCCTGGAAGGAAGGGCCGCGATACAGGGTTCCGCTGCCCGTGCGCGACGCCCGCACGACGAACACGCCGCGCGAGCGGATGGCGCCGAGCGGTTCCACCAGCGAGTCGGACACGTTGCCGTTTCCGGTTCCGGCGTTCACGATGGCCTTCGTGCCGGCCGCCGCGAAGGCGTTGTAGGCGGCCGCGTCGCTGCTGCTGTAGCTGTAGGTGATGTCGACGCGCGGCAGACGATCGATCGTCTCGATGTCGAATTCGGAATCGCCCGTGTGGCGCCGCGCCGTGTTGCGATAGAACAGGGCCTTCCCTTCCACGACATAGCCGAGCGGGCCGTAGGGCGACTTGAACGTATCGGTCTTGAACGTGTTCGTCTTCACGATGTCGCGTGCGGTGTGGATCTCGTCGTTCATGGTGATCAGCACGCCCTTGCCGGCCGCCTCCTTGCTGCTCGCCACCACGACCGCATCGAACAGGTTCAGCGGCCCGTCGGCGCTGAGGGCGGTGGACGGCCGCATCGAGGCGGCGAACACGATCGGCTTGGTGGTCTTCACGGTCAGATTGAGGAAATAGGCGGATTCCTCCAGCGTGTCTGTGCCGTGGGTGACCACGACGCCGGCGACGTCGTCCCGCTTCAGGACCTCGTTCACCCGCTTTGCGAGCTTGATGATGAGATCGTCGTTGATGCTCTTGCTGCCGACCTGGAAGACCTGTTCAGAGCGGACGTTCGCGATCGCGGCCAGCTCCGGCACGGCCTGGACGATCGTGTCCACACCGACGGCGGCGGTCGCGTAGGTCGACGTGTCGGTCGACGACTTGCCGGCGCCCGCGATGGTCCCGCCGGTTCCGATCACCACGATGGTGGGCTTGTTCGATGCGGCCACGGTGCTGTCGGCCGCCCGGACCGGATGAGCGCAGGCGAACGCGGCGAGCATGCCGCCGACGGCGACACAGGTGGCGAGGTCGGCCCGGATGCGCGCGAGCGCATCGCGTTGAACCATCGGCATGAGACATCCTTCCTTCGGCGGTGGCGGCGGCATCAGCGCCGGATTGGTGACGGTACGACAGGCCCGTCGAATTTTATGCGCACAATGATGGGCCACGCACCTCGCTGCCGGTCGGGCAGCGCTCGTCGATGGCCCTATTTCAGTATTTATTCGCCGCCCGGCGTCGACTCATATGGCTGGCTTTGCCGCCGGTCAATATTTTTGCGCACAAAATTGCTGCTCGCCAAGTGCGGCGGGTCTGCGCCCGGCTCTGAGCCGTCGCTCGTCGTGGCGGTTGAACGCGGTGTCCGTCGCGCCTGGGCTGAACAGGGCCGGTTCGGGGGCGCGAGAAGGCGCCCGCCTGTCGGGGCCGGTTCTGGCCTGCGACGAGGAGTTATGGTACCGCCGGGCCTCGTGAAACGCCTGTCTGACGCCGGACCGAAATGGGCAAGTCGAAAGAGTCAGCCGAGCATGTGGAAGACGTGGTCGGCAGGATTCAGGCGGACATAAATCTCGGCGTCTACAAATTCGGCGAGCAGCTCAAGCTGTCCAGCCTTGAACAAACGTACAACACCACCCGCTTCTACGTCCGGCAGGCCCTGCTTGTGCTCAAGAGCCTGAGGATCGTCGAGCATCAGCACAACTCGGGCTTTCGCGTCTGTGTCCAGGAGCAATACAGTCAGACACAGTTGCGTTTCGTCAGGATGACGCTGGAACGCAGCGCAGTCCCGTTCGTGATCGCGAATGCGACGGCCGACGACATCGTCGAGTTGCGCACGCTCGCTGCGGCGTTCAAGTCCGCAGCCGGCACCAGCAGCCGGGCCCAGCAGACCACCGCCAATGCCGATTTTCACAGGGCAGTCTACAGACTGGCCAAGAACCCCGTCCTGTCCCGCCTGATCGACGGCCTGCGGATACAGAGTTATGTCGGTACTCCCGGACGGTGGGGGACCCGCGAGGGACTTGCGGCGAGTGCAGCAGAACATTTCGCCATGGTCGATGCCATCGAGCGGCGTGATCCCTACGAACTCGACCGGACAATTTTCAACCACATCCAAGCGTTTTGACGGGGACGACGGCGCCGGGACCACGGCGCCGGCGCGAGGTGCCGTGCGAGGCGATGCTGCGGTTCCTCTCGGCCTCACCATGAAGCTCGGCCCGGTGGCGAACCGGGGCGTCGCCCTGAAGGACAATCTGGTCGCGGTCGACACCGAGGAGTTCGAGACCAGTGTGCCCGGCCTGTTCGTCGTCGACGCCATCGACACCTGTCCTGGCAAGCTGAAGCTGAGCGCTATGACATTCTCGCCGTCGGCCCGCGAATGCCGCCGCGACTATCCGAGGCTCTCCAAGGCCGCGATGATCGCCTACGTGCGAGTAAGGTGGGCAACCCTAGGCACCATCCTTGATCTTGGCGATCAGCGCCATGATCTGGTCGGTCTGGATACCATCGAGCTCTTCGGTAGTTACCAGGATGCCGTTGGGGCCACCGCCCGCCTCTTCTGGCAGGATCCCATTGTCCCGATACCACTGGAGCTTTAGCGCCCACTTCCGATCATATTCGGCATCTCCCTTCATGCCGAGATGCTCCCAATACCAGATGCTCCCGGTTTCCGCGTCCTCGATCGTGAAGTCGGGATATCGACGGCTGCCGTCAGAGACGATGAGTGGACGTTCATAGGCGTAATCAAGACCGGCGCTTTGCAGCTCGTTGGCGATTATCACTTCCGATTTGGAGATCATCAATTCGCCGCGGCTTGAGCGGTGAATGTGTTTGCCATCAAAAATCTGCGTGCCAACGACGATCGGTCGAGGTGGTCCGAATAGATTGGTGAGGCGGCGGGCCGCGTCGGACAGGTGTCGGAAATCAACCAGCCGATGCGGGTCGCCCTGACACAAGATCACGAGTCGTCGGCTTTGACGGGTCAGCGCTGTGTAGAGAAGCTCTCGAGACAGGATTCTGCAGGGATTGGGCAGAACTACGAACACCGTGTCGAACTCGCTACCCTGAGCCTTATGGACGGTCAGCGCGTAGGCTAGTTCGAGCAGGCTGCCGTCTTCGCCGAGATCGCTGGGCCAATAGGTGTATTCAAAGCCTGGTTGCGAGGAGAAAGTGACGCGGACGTTGTTGAGGTTCGTTTTTTTGCCCTTCTTTCTAAAGGGTCCGGTCGCGATGCCGATCTCGCCGTTCGCGACGTAGCAAAGCGAAGCGTTGCCGTCCGAGTCCGCGTCCGGATAAACCCAGGTCCTCCGGTGGTTGCCAAGGTTGATCACCTTGTCGCCGTATATGATGCCGTCTTTGCCCATAGGCGGGGAAACCTTGGCGTAGCGACGATCAGCCAGTTCGGCGGCTTTGCGGGTCTCGCCGCGAAAATATTTCTGGACGAGCCGGTTGGTCAGCAGCGTGCCGGCGGCGTCACCTCGCAGCGGCGATAAGATCTGCCATTTGTCGGCGGCCGGCCCGGACGACCAAAAGTTGAAATAGACATGGGCACCGCTGCGCGTGCCTCCGAGCGCAAGCTCGGAGAAAGACGCCTCGCGATCGGCCGGGTCGATGCAGAGTTCCTCCGCCACGATCTTGGGAAGAAGTGATGCAAGGTCAGAGGGGGACGACCACAGGCAGAGACGCAAATGGTCTCCATTATAGCCGGTGTAGAGGTGCGAAATGATCTCGTCGCTCGCGGGTCCCGAAGCTCGCCCGCTGAACAAGTCGGCAAGCTCTAAGTCCCTGCGGTCGGCGCCGCGTTGCCGACTACCAACGGTCAGTTCCGCGTAGCCTGGCGCAACCTTTGGCGCTCTTGGTGCGACGATTTCCGGGGCGAGCAACGAGACGATATCGACGAACGGCCGACCCGCACCGATTGGCGGCAACTGGCTGGGGTCGCCGACCAATATAATGCGGTCGACAGAACTCAATGCGTCGATGAGTGCGGCCAACTGCTCTTCAGTCAACATCGACGCCTCGTCGACGATCACCGTCTTATGCCCTGAAGAGCGCTCCAGATCGCCAATCACGTGGTAGCTTTGCGTCGCTTCGCGATATCGCCGAGGCCGCAGAAATTGGGCGAGAGTCTTCGCCAAAATCCCGGTTTGCGTTTGCAGTCTGACTCGCGCTTTGCCCGTCGGCGCAAGCAGCAGCACGCCCGCGTTCTTGATCGGATCCGCCTGGCAGAGAAACCTTAGCAGAGTTGTTTTGCCGGTGCCGGCGGCGCCGATCAGGACCGACAGCCGGGACGCTGCAAGTTCCCGAAGCGCCGCTGCCTTCTCGTGGCGGCCCTGGTCTTCGAGCGACCCATTGGGCGCGGAACCTGGCAGATTGCTATCCAGCATGGCTCGCCAATCGACCGGAACGTCGAGGCGCTTGCCTTGTCGAACACGTTTGACGACCGTTCGCTCGATGAGCGTCCGCGCCGCCGCGAGGCGGTCAAGCTGGAATGCCGGGGCGCCATCATCAAGCGTGCAATGCTCGATCTGCGGCTTGAGCGCCTCGCTATGAATCTCGAAATGATCGGTGGTCGCTGGAAGCGGAGGCTCGATGGCGAGGCCTTTGACCGCGGCGAGGACCATGTCGCGTCCCAGGAGCGTATGCCCATCGTTGGCGGCCTCTTCGAGCACCGAGAGGGTCGCTGCGCGCAGACGCCGACCATCGACCGGGCCTGTCATGGCGGACGGCGCCGGCACCGGGTGGGCGTCGAGCACGGCGGCTTGAGGGAAAACCGCCTGGTCGACCGTGCGGAAGGCTATCGGATCGACCTGTCCTCGATCGCATTCGAAGAAGAGATAGGGATTGGCGACGATCGCATCGTCCGCAATCGGTTTACCGACATAGCTCAAATCAGCGGCGCTGCGCGCGGCTGGATCCCACCAGCGTGCTGCTTGCTCCGATGACAGATTGACCCGGGCCAGCAGCTTGGCCAGCGTTCGCCGTCTGGCGCCTATACTTGAATGCAGGTAGGCCCAAATATCCTTGAGCGCGGCAAGCTGCGGTGCCAGATCACGCGGCGCTGTAGCCGGTGCCGCAACAAGCTTGCCGAGCGCGGTCCAAGTGTCGCCGTTTTTGCCGGCGAGCGACCAGGCGTGCTGAGCGAGTTGATGGCCGTGCGGCACGCCGAGCGCCGTGAGAAGCGATCCTAGTCCCGGATACGGCCCGCGAAGCTCCCATAGTTCGCCGAGTCGTTCATCTATCCATTTCAGTTGCGATCCCCAAGCGCCGCCGAAGCGACGGCCGAAGGTCGCGAGCGCCTCTTTCATTGCCAGTAGCGCTGAGATCGCGGTGCCCTGCGAGACCAACTCGCTCGCGTAGGAGAATTCCGACCGATATTCAGGCGGCACGAAGGCGATGCAGTCACTTATGTCGAGGGCGGGATCGGCCTCGGCGTGCTTAAGCAGCTCGTGCAAGGGAAGGAGAACTCCGCCCGACCCGTCTGGGCGCAACGTATGGCAGACGCTTCGCTCCCACAGATAGGAGCGGATCGGGCTGGTGGCGCCGGGTTCATAATCCCACTCGCGCAAGTCGCCGATCGACGTCACCTTGGCGGCTCCCACGATCATCCATTGATCGTCGTCGAGCAGAGGTGTTCGCTTGGCGTAGAAAAAGACGAGACTCTCTTTCGGCTCAAGGGCCGAGAAGAATGCGTCGAGCAGGCCCTGCTGGTTGCGATGGCCTTGGATCCAGGGCCGATCGTAAAGCCAGTCAGGAGTGTCAGGTTCATATTCGGGATGGGAGTCGATGCCCCAACGCTCGGCCAGAGCATTGGCGTCGATCGAGCCCTTCTTCCACTTTTCACCCCATGCGCGGTCCTTCAGAAGCCAGCCGAAGGGGGTGGCGGCCGCCGAAAAGGCCGGATGAAGAAAGAGGGTGTCACGGATGTGACGATGATCATCGCTGGTTCGCGCGTAAGCATGGCGTGCGAGACGATGCTGTGGTCTGGCCGACAGAAAGCTCACGCGCTCCGAGAAACATGGCGGAGCTTCGTCACGTGGAACCGAATCAAGAAACTGGCCGGCATGCGGCTCCTCAACTTCATCGTTCTTGGCAGCGCCAATGCGATTGAGCGCCAAGCAACTCGAGTTGTGGCGCGGTGCGCGGCAGACCGTGCCGTCCCAGGCGGCATCGTGCCAGGGCACACGGACGGACAGATGACTCCGCGGCACGCGCGGTGTGAGTTTTGTTGTCACCATAGTTGCCCGGCCCTTCTTTTGACCTCTTACCATATTCGACTAATCCTGTCGGGCTTTCACGAGGGCGCCCTGATGGCGCAGGCCGCCGCCCGCTACGTCTTCCCGGAGAAGCGCGTCGTCTTCCAGTACACGACCTCGTCGACCAGCCTGCAGAAGAAGCTCGGCGTCGCCTGAGCGCCGCGCGCGATCCGCCCCCCACCTGATCCCGCCCCGAGCCGACGAGCCCGGCCGTCACCCTCCGCTGCCGCCGCGTCGATCTCGTCGGAGGTCGGCACGTCTTGGGCGAGGCGTGACCTCAATACCACATTCGGGCGAATTTCGACTCGGACCTACTCCGATCGGGTTGTCTCGATGTCCCGTTCCATTCCTACTAGGCGGGCGGGCTAGTTGTGCCGGCGGGACATTGGGGCGGGTGCGGCGGTCAACGCCGCGCCGACAGCCTCGGGGGGCGTCCGATGGTGCGTGTTCGATGGAATTACCCTGGCGATCGTGCGGCGGCCGCGCCGGCGCGGAGCGTCTGCGCCACCGCGCTGATGGTCTGGGCCGGCCTGGTCGTGGCGGATCGCCCCGCCCATGCGATCTGCTCGCCACCGACCGGCGACGGCGTCGCCGTGACCTGCACCGGGACGACGACCGACCAGGGACCGGGCTCCAACACCGGCTACGGGGGCGGCACCCAGACCGGCGTCACCATCGCCGTGCAGTCCGGCGCCTCGGTGACCGGCACCTCGATCGGCGTCGATGTCGGCGTCGGCAACACCATCACCAATGCCGGGACCATCACGACCGGCGGCTCGGGGATCGGCAACCTCTACGCGATCAACGCGGCCGGCGACCTGACGGTCGTCAACTCCGGGACGATCGGCCGCGTCGACCTGGTCATTCCGTCCAACACCGACCAGGCCGGCATCAACATCTCGGGCGGCACTCTGGTCGTCACCAACACGGCGGCCGGGGTCATCCAGGGCGTGACCGCGATCCAGGCGGCCGGTAGCCCGAGCACCATGACGGTGAGCAATTCCGGGCTGATCTCGGGCGTGGTCGGCGGCGGCGGCACCGGGATCTTCGGCGACACTGTCAACCTCACCAACACCGCGACCGGCACGATCACGGCCGACGGCTACGCCATCAGCGCCAACACGGCGACCATCGAAAACTACGGCACCATCTCGGCCGCTGTCCCCGGCTCCGGCGGAACGGCCATCAGCGCCAATGCGCTGACCCTCACCAACTACGCCTCGGGCACGATCACGGCCGATTACACGGCCGTGTCGGGCTCGCAGTCCCCGGTCCTCACCGTCACCAATTACGGCACGATCTCCGCGACCGGCCCCGGCGGGACTGCGATCTTCGGCAACCAGGTCGATGTCACCAATTCGGGCTCGATCACCGGGACCGGCTCGGGCGGAGCCGCGATCTTCACCTACACGGGCAGCGTCACCAACACGGCCTCGGGCGTCATCGCGGGGGATGCACAGGCGATCGCGTCCTTCGGCGACATGACGGTCGTCAATGCCGGCAGCATCACGGCGAACGGCGTGGCGATCCAGGTCCTCGGCAACACGACCGTGACCAACAGCGGCACCATCGCGGGCGGGGCGTCGTTCGGGGCCGGCGTCGCCACGATCGGGCCGCTGACGCTGACCAACACGGCGACCGGCGTCATCTCGGGCGACTACGCCGTCAGCGCCGGCGACTACAGCACCATCGTCAATGCCGGCACCATCGCGGGCACGACCTTCGGCATCTCGGCCGGAACGGGCACCAGCATCTACAACAGCGGCACCATCACGGGCGGCTTCGCCGCCATCGAGTTCTGCGGCTGCAGCAGCGGCGGGACGCTCACGCTCGCCCCGACCAGCGTGATCGTCGGCAGCGTGCTCGGCACCGGCAGCCAGACGCTGCGGCTCGGCGGCTCCGGCATCGGCACCTTCGACGCGGGCCTGATCGGCGTCGGCGCCCAGTACGACGGCTTCGGCACCTTCGCCAAGGTCGGCGCGTCGACCTGGACACTGACCGGCACCAACGCCGCCGCGCTGCCCTGGACCGTCCAGCAGGGCACCCTGATCGTCGCCGGCACGCTCGCCGCCTCGCCCTTCACGGTGCAGGGCGGCACCCTGGTGGTGAACGGCACGGTCGGCGCCGTCACGCTCGACGGCGGCGCGCTCGGTGGCAGCGGCACGGTCGGCACCACGGCGATCACCAACGGCACGCTGTCGCCCGGGAACTCGATCGGCACCATCACGATCGCCGGCAACCTCACCCTCGGGTCGGGCAGCACCTATCTGGTCGAGGTGTCGCCGAGCGCCGCCGACCGCACCAACGTCGCCGGCACGGCGACGCTCGCCGGGACGGTGCAGGCGGTGTTCTCTCCCGGCGCCTATGTGCCGCGCAGCTACACGATCCTGCATGCCGACGGCGGCCGCAGCGGCACGTTCGGCAGCCTGATCACCAACAACCTGCCGGCCTTCTTCGCCGCCAGCCTCGGTTACACGCCGACCGATGTGAGCCTGACCCTGACCCTGAACCTCGGCGGCGCTCCGGGCTTCAACACGAACCAGCATGCGGTCGGCGTGGCGCTCGACCGCGTGTTCAACAGCGGCGCCGGGATGAGCGGTGCCTTCAGCGCGCTGCTGCTCTCCTCCGCCGTGCCGGGCGGGCTGACCCAGCTTTCCGGCGAGATCGGCACCGGCGCGGCGCAGGCCGCGTTCCGCCAGACCGACCAGTTCCTCGAGCTGATGCTCGATCCGTTCGCCGGCGGCCGGGCGACCGGCGCCGGCGGGGTCGGGCCGGCACTCGCCTATGCGGAGCCCTCGCGCCCGGCGCGTCCGACGAGCCCCGCCGTCGCCGCGATCGGCACGTTCGTCAAGGCGCCGTCGCTGGTGCCCGACGTCGCGCCGCGCTGGCGCGTCTGGGCCGGAGGCTATGGCGGCGACGCCACGTTCCGGGGCGACAGCACGGTCGGCAGCCACGACCTCGGCGTGCGCAACTGGGGCATCGCCGGGGGCGCCGACTATCTGGTCGCGCCGAACGCCGTGCTCGGCGTCGCGCTGGCGGGCGGCGAGGCCAGTTACCGGCTCGGCTCGATCGGCTCGGGTCGCAGCGAGAGCATCCAGCTCGGCGCCTACGGCTCGTACCGGGCGGGGCCGGGCTATGTCTCGGCCGCGCTCGCCGCCGGCTGGCACGACCTGCACACCGACCGCATCGTCGCGATCCCCGGCGTCACCGACCGGCTGCTCGCCGACTTCTCCGGCCAGGCGATCGGCGGCCGGCTGGAGACCGGCTGGCGCCTCGCACTGCCGTCCGACATCGGCATCACGCCATTCGCGGCGATCCGAACCCAGGCGTTCCGCACGCCGACCTACGCCGAGACCGACGCCACCGGCCTCGCCGCCTTCGCGCTGCGCTACGACCAGAACCGCACCGTCGACACGCGCAGCGAGCTCGGCGCGCGCTTCGATGCGCTCGCCTGGCGCAGCGTCGACGCGGCGCTGACGCTGCGTGGCCGGCTCGGCTGGGCGCACGACTACTCGACCGAGCGGTCGATCGCCGCGAGCTTCGTGACGCTCGGCCCGGCGAGCGGCTTCACGGTGCTCGGCGCCTCCGCCGGCCGCGATGCGGCGCTGGTCTCGGCCGGTGCCGAACTGAAGCTTTCACGCGGCATCACGTTGCGCGGCAGCTTCGACGGTCAGTTCGCCGGCTCGGCCCAGGTCTGGTCCGGCATGGGCTCGCTCAGCGTCGCTTGGTGATACCAAGGGCAAGTGGTGCCGACCCGTCTCGGTCGTCACCGCCGGACTTGATCCGGCGGTCCATCTCTTCGAAACACGGAGTTTTTTCGAGGATGGATTCGCGGGTCGAGCCCGCGAATGACGAGTCGAGAGTTCGGGCCGTCGGTATGAGGTGTCCGGGCCGACGCTGCATCATCGCGCCGCGGTCACTCCGCCGCTTGGACCTTCTGCAGCCGGCCGACCAAATCGTCCGTCGCGGCGACGTCGCCGAAATTGATGCAGAAATTGATCAGCGTCGCGTTGTGCTCGTCGTCGGTGTGGTCGGCATTGGCGTCGCTCACCATGGTGGTGCGGAAGTCGAGCAGCATGGCGTCGCGCGCCGTGCTCTCGCAGCAGGTGTTGGTCGAGGTGCCGCCGATCCACACCGCCGTGATGCCGCGCTTGCGAAGCTCGAGCTCGAGCGGCGAGGAGCCTTGGATGAAGGCGCTGTAACGGGTCTTGCGCACCACGAGGTCGCCGGGCTGCACGTCGAGCCCCGGCCAGAGCTGCGAGCCGAACGCGTTCTCCGCCAACGCGGCGGCGCGCCGGGCGCGGCGCTCCGGCGTGTTGAGCACGTCGTGGAAGTGCGACCAGTTGGTGAACGAGTCCTCGTTCGAGACGGTGCGGATCCAGACGACCAGGCCGCCGGCGCGGCGCAGCGCCTGCGCGAGCCGGTTGACGTTCGGCACGATGTCGCGCGCCGCCGGGATCTCCACCTGCTGGCCGGGCGCCATGAAATAGTTCTGCATGTCGATCACCACGAAGGTGGTCCGGTTCGGCGGGACGTCGTCGTGTACGTTCCAGCGTCCCTGACGCTTGATCACCCGGGCGACGACCTTTTCAGGAATGACGACCTTGTGCATGCGGCGGGCTCCGAAGGGGGCGGGGAAAGGGATTTACGGGAATATTGTTGTGCCGCGCGGGCGGTCGACCTCATCTCGCAGCCAATCGAGCATGTAAGGCACCGCGTCGGTCCGATTATCGTTCATCAAATGAATGGCCCCGCCTTCGGCTTCGGTCCAGATCCGAAGATGCTTGGGTTCGGGCAAATCCGCATAGGTCTTCTGCGCAGCCTGCACGGCCACCAGCGTGTCGGCCTCGCCATGCGTCACCATCACGGGGCATGTGGCGTTCTTCAGCACGCCCTTCAGCGTGAATGCCTTCAGTCTGTCCCGGGCCTCCGCCTCGTTGCTGGCGCCGATCACCCATTCGATCTGGGGCCGCACGGCCGGCCAGAAATCGTAGATGTCGTCGAGCATGTCGTAGCAGGCGCCCCACAGGACGGCGGCGCGCAGGCGCGGCTCCATGGCGGCGCCGCGTCCACCGTAATAGCCGCCCATCGATTGCCCGACCAAGGCGATCTTACCGGCATCCACGTCCGGCCGGCCGACCAGATAGTCGACCGCCGCCGTGATGGCGACCTCGTAGTCGGGCCGCGCCGTGATGCCGCGCACCCGCAGGGGCTCGCCCATGCCGGGGCCGTCGAAGCACAGCACGCCGAAGCCGCGCTCCAGCATCTGCCGGGCGGCGAAGAACCACAGCTCCTCGGAGATGATGTCGACGCCGCCCAGATAGGCGACCGCGGCGTGGCGGGCTCGCGCCGGCCCGAGCGGCCGCCAGTAGTATCCCGACAGATGCGAGCCCTCGAACGGGAAGGTGACGCGCTCGGGCGGATTGTCGAAGAAGGGCAGCGCCGCATGGAAGCAGGCGACGCAGCGCAGATAGGCCTCGGCCTTGCGCGGATCGGTGCCGGGCAGGAAGAACTGCGCGGTGCGGAAATAGTTGTGGGCGTGCAGGAAGGCCTCGCGCGCCGTCAGCGGGCGGCCGCGCGCGTGCTCCTCGTGCGCCTTCGCCTCGCGCTCCTCGCCGGCGGCGTTCCATTCGGTGAACCAGCTTTCGCCGTCGCCGACCGTGATGCGCTCGGCGATGCGGTGGCAGCGATGGAAGTCGGCGCCGCCCATCTGGCAGACATTCACGATGCGGGCGGCGAAGTGATAAGACCAGCCGTCGTGGCCCGGGAAGTAGCGGAACATGGTCATGGGAGGGCTCTCTGCAGGTCGGCGGCGGAGGATTTTTGCGCGGGACGAGGCGCATCGTCAGGCGAGGCACGACGTCTTGTCTCGGCGTCGTCGCCGGGCTCGACCCGGCGATCCATCATTCTGCGAACAAGGCGTTTTCGCGAAGTGTGATGGATGCGCGGGTCGAGCCCGCGCATGACGCTTCATATGCGTGGCGCGTCGTGTCGATGCCCTGGGTCCCCGCTTTCGCGGGGACGAGCGAACGATCGAGACGCGCGTCTCGTCATCGCCTCACTGCGGCTGGAAGCCGACGGAGGCCAGCAGCTCGGCATTGTGGGCGACGTCGGTCGCCATGAACTTGGCGAAGGCCTCCGGCGTCTCGTAGATCGGCTCGACCCCGATCTCGGTGAGCCGCCCCGACGAGGCGAGCTCGCGCGTCGCGTCCTGGATGGCCTTGTTGAGGCTCTGGACCACGTCGGCCGGGATGCCGAGCGGCCCCCACACGCCGTACCACGAGATCACCTCGAGGCCGGGAACGCCGCTCTCGGCCGCGGTCGGGATGTCGGGCGCCAGCGTGCTGCGCTTCGACGTGGTGATCGCCATCGCCTTGACCTTACCGTCGCGCGCCATCGGCAGCAGCACCACCATGGCGTCGGTGAGAAGCTGGATGTGGCCGCCGGCGACGTCGGTGAGCGCCGGCGCGGTGCCGCGATAGGGCGTCACGGTCAGCTTGGTGCCGGTGAGCCGCATGAACTCGATGGTGGCGAGGTGACCGGGCGACCCCAGCGCCGGGGTTCCGGCGGTCCACTGGTCGGGATTGGCCTTGGCGGCGGCGGCGACCTCGGCGAGCGTCTTCTGCGGCATCCTGGTCGACATCACGGTGAGCAGCGGCGCCGCGCCGACCCGCGCGATCGAGACGAAGTCGGTGACCGGGTCGTAGGGCGGCTTGGCCATCACCTGCTTGGTCATCGAATGCGTGTTCGAGGAGAACAGCAGCGTATAGCCGTCCGGCGTCGATTGCTGGACGCTCTGGCCGCCGAGCGTGCCGCTGGCGCCGGCGCGGTTCTCGACGATCACGTTGACGCCGAGCCGGGCCTGCATCCGCTCGGCCAGCAGCCGGGCGAGCGTATCGACGCCGCCGCCGGCCGCGAACGGCACGACGATCTTGATGGTGCGGTTCGGGAAGTCCTGTGCGCCGGCCGGCGCGGCGGCTGCGGCGAGGAGGGCGGCTGCCGCGACGGCGGCGACGGCGGCAGCGACGAGACGGTGGCGCAGCGACATGGTCTGCTCCTGATCGTGCGGGGTGGAGCGGCGTTGCGCTCCGTCGGGGGGACTTGAAGAAGTGTCACCGCCCGGAGCGCATGACAAGCCGCCTGTCGGTGCGGCAAAGCGCGCGCCGGAGAGCGCTGCATGTCGTGATTCGAATTCGCTGCGCGAAACATGACGCTGTGGCACTGCGCCGCCGCGTCTGCCGCGCCGTGAATCGGCTCTGCTCGCTCCGCCTGAAGCACTCTTCGCCGATCTCGACCCACACTCCGCTCATTCCAGCGAAAGCGGGAATCCAGGGGCCACGCCCAGAACTCCGGGTCCCCGCTTTCGCGGGGACGAGCGGGGCTTGTCGGTCGATTCATCTCCGTCGAGAGCCGGCCTAATATACCTTGCCGATCATCTTGATGTCGGCCCACACCTCGCGGACCGTCTGGGTCATCTCGATCTTGCGGTCGGTATAATAAGTGTGCAGCAGGTGGTGCGCCTTCTCGGAGTTGGGCGCGCCCAGATAGTCGCGATAGAGCGCCTGGACCTGCTCGTTGCGATGCGACTGGCGCACCGGCCGGTTGCGGTCGATGGCGAACAGGGTCTCGCGGCGCTTCAGCGCGTATGGCAGATAGGCCTTCTTGGAGCGCAGCGTGCCGCCGCCGTCGACGCAGCCGCCCGGGCAGGCCATGACCTCGACGAAATCGAGATCCGACTTGCCGGCACGGATTTGCTCGACGATCTGGCGGGTGGGTTTCAGGCCGTGGCACATGGCGATCTTCACGGGGCCGATCTCGCCGCCGAGCTCGACCGTCGCGGTGCGCACCCCCTCGAAGCCGCGCAGTTGCTCGATCTCGATGTGCTCGAGCTCACGGCTGTTGACGACGTAGTACATGGTGCGGATCGCCGCCTCCATGACGCCGCCCGTGGTGCCGAAAATGGCGCCGGCGCCCGAGTACTCGCTCATGTAGGGGTTGTCGAACGTGGACGGCTCGAGCGACTTCAGGTCGATGCGCTCGCGCTGCAGCATCCGGGCGAACTCGCGCGTCGACAGCACCACGTCGACCTCGGGCACGCCGTCATGGACGAGCTGGCGGCGGACGATCTCGTCCTTCTTGGCGATGCAGGGCATGATCGAGATCACCCGGATGCGCGCCGGGTCGATCCCCATCTTCTCGGGCAGATAGGTCTTGGCGAGCGCGCCGACGCATTGCTGCGGCGACTTGGTCGACGACAGCATCGGCATGATGTCGGGATAGTGCCGCTCGACGAAATTGATCCAGGCCGGGCAGCACGACGAGAAGGTCGGGCGCTTGCGCTCGGCGAGCCGATGCAGCAGCTCGGTGCCTTCCTCCATGATCACGAGGTCGGCGCCCCAGTTGGTGTCGAGCACGATCGAGGCGCCGAGCTGGCGCAGCGCCGTGATGATCTGGCCCTCGACATTGGTGCCGGGCGGCAGGCCGAACTCCTCGCCGAAGCCGACCCGCACGGCGGGGGCGAACTGCACGACCGTGATCAGCTCGGGATCGTACATCATCTCCAGCGCACGGTCGGTCTCGTCGCGCTCGCCGAGCGCGCCGGTCGGGCAGACCAGCACGCACTGGCCGCATGTGACACAGGCGGAATTCTTCTGGGTCAGGCCATGTCGCAGCCCGACCGCGGTCTCCAGCCCGCTGTTGATCTGGATCAGCGCGTCGACGCCCTGGCCGTCGCGGCAGATGGCGATGCAGCGCTGGCAGCGGATGCAGCGCTTCATGTTGCGGATCAGGGCGGGCGACGACTCGTCCACCGGCCGCGCCGCGACGCGGGCGGGATCGTAGAAGCGGTTCTGCCGCAGCCCGACGAACTGGGCGACGTCCTGCAGGTCGCATTTGCCGTGGCGGATGCAGGTGGCGCAGTCCTGGTCGTGGTCGGCGAGCAGCAGCTCGACCTGCAGGCGCTGCATCTCGCGCAGCTCGGGCGTGCGGGTGTGGATGTCGAGCCCCTCCTGCATGGGCGTCGTGCACGAGGCGACCAGGTGCGTCTTGTCGGCGTGCTTTACCTTGATCTCGACCAGGCAGACCCGGCAGGTGCCGGGCGCGTGGTCGATGTCGTGCAGCTCGCACAGCGTCGGAATGTAGACGCCGTGGCGCCGCGCGCATTCCAGGATGGTCTCGTTGCTGCGGCCCGTCACGGCCGTGCCGTTGATCGTCGCAGTCAGCTCCGTCGCGGCCGGCATGACCATGTCCCTGGTGTCCATCGTCATGCTCCGTTCGAGATGTTGGCGATCGCGTTCTCGGTGATGACCGAATAGGTGCGGTAGCAGCGCATGCAGCGCTTGGCCTCGCGATAGGCCTGCTCGGGGCTGATGGTCTGCTCGACCTCCTCGAACATCTGCTTGCGCACCGACGGGTCGAGCTCGGGGTGATGCACGCGGTATTGCGGCTTGACCGGCACCTCGACGGCGTCGTCGGCGAGCATGCGGTTGTCGTTGAGCAGCTCGCGCATGCGGGTGCGCGGCTGGAAGGCGATATGGCCGAGGCGGATCCAGTCGTCGATGCTGCGGCTCGCCTTCAGCCCGTTGGCCATCGCGTGGATCAGGGTCGAGGGGCCGGAGGCGCAGTCGCCGCCGGCGAACACGCCGGGCCGCGACGTCGACAGGTCGACCGTGTCGACGGCGACGCAGTTCCAGCGGTCGAACTTGATGCCGTCCTCGGTCGTCAGCGAGCCCTTGCGGACCTGCTGGCCGATCGCCGCGATCAGCGTCGTGCAGCCCATGATGCGCTCGGTGCCGGGCACCGCCGCGACATTGCGGCGGCCTTGCCCGTCGGGCGCGGTCTGCTGCATGGTGGCGACCTCGACGCCGACGATGCGGCCATCCTCGGAAACCACGCGCACCGGGTTGGTGAGGAAGTGGAAGACGATGCCCTCGGCGATCGCGGCCTCGACCTCCTCCGAGTCGGCCGGCATGTCCTCGCGGGTGCGGCGGTAGACGACGTGGACCTTTTCGGCGCCCATGCGCAGCGCCGAGCGGGCGCAGTCCATGGCGACGTTGCCGCCGCCGACCACGATGACCTCGCCATGGAGCGCGATCGTGCGCAGCTTGGCGACGTGGTCGTGCACCTCGAGCAGGAAGCCGATGCCGGACTTGTAGCCCGGCATGGTCGGATCCTCGTCCCTGACGCCGAGGCTGATGCCCTGCTGGCAGCCGATCGCCAGGAACACGGCGCGGTAGCCGCGGGCGAACAGGTCGTCGATCGAGAAGTCCTTGCCGAGCGCACGGTCGAACAAGAAGCGGCCGCCGAGCTCGGTGATGATGTCGGTCTCGGCGTGCAGCACGTGCTTGGGCAGGCGGTAGGCCGGAATGCCGATCGCCGCCATGCCGCCCGGCTCGCTCATCGCCTCCAGAATGTCGACGTGGTAGCCGTGCAGCAGCAGGTGATAGGCGCAGGAGACGCCGGCCGGCCCGGCCCCGACCACCGCGACCCGCATGTCGGCGCCGAGCGGCTGCGAGATCAGCTCGCGGCCGAAGGTCAGCGCGTTGGGTCCGGACTGCTGGTCGGCGACGTAACGCTTGAGCGTCTTGATGCCGACCGCCTCGTCGACGAACTTGCGCCGGCAGGCCATCTCGCAGAACCGCACGCAGACGCGCCCGCAGGTGGCGGCCATCGGGTATTTCTGCAGGATCACGCCGAGCGAGTGCTCGGGCTTGCCGTCGCGGATGTAGTCGATGTAGCGCGGCACGTTGATGCGCGACGGGCAGGCCTCGATGCAGGGGGCCGTCATGTAGGCCATGCCGTGCTGCTCGGGCTGCGGGCCGCGCGCGAGCTCGGCCTCGATCACCTCGCGGAAGCTGCGCAGCGCCGCCAGCAGGGCGCGCGCACAGGTCTGGCCGAGGCCGCACATCGAGGTCGCCGTCATCTGCTCGGCCAGCATCTCGATGTCGGCGAGCCCGAGCCGGCTCCTCTCGCCCCGGCGCAGTGCGTCGAGCGCGTCGCGCACCAGCACGGTGCCCATCCGGCACGGCGTGCACTTGCCGCAGGACTGGTCCGCCGCCTCCACCATCTGGCGCCACAGCGCGTCGAGGAGGCTGACGCTCTCGTCGAAGATGAAGAAGCCGCGGTCGCCGAAGAAGGCGCGGATGCGGTTGTGCTCGTCGAAGACGTCGAAATTGGCGAGCGGGGGGAGCTCGCTGTCCCGTCGCGACGATGTGCCGTCGCGACTGTCGTAGACGACGCCGTCCCAGACGCCGTAGCTGACTTCGGTCATGGGCTGCCCGTTTCTCTGGCGCCCGGCCGGCCCTCGAGTCTGTCGGCCGCGATGCGACCACCATACTCCGGTCGGCCGTCTCTTAAATCCGGGGGAACCCGCGGTTCGTCGTCGACACGCGACCGTCGCCAGGCCGGTCGCGATCGACGGGAGGGCCGTGAAGGTTCCGTTCGAGGGAGCGGGCCGGTCGGCCCGCCCCTGCGGACGTGTCGGGGGGTGACCGCAGCAGTGACGGCGGCGCGCCATGAAGGCAAGGCCTCGGGGGCCGCGGAACCGGTTTGCACGGGCAGGCATGCGAGACAGGTATAGCCGGAGGGGGCTACATGACGTCTCGTGTCGACCGGCACGCGAATGAAAGGGGCGGCGCTCGTTTGTTCAGTTCGGCGAAATCAGAACTCAGGAGAATCAGAAAGACTGAATTCCCGCATTCAGAGAAATCAGTAAATATCAGAACGACGGCCGGCGGCGCCTCGGCGCGGCGGCGCGCCGCCTCAGCGCGGCGGCTGGCCGGCGGTCTGCGGCACCATCGGCTCGGGGCCGGGCGCGGGCGCCGGGAGAGGCTCGGCGACGATCGAGGTGTCGGGCTGCGGCAGCCGCAGCACGGCGCGGGCGGCCGGCAGGGCGGCGTCCGCCATCGCGGCATGGCCCTCGGCGGTCGGGTGGACGGCGCCGCCATAGACGGCCGACAGCACGCCCCAGGTGGCGTCGTGCAGGTCGTTCGGCTGCATGGTGGCGGAGACGCCCTCCGGGAACGTCATGGCGGCGAAATAGCTGTCGTTGGCCGTGCGGATCCAGCGGGCGCGCGGCGCATAGGGGCGGAAGTCGCTCGGCCGAGCCCCGCAGCCGAGCGGCGCGCTCGCACCCTCGACCGGCCCGGCCGCGAAGCTGGTGCCGGCCGGCGAGAAGCATTCCTGGTCGAAGGCCGGGTCGTTGGCGGAGCGGGCACAGAACCCGTGGTCGGCGAAGGCGCTCTGGTGGGCGTCGACGAAGGTCATGCGCTCGCGGCCCGGATCGCCGCACACGACGCCGCCCGAGCAGGTGGCGAGCGCCTTGAGGCGGGGGAAGAAGCGGCTCTGGACGAACTGCGCCACCGGGGCGAGGCGGTCGGCATCGACCCCGAAGGCCGGGTGGACGTCGAAGCCGTCGCGGCTGGTCGGGCAGGCGCCGCCGTTCGGGCTCAGGGCCGGATGGCCGTAGGAGACGTAGACGACCCGGTCGAGGTTGCCGCCGACGAGCGGCTTCAGCGCCCCGCGCAGCTTGTGGAAGCCGGTCGGCAGGGTGGTGTCCATGGCCGATTGGGACGCCTCGATGCTGCCGATGACGCCGGCGCGCCGGAACAGCCCGCGCTCGCCGGCGGACTCGATGATGACATCGGCGACCAGCCCCGAGAAGTCGACGTCGTTCGCCCCGACGGTCAGGAACACGAGGTCGAGGGCGCGCTGCGGCTGGGTCTTCTGCGCCTTGGCCAGCAGGTCGCGGAGCTGGGCGATCTGTCCCGGCACCCGGCTCGGGCAGGCGGTGGCGCCGTTGGCGCCGCAGTTGAGCTCGCGCGCCGCCTGGCCGCCGAACAGGCCCACCTCGATGGTCGCGCCCGTGCAGGCGAGCGGCAGGAAGGTGACGGCGATCCGCGGGTTCTCGATCGCCAGCGCCAGCGCGGCACGGAGCTGGTAGCTGTAGAGCGAGCGATGGCACGGCGCGCTCATCCAGCGGGCCGACAGGCGGGCCCATTCGGCCCGGTCGTTGTCGGCGCCGCGCCCCGAGTCGCAGGCCTTGTCGCCCTTGAAGCCGTAGCGGCCGGGGCGGAAGAACTCGTTGCGGCCGGAGGCGATGAAGCGGCGGAAGCAGAAACCCTCGTCGGACAGCACCACGGGACGGTCCGGATTGCCTTCGCCCGAGGCGATCGAGTCGCCGATCCCGGCGATCAGCAGGTCCTGCACCAGGATCTCGGTGGTGGCCCGGCGCGGCACGCCGCCCGGCACCGCGATGTCGACCACCGCGACGGTCGGCTTGCCGTAGCCGGCGCGCAGGTTCACGGGCTCGCGGCAGCTCGCCGTCAGGCTGCGGGGCAGGCTGTCGCCGTCCTCGAAGGTCCAACTGCACTGGGCCTCGGGCTCGACCGCGCCGGTGACGCGGGCCTCGATGCGGTGGTCGGCCGGGTTCAGGTAGGATTCGCGCACGCCGTCGCGCATGCACTCGTCGATGACGCGGCCGGCCGCGTCCGTGCACAGCCGCACCACGGTGTCGCGCGCCCAGCCGCGTCCGCCGGTGTCGACGGCCAGCGTCTGCTCGGCCGCCAGCACGGTGCGGCCGCGCTCGGCCGCCGCATGGCGCACGAAGTCGCGCTCGTCGCGGAACAGCCGGAAGCCGTTGCGGACCTGCCAGTCGATGGACACGCCGACAGCCGGCTCCGGCAGGGGGGCGGCGGGCGGCGCGGTGTCGGTCGGTGCAGCGTCGGTCGGGGGCGGGGCGAGCGGCACCTGGGTGGCGGCGGGGGGCGGAGCGAGCGGCGTCTGCGCGATGGCCGGCGCCGTCACGGCGGAGGCGACGCCCACCGCGAGCGCCATCCCCAAAAGCCCGTTTTGCCACGAACGCATATCGATCTCCTGCCGGCTGTGCCCAGCCTGCGCCTCGTTCACTACGCCGGCGCGGCAAGATCGAGGCGGAACCGTGTCGCCGACGAGGTCGTGGGCGCGCCAGCGGGCCAAAGGGCATGGCCGTTCAAAGCACAACGCGCGCCAGGAGGTGGATGCCGAGCCCGATCAGGCCGAGGAAGAAAACCACCCGGAAGGCGTCCGGCCGGATGCGCCGGCGCACCCATTGGCCGGCCGCCATGCCGGCGACCGCCGGCACCAGCGAGGCGACCGACAGGGCCGCCACCGAGGTCCCCATCACGCCGGCCTGGGCGAGGCCGAGCAGCAGGGCGGCGCTCGACACCGTGAAGAACAGCCCGACCGCCTGCACCAGCTCGTCGCGGCGCAGGCCCAGCGCCTCCATGTAGGGCACGGCCGGAACCATCACGATCCCGGTGAACGAGGCGACCAGGCCCGAGACGGCGCCCATGACCGGGGCGAGCCACGGCTCGCGCCGGGGCGGAACCGACAGCCGCAGCGGACTCAGGCCCAGCGCGCCGTAGGTCACCAGCACGGCGCCGATCGCCGCGCTGGCGGCGCCGCCGTGATCGGCGGCGAGGAACCCGGTCCACAGGCCGACCAGCGTGGCGAGGAAGCCGGAGAGGAGCAGCGGCCACAGCCGCAGCGTCAGCGCGGACAAATGCGGGCCGGCACACATCTGCCAGATGTTGGTGACCAGCGCCGGCACCATCACCAGCGCGACCGCCTCGGCCGGCGGCATGATCAGGCCCAGGAGCCCGATCGACAGCGCCGGCAGGCCGAGCCCGACGACGCCCTTCACGGTGCCGGCGAACAGGATGATCGCCAGCGTGGCGAGGATCGTGGAGAGGTCGAGCATGGAGGAGGGTGCCGCCAGTGAGGCTGGCCACGGGAACCGAGGCGTATCCCATCCTAGCCGCGGGCGAGCCCGTGCGGCAATCGGCCGGCGCGGTGCGATCGGTGCGACCGGCCTTGCTCGACCGGCCGGCCGGCGCCGCTATACTGGCGGCCGATCGGCCCCGGCGCCTCGGTCCTTCGCCAGCCCGGTCGCTTGCCAGGAGAGCGTGATGTTCGTGAGCTTCTTCCACGCACTCAAGAGCGCCGGCCTGCCGGTGACGCTGCGCGAGTACCTCACCTTGATGGAGGCCATGGATGCCGACCTCGCCGCGCGCCGGGTGGAGGACTTCTATTATTTGTCCCGCGCCTTGCTGGTGAAGGACGAGCGCAATCTCGACAAGTTCGACCGCGTCTTCGGCACCGTGTTCAAGGGCTTCGAGACCACGGGCGACGCCGCGGCGGCGGAGATCCCGGCCGATTGGCTCAAGAAGCTCACGGAAAAATACCTCACCGAGGAGGAGAAGGCGCAGATCGAGGCGCTGGGCGGCCTCGACAAGCTGTTGGAGACGATCAAGCAGCGTCTCGCCGAGCAGAAGGGGCGGCACCAGGGCGGCAGCAAGTGGATCGGCACCGGCGGCACCTCGCCGTTCGGCGCCTACGGCTACAACCCCGAAGGCATCCGCATCGGCCAGGAGACCAACCGCAATTTCCGCGCCGTCAAGGTGTGGGACAAGCGCGAGTTCAAGGATCTCGACGACACCGTCGAGCTCGGTACCCGCAACATCAAGATTGCGCTGCGACGTTTGCGAAAATTCGCCCGCACCGGGGCGCCGGAAGAGCTCGATCTCGACGGCACCATCAAGGGCACGGCCCACAAGGGCTATCTCGACATCCACATGCGGCCCGAGCGCCACAACGCCGTGAAGGTGCTGGCCTTCTTCGACGTCGGCGGCTCGATGGACTGGCACATCGCGCTCACCGAGGAGCTGTTCTCGGCGGCGCGGCTGGAGTTCAAGCACCTCGAATATTACTACTTCCACAACTGCCTGTACGAGCGGGTGTGGAAGGAGAACAAGCGGCGCTGGGACCACACCACGCCGACCTTCGACGTGATGCACACCTATCCGCACGACTACAAGGTGATCTTCGTCGGCGACGCCTCGATGAGCCCGTATGAGATCGTGACTCCGGGCGGCTCGGTCGAGCACATGAACGAGGAGCCCGGGCAAGTGTGGCTGGAGCGGGTGACGCGGACCTATCCGGCCTGCGTGTGGCTCAACCCGGTGCCGCAGGAGCAGTGGGAGTACACGTCGTCCATTCGCATGGTCCGCCAGCTCATGGGCGGCCGCATGTTCCCGCTGACGCTCGACGGGCTGGACCGGGCGATGCGGGAGCTGGTGAGGTAGTCAAGCGCGACGCGGGTCAGCCGCCATGCTGCGTGACAGTCGTGACATCATTCGCCGCCTTCGAGAGGAAGGTTTCGATCTCGTCTCGGTCAGCGGCTCGCACCACAAATTCATCGACTCTGCAAAGCGACGACGCGTGATCGTGCCCCATCCGAAGAAGGACCTTCCGGCCGGCACGGTCCGCGCCATATACAAGCAAGCCGGTTGGTCGAAGGATTGACGCCGATGCCCCACTACATCGCCCTGATCCACAAGGAGCCCGACACCTGCTACGGCGTGTCGTTTCCGGACGTGCCGGGCGTGATCACGGCCGGCGACACCATCGACGAGGCTATGCGGAATGCCGCCGAGGTCTTGGCCTTCGCGGCGGTGGACTGGTCGGCCCTCGACGGTAGCCCATTTCCGGCTGCCCGCAGCATCGACGAATTGCGCCGCGATCCCGAATTTCGTGAGCGGGCGGCAGACGCGATCGTCGCCGCGGTGCCGTTCCGGTCGGCTGCTGCCGATGCCGGGGTGTCGGCTTGGCAGCGACCGTGATCGAGTGGCATCACGCTTGCCCCGTCATGCGCGGGCGAAGACCCGCGCATCCATCATGCTTCGAAAGAAGGGTTTATGCGAAGGGATGGATGGCCGGGTCTCGGCCCTTCGGGCCGGCCCGGCCATGACGGACTGATGAATGCCGCAGCGCAGACCGGCCATGACGGGTGGTGGGAGCTGTATCAGCGTGTGATCTCGTCGTAGAGATCCTGCCAATCCGGATTGAGTGACGCGATCAGGTCGATCTTCCACTCGCGCGGCCAGTGCTTGATGTTCTTCTCGCGTTGGATCGCAGCGACCGCGGTGTCGTGCTGCTCGTAATAGACGAGCGACTTGACGCGGTACCGTTTCGTGAAACCAGCGACGAAGCCCTCTCGGTGCTCGTAGATGCGCCGAACCAAGTCGTTGGTGATGCCGACATAGAGCGTGCCACCGGGACGGCTCGCCAGGATGTAAACCCAGAAGCACCTCATGATCGAAATCCGAAGTGGTGCAAGGCCGGCATCGTAGCTCGGCGTCATGCGCGGGCGAAGACCCGCGCATCCATCGTCCTCGAAAGAAGGGCTTATGCGAGACGATGGATGGCCGGGTCACGGCCTTCGGCCGGCCCGGCCATGACGGCTCGACTACCCTTTCACGGCCGGCGGCGTGACCAGGGCGACGACCGGTGGGGCGGAGGCGCGGCGCCAGGCGTCGAGCATGTTGATGAACACGCCCAAGAGCGTCGGGCCGATGAACAGGCCCAGAAACCCGAAGGCCAGAAAGCCGCCCAGCACGCCGAGGAAGATCAGCGTGAAGGGCAGCGCCGCCCCGAAGCTGACCAGCCAGGGCCGGATGAAATTGTCGACGGTCGAGACCATGATGCCCCAGGCGATGATGAAGATCGCCCAGCCGGTCGAGCCCAGCCCGAACAGCCACCAGGCGGCGCCGCCCCAGATGAAGGCCAAGAGGATGCCGAACTGGCTGAGCGCGATCAGCAGGGCGAGGAAGCCGAGCAGACCGGCGCCCGGCACGCCGGCCATCAACAGCCCGATCGCCATCAGCACGGCCTGCACGGCCGCCGTGCCGACGATGCCGTAGGCGACGCCGCGCACCGAATCGGCGGCGGATTCCAGCGCCGTCCCGGCCGTCGCGCCGCCGAGCCGCTCGGCGATCTCGCGCAACGTGCGGGCGATGGTGTCGCCGCGCAGCCAGAAGCCGAAGGCGACGGCGAGCGACACCAGGAGCTGGAAGATGCCGTCGGCGAACGCCTTCGCGATCTCGACCAGGGCCCGTTGCAGCTCCGCCGAATAAGACTTGAACACCTCCTGGACGATGCTGCTCGGGTCGGCGAGGTCGGCCCACAGCCGCCGCAGCGGTTCCTCGACGAACGGGATGTTGGCGAGCCAGGTGGGCAGCTCCGGCATGCCGGCGAAATAGGCCTGGATCTGCTGCGCCCCTTTCACCAGCCGCTCGGCGAGGCCCGGCGCCAGCGACACGGCCGGAACCCCGATGGTGGCGACTGCGGCCATGAGCAGGATCGTCGCGGCGACCCCGCCCGACACGCCGCGACGCACCAGCGCGTCGCGCATCGGCCAAGTGGCGATGGCGAGAATGCCGCCGAACAGGATGCCGGTGACGAACGGCTTGACGATCAGCGCGACGCCGATCATCAGCGCGACGAAGGCCGCCAGCGCCGTCCCCCGCTCGATCAGCGTCGTCGTGCTCGCCAGCTTGACGGCGACCGGTTCGGGGGAAGGGTCCTTGGGGGTCGTCATGGGGTCCTCGCGCGGCGGTCTCGTCTCGATTCGGGACCATAGCGGACGAGCGGGGGCGGCGCACAGGGGCGGGTGGCAGGCCTGTCGTCATGCGTGGCTTGGAATACCCCACGGCGTCATGCGCGGGCGCAGACCCGCGCATCCATCCCGTTCGAAAGAAGGGCTCTTGCGAACGGGATGGATGGCCGGGTCTCGGCCTGCGGCCGGCCCGGCATGACGGCGGGGGCCCATTGCCCGAAACGCCGGGCCGCGCTCTACTCGGGGTCGACGAAGACGACCCACCGAGACGACCAACCCACAACAACAAGACGGAGCCGTCATGACCGGGCAGGCCGAGGCGCGGACGCCGTTCAGGCTCGAGGAAGCGACCATCGACGCGATGCACGCCGCCATCCGGGCCGGCGAGATCACCTGCGTCGAGATCGTCCGGCACTATATCGACCGGGTGCGCGCCTATAACGGCGTGTCGAGCATGCTGGTGACGGCGGACGGCGCGCCGGTGCCGGCCGCGACCGGCCCGCTGCGGGGCGGCGCGCCGCTCACCTTCGCGACCGCGACCGTGAAAGCCGCGACCGTGCTGCCCGATCTCGATCGCTACACGGGGCCGCCGCTCGAATACGGCCGCATGGAGCCGACCGCCTCGGATCCGCGCGTAAAGCAGCAGTTCGGCATGATCGTCGGCATCCCGGAGGCCGGCCAGGTCAACGCGCTCGCCACGCTCAACATCCGGGGCGAGCGCTCGGTGACGTTTTCGGGCGACTTCGACCGCCATCCCGACGACGGCCCGCTGCCGCCGGACGCGCCGCCCGGCGCCGAGATTTTCCGCCGCTGGCCCGACGCGCTCGAGCAGGCGGCCGCGCTCGACGCGCAGTACGGCCGCGATCCGGATCTGGAAAAACTGCCGCTCTACGGGGTCGTGTTCTCGTTCAAGGATTCGTTCGACACCAAGGACATGCGCTCGACCGGCGGCGGCGACGCCGCCTACGACATCGACGTGCCGGCGCGCGACCATGTGCTGGTCGACCAGCTTCGCAAGAGGGGCGCCATCATCTTCGCCAAGGCCGTGTGCACCGAGTACAACGGCCGCGCCGGCAATCCGGGCGGCCGTCACGCGCCGGACAAAGTGCTGCCGTCGACGCTCGGCTATCAGCGCACCACCTGGGGCGGCAACCCGTCGAACCCCTACGACACGCGCCGCTCGGCCTCGCTCGGATCGAGCTCCGGCTCGGCCCTGTCGGTGTCGACCAACATGGTGATGGCGAGCCTCGGCGAGGAGACGCGCGCCTCCTGCCGCGGCCCGTCGAACCACAACGCGGTGGCGCTGATCCTGCCCCACAAGGCGATGCTCGGCTTCGAGGGCGGCGCCATCGGGGCCGACATCTATTGCGACCGCAGCGGCATCCACGCCCGCACCATCGGCGACTGCGCCAAGATTCTCGATGCGCTGAAGGATCCCGAGCAGGGCTATTACGATCCGCGCGACGTCTACACGACGGTGCCGCGCCCCTCGGTGCTGGCGACGCCTTACGCGAGCCACGCGACAGGCACCGGCCGGGCGGGTGAGCTGGCGGGCCTGCGGCTCGGCATCATCCGCGAGTCGATGCGGGTGCCGCCCGGCTCGCTGACCGAGGTGCCGATCGTCGAGGCGGCGGCGCGCGAGATCAAGGAGATCCTGGGCGGTCGGCTCGGCGTCACGCTGGTCGAGTCGCGCGAGCCGACTTTTGCGCCCGATCCCGACATCGCGCCGATGACGGTCGACTTCACCACGGCGTTGACGCGCCTCGTGCCGGTGTTCATGCCGGACCTGATGTTCCGGCTCGGCCGCGACGGCCGTCCGCTCTTTCAGGAGTTCGCCGACGCCATCGTGCCGACCGAGTTTTCGCCCGGCAAGGTGTTCGGCAACGGCACCATGGCGCCGATCGATTACCTCGTCGCGATGGCGGAGGGGCGCATCGCGCCGCCCAAAAATCTCGATATCGGAACGATCCAGCAGCAGGAAATGGCGATGGCGTTCCGCTTCCACATCAGCCAGTACCTGATGCGCCGCGCCGCCGACTGGGCCGAGCAGGGCGTCACCGAGACGCTGTCGGATTGGGCTGCCCTCAATGCGCGCTCGAAATTCTGGGGCGACGACCAGCGCGCCGCCTTCAGGAACTGGGAGGAGATCGCCGATCCGCGCAATCCGCTGGGCGGTCGCCAGGGCGTCGACGAACGCATCATGCTGCGCGAGCTTCTGCGCCGCGTCGACATGATGGTGATGCTGGAGAACAAGCTGGACGCACTGGTGCGGCTGCACACGCCGTGGCCGCCCGGGCTGATCGGCCATCCGCACCAGTACGATATCCCGCACAATCTGGCGCCCGAGTCGCTGATGGGTCCGAACGCCGGGCTGACCGAGGTTCTGGTTCCGGCCGGCTATGTCACGACCGTCTACGATCCGGTGTTCGCGCTGACGCCGGACGGCGCGCGTTACGTGTCGGCGCCCTCGCACACGCCGACGACGATCCCTGCGCCCGGGCTGCCGTTCTCGCTGGTGTTCCGTGCGGAGCCCGGCAAGGAGGACGTGATCTTGCGGATCGCCTCCTCGTACGAGGCGGCGTCGCGGCGACGCATCCCGCCGCCGGCCTTCGGGCCGATTCCGCGCCAGCCGGGCGGCACGGGCTGACACCGTTCGGCTCGTGACGAAGGCTTTCCGCCGGAAAGCTGTGCCCGGCCCGTATCAAGCTCGACCGCAATCGGGGACGAGCTCGAGCATGGGACATGGTGGCCGCACCCAGGTGCGTCGGACACGAGACGGCCGGACGCCGATCGGCCGTGCCGAGGTCGGTCCCGTGGACGCCGGGCGTGCCCAAGCCGATCGCGGCGCGGCGCTGATGAAGGACGGAAAACTCGACGAGGCGATCGGCGCCTACGCGTCGGCTGTGGCGCTCGCGCCGCTCCATGCCGGCGAGTGGCTGGCGGAGGCCAATTTCGGCATGGCCCGCGTGCTGCGCGACCGCGGCGACGATGGCGCCGCAGCGGCCGCGTTGAAGCAGGCGATCGCGCTGCGGCCCGACTGGTCGAACGCCCATTCGAGCCTCGGGATGGTCCTCAAGGATCTCGGCCGGCTCGACGACGCGTTGCGCTGCCACCGCCGCGCCCTCGAGATCGATCCGCGCAATCCCGCGGCACTGACCAACCTCGGCACCGCCCTTCACGCATGCGATGCCTTCGACGCCGCCATCGCGGCGCACCGGGAGGCCATCGCGATCGCGCCCGACAGGGTCGAGCCCTACAGCAATCTGGCGCGTGTGCTGCACGATCTCGGCCGGCTCGACGAGGAGCGGAGCCTGCACGAGCAGGCCGTCGCCTGCGATCCGACGAATGCGACGGCGCGGTTCAACCGGGCCACGGCGATGCTGCTCGACGGCGACCTCGCCGGCGGCTTCGCCGAATACGAATGGCGCCGCAAGCGCGGCGTGCTGAGTGCCGCGATGCGGCGTTTCGAGGAGCCCGAATGGCAGGGCGAGCCGCTCGCCGGCCGCACCATCCTGCTCCATGCCGAGCAGGGGCTCGGCGACACCCTGCAGTTCGTACGGTTCGTCCCCGCCGTCGCGGCCGATGCGGCCGCCGTGGTGCTGCAGGTGCAGGCGCCGCTGGTCGCTCTTCTCGCGCAGGCCTTTCCGGGTGTCCGGGTGATCGTCGCCGGCGAGGCGGCGCCGCCGTTCGACTGGCACCTGCCGCTGATGAGCCTGCCGTTCAGGCTCGGCACCACGCTGGCGACGCTGCCGGCCGACGTCCCGTATCTGTTTCCGGCGTCGCGCAAGCTCGCCGCCTGGCGGGAGCGCTTCGCCGCCCGACCCGGCCTCAAGGTCGGGCTCGTCTGGGCCGGTAATCCGAAGCACCGATTCGATCAACGGCGCTCGATCCCCCTCGCGGCGCTGCTGCCCCATCTGCCGCAGGAGGGCGTCGCGCTCTACAGCCTGCAGAAGGATCCGCGGCCGAAGGATCGGGCGTCGCTCGCCGAGCGGCCCGACATCGTCGACCTGTCGGACGCGCTCGGCGATTTTTCCGACACGGCCGCGGCCGTCGCGGCGCTCGACCTCGTCGTCACGGTCGACAGCGCGGTCGCGCATCTCGCCGGTGCGCTGGCGCGGCCGACCTGGCTGCTCACGCCCCATGCGCTCGACTGGCGCTGGCTGCGGGATCGCGCCGACAGCCCGTGGTATCCGACCATGCGGCTGATCCGCCAATCCCGTGCGAGAGACTGGTCCGACGTGCTGGCGCGGCTGGACGAGGGGCTGCGGGATTAGGCAGCGTGAGCTGCGCCGTCCAAATTCGGGCGGTCATTCCGGGGCGCGGGCCATCAGCCCGCGAACCCGGAATCCAACGTTGAATTCGGAGGTCTTGGTTGGATTTCGGGTCCGGCGCATTCGCGTCGTCCCGGAATGACGAGCTACGAAGGCTGGTATCAGTCGTGGGCGACGGCGGTGGCGTAGCGGGAGCGCTTGCCGCGCAGCGTCGCGGCGATCTGCAGGTAGTTGCCGCGCGCCTGGATGTGGGCGGGGTCGTAGCCCGGCATCGGCCGGCTCATGGCGAAGCGGGCGCCGTTGCGGTCGATCCAGTGCCACACGCTCTCGGCGTCGTGGCCGTCGGCCGTGGTGATGTCGATGGCGCGGCCGTGGCCGTAGCCGCCGGTGCGGCGGCTGCCGCCGTGCAGCGAGTTGCCGACCGAGGCCTTGAAGCCGGAGGCGAGGCGCTGGCGGAAATCGTCGCGGAAGGCCGAGAGCATCGACCAGTTGTAGCCGTCGGCGTCGAGCGCCTTGCCCATGTGATAGAGCGTCTCGCGGAAGTCGCGGTCCATGCCGCGGATGACGTAATCCTTGAGCGACATGCCGGCGCGCTTGGCGGCGGCCGGATCCTTCCAGGTGAAGTCGCCCGAGCCGTCCTTCTTGATCGGATTGCGCAGGTAGACGTCCCACAGATAGTCGTCGACCTCGTCGGCGGGCTCGCCGGGGCGAACGCGCAGCACCGCGTCAGGCCCGATCGCGGCGGCGCCGGCCGAACCGAGGCTGCCGGTCACGTCGGCATCGGGGTCGATCGACAGCGAGGCGAGCGTGAAGGTCGGTTCCCAGGAGAGGATGTCGGCCAGACTGCCGTGCCCGCCCTCGGGACCGGACTCCGATTCGACGTCGGCCTCCGCCTCGATGGCCTCGTCGCGGCCGATCGGCGCGAGCGCCACGGTACGCAGCAGGCCGCCGTCGACGATCCAGGCGCGCTCCTTCGGGGTGGGGTAGGGGCTCGACAGCGCCAGCGGCAGGGCGACGAAGAACATCAGCCCACTGCACCCGACGCCAGCGATCAAGGCCGACCAGAACGAGACAGTGTCGCCTGACGGCGTGGCGTAGGAGCACCGCATTTCGAACCCGATACTGGAGTCTCTAAAGACAGCGCCGATCGGCGCCGGTTGCCCGTTGCGATGACGGGGGCCCCACAGCCTGCACGACGATTTCATCCTCGTCCTGCAGGGTTAGCGTGGGGTTAACCGCACCGCACAATCAACCTCCCCTCCCCAGGGGCGGTAACGAAACCGTGACCCATCATTGCGGCGCGGGCGTGGCAGCCGAAGATCCGGCCGAACTGCCTGGGCTGCATGGTAAAAATCGGCCGGTCGCATACCAAAGCGGCGCCCCCTGGGGGGCGCCGCGCGGGTCGCGTCATGCGTCCGGCGAAGGCCGGATCAAGCGAAGATGTCGTCGCGCAGCGTGTAGGAGCTCAGAACCTTCATGTAGTTGCCGCGCTCGTAGGCGGACGGGTTCGGCACCGCGTCGAAGCTCATGCTGCCGCACATCTGCTGCACGGACTCGTACTCGTGGGCGTCGAGCCAGCGGTCGAGATCGCGCAGCACCGTCTTGGCGTAGCCGGGCCCGTGATTGAGCAGCGCCGAGGTCATGCAGGCGACGCGCGCGCCGGCCATCACGCTCTTCACCACGTCGGGGGCCGAATGGACGCCGCCCGTTATGGCGAGGTCGGCCTTCACGCGGCCGTGCAGGATCGCCACCCAGTGCAGCCGCATCAACAGCTCCTCGGGCCGGCTCAGCGCCAGCGAGGCGACCACCTCGCGCTCCTCGATGTCGAAGTCCGGCTGGTAGAAGCGGTTGAACAGCACCAGCGCATCGGCACCGGCCTCGCCGAGCCGGCGGGCGATGTTGGCGGGTGCGCTGAAGAAGGGCGACAGCTTGACGGCGACCGGGATCTTCACCTGCGCCCTGATGGCGGTGAGCAGATCCACATAGCCCTGCTCGATCGCCTCGGCGCTGCGCGAGGGGTCGACCGCGATCGAGTAGGTGTTGAGCTCGAGCGCGTCGGCGCCTGCCTCCTGCATCAGCTTGGCGTAGTCGATCCAGCCGCCGACCGTGACGCCGTTGAGGCTGGCGATCACCGGGATGTCGACGCGGCGCTTGGCCTCGCGGATCAGCTCCAGGCAGCCGTCGGGCCCGAGATTGTAGGTGTGGAGATCGGGGAAGAAGCCGGCCGCCTCGGCGAAGGTGTCGGTGCCGCGCTCCAGGTCGGCATGGACCGACAGGCTTTCCAGCGTGAGCTGCTCCTCGAACAGCGAGGGCAGCACCACGGCGGCGACGCCGGCGTCCGCGAGGCGGCAGATGCCCTCGATCGAGTCGCACAGCGGAGAGGCCGATGCCACCAGAGGCGACTTCAGGGTCAGCCCGAGATAGCGGGTGGTCAGGTCACTCATCAGATCGCTCCTTGACGGGCCGCTTCGCCGAACGTCGCCGCCCGGTCATTCCGGGGCGCCGCGCTGCGGCGAGCCCGGAATCCATACACACGGACTGGGGTTATGGATTCCGGACAGCCGGCCTTCGGTCGGCTTCCGGAATGACGGCTCTCCCGCGTCACTCGTCGCCTCCTTCCGGAGTGGTCGGCGCCGTGTCGTCGTCGGGCGATCGCGGCGTGACGTCCGGCGCCTCGGCCCGGCCCGCCATCGCGGCGCGGTCGGCGTAGACGCGCCACTGCCGCTCGACGTCGTCCTGCGCCTGCTTGAGCAGCGTGCGGGCGGCCTTCGGGTTCGAGCGCACCAGCATGGTGTAGCGCGCCTCGTTGTAGGCGTACAGCTTGAACGGGATGGTGGGCGCCTTGGAGTCGAGCTGGAACGGGTTCTTGCCCTCCTCCCACACGCGCGGGTCGAAGCGCATCAGCGGCCAGTAGCCCGACTGCACGGCGGCCTTCTGCTGGTCGAGCCCCATGGCCATGTCGTAGCCGTGGGCGATGCAGTGGCTGTAGGCGATGATCAGCGACGGCCCGTCGTAGGACTCGGCTTCCTGGAAGGCCCGCACCGTGTGCATGTCGCCGCCGCCCATGGCGATGCGGGCGACGTAGACCGAGCCGAAGCTCACCGCCTCCATGGCGAGGTCCTTCTTGCTCGTCAGCTTGCCCGCCGCGGCGAACTTGGCGACGGCGGCGCGCGGCGTCGACTTCGACATCTGTCCGCCGGTGTTGGAATAGACCTCGGTGTCGAGCACCAGCACGTTGACGTTGCGCCCCGAGCCGAGCACGTGGTCGAGGCCGCCGTAGCCGATGTCGTAGGCCCAGCCGTCGCCGCCGAGCAGCCACACGCTCTTGCGCACCAGGCTGTCGGCGAGGCCGAGCAGGGCCTTGGCCTCGTCGGCGTCCGCGCCGGCGAGCAGCCGCTTGATCTCGACGACGCGGGCGCGCTGCGCCTCGATGCCGGCCTCGCTGGTCTGGTCGGCCTGCAGGAGATCCCCGATCAGCACGTCGCCGAGGCGACCGTTCTGGCGGGTCAGCAGCTCGCGGGCGAACTCCATCTGCTTGTCGGCGGCGAGCCGCATGCCGAGGCCGAACTCGGCATTGTCCTCGAACAGCGAGTTCGACCAGGCCGGGCCGCGCCCGTGGTGGTTCACCGTGTAGGGCGTGGTCGGCAGGTTGCCGCCGTAGATCGACGAGCAGCCGGTGGCGTTGGCGATCATCAGGCGGTCGCCGAAGAGCTGGGTCAGCAGCTTGATGTAGGGCGTCTCGCCGCAGCCCGAGCAGGCGCCGGAGAACTCGAACAGCGGCTCGAGGAGCTGCACGTCCTTGACGTTGTCGTGGCGCACCCGCTCGCGGCCGATCTCCGGCATCGACAGGAAGAAGTCCCAGTTGGCGTTCTCGGCCTCGCACAGCGGCTCTTGCGCGGCCATGTTGAGCGCCTTGTGCTTGACCTCGCTCTTGCTCTTCACCGGGCAGATCTCGACGCACAGCCTGCAGCCCGTGCAGTCCTCCGGCGACACCTGCAGGAGGTAGCGCATGCCGTCGAACTCGCGCCACTTGGCCTTGGCCGACTTGAAGGTCGCCGGGGCGCCGTCGAGCGCCGCCTGGTCGACCACCTTGGCGCGGATGACGCTGTGCGGGCAGACCAGCACGCATTTGCCGCACTGGATGCAGATGTCGGTGTCCCACACCGGGATCTGCTGGGCGATGTTGCGCTTCTCCCACTGGGCCGTGGCGGTCGGGAAGGTGCCGTCGACCGGCATGGCGCTGACCGGGAGGGCGTCGCCGCGGCCGGCGATCGATTCGCCGAGCACGTCGCGCACGAAGGCGGGTGCGCGCGGCGATACCGGCGGCAGCATCTCCAGGGTCGCGGTCGTCGTGGTCGGCACCGGGATTTCATGGAGCCGGGCGAGCGTGGTGTCGACGGCGGCGAAGTTCTTCTGCACGACGGCGGCGCCGCGCTTGCCGTAGGTCTCCTCGATCGACGTCTTGATCTTGGCGATCGCCTCCTCGCGCGGCAGCACGCCCGAGATGGCGAAGAAGCAGGTCTGCATGATGGTGTTGATGCGGCTGCCCATGCCGGCCTCGCGGGCCGCCGCGTAGCCGTCGATGGCGAACAGGCGCAGGCGCTTCCTGATGATGGTCTCCTGCACGACGCGGGGCAGCTTGCTCCACACCTCCTCGGGCGCGCCCGGGATGTTGAGCAGGAACGTGGCCCCGTCCTCCGCCGCGGCGAGCATGTCGATGCGGGAGAGGAACTGCGACTGGTGGCAGGCGACGAAGTTGGCGCGGCTGATCAGGTAGGTCGAGCGGATCGGATCCGGCCCGAAGCGCAGGTGCGACACCGTGCCGGAGCCGGATTTCTTCGAGTCGTAGACGAAGTAACCCTGCACGAAGCTCGGCGTATACTTGCCGATGATCTTGATCGAGTTCTTGTTGGCGCCGACCGTGCCGTCGGCGCCGAGGCCGTAGAACAGCGCCCGCACGGTCTTCGGGTGCTCGGTCGAGAACGCGTCGTCGACCGCCAGGCTGGTGTGCGAGACGTCGTCCGTGATGCCGACCGTGAAGTGGTTCTTCGGCGTCGGGCTGGACAGCTCGTCGAACACCGCCTTCACCATGGCGGGCGTGAACTCCTTGGAGGACAGTCCGTAGCGGCCGCCGATCACCCGCGGCATGCCGGTGGCGGCGCCGCAGGAGACCCGCTCGGCGAAGGTGGTCAGCACGTCCTGGTAGAGCGGCTCGCCGACGCTGCCGGGCTCCTTGGTGCGGTCGAGCACGGCGATGGATTTCACCGTCGCGGGCAGGGCGGCCAAAAACGTCTCGGTGGCGAACGGGCGGAACAGCCGCACCTTGAGGAGGCCGACCTTCTCGCCCTTTTCGCGCAACGCCTCGACGGTTTCCTCGACGGCGCCGGCGCCCGACCCCATCAGGATCACGACGCGCTCGGCGTCGGGTGCGCCGACATAGTCGAACAGCCGATAGGCCCGCCCGGTGAGCTGGGCGAAGCGGTCCATCGCATCCTGCACGATGCCCGGGCAGGCGCGGTAGTAGGGATTGCAGGCCTCGCGCGCCTGGAAGAACACGTCCGGGTTCTGGGCGGTGCCGCGCAGCACCGGCCGGTCGGGCGACAGCGCGCGGGCCCGGTGGGCGCGCACATGGGTGTCGTCGATGATGGCGTGCAGGTCCTGGTCGGTCGGCAGGTCGATGACGTTGACCTCGTGCGAGGTGCGGAATCCGTCGAAGAAGTGCAGGAACGGAACCCGCGATTCCAGCGTCGCGGCGGTGGAAATCAGGGCGAGGTCGGCGGCCTCCTGGACGGAGGCGGAGCTCAGCAGCGCGAAGCCGGTCTGGCGCGCCGCCATCACGTCCGAATGGTCGCCGAAGATCGACAGCGCGTGGGTTGCGACCGTGCGGGCCGCCACATGGATCACGGCCGAGGTCAGCTCGCCGGCGATCTTGTAGAGGTTGGGGATCATCAGCAGCAGGCCCTGGGAGGCCGTGAAGGTGGTTCCCAGCGCGCCGCCCTGCAGGGCGCCGTGCAGGGCGCCCGCGGCACCGCCCTCGCTCTGCATCTCGATGACGTCGGGGACGGTGCCCCAGATGTTCCGGGCGCCCTCCGACTTCCACTGGTCGGCCCACTCGCCCATGTTGGAGGATGGCGTGATCGGGTAGATCGCGATCACCTCGGCGAGCCGGTAGGCGACCGAGGCCGCCGCCTCGTTGCCGTCCATGATGGAGCGTGTGCGAACAACGTTCTCGCCCTCCGTGGCTGGCCGCCCCGATCCGTGCATGAACGCCTCCGCTCTCACCAAAAGAAGCCCGCAACCTAGCCCACCCCGTCGGCGGGCTGATTGACCTGGGTCATGCTGCATAAAAGTCCTGAATCGATCCGGCGAGAAAAGCGAGGTTCGCCCCGGATCGATCACGGTGCCCGTGCGCGCGCCGCCTGCCGCCCGCCGCACGGGCAGGGCGTGGAGGTGCGATGAGGCCGACGGCCCGCGGCTTGCGGGCGCCCCGCGGGCCGTCGGCGCCGCATGCGCGACAGACGAGGCTGCGTTGTCGCTGCCGTGGGGCCGTGTCTCCGCGGCCGAAGCGGTCATCCTTGCCGGATGCAGATCCTTTCGTGATCTGAGTAATTCTTTAAGAATACGAATCTACACTGTAATAGGAAATTTCTTCCTAGCGCTCGGCAGAATTTTCCTAGTAGTTCAGCTCACGAAAGCCCAGAAAGACCAGAAATCCTCCGCCCGAATAGTTCCGCTCGCGCGTTGAATGCTCGAAGCCTCGTGCGGGGCACCGACCTCGGGTTGACCACGGTCGCTGGGGAGAACCGTTATGACGTACGCGTGCGTGTCCTGGGACGACTCGACCGCCCGGAATTTGCCGGAGCGGGGCGAAGCAACATCCCGGCCCGTCCCGGTGGTGGTCCCGGAGCCCGACGACGACGACCTTCTCCACCGCATCGTCGACAACGACGAGGCGGCGTTCCGCATTCTGGTGGAGCGCCATGTCGACCGCGCCTTCGCACTGGCGCTGCGCATCCTCGACAACCGCGCCGACGCCGACGACGTCGTGCAGGACTCGCTCTTGAAGGTGTGGACGCACCGGCACCGCTGGGAGTTCGGCCGCGCCAAGTTCTCGACCTGGCTCTACCGCGTCGTCACCAACCGCTGCATCGATCTGCGCCGGCGTCCGCGCAACGAGGACGTCGAGGCGGTGGGCGAGGTCGCCGACGACCAGCCCGACGCCGTCACGGCGATGCACCGCTCCGAGGTCTCCGAGCTGCTCGACGCCGCCATGAACCGGCTGCCCGACCAGCAGCGCATCGCCATCATCCTCTCGTATCACGAGAGCATGAGCAACGCCGAGATCGCCGACGTGATGGACACCACGGTGTCGGCCGTCGAGTCGCTCCTCAAGCGCGCCCGCCAGCAGCTCCGCAAGCTGCTGCGCCGCTCCGAGCCCGACATCCGCCAGGCCTTGACGGAAGATTAACCAAGACGGCTCGACCCCCGAAATATTCGCCGCCCGCCCGGCGCGGGCCTTCCCGTTGAACTTTCAGCCGCGGACGTTCCGCGCCGCTCCGACGCCCTCCGGTCCGGGCGCGGGACAGAAGTTCAACGCGAGGAGAGAGTCATGCCCGTCATTTCCACCAACACCGCCGCCAACTCGGCCGTCCGCTACCTGAACCTGAACTCCAAGGACGAATCGAGCTCGCTGTCCAAGCTCGCCAGCGGATCGCGCATCAACCAGGCGTCCGACGACGCCGCGGGCCTCGCCATTTCGACCCGCATCTCGTCCGACGTCACCGCGCTGACCCAGGCGGCGACCAACGCCTCGCACGGCGTCGCCGTGCTGCAGACCGCCGACGGCGGTGCCTCCAACATCAGCGACATCCTGCAGCGCATGAAGACGCTGGCCTCGGAGGCCTCGTCCGGCACCGTGACGGACACCGAACGCTCCTACATCAACGCCGAGTTCACGCAGCTCACGTCCGAAATCGACGGCACCGCGACCTCGACGCGCTACAACGGCAAGAGCCTGCTCGACGGCACCTCGAGCGCCTTCGCGGGCAGCGGCACCTCGGTGATGGTCGGCTCCGACGCATCCGACACCATCACGGTGAAGATCGCGACCCTGACCTCGAGCGCGCTCGGCGTCAACTCGCTCAACGTCTCCTCCCAGACCGGCGCGACCGCGGCCCTGACGACGCTCGACACTGCGATCGACACAGTCTCCAAGGCACGGGCCGACATCGGCGCCACCGAGTCACGGTTCGAGTTCCGGTCCGAGTCGATCTCCACCCAGCAGGAGAACCTCGAGTCGGCGAACTCCGCCATCAAGGACGTCGACATCGCGTCCGAGGAGGCGAAGCTGGCCTCGGCCGAGGTCAAGACCCAGGCCGCCGTCGCCGCCGCCGCGCAGGCCAACCAGATGCCGCAGGAGCTGCTGAAGCTGCTGCAGTAACCAGTGAGCCGTGGGGCCGGAGCGTGCTCCGGCCCCGCCGCAGCGAGAACGGGCGAGCGACATGACGACGGTCAGCAGCACCGGCAGCAGCACGAGCACGAGTACGGCGAGCGCCTTCTCGACAAGCTCGACCAGCACGACGACGACCACGTCGATCGACTGGGACTCCTTGATCGACGCGGCCTACCAGGCCAAGCTCGCCAAGGCCACCGAGGTCGACACCACGATCACGGCTAACGAAGCGAAGATCACGGCCTACGAGAATGGGCAGTCGCTGCTGCAGGACCTGGCGGACGCCGCCAATGCGCTGCGGGCGCCGACCGGAACGACGGTGGCGTCCGACGACGTCTTCAAGTCGCGGACGGCCTATCTGACGGCGAACGGCGACGTCACGGCCAGCGACGTGCTGTCGGCGACCGTGGACGACGGCTCCGACATCGGAAGCTACGAGATCACGGTGAGCCAACTCGCCAAGGCCGAGAAGGTGTCGAGCGATACCCAGACGAGCCGCACGACCGAACTCGCCTATGACGGCGTCTTCAGCCTGGCGGTGGACGGCGGCTCGACCGTCGACGTGACGATCGACAGCGGCATGACGCTGGACGAGGTCGCCGAGGCGATCAACAACACCACCGACACCAGCGGCGTCCAGGCCTCGGTCATCAAGGTCGCCGACAGCGAGTACAAGCTGGTGCTCAGCGCCAGCGACACCGGCAAGGCCATCACGGCGACGGCGGTCTCGGGCACCGATGTCCTCAACAAGCTCGGCATCACGAACAGCACGGGCGCGTGGGCCAACGAGCTTCAAGCCTCGCAGGACGCGATCATGTCGCTCGACGGCGTCTCGGTGACCCGCGACTCCAACGACATCGACGACCTGGTCGACGGCGTCACGTTCCATCTCTATCAGACCACGCCGACCGACACCTCGGTCACGGTCGAGGTCGGCACCAATCTCAGTACGGTCGAGACCGCGGTGCAGTCGCTGGTCACCGCGTACAATGCCTACCGCGAATATGCGGTGAGCCAGCAGGCGACCGGCTCCGACGGAACCGCGTCGTCCGATGCCGTGCTGTACGGCGACGGCACGCTCCGCAACATCAATTCCGAGCTCGGCAGCGCGCTCACCGCGACGGTGAACAGTCTGTCGATGGCGAGTATCGGGCTGTCGTTCGACGACAACAACGAGCTCGTCCTCGACACCACCACGCTCGAAAGCGCTCTGCTCGACGACCTCGACAACGTGAAGTCGCTGCTGACGTTCCAGTGTACGCCGTCGTCGAGCGACCTGATGCTTCTCGCCCGCGGCGACTCGACACCGGCCTCGTTCACACTCGACATCTCGGTGGACAGCTCGGGAAGCCTGTCCTCGGTGTCGGTCGGCGGCGACACGTCCCTGTTCACGGTCAGCGGCAGCCGCATCGTCGGCGCGACGGGCACGGCCTACGAGGGGCTCTCGTTCGTCTATGTCGGCGACACCTCGCAGTCCATCTCCGTCACCACCAGCACCGGAATCGCCGAGCTGCTGTACAACGCGTCCGACAAGGCCGCAGACACCACGGACGGAAACCTGCAGACGCTGATCGACAATCTCACCGACCAGGACACGACGCTGCAGGACCGCAGCGACACGCTCACGGCTCGGGCCGAGTCCTACAAGGAGACGATCACGTCGCGCTATGCGAAATACCAGGCCGCCATCCAGGAGGCGCAGTCGATGCTGACCTATCTGAAAACCCTGCTCCAAAGCTCGAGCTCCTCATGACCAACACTCAGAATTCCCAGGCAGCGGCCTCTGCCTACCAGAGGGCGGCCGCCTCGGTGCCGCCGTCGCGGGCCGTCGTGCTGCTCTACGATCGCGTGCTGGTGCTGCTCCAGCGAGCCGGCCAGGACATCGAGGCGCGCCGGATGGACACGGCGCTCGATGCGGTGCTCAAGGCGGCGGCGATCCTGCGCGGGCTCAGCCACATCATCGATTTCCAGAAGGGCGGGGCGCTTGCCGAACGGCTGTACACGATGTACACGCGAAACATCCTGGCGGTCCTCGACTCGTTCCGGAAGCCCGATGCGCCGGAGCGGTATCGCAGGCTTTCGGAGGGGCTGGCCGAGCTGCGGGACGCCTGGGCCGGGATCGCGGGCCTGCCGACGCGGGCCCAGGAATCGGCGTCGCGCGGCGGGCATGCGGCCCAGCCGGTCGAGGCCGTGCTGGCGAAGCGCTCCGCGGCCGGCCGTCGGTAGCGCAGACAAAGGGGCTAAACCGCGGCATCGTGGACTTACGGCTTTGTTAAGGAGCATCTGGCATCTGGATGAATCTCCGGACTAGTCCGCTTCCAGGATGGAAAAGGCCCCGGGATGGATATTGACGACTTCGAGGATCAGGTCGATCGATTGGGCGAGGACGTCTCCGCATGGCCGGAGCCGTCGCGCACCCAGGCCCTGGCGCTGCTGAAGGCCTCGGCGGAGGCCCGCGAGGTGCTGGCCGAAGCGGCTGCGCTGCGCAAGGCGCTCGGCCCCGATCCCACCGTCCGCGCTCCCGAATCACTGACCGACCGCATTCTGGCTGCCGCCCGCGAGGCGGACGCCGTGCCGCAGGTCGGATCGTCGCGGGCCGTGCGGCCGCCGGCGAACCGGTGGCGGGCGGCCTTCGCGGCGGTGCTGGGGCATCCGTTGCGCCCGGCGATCGTGCTCTCGGCGTGCTTCCTGCTCGGTCTCGTCTCCAGCCTGTTGACTGCGGACCAGCCGCGGAACGAGGCTCGCCTCGGGCTCGCCGTCTCGGTCTTCAACGAGCTTCAGTGAGTGGCGGAGCCGGCGATGTCCGAGGTTAACGGCGGCAAGCGCAGCGTCATGCTGTGGGGCGTGGTGCTGGTGTCGCTCGGCATCAACCTGTTCCTCGCCGGATCGTGGGTCGGCACCCTGATGCGACCCGGCGCCTGGCCGCCGCCGCCCGGCCACGGGCCGCTGCAGAATGTCGCGCGTGACCTGCAGGGTCGCATCACCCCCGACAGCATGGCCAAGGTCGAGGCGCTGATCGTCGAGATCGACCGCCGGATCCGGTCGGGATCGGCCGATCCGCGCCGTCTCGACGAGCAGATGCGCGGCCTGCTGGTGGCCGACACCTTCGATACGGCCACGTTCACCCGGACGGTCGACGAGTTCATCACGGCGCGGACCGAGAACGACCGGGCGATTGCCCGGCGCATCGCCGAGGTGGTCGCCGGAATGCCGGTCGCCGACCGCAAGGTGCTGGCCGAGGTCGTGTTGCGGCCACGGGGCCCGCCGGGGCCGCCGCTGGGCGACCCGCCTCCCGGTCCGCCACCGCGCTGATCCCAGCGGCGGCAGAGACTGACCGCTCCGCTCCGTCATGGCCGGGCTTGTCGTTCCGGCCATCCACGTCTTCCTTGCCGCAGGACTGCCTCGAGACGGGGATGCCCGCGACAAGCGCGGGCATGACGAGCCGGAGCTCGCGGCTGGCGGTACGAGGCCGCCCATCGGCCGGCCGCGGCCGTGACCCCGGACCGCGCCGCCGCCGTTTCATGACGATACCCTGAGTTTTGGTCTGCGCCTCCGCGCCGGTCCGATGCCGTGCGCCGGGCCCGGCACGGGCGCGGCCGCCAGCCGTCGCGCGTGTCGGGTTCGATCGTCGGGCTTGCGGTCAGAAACCCTGCCGGAAATCCCGGCACCGGCCGTTCTACTACCGAACGACGACAACACCAGACATCGCGACGGCAGCAAACGTCGGGCCGCAAAAGCGGCTGCGACAACGGTCGAGGCATATCATGAGCGTCTCTTCGGTGTCCTCCACGACATCCACGGCCAGCACCACGAGCACGACGTCGAGCAGCACGTCGACCGACTCGAGCTCGATCAGCACGGACGATTTCCTCACGCTGATCACCACGCAGCTCGAAAACCAGAACCCGCTCGATCCGACGGACACATCCGAGTTCACCAGTCAGGTCATGTCGTATGCGACGTTCAACACGCTCTCCAGCATGAGCGATACGCTGTCCAGCGTGAGCGACACGCTCTCCTCGCTCAGCAGCACCGTCTCCAAGCTCTATTCCGCCACGAGCAGCACCACGTCGGCCTGAGCCGGACCGCGTATCTGGTTCGAGGAGCGTATCATGAGTCTGACCGGCGCACTCTACTCGGCCGTCTCGGCGATGAACTCGCAGAGCCAGGCGATCTCGGTGGTCTCCGACAACATCGCCAATGCGAGCACCACCGGCTACAAGACCGTCACGGCGAGCTTCGAAAGCATGCTCACCGACTCCGGGTCGTCCTCGTCCTATTCGGCCGGCGGTGTCAGCGTCAGCACCCGCTACAACATCTCCAGCCAGGGCCTGTTGGCCGCGTCGAGCAGCGACACGGCGATCGCGGTCCAGGGCAACGGCCTGTTCGTCGTCACCGATGCGTCGGGCGCGACCTATTACACCCGCAACGGCGACTTCGCGACCAACGACGACAACGGCTATCTGACCGTCAACGGCTATACCCTGATGGGCTGGCCGACCGACCAGGACGGCAACGTCATCGGCGGCGAGACCGCGGGAACGTTGACCAAGATCGACACCAGCGCGCTGCAGAGCGTCGCCGCGGCGACCACCACCGAGACCATCAAGGCGAACCTGCCGGCCGATGCGGCGACGGGCGACACGTTCTCGACCACGTTGGACGTGTACGACTCGCTCGGCACGGCCAGCAATGTCGACGTGACCTGGACCAAGACGGGCGAGAACACCTGGTCGGCCACTTTCGGCAATCCGACGCTCGCCTCCGATTCCACGGTGACGACCGGGACGTCGAGCGGAACCATCTCGATCACCTTCAACGAGGGCGGCACGCTGGCGAGCACCAGCCCGAGCCCGGCCACGCTGTCGATCACCGGCTGGACCACCGGCGCGGCCGACAGCACCATCACGATGTCGCTCGGCACGGCGGGCGGCGCCGACGGCCTGACCCAGTACTCGTCGGATTCCGACACGCCGGCCATCGACCTGAAGTCTCTCGATCAGGATGGTCTCGCCTACGGCAGCCTGACCGGCATCGCCATCGCGGACGGCGGCAACGTCAATGCGACCTATTCGAACGGCAAGACCTACACGATCTACAAGGTCGCGCTCGCCACCTTCGCCAATCCGGACGGGCTCACCACTTCGAGCGGCGGCGTCTACACGGAGAGCACCACCTCGGGCGTCGCGACCCTGCACGAGGCGGGCGCCGGCGGCGCCGGCGACATCTACGGCAGCGAGCTCGAATCGAGCACGGCCGATACCACGTCGGAGTTCAGCACCATGATCACGGCGCAGCAGGCCTATTCGGCCGCCGCGCAGGTCGTGTCCACCGTGAAGGACATGTACGACACGCTGCTCAGTGCCGTGAGGTGAGCCATGCGGCGACGACCTCCGAAAGCTCCGGATGACGACGCGCTCCTCCACCAGGCGCGCCGGGCGACCATCGAAGCCGGCCGGCTGCGGCCTGCTCAGGGCGGCCCGCCGCCGACCGGCAAGGCACCCCGACTCGCGGACGGCGCATCCGAGCGTGTGGTCCTCGCGACCATGGCCGATCTGGCGGCGCTGCTGCGCCGGCTGATCGCCGAGCGAAACCGTCTCGGAGCGCAATTGGAAACCATCGACCGTCAGAGCAAGGCCGTGACCGCGTATCGGACGACCAGCGGCCTGAGAACGCTTCCTCCCCAGGCGAAGCGTTTTTGAGGATCAAGGAGTAGCCCATGTCCACGGCATCGATCGAAAGCGGCGCCCCGGCCTCGTCGGCCGACATGTCCGTCGCGAAGGTGACCACGCTCATCGACGAGCTGATCGCCCTCGTCGAGCAGGAGAACAGGAATCTGGCGCGCGGCATGCCGGCCAAGCTCTCGGCGTCGACGGCCCGCAAGACCGCGCTCGCCGAGGACATCGAGCGGTGGGCCCTCCACGTCCAGCGCCATCGTCTGGGCGAGACCGTCGGCGACGTCGGCCTGCGCGAGCGGCTGGTGGAGCGCATCCGTACGCTCAACACCGTCATGGACGAGAACGTCACCCGGCTGCGGCAGGCGATCGCCGCGAGCCAGCGGCGCGTCGATGCGATCATGCGGGCGATCCGCGAGGACGTGACGTCGCGGGCGACCTACGGACGGAACGGCCAGGTCGCCGGGCCGCGCGTCGCCAGCACGCTCGGCGGCAAGGGAATCCAGGCCTGACGAGGGGGTCTGGCGGCGCCAACCGGAGGGAGACGGACGATGTCGCTCAGCGCCGCTCGCAGCATCGCCTTGAGCGCCCTGTTGACGGCGCAGACGCGGATCAGCGTCACGTCCACCAACATCGCCAACGCCGACACCGACGGTTACACCCGCAAGGTGGCGACGCAGTCGGCCGACGTGACGGACGGGGTCGGAACCGGCGTCACGGTCAGCAGCATCGCCAGCAAGGTCGACAAGCTGCTGCTCTCGTCGCTGGTCTCCGCCGATTCGCGGCTCGGTGCGGCGACGGCGACCGAGGAATACACCAGCCTCCTGCAGAATCTCTACGGGTCGACCTCGTCGAGCGACGACACCGAGACCGGCACCTCGATCGCCAACTTGATCGCCGATCTCAGCTCGGCGCTGACGTCGCTGTCCGATACGCCGGAGAGCGAGACGCTGCAGGCCCAGGTGATCAGTTCGCTCGACACGCTCGCGTCCCAGCTCCGCAGCACGTCGAGCAGCATCCAGGATTTGCGGGCGAACGCCGACGCGGACATCGACACCTCGGTCGATTCGATCAACCAGGCGCTGAACGACATCGACTCCTACAACGAGCGGATCGTCAGCGCGCAGGCCTCCGGCGCCGCGACCGGCGACCTCGAGGACCAGCGCAACACGGCGCTCGAAAACCTCGCCTCGTTGACGAACGTGACCTGGTTCACCAACTCGAACAACGAGGTGCAGGTCTATACCAGCAGCGGCCAGGTGCTGGTCGACAGCTCGGTCCACGAGCTCTCCTATTCGAGCGCCTCCACGGTCACGTCGCAGACCACCTACAGCGCGACGCCGCCGAGCGGCTTCTCCGGCATCACGGTCGACGGCGTCGACATCACCTCGCAGATCACCAGCGGCAAGGTCGGGGCGCTGATCACGCTGCGCGACGACACCCTGCCGGCCGCGCAGTCCGATCTCGACAATCTCGCGGTCGAGCTCGCCGATGCGCTCAACGAGGTGCACAACCAGGGCACGGCCCTGCCGGCTCCGTCCAGCCTCACCGGCTCGACGACGCTCGCCTCCAGCGACGCGCTGTCGGCGACCGGGACGGTGCGGTTCGCGGCGGTCGATTCGGACGGTAATCTCGTCTCCTACGCGGACCTCGACCTGTCGAGCTATGCGACCGTCGGCGATCTCGTCACGGCGATCGACGGCATCAGCGGCCTGTCGGCGAGCATCGATTCGAGCGGACATCTGGTGGTCTCGGCGGACGACTCGAGCAACGGCGTCGCCGTGAACGAGATGGACAGCTCGGTCGGCACGAGCGCGCAGGGGCTGTCGGACTGGCTCGGCCTCAACGATCTCGTCACGGCGACCAGCGCGTCGAACTTTTCGGTGCGCTCCGACATCCTGTCGAACACCTCGCTGCTCGCGGTGTCGACGCTCGACTCCTCGTCGTCGCCGACCACGGGATCGACCGTGCTGTCGAGCGGCTCGAGCACCATCTCGTCGGCGTTGCTCGACGTCTTCGAGCAAAAGCACACCTTCGGGGGGGCCGGCAATCTCGGCAGCGCCAAGACGACCTTCGCCAACTATGCCTCGGAGGTGGTCGGGGCCGTCTCGACGACCTATTCGAGCGCCGAGGACGAGCTGACCACCGCGACCTCTCTGCAGAGCAGCGTCTCGGACGCGATGTCGTCGGAGTCCGGCGTGAACGTCGACGAGGAGACCAATCTGCTGAGCGAGCTGCAGAACATGTACGAGGCCGCCGCCCAGATCGTGTCGGTGCTCAATCAGCTCTTCTCGACGCTGATCGACATGGTCCAGTCTGGCTGATCGAGGAGAAGCCGCCATGCTGGGCCGTGTCGCCACCTTCGCTCTCAGCGAGAAGATGATCCAGAGCGCGCTGCGGTCGCAGTCGCGCACGGTCGAGATCGAGCTGCAGGAAGCCTCCGGCAACATCTCGGACACGTTCGGCGGCCTCGGCGCGACCAGCCGGCGCGTTCTCGATCTGCAGACCTCGATCGCCCAATCCACGGCCTACAGCGATGCGGCGACCAATACGGGCAGTCGGATCGAGGTGATGTACTCGGCCTGCACGCAGATGACCGACCTGCTGACCACGCTGCGCAGCTCGATCGTCTCGGCCACCGACGCCGGTACGCTCGACGACGGCACGCTGGCGAGTCTCACCACTGCCATGTCGGAATACATGGACGAGTTCGCCTCGCTGCTGAACACGCAATACGAGGGGCGCTATCTCTTCTCCGGTGCGATGACCGACACCAAGCCGGTCGACGTGTCCTCGTCGGCCTATCCGGCGCAGACCACGCCCTCCACCGCGAGCACCAGCTACTACAACGGCGACGACGAGATCGCCTCGGTCCGGGTCAGCTCTGAGCAGGTGGTGCAGTACGGCGTCACGGCGGACAATCCGGCCTTCGAGAAGGCGTTGCGGGCCTTCAACCTGATGTCGAACATGTCGAGCAGCACGCTCGACAGCGACACGCTGACCGAGGCCTTGTCGCTGGCCGAGGAGGCGCTGTCCGGGGTGTCGTCGATCCAGACCAAGCTGTCGATCAACGCCAGCACCATGGAAAGCGCCGTCAGCATGCAGACGACCTTCCAGGATCAGGCGAGCTCGCTCGAGTCCAACCTGACCGACGTCGACGTCGCCGCTGCCTCGGCAGAGCTGTCGACCCGGCAGGCCCAGCTCGAGGCCGCCTATTCGGCGATCAACAAGATCCAGAGCCTCAATCTGGTCGATTACTTGAAGTGACGGGCCGCCGTCGCGGTTCGATTGACAAGGTCGGGCACGGCGTCGACAACACGCGCGAACAGCAAGGAGCGAGGACGCGCGTGAGCATCATGTCCGGAGACGAACAACGCGTCGTGATCGATGCGGCGGCGCTGCGGCGGCACTGCGTCGCCCTGGTCGAGGCGCTCGGGGTGGCGCCGGAGGATGCCGCCGCGACGGCGGAGGTGTTTCTCCAGGCGGAACTGATGGGCGAGGAGTCGCACGGGATGCGGCTGTTCCTGCAGGTGCTCGGCCGCATCGAGGCCGGTGGCGACCGCGCATCGACCGACATCACGGTGGTGCGCGATCGCGGCGCCATCGCCCTGTGGGACGCGAACTGCAGCATCGGCCAGGTGACGGCCGTGCGGGCGATGGCCCGCGCCATCGACAAGGCGCGCGAGCACGGGCTCGGCCTCGTCACGGTGCGCAACGCCAACTCGCTCACCTCGGCCAAGCACTATGCCCTGCAGGCGGCGCGCGCCGGCATGATCGGCTTCGTCTACACCACGGCGAGCCGCCGCGTGATGCCGCCGCCGGGCGGCAGGACGCCGGTGCTCGGCAACAACCCGGTCGCGGTGGCCGCGCCGGCCGGCCGGCACGGCTGCTTCGCCCTCGACATGGCCTGCACCTCGGCGGCGGTCGAGCGCATTCTTCGCGCCCGCGACCTCGGCATTCCGATCCCTGAAGGCTGGGCGCTCGACCGCGAGGGGCGAGACACGACGGACCCGGCCGAGGCCCTGAAGAGCATGTCGCTGCTGCCGTTCGGCGGCTACAAGGCCTTTGGCATCGCCATGGTCAACGAGATCGTCACCGGCATTCTCGGCGGCGCGGTCGCCGGCCTGCCGGGCGCCAACGGCTTTCAGCCCGCCGATCTGCCGATGCGGATCTCCTTCACGCTGCAGGCGATCGACATCACGGCCTTCCAGCCGCGCGAGGCGTTCGAGCAGCGGATGGAGACGTTCCTCGACACCATCAAGGCGGCCGAGCCGCGCGAGCCGGGCGGAACGATCCTGTTCCCGGGCGAGCGCGCCCTGGGCGAGATGACGCGCCGCTCCGACTCCGGCATTCCGGTGGTGGCGAAGACGCTCGCGGCCCTGCAGGCGTTGGCCATGCGGCTGGGCGTGGCGGGGGTAGGGAGCTGAGGCGATTGTCGAACAAACCGACCGGTCATTCCGGGGCGCCGCGCAGCGGCGAACCCGGAATCCATAACCCCGGTCTGTGTTTAAGGATTCCGGGCTCGCGGGCTTGCAGCCCGCGCCCCGGAATGACGAGTTGTTTATATGACTCCCAGCGCCGTCAGCACTCGCTCGGGCGTGCATGGGATCTGGGCGATCGACACGCCGCGGGCGAAAAGCGCGTCGTTGACGGCGCACAGCACCGCGGCCGAGGCGCCCGTGGTGCCGGCCTCGCCGACGCCGGCGATGCCGAGGTCGTCGCCGCCTTGTGCGGCCGCGTGGGCGTGCAAGAGCTCGATGTCGCACAGCTCCGGCGCCATCGGGAGGAGATAGTCGGCCATGCTGCCGTTGAGGAGCTGTCCGTCGGAATCGTACAGCAGCTCCTCGAGCAGCGCCGCGCCGATGCCCTGCACGACGCCGCCGCGGATCTGCTCGTCGACCAGCAGCGGGTTCACCACCAGTCCGCACTCGTGCACCACGACGAAGCGATCGAGCCGCACCATGCCGCTGTCGGGGTCGATCTCGACGACGGCGAGCTGGATGCCGCAGCCGGCCCGGAACGGCGTGTCGGGCCCGTAGCTCGCCGAGGCGACGAGCTGCGGGTTCAGGCCGGGCAGATCGTGCGGGCGGAAATGGCCGACCGCGCCGACCTCGGCGAGCGTCATGCGGGCGGCGCCGCCGGCGTCGACCACGACGCCGTAGCGGATGTCGAGCGCAGTGCTGTCCGCCTGCAGCAGGTGTGCGGCGATTGTCAGAATCTCGGCACGCAGCGCGCGGCCGGCCCGCCATGCCGCCTCGCCGCCGATCGCCATGCAGCGCGAGCCCCAGGTGCCGCCGCCGTGGAAGCTGGTCGCCGTGTCGCCGGTGAGGATGTCCACTGAATCAAGCGGCACGCCGACCGCGGCGGCGATCACCTGCAGGACGCCGGTCTCGGTGCCCTGGCCCTGCTCGGTGATGCTCGACAGGCAGCGCACCGCGCCGTTGGGTTCCAGCCGCAGCGTGCAGCCGTCGCGGCTCGACACCGCGACGCCGCCGGCGCCGTAGAAGCCGGAGCCGCGCGAGGTCTGCTCGACGAAGCAGGCGAGCCCCAGGCCGCGCAGCCGCCCGTTCTTTCGCGCGTCGGCGCAGTCGCGTCGGAGCCCGACCAGATCGACGTGAGCCTCCAGCGTGGCGAAGCATTCTTCGAACGCGAGGCGCGGATAGACGACGCCGGTCGGTGCCCGCCACGGCAGGTCGGCGCTCCGCACCATGTTGCGGCGGCGCACGTCGATCGGGTCGAGCCCGGCTTTTCGCGCGGCCTTGTCGAGCAGCAACTCGGTGACGGCGCAGGCGATCGGCTGGCCGACGCCGCGATAGTGGCCCGACATGCCCTTGTTCTGGAACACGGCGGTGGCGCGCGCCCGCAACGCGTCGAACCGGTAGGGGGCGCCGGTCTGGGTCAGCACGGCGCGGCCCTCGCCGGCGCTGGAGCGCGGGAACTGCGAGTAGGGGCCGATGGCGTGCAGGTCGTCGACCTCGAAGGCCAGGATGTCGCCGTGGGCCGAGAGCGCGACGCGGCCCTGCACCACATGCTCGCGCGCATGGATGTCGGCCGTGAACGATTCCAGCCGGTCGGCGAACCAGGCGACTGGGCGGCCGAGCAGCATGGAGGCGGCGCACACCGCGATCTCGTCGCCGTAGAGCTGCTGTTTTATCCCGAAGCCGCCGCCGACGTCGGGGGCGATCACCCGTACGCGGTGCTCGGGCAGATCGAGCAGCACGGCAAAATCGTTCTGCATCTGGTGTGGGCACTGGTGCGAGTGGTGCACCGTCAGCCGCCGCTCGGTCGGATCGAACTCGGCGATCAGGCCGCGCGGCTCCAGCGGCACGCCGGTGTGGCGGCCGAACCGAAACGTCTCCGCGGCCACGGTCGCGGCACCGGTGAAGGCGGCATCGACGTCGCCGCTCTCGTGCGACGCCGCGAGGCAGACATTGGTGCCGAATTCGGGATGGATTTTTGTCGTGCCGTCGCGGGCGCTCTCCGGGTCGGCGACCGCGGGCAGCGGCGTGTATTCGACGTCGACGAGTCCCGCCGCATCCTCGGCGATCGACCGGCTGGTCGCGACGACCAGCGCAACCGGCTCGCCGCTCCAGCGCGCCGTGTCGATGGCGAGAGCGTGCTGCAGCGGCGCGTTGAGCGACGGGAACAGCCCGTGCACGCCGCGCCACGGCTTGCACACCTTCGCGATGTCGGCGCTCGTGAGCACCGCGACGACGCCGGGCAGACTTTTCGCGGCCTTCATGTCGATCGCGTCGATGCGCGCATGGGCGTGCGGGCACCGCACAAAGGTCCCGTGCAGCATGCCGGGGATCTTGATGTCGCCGACATAGCGGCCGCGGCCATGCGCCAGCCGCCGCGTGCGTCGGTGCGGCACGCGCTCGCCGATGGGGGCGGGGAGGGCGGGAGATGATGTCATGGCCTGTGATTCCGCCCGTCATTCCGGGGCGCCGCGCAGCGGCGAGCCCGGAATCCATACACACGGACAGGGGCTATGGATTCCGGACAACCGACCTTCGGTCGGTTTCCGGAATGACGGGATTGGACGAGCACGCGCCTCATCGCTCGGCCCGCCCGTCCTTTGCCGCCGTCTCGATGGCGTCGACGATCGCCTGATAGCCGGTGCAGCGGCAGGCGTTGCCCGACAGCGCCTCGCGGATCTCCTCCCGGCTCGGGGCCGGGTGTTCTTCCAAAAGCTCGGCCGCCGTGAACAGCATGCCGGGCGTGCAGAAGCCGCATTGCAGGGCGCCACGCTCGTAGAGGGCCTTTTGGAGCGCGGCGAGGCGGCCCGTTCTGGTCGCGCCCTCCAGCGTCTCGATCACGGCGCCGTCGGCCTGCGCGGCGAGCAGCAGGCAGGCGCGGGCGGTACGGCCGTCGAACAGGATCGTGCACGCGCCGCAGACGCCGTGCTCGCAGCCCACATGGGTCGCCGTCAGGGCGAGACGGTCGCGCAAAAAGTCGGCGAGGTTTTCGCGCGACGACACCGTCGTCTCCACTCTTTCGCCGTTGATCGTGCAGGCGATCGTGATCATCGACATGAGGCGGCCTCGGGGCGGGCGAGCGCGAGAGCGGCGCGCTTCAGCGCGACGCGGGCGAGATGGCGGCGATAGCGTTCTCCCGCGGTTGCGCTGTCGCGCACTTCTATCCCGTCGAGCGTGGCGACCGCCTGTTTCACCAATGCGTCCGTGACGGGGCCTGACTCCAGGATCGCAGCGGCCTCGCTCGCCAGCACCGGCGTGTCGCCGATGCCGAACAGCGCCAGCCGCACCCCCGTCAGCCGGTCGCCGTCGGCTGTCGCGGCGGCGGCGATGCCGGCGAGCGCGTAGTCGCCGTTGCGTCGTGAAAACTCGACGAAGGCGAACCGCGATGCCTCGGTCGCCACCGGCACCGACACCTCCAGCAAGAGCTCGTCGGGGCGCGCCGCCGTCTGGTACAGCCCCTCGAAAAAGGCGTCGGCCCGCACGGTTCGTCGTCCCGACATGGACGCGAGCGTCATCTCTGCGTTCAGCGCCAGCGTGCAGGCCGGGAACTCGGAGGCCGGATCGGCGTGGGCGAGCGAGCCGCCAAAGGTGCCGCGGTTGCGGATCGCCGGATGGGCGACATGCGGGGCGGCGCGCGCCAGCAGCGGCGCCACGCGGGCGACCAGCGGATCGGTGGCGATGCGGTGGTGCCGCACCAGCGCGCCGATGACCAGACGTCCGTCGACGACCTCCAGCCGCTCCAGCTCGGCGAGGCGGTTGATGTCGACGAGGCGCGCCGGCGCCGCGAGCCGCATGGCGAGCAGCGGCATCAGACTCTGACCGCCGGCGAGCACGCGGGTCTCGGCGTCCTGCGCAGCGATCAGCGCAAGCGCGTGCTCGACCGTATCGGCCCGCACATACTCGACATCGGCGAGCTTCATCTAAAAAAACCCGTCAGCGGCCCGTGAACAGGCGGTTGGTGCCGACATCGGCTGCCCAGATTCTTCTGTGCGCCTCGGCGATCCAGGGCTTGAGCGTCTCCACGCGCGCCGCGATGACGGCAAAGTCCTCGCGGAATTTCGGCACCACGGCCATCACCTCGTCCAGAAGCGCGTCCTGGTCCATGGTGGCGAGGCGGCCGTGCCGGATCACCACCTGGCCGTCGACCACCACGGTGTCGACGCCGCGGCCGCCCTCGGTGTAGACGAGCTGGCGTGTCGCGCTGTTGAGCGGCACATAGGACGGGTCTTTCAGGTCGATCAGCACCAGGTCGGCGCGGGCACCCGGCGCGATCTTGCCGAGATCGTCACGCTGAATTGCGTGCGCGCCGCCCGTGGTCGCCGCACCGAGCGCGCGGCTCGACTGGTCCGGTCCCGGATCGGGATCGCTGACATGCACCAGCAGGGCGAACAGCTTCATGGCCTGGAACATGTTCTGCGCGTCCGAGCACGAGCAGTTGTCGCAGCCGAGCGCCAGCGACACGCCGGCCTCCTGCAGGGCGCGGATCGGCGGGATGCCGCTCTTCAGCTTCATGTTGCTGAGCGGGTTGATCACCACATTGGTGCCGGTGCGGGCCAGAATCTCGATCTCGTCCTGCAGCAGCCAGACCGAGTGGGCGAGGTTGAGGCGGGGGCCGAGCAGGCCTTCCTGCTCCAGCCGGCGGATCAGCGAGCCGCCGTGCTGCGGGTATTCGAGCCGGGCCTGCAGGGCCATGCCCTTCGACTCGTAGATGTGGGTGAAGATCGGCAGGCCGTAGGTGTTCGCCAGCGCCGCCGTGCGCTCGATCAGCGCGCGCGAGCAGCGCTCCGGCGCCGACGGGCCGAGCGCCCAGCCGACCCGCGAGCCTGGCGTCGGGTGCTTCAGCACGGTCTCCTCGAACCAGGCGAGCTGGTCGATCTTCTTGTCGGGCTCGGCCGCGGTCGACAGATACGGGTGGTACTCGGCCGGGAAGACGTCCTTCCAGTACGGGATGGTCTCGATGCCGCGGATGTCGGCGTATTGCAGCGCCACCACGGCGCGCACGCCGATCTCTTCGTAAGCCTCGATCACGGCCTCGAAATGCTCGGGGTCGAACGGGTAGAGCGTCACCATGTCCTGCACGGTGGTCATGCCGGAGCGCAGGCATTCCAGCGCGCCGATCAGCGTCCTGGCGCGGATTTCTTCGCGCGAGCGCTTGGGATACTGGGGCGGCAGCGCGAGCAGCCGCCAGGTCTCCAGCGGCGTCTCGTCCATGGTGCCCTTGGCGAGCGTGTCGTGCGAGTGGTAGTGCGCGTTGATGAAGCCTGGGATCACCAGCCGGTCGGTCGCGTCCAGCGTCTCGAAGGCGACACCTTGCGCTGTCAGGCTCGCCGCGAGCCCGGCGCCGATCTGTTTGATCGCGCCGTTCTCCACAAGAATGTCGCAACGCTCGCCCTGGTGGGGATCGCCGTCGGGCAGGAGGGCGCGGCCGTTGGCGATCAGCAGTCGGTTGTTGTTCGTGGTCATTGTGGATCCATGAGTCGGCTCACCGCGAGCCGGCGTAAAAATCGAAACGGCGCTCGACGACCCCGACCGCCTCGACCAGCACGAAGGCGAGCGCGAAGACGACGAACACCAGGGCCCAGAACTCCTCCATGAGGAAGTTCTGGAGATAGAGCTCGAACAGCTCGCCGAAGCCCAGAAGCGCGATGATGATCTGGCCGATCACCACGCCCTTGACGCCGCGCACCACGGCGAGCCGCAGCCCGGTGAGGATTTCCGGCAGCGCGCCCGGCAGCAGCACCTTGAAGAAGATCTGCGTTCGCGTGCCGCCGAACAGGCGGGCCATGTCGACGAGCGACGAGCCGACATGGCGGATGCCGGCCTGGGTGTCGATCACCAGCACCCACACGGCGAACAGGAACACGGTGGCGATCACGGTGGTCTGGCCGATGCCCAAGAGCGGCATCAGGGCCGGCACCAGCGCCGTCAGCGGCGCGCTGATGAAGATGTTGACCCACACGTTGAGCAGCTTCTCGGCCGGCCGCCAGACGCCCATGGCGACGCCGAGCGGAATGCCGACCACGATGGCCAGCGCCATGCCGATGCCGAAGGCTTGCGCCGTGACGGCGAGCGCCTCGAGGAAGCTGTCGGTCTGCACGATCTCCACGGCCTTGACCGCGATGCTCGACATCGGCGGGATCAGGTCGACGCCGCCGAAACGGCCGATCAGCTCCCAGACGGCCGCCCACACCACGAGCGAGAGGCCGGACGGGACGCGGTCGAGGAGGGAGCGGGGAGTCATGGGCGGGCCCAGGATAATGCTCCGGTCGTCCCGGGGCGGCGCGTCAGCGCCGAGCCCGGGACCCATAATCCCTGTCTTTCGTGAGCCACCGAGACCGGGCGTATGGATTCCGGGCCCGCGAACCTGCGGTTCGCGCCCCGGAATGACGGGTGGACGGGCCGGGCCATGACGGACTCTTTTTTCGGCGCCGTGCTCATTGCAGATACTGCTTCAGCGTGTCCCAGATCTCGTCGACCGTGTCGAGATAGCGCTGGTCGCGGCGGATCTGGTCGGGCGGGCCGTCGTGCGGGATGCCGGGATCCCGGATGGCGGAGACCCGGCTCGGCCGGCGCGACAGCAGCACGATGCGGTCGGAGAGGTAGACGGCCTCCTCGATCGAATGCGTCACGAAGATCACGGTCTTCTGCTCGACCTGCAGGAGCGACAGGAGGTCCTCCTGCAGCTTGCGCCGCATCTGCTCGTCGACGGCCGAGAACGGCTCGTCCATCATCAGGATGTCGGAATTGACCGTCAGCGCGCGGGCCAGGCCGGCGCGCTGGCGCATGCCGCCGGAAAGCTGGTTCGGATACTGGTTCTCGAAGCCGGAGAGCCCGACCTCGCGGATGTATTTTTCGGCGATCGCCTCGCGCTCCGCCTTCGGCGTTCCGCGCAACTCGAGCCCGAAGGCGACGTTGCGCAACACCGTCGCCCAGGGCAGCAGGGCGAAGTCCTGGAACACCAGCGCGCGCTCGGGGCCCGGGCCCGTCACGGGCCGGCCTTCGACCTGCACGCTGCCGGCGGTCGGCCGGATCAGGCCGGCGATGATTTTCAGCAGCGTGGTCTTGCCGCAGCCGCTGGGGCCGAGCAGCGTCGTCAGCTTGCCGCGCGGAAAATCGAGGTCGATGCCGTCGAGCGCCGTGACGCCGCTGGCGTAGCGCATCGCGACGCCCTCGACCCGCACGATCGGCGTGCCTTCGTCGGGGCTTTTAGCGGGCAGCGGCCGTGTCATGGCGTTCATATGGGGACCGCGTGCATCAGGACACCGCGTGATCCGGCCGGAACAGCCGGTTTTCGAGGCGCTGCAGCACCGACAGCGTGATGGTGGCGAGCGCCAGGATCGAGACGATCGCGGCGAACATCTTGTCGTAGCGGGCGATCGAGCGGTTGTAGCTGATCAGGTCGCCGATGCCGGTCGGCGAGATCAGCAGCTCGGCCAGCACCACGCCGATGAAGCCGGCCGAGATGCCGAGCCGAAGGCCTGCGAAAATCATGCCGCTCGCATGCGGCAGCATGATCTTGGTGACCTGCTGCAGCCTCGTGCCGAGGAAGCAGCGGCACATGTCGATGAGCGAGGCGTTGGTGTTGCGGATGCCGCGATAGGAGTTGAGCACCACGATCGGGGCGCTCAGGAGAATCACGGCGGCGGTCTTCGAGGTGGCGCTGACGCCGTAGAAATAGGTCAGCAGCGGGATCAGGGCGGCGATCGGCGCGGTCTGCAGCACCACCATCAGGGGCATGCCGATCCATTCGAAGCCGCGCGACAGGCCCATGGCGATGCCGAGCGCGACGCCTAGCACGCCGACCACGGTGACGCCGACGACCAGCGGCGGCAGCGTGATGGCATAGGCGTGGGTGAAGTCTCCCGCCGCCGTCATCTCGACCAGGGCCGTCATGACGCGCGAGAAGGGCGGGAAGGCGAGGCTGATCGGCCAGCGCCCGGCGATCTCCCAGGCGCCCAGCACCAGCACGAAGGAGGCGAGCTGCCAGATCCAGCCGGCGTCGGAGCGGGCCCCGATCACCCCGTCCTCGGTGGCGATCGGCGGGGCCGTCCCGGCGACCGCAGCCGCGGGTGCGAGGGCGGCCGCGTCCGCTTCGGTCCGTCGCGACGGCTCGATCTGTGTCATCGGTTCATGACCGGGGCGCGGAAGAGCGCCACCCAGAGCATTTTCCGGCGATCTCGACCCACCTCCGCTCATTCCCGCGAAAGCGGGAATCCAGGGGCCACGCCCGGCGCCCTGGGTCCCCGCTTTCGCGGGGACGAGCGGAGTTCGTGTGCCGATTCATCTTCATCGAAAATCGCTCTAGTTCTTGCCGACCTTGGCGAGCGCCGAGTTCAGCGGGGCCAGATCCCAAAAATCCTCGACCTTGTAGTCGGAGCCCTGGCCGGTGAAGCGGCCAGCCGCGATCAAAAAGTCGAAGTCGGCCTTGGCGGCCGCGGCGCCGCCGCCGTCGGTCGGGAACAGGCCGCCCGGCACCGCCATCTCGAAATAGGGCGTGATGTCGTCGACCAGCGCCTTCGGCAGGTCCTTGAGCAGGCCGAGCTGCTGGCGCAGGCGGGCCGGCGTCTGCGGGTCGGCGTTGACGGCGCGCAGCGAGCGCAGCAGCTCCTCGCACAGCGCCTGAACCAGATCCTTGTTGTCGCCGATGAACTTGGTGGTGGCGTAGAAGATCTCGTCGCTCGCCGACTGGGTCTCCACCGGCAGCACGATGAACTTTTTGGGGTCCTCCTCGGTGAGCTTGCGGGTGTTGGGCAGGTCGAGCAGCGTCGCCTTCATGGTGCCGCGCCGCATGGCGATGATGCGCACCTCGGAGCCCGGCACGAAGCTGATCTGGCCGAACTTGATGCCGTTCACCTTCTGCATCTGCAGGGCCATCGCCTCGGTCGCCGAGCCGCGCGCGTGGACGGCCATGTCGGCGCCGTTCAGGTCCTTCCAGGTCTTGTAGAACTCGCTGTTGACCACCGGGAAATAGGCGATCCGGCGAAGCAGGAAGAAGTGCCGCACCGGGGCCTTGAGGGTGTCGATGCCCTTGTAGGCGTCGCCGATGCCGATATCGATCTCGTTGTTGATCACCGCCTGGAAGACGACGTCGTCGGACTTCAGCGCGATGACGTTGAACTTCACGCCGAGCCGCTTCTCGGTGTTCGCCATGGCGATCAGCTCGGGCAGGTTCTGGCCCGTCAGGGTGTCGGCCTGGCCGACCCGGATGACGCGCTGGGCGGCTGCCGGCTCGGACCAGGCGACGAGCGACAGCGCCGCCAGCCCGGCGGCGCAGCAGGCCAGACGACCAAGGATGAGCATTCGGAGTCTCCGTCGAGAAGTGCACCGGCCGTGCACGCAGCGGGGCCCGGACCCGGGCAAATTCCGCCGGCATTTCATCAGGAAAGCAAATCAAAAGTACTGATTGATTGATCCAGATGAATTATAGATGGCCCCTTGGCGCCGGCCGGGGTCCATGAAAACCATTTGAGCCGGACCTTTTCGCGAGATCAAGACAGCGTTCGCGCATTTCGCGAATTCGTCGTGGCGCCGGCTGTATTGTGGAAAGACACAACCTTCCCGTGGATCTGCGCGCCGGTTCGAGCTAGTCTGGCGCAGTTGCAGTCAGTGTCATCAGGCGGGTCGTGTCATGCGTCGGTCGCCGCGAGACGTGCTACTCGATGCCGAGCAGCACAGACGAAATGCATTGAGCTTTGCAGGTCGCGCCGAGACGACGGTATCGGCACAGGAACGCGATCATTACGCCATGATGGCCCGCACCTCCGAGCTGCTCGCCAAGAACGCCGATTGGCTGCACTCCATCGACGCCTTCCTGGTCGACTGGCGGCCGAAGGCCTAGAGCGCGGACGGGGCCGGCAGCCGACATCTCGTTCGGTCGGGTGACCCGGGGCGACGAGTGTCCGCCAGGGCGCAGCGGGGGCGTAATACCAGCCCTCATCGGCTTCGTCCCCTCGCGTCATGGCCGGGCTTGACCCGGCCATCCATCAAGCTACTGAAAATAAGATCTCTTCTAGAGATGGATACGCGGGTCGAGCCCGCGTATGACGAGTCGGAGTATGTGACGGCTGGTATAATCAGGCGCGCATAAGTCCGCCCCGCCGGGCGGCGGCGATCGATCGGCCGGCCCTGTCCTCGTCGCGGTTCTCCCGGCCGGCCCGACCTCCCGAAATCGACGGTACGATGGAACTTTGTCCGCCCCCGTGCGTTCAGGTCGCATGGGCCATGCGTATTTTACGGGGACGGTCATGTACGACGACACCGCCAGTTCCATGCATTTCCTCGGCTTCGATCGTGGCGACTGGACGCTGTTCGTGAGCGGCTGTCTGATCTCGACCCTTCTGACGTTCCTGGTCTGACGCTGCCCTCCACACCTGCTCTCGTCGCGGCAAACTCTCGTTGCCGGGGGTGACGCAGGCTCGCAGGTCGTCGGGCCGCGTCCCATAGGGCGCTGCACTTCCATTGGGCGCCGCACAAAGGCGCCGCTCTCACACCAAACGCCGCTAGATCGACCGCGCGGGCCCGGCCCGCGCGCGCCGTCTGTCGCCCGGCCGCCTCGATCGGCTCACGCGGGCGACGCGACCGTTCCGGCCGGCGCCATCGCGCTCGGATCGGTGCGCTCGATCGCCTCGAGCGCTGCGAGGCGAGCCTCCATGACGGCGAAGGCCGGGCGGATCGCCGCGATCTCGTCGGGCTTCCAGACGAGCTGCTGCCACGGCCGCGCGAACTCGATGTCGCCGCCGATCCGGTGGCCGGCATCGGTGAGCGCCTTCGCCGTGATGTCGCGGTCGGCCCCGACCGGCACGAAGACCTGGTAGCGGGCGCGCTCGTTGTACCAGGCGAGCATCAGCGGATCGGACAGCACGCCCATGTTCAGCCAGGCGCGCTCGTAGAGGCCCATGCGCAGCTCGATGTCGCGGCTCGCCGCCTCGCACACCGGATGCCGCGCCAGCTCGGGCGGCGGCGGCAGGGTCGGGGCGCCGTCGTGGATGAACACCGGCGCGTAGCGCTCCGGATCGAGCCCGTCGGCGAACGCCACCCAGTCGGCGATGCGGCTGTTGCGCCCCGGCGAAAGTTCGCTGTTGCGCAGCGTGATCACGACGGCGCGACGCCCTTGCGCCACGCGCGTCAGATACTCCTCGGCGAGCGCGTGGCCATGCCGCGTCGCCGCGAGCAGCGGCCACACGGTGCCGCCGTGCTTGGCGTGCTCCCGCGCCGCGGCGGGGTCGGGCCGGCGCGGCAGGAAGACCCGGTAGTCGGACGGATAGAGCCGCGCCGGGTCGTCGGTGATCAACGACCAGGCCTGCTGCCGGTCGGCGCACAGGGCGAAGCCGCGCACGCTCGGCAGCATGGCGAGCATCGGGATCAGCTCGTGGCGCAGCCGCCACAGCCGCGTCTCGGGATCGTCGGCGACCTCGTGGGCCGGGGTCTCGCGCTTGACCCCGTGGAACGGCCCCAGCACGACCATCACGTTGATGCCGGCGAGGCCGCGCATGCGGCGCTCGATCTCGGCCGCCGCCAGCGTCGCGGCGAAGTCCATCGAGACCGGGGCAACCGAGAGGTCCCACCAGACCTGCAGGCAATCGTCCGACCAGGCGGCGCTCGCCGTGGTGGATGTGTGCCAGCGGTCGCCGAACCGCGTGACCGCGCGGCGGATGCGGCGCGTCAGGGCGAGGCGGGGGCCGGCGAGCTCGTTGCGCGCCAAGCGCACCAGGCTGTGCAGCCCTTCGGTGCGCAGGCCATGCAGAAATCCGCGAAATGTCGACATGGGTTCGATCGATCTGGTGACGCAATGGCCCAGCATTGGACCGGGGCGCGGCTCGCCGCAAGGGCGATCCCACGGGCAACGCGCGATCCTGCCCGCAACACGCCTGCGACGGCGCGCCGCACGGCGCGGCGGACCGCCGCAGCACGGCTTCGTTTCGGCAACGGATCGAGCCGGTTGGCGGTCGAACCGTAAATTTTGCGAGATTTTTCAGAGCCACTGGTCCGCTGGCCCGGACAGATCTCGTTAAGGTCTGGGGCGCTTATTGGGCGTGCATCCAGTCCACGCAACCGGGTGCTGTCTGAGGCGAAAGCAGCTCGGCACCCCTCCGGTGTCGAGCTCTTTCG
>NZ_JACAAX010000035.1 GCF_013377085.1 Rhodoplanes sp. | reverse complement strand
CCATTGGTGGTCAGACATCATAAATCCGAGCTGATCACCCGGAAACCGTATGACGCGTCTTCGCGATCCCGCCCTCGATTTCGTCCAAACCGAAAAGAGTGCCCGGCGGGCACTCTTTTCGGTTTGGACCGTCGTGTCGTCAGCCTGCCGCATCTGCTCCGCTCGTTCCCGCTTGCGCGGGAGCGAGCGGAGGCGGTCTTGTCGTGTCGGGTCACCGGGACGCCATTCTTACCCTCTCCCAATGGGAGAGGGTCGGGCGCGAGCGCAGCTCGCGCTCGGTGTGAGGGGATCAGACGCCAGCGTGGGCACCCCCTCACCCGGATCGCTTCGCGATCCGACCTCTCCCCGCCGGGGAGAGGTGAAGTGAAGCGCGTCTTCAGGTCAGCGGGACGCCCTTGCGCTCGGGGATCAGCAGCGCCGTCGCGATGATGTCGATGACGTAGAGGATCGACAGCAGCGCGATCGCCACCGTGAACGAGTACTGGGCGGCGATTGCCCCGACCACCAGCGGGCCGAAGCCGCCGACGCCGCGGCCGAGATTGAACAGCACGTTCTGCGCCGTCGCCCGCGCCTCGGTCGGATAGAGCTCCGACATCAGCGCGCCGTAGCCGCCCAGCATGCCGTTGACGAACAGGCCCATGATGGCGCCACCGACCAGAAGATGCATCGGATCGGTGAGTTGCGAGTAGACCAGCACCGAGATGGCGGCACCGCCCTGGTAGAGGAAGAAGATCGGGCGCCGGCCGAAGCGGTCGGCGAGCTGGCCGAACAGCCAGATGCCGAAGGCCATGCCCAGGATCGTCACCGAGGTCCACACCGCCGACTTGGTCAGCGAGTAGCCGAACCGGTTGGCCAGATAGTTCGGCAGCCAGATCATCACGCCGTAGTAGCCGAAGTTCTGCACCGAGCAGAGAATGAACATGCCGATGCTGATCTTGGTCGTCTCGGCGTCCTTGACCAAGAGGCCGAGCGGCAGGCCCTTGCGCTCCTGCTTCGCGACCTTCTCGATGAAGATCGGCGGCTCGCCGATGGTGCGGCGGACGATGAAGGCGACCACGGCCGGCAGGATGCCGACCATGAACATGCCACGCCAGCCGATCAGCGGCAGCAGCAACGGGATGACGATGGCGGCGAGCAGCACGCCGGCCTGCCAGCCGAGGCCGACATAGGACGACACGCGCGCCCGCTTCTCGGCCGGCCACGCCTCGGCGGCGAGCGCCATGCCGATGCCGAACTCGCCGCCGAGGCCGAGGCCCGCGACGGTTCGGTAGAACAGCAGGTCCCAGTAGCCCTGCGCGAAGGCGCACAGGCCGGTGAACACCGCGAACAGCAGGATGGTCCAGGTCAGCACCCGGACGCGGCCGTAGATGTCGCTGAGATTGCCGAACAGGACGCCGCCGGCGACGGCGCCGATCAGCGTCCAGGTGACCAGCGAGCCGGACTGCGCGGGCGTGAAATGCAGGTCTGCCGCGATCGCCGACAGCATGAAGCCGAGAATGAGCAGATCGAACCCGTCCATCGCGTAGCCGATGGCGGAGCCCCATAGCGCTTTCCAGGCGTATTTTTCCTGTTGTTCCGCCGACAGGACGGTGTCCGAAGCAGCCGACATGGTTCTCTCCTGGGTATGGTCACCCGAATGCTTGGCCACCCCGTGCGGGAGGCCCCCCAGCCTCATGTATCATTATTGAGACAGTTCTGACAATTCGACTCTGGTGAACTCCCCTGAAATGCGCGGGGGGCAAACCTGCGCGGGACGCCTCTTCGGCCGGGCCGAAACCTGTGCATGACGGCGCCGGAGGATCGGGCGGCGGGGACGGGGCGGCGCTTTTCGGTTGCGTCGCATTTAAAAAATGAGACAAAACAGCCGCGGTCCGGCAACCGCGACTGCCCTGCAGGTCGGTGCGGCCGGTCGCGATGGATTGGTGCTGATGGCGGAACATCTGGCCGAGATCGGCCGACGGCTGCGCGCCTATCGCTTGGGCAAGAACCTCACGGTCAGCAAGATCGCCGAGTCGATCGGGGTGTCCAGGGCCGCCGTCTATCGGCTGGAGCGGGGCGAGCTCGTCAAGATCGAGACGCTGGAGAAGATCTCCGAGCTTCTGGAAATCTCGCTGCCCTCGCTGATGGGCGTCGGGGTCGAGTACTACGCCAATGCGGTGGCGTTCTTCGAGCGCATGCGCCAGCTCGAGGAGAACGCCGTGCATGTGCTCGGCAACTTCTCGCCCTTCTCTTTCCTGCTGCTGTCCGACGAATACATGGGGCACCTGCGCACCATGCTGGTCGAGGGCATCCCGGACAGCCACCGCGACCCGGAGACGGCGCTCGCCACCATCGATGGGCTGCTCGCCATCCTGCACGAGCGCCGGCGCGTGGCGGGGACCCGGCACACGCCGGTGCTCAGCATCGTCAGCGCGCCCGATATCGAGCGCTTCCTGCATTCCGGCCTGGTCGGCCGCTTCGACCTGCCGGGCGAGGTGGTGCGCGAGCGGCGGCTCGCCGCCGCCCGCGAGGTCGAGCGCGTCGCCATCCTGCTCGAGCACCCGCCGATCGGCGTGCAGATCGGCGTCATCGAGGACCAGGCGCCGTCGCAGACCTTCCAGGTGTTCGAGGCGGCCGATTCCGCCGCCGTGACGCTGAGCCCTTACCGGCTCGGCGATCACCCCAACATCACGTCCGGCATCGCCATGGTGACGACGACGCCCGAGGCCGTCCGCCTGTTCAAGACCACGGTGACGGAGCAGTGGAGCCGCGCCCACAAGGGCGAGGCCGGCGCCCGCATCCTCGCCGCCTTGCTGGCCCGCACGCCGCGCTGAGGCGCGTCAGGGCCGGTCCCAGACCATCGCGGCGATCCGCGGATCGGCGGCGAAACAAGCGCGGTCGAAGGTCAGCCCCTGCTTCGGGCTTTCGCAGATCGCCTGCACGCCGGCTGCGTTCAGGTGGACGCGCCATGTCCGCTGTTCGACCGGCTGCGGGGACGCGAAGGCTCGGCAGGTGAGCAATGCGAGATTGTGCCCGTGGCCGGGGTCGCGGATCGACGTGTAGCGAATGACCTCGATCGAGGCCGCGCGGGCCGTCTCGGCGAAGGCTTGGCATGGCCCGTAGTCGGTCGGATGAAACAAGCCGGGCTGTGCGGCCGCGTATCGGCCGAGGTCGATGGCACGCCCGGCCGCGTATGCGACCGAGAAGGCGGTGAACTCCGCCGGGTTGGACGGCCACGGCGTCGCCGGTGACTCGGCGAAGAAGAGGAGCCGGTGGAATGCCGTCTCGGCCATCGCCGTCGCCGGCGTCTCGGCCGCGTAGAATATCCCCTCGGTCATGCCGGCCCGCCTGAACCGCGACCCGGTCGGATAGGCGGCCCCATATCGAAACGGGGTCGACAGCAGATAATGGAGGCCGCGGCACTCTGGAGGGAGCACCGGTTTCGTCTCCTCGATCAGTGTCTCCAGCAGCGTCTGCTCGGTGACCGAGTCCACGAGCTTCAGGGTCGAGGCATGATGCTGGGCTTCCACCAGCCGCCAGCCTGGGCCGGAGAGCGCCTGCGCGTCAGACGACAGCGCGGCGGGCGTCCAGGTACTGGATGACATTGACGAGGCCCTGCAACGTCTGGATGAGCGTCAGCGGCTCGGCGTCCAGCGTCGTGTTGCGAGCCTTGAGCCAGGCGGCCGCAGCCGAGTCGTCGCCGCCCAGGATCGCATCGAGCGATCGATAGAGCCGCACGAACAAGACCGCCAGCTCGAACGGCTTTTGCCCGCGCTGGAGCTGATACGCGCCGCTCCGCATGCGCGACACCGTCGCCTCCGAGACGCCGATCACGGTCGCGAGCGCCTTGCTGGTGAGCCCGAGCCTGGCCGCGGCGCGAAGCGTCGCCTTGGTGATGACCGTGGCTTCGTCGGTGGCCGGTGCTGGTTGGATTTGGATCGACATGCGACAGTCCTTCCTCAGAAAGAATATCGCAAAATAGTTTCTACTGCAACAAGCATCAAAGCGGACCGCGCCGATGGTCGATCGGCGCGGTCCCGCGGCTCAGGCCACCACCCGGATGCCGGCCGGCCCCGCCTCGGCATGCCCGATGCGGCTCGCGGCCGGGTAGCCGGCCGCGGTCACGATGCGCAACAGCTCGTCGGTGCGCTCGGGTGCGCAGGCGATCAGCAGGCCGCCGGAGGTCTGCGGATCGGTGAGGACATGCCGGCGCCAGTCGGGCAGGCCGTCCGGCAGCACCACGGACGTTCCGTAGCTCGCCCAGTTGCGGTGCGAGGCGCCGGTGACGCAGCCGGCCTCGGCGAGCCGCGGCGCATCGGCGAGAACCGGCACGGCCTGCAGCGAGGTGGTCAGCGTCACCCCGGAACCGCGCGCCATCTCCAGCGCGTGGCCGAGCAGGCCGAAGCCGGTCACGTCCGTCACGGCATGGACGGCGGGATCGCGGGCGAGCTCGGTGCCGATCCGGTTGAGCAGCGTCGTCGAGGCGATCATCTCGGCATAGGCGGTGTCCGACAGCACGCCCTTCTTGATGGCGGAGGAGTAGATGCCGACCCCGAGCGCCTTGGTGAGGATCAGGTCGTCGCCGGGCCGCGCATCGGCGTTGCGGCGCACCTGCTCGGGCCGGCAGGTGCCGATCACGGCGAGCCCGTAGATCGGCTCGGGCGAGTCGATCGAATGGCCGCCGGCGACCGGGATGCCGGCCTCGGCGCACACGGCCGCGCCGCCGGCGAGGATCTTTCTGATCATCTCGGGCGGCATCTTGTCGATCGGCATGCCGAGGATGGCGAGCGCCATGATCGGCCTGCCGCCCATGGCGTAGACGTCCGAGATCGCGTTGGTGGCGGCGATGCGGCCGAAGTCTACGGGATCGTCCACCATCGGCATGAAGAAATCCGTGGTGGCGATGATGCAGGTGTTGTCGTCGATCTGCCACACGGCGGCGTCGTCGCCGGTCTCGGTCCCGACCAGGAGCTGGGCGAACGGGCCGGCCGCCGGCTGCTCGGCGAGGAGCTGCTGCAGCACCGAGGGGGCGAGCTTGCAGCCGCAGCCGCCACCATGGGCCAGGCTGGTGAGGCGGACGTCGTGGATGGTCATGACAAAGCTCCGGTGAAGCGTGACAGGGCGGCCGCGGATGCGTCGGACGCGGCGGCGGGTGCATGGGTGCGCAGCCCTCGCCAGGCGGCGGCGAGATGGTCGGCGGCGGCCTCGACATCGGCGGCCGTGGTGGCGCGCCCGAGCGACAGCCGCACGGCGCCGAGCGCCGCGTCGCGGTCGATCCCGAGCGCCGTGAGGACGGCGGAGGGCTCCTCGCTGTCGGCGTGGCAGGCCGATCCGGTCGAGGCGAGCACCTGCGGGCAGGCGGCGAGCAAAGCGCGGCCGGAGACGCCCGGGAACAGCAGGTTCAGCGTGTTGGGCAGCCGCGCATCGGGATGCCCGACCAGCACGAGATCCGGCACGGCCCGCTGCAGCTCGACCAGGAGCTGGCCGGCGAGCGCGCCGATCCGGATGGCGTCCGCGTCCTGCCGCGCCGCCGCGATCCGGCAGGCGGCGCCGAGGCCGACCATGAAGGCGACGTTCTCGGTGCCGGGCCGCCGCCCGTGCTCCTGGCCGGCGCCGGCGAGCAGCGGCGGCAGCGCGACGCCGCGCCGGACATAGAGGGCGCCGATGCCCTTGGGCGCATAGAGCTTGTGGCCCGCGATGGTGAGCAGGTCGACGCCGAGCGCGTCGACATCGACCGCCACCTTGCCGAGCGACTGCGCCGCATCGGCATGCACCAGGACGCCACGCGGGCGCGCCGCGGCGGAGACCGCCTCGACGGGCTGCAGCGTACCGATCTCGTTCTGGGCGTGGATGATCGTGACCAGCGCCGTGGTGTCGTCGATCGCCTCGCTCACCGCCGCGGCGGCGACGCGGCCGTCCGGATCCGGCGCGACCCGGCGCACCGGATGCCCGGCGCGCTCGAGCAGCCGGCAGCATTCCTCGGTCGCCGGATGCTCGATCGAGGTGGTGACGACGCCGCGCCGGTCCGGCCGCGCGACGGCGGCGCCGCGGATCGCCATGTTGCTCGCCTCGGTGCCGCCGCTGACGAACACGATCTCGTCCGGTTCGGCGCCGATCAGCGCCGCGACCTCGGCCCGCGCCGTCTCGACGGCGTCGCGGGAGCGGCGGCCGAGCGGATAGGCCGAGGACGGATTTCCATACGCCTCGCGCAAGAACGGCAGCATGGCATCGAGCACGGCGGGATCGACCGGCGTCGTGGCGTTGTGGTCGAGATAGATGTCCGTCATGGGGATGCGGTTCCGGGGGCTGTGTCGTGCCGCTTGACGATCCTGAACACGTAGAGCCCGCCGGATTGGTCCTGTCCGTCGAGCGCATGGCCGGTCTGGTTCACGAAATGCGGAATGTCGATCACGGTCAGCGGGTCGGTGCATTCCAGCACCAGGGTGCCGCCGACCGGCACGGCGCGCAGCGCCGTCTTGGCCCGCAGCACCGGGATCGGACACAGGAGCCCGCGCAGATCGAGGACGGTTTCGTTGTTGCTCACGCCTGTCATCGTACTCGCTCTCCATCCTCCGTTCGTCCCCGCGAAAGCGGGGACCCAGGGGCCTCACCGAAAGATGCCCTGGATTCCCGCTTGCGCCGGAATGAGCGGAGAATATGGACGTGTCGTCGCTCGCAACGAACGCCTCACGCCGCGGTCGTCTCCTTGGCCCGAATGACGTAGCGGAAGCCGTCCGGATCGAGGCAGTCGAGCCGTTGGCTGGCGGTCTCGGCCTGCGGATACATCAGGAAACCGACGCGCGGACCGCTGGCGCCCGGCAGCGCCAGGTCGTGCGCGACATTGTAGGCGAGCCAGTTGGTCTCCCAGGCGCCGAACAGCGCCTTGCGGGCCGCCGCGACCTTGGGGTCGTCGATGGCGAGATTGGTCGGCGGCTCCTCCAGCATGACCTTGCGCACGTCGGCCGGATCGACCGGCACCCAGCCGAACGCCTCGAGCCACACCTCGGCGCGGCAGTGCTGCGCCTTGGTGATCACCTCGGAGCCGGCGCCGAGGCTCTTGTAGCCGAAGGCCGAGGGCGCGATGCGAATGCCGTAGAGGTCGCGCGCCGGCAGGCCGGCGGCGCGGGCGAGCCCGACATAGAGCGCGTTGAGGTCGGCGCATTTGCCGCCGAGATTGCCGGTCTTCAGCATCGCGGCGATGTCGCCGATGCCGCAGCCGCGCGTCTTGGGGTCGCGATAGGCGTTCTCGACGATCCATTCGTAGATGGCGCGCGCCTTGTCGAGGTCGCTCGCGGCCTTCACCGTGATCCTGTCCGCCGTCTCCTTGACGATGCCGTCGACCGGGATCAGCTCCGTGCCCTCGGTGTAGAGCTTTCGCGCCGCCTCGGACAACGGCGCTTGGCGGGACGGATTGGAAAAGTCGACGGCGCGGTCGCGTGTCGTGACCCGGCTCGTCACCTCGACGAAGGGCGCGGTCTCGCCCGCCGCCCATTCGACGTGGACCATGCCGGCACCGTATTTCGCGTCGCGCACCAGCTCGGCGCGGCCGTTGGTCGTGAAGCTGCTGTCGCGGGAGCGGAACCAGGCCGCCTCGTCCACCGACGGGACCGGTACCCAGGCCTGGGTGCGTCCCTCGGGGCGGGCGATCTCCAGTCGCGTCACCACGTCGAAGCTCCGCCATGCGCCGGGCTGCGGAGAAAACGCCGCCTGCGCGCGCGCCGAGGCGGGCAGGGCGGCCGCCGCCGAGATCGCCACGCCGGCTTTCAGAAACTCACGACGATGCATGCTCACGATTCTCCTCCCGGCTTGCGTGTCACGGTGATGTTTCCGTGACGGCTGCTTTGATCGTTGTCAGGGCGCACCGGCGCCTCGAATTGCTCTTGCGTCTGGCGCCTGCTCCCCCAGGAGAGGCGCGAGCGCCTCCGTCACGGCGTCGCTGCTCCAGTCCAGATCGCCCTCGGCGACGAGCCGCGGCGTGCGTCCGGCATCGAGCGCCACGGTGGTCGGCAGGGCGGAAATGCCCCACGCCTTGGCGACGGCGCGGTCGCGATCGAGCAGCACCGGATGATCGAAATCGGTTGTTGCGACGAAGCGACGCACGCGTGCGTCGACTTCGCCGACATCGACGGCGAGGACGGTAAGGGCGTGCGCCTCATGCCGCGCTGCGAAGTCCCGCAGAGCGCCGAGCTCGGCCCGGCACGGCTCGCACCAAGTCGCAAAGAAATGCACCAGCACGACGCGGCCGGGCGAGTCGTCGAGCGTGATTCTGTGGCCTGCGAGATCATCGAGCGTGAAGGCGGGCGGCGTGTCGCCGGTCCACGGGACGAGTCGTGTCTCGGCCGACAAGGCCGGGGTCGCCGCAGGGACGAGTGCGAGAATGACAAGCAGCGCGACGGCGCCTGCCGTGGACAGTGCAGCACGAAACCGATCGGCGCGACCTGATTCCGAGCGCTCCGCCGAAACCATGCCCGACATGACCGCGGCGGCCGCAACAGCGCGCCGACGATTCGGCAACATTGCTTCGCCCCGAAACTCGGGAGCCATTGCGAGGATCACGGTGACACTGTGCGAGCGGGGTGCCGCTGCCGTCAAATGAAATCCGGCGTCGCTCGGTCTAAAGTCGCGTCAAGAAAACACGACAGTGGCGCGATCTGATTTGTGCGATGCGAGATGGTATCGTGTGCCGTTCGTCTCGCTGAAATCCGGCGTAAAATCCGGCTATGGAAGCCGAGCAGTCTTCGGATTCGTTTTGACTTCGGCATGGTTCCAAAATAGCTTTTTCGCGACCACCTGAATCGACGATCTGGCCGGCGCCGTGTGCGCGGCCTCGGCACTGCCCCCGGCGGGGGCCAATGTTCACCAGGAGGGACTGTCCATGAATATGGAGCTCTCGCGGCGCGGCTTCCTGGCCGGCGCCGGCGCGGGTCTCGCAGGTACGACGCTCGGCGCCTTCGGCTTCGGCGATGTCGAGGCGGCGCACGCCGCAGCGATCCGTCCGTTCAAGCTGGCGAACACGGCGGAGACCCGGAACACCTGCACATACTGCTCGGTCGCCTGCGGCATCATCTTGTACTCGAAGGGCGATCTGAAGAAGGGCGAGAAGGCCGAGATCGTCCACATCGAGGGCGACACCGACCACCCGACCAATCGCGGCACGTTGTGCCCGAAAGGCGCCGGCCTCCTCGACATGGTGCATGCCGAGACCCGCACGCTCTATCCGCAGGTCCGTAAGGCGGGCTCCGACAAGTTCGAGCGCATCTCGTGGGACGCGGCGCTAGACCGCATCGCCCGCCTGATGAAGGACGACCGCGACCGCAACATCATCGAGAAGAACGGCGATGGTGTCACGGTGAACCGGTGGACGACGACGGGCTTCCTGGCGGCGTCCGCGACGACCAACGAGACGGCCTGGGCGACCTACAAGGTCGTGCGCAGCGCCGGCATGGTGGTGTTCGACAATCAAGCCCGTGTCTGACACGGCCCGACGGTGGCCAGTCTGGCCCCGACGTTCGGCCGTGGTGCGATGACGAATTCCTGGACCGACATCAAGAACACGGATCTCGTCGTCGTCATGGGCGGCAATGCCGCCGAAGCTCATCCTTGTGGATTCAAGTGGGTCACGGAGGCCAAGGCCAGCCGTGGCGCCAAACTGATCGTCGTCGACCCGCGCTTCACCCGCACGGCGTCGGTGGCGGACTTCTACGCGCCGATCCGGCAGGGGTCCGACATCGCCTTCCTGCTCGGCGTGATCAACTACTGCATCCAGAACGACAAGGTGCAGTGGGAGTACACCAAGGCCTTCACCAACGCGGCCTATATCGTGAAGGAGGGCTTCGCCTATCAGGATGGCCTGTTCACCGGCTACGACGAGAGCAAGCGCGACTACAACCGCTCGACCTGGGACTACGAGATCGGGCCCGACGGCTATGCGGTCGTCGACGAGACGCTCGCGCATCCGCGCTGCGTCTGGAATCTGCTCAAACAGCATGTCGCGATCTACACGCCCGAGCTGGTCGAGCGCATCTGCGGCACCCCGAAGGACAAGTTCCTGACGGTCGCCCGGATGATCTCGGAGTGCGCGTCGCCGACCAAGACGATGACGTCGATGTACGCGCTCGGCTGGACCCAGCACTCGAAGGGATCGCAGAACATCCGGGCGATGGCGATGCTGCAGCTCATCCTCGGCAATATCGGGGTGCGCGGCGGCGGCATGAACGCGCTGCGCGGGCACTCCAACATCCAGGGACTGACCGACATCGGCCTGATGTCGAACCTGATCCCCGGCTATCTGACGATCCCGACGGAGCGGGAGCCGACCTTCGACTCCTACATGTCGACCCGCGGCTTCAAGCCGCTGCGTCCCGACCAGATGAGCTACTGGCAGAACTACCGGAAGTTCTTCGTGAGCTTCCAGAAGGCGATGTGGGGCGACGCGGCGACGGCGGCGAACGGCTTCGCCTACGACTGGCTGCCCAAGCTCGACGTTCCGGCCTACGACGTGCTGCGGGCCTTCGAGCTGATGCACACCGGCAAGATGAACGGGTACTTCTGCCAGGGCTTCAACCCCCTGCTGTCGTTCCCGAACCGCCGGAAGATCACCGCGGCGCTCTCCAAGCTCAAGTTCCTGGTCGTGATGGACCCGCTGCAGACCGAGACCGCGCGGTTCTGGCAGAACCACGGAGCGCACAACGACGTCGACACGGCGTCGATCCAGACCGAGGTGATCGAGCTGCCGGCCACCTGCTTCGCCGAGGACGAGGGGTCGCTGACCAACTCGGGCCGCTGGCTGCAGTGGCACTGGGCCGGCGGCACGCCGCCCGGAGAGGCCAAGCACGACGCCTGGATCATGGCGCAGATCCATCTGCGCCTGAAAGAGCTCTACCGCAAGGAGGGCGGGCCGGTCCCGGAGCCGATCCTGAACCTGGAGTGGCGCTACAAGGACCCCGACGAGCCCACCCCCGAGGAGCTCGCCAAGGAGCTCAACGGCTACGCCACCGACGACATCACGGATCCGAACGATCCGACCAAGGTGGTGCTCGCCAAGGGCAAGCAGGTGGTCTCGTTCGCGGCGCTGCGCGACGACGGCAAGACGGCGAGCGGCTGCTGGATCTATTCCGGCTGCTTCAACGAGGCGGGCAACAACATGGCCCGCCGCGACACCTCGGATCCGGACGACACCGGCGCCTTTCTCAAATGGTCGTGGGCGTGGCCGGTCAACCGCCGAATCCTGTACAACCGGGCCTCGGCGGACGTCTCGGGCAAGCCGTGGGATCAAAGCCGCAAGCTGCTCGAATGGGACGGCACCAAGTGGACCGGCTACGACGTTCCGGACATCGCCCCCAACGCCAAGCCGGAGGTGGTCGGACCGTTCATCATGAACCCCGAGGGCGTGTCGCGGTTGTTCACCCGCGGCATGATGCGGGATGGACCGTTCCCGGCCCATTACGAGCCGTTCGAGTCGCCGGTCGTCAACGTCGTCGCACCGAAGGTGCGTGGCAATCCCGTCGCCCGGGTGTTCCGCAACGACATGGAGCAGTTCGGTGACGCCAAGGAGTTCCCCTATGCGGCGACCTCCTACCGGCTCACCGAGCACTTCCACTTCTGGACCAAGCACTCTCACGTGAATGCCGTGCTCCAGCCCGAGTTCTTCGTCGAGATCAGCGAGGAGCTCGCCAAGGAGAAGGGCATCAAGCGCGGCGGCACGGTCCGGGTGTGGTCGAAGCGCGGCTCGGTCACGGCCAAGGCGGTGGTGACCAAGCGCATCAAGCCGCTGATCTGCGACGGCAAGACCGTCCACATCATAGGCATTCCGCTGCACTGGGGATTCATGGGCGCGGCCAGGAAAGGCTTCGGGCCGAACTCGCTCACCCCCTATGTCGGCGATGCCAACATCGAGACGCCCGAGTACAAGGCGTTTCTGGTCGATATCGAGCCCATCGCCGGGCCGGTGGCATAGGGAGGGCGAGCCATGTTTCCTCCGTTCCCCAACCCGCCGACCACGCCGACCCAGGCCCGCTTCGGCGAAGGCGATCTGATCCGCCGCTCGGCGTCCTCGGTGACGCCGCCGGCGCAGCGCCAGACCGAGGTGGCCAAGCTCATCGACGTCTCGAAGTGCATCGGCTGCAAGGCCTGCCAGTCGGCCTGCCTCGAGTGGAACGACCTCCACGAGGAGGTCGGCGTGAACGTCGGGGTCTACGACAACCCGCTCGATCTCACGCCGGCCAGCCTGACGGTGATGCGGTTCACCGAATGGGTGAACCCGGAGAGCCAGAACCTCGAATGGCTGATCCGCAAGGACGGCTGCATGCATTGCGAGGATCCGGGCTGCCTCAAGGCCTGCCCGGCGCCCGGCGCGATCGTGCAGTACTCCAACGGCATCGTCGACTTCGTGCACGAGAACTGCATCGGCTGCGGCTATTGCGTGAAGGGGTGTCCGTTCAACATCCCGCGCATCTCCAAGGTCGACGAGAAGGCCTACAAGTGCACGCTCTGCTCCGACCGCGTCGCGGTCGGGCAGGGGCCGGCCTGCGCCAAGGCCTGCCCGACCCAGGCGATCGTCTTCGGCACCAAGGAGCAGATGAAGAGCCACGCCGACGGTCGCATCAAGGACCTGAAGTCGCGCGGCTTCGCAAATGCCGGCCTGTACGACCCGCCGGGCGTCGGCGGCACGCACGTGATGTATGTGCTGCACCACGCCGACAAGCCGGAGATCTATGCCGGCCTGCCGAACAATCCGCGGATCAGCCCGCTGGTCGATCTGTGGAAGGGCGTCTCCCGCTACGCGGGCTTCGCCGCGATCGGCGCCTTCGCGGTGTTCAGCGTCCTGCACAGCGTGGTGGCCGGCCGCAGCAAGGTGTCGGAGGAGGACGAGACGAACGCCAAGCGGCTCGCCGACCATGAGGGGAGTAACGGCAGTCAGGAGAGGGCGTCGACATGAGGCACGATGAAGTCGTGAAGGGCGATACCCTTCACCCGGGCGATCCGGTCATCATCGACCGCTACTCCACCACAGCCCGGTTCAATCACTGGATGACGGCGGCGAGCCTCGTGCTGCTCGCCCTGTCGGGCCTCGCCCTGTTCCACCCGGCCCTCTACTTCCTGACCGGGCTGTTCGGCGGCGGGTCGAACACGCGCGCCATCCATCCCTGGATCGGGGTCTTCCTGTTCTTCGGCTACATGGGCCTGTTCTTCCGGTTTTGGAAGGTCAATCTGTGGACGCCGACCGACGGGACCTGGCTGTCCAAGCTGCACGTCTTTCTCACCGGGCACGAGGAGGACATGCCCGAGGTGGGGCGCTACAACTTCGCCCAGAAGGCCGTGTTCTGGTGGATGGGAATCCTCATCATGATCTCGATCGCCAGCGGACTGGCGATCTGGGACCAGTACTTCTCGACCTACACGACCGTCGACCAGAAGCGCATCGCCGTGCTGGTCCACTCCATGGCGGCGATCGTGATGATCTGCATCGTCATCGTGCATGTCTACGGCGCCCTGTGGGCGAAGGGCACCATGACGGCCATGCTCAAGGGCCGGGTGACGGGCGGCTGGGCGTGGCGGCACCATCGCAAGTGGCTGCGCGAGCTCGCCGCCGACGAGAAGGCCCGTCCGGGCACCCCGCCGGCGACGCCGGCGGAGTGACGGGCGGCGTGATCCGATCTTCCGACCCTCCCCTGGAGGGGGAGGGTCGGGCGCGAGCGCAGCTCGCGACCGGGGTGGGGTGAAGCCACAAGCTCGTCTTCGCCGATCACCCCCACCCGGACCGCTTCGCGGTCCGACCTCTCCCTCCAGGGGGAGGTGAAGATAGGCAACAGTCGATATTGGGATTAGCGTCCGCAAGTCTGGTCCCGTCACGTGGCCCGTGCGGTTCGTGAGGTGAGCGATGAGTGACGTCGGTTCTGGTGGCGCTGCGGGCGGAGAACTCGGCTCGCTCGGCAACATCGCGATTCCGCCCTTCGCGGTGCGTCCCGATCCGGAGGCGCTGTTCCTGCGGCGAAGCGATCGGTTCCGTGCCCTCGCCGACGGCAATCCCCTGAAGCCCTACCTGATCTTCCTGGCCGACCTCGCCAGCGCCCAGCACTGGATCCAGCAGGAGCTTCCCCCTGTCACGGCGCCGGGGCCGGAGATGCTGGCGCGTGCCCGCACCCACGGCATGCCGCCGCTCGACCGCCAGGGTTTTGTGCCGGACGCGGCCTGCACGGCGACTCTCGACCGCCTGCTCGCAGTGTTCGCCGACTGCGAGATGCCGGACCCGGCCCGTGCCGCCCTGGGCAGCGTCGTCGCCGCCGATCCGGCGAGCCGCACCGTGATGATGCGCGCCGTGCTGGCCGACGCCATTCCGGTCGAGGCGATCGCCGGCCATGTGCTGGTCGCGGCCGCTCTGCAGGTGCATTTCGCCCGCCTTGCCGCGCGGCTCGATACGGCCTCGCTGAGCGCGCTCGGAGACGGCGTCTGCCCGGCCTGCGGCGGCCGGCCGGTGGTCTCGCTGATCGCCGAGCGGCACGGCGCCAATGCGGCGCGCTACTGCGTCTGCGCGCTGTGCAGCACGCAGTGGAGCTACGTCCGCATCAAATGCACGGCCTGCGGTTCCACCAAGGGCATCTCCTATCAGGAAATCGAGGGCGGGGGCGGCACCATCAAGGCCGAGACCTGCTCGGAGTGCGGCAGCTACGCCAAGGTTCTGCACCATAACAAGGACACGGCGCTCGATCCGGTCGCCGACGACGTCGCGACACTCGGGCTCGACCTGCTGGTGCGGGAGACCGGGCTGCGCCGCGCCAGCACCAACCCGTTCATGCTGAGCTTTTGAGGACGCGCCATGACGGCCCACGCCGCGGTGCTCCGTCGCCTGCCTTCGGTCGACGAGGTGCTGAAGACCTCCGCAGCGTGCGCCGCGGTCGAGCAGTTCGGTCGCCCCGCCGCGGTCGCCGCCGTGCGCTCCGCGCTGGACGAGACCCGGACGGCGCTGCGTACCGGCGGCGTCGTGGTCGCGGCCGATACGGCGACGGCCGACACCGTGGCACAGGCCGCGCTCGCCCGGCTCGTCGCCGCGGCGTGGCCTGCCGTGCGGCCGGTGTTCAATCTCACCGGCGTGGTGCTGCACACCAATCTGGGCCGCGCCGTGCTGGCCGAGGCCGCGATCGAGGCCGCCGTCGCGGCGATGCGGCAGGCGGTCGCGCTGGAGTTCGACCTTTCCACCGGCCGGCGAGGCGAGCGCGACAGCCTTGTCCGCGATCTTCTGTGCGAACTGACCGGCGCCGAGGACGCCACCGTCGTCAACAACAACGCGGCCGCCGTGCTGCTGGTGCTCAACACGCTGGCCAAGGGGCGCGAGGCCGTGGTGTCGCGCGGCGAGCTGATCGAGATCGGCGGCGCCTTCCGGATGCCTGACATCATGGCGCGGGCCGGCGCCCGGCTGGTCGAGGTCGGCACCACCAACCGGACGCATGCGAAGGACTATGCCGAGGCGTTGACCGAGCGAACCGGGCTGGTGCTCAAGGTCCACACCTCGAACTACCGCATCGAGGGTTTCACGGCATCGGTCCCGGCCCGTGACCTCGTGGCGCTGGCGCGCGAAAAAAACGTGCCGCTGGTCGACGATCTCGGCTCCGGCACGCTGATCGATCTCGCCCGCTTCGGCCTCGCCCACGAGCCGACCGTCGCCGAGGCGGTCGCGGCCGGCGCCGATCTCGTCACCTTCTCGGGCGACAAGCTTTTGGGCGGTCCGCAGGCCGGCCTCGTGGTCGGTCGCAAGGATCTGATCCAGAAGATCAGCCGCAACCCGATGAAGCGGGCGCTGCGGGTCGACAAGATCCGCCTCGCGGCGCTGGAGGCGACGCTCAAGCTCTACCGCGATCCCGACCGGCTCGCCGACCGGCTGCCGACCATCCGGCATCTGGCGCGACCGTATGACGGCATCGCCGCGCAGGCGAGACGCCTGTGCCCGGTGCTCGCCGCCGCGCTCGGCGAGACATTCGCGGTCGCGGTGGCGGACTGCAGGAGCCAGATCGGCTCCGGCGCGCTGCCGCTGGAGACGCTGTCGAGCGCCGGCCTTTCCGCGCGCCCCTGTACGGAGCGGGGGGCCGGCCGCACGCTGGACAAGCTCGCGCAGGCGCTGCGCGAATTGCCCGTGCCGGTGGTCGGCCGTGTCGCCGACGGCGCCCTCGTGCTCGATCTGCGCTGCCTCGACGACGAGGCGGCCTTCGCGCAGAACCTCGCTGGTCTCGCGGGAGCCGCCGATGCGCTGGCTTGATCGTCTGCCCGGGCGGGACAAGCCCGCCCTCGACGTCAAGGCCCGCATGGCCGAGGCCTATGACGCGGCGGGCCGACGCGACTATGCGGTGGCGCTCGACATCTGGGCCGAGCTGGCCCAGGCCGGCGTGCCGCGGGCGCAGAACAATGTCGGCGCCTGCTTCGCCGAAGGGCTCGGCGTCGAGCGCGATCCGGCGCTGGCACGGCGCTGGCTCGAGCTTGCCGCCGCGAACGGCGATCCGATCGGCCAGCGCAATCTCGCGTCGCTGTGCTTCAAGGGCGAGGATCGCGAGCCCGACTTCGCCAGGGCCGCGGAGCTCTATCGCGCGGCGGCCGAGCAGGGCGACGGGGTCGCGCAGGACATGCTGAGCTGGATGCTGATCGAGGGCGAGTGCATTCCGCGCGACGTGCTGGCGGCGCGCCGGTGGGCGGAGGCTGCCGCCCGGCAGGGCGTCGCCTCGTCGATGACGCGCCTGGGGATGCTATTTCACGATGCCCTCGGCGTGCCGCGCGACCCGGCCGAGGCGGCGCGCTGGTGGCGCCGCGGCGCCGAGCGCGGCGACGCCGACGGCCAAGCCATGCTCGGTGCTGCGCTGTCGATGGGGACGGGGGTGGAGCGCGATCCGGTCGCAGCGCTCGCTTGGCTGCTGCGTGCGCAGGCGGGCGGCAGCAGGCTCGCCGCCCAGTTCCTCGGCGCGGCGCGCACCGCGCTCGACGACGCGGGGCTCGCCGAGGCAGCCCGCCGCGCCGCCGCGCCGCCGCCGGAGCCCGCGTCCCTGCCGGAGATCAAGCCATGATCGTCGGCACGGCGGGCCATATCGACCACGGCAAGACCGCGCTGGTGCGGGCGCTCACCGGGGTCGACACCGACCGCCTCAAAGAGGAGAAGGCGCGCGGGATTTCCATTGATCTCGGCTTCGCCTATCTGCCGGTTCCCGCGGACCCGGTCCGCGCCGACGAAGGACCGGGCGGCAGCGTGCTGGGCTTCGTCGACGTGCCGGGGCACGAGCGCTTCGTCCACACCATGGTGGCGGGGGCGAGCGGCATCGACGTTGTCCTGCTGGTGGTCGCCGCCGACGACGGGGTGATGCCGCAGACCCGCGAGCATCTCGCCATCGTCGACCTGCTCGGCATCGGCCATGGCGTCGTCGCGCTGACCAAGGTCGACCTCGTCTCGGACGAGCGGCGTGCCGAGGCGGCCGACGAGATTTCGGCGGCGCTCGCCGGCACGGGCCTCGCAAATGCGCCCGTCGTGCCGGTGTCGTCGGTGACGGGCGATGGGATCGACGCTCTGCGTGCGCATCTGTTCGCGGCGGCGAAGGCCTTCGGCAGCCGCGAGGGGCGAGGCAAGAAATTCCGTCTCGCGGTCGACCGCTCGTTCACGCTCGCCGGCACCGGCACGGTGGTGACCGGCACGGTCCTGTCCGGCCGCGTCACGGTCGGCGACCGCGTGGTCGTCAGCCCATCGGGCCTGGTCGCGCGCGTCCGCTCGATCCATGCGCAGAACCGTCCGGCCGAGCAGGGTGTGGCCGGTGATCGCTGCGCCCTCAATCTCGCCGGCGAAACCATCTCCAAGGAGGCGATCCGGCGCGGCGACGTGGTGCTCGATCCCGCCCTGCATGCGCCGGCCGAGCGCATCGACGCGCGGCTGCGCCTGCTGCCGGGCGAGCCGAAAGCCGTGCCGCAATGGATGCCGGTGCGGCTCCATCACGCCGCATCGGAAGTCGGCGCCCGCATCGTGCTGCTCGACGATGCGCCGCTCGGCCCCGGCAGCGAGGGCCGGGTGCAGCTCGTTCTCGACAGGCCGATCGCCGCGGCGGTGGGCGACCGCTTCGTGCTGCGCGACGTCTCGGCGCAGCGCACGATCGGCGGCGGGCGCTTTCTCGACCTGCGCGCACCGGCCCGCAAGCGGCGGACGCCCGCGCGCCTCGCCCAGCTCGATGCCCTGGCGCTCGCCGATCCGGCGGAGGCCCTCGCCGCCCTGCTGGCGCATCCGCCCGGCTGGGTCGAGCTCGGCGGCTTTGCCCGCGACCACGCGCTCGCCGACGACGCGCTTGCGCACATCGTCGAGACGCTCGGCCTGGTGCGGATCCCCGACAAGGACCAGACGGTCGCGCTCGCCGGCGACGCCTGGGCGTCGCTTTCGCGCAGCATCGGTGCGATCCTCGACGCGTTCCACCGCGACAATCCCGACCTGCCCGGCATCGGGCTCGAGCGGCTGCGGCTACAGGCCGAGCCGCGCCTGCAAGCGCCGGCCTTCCGGGCCGTGCTGCAGACCCTCGCGCGCGCCGGCGAGGTGGTGCTCGACGGCGCCTGGGTGCGGCGGCCCGGACATGCGGTGCGGCTGAGCGAGGCCGAGGAACGGCTGTGGCGGGCCATCGCGCCGCGGCTCGGCGGGCCCGACAAGTTCAAGCCGCCGCGGGTGCGCGACCTCGCCGGTCTGCTCGGAGCCGCCGAGCCCGAGGTGCGGCGCGTCCTCAAGCTGACGGCGCGCACCGGCCGGGTCGACGAGGTCGCCCACGACCATTACTTTTTGCGCACCACGGTCGCCGAGATGGTCGAGATCGCCTGCGATCTTTCGACCGGTCCGACCGGCAGCTTCACGGCGGCACAGTTCCGCGACCGCGTCGACAACGGCCGCAAGGTCGCGATCCAGATTCTGGAGTTCTTCGACCGCCACGGCGTCACCTTGCGGCGCGGCGATCTGCGGCGCATGAACAAGCATCGGCTCGACCTGTTCGGTATGCCGGCGCAGGCCGATGCCGACGACGATGCCGATCAATCAGCTTTCGGAAGAGAAGCGTCCCCGGTGGGGCGTCCGGACTTCAAATCCGGGAGGGGCCGCGAGCCGGTCTCTGGTGGGTTCGACTCCCATTCTCTTCCGCCACGTCTCGGGAGCGTGCGATGACGGTCGTCTCCACCCTGCCGGTCCTGCAGGCGCTCGTGGCTGCCGCCGACGGCGCCGACCGGGCCGAGCGGCAGTATCGCCAGGAGGCCGCGCAGCGCATCGCTGGGCTCGAGCAGGAGCGGACTTTCGCGTATCGCCGCCTCGGCCTGATGCGCGAGCTCGTCGACGCGATCGCCGGCGCCGACGCCGAGGAGAGCGCGCTGTCGATCGCCGCCGCGACGTTGCGGGGGAAGCTCGGCTGGAGCAGCGAGAGCGAGGCGCGCAGCGAGGTCCTGGAGCGCTTCGCCCCGGTGACGCAGGCGCTGTTCCGCAGCCTCACCAGCGAGGACGACCCGGCCCCGTCGCCGCAGGACGTGCTCGCCGATTTCGAGCGCTGGTACGCCGACAGCCGCAGGTCGCCGTTCTGGATCCTGTTCGAACGCTATGTCCAGCAGACGCCGCTTGTGGATTTTTGAGACGTCGTGCGCTTCTTCACCTCTCCCCGCAGGCGGGGAGAGGGAGAACCGGCGCCGTCTCGGAATGACGATCACTGAAAGGTGAGACCGGTGACCCGGCGTCTGCTGATCGTGCTGCTCAACACCGATCCGCGCAACCCGGAGGAGCTCGGCGCGCCGTTCTATCACGCGGCCGTCGCGGCGGCGATGGACTACGCGGTCGACGTGGTGTGCACGGCGACGGCCGGGCGGCTGATGCGCAAGGGGGTCGCCGATGCGATCCGCATCAAGCCCGACCATCCCAAGACCGTGCACGACTGGATCCGCGAGGCGCACCAGCAGGGCGCCCGCTTCTGGGCCTGCCCGGCCAATCTCGATCTGCTCGACATGACCGAGGACGACCTCATTGCGGAATGCAGCGGCATGATGGGCGCCGCCACCATGATCCGCGACCTGATGGAGGGCGACTGCCGAGTGCTGACGTATTGAGGCCCGTCATTCCGGGGCGCGGGCCGAAGGTCCGCGAGCCCGGAATCCATAGCCCCTGTCTGTGAGTATGGATTCCGGGCTCGCCGCGGAGCCTGTCATCGGGCCGGCCGAAGGCCGGACCCGTTGGCGGCGCCCCGGAATGACCAGCTCGTGTGAGGTTGCCCGTGGCCAAAATACTGGATGCCGACTATCCGGACGATCGCTTCTACGACATGGGGAACCAGCTCTGGTACGCGGTCGAGGCCGATGGCGTCGTGCGGGCCGGCTTCACGCCCTGGGCCGCCGCCTTGATGGGCGACGTGCTGGTGTTCACGCCGAAGCGCACCGGCCAGGCGGTCGAGAAGGACCGCTGGATCGCCATGGTCGAGGGCGGCAAATGGGTCGGCGCGGCGCGCGCCGGATTCGACGGCACCGTGGTCGGCCACAACGAGCGGCTGGTGGACCATCCCGAACTGCTGACGCAGGATGCGTTCGGCGACGGCTGGATGATGCGCCTGCGTCCCGCCCGGGACGACTGGCGCGACGGCCTCGTCACCGGCGACGCCATCGCGACCGCCTTCGACGCTTGGCTCCTCACCGGCGCCTACAAGGACCGCACCGGGTAGCGCCGCCCGCACCACGCCGCCCGACCCTCTCGCCTCGTCCATCCTGCCTCGCCCACCCGCCCGACCATCCCGCCTGACCGAACCCACCAAGACCGAGCGCTGAACGCGCCCATCGAGGAACTGCCCATGATCAGACGACATCTTCTCGCCGCCACCCTTGTGATGCTCGCGGCTGCGCCCGCCGTCGCGCAGACCGCCGCATCGACGCCGGCCGACAAGCCGGGGCCGCTGGTGATCGAGCGGCAGGGCAGCTTCTTCGTCGGCGGCCGCGACGTGAAGTCCGACACGCTGTCGACCCTGCCGGCCTATGCGCCGTCCGGCACCATCACGGTCGACCAGATGTATGTCCGCTATCAGGTGCCGGTCGACGCGCGCCGCCGGCCGCTGACGCTGATCCACGGCTGCTGCCTCACCGGCAAGACCTGGGAGACGACGCCCGACGGCCGCATGGGCTGGGACGAGTATTTCGTCCGCAAGGGCCATCCGGTCTACGTGATCGACCAGGTCTCGCGCGGCCGCTCCGCCGCCGATCCGAGCCTCGTCAACAGCGTGCGGCTCGGCAAGACGCCGGCCGACAAGGCGCCGCCGATCTTCGCGGCTGGGCACGAGGCCGCCTGGGCGATCTTCCGCTTCGGCGCCGAGTACCCGCAGGTCCATCCCGGCATGCGCTTCCCGCTGAAGGCCCAGGAGGAGTTCTGGAAGCAGATGGTGGTCGACTGGATCGCCACGCTGCCGACCCCGAATCCGACCGTGCCGGCGCTGTCCGAACTCGCCAAGAAGCTCGACGGCACCGTGCTGATCAGCCACTCGCAGTCCGGCATCTATCCGTTCCAGACGGCGGCGCTCGATACGCGCGGCATCGCCGGAATCGTCTCGATCGAGCCCGGCACCTGCCCGGCCGCGACCGGCGACCTGAAACCCTATCTCGGCATGCCGGTGCTGATCCTGTGGGGCGACTATGTCGACCTGTCGTCGCGCTGGTCGCCGCGCCTGAAGGCGTGCCGCGAGTTCGCCGAGGCGGCCAAGAAGGCCGGCGGCCGGGTCGAGAACGTCGTGCTGCCCGAGATCGGCATCAAGGGCAACTCGCACATGCTGATGCAGGACGACAACAGCCTGGAGATCGCCGAATGGCTGTTCGCCTGGATCGACAAGAATGTCGAGCAGGCCAAGCGCTGATCACGCGGCGCTGATGTCGCGAGCCTGCCGCGGCGCGCTTTTGCGCCACGGCAGGCTGCGCCACGATCGTCCCGGCGCTACAGCCCGTGACGCCTGATGACGCCCCTCGATTCGTAGCGCGCCACTGCGCCGTACTGCGACGCGCTGGACAAGAGGCCGCTCTGATAGCGGCTGCCGAGCGCGACGACGTCGTAGGTCAGGAACAGCAACACCGTCGACAAGATCCAAATGAAGACGTGCATGGGTCCCACTCCTTGATCCCGGACCTCTGACCGGTCGATCGCCACGGGGTGCTCGCAAACGTCGAGGCGTGCGGGACGCGCTGCCGGCCGCCGCTGTGCCGCCGGAGGCGGCAGCGCGTCCATGCCACGCCACACGACGGATCTAATCAGCAAGATGTCGCGGCCCGGTTAGGCCGTGCGGCGAGATCGCGGGCTGGTGTTTCGCGAAAAGTTTCGTCGAATGCCACGCAGTTCCGTGCGTCGAATTCCGACGGACTGCCGCCATTCACGCCGGCGTCGGGAATTCCTCGCCGGTCCACTCGTGCGGCACGCTCAGCCGTCCGGCGACGATGTCGGCGGAAATCCCGGCGATGCGCGAGCGTACTGCGTCCGGCACCCGCGGTGCCATGGCCAGCCGCACCGCTTCCGGTGTCTCCAGGCCGACCTGCCGGATCACGCCGGGCCCAAAACGGCCCGCCGCCTTGTCGGCGATCGCCTGATACACGGCGCGGCCGGAGTCGGCGCAGGCCGAGGCGACGAACACATCAGGCACGATCGTGATCCAGTCGACCACGTTGCCGATCTGCTGCACGCCACTCTCCCGGCAGGCGTCGATCGCGCCGGCACGGCCGGCATTGAGCATGGTGAAGACGATGTCGGCGCCGGCCGCGATCATCGCGGTCGCGATCTTCTTCGACAGCGCGTTGTCGTCCTGGTTGCCGGAGAAGTTGGTCAGCAGCCTCGCCTTCGGATTGGTGTGCGCGACGCCGTGCGCATAGCCGGCGCGGCCTTTCAGGCCGGGCACCACCCGGATGCCGGACATGTGGCCGACGACGCCGGACTTGGTCATCAGGCCGGCGAGCGCGCCGGCCAGGAAGGCCGACTGCTCCTGCAGCACCTCGTAGCTCGCGAGATTGGCGCCGGTGACGTTGCCCTGGGTGACCACGAAGGCGATGTCGGGGAATTCGGCGGCAACCGCCTTGGCGGCGGCGTTGTTCTGGCCGCCATGGGCGACGACCAGATCGGGCTTTTGGCGCGCCAGCTCGCGCAGCGCGGCGGCGAGCGCGTCGGGCTGCGGCGCGATGCCCTGTGTGAATGCGATCTCGGCCGGCACCTGCTTCTCGGCGAGGCGCAGGCCCTCGTAGCCGGCCTGCATGAAGCCGCGGTCGTCGACCTTTCCGGCGAACAGCGCGGCGACGCGCAGGTTTGCCGCCAGGGCGGGACGTCCGCCGAGCAACGGCATCAGCCCCGCGGCCGTGACCGTGAGCAGCAGCGTGCGGCGGCCGATGATCGTCGATCTCATGCGGTACCTCCTCGCTCGCCCGTGGTCAGGCAAGTGCAGCGCCAGGAAGCGATCTTATCATGGCACGACGGCGGCGCTCCCTCTCCCCGCGCGTGCCATGGCATGCACAGATCGCGTCACACGCGTGAGAGTCGTCATGCGCGGGCTCGACCCGCGCATCCATCCAGTTTCGCAAAAAAACTTTGTTCGCGAATGATGGATCGCCGGGTCAAGCCCGGCGATGACGCCGGCGGGTGGGGAACGCTCTTCGCTATATGACCTGATTTCCTCGACTAAACGAGATCTGTGCATTCCTTGGCCCGCGCGCGGGGAGAGGTGAAGGAGGCATGGGTCCCACGCGAAGCCTCAGTCCAGGACGATGTTGGCCGCCTTGATGACCTCGGCCCAGCGCGCCCGGTCGATTTCGACCAGCTCCTTCAGGCGCTCCGGCGGACCGCCCATCGGGGTCTGGCCCTGGGTCTCCATCACCTTGAGCACCTCGGGCAGCTTCAGCACCTCATTGACGCGGGCGTTGATCTGCTGGATCACGTCGGCCGGCGTCTTGGCCGGCGCGAACATGCCCCACCAGTTGTCGACGTCGACGCCGGTGATGCCCTGCTCGGCGAAGGTCGCGACGCTGGGCGCCACGGGGTTGCGGGCGCTGCCCATCAGTGCCAGCACCTTCACACGGCCGTCCTTGGCCAGCTCGGTCGCGGCGTTGATCTGCATGAACATCGCACTGATGTGGCCGCCGGCCAGATCCGTCACGGCCGGGGCGAGGCCGCGATAGGGCACGTGCACCATCTCGATGCCGGCGCGGCGGCGGAACAGCTCCATCGACAGATGGTGGGGCGTGCCGATGCCGGGCGAGCCGTAATTGATCGGGTCCTTGGCGGCCTTCGTCTTCTCGACGAACGCGGCGAGCGTGTCGACACCGAGCGACGCGCTCACCACCAGGGCGAAGTTCGCCGTCACCAACGCCGCGACCGGCTCGAAGCTCTTCACCGGGTCGTACTGGAGCGACTTGAACAGGCTCGGATTCATGACGATCGTGTTGGCCGTGACCAGGAGCGTGGTGCCGTCCGGCGTCGCCCGGGCGACGCTGAGCGTGCCGAGATTGCCGCTGGCGCCGACCCGGTTCTCGACGATCATGGTCTGGTTCGAAAGCTGCCGCAGGTGCTCGGTGAGCAGCCGTCCGAACAGATCGGGGGCGCTGCCGGCCGTGTAGGGCACCACCACGGTGACGGGCGGGCCGCCGCGCTGCGCCAGTGCAGCCGGCGACAGGGCGAGGTCGGCGAGCGCCAGCCCCGACAGAGCGAGGCCGCCCGTGCAGACGGTGCGTCGCGAGATCGGCTGGGTCATGGCGTGTCTCCTGTGGGGGCGGGGCCGGGATCGATGCCGTAGAGGCGTGTGGCATTGCCGGCCAGGATGGCGGATTTCTGCTCGGCCGAGAGGAAGGCGGCGTCCTGGATGAAGTCGACCGGCCGGGGGTCGCCTACGGGATAGTCCGAGCCGAGCAGCACGCGCTCGGTCCCGACGGTCTCGACCAGACTCGCGAGGGCACGCGGATCATAGACGCAGGTGTCATAGTGCAGCATGCGCAGATAGTCGGCCGGCGGCTTCGACATGTTCTTCCGTGTCGCCGGCTTCTCGATGTAGTTCCGCTCGATGCGGCCGGTGTAATACGGCATATAGCCGCCGCCGTGCGAGATGCAGATGCGGAGATTCGGATAGGCGTCGAGAATGCCGTCGTAGAACAGCGAGGCGATGGCGAAGGTCTCCTCGATCGACTGGCCGAGGCTGTTCCACATCATGTAGGGGGCGAGCCGCGGATCCGGATTGCCGGCCGGATGCACATAGACGACGGCGCCGAGCGCCTCGGCCTTGGCCCAGAACGGCCGCAGGGTCGGATCGCCGATCTCCTTGTCGCGCACCCGCGACGAGATTTGCACGCCCGCTAGGCCGAGCTCGCCGACGCAGCGCTCGAGCTCGGCGGCGGCGAGATCGGGCGCGTGCAGCGGCACGCCGCCGAGCCCGGCGAAGCGCGACGGGGCACCGCGCACCAGCGCCGCGATGGCGTCGTTGTTGCGCCGCTCGATGGCGAGGCTCTCGGCGGCTTCGGCAAAATAGCTGCACTGGTGCACGAGGCTGGCGCTCAGCACCTGAACGGCGACGCCCATGCGGTCCATGGCGGTGATGCGCTCGGTGACGTCGGCCATGCGGCGCACCACGTCGCCGTTGCGGGCGACGACGGCAGCCTTCTGCTCGGGCGACAGCGACGGGTCTGCTTCGGCGCGGGCAAAGAGGCTGTGCGGTTTGGTGACATCGTAGACGGAGGGCACGATCACGTGCGCGTGCACGTCGATCGCCGAAAGCAGGGGTGTGCGGGGCAGGGCGGTCTCGCTCATGACGGGGGTACGGGCCAAGTGGTGCCGATCGCGGGAGGCGGACTCGACAAGTGCGGACATTAGGCCAGGGAGCAACGTGTTCTCAATTACGGACAATCCCGAGCAGACTAGCCCCGCCAAAAGCGCATGGTCGGCTTTCGCTGGCCGGGCCGGCGCCGTCGTCGCCCGAAATTCTGTCGACAAACCTGCCGGCCTCTACTAGCGTCCGCCCGTCCTACTTTAGTCTTACGCCAGATTTGTCGACAAATCGCTCGCCCGGACCGGGTCGCACGCTGCGGCCCGGAAGGATGTGTGCTGTGCATATGTCCACATTCGTGCTGCAGACGCTCGGAGAGACGGGAATGACTGTGACGAAGGCGCTCGGACCTCTCGCTCCTGGAGCCGCCACCCGCGACAGAGGACGTCGCGGCGCCGATCGACCCACTGCGGCCGGGCCGCCCTAGCGCCGGCAAGGACGCACCGAGTCCTCCCGTGACTCCTCCCCCTCGAGCCGCACCGCACACGATCCCCACCCTTGCCGATCCGCACCCGCGCCCGTGGCGCGCGGTCGGCGATCCGTCCTTCCGACCATCAGGAGTTCATCATGACGAGCACCACATTGGGCGTGGCCGGCTTCGCAATGATCATCCTGTTCATGTACCTGATCATGTCGAAGCGCATGACAGCCATGAACGCGCTGATCCTGATTCCGATCGTGTTCGCGCTCTGCCTCGGCTTCTACGACGCCGGGCTCGGCAAGATGATGTTCGACGGCGTCAGGCGGGTGGCGCCGACCGGCATCATGATCTTCTTCGCCATCCTGTTCTTCGGCGTGATGATCGACGCCGGCCTGTTCGATCCGATCATCAAGCGGATCCTCGAGTCGGTGCGCGGCGATCCGGTGCGGGTGTGCGTCGGCACGGCCGTGCTGGCCGCCGTCATCTCGCTCGACGGCGACGGCTCGACCACCTACCTGGTGACCTGCTCGGCGATGCTGGCCGTGCACCGGCGGGTCGGCCTGAGGCCGATCATTCTGCCGGCCATCGCGGTGCTTGAAAACAGCGTGATGAACATCATCCCCTGGGGCGGACCGACCGGGCGCGTGCTCGCCTCGCTGAACGTCGAGTCGTCGCAGGTCTTCGTTCCGATGATCCCGGGCATGGTGCTCGGCACGCTGTTCGTCTGCTACATGGGCTATCGCTGGGGCCTTCAGGAGCGGGCGCGGCTCGGCGTCCTCGACATCAAGCACGAGGGCGCCGCCGTCGCGGCCGACGACGACCCGGAGGCCGCCAAGCTGAAGCGTCCGGAGCGGTTCTGGTTCAATGCGGCGCTCGTCGTTCTGCTGATGGTCTGCCTGATCGGCGAGGTCCTGCCGCTGGCGATCCTGTTCATCATCGGCACGGCGCTCGCGCTGATGATCAACTACAAGAACAAGGATCAGCAGGCGCGCATCGCCGCCAACGGCGCCAACGCCACGCCGGTGGTCACCATGGTGTTCGCGGCCGGCATCTTCATGGGCATTCTCGCCGACACCAAGATGGTCGACGCGATGGCCAAGATGATCCTGGCCGGCGTGCCGGAGTCGATGGGCCCGCACCTCGCCCTCATCACGGCGCTGATCAGCCTGCCCGGCACCTTCTTCATGACCAACGACGCGTTCTATTTCGGCGTCCTGCCCGTGCTGGTGAAGGCGGCCGCCGCCTACGGCATCGACGCCGCCGAGATGGGGCGCGCCGCCCTGATCGGGCAGGGCGCCCATCTGCTCAGCCCGCTGGTGCCGTCGACCTATCTGCTGGTCGGCCTCAACAAGGTCGAGTTCGGCGACCTGCAGAAGTTCGCGCTGCTGCCGGCGATCGGCGTCTCGCTGATCTGGCTGGCGACCGCGGTCGCTCTCGGCAACATCCGTCTGTGAGGTCGACAGCCCCGCTGCGATCGCCTAACCCATGCCGGCCGGTCCCGCGTGTCTCTCCGCGCCGGACCGGGCCGCGTGCTCGACTCGCGAGACAGTAAGGAAAGCAGGACGTTCGTCATGAGACGCCACACCGTTCGGGTTCACCCCTCCGCCGCGCGGCTGCCGCGCGAGCAGCAGCTCGCTTGGCACATCGCGAGCTTCGCGGCGCATTGCGGGCCGCTCGACGCAGACGTGACCGACATGATCGCGTGCCGGATCGTCGACAATGCCAGCGTCGCGCTGGCGGCGATCAATCGCGCGCCGGTGGCGGCGGCCCGCGCCATGGCGCTGGCGCATCCGCGCCAAGGCGGCGCGACCCTGTATGGGCTCGCTGCCGCGATCCGCGTCGATGCCGAATGGGCGGCCTGGGCCAACGCGACGGCAGTGCGCGAGCTCGACTTCCACGACACCTTCCTGGCGGCCGATTACGCGCATCCGGGCGATGCCATCGCGCCGCTGGTCGCGGTGGCGCAGCAGATGGGGTGCGACGGCGCCGCGCTCGCCCGCGGCATCGCGGTCTCCTACGAGGTCCAGGTCGCGCTGGTGAAGGCGATCTCGCTGCACCAGTACAAGAAGGACCACGTCGCCCATCTCTGCCCGGCGACCACGGCCGGCATCGGTGCGCTGCTCGGCCTGCCGGCGCCGGTGATCTACCAGGCCGTGAACCAGGCCGTGCATCTGTCGTTCTCGACGCGGCAGTCGCGCAAGGGCGAGATCAGCTCGTGGAAGGCCTATGTGCCGGGCTTCTCGGGCAAGCTCGCCATCGAGTGCATCGACCGCGCCATGCGGGGCGAGGGCGCGCCGTCGCCGATCTACGAGGGTGAGGAGTCGGTGATCGCCTGGATGCTGGGCGGTCCGGACAGCCGCTACGACGTCTGGCTCCCCGCCGACGGAGAGAGCCCGCGCGGCATCCTCGAGACCTACACCAAGGCGCATTCGGCCGAGTACCAGGCGCAGGCGCTGATCGATCTCGCCAGCGACCTCGCCGGACAGATCGGCGACTTCTCCCGCGTCGAGGACATCCTGCTCGAGACCAGCCATCACACCCATCACGTCATCGGGACGGGCGCCAACGATCCACAGAAGAGCGATCCGGACGCCAGCCGCGAGACGCTCGATCACTCGATCATGTACATCCTCGCGGTGGCGCTCGAGGACCGCGGCTGGCACCACGAGAGCTCCTACACGCCGGAGCGCGCCCACCGTCCGTCGACCGTGGCGTTGTGGCACAAGATCAGGACCGTCGAGGACAAGGCGTGGACGGCGCGCTACCACGAGGCCGATCCGGCCAAGCGCGCCTTCGGCGGCAAGCTCACCATCACGCTCGACGACGGTCGTGTCGTGTCGGGCGAGCGGGCGGTCGCCGACGCGCATCCGAACGGCGCCCATCCGTGGACCTGGCCCGACTATGTCGGCAAGTTCGAGACGCTGACCCGCGAGATGCTCGGCGCGGCCGAGCGGCAGGCGTTCCTCGACGCCGCGAGAGGATTCGCCGGCCGTCCTGCCGGCGCGCTCGACGGCCTCGTGCCGGCGCTGCCGGCCGGCACCGTCACGCCGTCCCGGCCGACCGGGGCGGGCATCTTCGATCGCGGTCTGGGGTGATCGGTCGATCAGTCTGCTCGGAGCAGGACTCGCCGTCATGACCTCGCCGCACCGATCCGCCGCCGCCGTCGCTCTCGGCACCGTTGCCGCGCCGCCGGACGGTGAGGACGAGCGGTCGCTCTCCGAGTCGCTGTTCGCGCGGCTGAGCGAGGCGATCGTCCAGGGCGAGTTTCCGCCCGGCAGCAAGCTGAGCGAGCCGCGGCTGGCGGCCCGCTTCGGGGTCAGCCGCGGACCGCTGCGCGAGGCGATCCGGCAGCTCGAGGAGCGCAAGCTCGTCACCCGCTCGCCTCGCCAGGGCGTGCGGGTGATCGTCCCGTCGCGCACCTTCGCGATCGAGCTCTTCCGCATTCGCGAGGTGCTCGAAGGGCTGGCGGCCCGTGAGGCGGCCCTGCGGGCGACGCCGGCCGACATCGCGGCGCTGCGCGCCGTGCTGAAGATGCAGCGCCGCGCCCTCGCCGATCCCGACACCAGCCTGCGCTGGCAGGCGGCGGCCAACACCGACTATCACGTCCTGATCGCCCGGATCGCCCAGAACGAGACGCTGTTCGGCCTTCTGTGCAACGAGTTCTACACGCTGTTCCGGCTCTACCGCCGGCAGCACCGGGTGGTGCCGGGCCGCGCCCGCCAGGCCCTCGCGGAGCACGAGCGCGTCGTCGATGCGATCGCCGAACGCGACGGCGAGCTGGCCGAGATCCTGATGCGCCGCCACATCGCCTCCGCCCGCGCGGCGCTGGAGCGCAGCCTGCAAGGCGGCGAGCGCGGGGGCACGGAGGCCGCCGCGCAAGCGTAGGGCGGCACAAGGTGGCTCACGCGGCCGGGTGGACTATCGGGGCGACCGAAGGCCAAAATGAAGAATGGTGCCCAGGGGCGGAATCGAACCACCGACACCGTGATTTTCAGTCACGTGCTCTACCAACTGAGCTACCTGGGCGTGCCCGCAGAAGCGCGATGCCCAGGGGCATCGGCGAGCGGGGGCGGTTATAGAGGCGTTCCGGACGGTTGTCCAGAAGCCGTCACGGCCCCGTCACCGCCCCGGCTCGGCCCAGCCGACGGACCGGCGCTCCGGGCCGCGAAGCCGCTGCAAAGCCGGACTAAATGGCCGATGCGGAAGGACTTTCCGGTGGTGTCCCGGCGGGCCGCGGGGCCGCACCGGTTCGCCGGCGGTTCGCCGGGCCGCCGGTCTTTTTCGAGCAAGGTGTGGACGCGGCCGGGCTGGAGCGCGGCGGCGCGGGCGCGTATGAGGGCGTCAGCCTGTCGAACGGAGACCCGCATGACTGCTGCGCGCGAAGAGCTCGTCTACAAGATCTGCCCGGCGGCGCTGTGGCGCGAGGCGGAGCGGGCCGGCACCTTCACGGGCGCCCCCGTCGACCTCGCCGACGGCTTCATCCATTTCTCCACCGCCGCGCAGGTCGCCGAGACGGCCGCGAAGCACTTTTTCGGCCAGCGCGACCTGCTGCTCGTCGCGGTGGTGGCCGCTGCGCTCGGCGACGCGCTGCGCTTCGAGCCATCGCGCGGCGGCGCGCTGTTCCCGCATCTCTATGCACCGCTGCCGCTCGCCGCGGTGCGCTCCGTCGTGCCGCTCACCACGTCGCCGGACGGCACCGTGCAGAGCCCCGACCTCGTCGACCGGCTCTGAACCTCCGGGCGCTCCGCCGCGACAAAGGGCAGGGACTATTCAGCGTTCTCATTGCCGCGGCGCTCGCGTCGCATCGACGGTCGGCGCCTGCCGCCGCGGCGATTCCGGAGGGGACCTTCCGATGCCTGACATTGCACGCCGGCACCTCGTCGCCGGCACGCTGCTCTTCGCGGCGGCCGGCCCGGCCTTCGCCCAGAGCGCCCTCGACCCCCAGACCCGCCTCCTTGCGCAAGCCCCGCGGAGCAATACCGCCATGACCATGCTGTTCAAGATCGTCTCGGCTCGCGACGAGATCGTCATCGGCCTTTCCGAGGCCGAGCTCGATGCGCTCGGCGGCCGCGACGCCGGCGCGGTCGCCCGCGCCCTCAAGACCCGCGGCGAGCTCACCGCCTGGCAATACGCCGTGCGCAAGTCGGCAACCGGCGAGCTGGAGCAGGCCCCGCGCCAGAAGGTCGGACTGCTCGCCCACGAGTCGATCCGGGTCGAGCCCTATCCGACCCCGCTGGCGGTGCTGTCGCACGACTAGGTCGGCCGGTCCGGCCGCCCGGTTCGGGTGAGCGGGTCGGTCCGCCGAGTGCCCCCCGCGGTTGCGCGCCCCGAGGCTGCGCGCCGCCGGCGGGCCGACCCCTCACCCGAGCAGCGCGCGGTTGTTCCGCGGGCAGGCCGGAGCGGCGCCGCCGGTCCACGGCATGCCGCAAATCGCGCTATGATGGCCGACCGCGGGTCGCCGGCGGCGCCGGCCGTGCCCGAGACGACGAGGACCTCATGGACGCAACCGTGCAGCACAATGCCGACTTCTCCGAGGAGGAGCGCGACGCCGTCTATCGCTGCATCGCCACCCGCCGCGACGTGCGCGGCCAGTTCCTGCCCGATCCGATCCCGGACGAGGTTTTGGCGCGGCTGCTCGCCGCCGCCCACCAGGCGCCCTCGGTCGGCTTCATGCAGCCCTGGGACTTCATCGTGGTGCGCGATCCCGAGGCCAAGCGCCGCGTCCACGCGGCCTTCTCGGACGCGCACACCGAGGCGGCCGGGATGTTCGACGACGGCCGCGCCGCGACCTATCGGCGACTCAAGCTCGAAGGCGTCCTGGAGGCGCCGATCGGCCTGTGCGTGACCTGCGACCGCGATCGCACCGGCCCGGTCGTCATCGGCCGCACCCACCAGCCGGAGATGGACCTCTACAGCGTCGTCTGCGCCGTGCAGACCCTGTGGCTGGCGGCGCGGGCCGAAAATCTCGGCGTCGGCTGGGTCAGCATCGTGCGCTACGACGATCTGCGCGCCGCCCTCGGCATCCCGCCGCGGATCCAGCCGATCGCCTATTTGTGCATCGGGCGGGTGTCGCATTTCTTCGCCAAGCCCGAGCTGGAGACGGCCGGCTGGCTCCCCCGGCTGCCGCTGCGCGATCTCGTCTGGTTCGACGGCTGGCACCAGCGGACCGGGCGCGAGCCGCTGCTCACGGAGCTGGACTGAGGGTCGACGAGGGCGCACCTTGTTACCTCGGGTTGTGCCCGCTCGGGCGAACCGTCGCCGGGGGAGCGGGTTGTCATTGGGCGGATCGGCGCTCGCGGTCCGCCCGGAGGCGATCGGGCAGGGGCCCGGCGCCGGCGTCGACAGGAGGTGAGCCATGGGCCGTATCCAAGACGCGTTTCTCGCCGGACGGAACCAGCAGGATCAGGGTCAGGCGGCCCGTGTGGTCTCGGGGTTCGAGGCCGGCACCGAATGGGCCCGCACGGTGCTGCTGCCGGCGATCGAGAATGCCAATGCGGATCTCGCGCAGGCGCATGTGACGTTCCGGGTCGACACCAATCTCGACCCGCACTCGACCAACCACGCCCATGTGGACTTCTGGCTGGTGCCGCTCGGCGGCGAGCCGGCCGGCGGCGCCCCGCACGGCATTCGCCACTCGATCAATGTCCGCGACGGCCGCGACGTCTGGCTGTTCCGGCACGGCGAGTCGGGCGAAAACCTCGGCACCATCGACAGCGTCGGTCCGGCGCAGTGCGAAACCATGCTGGCCCGCGCCGCCGGCGAATACGGCAAGCTCGCGCTGCGCTGATCGGCGCTCGGCGAGTCGGCGTTCGGCAAATCAGCGTTCGGCCAGTGCCAGCTTGGCGCCGAGCGCCACGAAGGCCGCCGCGAAGACGCGCCGAAGCCAGGTCATCACGGCGGGCCGCGACACCACATGGGTGCGCACCGCCGCCGCCGTGATGCCGTAGACGACGAACACGGCGAACGTCATCGCCATGAACACGGCGGAGAGTTCCAGCATGCGCAGGAGCGGTGCCGCCTCGCCGGCCTCGATGAACTGCGGCAGGAAGGCGACGAAGAACAGCGACAGCTTCGGGTTCAAAATATTGATCAGCACGCCCGTGGTGATCACCTCGCGGGCGGGCCTCGGATCGGCCTTCGTCTCGACCCGGAGCGCACCGTGCTCGCGCAGCGTCTGCCATGCCATCACCAGCAAGTAGGCGACACCGGCGAATTTCACGGCCTGGAACAGCAACGCGCTGGTGTGCAGCACCGCCGCGAGGCCGAGCACCGCGGCGACGAGGTGCGGCACGATGCCGAGCGTGCAGCCGAAGGCCGCCGCGACACTGGCTCGTCGCCCGCGCGAAAGGCCCGCCGCCAGCGTGTAGAGCACGCCGGTGCCGGGCGAGGCGACCACGACCAGCGAGGTGAGCAGGAATTCTGGCGTGAGATGCATGGTGGCTCCCTGACCGGATCGACGCCGACGGACCGCATGAGCGCGGTCTTACCGCTGGCATCGTGCGGCGGCCACCCGAAAAGCGGGGGTTCGGCAAAGACGCGGTTCGGCGAGTTCGCCTCGCCGGTGCGTCTTTCAAGACGGGCGGAACGCCGCCGCACGGGCGTTTGGTCATACGCGCTCCGGCCGATCAGTTCGGCTGCTGCCCCCCACCCCCGACCCCTCCCCGCCACGAGCTTCGCTCGCGGGGGGAGGGGAGACGAAAGCGCTGCGGCTCCCCTCCCCCCGCGAAGCGGTGGGGAGGGGTCGGGGGTGGGGGGCGGCCCCGGGCGCTGACGTCAGTTGTCGTGGATCGGAGCTGATCACCCGGATCCCAAATCACTCATCCTTGCTCTGCTCGACGTGGAATCGGTGCAGGACGCGGTGAAAGATCGGGGCGAGCACGAAGCTCGAGGCGATGACGATGATGAGCCCGGAGAAGATCGCGTAGGACCCGGCGAAGATCTTCCCCGCCGTCGTCTTGAGCTCGCCGATCGGCCCCATGCCGGACAGGATCATGGCGGCGTTCACATAGGCGTCCGTGAGCGACATGCCTTCGAAGCCCGCATAGCCGGCCATGCCGATCGCGAGGCCGAAGGCCGCGAGGGCGAACCACATGGCGACTGCGATGGCCATGCGCAACGCAAACTTGCGCTGCGTCGCGAGCGCGAGGCGGCGATGCTCGAGGGTCTGCAATCGCAACAAAGTGGCTCTCCCGATCGGTTCGCGCCTCGGTGGCATTGTCCTGGTGGCTTTGTCCGGGCGCGGCATCCTAGCGCAGCCGTGGGGGCTGGCCAGCGTGCCGGCCCGACTGCGCCGCGCGCCGCTCGCTTGTCTGTCGGCGGTGCTGGGCGCTAAGACACGCGTCTGCGCGCGCCGGTCGGCGCCGTTCGTCACGCAACCCCCGCTTTGGATTGTCCATGATCGATCGTCGCAGCTTTGTTCTAGGCGCGGCCGGCGCCAGCCTCGTCGGGCCCGTCATGGCCGCGACCGACGCGCCGTATCCGGGCCGGCCCGTCACCGTGGTCGTGCCCTATCCGCCGGGCGGCTCGGTCGACCTGGTGGCCCGTGCCATCGGCGAGCCGATGGGGCGCGCATTCGGGCAACCGGTCGTGGTGGAGAACCGCGGCGGCAGCGGCGGCTCGGTCGCGGCGCAGTCGGTGGCGATCGCCGATCCGGACGGCTACCGCTTGGTGCTCGGCACCCAGCAGACGCATGGCACCAACGAGTCGCTCTATCCCACGCTCGGCTACCGCGCGGTCGAGAGCTTCGCGCCGATCTGCGAGGTCTGCACGGTGCCGCATGCTTTGGTGGTCAAGAAGACGCTGCCGGTGTCGAGCGCGACCGAGCTGGTCGCACTTCTGAAGCGAGAGCCAGGGAAGCTCAACTACGGGTCGACCGGCAACGGCTCGTCCTCGCATCTCGCCTGCGAGCTGTTCAAGCTGAAGGCCGGCGTCGAGGCGCAGCACGTGCCCTATCGGGGCGGCGGACCGCTCGCCCAGGACCTGATGGCCGGCGTGGTCGATTTCGGCTTCATCGCGGTGGCCAATATCCGTGGCCCGCTCGAGGGCGGGATGGTGCGGGCGCTCGCCATCGCGTCGTCGAAGCGCGTCGCCCTCATGCCCGACATTCCGACGCTGGCCGAGGCCGGCGTGCCCGACGTCGATGCCGATGCCTGGTTCGCCTATTTCGCCCCGGCCAGGACGCCGCCGGACCGCATCGCGCTGCTGGCCAAGACCATCGAGGCGGCGCTCGGTGCCGATTTGGTGCGCGAGACCTTCGATCGCAATGCCGTGGTGGCGCGTTTCCGTCCGACCGCGGAGATGCCGGACTTCGTCGCCGCCGAGGTGCGCAAATGGGCCGAGGTGGTGCGCGTGTCCAACGCCAAGCCGGATTGATCCGGCGCGCCGATCGCAGAGTCGTCCGCCGACTGGAGCTTCAGGACGGGCTGGTCGCCGCCTCGGTGCGCAGATGCTCGGCTCGACGCTGTTCCGCCTGCCGCCGGTCCGCCGGGACGGCGGGCATCACCTCGGGCGGCTCGATGAACAGCCGCAGGCCGGCCCGCACCGCGAAGGCGGCGCCCGCCAGCAATCCGATCAGGCCGAACACCAGCAGGCCGACCGTCAGGCTGGTGATCACGAAGCCGAGCACCCGTTCGTCGAGGTAGAGCAGCACGCCGATCCCCACCGCCACCACGGCGGAGACGATCGCGCGCACCAGATTCGCCAACATCACTGAACTCGTGGGTAGAGGCCGTCGGTACGGCCGATATCCTGCGCACGGCCCGGGGGAGTGCGGCCGTTCTCGCGCCCTTCGGTTAAGCCCATCGCGCCAGGACCGCAAGCCCCTCTCCCGCTCGGTCGGTATTCTGTCCCGCATCGTGGGCAAGCGTTGCTCGAAAGGCGACCATTTGTCAGGGATCCATTTACCGTTGCAGGTTAGAACCAGCTATCTGCCCCGGACCGAAGGCTTCCTTCAGTGCGCCACATCTCCTTCGCCAAGCTGCTTCTCATCGCCAGCGTCGTCCCCGTCCTGGTGCTGACTCTGTTCGCCGGACGGCTCACGTACGAGCAGTGGCTGAAATACGACGCGCTCTCCGACGCCACCCGCATGCTGCGGCTGGCCGTCTCGGTGACCCGCTACGTCTCGTTCGCTTTCCCGGCCGAGGGTATGGCGGAGCGCAACTGGCTGCTGGGCAGCGCCGAAAAGGCCGCCCTCGATGCCCAGCGTCGGGAGACCGACCAGGCCTACAAGGCGTTGCAGGATACCGTCGCAGTGGTCGCTCCACAGGACGTCGCCATTCGCGACTATCTCCGCTCGATCGACGAGCAGCTTGGCCGCCAGGTCGCGCATCGGTCCCGCATGGATTCCAAGTCGGCGGCCATTTCTGACATTCCGGCCTTCCGGGCGCCGCTCGCAGGCCTCGGCATCGAGCTGGTCGGCCGCACGGCGGTGGCGACCGCGGAGGACGGGCTGTCGCGTCGCATCCTCGGCCTCTACGCCTTGCTGAAATACAACAGTGCCAGCCTCGTCCTGCGCAACAATGGTGAACGCGCCCTGCGGGAAGGCAGCCTGCCGCCGCCGGCGTTCCTGATGCTGGCGGAGGCCAACACCCACCAGGCGAGCTACGGCAGGCTGCTCGAGGAGTATGCGCTGCCCGAGGTGGTCGCCCAGTTCCGGGCCGTCGGCACCACCCACGGCAAGCGGTATGCCGAGCTGCAGGCGATCGCGCTGAAGAACGCCGGCGAGAAGGCGCCCGAGGCCGATCTCGCGGCCTGGGGCTCCGTCAACCAGGCCCTGCTGCCGACCCTCGCCAAGCTGATCACGGCGAGCGTCGACGGCACCATCGCCGAGGCCGAGCGCCGGCTTTCGACCGCCTGGTGGAATATTCTCCTCTATTTCGGCCTGACCTCGATCGCCATCGTGGCCGTGCTGGTGATGAGCCGGATCGTGCTGCGCACCATCCGGGATCTGCTCGGCGAGCTGTCGCACACCATGGGCGAGATGCGGGCCGGCCAGTATGACATCAAGGTGCCGAGCGTCGAGCGCCAGGACGAGATCGGCGTGATGGCCCGCTCGATCGAGGTGTTCCGGCAGTCGGCGATCGAGCGAAAGGCCGCCGACGAGCGCGCGCTCGCCGACCAGACCGACCGCCAGCGGCGGGTCGATGGTCTGATCGCGGTGTTCCGCTCCAGCATCGGTGAGGTGCTCACCGCGGTCGGCGCCAGCCTGAAGAAGCTCGAGAGCACGGCGACGTCCCTCGACACGGTCGCGGCCGACGCCAGCAAGCAGGCCGGCGCCGCCGCCCAGGCCTCCGAGCAGGCGGCCGACAACGTGCAGAGCGTCGCCTCCGCGGCCGACGAGCTCGGCTCGTCGGTGGCCGAGATCGGCCGCCAGATCGGCCAGGCCAACGCGGTGGTCGGCGAGGCGACGACGCTCGCCGGCCGCAGCAACGAGCAGGTCGGCACGCTCGCCCAGGCGGCGCAGCGGATCGGCAATGTGGTCGGCCTGATCAAGGCGATCGCCGAGCAGACCAACCTTTTGGCGCTCAACGCCACCATCGAGGCGGCACGCGCCGGCGAGGCCGGCAAGGGCTTCGCCGTGGTCGCCTCCGAGGTGAAGACGCTGGCGAGCCAGACCGGCAAGGCGACCGAGGAGATCGCCTCGCAGGTCGCCGGGATCCAGTCGTCGACCTCGGACGCCGTCGATGCGATCGGCCGCATCACCACGACCATGGACGACATCAGCCGCTTCACCGCGACCATCGCGGCCACCATCGAGGAGCAGTCGGCGGCCACCCACGAGATTTCGCGCAGCGTCGCCCAGGCGGCGGACGGGGCCAGCCGGCTCGCCGGCAACATCGCGACCGTGCGGGGGGCGATCGGCGAGGCGAGCCGTTCGGCCACCGACGTTCTGGGCGCGACCGGCGAGCTCGCCGGGGCGGCCCGTCATCTGCAGACGGCGGTCGACGAGTTCCTCGCCAAGGTGGCGTGATCGGCACGCCCTCGTCCGGCCGCCGCGGCGTTCACGGCAGCCGGCCGAGCAGCATCCACCACAGCACGTCGAGCGGCCACAGCACCAGGATGGTGAGCAGCGCCAGCATCAGGCAATAGCGGATCGCCTCGCGGGCCGGCAGCGCGCCGATCTGCACCGCGACGGCGAGCGGCGGCGCCTGGTAGGGCAGGAAGATGGTCGAGAAGCCGAGCACCTGGCTCATGGTCACGGTGGCGACCGGCAGCCCGGTGGCAGTCGCCAGCACGGGCGCGATCGGGGTGAGGATCGCCGGCGTGCCGACCGCGGTGACCAGCGGGCCGAGCCCGGCCGCGATCGCCGCCAGCCCGACATAGCTCGCCACGGCGTTGCCGGCGAGCGGCGCGATCACGGCCGTCAGGATCTCGCCGAGCCTGGTGCCGAGCCCCGTATAGCCGACCACGGCGCCGAGCCCGACCACGCCGGCCACGTAGACGATCGGCTCGAACGCGACGCTCCTCATCGGATTCGGCGGCAGCAGGCCGCTGCCGGGCCACAGGCACACCACCGCGGCCGCCATGCCGACCCAGGTGGCCGAGACGCCGTGCAGGCTATCGGAGAGCCACAGGCCGATGGTGACGGCGAGCACCACGGCGAGGCGCTTCTCGACGGCGGTCATCGGCGGTGGCGACGGCGCGTCCGGGGCCGGGATTCGGGCCACGTCGCGAAAGCCGATCGCCAGCAAGCCGATCAGCAGCATCAGCTTGGCGAAGCCGAGCACCGGGAAATGCAGCAGCAGGTATTCCGAGAAGGTCGGCACGCCGATTCCGGTGGCTTCCAGCAGGCCGGCCAGCACGTTGTTCGGCACATTGGCCGGCAGGATCGCCATGGCGGGGAAAAACGTTCCGAAAAGCCCCGCGATCATCACGCCGGCGCGGCCGCGACTGCCCTTGGCGAGGCCGGCCCGTTGGGCGAAGGCGCCGAGCAGCGGCGCCAGCAGGAAGATGCGGCCCATGCCCGACGGCATCACGAAGGCGAGCGCCGCCCCGAACACCGCCACCCGGGCGATCACGGCCGGGAACGGGCCGTTGGCGATCGCCGCGAGCTTGGCGCCGAGCCTATCGGCGAGCCCGGTATGGCCGAGCGATGCCCCGATCACCGAGCCGGAGAACACCAGCCAGGTGGCCGGGCCGGTGAAGCCGGACAGGTAGACGGAGGCCGGCGCGACCAGGCCGATCGCGCACACGACGAAGAACACGAAGGCGGCGAGGTATTCGGGGACCGCGCGGGTCGCCCACATCAGCACGGTCGCCACCACGACCAGGAACGGCAGGACGAGGCCATGGCCGCCGGTGGCATGCTGCACGGCGGCCGTGATCGCCAGCCCGGCGACGACCACGGCCGTGACCAGGGTCTTCCAGGTGCCGCCCATCAGGGAACGGTCCGGATGCCGGAGACCGGCAGCAGACGAGGCCGGGCGAAACCTCGGGGTGGGCAGGGGCGCACGGGTCGACCTCCGACGGGGCGGACCCATGCATGTGACAGGCCAGGACGCCTTCGACCACTGCGAAGTTCGAAGTCCCTGCCCGCGGCCGACCGTCTTGTCACGGATCCGCCCTTGTGGTCCCGGCGGCCCGCCCGCTCAGGCGGCCCGGACGGTGGCGAGGAACTTCTCCACCTCGGCGCGCAAGCGGTTGCTCTCGCCGGCGAGCTGGCCGGCCGCGCTCAGGACCTCGCCCGAGGCTGCGCCGGTTTCCTCGGCGCCGCGGCTCACCTCGGTGATGTTCTCGGCCACCTGCGTGGTGCCGGCGGCGGCCTGCTGGATGTTGCGCGAGATCTCGGACGTCGCCGCGCCCTGCTCCTCGACGGCCGCCGCGATCGCCGAGGCGATCTCGGCGATCTGGCCGATGGTGCCGCTGATCTCCTTGATGGCCGCGACCGACTCCTGGGTCGCCGCCTGCATGCCGGAGATCTGGGCGCCGATCTCGCCGGTCGCCTTGCCGGTCTGAGCGGCCAGCGCCTTCACCTCGTTGGCCACCACGGCGAAGCCGCGGCCGGCCTCGCCGGCGCGCGCCGCCTCGATGGTGGCGTTGAGCGCCAGCAGGTTGGTCTGCTCGGCGATCGCCGTGATCAGCTTGACCACGTCGCCGATCTTGTTGGCCGCCACCGACAGCGCGCCGACGCGCGCATCGGTCTTGGCCGCCTGGCTCACCGCCGCGTCGGCGATGCGGCTCGACGCCTGCACCTGGCGGCCGATCTCGTGAACGGACGACGTCATCTCGTTGGTCGCCGCCGCGACGGCCTGCACGTTGGTCGAGGCCTCTCCCGACGCGGCGCTGACGGTCGCCGACATCTGCTGGGTGAGGTCGGCCGTGCGGGTCAGCGTGGTCGCGGTCGCTTCGAGCTCTGTCGCCGCCGAGGACACGGTGTTGATGATGCCGCCGACGGCCTGCTCGAAGGTGTCGGCGAGCCGCACCATGTCGGCCTTGCGCTGCGCCGCGGCGCGCACCTCGGCCGCCTTCTGCTCGGCCTCCAGACGAACGCGTTCGGTCGCATTGGTCTTGAACACCGCGACGGCCTCGGCCATCTCGCCGACCTCGTCGTGCCGGCCGAGTCCGGGCACCTCGACATCGAGCTTGCCATGCGCGAGCGACTTCATGGTCGAGGTCATCCGCCGCAGCGGGCCGGTGATGCTGCGCGCCATCACGACGGAGGCGGCCAGCATGAGCAGCAGCACCAGCGCGGCGGCCATCAGCGAGCGTTTGGTCGCGGCCCAGGTCTGAGCGTCGAGGTCGTCGATATAGACGCCGCTTCCGACCACCATGTCCCAGGGGCGGTAGCTCTGCAGGAAGACCAGCTTCTCGGCGTTCGTACCGCTCGGCTTCTTGGTGACGTAAGTGACGTAGCCCTCGCCCTTCTGCTTGGCGAGGTCGATCATCTCGCGGACATAGAGTTTGCCGTTGGCGTCGCGCCCGTCGTCGCGCTTCTTGCCGACATTGTCGGGAGCGTTCGGATTGACCAGGGTGATGCCTTCGCCGTCGCGGACGAAGAAGTAGTCGTTGTTGCCGTAGCGGAGCGATCCGATCGTCTCGAGGGCCCGCTTGCGCGCTGCCTCGATCGACTGCTCGCCGCGCTGGGCGGCCGCGTGCTCGCGGGCGATGATCCCGACCACCAGCTCCGAGAGATGGCGCAGCTCGATCTCCTTCTGCTGCTTCAGGCTCGACGCGAGCTCGCGCGAATCGAGAAAGGTCGTCCCCAGAAGGCCGAGGAACCCGAGGACGATGACGGCGTAGATCTTGCGGCTCACGGTGAGGTCGAACCGAAGCTTCATGGCAACGCACTCCGACGGTTGGCCGTCGGCTCGCGCGCCTGCCGCCGGACGGGGAATCCGCGGTCCGCCCGTCCATCCCGCCGCAGGCCGGGCGCGGCCGGTGGGTGGTGCCCGATACCGTCCTCCGTTTTAGTTAATTTATCGAAACCGACCCGCGTCACCGGACCGGCAGCGCCGCGGCCTCATCGCTCCGAGTCGAGCATCGGCATCTGGGCCTGCGCGATGCCGCGCAGCGCCTCCACGAGGGCGAGATTCCGATCGAAAATGTCACCCTGGAAGCGCGGGCTGTGCGCCCGGAAATCGTCCGCCGACGATGCGTTCTGATTGCTCCAGTGGCCGCCGATCAGTCCGCGCGACAGGACGCCTTGGGCCATGACGCCGCTGCCGAGATCGCGCACCGTCGGCATGATTGCATCCTCGATGCCGCCCGGGATCAGCGAGTGCTCGATCTGCAGGCCGCTGATCGGATGCCCGGCGGCGGCCCGGCTGATCGTCTCGGCGCCGAGCTGTCCGCCCGATGGTCAGGAGCATGAGGGCTGGCGCCTTGTTCGATAACGCGGCAATGTCGGTGCGGGTTGTACGAGATTACGAACAGTGGTCATGGCCGTGGCGGATATCGACCTCACCGATCTCGACGCCTTCGCGGCGGTGGCCCGGCAGCGCAGCTTTCGCGGGGCGGCCGCGGTGCGCGGGGTGTCTGCCTCCAGCCTCAGCGAGGCGGTGCGGCGGCTGGAGGCGCGGCTCGGGGTGCGGCTCCTCAACCGCACCACCCGCAGCGTGACGCCGACCGAGGCCGGCGCCCGCCTGCTGGAGCGCCTCGGCCCGGCGCTCGGCGAGGTGGCGGCGGCGCTCGACGCCGTCAACAGCTTCCGCGACAGCCCGACCGGGACGCTCAAGCTGAACGTGCCGGTCATCGTGGCCCGGATGGTGCTGCCGCCGATCGCCTGCGCGTTTCTTGCCGCCCACCCGGGCATCACGCTCGAGGTGGTCGCCGAGGACGGCTTCATCGACGTGCTGGCGGCCGGCTTCGACGCCGGCGTGCGCTACGACGAGCGGCTGGAGCAGGACATGATCGCGGTGCCGATAGGACCGCGCCTGCAGCGCTACGCGACGGCCGCGTCGCCCGCGCATCTGGCCGCGCACGGCGTGCCGCGCCATCCCGAGGAGCTGCTGGCGCACCCCTGCATCCGCCATCGTTTCGCCAGCGGCATCGTCGCCTTGCCATGGGAGTTCGAGCGGAACGGCGAGGTCGTCCGGATCAGCCCGACGGGGCCGCTGGTCGCCACCATGCTCGAACTGGAGATCGCCGCTGCCGAGGCGGGCCTCGGTGTGATCTCGACCTTCGAGGAGGCGCTGGCGCCGTCGCTCGCGGCCGGCACGCTGGTGCCGGTGCTGACCGACTGGTGGCCGAGCTTCTCCGGCCCGTTCCTTTACTACGCCGGGCGCGCGCATCTGCCGGCGCCGCTGCGCGCCTTCGTGGATTTCCTGCGCGAGCGAGCGAAGGAGCGGTGACGCAGAGGCGAGGACGCTGCCGGTCTCGTCACCCCGGCGCGCAGGGGCCAGCCGCCATCGCTGCGCCGGTGACGCGCTCGGCGCCGCGGCCCGGTCGCGTATCGGCGCGCGGCGACCCCAGCCAGGCGTCGAGGAACTCGGCCAGCCAGGCCTGGACGGCGCCGTCATAGACGGGCCGGTCGGCGAAATGGGCGAGGCGGGGTTTTGCGCCCGGCAGCGCCAGCCGCTCGTGGCCACGGGTGGTCCAGCGGCACATCATCGCGTGGGTGACCTCGGGGTGGAATTGGATCCCGTAGGCCGCAGGCCCGTGCCGGAAGGCCTGAACCCGGAACATGTCGCCCTCGGCCAGCAGGCGCGAGCCTTCCGGCAGGTCGAAGCCTTCGCGGTGCCATTGATAGACGTGGTCCGGCCAATGCGGGCAGACGCGCCGTCCGTCGAGTGTCGCGCGCAACGGGTAGTAGCCGATCTCGGCCTGGCCCTCGGGATGCGCGCATACCGTCGCGCCGAGATGCCGGGCCAGCATCTGGGCGCCGAGGCAGATGCCGAGGAACGGCTTCTGCTCCGCCAGGGGCACGGCGAGCCAGTCGATCTCCGCCTTGATGAAATCGTCCGGATCGTTGGCGCTCATCGGGCCGCCGAACACGATCGCTCCGGCATGCTCGGCCAGCGTTTCCGGCAGCCGCTCGCCGAAGCGCGGCCGGCGCACGTCGAGCGGCACGCCGCGCGCCTGCAGGGCGTGGCCGATGCGCCCCGGCGTCGAGTGCTCCTGGTGCAGGACGATCAGGACGGGCTCGGGCATCGGGTCGTCGTGTCCTTCGGGTCCAGCGTCATGGGGTTGTCTCGATCGGCAAGGCTAGCCGTGTCGGGACCCGACATGCAAGCCGCAAGCCAAGCGGGGCAGCCAAAGGGTGGCGGCATGTTGCCCGGCGCCTCCGGGCAGGATCATGTTCCTCTGTGTGGTGCGCCGGGGGAACGGTTCGCGTCGGTCGTCAAAGGCCGCCGCGCGGGCCGAGACGGCGGATTTGGGTCGATGCGATCAGGCCGATCATGACGTTGCGGGGCATGAGCCGGGCGAGCAGCGGGACCAGACCGGCGAGCCGGCCCGGCACCACCATGCGGCGCCCCGCCATCAGGCCGTCGTAGCCGGCCTTGGCGGCGTCCTCGGCCGTGACGGTCAGAATGCTCTGCAGCCCCGTGACCGTGACGCCGGCGCGGGCCTGGAAGCCGGTCGGCACCGGGCCCGGGCACAGCACGGTGACACGCACGCCCTTCGGTCCGAGCTCGCGCCACAGCGCCTCGCTGAACGAGATCACATAGGCCTTGGTGGCGTAGTACACGGCCATGCCGGGGCCGGGCATGAATCCGGCGAGCGAGCCGACATTGAGGAGACCGCCCTGAAGCCGCACGAGATCGTCCGCGAAGGCGAGCGACAGCGCCGTCAGGGCCTTCACATTGAGGTCGATCATCGCGAGCTGCTCGTCGCGGTCGAGCGCCGCGGCGACGCCGAGCAGGCCGAAGCCGGCATTGTTGACGACGTATTTCGGCGCGAGGCCGCGTGCCGAGAGAACCTCGCGGATGCGGGACACGGCCTCAGGGGCGGCGAGGTCGAGCGCCAGAACGGTCGGGCGCGGCCAGCCGGCGGCGGCGATGTCGTCGGCCAGCGCGTTCAGCTCCGCCTCGCGGCGGGCAACCAGCATCACGGCGTGACCGTCGGCGGCGAACAGCCGGGCGAGCGCCGCGCCGATGCCGGACGACGCGCCGGTGACGATGGCGACGGGCGTCGCGGCGACCGTTGTGGCCGCGGCCGGCGACGGCTCGACGCTCACGCCGGATCGTCCAGCGGGTCGCGGCCCTCGGCCACCTCGCGCTTGAGCTCGATGCGCTCGCGGTTGGGAACGGCGAGCAGGTCGGCCACCCGCCACATCACATTGTCCTCGAACTCGGTGACGTCGCCGTCGGCGAACACCATCTCCCACATCATCGCCACGACCTTGCGCCGGCCGTCCTCGTCGAGCGAGCGCATCAGCAGGCTGGTGAATTGATAGAAGTCGACGGCATCGTTATCCGCCGCGACGGCGGCGTCGATCAACTCGTCGGTCGTCGCGTCGTCGAGGGCGAAGCGGGTCTTCAACAGCGTGTGCAGTTTCTCGCGCTCGACGTCCGAGAGGTTGGCGTCGAGGGTGGCGACATGCACCATCAGGGCGGCCGCGGCGAGCCGATAGTCGTTCGCCTCGAAGCGGGCCGGGTGCTTGCCGCCGCTCGTCAGCTCGGCGAGGAATACCTTGATGTCGTTGAACATGCGGTCGTGCTCCGGGGCCGGTGCCGTGGGGCGTTCGACCGCCTTCTAACCTGTTTTGCGGCAAAACGGCAGCCGAAGCGGCGGGACGATCGGTCGCGGGGGCCGTCGGTGCGTCGCCGGGCGGGTCTCTCGCTACCGGACGCCTTCACCCGAGCGGGCCGTCTCGGCGAGCAGCGCCAGATTGTTCTGAACGAACGGGTTGGCCGGGTCGAGGGCGCGGGCCTCCAGCAGGACCGTGCGGGCGCGACGCATGTCGCCGCGCAGCATGTAGGAGTAGCCGATATTGTTGAGCACCGCCGCGGTGCGGCCGACCAGCTTGACGAGCTGGCCATAGGCGCGGTCGGCGAGATCCCAGCGCTTCAGCCGATCATAGGAGGCGGCGAGGCAGAGCCAGGCGTCGGCGGAGCGCGGCGACGCCTCGACGGCTTTCCGGCATTGCTTCTCCGCCATCCCGTAATTGCCTTGCCGGAACTGCTCCTTGCCGACGCTGAGATCGTCGTTCGGCGCGCTCGGCGTCATGTTGTCCTGGATCAGCTTGGGGGCCGCGCCGGGCATCGAGCCGGTGACATCCGGGTCTGCCACCGCGACCGGCACGGAGCCTGTCGTGTCCGCCGACTTGGAGCCGGGCCAATCGGGCAGCTTCACGGTCGTGGTCTCGCAGGCCGAGAGCCACAGCAGCCCCGCCATGGTCACGAACGCGAAACGCTTGAACTCGACTCTCATGACAAGCTCGGGACCGAAGGCCCCTGCGGCGCAAAAGGAGGAACGATGCGCGGCACGGACGATGGATGGCCTGTCGCGAGCCTAGAAAGAGAGGGTTAAGATTTCACTTGCAATGCGGAATTCTTCGTCCACGCCGCGTCAACCGCGGCGCTGCGACCGGCGGCTCCGGGCGCCGTCAGCGGGGCGAGTCGGGCGCCACGACCACCTGGGCCCGGGTCTGCTCCTGGGCTTGTCCCGGCGCGTTGCAGAAGCGGGCGAGCGCGTCGATGTCGCCGGCCCCTTCAGACGAGGCGAGCCGCGCATAGAGCCGCGCGATGGCGTGATAGACCTCGCAGGCCGGCCGGTCGGTGTGGAGGAAGTCGGCGATCTCCTCCATCTCGGCGACGAACCGGTAGGCCTTCGGGAACATCGCCGGCACCTGGCGGGTGAGCCACTTGGCGAGATGCGGCTGGCTCTCGGCGAGCTCGGTGGCGAGGTCGGTGGCGCAGCCCGCGCGGGTCGCGCCGAGCATCATGGTGGCCCCGAGCGCCGTCAGACCCTTGGTGATGCCGGCATAGGACATCTTCAGGGCCGAGGCGGCGCCGACCGCGCCTTCCAGCAGGCGGATGTCGAGCCCGTGCTCGCGCAGCGCGGCGACCCGGCCGGCGGCGTCGCCCGACACGTAGAACACCGTCCGGCTCGACGGGGAGGGCGGTGGTCCGATGATGCCGCCGTCGACAAACGGGCATCTGGTGTCGGCGAGCGCGGCCGCGATGTGGCGCACCGTGTCGGGCGAGACCGCGTTGAAGTCCACATAGACGGGGCTGGTCGCGATGCGGGCGAGCTCCGGGCGGAGCCGCTTGGCGACCGCCACCGCCTCGCCGGGCGGCACCACCGAGAGCACCAGATCGGCCTCCGCCACCAACGCATGGTCGGTGTCGGCGATCTCCAGGCCGGCCGCGCGGGCCCGTGCGGCGCTTGCTGCACTGCGGCCGGCGAGCGACGTGATCACGCGGGCACCGCCCGCCGTCAGCCGCGCCCCGACGGCCGAGCCCATCTCACCCGGAGCGAGAATTGCGATTGTGGTCGGCATGATCAGAGTCCCGTGCTGCGCCGACTATTCCGTAAGCCCGTCGGCGGCGCCACTGCTTTCTTGCGGGTCGTCTCGGAGCCGGCCGCAGAGGTGGGCGGAGGTGGCGAGGCACCGTGCCCCGCGGCTTACGCTTAAGACCGCGCAAAGGCCGGCCGCGTCCGTACACGTTTCGTAAACGGTGTCCCTTCAGGCGTCCTTCAGCATACCGGCAGACCCCCCGGTTCGGTTCACGAATTCAATACCGTCGCGGTTCCTATAGTCGGTCAGGAGCCGCATGCCGCGGACTCCTGGCGGGGACAGGACCGGTGCGCAGCAGCACAGTCATCATGATCGCGGTGGCGGCGGTGTTCGGCCTGCTCGCCGTGTTCGCGACGCGTGCCTGGCTCAACAACCAGTCCGAGGCACGGCTGCGCAGCCTGGACGCGAACCGCGGCGCTCCGGTGGCGTCCCACACCGTCGTGGTCGCGGCGCGGCCGCTGCGCTTCGGCAACGAGCTCTCCCCGCAGGTGCTGCGTGAGGCGTCCTGGCCGGCCGACTCGCTGCCGCCTGGCGCCTTCGCCCGGATTTCCGACATGCTGTCCGACGGCAAGCGCGTGGTGCTCGCGGCGATCGAGCCGAACGAGCCGGTGCTCGCCATGAAGATCACGGGGGCGGGCCAGCGCGCCACCCTCTCGGCGCTGGTCGGGCCCGGCATGAAGGCCGTCACCATCCGGGTCAACGACGTCGACGGCGTCGGCGGCTTCGTGCTGCCGGGCGACCATGTCGACGTGGTGCTGACCCGGCAGATCGACAAGGACAACGCTTCGACCCAGGTGCTGCTGCAGGACATCCGCGTCCTCGCGGTCGATCAGGTCGCCGACGAGCGGTCCACCAATCCGACGATCCCGAAGGCGGTGACGCTCGAGGTCGACACCGCGGCGGGCCAGAAGCTGAGCCTCGCCTCGTCGATCGGCTCGCTCTCGCTGCTGCTGCGCAAGGCCGGCGAGATCGCCGGCACCAAGTCGTCGCGAGTCACCATCAAGGATCTCCTGACCGACCTCATGGGCGAGAAGCCGAAGAGCGACGTCACCACCGTCGTGGTCACCCGCGGCGGGCAGAAGCAGGACTATCGCGTGCCGCACGAGATGCAGGACGGAGCGTCCTACGCGATCGCCGAATAGACAAGGCGACGGTCCGGTGCCGGGGGGCGCAGGGCCGTCGAGACAATCGGGGGCTTGGGAATGGACGGGGACCGAACCAACACGACCGCGACGGCGCTGCCGTCGGCACACGCGCGGACTCCATGCCCGGCGGGTCATGTTCGCCCGGCGGGTCGCCAGCGTGGGACAGGATGGCGTGCGCTGCTGGTGACGCTCGCGCTCGCCTTCGGCGGCACCCTCGCGACCGCGACGCTGCCCGGCATCGCCGCCGATGCGCTCGCCCAGAAGATGATCACGCTCACCGCCGCCAAGCGAACCAACTCCATCACGGTGCCGGTCGGCAAGTCGCAGGATGTGCGCACCGACACGCCCTTCCTCGAGGTCACGCTCGGCGATCCCGAGATCGCCGACGTCAACCCGCTGACCGACCGGGCGCTGTCGATCCTCGGCAAGAAGATCGGCACCACCCGCGTCTCGGTCTATGGCGAGGGCAGGAAGCTCGTCGGCGTGTTCGACGTCGAGGTGTCCTACGACGTCTCTGCGCTGGCGAACGAGCTGACGCAGCGCTTCCCCGGCGCCAAGTTCCGCGTCTCCAGCGTCAATGGCCGCATCCTGCTCGGCGGTCTGGCACCGGACTCGATCACGCTCGACCAGGCGCTGTCGATCGCCCGCGAGTTCGGCCCGCAGGTGATCAACGCCGTGCAGGTCGCGTCGCCCCAGCAGGTGCTGCTCGAGGTCCGCTTCGTCGAGGCGACACGGACCGCCGGCCGCGACCTCGGCGTGCAGTGGAACGCCTGGAGCAACAACGGTCGGTTCATCGGCAACATCGGCAGCGAGAAGGGGGCGTCGAGCCTGCCGATCGCCCAGGCGGTGGGAACGACGGCCGCCGGCGTGCTGAGCGGCGGCAACCCGTTCGGCTTCATGGTCGGCAGCCTGCTGGTCAAGGGCATGCATATCGACGTCGCCCTCAACGCACTGGAGGAGCGCGGCCTGGTGCGCCGGCTCGCCGAGCCGAACCTGGTGGCGCTCTCCGGCGACACCGCGAACTTCCTGGCCGGCGGCGAGTATCCGATCCCGGTGTCCGGCACGCTCGGCCAAATCTCGGTCGAGTACAAGCGCTACGGCGTCAGCCTCGCCTTCACGCCGACCGTGCTGGGCGGCAGCATCATCAATCTGAAGATCGAGCCGGAGGTCAGCCAGATCGACCGCACCACCACGGTGTCGGTCGCCAACGGCATCTCGGTGCCGGGCCTGACGGTGCGGCGCGCCTCGACCACGCTGGAGCTGCGCGACGGGCAGAGCTTCATGCTGGCCGGCCTCCTGCAGAACGACAGCGTGACGGCGCAGGAGCAGTTCCCGTGGATCGGCGACGTGCCGGTGCTCGGTACGCTGTTCTCCTCGAAGTCGTACCAGAAGAAAGAGACAGACCTCGTGATCATCGTCACGCCGCGGCTGGCGCGGCCGGCGCGGCCGGGCGACCCGCTCCGCACGCCGCTCGACAACACGCTGCCGGCCAACGATCTCGACTTCTTCGTCGGCGGCAAGCCCGAGCTCGATCGCGGTCCGGCGGTTCGCGGCGAGACCGCGGCGCTGCGCCCGTTCACCGGCCACATGATCGAGTTCCCGCAAGGAGGCGCCTATGTCGTGCCGTGACACTGTTCGACGCGGCGCGCTCGCCGGCGCGCTCGCTTTGGCGACGCTGTCGGCCGGCTGCTCCGACATCTATTACGATCGGCGCGAGGCCGTGTTCTTCGGCGCCCAGGACGCCGTCGCCACCAATGTGGCGATCCACACGGTCGACCCGTGGTCGAAGGCGGCCGCCAACCGCAACATCCCCGGCCAGGGCACCACCATGGCGATCGCGGCCGAGCGCTACCGCACCGGCAAGGTGATCAGACCGCAGGGACTCGGCACCACGTCCACCTACAAGCAGTCGCAGGGCGCGGAGGGCGCTCCGACGGTGGCGGCGCAGAGCTCGGGAGGCGCGACCGTCAAGGATTGACGCGGGCCGCAGGCCCGCCGCATCGAGCGAAGACCGAAAGCACCCCTGAGATATGCGAAGTCCCCGTACCAAATCGTCCAGCAGCAAGACCCGGGTCGTGGTGGTCACGCCGGATCCTGCTTTCGAGCAGGTCGTGCAGGACACCTTCGCGGCCGCGCCGCAGGTCGAGCTCGAGCTGATGTCGGGATCGGTCGCGGAGCACGCGGAGGCGATCACGGCGGCCGATGCGACCGTGGTGGTGGTCGACCTGCACGCGGCGACGCTCGACGACATGACGTCGCTGCAGGCCCTGGTGGCGCGGCTCGACGGCTGGCCGCCGGTCGTCACCGTGACGGACGCCTTCGACAAGGAGGTGATGCGCCAGATCCTCAAGATGCGGGTCGCCGACTTCCTGGTGAAGCCGGTGCAGCCGGTCGAGCTGGTGCGCACCTGCGCGCGGGTGGTGCAGACGCCGGCCGGAAACGAGCCGAGCGAGGCGGAGATCTTCTCGTATCTGCCGGCGGTCGGCGGCGCGGGCGTCACCACGCTGGCGATCCAGACGGCGCTGCTGCTGCTCGGCAGCGGCACCCAGAAGACCCGGCCGGCGACCTGCCTGGTCGATCTCGACTTCCAGCACGGTGCCTGCGCCGACTATCTCGACCTCGAGCCCCGCCTCGACCTCAACGAGATCGAGCCCCGGCCCGAGCGGCTCGATCGCCAGCTCCTCGAGGTGATGCTGTCCTATCACGCGTCCGGCCTCGCCGTGATCGCGGCGCCGAGCCGGCCGGCCGAGATGCGCTCGTTCGACCCCGACACGGTGACGCGGCTCCTCGACCTCGTCTCCTCGCATTTCAACTACGTCGTCATCGACCTGCCGCGCACCTGGTTCCCGTGGACCGACAATGTGCTGCTCGGCTCCAACCGCCTGTTCGTGGTGAGCGAGATGACGGTGCCCGGCATCAAGCACGCCAAGCAGCTCGTCACCGCCGTGCGCGAGCGACTGGAGGAGGGACCGCGCCCGCAGGTGATCATCAACCGGTTCGAGCAGCGGCTGTTCAGCACCGGATTGCGCCGGAGCGACGCCGAGCAGGCGCTCGGCGAGGATCTCGCAGCGACGATTCCGAACGACTACCGGCTGGTGCGCGAGGCGATCGATCGCGGCGTGCCGCTCGACGAGGTCAAGGCCGGCAACAAGATCACGGCGGAGCTGCGCAAGCTGATCGGGCCGACGACGTCGTCGGAGAAAACGGGTGCCGAGCCTGCCGGCAAGCGCCGGCTGAGCCTGTCATGGGCGCGCGGCTGACGGTCGGGCGGGTCTCCGCCCGGGGAGCAGGGTGACGAGTGTAGCCATGGCCGGACGCTTCAGCTTCCGCAAGGTGCCGTCACCGCCGGTCGAGCCGGCGCTGCCCGATGAGACGGCGGCGCCCGAGGGAATCGCCTGGACGGTGTTTGCCGAGGGCAGCCCCGAGGCCGCCGCGGTGATCGCGCCGCCGCCTCCGCCGCCCCCGCCGGCTCCGGCGCCCGCCGCCGTGGTGCCGGCCAACCCGGTGATGCGCGACAAGCTGCTCGACGCAAAGGTGCGGCTGCATCGCCGACTGATCGAGGAAATCAACCTCTCGGCGCTGGAGAAGCTGCCCGAGGACGAGATCCGCAAGCACATCCAGCAGCTCGTCTCGCAATACGTGCTGGTCGAGCGGCTCGCCCTCAACACCCAGGAGCTCGCCGACTTCGTCACCGAGATTCTCGACGAGATGACGGGTCTCGGTCCGATCGAGCCGCTGCTCAAGGACGGGTCGATCAGCGACATCCTGATCAACGGCCACGAATGCGTCTATATCGAGCGCGGCGGCATGCTGGAGCCGACCGCGGTGCGGTTCAAGGACGAGGCGCATCTCCTGCGCATCGTCAACAAGATCGTCTCGGCGGTCGGGCGGCGGGTCGACGAATCCCATCCGCTCTGCGACGCCCGCCTGCTCGACGGCTCGCGCGTCAACGTGGCGATCCGACCGGTCGCGGTCGACGGGCCACTGGTCTCGATCAGAAAGTTCTCGAAGAAGCCGCTCCATCTCAACAAGCTCGTCGAGGTCGGCGCGCTGCGGCCCCAGATGGCCGAGCTGCTCGCCGCGCTGGTCAAGGCGCGGGTGACCACCATCATCTCGGGCGGCACCGGCTCCGGCAAGACCACCATGCTCAACGCCTTGTCGGCGTTCATCTCCGACAAGGAGCGCCTGATCACCATCGAGGACGCGGCCGAGCTGCAGCTCCAGCAGCCGCACGTCGCCCGCATGGAGACGCGCCCGCCCAACGTCGAGGGCAAGGGCGAGATCCGCCAGCGCGACCTCGTCAAGAACGCGCTGCGCATGCGGCCGGAACGCATCATCCTCGGCGAGTGCCGCGGCGAGGAGGCGTTCGACATGTTGCAGGCCATGAACACCGGCCACGAGGGCTCGATGGCCACCATCCACGCCAACAATCCGCGCGAGGCGATCTCACGCCTCGAGCAGATGATCGGCATGGCCGGGCTGCCGATGACCATCGCCTCGACCCGCGGCCAGATTGCCGCCGCCATCCGGATCATCGTGCAGCTCTCGCGCCTCTCCGACGGCAAGCGCAAGGTGATGAGCATCGCCGAGATCACCGGCATGGAGGGCGAGATCCTGCAAATGCAGGAGATCTTCAAGTACGTCCGCACCGGGACGCTGGAGGACGGTACCGTGCAGGGCCACTTCGTCGCGACCGGCGTACGGCCGCGCGTGCTGACCGATCTCGCGGCAAAGGGAATCAAGATCCCGTCGAACTATTTCGATCCCGGCCATCCGTTGTGAGCTGACCATGCTCGACATCGACCCACTCTACATGATCTACGCGTTGGTGGCAGCCTCCGCCATCATGTTCGGCGAGGGGGCCTATCTGCTGCTGTTCTCGGCGACCTCCTATCGCAAGCGGATCAACCACCGGCTCGCGCTCTTGAGTGAGACCAACGATCGCGAGAGCATCCTGATCCAGCTTCGGCGCGAGCGCGGGCTGACCGGCGGCGGCGACCTGACTCTGCCGATCCTGTCTTTCAACCGGCTGCTGCTGCAGTCCGGCATGTCGGGCGGCCTTCCGCGGCTGGCGATCTACACCGTGATCGTCACCCTGATGGCGTTCACCCTGGTGGTCGTGTTGCGCGACAGCATGGTCGAAGGCGTGCTCGCCGCGATCGCCTGCCTGACGCTGGGGCCGATCCTGGCGCTCAAGATGATGCGCTCTCGCCGACAGAAGAAGTTCGGTACCCAGTTCGGCAACGCCATCGACATCATCGTGCGCAGCCTCCGGGCCGGGCATCCGGTACCGATCGCCGTGACCATGGTGGCGCGCGAGCTGCCGGATCCGGTCGGCACCGAGTTCGGCATCGTCGCCGACGAGATCACGTACGGCGCCGACCTCGAGACGGCGATGCGCAACCTGTTCTACCGGGTCGGCCAGGACGACCTGCCGCTGTTCGTGACCGCGGTGGCGATCCAGGGCTCGACCGGAGGCAATCTCGGCGAGATTCTCGAGAACCTGTCCTCGGTGATCCGCGATCGCTTCAAGATGCGGCGCAAGATCAAGGCGCTCGCTTCCGAGGGCAAGATGTCGGCCATACTGCTGTCGGCGCTGCCGATCGGCATGTTCTTCATCGTCCAGGTGGTGTCGCCGGACTTCTACGGAAGCGTCTGGAAATACGACCTCACCAAGCTGGGGCTCGGCCTCGCCGCGGCCTGGATGGTGGCCGGCAATCTGCTGATGTTCCGCATGGTCAACTTCAAGGTCTAGCCGACTGGCATCGCCCATGGATTTCCTCGTCGACGACACCGACCTCCTGATCACGGCCCTCGTCTTCGTCGCCGCGACCGCGGCGGCATTCGGCATGATGGCGGTGGTGCGGGTGCGCGGCGCCGTCAAGCGGCGCGCGGCCGGCATCGTCGGCGGCGGCAGCCTGGTGGAGAGCGGCGGCGGCCGGCGCTCGTTCCGGCAGACCAGCATCGACGCGGTGCAGAAGCTGATCGACCACACGACCAAGCACTACGCGACCCTCGACGACGGCAACATGAAGCTGCTGCGGCACCGGCTGGTGCAGGCCGGGATCCTCGATCCCCGCGCGGTCGGCTTCTTCTTCCTGGTGCGGGGCGTGCTGGCCGTCGGCCTCGCGGCGATAGGCTTCATGATCATGCCGATGCTGTCCGCCGCCGGCGACTCGATGTTCTGGGGCGTCGTCGGCGTCGCCGGCCTCGTCGGGTATCTCACCCCGAGCCTCGCGCTCGATCGCATCATCAAGAAGCGCCGCGAGGAGTATCGCTGCGGCTTCCCGGACTTCATGGATCTCCTGGTGGTGTGCGCCGATGCGGGTCTCGGCATGGAAGCCTCGCTCGAGCGGATCGGGCGCGAGCTCGCCGACTCCTATCCGGCACTCGCCCAGAACATCCACCTGACCAATCTCGAGATCCGCGCCGGCCGCACGCTGTCGGAAGGGCTCGAGCATTTCGGCGACCGGCTCGGGCTCGACGAGGTGCGCTCCTTCGCCACCCTGATCCAGCAGTCCGACGAGCTCGGCTCCAGCATCACGGACGCACTGCGCGTCTACAGCGAGGACATGCGCCACAAGCGGTTGTCGATCGCCGAGGAGAAGGCTTACAGCCTGCCGGTGAAGCTCTCGGTACCGCTGATGATCTGCATCTTTCCGGTGCTCTTCGTGGTGATCCTGCTGCCCGTCTATGTGCGGGTGAAGATGGGCGCCTACTGAAAGGCGAGTGACGTGACGCGACATCAAGAGGCGGCCCGCCCGCGCGAGCAGAGAAACCAACCAACTAGTACTAAACTCTTAGTATTCTCCCGCCTCTGACACGCGGTCGGGATGCATGGAATCTTAGCACTTCTCGTCCATCCTCGACCCATCACCGAACTGAGCCTGCCCCCCGGTCAGTCATCAGGATCTCGAGACGCTCCATGTCCCGTTCGCGGACGTTCCGAGCCTTGTCTGCTGCCGTCGTCCTGGTCCTCGGACTGGCGACGGGTGCGGTCGGCGTCGCCGTCTGGATCGACCGCAACCACGAAATCCGAGGCGGCGTGCGCGGCGCCCACGATGTCGCGGTCGTGCTCGCCGGCCAGCTCGGCCGCTCGCTCCAGGCGGTCGACATCGTCCTCCGCGAGCTGCAGACGCGGATCGACAGCAGCGACGGTCCGGCAGAAATAGCCGCCCCGCATATCGACGACACTCAGGCCTTTCGGGAGCTGATGCGGCAACGGCTCGGCTACCTGCCGCAAGCCTTCAACATCGCCGTGACCGACAGCCGTGGTCGTGTGATCGTCTCCACGGCCAGCTTGCCGGCGTCCGGTATCGACGTGGCGGACCGCGAGTATTTCCAGGACCTCGCGGCCAACGACGACGACCGGCTGAGCACGCCGATGCCGCTGCTGAACCGCGTCGACGGCGAGAAGACGCTGGTCTTCGGCCGGCGCCTCAACTCGCCGGACCATCGGTTCCTCGGTGTCGTCTTCGTCAGCCTGCGAACGCGGTATTTCGAGCAGATCTACAACGCGGTTGAAGGACTGCACAGCCGGAACTTCGCACTCACCCGGACGGACGGGCGGGTGTTCGTGCGCTTCCCGGACGCCGAGGATCGCACCGGCCTGCAGCTCCCGGCGTCGTCGCCGTGGTATACGACGGTCGCCAAAGGGGGCGGCAGCTTTCGGTCGCCCGGCGTGTTCGACAATGTGGCACGGTGGGTGGCCGTCCATCCGATTCGTGGCTATCCGTTCGTCGCCCATATCGCGGTTCCGGAAGACGTGCTTCTGGAGACTTGGCGCATCCGCACGATGGTGACGGTCGCCGCGACCCTGGTGTTCGTCGGCGCCGCGCTCGTCCTCCTCTGTCTCATGGGCCGGCAGTACCGCTCGCTGAGCGCCTCGGAGGCCTCGCTGGCCGAGAAGTCGCGGGCGCTCGAGCGCGAGCACGACGCGCTGCAGGCCCACCAGGCTGCGCTGCAGACCCAAAACCAGCGGTTCGATGCCGCCCTCAACAACATGAGCCAGGGGCTCACCTTGTTCGACGGCGCGGCGCGCCTGGTCGTCTGCAACGAGCGATACCGGCGACTCTACGGGCTTTCGGACGAGCAGACGGTGCCTGGCACGTCCTTGCAGGACCTGATCGGCGGCTGCCGGGAGCTCGCCGGGGATCCCGTCGCCGTCGACAAGGTGGTGGCCGCGATCCTGGACCGCGTGCTGCGTCCGGGGCCGACGAACCACGAGCTGTCGCTCGGAGACGGCCGTATCGTCGCGGTCGTCAATCAGCCCATGGAGGGCGGCGGCTGGCTGTCCACCCACGAGGACGTCACGGAACGGCGGCATACCGAGGAAAAAATCCGGCGGCTCGCCGAGAACGACATTCTCACCGGCGTCGCCAATCGCGTGCATTTCCTGGAGCAGATCGAGGTCGCTCACCGGCGCCTGGAAATCGAGAATCTGCCCTTCTCGGTGCTCATGCTCGATCTCGACCGCTTCAAGCACGTCAACGACTCGCTCGGGCATGCGGCCGGCGACGCTCTGCTGAAGGAGTTGGCCGCGCGGCTCAAGGGTGCGCTTCGGGCCGAGGACGTGCTGGCCCGGCTCGGCGGCGACGAGTTCGCCGTGATCCAGACGCCGCCGCGCGATTTCGTAGCCTGTGGCGACGCTACCGAGATCATGCGCGAAAGCGCCATCGTGCTCGCCAGCCGCATCATCGAGCTGATCGACCGTCCGTTCGCCATCGACGGCCACAAGGTTGTGGTCGGAGCCAGCATCGGCATCGCCATGGCGCCGAAGGACGCCGTCGACGCCGACGAGCTGATGAAGAAGGCCGATCTCGCGCTCTACGCCATCAAGACGGCGGGACGGAGCGGCTTTGCGTTTTTCGACGAGGCGATGGCCGCCACGGCCGACGAACGTCACCGACTGGAGGTCGACTTCCGCGAGGGGCTGGAGCGGAACGAGTTCGAGCTCCACTACCAGCCGCTGGTCGACGCCGGCAATCGGAGGCTGCGCAGCATGGAGGCGCTGGTCCGGTGGAACCATCCCGACCAGGGGCTGATCGCGCCGGACCGCTTCATCGCCATGGCGGAGGACACCGGGCTCGTCGGAACGCTCGGCGAGTGGATTCTCCAGACCGCCTGCGCCGAGGCGGCGACCTGGCCCGAGGACGTGAAGATCGCCATCAACATCTCGCCGGTCCAGTTCCGCAAGACCAATTTGCTCGACGTGATCATGTGCGCGCTGGTCGATTCCGGGCTGGCGCCCGAACGGCTGGAGATCGAGATCACCGAGCGCGTGCTGCTCGAATGGGAAGCCGACCATCTCTCGACCTTGCACCAGCTCAGGAATCTCGGCATCTCGGTCGCGCTCGACGATTTCGGCACCGGCTATTCGTCGCTGAGCTATCTCACGGCCTTCCCGTTCGACAAGCTCAAGATCGACCGTTCGTTCACCCGCGATCTGCTGACGCACGATCATTGCGGGGCGATCGTCTGCGCGATCATCAATCTCGGCCGCTCGCTCGACATGGTCACGGTCGCCGAAGGGGTGGAGACCGAGTCGCAGCTCCAAGCGCTGCGGGCGGCCGGCGTCCACCAGGTGCAGGGTTATCTGATCGGCCGCCCGGCTCCGTCCGGTGCGCTCGACCTCGCGGCCGAGGGGGCGGAGTCGGGCATCGGCACGGCGGTGCAGGGGCGCGTCGAAAGGGTGACGGCGTGACATACGGCGCAACACGATGAGCAACAAGCACACCATCATCGAGGAGCTCGAGGAAGCCCTGTCCAACCGCGCGATCGGCTATCGGGCCGATGCGTTGCGGCGGATCACGGATCTGTTCCTCGGCAGCGCCGCCGATTACGGCGAGGACGAGGTCGCGCTGTTCGACGACGTGATGGTGCGGCTGATCGGCGAGATGGAAACGACGGTCCGTGCCGCCATGGCGCGTCGGCTCGCCGCCATCCCGAACGCGCCGCAGAACCTGATCCGCAAGCTGGCCCAGGACGAGGCGATCGACGTCGCCGGTCCCGTCCTGACGGAATCGCAACGCCTCGCCGACGACATCCTGCTCCAGACCGCCGCCACGGCCAGCCAGGAACACCTGCTCGCCATCTCCAAGCGGGCGACCGTCAGCGAGGCGGTGTCGGACGTTCTGGTCGAGCGCGGCGACCGTGCCGTCGCCTTGTCGACGGTGGCCAATGCCGGGGTGCGGTTCTCGGAGCGAGGCCACGGCATGCTGGTGGAACGTTCCAAGGACGACGACTTGATGGCCGTGGGGGTGTTCGTCCGGCAGGACATTCCGCGGCAGCACCTGCTGCGGCTGTTCGATGTGGCGTCGGAGAACGTGCGGCGGACCTTGCAGTCGGTCGACGGGCCGAGTGCGAAGCTCCTGCGCGAGATGCTGTCGGACGTGTCCGAGCGGGTGCAGGCGTCGGTCCGGCGGCTGTCCGGCGACTACACCGAGGCGCGCCGCGCCGTCGAGGGGCTGCGCCGGTTCGGCGCGCTCGACGAGGCCAAGGTCCGGGAGTTCGCGGCGACCGGTCGGTTCGACGAGACCACGGTCGCGTTGTCGGTCATGGCCGATCTGCCGGTCGAGGCCTGCGAGCGCGCCATGGTGCAGCCGCGTCCCGAGCTGGTGATCCTGCTCGCCAAGGCGGTCGGTCTGTCGTGGAACACCACCAAGGCCATCCTGCGGCTGCGGGCCGGCGGCACCGCCGACGACCCCGGCAGCGACCAACTCGCGGCGTTCACCAAGCTGCGGCCGGAAACGGCCCGCAAGGCCGTGCAGTTCCTTCGCCTGCGCGGGCGCGTCGCCACCACGCGGACCTGACAGCCTGTTTGGGCTCTCGAACAGGCTCTGACGGCCCGCGTCGCGCCTTCGGAGACGATCCCTTAAGCCTCTGGTTCTACGATACCGTCCGCAATGGCGGGACTGTGCATGCGGGCAATGGGGCGGCTGCGGACGATCGACCATTGTGGGTCCGGACCCTTGCCTTCGGACGTCCTGGCGGAGCTGATCGACAGCCTCTACGCGCCGATCGGCTCGCTCGTCGTCGGCTGGAGCTGCAGCATCCTGATCGGCGTGATCGTCAGCGCCCGGACCGGGAGCGCGTGGCTCGCCGCCATCACGGCCGCGCTGGCGCTGATCGCGGCGGCCCGCGGGCTGCTCGTCGTGTCCTACCGGTCCCGGCCGGTCGGCCCGGACACCGACCTGGAAACATTGCGCCGGTGGGAGTGGCGCTGGCTCCTCGGAGCCTGGGTATTCGCCGGCACGCTCGGGGGGCTGTGCTTCGTCTGCTTCGTGCAGGTCGACGATCCGGTCGCCCACCTGCTCGTCGACGCCACCACGATCGGCTACACGGCGGGAGCGACCACCCGCAACGCCGGCCGCCCGCGTATCGCGGTCGGCCAGATCGCCCTGACGCTGGCGCCGATCTCGCTCGGCGCTCTGCTGCACGGCGGATCGGCCTATCTTGCGCTTGCCGTCGTCACCGGTCTGTACTTCGTCGCCGCCGCCGAGATCGCAGTCTATCTCGGCAATCGCAGCCTGCGGCATCTGATGGCCAACCGCGAGAAGACCGCGCTGGCGCACTCGCTCGCCGCCCAGAACCTGCGGTTCGACGCGGCGCTGAGCAACATGTCGCACGGGCTCTGCATGTTCGACCGCCGCGGCCGGCTGGCCGTCAGCAACCGGCGCATGTGCGAGCTCTACGGCCTGCCGCCCGGCACCTTCCGGCCGGGCATGTCGGTGCGCGACATGCTGCAGGAGAGCGTCGCGGCCGGCAATCATCCGGGGCGCAGTCTGGACGAGATGACGGTCTTCTTCGAGCAGAGGCTCGCCGGGGGCATGCCGAGCAACTCCAAGATGGAGCTCGCCGGCGGCCGCACCATCTTGCTGTCGCAATGGCCGATCACCGACGGCGGCTCCGTGGTGCTGTTCGAGGACGTCACCGAGCGGGAGCGGGCCGAGGCGCGGGCGCAGTGGCTCGCCACCCATGACGAGCTCACCGGCCTGCCCAACCGCACCCTGTTCAGCCAGACGCTCGAGGAGACGATCGCGGCCGCGCAGACCAGCCATCAGCGCTTCGCCGTCATGTTCCTCGACCTCGACCGCTTCAAGTTCGTCAACGACACGCTCGGCCACACGGCTGGCGACACGCTGCTCAAGGAGGTCGCGGCCCGCCTCGCCCGTTGCGTCGATCCCGCCGACGTGGTGTCGCGACTCGGCGGCGACGAGTTCATCGTCCTGTTGCGCCGTGCCGCCGACGAGGAGCAGGCCCGGACGGTGGCCCGCGCGATCCTCGCGGCCGTGGTGGCGCCCATCGTGGTGCTCGGCCAGGAGTGCCGGGTCTCGGTCAGCATCGGGGTCGCCTTCTATCCGATCGACGGGCTGGACGAGCAGACGCTGGCGCGCAACGCCGACGCCGCCATGTATCTCGCCAAGGACGAGGGCCGGAGCTGCGTCCGCATGTTCACCCCGGCGATCGAGGGTCGCTCGATCGAGCGGCTGATGCTGGAGACGAGCCTGCGCGGTGCGCTGGAGCGCAACGAGCTCGTGCTCCATTACCAGCCGAAGCGCCGCCTGGCGACCGGCGCCGTGTCGGGCGCCGAAGCGCTGCTGCGCTGGCGGCATCCCGAGCTCGGGATGCTGGCGCCCGGCCGGTTCATTCCGCTGGCGGAAGAGACCGGCCTGATCGTGCCGATCGGCCGCTGGGTGCTGGCGCAGGCCTGCTTGCAGAGCATGGCATGGCAGCGCCAGGGGCTCGCGCCGCTGCGGGTCGCCGTCAATCTGTCGCCCCGACAGTTCGCCGACGAGAGCCTGCTCGGCGACATCGAGCAGGCGCTGGCCGAATCCGGGCTGCCGCCGGACCTTCTGGAGCTCGAGATCACCGAGAGCATGGTGATGCAGAATCTCGCCCGCGCGTTGCCGCTGCTGGCGGCCGTGCGGACCAAGGGCATCCACCTGGCGATCGACGATTTCGGCACCGGCTACTCGTCGATGGCGCTGGTCAAGCAGTTCCCGATCGACACGATCAAGATCGACCGCGTCTTCGTGCGCGACGTGCTCACCGATCCGGAGGACAAGGCTATCGCCGAGGCGATCGTGGCGCTCGGCAAGGCACTCGATCTCACGATCGTGGCCGAAGGGGTCGAGACCGAGGCCCAGGAGGCGTTCCTGCGCGAGCGCGCCTGCGACGAGATGCAGGGCTTCCTGTTCAGCCGGCCGCTGCCCGCCGACGAGCTGGCTGCGTTCGTGGGGGCCTACGAGCTCTCGCGCCTGAAGGCGCTGGCCGCTACGATCGCACCGACACTCCGGCCCGCCAGCGCCTCGCGTCGCGCGCACCGGACCTGACGCCGCGCGCGCTGCACGTCGGAAATATCGCTCGCCAAGCACGCGTGATGCGCCCATAGTGCCGATGGCGCGGAGAAGACGACGTGCGGTGCCGGGATTTGGCGTGAGTCCGGGATCTTCCGTACGACCGGCGGAGCGATATGCACGCTGACATCGGAAGTCATCTGTCCGCCGCGCCTGTTGTCGCAGCTCGGAACCCGGTTGTCTCAGCTCGGATTTGCCGTGCTGCGCGGTGCTCGCTGCAGCGCCTTTGTTTCGAGCGCGACGGTCCCGTTCCGACCGGCGGATCAAATGGGGCGTTGCGCCGAGGTCGCTCGTGATGGCGGGCATTCCGTTCGGCCTGCGTCGTCTCGTGCGGCATCTCCTCGGCATTCCGGCGACGTCTTCCGCCGTCGATCAGCCGACCGGCGACGGGGACCGAGCCTTGTGCCGGTCGTGCGGCCGGCTCGCCGCCGCGCCGCTGGTGTCGGCCCTCGTGGGTCCCGGGCGCATCGTCCAACACTGGACCTGCGACAGATGCGGGCGCGAGTGGAGCTCGTTCAAGGCGGTTCCGGGCGGGCCACCGCGCGAAACCCTGATGCTGCGCTGATGGTCAGGACGACGGCCGGGAGCGACGACGGATACGAGGAGAACGAGCGATGGATGGGATCGACTGGGAGAGCGCAGCGGAGCTGTTTCCCTCGCGCAGCCGCAAGGCGCGTTACCAGCTCTCCTATCGGCGATTCGACCGGGCCGCGGAAGCGGTCCGCTTCGCCGTCGAGGAGCTTCCGCGGGAGCTTTTCGCGGGGGCCTATCTGGAGGTGGAGGAGGGGCGCTTCGACGCTGTCGGGATCCGCCGCCTCTACGAGAGCGGCTCCTTTCCGCTGGCGCGCCGGGCCGTGGCGAGGGCCGGCTGAGTGCAGTGCCGCCGGTGCGAGCCGGGCGCGGACGGATGTGAGGATGGAGATGACCGACAGCACCATCGATCTCGACCTGCACCGCGGCATGGCTGCCCAGCACGCGACCGAGCTGCGCCGCCTGCGTTCCGACGTCGAGGCGAACGCGAAGGCCCTGCAGGAGCGTCAGCTCGAGCTGGAGAACCGCCTGCTCGCGCTGCCGTCCCAGACCTGGCCCGAGGCGGCCGAGAAGGCGCATTATCTCCTGTCGCTGTTCGCAACGAGCCCGGCCGCGCAGGATCCGCGCCGACAAAGGCTGATCGCCGACGTGCTCGAGGAGTTCAAGCGGCTTTCGGGCGGATCGGACACATGACCATGTCAGTACAGTTCCCCAATCGCAGCCGCTGCTTCGACGCGACCCGCCGGGCCGTGCGGTTCTGGGGCTCCGACGGCGCGTTGGAGACCACCTTCTTCGTGACGGAAGGCGCGCTGCAGCGGATCCAGCCTGGAACCCCGACGGGCGAGTCGGAGATGCTGCGCGTGTTCGACTCCCACGTGGACCAGATTCATCGCGCCGCCACGCGCATCTATGTGCGCGGCAGCCGCGGTTCCTACGATCTCGACGGGAGCGATTTTTGAGGGCGGCCGCAGCGCTCCGAAGGCGCCGCGTCGTCCGGCCCGCAGGCACTGCCGCATCGGACGGACGGTCCGCTCGATGACTCACTCGAACCGGGAGGTTCCGTGACCACCACGAGCATCGACGCCGGACTTCTGCTCCGCCGTCTGGTTCAGACCGCCGTCTTCGGCATGGCGGTTCTGTTCGTCGCCTTCCTGATCCTCTTCAACTTCACCGATTTCTTCTGATCGCCGGCGGCGATGTCAGGTCGCCGCCACGCGTAAAGCGCGCGGCGACGCGGATCCGTCGCGATCGAACGCCGAGCGCGATCCGCCGAAGCAATCCATCTGCGCGATCGATCCGTGGATTGACCGCGAACCCGAGCCATCGGCCGCGTCAAGCGGCCAGCGGGGCGGGGAACCGCATCGCGCCGCCGCCGCCGGCACCGCCGCGGCCCGGCTCGATCTTCTTTTTCTTCGGAGCAGGGAGCAAGCCTTCGCGCACCGCCTTCTTGCGGGCGAGCTTGCGGGCGCGCCGCACGGCCTCGCCCTTCTCGCGGTTGGCGCGCTCCGACGGCTTCTCGTAGAAGCGCCGTCGCTTCATCTCCCGGAACACGCCGTCGCGCTGCATCTTCTTCTTCAGAACCCGAAGCGCCTGATCGACGTTGTTGTCGCGTACGAAAACCTGCAAACCTGTCACTCCTCTTGGCGGGTCGCGCCCTCGCGGACAGCGGACCGGCGAAACGCGAAACGGCGAATGGCGTGCCGGGCCGGCAGCGCGCATCGACATCGTCGTGGCAGCGCTCCGTGCAAGGCTGCGCCATACAGACTCGATCACCGGGGCCTGTCACACGGACCCGGCTGCACGAACCTGGCGATGGCCATTGCACATCGTTCGGTGACGCGTGGTGACGTCCACGGTTCGTCACGCCGGCACGTCTGCCCTAGGAGTCGCTGAATCGGACGGGCGGACGAGGGCGGCTTTCAGGTCCGACGGGACGTGAATCGATCCCTCGGCGCGAGGTGAGCCGAGGCGACATCCGACCGCTCCCGCACCATGGAGCGTCGGCGGAGAAATAGCCACCGTTTTCTTGGGCGCCCCGTATGCAGGAGATCCGTGCTGCCTTGCGCTCCGGCGATCTGCAAGGGGCTATTGCAGCGTCGCCTGGTCGTCGTCGTCGGTTTCCCAGACGAAGCTCACGCCGCCCGAGCCGATGGTGAACCATCGCTGCCGTCGCGGGGTCTCGATCCGGTGAAAGCCGAGCACGACCTGGCCGGTGACCCGGCTCACCGCGACGATGGCGGCTTTGGCGATCAGCAGGGCACACAGCACCCGCACGTCCTGGTCCTGGCAGCCGGACGTGGTGAGCGCGTGGCTCAGCGTCGACATGGCCTCGTCCTCGTCCCGGATCACCGAGACATGCAAAAGCTCCGGCGGGAGGCGCATCGCGAGTTCTCCTGACGGCGACCCGCAGAATGCCCGGTGACGAGGGCTGCATAGCCGGTGCGGTGTCGGCCTGGGCTCATGGCCTCGACGCGAGTCTACTCCCCCAGAATGCCTTCCAACACCGGAAGACCCTCCCGGATGCTGATCTCGATCAAAAAAGCTCGAAAAGAAACCACACCGTGCAAGGCGCCGGCGCGGCCGTGCCGCCGCGGGTCGGGCCGGCGCACGAGCCCCGGCCGCGGCAGTCCCGTAAGGCCCCCCCCCGTCAGGTCAGCTCGACTTGCCGGCGGGTTTGGCTGAGTCCGCCATGGCCGTCATCGCGGTCCGCCCGAGATCGCTGATCTGCTCCGTCATCGCATGCATCTGCGACTGGACGAACTCGGTCTGCAGCTCGAGCACCTGGCGGATGTCGCGGGCCTCCATCAGAGACTGCACGAAGGTGAAGGCGGTGGTCATGTTGCGGCCCGCATAGCTCAACATCTTGGTGCCGAGCTCGCCTGCGCCGCCGCCCGGAACGCCGTTCATCCCCGGTATGCTCGGCATCCCGGACATGCCGCCCTGGAACATTCGAAGGTAGCTGGAGATGGCGGCGTTGATCGGCTCCAGGCCTTGCTCCGCCATCTTCTTCACACCGGCTGCGTCGTTTGACATTCCGAAGGACGAGAGAGGCATGACGATCTCCTGATGATGTGCCGGGCTGGCCCTCGGCCGAGCCGGACGCAGGTCCTCGCACGTGATCGTCCGCCGGGCGGGCGTTGCCCGCAGGTCGGCGGACGATTCTGCTACGTCAGTGCCGCGCCGGCGAGGCGGGCTCCGACCGAGGCGAGCAGCAGCTCGTGGGCCCGGTCGACGATGGCGTCGAGCGAGCGGGTTTTCGCGAACATGCGCCGGGCTTCCGCGACAAGCTCCTCGCGCGAAGGGAGATATTGCAGATGCAGCGTCGCCAGCGCATCGGCGGTGCGCTGTTGGGCACGGGCGAGCGTCGCGCGCAGCGCCGCGAGCTCGGGCCCTTGCAGCGTCGTCACCACCGCAGCGGCGATGCGGTCGGCGTTGAAGCGGGCGGCGAGGTCCTCGGCGGCGCGGTCGATCACCTTGCGGCCGAGCCGCTGCTCGTTCTTCAGCACCTGCTCGGGCGGCGCCTTCAGGTCCCAGACCACGCCGATCCAGGACAGCGCCTTCAGGATGTAGTAGGTCGCGTCGATCTCCCACCAGCGAAAGCCCTGGCGGGCGCTGCTCTGGAAGGCATGGTGATTGTTGTGCCAGCCTTCGCCCATGGTGACCAGCGCCAGCGCCCAGTTGTTGCGGGAGTCGTCACCCGTCACGTAGCGCTTGCTGCCGAGCACATGGGCGAGCGAGTTGATGCAGAAGGTCGCGTGATAGAGCAGCACGGTGCTCCAGAAGAAACCGACGATCAGGCCGGACCAGCCGGCGACGAGAAAGCACAGCACGGCGAGGACGATCGGCGACACCAGCTCGTGCCGGTGCAGCCAGGCGATCTCCGGATAGCGTGCCAGATCCGCGACCTTGCCGAGGTCGGTGGCGTCGTTGCGCCGGGCGAAGATCCAGCCGAGATGGCTGTACAGGAAGCCGCTGCGGCGCGGCGAGTGCACGTCGTTCACGGTATCGGAATGGAGGTGATGATGCCGATGCTTTGCGGCCCACCACAGCACGCTCTTCTGCGCGGTGCTCTGCGCCAGCACGGCGAGAACGAACTGGAACGCACGGCTGGTCGTATAGGCCCGGTGCGAGAAGTAGCGATGATAGCCGGCCGTGATCGCGAAGATGCGCAGCCAATAGAGACCAAAGCAGATGGCGACCGCCTCGATGGTCACGCCGGACCATATGGCGCCGAAACAGGCGAGATGAACCAGCACGAACGGAACGGCGGACGGATAGACGATGTCGTTGTGGTCGTCGTGCCGGCCGGCCTCGGCCGCGGGGGAGTCGGCGTCATGATGCATCGGGGCGTTCCCTCTCGGGACTCCGTCGCTCGAGCGTGGTCGGGTGTCGGGCCGGGTCGCCCCCGCCGTGCCGGAAAGGCCGAGCGAAGGCCTTCCGCACGAGCGGCCCGCGGCGTCGAATGCGCGACGCGGGGTCAATGTCATGGACGTCGCGACGGCATGGACGTCGCGGAGGTGTCGCTGAAGCGTTGCGACATGACTACGGCGATGGTGTCGCCGCAGCAGGCCGGACGAATGCCGGAGCACACAGGAGGCCTTCATGAATCAGGCCCGCGAGAGAGGCCGTCACGAAGATCGCCGTCACATCTGCTTGGATCGCGGCTCGCTCGGGAGGTCGCGACGAGCCTGCACACACAAGTTGCGCACCTGATCATGAATTGGCAAGAGGGAAAGCCGGCCGGCGACACGATATTTCACGTTGCCCGTAAAACGGGCGTCTGTCGCTTGGACCGGCGCTGACGCCAATGATTGTCATCCGCGCGGTTCGCCAGCGGATGTGGGGGCGGTGCTCCCGTCCTCCGGCGAAAAAAAACCTCGACGATCGTCGGCGGAGACCCCACATATGTACAACCACCGGCACGATGAAGGGCCGCCGCTGGCCGAGAGACCGTTCGTGCTCCCGCCTCGAACCAGGAGCCGGCGTGACAGAGGCCACCCCTGAGACCATGATCGACGAGAATGGTCGTCGCCGGCTGCCGCGATTGGTGTCCGGCGATCCGGTGAGCCGCGCCGTGCCCGGACTTCCGACACACGATCGGCCGATGGTCGGTCCTCTGCCGGTCGGTCCTCCGCCGCCCGAAGCGTGTCCGTCCTGCGACGGGGCATGGGCGGTCGCGCCGATCCGATCGGACTTCGTCGAAGGCTGGCCTGGCGAGACCGCGCACATCGTTCATCACTGGCGATGCACAGGATGTGGACGCGAGTGGAAGACCGCAGTTCAGGTGCCGTTCGGGGAGTCGTGACAATGCTTCACAAGTTTCGTACCGGGCAGAGCGTCCGGATCGTCAATGGGTTTCCGTTCCGCAATGCGGCTACGGGCCTCTATGAGGTCGTTCGGCAACTTCCCTTCGCCGAGGGTGACTATCAGTACCGGATCAAGAGCGGTCGCGAGCAGTATGAACGCGTCGTCAAGGAGAGCGAGATCGAAAGCCCGGTCGGATCGTCGTGACGAGCCGCCGAGTAGCGCGGCGTCCAGCGTAAGCCGGCCGCCGCCCGGCGCTTGCTCGGAACGCGTGCGGATGCGAATGGCGTCGCAGCGGCGGCGCCTCCTGGGATCGCCGGAGGCTAGGCATGTTGGTCATGGCCAGGATCTGGGAGACGGCCGTGGGCAGCGGCGACTTCACCTGCGAGAGCTGCGGAGCCCTGTATTCGGTCCACGTCGAAGAGACGCTGGTGCAGGATCGCAGCTCCGCCCACTGCGAGGTCTGTGGTCGGATCATGGCCGATTGGCAATCCGGCCATCGCGTGGTGTTCGTCCTGAAGGAGCGGCCGGGGCCAGATCGCGACGACACGGAGGAATGATGCCGAGGGCGACGCCCCGACAGGCGGCGCGCCGGGCGGCGAAGGCAGGATTTCACAGAAGGCAGGTCTCATGGCTGGCAACTTTCCGGGCTTTCCGCCGCAGTTCACGTTCGATCCCCCCACCATCGTGGCCATGGAGGCCGCCTTCGACAAAGTGTGCGCCGAGCTGCATTGTGGCCACGCCCTCACGCTCGTGAAGATGGCGGCGGCCATGCACATCATGGCGCTGGCCGATCAAGGCGAGCGGGATCCGGCGCGCCTCGCCCAGCAGGCACTGGCGGCGATCGGCTACAGACAGCCGGTCGAACGTACAGCCGTGCAACCGGCCCCGACCCCGGCGCAGCCCGCCGCGGGTTCGGTGGTGTCGGTGCTGTCGGACTAGTGGCCGCATGCTGTCACGCATGATCGGCGCCTGTTGTTTCTGCCTGCCGCTGCGTCACGGTGGGCTCCCCCTCGCCCTCGCCCCGAACGCCAGGCAGCCGTAGAGAGAAGCATGTCGAAGATCGAAGTTGTCCCCGGATCGGGCCTGCGCCTGATATTCGACGGCGATAAGTGCATTCACTCGCGCAATTGTGTCCTGTCGCGTCCGGATGTCTTTGTCCCGAATGTCGAAGGCGAATGGCTGCATCCGGAGAAGGCGACGACCGCCGAGATCATCGAGCTCGCGCATGACTGCCCATCCGGGACGATCTCGTTCGAAAGGACCGACGGCGGTCCGGGCGAGCAACCGCCGATGGTCAACGTCATTCGCGTCAGGGAGAACGGCCCGCTTGCCGTTCATGCCGAGCTTTCGCTGGGTCCGGACACCCTCTTGCGCGCCACGCTTTGCCGATGCGGTGCGTCGGGCAAAAAGCCCTTCTGCGACGGCAGTCATGCTGCCGCATCTTTCTCCGCCTCCGGCGAAGCCGCGCCACGCCCCGATGAAGAATTGGCATCGCGGTCGGGTAGAGTGACGATCAAGGGCGTCGCCAACGGACCTCTTTTGATCGCCGGCCCGGTAGAGATTGTCACGGGAACCGGACACACCATCGTCAAGACCGCACATGCCGCCCTTTGCCGCTGCGGCCAGTCGGGATCGAAACCATTTTGCGACGGTGCACACGCGAAGGTCGGGTTTACGGCTGCCCCCGTCTGAGCGTTGCCGGACCGTCTTTTCTCGAGCAAAGGACCGGCGTCTGCTCTGGGTCGAGCAAGGACTTCGCCGCGCGTCGTTGCAGCCTCTTCGACTCGGTTATCAAGCGTCGGATTCTATCCATCATACAAGCCGTCGCATACTCTCTCTGACTCGTCATACGCGGGCTCGACCCGCGTATCCATCGCTAGAATGGATCTTATTTTCAGTAGCTTGATGGATGGCCGGGTCAAGCCCGGCCATGACGCGAGGGGGAAAAACCTGTGAAGGCTGGTATCAGCAGTGTTTCGACGTCTGATCGGAGTCTGATCAGCACCTGATCAGATGTCGTTTCCCGATCAGCGCAGTTGCTGTTGCCTCGCCTGGCGATCCGCCGGTGCCGAGGCCGCGTGCAGGGCCAGCACCCGGTCGACCATCTCGCCGGCTGCACCGGTGTAGTGCGCCGGATCGCACAGCCGCTCGATCGCGGCGCGATCGAGATGGCGCGTCACCTCGGCATTCCCGGCCAGCAGCTCCGCCAGTGGGCGGCCGGTCTTCAGCACCTCGCGCGAAATCTCGGCAACCAGGTGGTGCGCGTGGGCACGGCCGAGCGTCGGCGCCAGCCCCATGGCGACCGCCTCGGCCGTGACGAGGCCCTTGGTGATCGCCAGGTTTTCGCGCATGCGGGCCGGATCGACGGACAGACCAGCCGCCAGCGCCCGCGTATGAGCCAGCACGCCGGCGGCGAGGCAAAAAATTTCCGGCACCACGATCCACTCGGTCTGCCACGCCCCGCTGGCCCGCTCGTGGTCCTCCACCATCGCCTCGTAGAGGCTGCCGGCGAGCTGGCGCACCACCGGCACGGCTGCCGAGATCATCACGGACGAAACCGGATTGCGCTTCTGCGGCATGGTGCTCGACGAGCCCCGCCCCGGCGCGGCCGCTTCCGTCGCCTCGGCGACCTCGGTCTGCATCAGCAGCGTCACGTCGCGGGCGAGCTTGCCGCAGGTGCCGGCGACCAGCGCCAGAAAGCCGCCGGCCTCGGCGATGCGGTCGCGCGCCGTGTGCCAGGCGATTTCCGGCGTGCCGAGCCCCAGCTCCGCCATCAGGGCGTCGTGCACGGCCGGCCCCTTGTCGCCGAGCGAGGCGAGCGTGCCGACGGCGCCGCCGAACTGCCCGACATTTACACGCGGCATCAGTTGGGTCAGCCGCGCACGGTCGCGCAGCACGGCGGCGAGCACGCCCGCCATCTTGAAGCCGAACGTCGTCGGGATCGCGTGCTGGAGCTGGCTGCGCGCCGCCATCACGGTGTCGCGGTGGGCGTGGGCGAGCGCCGCCAGCGCATCGGCGATCGCCGCGAGGTCGGCGTCGATCAGCACGAAGGCCTCGCGCATCTGCAGCACGCTCGCCGTGTCCATGACGTCCTGGGTGGTGGCGCCGTAATGCGTCCACTGGCCGAGACCGTCGCGGCACAGGGCCGTGAGCTGGGCGACCACCGGCTGCACCGGGGCGCCGATCCGCTCGGTGTCGCGTGCGAGCATCTCCAGGTCGAGCGCGTCGGCCGTGCAGTGGCGGGCGATCTCCGCCGCAGCCTCGGCCGGGATGACGCCGAGTCGGGCCTGCACCCGGGCCAGCGCCGCCTCGATGTCGAGAGTGAGCTGCAGCCGGTGCTCGTCCGAGAAGACCGCCCGCATCGCGGCGGTCGTGAACACGTCGCGCAGGATGGTCGAATCGAGGGCAGTTGCAGGCATGGGGAACCTTCCACGGGAACAGACGCGGCAGGGATGCGCGGGCGGCAGGGCCGGGTCCGACGGCAAGCCATCGTAGCGGTTATGCCGGATAGGGTAGAGTGGTGGTCCGTGCAATCTGTCCCCATGCTCGAGATGCCCGATATCCGGCTCGTGCCGACGCCCGCCGAAAACCTCGCGCCTCCGCTGCGCCTGGCAGAGGGCGCGCGTCCGGCCCCGCCGCCCGGATCGGTCGTCGCCGGCGCGCTGCCCGAGGGCGGCAACATCGTGCCGTTCCGCCGGCCGCAGCCGGGCGCCGAGCCGGCGTCGCGGGTGCCGCTGCCGGCGGGCGCCGAGGAACGTCCGGCACCGCGTCACGCCGAGTCGTCACGGACGCTGGCGCTGGTCGCCGCCCTGCTGGTCTCGGTGTCGGCCCATGCCGGGCTCTATGTGCTGCTCAACCGGCCGGTCGAGCCGCGCGCCAGCATCGGTCTCGAAGCCATGTCGGTCGAGCTGGTGCTGGGGGCCGACGCCCCGGCGGGCCGCGCCCCGGTTCCGGGCGAGCAGGAGTCCGAGCCCTCCGCTGCGGCACGCCCGGCTGGCGCGCCCGATGCTCCGGAGACTCCCGAGCCCCCGCCGCCGGAGACGGCGGCGGCCGAAACGCCGGCCCAGACCCCGGTCGACGTCGCCGCGGCCGCGCCGCCGGTGGAAGCCCCGCCCCCCGTGGAGGCTGCCGCGCCGCCGCCCGACCCGGTCGCCATGCCGGTCCCACCACAGGTCGCCCCGTCGCCGACCGTGCCGAAAAAGCCGCCGGTCCGCGCCGCGGCGCCCCGGCCGGAGCCGCGTCCGCCCGCGAGGCCGAAGCCGCGCGGC
>NZ_JACAAX010000034.1 GCF_013377085.1 Rhodoplanes sp. | reverse complement strand
GTGGTTTCGCCTCGGGCTTCGCCTCGGCCTCGGGCGGCGGCGCCACCGGGGCGGCGGCCTCCTCCTTGTGGCCCGGCATGTATTCGGGCGGCACGCCCTGCTGGACGCCCGGCACGCCCTCGGGGAACACCGGCTTGCGCTCGCCCGGAAGCTTCTTCTTGGTGTCGAACAAGTTGGTGATGCTGTCGAGCTGATCGCAGCCGGCGAGCGGCAGCGCCAGCGCGACGGCGGCGGCGACCAGAATCACGCGGGCACGAGCTCCCATCACGCCGCTCCTCAGCCCTTGGCGCTCTCGCCCAGCAGGGCGAGCAGGATGTCGACACGAGCCTTGAGGGCCGCCGGTGCGTCGACATCGCCGGCTGCCGCCTCGGCCCAGCGCCGCGCCGCCGCGGTGTCGCCGGCCCGCCAGGCCGACAGCGCGAGCAGCTCGCGCGCCGTATGGCGGAAGGCGCCGTCGGGGCGGGCGAGCGGCTCGAGCCGCCGTGCCACCTCGGCGTAGGGCGCGGTGTCGACCATCAGGAGTCCGGCGCGGACACCGGCCGCCTCGCGGAACAGCGTCGTGGTCGAGCCGTCGGCCGCGATGGAATCGTAGGCGGCGATCGCCGCCTTGGGATCGGTGGTCGCCTGCTCCTCGGCCTCGCGAAGGCGAGACAGGCTGCGATAGGCCGGAATCGCGACGTCGCCGGCGAGCTTGGCGAAGGCGGCGCTCGCCTCGGCGTGCTTGCCGTCCTGGGCGAGCTTGGCGGCTGCCTCGAAGGCGATGCTCGCCTCGGCGGCCTGCTTGGCCTCGTACCACTGCCAGGCGCGCCAGCCGGCCACGGCGGCGACGAGCAGCACGCAGCCGAGGATGATCAGGTTGCCGTACCGGGTCCAGATCTGCTGGAGGCGTTCCCGGCGGACTTCCTCGTCGACTTCCTGAAAGATATCGGACACGCGTTTGACTCGCTGATTTTAAAGGTCGGTATGGGGTGCCGCCGGAGCGCCCTTGCCAGCCCTTGCCGCTAGACCAAGCTTGTGGCGAGCGCAAGGCACCTGTCCGCGGCCACGGACCTCGATCGGCCCGCGGCCCGGACGCGCGACGGGGCCGCCTCAGCCGGGCTTCTTGACCGAATAGACGTTGTCGGGCCCCGGGAAGGTACGCGCCCGCACCTCCTCGGCATAGGCCGCCACGGCCCGCTCGATCGCCGGGCCGAGGTCGGTGTAGCGCTTGACGAATTTCGGCACCCGCGGCGACAGGCCGAGCATGTCCTCGAGCACCAGGACCTGGCCGTCGCAGGCGGCGCTCGCGCCGATCCCGATGGTCGGGATGGCAACCTCGCGGGTGATCTTGGCGGCGAGCGGCTCGGCGATCGCCTCCAGCACGACGGCGAAGGCACCGGCGTCGGCGACCGCCTTGGCGTCGGCCTCGATCGGCGCCCAGTCGGCCGGGTCGCGGCCCTGCGCCCGGAAGCTGCCGAGCGTGTTGATCGACTGCGGGGTCAGCCCGACATGGCCCATCACCGGAATGCCGCGCTGGACCAGGAACGCGATGGTCTCGGCCATCCGCACGCCGCCCTCGAGCTTGATGGCGCCGCAGCCGGTCTCCTTCAGGACGCGGGCGGCGGCGTGAAAGGCCTGCTCCTTGGAGGCCTCGTAGCTGCCGAACGGCATGTCGACGACGACCAGGGCCCGGCGCGAGCCGCGCATCACCGCGAGCCCCTGCAGGATCATCATGTCGAGGGTGACGGGCACGGTGGTCTCGAGACCGTGCATCACCATGCCGAGCGAGTCGCCGACCAGCATGACGTCGCAGTGCTTGTCGACCAGCCCCGCCGTATGGGCGTGGTAGGCGGTCAGCATGGCGACCGGCACCCCGCCCTTGCGGGCGCGGATGTCGGGCGCGGTGAGCCGCCTGTCGTCGCGGTGAACTGACATTGGGTTCTCTGGGTCAGGGTCTTTGGATCAGGGTCCCGGGGCAAGCCCCGGGATGGGCCGGGGACGGCGCCGGGATCAGGTGCCGAGCGCCGGGCTTCCGAACACGGCGCGGCCGATGACCAGCGGGTGGAACACGAAGGCGAGCGCGAGATAGAGGATCGTGCCGACCACCACGGCTAGGATGTCGTTGCGCCGGCCGCCGACCGGGATCGGCGGCGCGCCCGGATCGCTGCGCCGCTTGAGGGTGATGCGGTCGTAGACGGCCCAGGCGAGGATCGAGCCGAACAGGATGACGGAGCCGATATCGCCGTTGGCGATCAGATGCGCGACGGCCCACAGCTTCACGCCGGTCAGCATCGGGTGCTTGAGGGTGCGCTTGATGTTGCCGGGGATGTAGGCGGCCGTGACCATGATCACGGCGGGCCAGATCAGCAGGGCGGCGAGATGGCGCGTCCAGGTCGGCGGATCGTACAGCTCGATCCACTGGCCGTCGTCGCGATACTCGGCGAAGCCCCAGGCGATCAGCAGGATGCCGGCGAGCGAGACGAGCGAGATCAGGCCCTTGTAGGGCCACTCGCCGAGCCGCGCGACCAGGGCGGCGCGGCGATCGCGCAGCGACACGACCACGTGCGCCCCGATGAACAGCGCGAGACCCAGGACCAGGACCGCAAGACCCATGAACTCCCCCGGCGGACGCCAAAAAACCGGGCGGAGTAGATGCGATCGGCCCTGCCGACGCAAGGCTGTTGCGCGCCGCACCGGCCTGCCGCGGCAGCAGAGCGCAGCCCCCGGCGACCCAAGCCCCGCGCGTGACAATCGGTCCCGGCTTGCCTACCAGGATGACCGGCCGGGCCGGCCGCGTCGCCTGCCGGGCCATCGCCCAATCAGCCGCCAGAGCCGCCATGATCCGTTCAGCCCGTCGTCTCGCCACCCTGGTCGCACTGCTCCTGGCCGCCGCGGTCGCGGCCCCCGGCCCGGCCCCGGCCGCCGCCGAGGACTGGCCGGCGCGCCCGGTGCGGCTGATCGTGCCGTTCGGGCCGGGCTCGACCCCGGACCTGATCGCCCGGGTGGTGGCGGAGGCGCTGCAGCAGCGCTTCGGACAGCCGTTCCTGGTGGAGAACAAGGCCGGGGCCGGCGGCAATCTCGGCACCGACGCGGTCGCCAAGGCCGAGCCCGACGGATACACGTTCGGCGTCAGCATCGCCGGACCGCTCGCCATCAACCCCCTGCTGCTGCCTAAAATGCCCTACGACCCGGGCCGCGACTTCGCCTTCGTCACCACGCTGGCGACCCAGCCCTGCGCGCTCGCCGTCAACAACGCGCTCGGCGTCAGCACGGTGGCCGAGCTGATCGAGAAGCTCAGGCGCGACCCCGGCAAGTACAACTACGCCTCGATCGGCAACGGCTCGCTGTCGCATCTCGCCATGGAGGCGATCGCGATGGCGAGCGGCACCACGATCGTCCACATCGCCTATGCGAGCTCGCCGCAGGCGGCGACCGCGATCATCAGGGGCGACGTGCAGATGGGCTGCCTGCCGGCCATCGCGGCCACCTCGCAGGCGGAGGCCGGCAATCTCAAGGTCATCGCCGTGTCGACGCCGCAGCGCTCGGCGCTCATTCCCGGCGTGCCGACCCTGAAGGAGGCCGGGATCGACGTCGAGGCGGACGCCTGGAACGGGCTGATCGCCCCGGCCGGCACGCCGCCCGCCATCCTGGCGCGCATCGGCGACGCCGTGCGGGAGCTCCTCTCGGCACCGGCCGTGCGGGACCGACTCGCCACCCAGGTGATGGAGCCGATCCCCTCGACCCCCGAGGCGTTCCGGGCCCGGGTCGAGGCCGAGATCGCGCGCTGGAAACCCGTCATCGCGGCCGCCGGCATCAAGGCGAACTGAGCCGGGCCGACGATCGGAATGTCGCGACGAGCCAACTTCGCAGCCGAAATCAAAGTTTCGCTCTACCTATTTGACAGTCAATAAGAATTCTTGTTTCTCACAGGTCCGTTGAGGAACCGGTCCGGGTCCGACCCGTTGCCCTCCCGAGGCACCCGACACAGGAGGCATCCGATGAGCGACCCGCAAGACGCCAGCCGCGATCCCCGACCGAGCGATTCCCGCCCCGTCCGCAACCCGAGCTTCGCCGACCGCAATCTCGACCCGATGGAGGATGCGCCCGCACGGCGCGGCGGCAGCCCCATATGGGCGTGGCTCGCCGGCATCGCCGCGGCGGTGTTCATCATCGCCATCGTCTACGGCTTCAGCGACATCGGCGCGAAGGACGTGGCGTTCGACCGCAACGCGCCGGCCGCCACCACGGGCTCGTCCTCGGGAGCAGCGCCGCCCGCCGGGTCCGGCATGTCGAGGGTGCCCGGCACTGCCGGACCGGCGAGCGAGGGCTCCGCCCCTCCGAGCACTCCCGAGCCGGCCCGCTGAGGCAGAGCCGACAACAACCCCGGCCGGCATGCGGTTTTGATCGGATGAAAGCGTGCCGGCCGACCCTACCCTCGACCATCGGTCGAGGGGCAGGCCCGTCGCGTTTTGGCCAGTGCTGGCGGTCAGTGCAGGCGCAGGATCACGGCGAGCGCGCCGATGCCGGCCACCATCAGAGCGCCGAGCCGGATCGTCAGTTGTAAGCTCAGCTTCTCGATCCTGGCGTCCATGTCGCGCCGAAGTCCTTCGATGTCGCGGCGCAGACCGTCGGCGGCGACGTTCAGGTCGGTCTTGGTGACGAGCTCGACCATGATGAAGTCCCGCGCCGCCTCGGCATGGGCCTCGGCCTGGTTCGGCGGGATGCCGCCGTCGCGAAGCCGCTTCGAATAACCGAGCGTATCAAAGGCGTAGACCATCGGACACCCCATGCCCCGACGGTTGTATCGCAATTCAATTGCGCGCGCCATGACACCGCAGGTGCAGCCTTCGGGTGCCACGGCGCCGGTCAGCCGGCGGTCCGCGCCTTGACGTTGACCAGAAAGACGCCGGCGACGCAGATGCCCATGCCGACGAGCGCCACCGGACCGAGCCGTTCGCCGAACAGCGCCCAGGCCATCACGGCGGTGGCCGGCGGGGTCAGGTAGAACAGGCTGGAGATCCGCGAGGCGGCGGCGCGGCGAATGAGAAAGTAGAGGAGCCAGACGGCGCCGAGCGACAGCACCAGCACCAGCCAGGCGAGTGCGAAGACGAGCTCGCCGGTCCACGCCACCACCCGGGTCTCGAACAGCAACGCGCCGGCCGCGAACACCGCGCCGGCCGAGGCGTATTGGACCAGGAAGGCGGAGCGCCAGTCGATGTCGCCGCCGTGGCGTTTCTGGTAGAGCGTGCCGCCCGTGATCGACAACAGCGCCGTCACCACGGCGGCCCAGGCGAGCAGCCCGGCCTGCTCGCCCGCCGTCTTGTCCTGGACGATCAGGTAGACGCCGAGAATGCCGAGCGCGAGCCCGCCCCACTGGCGCGGAGTCACCCGCTCGCCCAGCACCCGGTTGGCCAGCGTCGACACCAGGATGGGCTGCAGGCCGACGATCAGGGCCGTTAGGCCGACCGGCAGCTTGCGGTCGATGGCGATGAACACACCGCCCAGATAGCCGCCGTGCATCAGCAGGCCGGCGACGACGCTGTGCCGGATCGCGGCACCGCCCGGCCACGGCGGGCGCGTCACCACGATCACCACGGCCATCAGGGCCACCACGGCGCCCATCCGCAGGGTCAGGAAGGTGAGCGGCTCGACATGCGGCAGGCCGAGGCGCGCCCCGATGAACCCCGAGGCCCACAGCACCACGAACACGCCCGGCGCCAGCAGGGTGACGAGGGCCTCGGTCTTGTGCGGCATCATTGCGCCTCGTCGTTGCGCCGTCGGGGCCGCAACAGGTGAGAAACAGCCAGCCGCGCATCGGCGCCGGCCCTTTCGGGGCTCGCGCAAACGCCATCACGGTCGGCCGGAGCGGGACAGAATGGCAGCGCCCCACCAATGACGGAAGCGAATGTTTCTGATCGGACAGATCACCAACACTTATGATTGGGGCCACCCTCGCCCCCACACCGCCCCAAAATCCACCGCCGAAGGCGGGCGAAGGTCCGTGGTTAACGAAATTCAAACATAGGTCGGTCAAATTTTCGCCGGGTCCCTGGAACAAAAGACGGGCCGGGGAATTTGGGGGGTCTGGCGGCGATGGTTCGCCTCGCGTCTGTTTTGCTGTCCTTGATGATCGTCGGAAGCGTGGCCTCACCGGCCGCGGCCGACTATCAAATCAAGAAAGATTTTGGCGGCTATGTCGAGGAATACAAGGCGAAATACGCCCGTATTCGCGACTCCGGCGAGCGCGTGATCATCGACGGCATCTGCAATTCCGCCTGCACGCTGGTGCTCGGCATCGTGCCGCTCAACAAGATCTGCGTCACGCCGCGGGCGAGCCTCGGCTTCCACCAAGCCTATTACGACAAGGCCTGGACGGCCGGCGTGAAGGTGACCAGCGCGGCCGGCACGGCCGAGCTGATGTCGGTCTATCCGCGCGGCATCCGCGCCTGGATCGCCAGCGTCGGCGGCCTGACCGCCGACATGAAGAAGCTCAAGAACGGCTACGATCTGTGGATGATCGTCGATCCCTGCCCGGAAGAGTTCTGAACGCCCGGCCCAGGTTCACGTCGTTGCCGGTAGGGTGCAATGAGCGCAGCGAATTGCACCGGAAAGCGTTGTCGCGGCGCAATTCGCTGCGCTCATCACGCCCTACGGGCTTTCGTCACCGGCAGCCGTACTGGCGCTCCATCGCCTGGATCTGGTTGACCCGGGCGCGCTCGCCGGGCGACAGCGGGATCATCGCCTCGACGTCGTAGACGCAGCCGGCATTGCCGAAATAGCTGATCGCGCGCGACGTCTTGAAGCAGTAGCCGCGCGCCTTGAAGATCGAGTTGCGTTCGACCCAGAGCTGCTGGCACATCCCCTGGGCAAAGGCCGTCTCGGTGGCCCCGGCGAGCGTCGCGAGCGCGACCGCCCCGGCGAGAAGTTTTTGCGTCGTTGTCATCGGAAAGTCCCCGTCACGGTTGGGCGGGCATGCGGCGGACGGCAATGGAACGGGTCTGCCGTCGCAGCCCGCGAGATCAATAGGCGTCGACGATACGCCTTTTGGTGCCGAAAGCGAGCCGCCGGGTTCGATCGAGGCGCGGGCGCGGAGTCGATAAGTCCGGTGCCGACCGCTCGCGTGTTCGGCCTCTCGATCATCGTGCTCCGCGAAGGCGGAGCACCCGGTAACCCGTGCGTATGCTCCGGGATACCACGAGCAATAAAAACGCTTGGTCGTCCGCCTGCGCGGACGACCACCACAACCAGGGCCGTGCGACGTCCCTGCCCTAGAGCGGCAGGTTGTCGTGCTTCTTGACCGGCATCTCCAGCGTCTTGGTGCGCAGCATCGAGAGCGCCCGGGCGATGCGCCGCCTCGTCGAGTGCGGCATCACCACCTCGTCGATATAGCCGCGCTCCGCCGCCTTGAAGGGCGACATGAAGCTCGCCTCGTACTCCTTGGTGCGGTCGGCGATCTTCTCCGGATCGTCCATGTCGGCCCGGAAGATGATCTCGACCGCGCCCTTGGCGCCCATCACGGCGATCTGGGCGGTCGGCCAGGCGTAGTTGACGTCGGCGCCGATGTGCTTGGACGACATCACCACATAGGCCCCGCCGAAGGCTTTTCGGGTGATCAGCGTCACCAGCGGCACGGTGCACTGGCTGTAGGCGAACAGGAGCTTCGCCCCGTTCTTGATGAGGCCGCCGGATTCCTGCGCGGTGCCGGGCAGAAAGCCCGGCACGTCGACGAAGGTGACGATCGGGATGTCGAAGGCGTTGCAGAAGCGCACGAAGCGCGCGCCCTTGCGGCTGGCGTCGCTGTCGAGCACGCCGGCCAGCACCATCGGCTGGTTGGCGACGAAGCCGACCGTACGGCCGGCGATGCGGCCGAAGCCGATGACGATGTTGCGGGCGAAGCTCGGCGACAGCTCGAAGAAGTCGCCCTCGTCCACGACCTTCTGGATCAGCTCCTTGATGTCGTAGGGCTTGTTCGGGTTTTCCGGAATCAGCGTGTCGAGCGAGGGCTCCATCCGCTCGACGTCGTCGAAGCTCGGCCATTCGGGCACGCCGGCGCCGCTGTGGGCCGGCAGGAAGTCGACGAAGCGCCGGATCTGCAGCAGGCACTCGACGTCGTTCTCGAAGGCGCCGTCGGCCACGGCCGAGCGCGTTGCGTGCACGCTGGCACCTCCGAGCTCCTCGGCCGTGACGATCTCGTTCGTCACGGTCTTCACCACCTCGGGGCCGGTGACGAACATGTAGCTCGTGTCGCGCACCATGAAGATGAAGTCGGTCATGGCCGGCGAGTAGACGTCGCCGCCGGCGCACGGGCCCATGATGACGGAGATCTGCGGAATCACGCCGGAGGCGTGGACGTTGCGCTTGAACACGTCGCCATAGCCGCCGAGCGCCGCGACGCCTTCCTGGATGCGGGCGCCGCCGGCATCGAACAGGCCGATGATGGGGGCCCGTGCCTTCAGGGCCATGTCCTGGATCTTGGTCATCTTCTGGGCGTGCGCTTCCGACAGCGAGCCGCCGAAGACGGTGAAGTCCTTGGCAAAGACGAATACGGTGCGACCGTTCACGGTGCCCCAGCCGGTGACGACGCCGTCGCCGGGAATCTTGGTGCGGTCGGCGCCGAACTCGCTCAGCCGGTGCTCGACGAACATGTCGTACTCTTCGAACGAGCCGTGATCGAGCAGCAGCCCGATGCGCTCGCGCGCCGTCAGCTTGCCGCGCCGGTGCTGCGCCTCGATGCGGGATTCTCCACCGCCCAGCCGCGCTCCGGCCCGCCTATGCTCCAGCTTCTCCAAAATGCTTTTCATGGATCGAACCCGCACGCGGAAGGAGTGGCAACGTCACCATCGCGTCATAGCATGCCGATTGTGCAACCGCGAGACCGCAGCAACGCGGATTCGCCCGTGTGCAGCGGGCAACTCCCCTTGTCGAGCGGCGGGCGGCGGGCGACAGTTCGACGATGCGGCGCCTTTTGGTGCGGCACCTGAAAGCGCGATGGGAGACGAGGTCTGGGGGCCGGCATGAAGGTTTGCATCTTTGGGGCCGGCGCCATCGGCGGCTTTCTGGCTGTGCCGATGCGGCAGGCCGGCATCGACGTCAGCGTGGTGGCGCGCGGCGCCCATCTGGCGGCGATCCGGCGCGACGGGCTCACCCTCGAGATCGCCGGCCAGGAGCGTATCGCCGCCCTGCCGGCGACCGACGATCCGGCCGAGCTCGGACCGCAGGACGTCGTCGTCGTCACCTTGAAGGCGCACCAGGCCTGGGCGGCGGCCGGCAGCATGGCGCCGCTGCTCGGTCCCGGCACCATGGTGGTCCCGGCGCAGAACGGAATCCCGTGGTGGTACTTCCACGGCGTTCCGGGTCCCCATGCCGGACGACGGCTCGACAGCGTCGATCCCGGCGGCCGGCAATGGCAGGCGATCGGCGCGCAGCGGGTCATCGGCTGCACGGTCTATTCGGCCAACGAGCTGGTCGCGCCCGGCGTGGTGCGACACATCCAGGGCGATGCCTTCGGGCTCGGCGAGCCGGAAGGCGGGATCACGGACCGGCTGAAACGGGTCGCCGGCTTGTTCGAGCGCGCCGGCCTGACGGTGCGGCTGATGCCGGACATCCGCGAGGACATCTGGCTGAAGCTGTGGGGCACGCTCTGCTTCAACCCGATCTCCGCCCTCACCCGCGCCACCATGGACGTGGTCGGGACCGATCCCGGCACAAGGGCGCTCGCCCGCGCCATGATGGTGGAGGCCGAAGCAGTCGGGCGGCGGCTCGGCGTCTCGTTCCGGGTCGAGGTCGACCGGCGGCTCGCCGGCGCCGCCCGGGTGGGTGCGCACAAGACCTCGACCCTGCAGGATGTCGAGCGCGGCCGGCCGCTGGAGATCGATGCGCTGCTGACCGTGGTGCAGGAGCTCGCCCGCCTCACCGGCATCGAGACGCCGGCGATCGACGCCGTGCTGGCACTGGTGCAGCAGCTCGGCCGCAGCCTCGGGCTCTACCCGGTCTTTCCGGAGCCGGCGGCTCTGGCGGAGGCGGCGGCAGGCTGACGACCACCGTGCCCCGGGCCGGCTGCCGGCGTCGCGGGCTTCGCCGGCAGACGGCCCGACAGGCGCAAGATGAAGGTCAAAACCTCGGCGACGGCGCGGTAGAGCTCTTCCGGGATCTCGTCGCCGAGCTCGACCGAGGACAGTGCCGCCGCAAGGCCGGCGTTCTCCTCGATCGGCACGCCGTTGGCCCGGGCCGTCTCGATGATCTTCTCGCCGATCGCGCCCTTGCCCTTGGCGACCACGCGCGGCGCCCCCGGCGCCTCGTAGTGGAGCGCGATCGCCAGCGGGATGGCGGGGCGGTCGGTCATGAGGCGCGATCCAAAAAGCGCCCGGCCGGCGCGGCCGTCTCGCGTGGGCGCGGCGGGGCGCCGTCGCGTACGACCACCTCCGAGGGATCGAGCTCGGCGGCGCGCAGCCGCTCGGCGAGATCGCCGGCATGGTCGCGCAACAGCGCGGCACTCGCGCCGCGCTCCGCCCACAGCGTCACGCCGGTGCGCTCGCCCGCCACGGTGATCTGGGCATGGACGACGCCGACCGGCTCGACATCGACGGCGAAGCGGGCCCGCCACGAGGTCTCGTGCCGCGCGGTCCCCTCGCCCTTGCCGTCGCGGGAAATCTCGAACTGGGCGACCGTGGTGCCCTGCGGGGTGGCGAACGGAATCTCGAACACCCAGCGGCCGGCACCGGCGTCGGTCGTCGCGGTCGTGCCCGATGAATCGGGGAGCGAGGCGGCCTGCATCAGCGTGTGGCGGGCGAGCGCCGCGTCGGTCTCGGCCAGCAGCGTGCGAGCGGCGGCATGGGGCTCGGCGCCGTCGAGAATCGACGCCGGGCTGACCGGCTGCGCCACCGGGGCGGCGCCCCGATAGGGCGGCGGCGGCCGGTTCGGCACCGCCGGACTGTCGGCATAAACGCCCTGCTGCGCGGCCGCACCCGCCGAATACTCCGCCGGAGCGGCGCCGCCCGGAAGCGAGCCCGCCGTCATGGCCTGGGCGAGTGCCCGGTAGAGCGCCTGGGCGCCGACCGCATCGAGTCGCCCGGCTCCGGCCTGCGCGGCGCCCGAGAGCGCGGCGTCGATCCCGCCCTGCAGGCGGGTGTCCGACGCGTTCGCGGACGAGCTCCCCACCATCGCGGCGAGCGTGGCGCGCAGCGCGACCAGAGCGGCTTTCATGTCGCCGGCGGGCGAGGTCTGGCCCGACGCGCCGCCGGTCGCGAGCCCCGCCTCCAAGAACAGGCCGGAGCGGGAGAGCGCCCGGGCCACGTCTTCGGCCTTGACGGGCTCGTCGGTCGGCAGACGGAAGGACATCAGTTGGATGGCGGCGGTGCGCACCGCGTCCGGGAGACCGCCGAGCTTCATCACGGCAGCGACATTGGCAAGCAGTGGCGCGAGACCATCCTGCTGGACGGCGGCGGCCCGCACCGCCTGGGCGAGCGCCGCCTGGGGCGAGGCTGCGGCCACCTGTGCCGGCGTCGTCACGGGCTCGCCGTCCGGGCGTGCCGCGGTGGCGTCGCGCGCCGCTCGCGCGCCGTTGAGGGCGTCGCCGCCGGCCGCACCGGCCAGCCCCGCGATCTCGTCGGGATGCAGAAGAACGAGGCGCAGCCCGTCCGGCGTCGCCCGCACGGCGAGCTGGACATGGAGGCCCTGCTGCAGCGGCACCGCCGTCTGCACGTCGATCAGCGTGTTGCCGACCGCGAGCTGCACATGGGTCTGGTCGATCAGGCGCATCACCAGCGCGTCGACCACCTGGCCCGGCGTGAAGGACGGCGCGTTGCCACCGGACTGGGTGTTCAGCGCCACCGCAATGGGGGAGACGACGAGGTCCACGGCATGCGTCCGGTTGAGGCTACTCCACCCTGCAGCCTAACCAACGGACGTAAACCAAACGTTAATCCTTTTTGACCTGCTCCGGTCGGCAAACGACCCGGCGGCCGAAAACGCCGTACGCCGCCGGAACCATGCTCCGTCGGCCCTCGCGCGCCGACGCTGAAACGCTGCCCTGAAGCGTTGCCCCTGAAACGCTCGAGGGACCGCTCATGACAGGCATGGCCCGCATGAACGATCCCTCGGCAGACATCCGCCTTCGCGACATCCCGTCTCGCGCGTCAAGGCCCGAAGATCCGACGCAGGCGAAACGCAACGACGACGCGACGGGCTCGGCCGCAGGTCGCGGCCGCCCTGGTCGGACTACTTCTTCACCGCGACCGGCGCTTCGGACGCGGTCTTGATGTCCATGTAGTTGTAGCGCGGGTTCTTCAGCACGAACGCGTGGATCGCGAGTGCGACGACGAGCGCGGCGATCCAGATCACCGGCAGCCAGGTCGACGGATTGAGGACCAGCCAGATCTTGTAGTCGTCTTGCGGGTTCGACATGATCAAATTCCCTCGCTCAGTACCAAGGCTTCCAGGCCCACACGAGAACGTGGGCGAGGACACAGATCACCACAAAAGCCGAGAACGTCGTCTTGAACTGGTTGTGGAACTCGATCGCCTCAGCCTCACTCAGGCCCGACAGGCTCCGATTTTCGGCCATCTGCATACCCTCCGTTGAGATCGGCGCGGGATCGCTGCAACGTCCCGCACCACGGGTTCTGTCGTGACGAAAATCGCCACGACCTCCTCCTCACCCGGAACCACCAGGCTCGAAGTCGACGATTGTGCTCGATCTCGCCGCCGCAGAGATGTGACGCCCCAGCAAACGTATTTCGCTGGCCATTCAAAAATAGGATCCGGCCGGAATGTCGAAACAATCGGCCAAAATCAGCATCACAACGAAACCTGCCCGCGAAATAGTCGGATACGGGCCGGAGAAAACGGTAAGAAGCACTATCCAGTGTTGGACATACTTACGCGGTGTAATGCCGCAGTGACGATTGACATCAATACTTACTCTTTCGGGGCTACGGAACGTACGCCGAGACGTGCTCCGCGGCGATTAGCGGGCCGATCGACCCACCCGGGCGCATAGGGGGGGTCGTGCGGCGCGGTCACGCGCACACCGCCGGCGATCGCCGTCTTTGGCCGCCTCAGCCGTCGGCCACCATCGCCAGCACCACGGCAGCGGCGTCGAACTCGTTGCGGCGCGCCGCCCGCCGGGCGAGCGCCTGGTCGTCCGGACCCCACAGCTCCATGTTCCAATCCTCGTCGAGATGGCCGGCCGCCCAGGCCGCCTCGGCCGTGACGGCGCCCGCGGCGAGCGCCAGCGCCAGCAGGGCGGAGCCGGTCAGCGTGGTGACGACATGCAGGGCGCCGAGGCGCCACGGCCCGCGCGGCAGCAGCGCCCGCATCGCCTCGATGGCGCGCTCCGGCTGGCTGGTGAACACCACCCCCTCGACCAGAACGAATCGCGCGCCGTGGGTGTCGCGCGCCCAAGCGAGCACCGGGTCCCACTGCGCACTCTGCCGCGCCACCAGCCGCTCCGGTCCCTCGGCGCGGTAGACCAGAAGATCGCTGCCGAGATAGCGCGCAATCTCGGCCGCGACCTCGCCGGGCTTGTCGGCGACCGCATCGATCACCGCATTGGCGAGCCGGGTCAGCGGCATTCTGGCGGGGTCGACGACCTCGACCTGATCGCGCCACTCGGCGGCGGCGACCTCGGCGATGGCAAGGCTCGGAAAGGCGAGCAGGCGGCGCGCCGGCGTGCGCACCGGGCGGCCGTCGAGCTCGACGGCGACGCCCTCGGGCGTCTCGCGCAGCGCCACGGTCTCGTAAAAACGCCGCCGCAGCGACGCCCGCATGGTCCGGCGCGCCGCCGCGTTCGGATCGGTCGGGTCGTCCAGGGGCTCAGCGAAGATGTCGTCGAACGGATTGGCCATGAGTCTTTCGATCGGGCGAGGTCGGGGACCAGCGGGAAGAGACCGTTATCTATGGCGGACGAAGCCGGCCGGCCAGCAAACGGTTCGGAAAGACCGTCACATCCAGAAACGAGATCGGACCGGTGCTGCCGCGACGGAGCCCCGTTGTCGGCCAAATCAGGGTCCAAGGGGAAGAGGAGCCGCGCACTGTCGACCGACATGTCGGCGGGCAGGCGCGCTCCGCCGGGGCGAGGCATCGTCGCCGGTGCACCGCAGGAGACTTTCAGGATGTTCGGAAAATCCATTTTGGCCGCCGCCGTGGCGCTGGTCGCGCTGTCGCTGGCGGCCGATCCGGGCGCCGCCCAGCCGCGGGTCGGCGGCGGCTTCCGGCCGCAGGGCGCAGGGCCGGGCGGCGGCGGCTTCGCACCGCGAGGCGGCGGCTTCGTTCCGCAGCCGGGGCCCGGCCCTGGCTTCCGCCCGGGACCGGGACCCGGACCCGGCTATGGCCCTGGACCCGGATGGGGCCCGCGCCCGTGGGGCTGGGGCGGCGTCGGTCTGTATCCATGGGGCGGCTGGGGCGTTCCGCTGGGATACTACGGCTATTGGGGCTCCTATCCGACCTTCGACGAGGTCGACGACATGCCCTGCCTGCGCAAGGTGTGGATCAACAAGAAGCGCTGGACCTGGCGCCGGATCTGCTGACCCGCGGCACCACCCGCAAAACCTGGACCTGCCCGCGCCGACTATGTGGACAAGCCCTCTCCGGCCCGCCGGGGAGGGCTTTCTGGTCCCGGCCGGTTCGGCCCGGCACGACGCGCCGCTTGATGAAACCCTGTGCAATTTTTGCGCGTGACCGCATTCAAAGCAATTTTCCTTCGTATCATCAAGATCGACGTCGGCTGCTCCGCTGACTAAGATTTGACCGGATTCAAGTGGAATCAGGCTGCGACTCCCAGGCATGATCCGATCGCTGGCTGCTTCGCCCGACCGCACGGGACCCCCATGATACCGACCGACATCACCGCCCCGGACTATTTCCACAAGGTCGTCGACTGCCAGTGGGCGTGCCCGGCCCATACCCCCGTCCCCGAATACATCCGGCTGATCGCCGCGGGCCGCTACAGCGACGCCTACATGATCAACTGGCGCTCCAACGTGTTTCCGGGCGTGCTCGGCCGCACCTGCGACCGCCCGTGCGAGCCGGCCTGCCGGCGCGGCCGCATCGAGCCCGATCCGGTGGCGATCTGCCGGCTCAAGCGCGTCGCCGCCGACTTCAAGGACGACATCCGCTCCCGCCTGCCCAGACCCGCGGCGCGCAAGAACGGCAAGCGCATCGCGCTGGTCGGCGGCGGCCCGGCGTCGCTGACGGTGGCGCGCGACCTCGCGCCGCTCGGCTACGCCTGCGTGATCTACGATTCCGAGACCAAGCCGGGCGGCATGGTGCGAACCCAGATTCCGCGCTTCCGACTGCCCGAGCATGTGATCGACGAGGAGTGTGGCTACATCCTCGACCTCGGCGTCGAGTTCGTCGGCGGCAGGCGCATCGACAGCCTGAAGGCGCTGCTGGAGAAAGACTTCGACGCCGTCTTCGTCGGCTGCGGCGCACCGCGTGGGCGCGACCTCGACATCCCGGGCCGCCGCGAAGCGGCGAAGAACATCCACATCGGCATCGAGTGGCTGGCCAACGTGTCGTTCGGCCATATCGACCGCATCGGCAAGCGCGTCATCGTGCTGGGCGGCGGCAACACCGCGATGGACTGCTGCCGGTCCTCGCGCCGGCTCGGCGGCGAGGACGTGAAGGTCGTGGTGCGCTCCGGCTACGAGGAGATGAAGGCCTCCCCTTGGGAGAAGGAGGACGCGATGCACGAGGGCATCCCGATCTTCAATTTCCTGGTGCCGAAGGAGTTCACCCATGCGGACGGCCGCCTCACCGGCGTGCTGTTCGAGGAGGTGAAGCCCGAATACGACGCCAAGGGCCGCCGCAGGCTGGTGTCGACCGGCGCGCCGGACCAGCACTTCCCCTGCGACGACGTGCTGGTCGCGGTCGGCCAGGAGAACGCCTTCCCGTGGATCGAGCGCGACATCGGCATCGCCTTCGACGACCACGGCATGCCGGTCGTCGACCCGAAGACCATGGCCTCGACGCACCTGAAAGTGTTCTTCGGCGGCGACGCCGCCTTCGGCCCGAAGAACATCATCTGGGCGGTGGCGCACGGCCACGAGGCCGCCGTGTCGATCGACAAGCTCCTGAGCGGCGAGGACATCGCCGACCGGCCGCTGCCCGCCGTCACGGTGGTCAGCCAGAAGATGGGCATCCACGAGTGGAGCTACGACAACGCGATCTCGCAGGATCGCCGCTTCCGCGTGCCGCTGCGTGACAAGGTCGTCGCGCTCGCCGACATCAAGGCGGAGGTCGAGCTCGGCTACGACCTCGAGCTGGCGCTGAAAGAGGCCGAGCGCTGCCTGAACTGCGACGTGCAGACGGTGTTCACGCCCCCGCTCTGCATCGAATGCGACGCCTGCGCCGACATCTGCCCGATGGACTGCATCACCTTCACGGCGAACGGCGACGAGGACGATCTGCGCACGCGCCTGCGCGCGCCGGCGCCCAATCCGGCGCAGGACCTCTACGTCTCGCCGGCGCTGAAGACGACGCGCGTGATGGTGAAGGACGAGGACGTCTGCCTCCACTGCGGCCTGTGTGCCGAGCGCTGCCCGACCGGCGCCTGGGACATGCGCAAATATTTGATCGACACGACCCACGCGGGACAGCCATGCCAGCAGCCACGCCGATCAGCAGCATAAACAACTTCGTCGTCCGCTTCGCCAACGTGAACGGCTCGGGCTCGGCGAGCGCCAACGAGCTTTTTGCCCGCGCGGTGCTGCGGATGGGGGTGCCCGTCGCGGCCCGCAACATCTTCCCGTCCAACATCCAGGGCCTGCCGACCTGGTACGAGGTGCGCGTGTCGCAGGCCGGCTGGCTCGGGGCGCGCGGCGGCTGCGACCTGATGGTCGCGATGAACCCGCAGACCTTCGACAAGGATGTCGCGTCGATCGAGCCGGGCGGCTACCTCGTCTACGACTCGACCAAGCCGCTCACCTCCTCGCGGCTGCGCTCCGACATCACCGTGATCGGCGTGCCGCTGACCGCGATGTGCAACCAGCGCTGGCCCGAGCCGCGACTGCGCCAGCTCTTCAAGAACATGGTCTATCTCGGCGCGCTGTCGGCGCTGCTCGACATGGATCCGGGCGCGATCGAGACGCTGATCTCGGAGCAGTTCAAGGGCAAGGAGAAGCTGATCGCGCCCAATATCGGCGCCGTGAAGCTCGGCCGTGACTGGACACTGGAAAACATCCCCTGCCCGCTCGGCGTGCGGCTCGTCCGCGCCGACGCGGTCGGCGACCGCATCTTCATCGACGGCAATGCGGCGGCGGCACTCGGCGCCGTCTACGGCGGCGCGACGGTGTGCGCCTGGTATCCGCTGACGCCGTCGTCGTCGCTCGCCGACGCTTTCACGCGCTACTGCAGCAAGCTGCGGATCGATCCCGAGACCGGCAAGAAGAAATACGCGGTCATCCAGGCCGAGGACGAGCTCGCCTCGATCGGCATCGTGATCGGCGCGGGGTGGAACGGCGCGCGCGCCTTCACGGCGACCTCGGGGCCCGGCATCTCGCTGATGCAGGAGTTCATCGGGCTGGCCTATTTCGCCGAGATTCCGGCCGTGCTGTTCGACGTGCAGCGCGGCGGCCCGTCGACCGGCATGCCGACCCGCACGCAGCAGTCGGATCTCGTCTCCTGCGCCTACGCCTCGCACGGCGACACCAAGCACGTGCTGCTGCTGCCGGCCGACCCGGCCGAAGCCTTCGACTTCGGCGCCGACGCCTTCGATCTCGCCGACCGGCTGCAGACGCCGATCTTCGTGATGCTCGACCTCGACATCGGCATGAACCGCCATCTGAGCCGCCCCTTCGTCTGGGACGATGCGCGCAAATACGACCGCGGCAAGGTGATGACGGAAACCGAGCTCGAGGCCGGCCGCGACTTCGGCCGCTATCTCGACGTCGACGGCGACGGCATTGCGTACCGCACCTATCCGGGCACGCATCCGACCCGCGGCGCCTATTTCACCCGCGGCACGTCGCGGGATCGCTATGCCCGCTATACCGAGGAGGGCGGCCCCTATGTCGACAACATGGAGCGGCTCCTGAAGAAGTTCGAGACGGCCAAGACGCTGGTGCCGCGCCCGGTGCGCAAGAACGCCGACCAGCCGACCCGCCACGGCGTGATCTATTACGGCTCGACGGCGCCGGCCATGGACGAGGCGATCTTCCTCCTGGAAGCGGGCGGCATGCGGCTCGACCGGCTGCGGGTGCGCGCCTTCCCGTTCCATCACGACGTCGTCGACTTCGTGATGGAGCACGACACCGTGTTCGTGGTCGAGCAGAACCGCGACGGCCAGCTCCGCACCCTGATGGTCTCCGAATGCGGCCTCGATCCGGCCCGCCTCGTCCCGCTGCTGCACTACGACGGCACGCCCATCACGGCGCGCTACATCGCCGGCGCCATCGGCAATCATCTCGACGCCCGCAAGGTGACCCCGCTGCGCAAGGTGGGCGCGTGATGGATTTAGTCCGCGCCGAAAATCGCATCGATGTCGCGGCGCCCATGAAGGACGCGAACGACCTCGACTGCCGTTTCGGAGAGCCGATAGAAAACGACATAGGGATGAATGACCATGGACCGCAGGCCGGAAGTGAGTTCGCTCCGGGGTCTGCCCTTGTGAGGGTAATCGAGAAGCGACCTGCATCCCTGCTCGAGCGATCGAAGCAGGTTGGCTGCGCCCCCCGGAGAGCCCGTGATCGCGACGTAGTCGTAGGCGTCGCCGAGATCCCGCTCCGCTTCGGGAGACCAGAGGAGCTTCAGCCTACTGGTCGCCATTCCGTGACCGAGCCTGATCGATGAGGTCGTCGATGCTCAGCTCACGCCCTTCTCCGGCGTCCAGCGAGCGCAGTCCCGCCTCGATGTCGGCGCGCAGCGACTTGACCTTGTCTAGGTGGGCGAGCAACTCGCCCGCAATTCTTTCCTGCTCGGTCGCAGGCAGCCGAGCGAGCTCGGCAATGGCCTGTTCCAAAGCTCTTACCATCGCTTCCTCCAGTCACTCGGGCGCGCCCCGTGGTGAGTATAGCCCAACAGCCACGAGATGCTCGCGCGATCGCGCTGACGAGATCACACGGACGAGATCACGCCGATGACGTATCTGGCCAAGCCGAAGTTCCACCACCCCGCGCTGCCGAAGAACGCGCTCGGCTACACGCATCGCGACTACGAGGGCGCGATCTCGACGCTGTGTGCCGGCTGCGGCCACGACTCGATCTCGTCGGCCATCATCGAGGCCTGCTTCGAGCTCGCCATCGCGCCGCACCGGGTGGCGAAGCTGTCGGGCATCGGCTGCTCGTCGAAGACGCCGACTTACTTTCTCGGCCAGTCTCACGGCTTCAACTCGGTGCACGGCCGCATGCCCTCGGTGCTGACCGGCGCCAATCTCGCCAACCGCGAGCTGATCTATCTCGGCGTGTCGGGCGACGGCGACAGTGCCTCGATCGGCTTCGGCCAGTTCGCGCACGCGATCCGGCGCGGCGTGCGCATGGTGTACATCGTCGAGAACAACGGCGTTTACGGCCTCACCAAGGGCCAGTTCTCGGCGACCGCCGACCGCGGGTCGAAGTCGAAGCGCGGCTCGGTCAACCGCGACGCGCCGATCGACCTGGTCGCCATTGCCCTGCAGCTCGGCGCCACCTTCGTGGCGCGTTCCTTCTCGGGCGACAAGGAGCAGCTCGTGCCGCTGATCAAGGCGGCGATCGAGCACGAGGGCGCCGCCTTCATCGACGTGGTCTCGCCGTGCATCGCCTTCAACAACCACGCCGGCTCGACCAAGAGCTTCGACCATGTGCGGGCCCACAACGAGGCGGTGAACCGCCTCGACTTCGTGTCGCCGCGCGCGCCCATCGCGGTGCAGTACGCGCCCGGCACGGTCGAGATCGTCGAGCAGCACGACGGCTCGCGGATCGCGCTCGAAAAGCTCGCCGCCGACTACGACGTGACCGACCGGCTCGCCGCGATGAACTACCTCCAGACCCATTCGGCGCTCGGCCACATCGTCACCGGGCTCCTCTATGTCGACCGCGAGCCCGAGGACCTGCACCGCCATCTCGACACCGTCGAGGCACCGCTCAACACCCTGTCGGAACGGGACCTCTGCCCCGGCTCGGAGGCGCTCGACGTCATCAACGACGGCTTGCGCTGAGGCCAAGACACACGCCGCCATTCCGGCGTGCGCTGTCTTCCGCCGCACTTACGGTTGCCTGTCACAACCCGATGTGTCGGGAATTTTTCGCACTGTTGCATTTTGCACGCGTTGCCGAGAAGCCGCATGGGCCTCCGGCAATAAGGACCTATATCACTGACTCTGAACGGTTTTACGACAACGCACCGGACTCCTGGCAACGCTTTGGGGCGCACAGGCGTGCTTCCGCGGCCACATTCCCAGCCTGTACAAAGCGGCTTCGGGTCGGCAATTTAGACGCTTCGGAATCGGGGACGTCGTTCGGCGGGGGCCGACGGAGCGTCGTGGGGGGGGGTGAGGCTTGATCGTCGTCGTTGGACTGGCGTTCGAGGCGAAAATCGTCGCGGACGCGGGAATGCGTGTGATCTGCAGTGGTGACGGCCGCAATCTCGCCGCCTCGCTGACGCGGGCCATCGATGCCGAGTGCGGCGGCCTGCTCAGCTTCGGCGTCGCCGGCGGCCTCGATCCGAGCCTCGAGCCCGGAACCTGTGTCGTCGCCTCCGAGATCCTGTCCGGCCTGGTTCGTATTCCCACCGACATCGAGTGGTCGCACAAGCTCGCCAGCACCATCCCGGACGCGGTCTGCGGCACCATCGTCGGCGTGCCGACCCCGGTCGCCCACACCGATGCGAAGCGGGCCCTGCGGGCGCGCACCGGCGCGCTGGCGGTCGACATGGAATCCCACATCGTTGCCGAGATCGGCGCCGCGCACGGCCTGCCGGTCGCCGCCATCCGGGTGATCACCGATCCGGCGGCGCGCGCGCTGCCGAAGGCGGCGCTCGCCGCCATGCGGCCGAACGGCACCACCGACATTCTCGCCATGGTTCGCCAGGTGATGCGGCAGCCGCGCGAGCTGCCCGCCCTGATGCGCACCGCACTCGACGCCCGCGCGGCCCGCGCCACGCTGGTGCGCGGTCGCCGCCTGCTCGGCCCCGGCCTCGGGCTCGCCGACTTCGCCACCTGATACAGGACGGCGGGCGCCGCCTCGGCGCGCCGTCGCACCGCCTCGAAACGGGTCAGCCGAGCCGCTTCAGGCCGGCCGCATACCGCCTCGACCGCCGCACATAGCCGTCGGCCCCGGCCCTGATCCGGGCGATCGCCGTCTCGTCGAGGCTGCGCACCACCCGGGCGGGCGCGCCGACGATCAGCGAGTTCGGCGGATACTCCTTGCCCTCCGGCACCACGGCGCCGGCGCCGACGATCGAGCCCTCGGCGATCTTGGCGCCGTTCATGACGATCGCGCCCATGCCGATCAGGCAGTTCGAGGCGACCGTGCAGCCATGCATGATGACGTTGTGGCCGATCACGCAATCGGCCCCGATGGTCAGCGGGAAGCCCAGATCGGTGTGCAGCGTGGCATTGTCCTGCACCTGCGAGCGCAGCCCGATCTCGATCCACTCGTTGTCGCCGCGCAGCACCGCGTTCCACCACACGCTCGCCTCGTCGAGCAGCCGTACGCGGCCGATCACCACGGCCGTGTCGGCGACCCAGAAGCGGCCGGCGGGCGGCAACTCCGGGGTGAGGTCGTCGAGGGCGTAGATCGGCATGTTGGGATCTCCGGCTGCGGCACGCCTTGCGGTGCCGTCACGACTACCCCGGGGACTGCCGTCCTGTGAAGCGCCGCGCGATCCGCTGCGCGTCCGCTCAGCCGAACAGGCGGGCGACGCCGTCGGCCACGACCTGCACGGTCATCACCACGATGGTGCCGGACATCAGGCTCCACAGGCCGGCGATGACGGTCGCGATCATCACGAACTCGACGCGGCGGCGCTCGATGATACGGCCCCGCACGGTGTTGCGCATGATGATGAAGGGCGCCGCGAACACCAGGAAGGGCACGGCCGCGAAGCTCGACGGCGAGGCGCCCTGCTCGAGCAGCCGGAACGAGGCGGGGCGCTGCGCCCACATCTGGTAGCCGGTGGCGATGACGCCGGCGAAGGCGAACCCGATGGCGAGCGCCAGGAACGACTGGATGGATTCGGGCGACATGGCGGCTCTCCGCGCGGCTTCTACGCGCCTAGGTGTGCCGCATCTCGGCGTCGCCCGCCACGACATCGTTAAAGAAGGGTTAATTTCCGACCATCGATGTCGTTGGGGACCATTGCCGCGTTCGCAGGCGCGTCATCGCTCCGGCTCCCGATCTGCTTGTTTCGTCTTGGGTATTGGCCTGGGCCCACGAGCCGAGCCGCGTGGCCGTGGCCGCGGTCGTGGCGCGCATGAGCGCGCGAGGCCCAAACGTCACCGGCGCCTCGGTGACGATCGCTGATGGCCGTCCCCCGCTGCGGCAGCGCGCCCCTCCGGTCCACTCGAGCGTCGTCTCGTCCTCGGAACGGACGTGAACGGCACTGCGCATCGGCTGGCCTTGCCGAATCCGCGACGCCGGTGCGCACACCCGAGAAGGGGCGCCCGCGGCGAGCGCGGCCGCCCCCTCGATCCGGCGATCTCGCTTCAGGTGAGCGGCTCGCCGCGACGCTCCTTGATCATGGTGAGCGTGACGACGATGTCGATCGCCCAGATCACCACCAGGAACGACAACGCCGCCGGCAACGAATACTTGGTGGCGAGCCAGCCGATCACCAACGGACCGAAGCCGCCGACACCGCGGCCGAAGTTGAACAGGATGTTCTGCGCGGTGGCCCGCGCCTGGGTCGGGTAGCTCTCCGAAATAAGCGCGCCATACCCGCCGATCATCCCGCTCAGGGTGATGCCGGTGGCGAAGCCGGCGACCGCCAACATGGTCGGATCCGTGATCTGCGGGTAGATGAAGGCCATCGCCATGGCACTGATCTGGAACAGGATGAACATCGGCTTGCGACCGAAGCGGTCGGCGAGATGGCCGAAGATGAACATGCCGAAGGCGCCGCCGCTGACGGTCACGGCGGTCCACAGCGCCGTGCGGGTCAACGAAAAGCCGAGTTGCGTCGACAGGTAGGACGGCAGCCAGATCATCGTGCCGTAGTAGCCGAAGTTCTGGATCGAGGTCATGATGGCGATGCCGATCGTCGAACGCGTCGCATCCCGGTCGGCGAACAGATAACGATAGGGCGAGCCGGACGTCTTTTGCGCGGCTCGAACAAACAATTCCGGCTCGTGGAGGACGCGCCGCAGCACGAAGGCGACGAGGGCCGGCAAGAGGCCGAGCAAGAACATGCCTCGCCAGCCTATCACCGGCAGCAGCAAGGGCGTCGACAACGCCGCCGTCAGAACGCCGGCCTGCCAGCCGAGCGCGACATAGGATGACGCGCGTGCGCGCTTGTGTGCCGGCCATGCCTCGGCGACCAGGGCCATGCCGATGCCGAACTCGCCGCCGAGTCCGATGCCGGCGACGGTTCGATAGACGAGCAGGTCCCAATAGCCCTGCGCCAGGGCGCACAGGCCGGTGAAGACGGCGAACAGGAGGATCGTCCACGACAGGACGCGGATGCGGCCGAAGCGATCGCTGAGCGCGCCGACGACGAGCCCGCCGATGACGGCGCCGATCAGCGTCCACGTCACCAGTGACCCGGCCTCCGACGCAGTCAGATGCAGGCCCACGATCACCGCGGGCAGCATGAAACTCAGAATCATGAGATCGAAACCGTCCATCGCGTAACCGACGGTCGATGCGACCAACGCCTTGCGCGCGTAGTCGTCCACCTCGCGCGGCTGCGCCGCGGCCGGCACGGCTCCTGCCTGATCCACCATGTCGATCCCCCCTTTTCGTCCGCCCTACTGGGTCGCCCGCCCCTGCGGACCACAACCCGCGCGCACAATGCTCGACGCCGCACGTCGAATGGACGACGATCGCCGATGCAACGCTCGTGCCGATCTATCACATATCGCGACCGACCTGGCCGCCCGGCCGTCCGGCGCTTTCATTCAACATGTCCGCGATGCGCGCGCGACCTTCACGGCGGCATAGGCGCCACGTCGGACCGTCGATTGACAGCGGTCAAGACCGCCGACTAAGCATGTCATACATTGTCCCGTCTGATCGGATCAGCCGTTTGTGACCATCGAGGCCGGCCTGCAGGAGCTCGGCGCGGTCCCGCCCGCGCCTCCGGATGTCCCGGTGCTCATCCTGGCGCTGTTCGGTTCGGGATCGGAACGCGTGCAGCACGCACGGCCAGCGTCGCCGAACTGTGGTTCGGGATCGCCATTGAAATCAGAGCCGAGTGCCTGATCGACTGACGGCCGGCGTGGCCGTGAAAGGATGCGAGATGAAAGCGCTGCCCCGTGTCGGATCGAAACGCGTGATCGACATGCATGTGCATATCGGCCCGGAATTCCTGCGCCGCAAATACAGCGCGGGCACGCTCGCCGAGGAGGCGCGTCGCGAGGGGTTCGGCGTGGTGATGAAGAACCACTTCCAGCCGACCACCGGGCAGGTCAGCCAGTTGCGACGCGACGACGACGAGGTGGCGCTGGTCGGCTCGGTGGCGCTCAACTTCGGTTGCGGTGGCGTCGACGATCATGGCGTGCGCGCCGCGTTGTCGGGCTGGAAGAAGGACGTCACCGCAGCCGACCCCGACAAGGACCGCTTCGTGGTGTGGATGCCGACCTTGTGCTGCGAGGCGCATCTGCGCTGCTACGGCCGGCGCGATCTGTCGACCGCCTGGGGCGTCAAGGCCGAGCACACCCGATTCTACGCCGAAGGCACCGGCTATACGCTGCGGGCCGACGACGCCGACAAGATGGCCGCCGTCGAGCGCGCCCTGAAGGTGATCGCCGACAACGATCTCGTGCTGGCGACCGGGCATCTCGACCGCAACGAGACCGAGATCGTCGTCAAGGCCGCGCGAAAAGCCGGCGTGCGCCGCATCATCCTCACCCACCCGCTGTTCCAATCGACCGAGCTCGATCCGGCGACGATGGCGCGCATGTGGAAAGAGTACGGCGCCTACAGCGAGCTCGCCTTCGTCAACCTGGCGATGGACCACCTCACCTACGAGCAGTATCTCGGCGTCATCGAGGCGGTCGGTCCGCAAGGCGTGATCCTATCGACCGATGTCGGCCAGATCTTCTCCCCGCCGGTCGGCGAGGCGCTGCGCGAGTTCTTCGGCGAGCTGGGCAAGCGCGGCGTCAAGGAGGACGACATCGCGCAGATGTCCGTCATCAACACCAACCACCTGCTGTTCGACGCAATACCCTGATTGCACGGGACCGCGCCGCACGGCGGCGACGAGCCGATACGGCCGACGGTCCACGACGGCTTCGCGCTCGCCTGCCGCCGCCTCGCGGACCGCGACGTCCACGCGGCTCGACGGCTTCCGTCCGGAGCCCGTCCATCCGGGCGCCCCGTTGACCAGTCGGCCGGCGCCCTGCATTTTTTGCCAACGGCTGCATCCAAGTGCCGCCCCAGCCGGTATTGGAAGGGATGGTGATGCGAATTTTGTGACGCTCCTGGGTCGCCCCCGCTCGGCAACCGGCGCCGACGCCGTGCTGCCGATGACATGACGGAAGTGCCATGATATGGATGCGCGCTCTTTCGATCGACCACCGAGGCGGTTCCGGCGCTCGGTGTTTGCGGTCCCATGGAGGGGCGGTGAGCGCAGCCAACTCCAACACCCCGCTGGCGGCCGCACGAGTCGCGCCGAGCCAAGGAACGCCTGCCGGCGCACGGCAATCGACCGCGGCGCCCGATTTCGGCGCGCTTCTGGTCGCCACCGCCGCCGGCGATCAGATCGCCTTCAAGGCTCTCTACGACGCGACCAGCCCGAAGCTGTTCGGCATCGCGCTGCTGCTGCTCAAGCGCCGCGACGCCGCCGAGGACGCCCTGCAGGAGGCCTATCTCCGCATCTGGAGCAAGGCCCGCCTGTACGATCCCGAGCGCGGGCCGCCGATGCCGTGGCTGGTGCAGATCCTGCGCAATGTGGCGATCGACCGCTATCATCGCGATCGCGTCACCCACGAGGACATCACCGAGCATGCCGACGCGCTGGCCGCTACCGCGGCGACGCTCAACGAGCGAACCGATCTGATGCGCTGCATCGGCACGCTCAGCAAATCGCAACTAAAGGTGGTTCTGCTCGGCTTCCTGCACGGATTCACGCATGACGAGATCGCGGCCTCGATGCGCGTGCCGGCCGGAACCGTGAAGTCCTGGGCGCGACGCGGCGCTGCGCGGCTGAAGACATGCCTCGAGCAATGAACCCCATGCCGGCCGATCTCGACATCGTCCTCTATGCCCTCGGCGCGCTCGACGCGGCGGACCGCGAGGCGATCGATCGCCGTCGCCGCCGCGATGCCGCGCTCGACCAGGAGATCGAGACCTGGGAGCGGCGCGTCGCGCCGCTGGCGCTCTCGGCGCCGGAGGCGGCGCCGCCGCCCGGCCTGTGGGACAAGATTTCGGCCGCGATGGACAAGCCGGACGGATCGGCGAGCGATCTGCGGGTGATCCGCTTCGATCATCGCGGCTGGGAGCCGTGGGCGCCCGGGCTCGAGGTGAAGATCCTGACGCGCGACGGCCGTGGCGAGCCGGAATCCTTCCTGATGCGCATGCAACCCGGCACCATCGTGCCCGAACATCATCACGACCGCATCGAGGAATGCCTGATCATCGAGGGCGACCTCGTCCACGAGGGGCATGTGCTCGGGCCGGGTGACTTCACGGTCGCCCACGCCGGCGGGACGCATTCGCAGATGCAGACCCGCACCGGCGGCCTTCTCTACATCCGCTATCTGGCGGCCTGATCCGGCACCGACGCTCTCACGATCATCTTGTTCGATCACGTCCGGCGGCGTCCGTGCGACGCCGTGCCGTCGCATGCCGTCGCGTGCCGTCGCCGATTGCTTCGGCTCTCGATCACGATCGACGACTTTTTTCGAGACGACGTGAAACCATCCGCGGGCTGCCCCGGTATATGCCGATGCGAGCCGGACACGCCGGCCGCCGCCGAGCCAGCCTCGGCGCCATCGAAGCTTCAGGAGATCAGTCATGACCATTCGGATCGCGGCGTTCGCCGCCGCGGTGGGCCTTGCGCTCGCCGGTACGTCGCTCGCCACCCTCGCCGTCTCGGCGGCTCCCATGGAGAAGACCGTCGAGGTCGGCGGCGCGCCGATGTATCCCTCGAAGAACATCGTGCAGAACGCGGTAAACTCCAAGGACCACACCACCCTGGTCGCCGCCGTGAAGGCCGCCGGCCTCGTCGACACGCTGCAGAGCAAGGGCCCTTTCACCGTGTTCGCGCCGGTGAACAAGGCCTTCGACGCGCTGCCCTCCGGCACCGTGCCGACCCTGCTCAAGCCCGAGAACAAGGGCACGCTGACCGGCGTCCTCACCTATCACGTCGTCGCCGGAAACTACTCGGCCAAGGCGCTGATGGACATGGTCGAGCGCAACGGCGGCAAGGCCGAGCTGAAGACCGTCCAGGGCGGCGAGCTCACCGTCACGGAAGCCGGCCGCAACAAGCTGCAGGTGACCGACGCCAAGGGCAACAAGGCGACCATCACGATCGCCGACGTCAACCAGTCGAACGGCGTCATCCACGTCGTCGACACGGTTCTGATGCCCATGTGAGCACGGCCGTTCGTCAGCGGGACCGCGGACACTCGTCCGCGGTTCCCGTCCCGATCACGAACCATCTTGATCACGAAGTCCTGATCACGAAGGAGACCCGCGCATGTCGACGGCCCTGATCGAGATCCCGGCGCGACACAGACCCGCGATCCATCCGCTGACCGTGCGGGTCACGCACTGGATCAACGCCCTCGCCATGACGGTGATGATCATGAGCGGCCTCGCCATCCACAATGCCTATCCGATCCTGCCGGTGGCGATCCCCGACGCGCTCACGCTCGGCGGCTGGCTCGGCGGCGCGACGCGCTGGCACTTCGCGGCGATGTGGCTCCTCGCCGGCAACGGCCTCGTCTATCTGGCCTACGGCATCGTCTCGGGCCGGTTCCGCAGGAAGCTCTTGCCGATCACGCCGCGCGCCGTGCTCGCCGATCTGCGCGATGCGCTGTCCGGCCGGCTCGGCCACGCCGATCTGTCGGTCTACAACGCCGTGCAGCGGCTGCTCTATCTCGGCGTGATTTTGGCCGGCCTGCTCGCCGTCCTGTCGGGCCTGGCGATCTGGAAGCCGGTGCAGCTCGGCGGACTGACCGCGCTGATGGGCGACTTCGACAATGCCCGGCTGGTCCATTTCGCCGCCATGGCCGCGATCGTCACGTTCCTGCTCGTGCATGTCGCCATGGCGCTGCTGGTGCCCCGCTCGCTCAAGGCCATGGTGGTCGGACGCTGACCGCGCCGCACCCCACCGGAGGACTCCCATGCCGTCCCGTCCGCCGCATCCCGACACGCCCGTGATCCTGCGCGAGGCCGCGGGCCGCCTCGACGCTCCCACCCGCCGGCTGTTCCTGCGCCGGGCCGCCGGGCTCGGCACGCTGACGCTGCTCGCCGGCTGCGACGTCGTCGACGGCACCTCGGCCGAGCGCGCACTCGACGCCATGTCGGACTTCAACGACCGGGTCCAGGCCTGGCTGTTCGGCCCCGGCCGGCTCGCCCGCGAGTACCAGGCCTCCGAGATCACCCGGCCGTTCCCGTTCAACGCCTTCTATCGCCGCGGCGGCTCGCCCGAGGTCGATCCGGGCGGCTTCACGCTGGAGGTCGCCGGGCGCGTGCAGGAGGCGCCGCCGTGGACGCTCGACCGCCTGCGCGCCCTGCCCCGCGTATCGCAGATCACGCGCCATATCTGCATCGAGGGCTGGAGCGCCATCGGCCACTGGGAGGGCGCGCGCTTCTCTGATTTTCTCGACCGCATCGGCGCCGACGCCCGCGCCCGCTACGTGACGTTCCGCTGCGCCGACAACTACGTCACCTCGATCGACATGGCGACGGCGCGCCATCCGCAGACCCAGCTCACCTTCTGGTTCGACGGCGCGACGCTGCCGCGCGACTACGGGTTCCCGATGAAGCTGCGGGTGCCGACCAAGCTCGGCTTCAAGAACCCCAAGCACATTGTCGCGATCGAGGTCGGCGATGAATTTACGGGCGGCTACTGGGAGACCTACGGCTACAACTGGTTCAGCGGCCTGTGAGCGGCCCGCTGTCCCGCCGGTTCGGTCTCCCACCGCCGGTTGGCCGTCACGGACCGCATGGCATACTCCGCGGCTGATTCGGGAAGGCGTGGCGGATGGCGGAGCAGGCGAGCGGAGAACACGGGAGGCCGGCACGACGCCGGCACAGCCGCCGCGCCGTGCTGGCGTTCCTCGGCTTCCTGGCGCTCGGTGCCCTCGCCGTGACGGCCGGCCTTTGGTCGCTGTGGTCGCGCTGGCCGGCGACGCCGGCGCTCGCCGCCCCGGAGGCGCCACACGTGCCCGTCGTGGTCGCCGGCGAGACCTTCACGGTGGCGCCGGCGGCGATCCGCATGGCGATGCAGCGCCGCCCCGGCCCGCAGGAGCGCGTCGACCTCGTCTATGTCTGGCCGGACCTGACCCCGCCCCGGCCCGTCGAGCCGGGCGTCTCGGCCCCGCCGACGACCGACCGGGTCTATGTGACGCTGGTGCCCGCCGCCGGCGCGCTCGACCCGGCCGAGCGGTTGCGGGTGATCTGGCTGCGCTACACCCGCGAGACCCTGAGCCCGGCGCCGGAAGGCCTGGCGCTGGTCGAGTTCCGCGACGGCACGCCCTATCAGGGCGAGGATCTCGCCTGGGAGGAGAACGCCCCGGAACGATTCCTGGCCCGCTGCGAGCGGCCGGCGCCGTCGCGTCCGCCCGCCACCTGCCTGGCCGAGCGCCTGCTCGGCGGCGCCGTGGTGACGATGCGGTTCCCGCGCGACTGGCTCAACGACTGGCGCAGCGTCGCCGCCGGCTTCGCCCGCCTGGTCGCGATGGTCCGCCCGCCCAAGGCCGGGTGAGCCGCCCGTCGGCCGCCGCGCCGGCCTGCGTGCCGCGGCCTGGAAATCGACCTCCCGTTGGGGGATGATCCGCCGGTCGGACGCCGGCTCCCGCCCCGGCCGCGGCGCTCCGGACTCTGTCGCCGCCACGAGGGCTGCCATGGCCGTCAAGATCGCCATCATGAGCTACAAGGAGCTCAGCGGCGTCATCCGCCGAATGAACTACCGGGCGCCGGACGGCATCGAGATCTGCATCGTCGAGAAGCTGCTCGGCGACGCGCTGACGGCGGCCAAGGCCATGGAGGCGAACGGCGAGGTCGACATCTTCCTGTCGGCCGGCGCCAACCTCGCCACCATCGCGCCGCACCTGAAGACGCCGCTGGTCGGCATCTCGGTGACCGGCTTCGACCTGCTGCTGGCGCTCGCCAAGGTGAAGACGCGCGGACCGGTGGGCGTCGTCAGCTATCGGAACCGGCTCCCCTACCTGGACCGCGTGCTCGGCGTCCTCGCGATCGAGCTGCTGCAGACGACCTTCGACGACGTCAACGACCTCGACGTCGTTCTCGACGACCTGATCGGCCGCGGCATCCGTACCGTGCTGGGCGGCAGCCTGGTGGTCGAGAAGGCGCGTCAGCGCGACATGCATGCGGTGTTCATGTATTCCGAGGACGGCGTGCAGCGGGCGCTCGATACTGCCGTGAAGGTCGGCGCGACCAAGCAGAAGGAAGCCGAGAAGGCCGAGGAGCTGCACACCATCATCAGCTTCGCGCACGAGGGCATCATCGCGACGGACCGCAACGGCACCGTCACGGTGTTCAATCCGAGCGCCGAGAAGATCACCCGCATCGCCCGGCAGGAGGTGATCGGCCGGCCGGCCAAGGACTGCATCCCCGGCACGCATCTGCACGACATCCTGCGGCAGGGCGAGCCCGAGCTGAACCAGATCCAGGTCTTCGGCCACACCAAGGTGCTGACCAACCGGGTGCCGATCGTCACCCAGGGCGAGGTCACCGGCGCGGTCGCCACCTTCCAGGACGTCGACAGCGTCCGCGAGGCCGAGACGAAAATCCGGATCCGGCTGTCGGAGCGGGGATTCCTGGCGAAGCACACATTCGCCGACATCGTCCACGCCGGCCCCCTGATGGCCGACACCATCAAGGAGGCGCGGCAATACGCCCGCACCAACTCGGCCGTCGTCATCTTCGGCGAGTCCGGCACCGGCAAGGAGATCTTCGCCCAGGCCATCCACAACGAGAGCGGTCGCCGCAAGAAGCCCTTCGTCGCCATCAACTGCGCCGCCCTGCCGGCCAGCCTGCTGGAGAGCGAGCTGTTCGGCTACGAGGACGGCGCCTTCACGGGCGCCAAAAAGGGCGGCAAGCCCGGCGTGTTCGAGCTCAGCCACGGCGGCACGATCTTCCTCGACGAGATCGGCGAGGTTCCCAAGACCATCCAGTCGCGGCTGCTGCGGGTGCTGCAGGAGCACGAGGTGCTGCGCATCGGCGGCGAGCGCATCGTGCCGGTCGATCTGCGGGTCGTCGCCGCGACCAACAAGAACCTGTGGGACATGGTCAAGCAGGGCCGGTTCCGCCAGGACCTCTATTATCGGCTGTGCGTGCTCGAGCTGCACATCCCGCCGCTGCGCCGCCGCTCCGAGGACGTGCCGGCCCTGGTGGCCCGTTTCCTCCGCCATTATCGAGCCGACCTGCCGCAGCCGCTGATCGAGACGGTCGCCGCCCACCCGGGCTTCCGCCGCTGTCCCTGGTCGGGCAATGTCCGTGAGCTCCGCAACATCGTCGAGCGTTTCGCGGTGCGCTGCAACGACCGCACCGACGTCGACCGGCTGGTGCGCGAGATCCTCGGCGAGCGCGAGGAACGATCCGGCAGCGACACCGAGCTCGACCGCATCCGCCGGGCGCTGGCGAACGCCGAGGGCAACAAGGCCAAGGCGGCGCGGGCGCTCGGCATCAGCCGCACCACGCTCTGGCGCAAGCTGCAGGAGGCCGCCGGGACCGACCCCGGCTGAGTCTGCTGCGGGGGAGCTTCGGCCGGCCTCGGGCGCCCGCGCGGATGAAACGTCCTGTAACGCCGTTGAAACAGACGATGGAACGATCGTCGTTTCACGCCGGCGCCGGCCGCCGCCGAGCCCTATCGAGTTCTTTCGACTTTCCCGATACTTCCGAGGGTTCTTCCGGCTTGGCACGGGGGTTGCCGAGCAGGCGCCGGAGCCGAACCGACAACTGTCTCGGCGGGCGGAAGGTGGAAAAGAATGATCACAGCCACAGTCAACGCGGGCCCACGCATGGACCGTCTGCCGGTCGGAAAATTCCATCGGCGCATTCTCTGCCTGATCGGCGCCGGCATGTTCTTCGACAGCTTCGACATCTACCTGGCCGGTGCCGTGCTGGGGGCGCTCCTGCACAGCGGCTGGTCCGACATGGGGATGAACGCGACCTTCATCTCGATGACCTTCGTCGGCATGATCATCGGCTCCTTCGCGGCCGCGTTCCTCGGCGACCGCTTCGGCCGGCGCTTCAACTTCCGCTTCAACCTGCTGATCTTCGCCCTCGCTTCGCTGGGCGCCGCGCTGTCCCCCACCATGGAGTGGCTGATCGGCTGGCGCCTGATCATGGGCATCGGGCTCGCCGCCGAGATCGTCATCGGCTACGCCACCATGACGGAGTTCGTACCGCCGGCGCAGCGCGGCCGCTGGGGCGCGCTCTTGTCGCTGATCACCAACTCGGCGTTGTTCGCCTCGACCCTGCTCGGCTACGTCATCGTGCCGACGCTCGGCTGGCGCTGGATGTTCGGCATCGCTTTCGCGGGCTCGATGGTCGCCTGGTATTTCCAGCGCATGCTACCGGAGTCGCCGCGCTGGCTGGAGTCCGCCGGACGCCTCGAGGAAGCCGAGCGCTGCCTGCAGACCATCGAGGCAGAGGTGACGGCGGACTCCGGTCCGCTGCCGGCCGTGCAAGCCGTCCCGCCGGCAACCGAGAAGCACGAGCCGGTGAAGGTGTGGGAACTGTTCAAGCCGACCGTCATCCGGCGCACCCTTCTCGCAATGCTGCTGAACATCGTCATCAACAGCGTGATCTACGGGTTCGTGGCCTGGGTGCCGAGCTTCCTGGTCAAGCAGGGGCTCAGCGTGAGCGCCTCGATCGGCTACACGGTGTTCATGTCGCTCGGCGGCCCGGTCGGCGCCATCTTCGGCATCGTCCTGTCGGACCGCTTGGGACGCAAGCGCGGCATCGTCATCGTGTCGCTGATCGCCGCGGCGCTGGGCACGGCCTACGCCTTCGCCACGTCCCAGTGGATGGCGACCGCGATCGGTTTCGCCCTGTTCACCTGCATCTATCTGCTGGTGGCGTTCATCTACGCCGCCTACGTCCCGGAGCTGTTCCCGACCGAGTTCCGCATGCGCGGCGCCGGCCTGAGCACGACGGTCGGCCGGGTATCGTCCGTCATCGTCCCGTATGCCGTGGTGTCCCTGCACGCCTCGGGTGGAATCACCATGGTGCTGACCCTGCTGGTCGGAATGCTGCTGGTGCAGGCCGCCGTCGTCGCCACCTTCGGCATCGAGACCAACAAGCGGTCGCTGGAGAAGCTCACCCCCAAGCACGCCTGAGCGCCTGTCCCGGCGACGCGGAAATCGCGTCGCCGGGCCGGACGCCCCCGTGCGTGAACGAGCGGGACGCGTTCCGATCCGATGGTACGGAACGCGTTTCGAATCTGTCGAGAAGGACCAGACTTGATGACTACCCTGCGTGAGAAGCTGCAGCAGCGACCGGCCGGCACCGTGCTGATCGCACCCGGCGTCTACGACATGCTGTCGGCCCGCTTCGCCGACCGGATCGGCTTCGATGTGCTCTACATGACCGGGTTCGGCACCGTGGCGTCCCATCTCGGCCTGCCGGATGCCGGGCTCGCCAGCTACCGCGACATGGTGGACCGGGTCGCCACGATGGCCGGCGGCACCACGACGCCGCTGGTGGCCGACGGCGACACCGGCTACGGCGGCCTCTTGAACGTCCAGCACACGGTGCGCGGCTACGAGAAGGCCGGCGCAGCCGCGATCCAGCTCGAGGACCAGGAGTACCCGAAGAAGTGCGGCCACACCCCCGGCCGGCGGGTGGTCCCGGCGGAGGACATGGTCGAGAAGATCAAGGTCGCGGTGGAGAGCCGGTCGAGCCCGGAGTTCCTGATCGTCGCCCGCACCGACGCCCGCACCCCGCTCGGGCTCGACGAGGCGATCCGCCGCGGCGCCCTCTATCTCGACGCCGGGGCCGACATCCTGTTCGTCGAATCGCCCGAGACCGAGGCCGAGATGGCGGCGATCGGCAAGGCGTTCGCCGGCAAGCCGCTGCTCGCCAACATGGTGGAGGGCGGCCGGACACCCGTTCTGCCGCCGGCCGCCCTCGCCCGGCTCGGCTACGCCATGGCGATCTACCCGGTCTCCGGCCTGCTGGCAGCGGCGAGCGCCATCGACACCGCGTATCGCGAGCTGAAGCGGAACGGCACGACGCTGGCGATCAAGGACCGGCTCTACGCGTTCGACCAGTTGACCCGCGTCGTCGGCTTCGAGGCGGTGTGGGAATTCGACCGCCGCCACGCCCGCAAGGGCTGAACGGCACGGCCGCTCCGGCCGCGAGGGCGGCCGGACGCCGGGCCTCGCGGCGGCGCCGCCGGCGCTACTCCAGATCGCTGCCCAGGATGGCCATCTGGAAGTTGTAGGAGCGCTCGTCGTCCTCGTCGTCGACGAACAGCACGCCGATGAACTCCTCGCCGATATAGACCTCGGCCGAATCGTCCTTCTTGGGCCGCGGCACTACGCGCAGCCGCGCATTGCCGAACAGCCGGCGGAGATAGCCTTCGAGTTTCCTGATTTCCAGCGCGTCCACGGTCGGTTCCTCTCCGCTCAGGGCTTGCGGGCGGCGCCCTGAGGGGCCGGCCCGGGAAAACGAGGCCAAGTCCATAGCGGGGGGCGGCGGCCTCGCGCAACCCGTGCCGGTGCATCGGGGGTCCGCCGGCGGCCTGTGGTGGCTATCACAACCCCAGGTCGCGCAGCATCTGGTCCATGACATGCGACGGCTCGGCGCAGCCGGCGTCGCCGACGATCTTGGCCGGCACGCCGGCGACCGTGGTGTTGTGCGGCACCGGCCGCAGCACCACCGAGCCGGCCGCGATGCGGGCGCAGTGGCCGACCTCGATATTGCCGAGGATTTTCGCCCCCGCCCCGATCATCACGCCGTGCCGGATTTTCGGATGGCGGTCGCCGGTCTCGTTGCCGGTGCCGCCGAGGGTGACGTGGTGCAATATCGACACGTCGTCCTCGATCACGGCGGTCTCGCCCACCACCAGGCCGGTCGCGTGGTCGAGGAAGACGCCGCGGCCGATGCGGGCGGCCGGATGGATGTCGGTCGAGAAGGCGGCCGAGGAGCGGCTCTGCAGATAGAGGGCGAAGTCGCGCCGGCCGCGGGTCCACAGAAAATGCGCTAGCCGGTGCGCCTGGATGGCGTGGAAGCCCTTGTAGTAGAGCAGCGGCTCGAGGAAGCGGCTGGTCGCCGGGTCGCGGTCGACCACGGCGACGATGTCGGCCCGGAACGCCTCGGCGATGTCGGTCTCGGCGTCGAGGGCGTCCAGATAGGCTTGGCGAATCAGCTCGGCGTCGAGATCCGGGTGATGGAGCCGCGCCGCGACGCGATGGACGATCGAGTCCTCCAGCCGGTCGTGGTGCAGCACCGTCGCGTAGACGAAGGAGGCGAGCTCCGGCTCGTGCCGCATCACCGCCTCCGCCTCGACGCGGATACGGTCCCAGACCGGGTCGACGCGTTCGAGCGGCCGGGCCGTCGTCCGACCATGAGGCATGGCGTCCTCCCGCGCTTCGGTCGCATCCGGCACTTCAGTCGCGGCATCAGTGCCCATGCACAATACCCTGAATCCGGCCGGATTTCATGAACCGGCCGGCGATCCCGTCGGCGTCGTCCGTCACGGCCGGTCCTTCAGAAACTCCAGGACGGCCGCCTTGTAGACCCGGTCGCCCACCGCCAGCATGTGGTCACGATCGGGGATGTCCACCAGCCTCGCCCCCGGAATGAGGTCGGCCAGCGCCTGCGGCGGGCCGGCGACGTCGTCCTTGGTGCCGATGGCGATCAGCACGGGCGGCTCCAACCGGCCGATCTCGACCGGCGTCAGGGTCTGGCGCGAGCCGCGGATGCAGGCCGCCAGCGCCTCGAGGTCCGACTTGGTTCGCTCGGCGAAGGAGCGGAAGGTCCGCCCCTGACGGTCGTGGACGTCGGCGAGCGACGGCGCCTCCATGGCGTCGGCGACCGTGTCGGGGAGCCCCACCCCGTCGACCAGGTGATAGCCGAGACCGCCCAGCACGACCGAGCGCACCCGCTCGGGATGGGCGAGCGCCAGGAACGCGGTGACGCGCGCCCCCATCGAGTAGCCCATGACGTCGGCACGGCCGACGCCGAGATGGTCGAGCAGCGCCCGCACGTCGTCCGCCATGGCGCCGGCGTGGTAGGCGGCCGGATCGTAGAGTTTTGACGAGGCACCATGGCCGCGCATGTCGGGGGCGATCACGCGGCGGCCGGCGTGGGTCAGGGTGTGGACCCAGCGCGGATGCACCCAGTTGGCCTCCTTGCTGGAGGCGAAGCCGTGGACGAGCACGATGGGCTCGCCCTCGCCCTTGTCCAGATAGGCGATTTCGACGGGACCGTTCTTGAAGGAAAGCATTGACCTGGCAGTGTGTTGAAGATTCTGGTTCAGACCGGACAAGAGGCTGCTTCCGGGATGGCGGGGAGAGGTGTCGAAGCCCGCACGGTGGCTTTGGCAGCGCGGGCGGCGCGGCGCGCCCGGCGGCGCTTGCTGGCGGCGAGGCAGCGACGGGTGGTCCGCTCGGTCAGGCTCTTCACCAGCGCCACCAGCCAGATCAGCCACAGGAGCGCGCTGAACGACCACTGGGCGAGCGTCATGGCGCCGACCGTGAGCGCGATGGCGGCGCGGCCACCGAGCTTGAGGATCGCCCTCGTCTTGCCGCCGTTCTTCTCGGCGATTTTTGCGACGCGGGCGAGATCCTTGGGCCCCTCGGCAAGCTTCAGCCCGTCGAGGGCGGCGCGGGTGCCGGCCTTCGCCTGCACCCGCCCGGCGTCGCGGACGAGGTCGACCAGCGGCTCGGCCTTCTCCAGCTTCACTGCCTCGCGAAGACCACGCGCAGCGGCCGCCGGCTGCAGCCAGCCACCCGCCACGGCCCGCCGGGCCGCCGCCACGTCGACGACTCCCCGCAACGACCGGGCCGTCCACATGGCGAGCCCCGCCCCCATCTTGCCGGTCTTCCAGGCGGCCTTGACCAGCGAGACGCCGGCGCGGGCCGGCGCCGCCACGCCGAGCGACACATAGGTGCCGGCCGTGACGGCGAGGCCGACGCAGGCGAGGCCGAGCACCAGCTCGTCCGCCTCGGCGCCGCTGGCGAGCCGCGTGCCCTCGCGGACCGCGTCGCGCACGTCGCCGAACACGAACAGGTCGCCGAGCAGCGTGCCGGCCACCGAGGCGGCGTCGTCCGGCTCGCCCGTGATCAGGCCGCGGCCGAAGCTTTTCCCGGCCCGCATCGCGCCGGCCGCCGCCGTGTTGGCATCGGCCACCTTGGCCGCCAAGCCCGGGTCGAGCGGGACGGCACGCGACTGCGCCAGCTCGACGAAGCTCTGGGCGAGCTCGGCGTCGCCGGCGGCGAGCGCCGCCTCGATCTCCTGGCGGGCGACCTCGGCATCGAGGCGCTGCGCCACCACCCGGTCGGCGAGCGCCACCGGATCGTTCTGGTCGAGCAGCAACCCGGCCGAATCGATCGCCCGCGGCGCCGCCAGCACGAGCGCGCCGGCGAGCGTCGCCGCACAGAGGAGCGGCAGCGCCACCTCGCGGCGCCGCTCGGCCCGGCGTGTGGATCGATCTGACCGCACTAGGAAAACCATGACAGGCCCGCTATGGTCCGCGCCGACGGGAGGCCGGCGGCGGCAGGCGTCCCGATACACCCGGATCATCTAGAAGACGTTGCCGCAAAGGTGGAATCATGGCGGACAAGATCGTACCCCACTTCCATAACGATCCGGGCGTCCCGGTGATCGCCATCGGCGCCAAGAAGTTCATGTGCATCGGGGCGACCCCGCCCTTCGATCATCCGCACGTGTTCCTAGATATGGGTGACGAGATCGAGATCGTCTGCCCCTACTGTTCTACCCTCTACAAGCACGACTCGGCCCTGCACGGGTTCGAGGCCCGCCCGCCCGAATGCGCCCTCGAGGAAACCCAGGCGGCCTGACCGCCGCGCGTGGCGGCCTCGCGGACCATCCTGGTCGCCGGCGCCGGCATCGGTGGGCTGACGCTCGCCCTCGCACTCGCCGACCGCGGCTTTCGGGCGGTCGTGCTGGAGCAGTCGCCGCAGCTCGAGGCGACCGGGGCCGGCCTGCAGATTTCCCCCAATTGCGCCCGCGTGCTGATCGGCCTCGGCGCCGCCGAGCGGTTGAAATCCGTGGCGGTCGCCCCCGACAGCGTGCGGGTTCGCAATGCAGGCGGGCGCGACCTCGTCCGCATCCCGATCGGCCGCTCGCCGAGCGCCTACGGAGCGCCCTACTGGGTCGTCCATCGCGGCGACCTGCAGGCCGTGCTGCTGGCGCTGGCGAAGGAGCGGCCCGACATTTCGCTGGTGCTCGGCGCCCGGGTCGACGAATACGCCGTCCACCCGAACGGTGTCACGGTCGCCTGCGCGGGACCGGGCGGTTCCGCCGATTTTTCCGGCCTCGCTCTGGTCGGCGCCGACGGCCTGTGGTCGCGGGTGCGGGCCCGGATGATCGGCGACGCGCCGCCCCGCCCGGCCGGCCGGACCGCCTGGCGCACCCTGCTGCCGGCCCATCTGGTCGACCCCGAGTTCCGCGCCGCCACCGTCAATCTCTGGCTCGGGCGCGGCGCCCATCTGGTCCACTATCCGGTGCGGGCCGGTGCGCTGATCAACGTCGTGGCGATCGCGGCCGACGCCGACACCGTCACGGGCTGGAGCGCCCCGGGCAATGCCGAGGAGGTGCTGCGGCACTATCCGGAACCGGACTGGGCGGCCCCGGCACGGGCGCTGCTGAAGAGGCCCGAGCGTTGGCTGCGCTGGACCCTCTACGACCGCCCGCCGCTGCGGCATTGGAGCCGCGGTCCGGTGACGCTGCTCGGCGACGCCGTCCATCCGATGCTGCCCTTCATGGCCCAGGGCGCCGCCATGGCGATCGAGGACGCCGCCGTGCTGGCCGACGCGCTGGCGCGGCAGCCGACCGATCCGGCACAGGCGTTCCGCGACTACGAGCACCAGCGCCGGGAGCGCACCACCGACGTGCAGCGGGCGGCGCGGCGCAACGACCGCGTCTATCACCTCGGCGGGCCGGCGGCGCTCGGGCGCGACCTGGTGCTGCGGCTGGCGCTCGGCGGCGACCTGGTGCTGGCGCAGCACGACTGGATCTACGACTGGCGCCCGCCCGGTCCGGCGCCGGTTTCGGCCGATCCCGCTATGCCTGCCGGATCGGCCTGAGCATGGACCGATGAGTGCGGCCGCCCCGAGATCCCCGGACGTGCCGCATTCTTCTGCGCCGGACAGGACGGCCGCCGATCGCGCCGCGACGCGCGTCGCGCCGACGGATAGGCTCGCTTGGCTCGCCGCCTGGGCCGTCGTCACTGGGCTGATGCTGTGGCCGGCGCTGTGGAACGGCTTTCCGCTGATCTATGCCGACACCGGCGGCTATCTGATGCGGCCCGTCACCGGCACGCTGTCGATCGGCCGCTCCGCCCTCTACGGCTCGTTTCTGCTGGCCGGGATGCCGCTCGACTTCTGGCCCGTCGTGATCGTCCAGGCCGGCATCACGGCCTGGCTGATCGTCACGGTGATGCGCCTCATCGCCGGCGCGCGTCCGCTCGCTGCCGTGCTGGTCGGGCTGGCGCTCGCGATCCTGACGGCGCTGCCCTGGTACGCCGCCCAGCTCATGCCCGACGTGATGGCCGGCTGGGCCGTGCTGGCGCTGGTCCTGCTCGTGGTCCGGCCCGACGCGCTGCCCCGATGGCAGGCGGTGCTGCTCGCCGCCGTGGTGGCGGTCGCCATCGCGGCCCATATGGGAACGCTGGCCCTGTGCATCGGCCTGCTGGGTTGCGTGACGGCCTATGGGGTGGCCGCCCACCTCGTCCGCCGGACCGTCCCCCTGCCCCGGCCAAAGCTCGGCACCGCGGCGGCGGCCGTGGCGGCGGGCCTGCTGCTGGCGCCGCTGTCGAACCTCGCCCTCACCGGGCATTTCGCCTTCACGCCGGGCGGGTCGAGCTTCCTGTTCGGCCGGCTGGTGCAGGACGGCATCGTCGGCCGCTATCTCGACCAGCATTGCCCGGATCCGGCGATCTCGCTCTGCCCCTATCGCGACAAGCTGCCGGCGACCGCCGACGAATGGCTGTGGACCCATGCGAGCCCGCTCTACCGGCTGGGCAATTGGCAGGGCTACGGCGACGAGTCGGCCCGCATCGCCGCCGCGACCCTGCGGCTTTATCCGCTCGACCACCTCGCCGCCGCCGCCCGCGCCACCGCCGGGCAGCTCGTGCTGTTCCGCACCACGCTCGCCGTGAGCCCGGGCGACAATGCCGACGCGCTGGATGCTCTCGGGCGCCTGCTGCCGCCCGACGCGCTCGCCCGCTTCCACGACGCCCGCCAGCAGCGCGAAAAGCCCGACGTCGCTGCGCTCAACCTCGTCCACGTTCCGGCCGCCGTGCTGGCCGTGATGGTGACGCTCTACGGCATCGCCGGAGGGCGCCGCCGCGTGCCGGTGCCGACCCGCCTCCTGTGCGGCGCCGTGCTGCTCGCGCTATTGGGCAACGCCGCCGTGTGCGGCGTCTTCTCCAACCCCAACGACCGCTACCAGAGCCGGCTGATCTGGCTCGCCGTGCTGGCGGCCGGGGTGATGCTTTCCGCTCGTCCCCGCGAAAGCGGGGACCCAGACGCCAACCCTGGATTCCCGCTTGCGCGGGAATGAGCGGAGACCAGAACCACGGCTTCGACCCGACACATGCGAAACGGCCGGAGCTTGCGCTCCGGCCGTCCGCCGCGACGTCCGATCCGGATCAGGGGCGGATCAGACGAACTGGGCGAGGATCAGCACGCCGATCAGGCCGACCACCGCCGCAATGGTGGTGGACGCCGTGAAGGTTGCGTACATGGCCCGCATCGGGATGCCGAGGCATTCCTTGACGAACCAGAAGCCCGAGTCGGTGACGTGCGAGGCGCCGATGGCGCCGGCGCCGGTGGCGACCGCGACGAGCGCCGGGTCGAGGCCCGGATAGTTCGCCAGCACCGGCATGATGAAGCCGACGCCGGTCATCATGGCGACCGTGGCGCTGCCGATGGCGAAGCGCATCACGATGGCGATCAGCCAGGCCATGATCAGCGGGCTCACCTGGATGGCGGTGAGGACCTCCTTGAGGACGTCGCCCATGCCGCAGTCCATGATGATCTTGTTGAACGAGCCGGCGGCGCCGATCACCAGGATGATGGATGCCATCGGGCCGAAGCTCGCTTCGGTCTTCTTGCCGAGCTCCTCGAGCGAGAAGCCACGGCCGAGGCCGAGCACCGCATAGGTCAGGATCGCGGAGATGAACAGCGCGACCATCGGGTTGCCGATGAAGCTGACGAACGGCATGTAGAAGGCGTCCTTCGGGGCGAGCAGGTCGAAGAACGTCTTGTTCATCATCAGCAGCAGCGGGAACAGGATGGTGAACAGCGTGATGCCGAAGGGCGGCAGCTCGGACTCGGGCCGCGACTCCGTCGAGGCGAACGCGCCGGCCGGCTCGACCACGTAGTAGCGCGAGATGAACTTGCCGAAGATCGGGCCGGCGACCGCGGCGGCCGGGAAGCCGACCAGCAGCCCGTAGAAGATCACCTTGCCGACATCGGCCTTCAACGACAGCGCGATCGCCATGGCGGCGGGATGCGGCGGCACGATGCAGTGCACGGTGAGGAGCGCCGCCACCATCGACAGCCCGACCTGCAGGACGGGCAGCTTCGACTCCTTCACGACGCTGAACATCAGCGCGATCAGGAGCACCAGGCCGACCTGGAAGAACACCGGAATGCCGCAGATGAAGCCCACGATGAGCATCGCCCAGTGGGCCTGCGATTTCCCGAGGACGTTGATCAGCGACCGCGCGAGACGCTCGGCGCCGCCGGATATCTCCATCAGCTTTCCGATGATGGCACCGAAGGCGAGGATCGGTGCCAGGAAGCCCAGCGTGTTTCCCATGCCGGTCTCGAGCGACTTGCCGATATTGCCGAGCGGCATGCCGGTCGCGATTCCGATGAAGAAACAGGCGAACATCAGGGCGAGAAAGGCGTTGATCTTGAATCGCACGCACATCACGATGATGATCAAGACCGACAGCCCGAGAATCGACAAAGCGAAGGCACTGCTCATCTCGGTATCCCCCTTACGGCGGCCCGCGCTTTCGCGGGATCACGCGTCCGCCGGATTCACCTAGTCCAGAACCTGATTGAACGTGTCGTAGATGCCGTTGCTGTTGAGCGCGTCGTAGAGCGCGTCCTTTCGTTGCAGGATCGTCCGGTAACGGCGCGTCACCGCGTCCTCCGGCTCGTAGCGTCGTGGATCGGTCGACATGATGGTGCGGAACGCCTCCTGGTGATCCGCGAAGAGTCCGAGCGTGACGCCGGCGCTGATCAGCGCGCCGAGCGACGACGCCTCGTTGTTGTCGTGGCGCAGCACCGGCTTGGCGAAGGCGTCGGCCTGGATCTGGTTGAACAAATCGAGCGTGGTGAGACCGCCGGCGACCCGGACGGATTCGATCGGCACGCCGAGCCCCTCGAGCAGGTTGAGGTTCTTGGCGATCTCGAACGCGATCCCTTCGACCACGGCGCGCGCCATGTCGGCCCGCGTGGTCGCCATGGTGAGGTTGAAGAACATGCCGCGGGCGAGCGGATTCCAGTACGGCGCGGCGCTGCCCTCGAAATGCGGGATCAGCAGCACGCCCTTGGCGCCGGGAGGCGAGCTCTGCGCCTCGGCGTTCATCACCGCGTAGCTGTCGCCTGCGGGATAGAACTGCTCCTTGAACCAGCGATGGATCAGCCCGGTGGTGAAGATACCGGCCTCGACGATCCATTTGCCCGGCACCGCGGAGGCGCTGCACAGCGTCCGGCATTCCGGGTGGAAGCGCGGCTCGTCCGAATAGGCGATGACGAAGGAGCCGGTGCCGGTGTTGGCCTCGGCGTCGCCGGGCTTGAGCACGTCGAGCGACAGCGCGGCGCATTGCTGGTCGCCGCCGCCGAGGATGACCGGGATGCCGGCCTTCAGCCCGCTGTGCTCGGCGAGGGCCTTGGTCAGCTCGCCGACCAGGGCGCCCGGCGGAACCAGATCCGGCAGCAGCGCGCGGTCGATTCCGGAGATGCCCAGCATCTCCTCGTCCCAGGTGAACGTGTTGATGTTCATCAACATGGTCCGGCAGGCCTGGGAGGCGTCGGTGACGAAGCGGCCGGTGAGCAGATGGGCGACGTAGTCCTGGACGCCGATCAGCTTGTGGGCGCCTTCGTAGACGTGCGGCCGATGCTCCTTCAGCCACATCATCTTGGGCACCGAGAAATACGGATTCACCCGCAACCCGGTGCGCTTGTACATTTCCTGGAGCGGCAGCTCGCCGAGCAGCGCCTCGCATTGCGGGATGCTGCGCTTGTCCTGCCACATGAGGGCCTTGTGAAGCGGCACGCCCTCGCTGTCGACCGGGATCACCGAGGCACGCTGCGACGTGACGGCGATCGCCGCCACGTCGAGGCCCTTCACGGCGACATGGTCGCCGGCATCCTTCAGGGTCTCGAGCAGCGCCGACTTCCAGGTCTGGCAGTCCTGCTCCACGTAGTTCGGCTTGCGGCCGAACTCGGAGTCGTAAGGCCGTGCGGCCGAATGAAGCAGATGCCCGGCCCGGGTATAGAGCATGGCCTTGAGGCTGGACGTGCCTACGTCGACGACGAGGATGTTTTCCATTGGTGTCGCCTCTCGAGCGAAATTCGTCGGCCGGCGGACCGCGTTTCGCTCGCGGCCTCGCCGCTTGTTTGCCTGCGGCCGTGCCGAGGCGGCGCGGTCGCCGCCCTGGCGCGGCGTCGACGCCGCCGTTACGCGGCGCGGAACAGCGCCATGTACTTCTTGACGATCTCCTTGACGAACCCGACCTCCTCCCGGCTGATCTCCGAGAGGTGCCAGCCCTTGCCCGAAGCGAGCAGCGCGCGGATCTTGTCCACCGCGTTGACCGAGATCTCGGTGTTGACGTTGATCTTGGCGATGCCGTTGGCGATGCACTCGCGGATGATCGCCTCCGGCGTACCGGAGCCGCCGTGCAGCACCAGCGGGATGTCGACCACGGCGGCGATCTTCTTCAGCACGCCGACATCGACCTTGGGCACGCCCTTGTACATGCCGTGCACGGTGCCGATCGACACCGCGAGCGCGTCGACCTTGGTGCTCTGAGCGAAGACCTTCGCCTCGTCGGGGGACGTGTAGATCTCGCTGGCGTCCTCCTCGTTGGAGTGCTCGCCGCGGGCGAGCGCACCGAGCTCCGCCTCGACGCCGACGCCGGCCGCGTGCGCCACCTCGACGACCCGGGCGGTCTGCCGCATGTTCTCCTCGAAGGGCAGCGCCGAGCCGTCGTACATCACCGACGAGAAGCCGGCCTTGACGGCCCGCACGATCACATCGAACGACTTGCAGTGGTCGAGATGGAGGGCGACCGGGGTGTCGGACGCCGCCGCCATGGTGCGCACCAGCGCGCCGACCTCGTCGACCTCCATGTTGGGCAGATAACCGGCCCCGAAGGCGACGATCACGGGCGTCCTGGTCTCGCGACCGGACTCGATGACGCCCCGGATGGTCTCGTAGTTGTAGACGTTGAACGAGCCGACCGCATAGCGCTCGCGCCGCGCGGTCGTCAGCATGTCGGAGAACGAGACCATCATGACTTGACCTCCGCGAGCCATGCGGTGAAGCGCGGATCCTTCAGCACCTCGGGATTGGCGATGCCGTTCGGCGTGCCGCCGGTGAACAGCTTGGCGATGTCGCCGAACAAGAGGTCGGGCGAGCGGGTCAGCGCCTCGCGGGTGGTGCCGGCGATGTGGCTGGTCAGGGTGACGTTGTCGAGCGTGAGAATTTCGCTACCGGGCGCGATCGGCTCGGAGGAGTGCACGTCGAGGCCGGCGCCGGCGATCTTGTTGGTCTTGAGGGCGGCGATCAGGGCCGTCTCGTCGACCAGGCCGGCGCGGGCCGTGTTGATCAGATAGGCGGTCGGCTTCATCAGCGCGAACTCGGCCGCGCCGACCAGCTTGGCACCGCCGGGCAGCAGGCGGGCGTGCAGGGAGATGAAGTCGCTTTCGCGGAACAACGTCTCCTTGTCCACCGACCTGCCGCCCGCCGCCGTGATCACGCTCGGATCGACCCAGGTGTCGTGCACCAGAAGCTTCACGCCGAAGCCGGACAGCTTCTGGGCGACCAGGCTGCCGATGAAGCCGAAGCCGACCAGGCCGACGGTCTTGCCCTTCAGCTCGGGGGTCCATTCGGAATTCACGAACTTCTTGCGCCACTCGCCGTTCTTGATGCCCATATGTGAGCGGGCGATGTTGCGGCACTCGGCCAGAATCAGGCCGACCGCGAAGTCGGAGACCGCCTCCGCATTGCGGCCCATCACGTTGAAGACGAGCACGCCGCGCTCGGTCGCCGCCTTGACGTTGACGTTCTCGACGCCGGCGCGGGCGACGCCGGCGATGCGCAGGTTCGGCATCGCGTCCATGACCTTGGACGAGATCGGCACGAACAGGCCGGCCAGCAGGGCGGCGTCGCGCCCCTGCGTTTCGATCAGCGGATCGACGATCTCGATCTCCGGACCCTGCTTCTCGACCGCCAGTCGGCGGGCCTGCAACTTGCCGGCGTCGCTCTCCCACTCGCCGACCGCGAGGTCGCTCAGGTGATCGCCGAGAATCTGCTTTGCGGACACCGCGAATGCGTCGCCGCGGATCATCGCGTCGCCGAGAACTAAGGCTTTGAATTTGCGTGACATTGGATCGTCCCTCTCGCAACCGGGAACCGGACGGGCTAAGAACTTCCCTCACTTGAAACAATAGTCCCGGCGCGATACGCCGAGCTAACCGCGACCCGCCATTCGGTATCGTCGATCCGCCACACCGTATTCGTCCGGACAGAGGTGTCGTCCGTGGAGGGCCTGCCGAGACCCGTCTACGCCCGCGTGAAGACGCTGCCCGGCGGCGCCCGGAAGCCGTGGCACGTCCATCCGTGGGGTCAGCTCACCTATGCGAGCAAGGGCGTGCTGATGGTGCGGACCCTGCACGGCACGTTCCTGGCGCCGCCGCAATGGGCCGTGTGGATTCCCCCCGGGATCGAGCACGAGGTGATCACCTCGGTTCGCACCGAGCGGCGCAACTTCTTCATCGACCCGGGCCGCGTCGCCTGGACGTCGGATGCTTGCCGGGTGCTCGACGTGACGCCCTTCATGCGCGAGCTGATCCGGGTCGTCGCCGCGCTGCCGGTAGAATACGACGAGGACGGGCCGGACGGGCGCCTCGCCCAGGTGTTTCTCGACCAGCTCGTGATGCTGCCCGAGGCGAGCTTCTCGCTGCCGATGCCGACCAGCCCGACCCTCCTCGACACCTGCGCGGAGCTGTTGCGCCATCCCGACGACCACCGCTCGGTCGGCGCCATCGCCAAGGCGACCGGCATGTCGGAGCGCACCATGGCGCGGGTGTTCCTGCGCGAAACCGGCATCTCGTTCCGCGACTGGCGGGTGCGGCTCAAGCTGATGATCTCGATCGAATCGCTCGAGGAAAGCCGCAACGTCACCCAGACGGCGTTCGATTGCGGCTACGATTCGCTGTCCGCCTTCATCGCCGCCTACAAGCGCCAATTCGGCCAGACGCCCGGCGAGTTCCTCAAGAGCCTCGACCAGTAACGTCGCGACATAAAAGGCCCACCGGCTCGTTTGGACCGGCCCGCCGAAACAACGTGCTCCAAGGCCAGGGTCATGATAGGCCTAGGCACGAACAATTCCGGAGAAAAGCGTGCCGAGCTACCCCGTCCACGACCCTCGACGGTTTCTCCTCGTGCTGATCAAGCCGTCGCATTACGACGACGACGGCTATGTGATCCGCTGGTGGCGGGCGACGATCCCGTCCAACACGCTCGCCGCCATGTACGGCATCGCCGCCGATTGCGCCGCACGCGAGGTGCTGGGCCCCGGAATCGGCGTCGATATCGAGGCGGTGGACGAGACCAATACGCGCATCGACATCGCGAAGCTGATCGCCCGGTTCGCCCAGAACGGCAATTTCGGCCTGGTCGCGCTGGTCGGCGTGCAGTCGAACCAGTTCCCGCGCGCGCTCGACATCGCCCGGCCGCTGCGCGCCGCCGGTGTCCCGATGATGATCGGCGGGTTCCACGTGTCCGGCAGCCTGGCGATGCTCGACGGTCACGCGGTCGGGCTCGATGCCTGCCGCGACATCGGCCTGTCGATGTTCGCCGGCGAAGCCGAGGGCCGCCTCGACACGGTGCTGCGCGACGCCGCCGACGGCCGCCTCGCGCCGCTCTACACGTACATGGACGACCTGCCCGACATGGCCGGTACGCCGGTGCCGCTGCTGCCGCGCGAGTCGGTCAGCCGCACGCTCGGCCTCTCCACCAGCTTCGACGCCGGCCGCGGCTGCCCCTACCAGTGCTCCTTCTGCACGATCATCAACGTGCAGGGCCGCACCTCGCGCTTCCGCACCGCCGACGACATCGAGCGGATCGTCCGGATGAACTGGGCGCAGGGCATCTGCAAGTTCTTCATCACCGACGACAACTTCGCCCGCAACAAGGCCTGGGAAGACATCTTCGACCGGCTGATCGCGCTGCGCGAGTGCGAGAACATTCCGCTCGGCCTGATGATCCAGGTCGACACGCTCTGCCACAAGATCCCGAACTTCATCGTCAAGGCGAAGCGGGCCGGCGTGACGCGGGTGTTCATCGGGCTGGAGAACATCAATCCGGACAATCTCGCCGGCGCCAAGAAGCGGCAGAACAAGATCACCGAATACCGCAAGATGCTGCTGGCCTGGAAGACGGAGGGGATCCTGACGCTGGCCGGCTACATCCTCGGCTTCCCGGCCGACACGCCGGAGAGCATCAGGCGCGACATCGCCATCATCCAGAACGAACTGCCGCTCGACATCCTGGAGTTCTTCTGCCTGACGCCCCTGCCCGGCTCCGAGGATCACCAGGTGCTGTGGCGCGCCGGCACCGCGATGGAACCGGACCTCAACGCCTACGACACCGAGCATGTCTGCACGGCCCACGGCAAGATGAGCCGCGCCGAATGGGAGGCGATCTACCGCGAGGCGTGGACCCTCTATTACACGCCGGCCCACATGGCGACGCTGCTGCGCCGCACCGCGGCGACCGGCGGCCCGGTGGGCAGCCTGGTCAAGATCCTGATCATGTTCGCCATGGCGGTGCGGCTCGACAACGTGCACCCGTTGCAGGGCGGCCTGTTGCGACTCAAGCACCCGACCGAGCGGCGGCCGGGCCTGCCGCGCGTGCCGGCCTGGCGCTTCTGGCCCGCCTTCGTGCTCGGCACCATCGGTCGCCAGGCCCGGCTGATCGGCGCCATCGTCCGCTGGACCGTGGTGGCGACGATGATCTCCCGCAGCGCGACGGCCAAGACGTACACGGACCAGGCCATCACGGCGGTGCCGGACGACGAGGAGAGCTCCGACCTGCTCACCAAGACATCCGGCGCGCAGGCCGCCGTCGCGCATGTCCGCAAGGTCGCCGCACTGACGGCCGGCGCGGCGCGCTGAGAGTTTGGGAGCTGGACGACGCCGGCCGACGCGACCAGAACTCCGAGCATGAAATACCGGCTGGTCATCTTCGACATCGACGGCACGCTCGCCGACAGCTTCCCGTGGTTCTTGGCGGTGCTCAACGGCGTCGCCGACCGGTTCGGCTTCCGCCGCACGGCGCCCGACGAGGTGGTGGCCATGCGCAATGCGGGCGCCGCCGAGATCCTCGAGCGCCTCGCGGTGCCGCGCTGGAAGCTGCCGCTGATCGTCCGCCACATGCGGGCGCTCAAAACGCAGGACCTCGACCAGATCCCGCTCTTTCCCGGCGTCGACGCCCTGCTGGCGACGCTGTTCGCCCGCGGCGCCGTGCTCGCGGTGGTGTCGTCGGACACCGAGGCGAACGTGCGCCGCGCCCTCGGGCCGGCAAACGCGAAGCTGATCGCCCACTTCGGCTGCGGCGCCTCGCTGTTCGGCAAGCCGCCGAAATTCCGCGCGGTGCTGCGCCGGGCCTGTGTGCCGGCGTCGGAGGCCATCGCCATCGGCGACGAGGTCCGCGACATCGAGGCGGCCCGCACGGTCGGCATCGCCTGCGGCGCGGTCGCCTGGGGCTATGCGGATGCCACGGCACTCCGGGCGAAAAAGCCGGACCTGGTGTTCGAGAGGATGGAGGAGATCGTCGGGGCGCTGGAGTGAAGACGCCGCCCAAGCATCGCTTCTCTTTCGTCATTCCGGGGCGCCGCCACCGGGCCGGCGCTTCGCGCCGCCCGATGACAGGCTCCGCGGCGAGCCCGGAATCCATATCCCCTGTCTGTGCGTATGGATTCCGGGCTCGCGGACTTCGTCCGCGCCCCGGAATGACGGAGCGAAATCTTATGCCGCCTCTGCAGCGATGACCTCGCACACCGCCGTGACGGGCCGCGGCAGCGATCCGCGCTCGTCCGCCTCCCAGCCGACGACGCGCAGCACGCCCGCGGCGGGCGACATTGCCACGGCGAGCCGCGTATAGGGATTGAGCACCGGCGGCACCACCCAGTCGAAGTTTTGCGACACCGGCCCGTCGAACGCCGCGAGCAGATCCTGACGGCTGCGGCTCGCCGCGGCCGCGTCGTCGAACGAGCGCGTCAGCAGTTCGAAGGCAGGCATGCGGGCCTCCCAGGCGAGCCGGCCCGGCAGCCAGTCGTTCGCCGCCGTGGTGTCGTCGGTGCGCACCGCCGCGTCCGTCTCGGTGCGCTCGATGACGCAGCGTTCGCCAGGCGCGCAACCGACCAGCGCGTAGATCACGGGCCGGGCCAGCGGCGTCCTCTCCAGCATCGCCTTGGCGGCGGCGTAGTCCGGGCAGGTCTCGAAGGCGAGGCGCAGCAGATGGTCGGGCGGCGTGTGGCGCGTCCGCCAGGCGGCGAGCGCATTCGCCGCCATGTCCCACAGCCGCAGCCAGGGATGCCGGGTGCGCCGGCGCATCGGCGCCTGGTTGATCGAGGCGGCGAAGCGCCCCGGCGCCATCGCGGTGAGCACGCCGACGAATCCCGGCCAGGTGGCGCTGAAGAAGTCGCCGGCCGGTCCAGCGAGGCGCGCCACCGTGACGTGGCGGCCGAGCCCGGCGAACGGCCAGTCGAGCGTGCGGGCGAGCCACGGCGCCCCGTCCTCGTCGCGGGCGAGCGTCGTGCAGGACCATTGATAGGAGCCGTTGAGCACCCACACGCCGGAGAAGCCGAGCGCGGTCGCGATCGCGGCGATCTCGTCGGCATAAGGCGAGGACGAGCGCAGCAGCCAGCGGCGCGTGAGCGCGTCGCCGGCCGGCATCAGCAGCGACACGCCGGCCGGGAAGAAGGCGAGGCAGTCGTCGCGCAGCGCCCGCGCCCGGCCGGGATCGAGGGTGGCGTGGCGCAGCGGTCCGCCCTGGCGCAGATCCACGACCGGCACGGTCGGCTGGTTCGGCGGCGTCAGCGCGTCCATGGCGATCTCCACCCGGCCGGCGCGGGTCGCTTCGCCCTCAACCGACCTTTGCTTTCAGCTCGGCGTCGAGCCCGGTGGCACGCTGCAGCGCCGGGCGGGCGTTCAGCCGCTCCACGTAGGCGACGAACTCGGGGCGATCGGGCATCAGCTTGAACATCATGCCCCAGCGCAGGTTCGATCCGATGACGACGTCGGCCGCCGTGAACTGGTCGCCGAGCAGATAAGGTCCCGTCCTCACGGCAGCCGACACCACGTCCATCACGGTGTCGAAGTCGCCGTAGCCGAGCGCGGCGCGCGGCGCCTCCTGGGCCCGCTTGTAGGCGCGGTCCATGATGGCCGGCTCGATGCAGCTCGGCCCGAAGAACAGCCATTTGAGGTACGGCCCGCGCCGCTTGTCGCCGATCGCCGGCGCGAGGCCGGCCTTGGGAAACGCATCGGCCAGATAGCAGCAGATCGCCGACGTCTCGGTGATCACCACGCCGTCGTGGTCGAGCGCCGGCACCTTGCCCATCGGATTGACGGCGAGGTAGTCGGGCGAGCGGTTCTCGCCTTTCGACGAGTCCAGCACGTGGAGATCGTAGGGCTCGCCGATCTCCTCGAGCATCCAGCGGACGATCGAGGAACGCGACGGAACGATGTGATAGAGCGTCAGCGCCATGGGGCCTCTTCGGGGTGGAGGGCCGCGTCTGCGGCATTCGCCCGGACTGTCTAGCCGATGATCGTGGCGGCGTCTCGACCGCCGGAATTCGGCACCCGCGTGCGCCTGCGGCATTGCGGCATCACGGCCGGCCGCCTCGTGGAGCGGCATGCTTCGTGCTAAGGCCCAACCATGCCCGACTGACGACGTTCGGGCGAGAGTCGAGGACCGGGGGCATGACCGACAAGCCGACCATCCTGGCGATGCTGGCCGGCGCCGCCGGCGGCGCCGTCGCCATCGGCCTGATGGAGGCGTTCGCGGCCAGCGCCGCCTTCCCGCTGTTCGCCGTGCCGTTCGCCACCTCGATCGTGCTGGTGATGGGCTCGCCGGATGCCGCTCCGGCGCAGCCGCGTGCGCTGGTCGGCGGTCATCTGGTGTCGACCCTGGTCGGCTTCGCGGTGCTGACCGTCGCCGGCCCTGGCCCGTGGGCCGCGGCCCTGGCGGTCGGGCTCGCCATCGTCGCCATGCAGGTCACCGACACGTTCCATCCGCCGGCCGGCATCGACCCGCTGCTGGTGGTCGCCAACAATCTGTCGTGGACCTTTCTGCTGGTGCCGGTCGGCGCCGGCGCCGTGCTGCTCGCGGCCTTCGCGTTCGTCTGGCATCTCACGGTCAGGCGCTACGACTGGCCGCACCGCTGGTGGTGAAGCGGACGCGGCGAGGACAGTCTCGGCCGGATCGGCGCTCGCGCCGTGCGAGTGCAGGCTCCCGTGCGAAGTCGAAATCCAGCGACACGCTCCGAATGTTCCGGCTGGATTCCGGGTTCGCGGGCTGACGCCCGCGCCCCGGAACGACCTGCACCTGATCAAACGATTGAATCAGCTGCGCCTCACGGCGTCAGCTCCTTCATGGTCGGCTTCCGGTCGAGCGGAATGTACTTGATCGCCTTGAGGTCCTTCGCCGCCTTCGCGAGATCGATGACCTGGATGGTGGGATTCTCGTAGGTCCGCACGTAGTAGCGCAGGTTCTTCATGTCCGAGGCGGCGATCCACTCGGTGGTCTCGTAGCCGCTGACGCCGCCGCCCTCGCCGCCGGCGCTCGCCGACGTGCCGATCGAGCCGGGCGGCAGATCGAAGGCGTTCATGATGTGGAAGCTCAGGCCGACGGCTTCGGCCGACGTCGCCGGCACGGGCGCGTTCGCCTGGGCAAAGAAGGCGCGCACGAAGCGGGCCGGCGCGAGGAAGCCGCCGGGCAGCCCGTTCATGCCGTCGCCCGAACTCGCCGCGCTCAGCCCGACGGTGCCGACCTTGAGGGGCGGCAGCACGTTGGCCGTGACGTACTGATACTGCGACAGGTTTTTCAGGTGGAACGGAAAGTCGGGTGCATTGGTGAGCACATGCGCGGGGTTGTCGTACATGTGCAGCGTGCCGCCGTCGGTGTACTCGATCACCAGGCTCTTGCCGGAGGCGTCGTGCACCGAGACATGGATGGGCGGCACCATGTCGTTGAAGGTCTTCACCTTGACGGCCGAGACATAGATGGTCGGCAGGGCCGCCTTGACCTCCTCCACGGTGGCGAAGCTCGTCAGGATCCAGGTCAGGATCTCGAACGAGGCGATCGAACGGTCGCCTTTTCCAAGTGGAACCTTTTGGAAATCCGCATAGCCCGGGAAGTTGAACAGGCCGCCCGACAGGCCACGCTCGTTGACGCCGTCGAGGATCATGGCGAGACCGAGCGCGTTGGTGCCGGTCGCCGCGTATTTGGTGGTCCAGGCGAGGCCGCCCTGCCCGATGGCCCCCTCGGGGCCCGTGCCCGTCACCGTGATGCCGCGCGGCACCACGATGATCTGCGACTCGAGCTGCAGTCCGAACTCGAGCGTGCGCCCATAGACGAAACCGCCGTCCTTGGCCGGCAGGAGCACGGACGTGCAGGCATTCGCCGTCACGACCGGCATGGCGATCAGCGACGTCGTGACGAGAGCCGAAACTCCAGTACGGGTCAGGCGCGAGAGCATGGGGCGTCCTTCCTGCGACTATGACGGGCTGAATGTGTGCCGGTGATACGCGATTGCAGCGCGCAGATGATACGGTCGCGCGGTCGCAGCCGATGCAATTGATTTGAATCAATTAACAGACTGCTCCGCGCGCTCGCGAAACATCTCCTGTCCCGCAACAAGTCGTGCAGACTTCTCACATGATGAGACGCGCCGCCGAGTCGCCGCACCGAAACCGAACTGATCACTTGTCGCGGACGCTCAGCTCTTGGCGTCGCAGGCGAAGGCACGGATCACGCAGGTCTTGCCGCCGTGATGGTAGCACTGCTGCAGCGCCGTGTTCTGGGCCCGGGCGAGCCGCGGCGCCACCGCGTAGCCGTGCGACCCGCAGAGATCCTTGGCGTCGACCGCGAAGGCGGCGCAGGCGCGCCGCACCGTCGCCACCAGCCGGCACGAGCGGTCGCCGCATTTTTGCAGCGCGGCCGTCTGGGCCAGCGCCAGCGTCTTGTAATCGTAGGCATAGCCGTAGGTGCCGCAGGCCCCGATAGCGATGGCGCCGGCCGCCTGAGCCGGCACGACGCCGGCGCCCAGCAGCGCTGCGATCCCGACGAGGCGCGCGCCTGAAAGTGCCGCGCCGGCGGCCCGGCGCAAGATCGAAGCCATGTTTCCCTCCCCCAGAGGATTCTTCCGACGTTATTGGAGGAATGGTTTCCGGGAGGTGAAAACGGCGCCGGAGCGAGGGCGATCGATGGTCTGTTCTGCCCGACACTTCGTCGCATCCACCGTCGTGCCCCGCGCAGGCGGGGCACCCAGTACGCTGTGACGTCTCGTCGAAGCAAGCAGCCCGGCGGTTCCTGGATCGTCCGCCTGCGCGGACGATGACGGTGGAGAGACCCTACCCAACTCACGCCTGCTCGATCTCGGCCTTGACGGCGGCGAGGGCGTCGGGCGTGTCGACGTCGGTCGCGGCGGCGGCCGCCGCCGGCACCTCGGCGACCGCCTCCTGATAGGCGGCGATCAGATTGCGGGCACCGACATCGCCGGAGAGGCCCAAAAGCTCGCCGAAGAAGCGGCGCGACCACACCACCGGATTACCGCGCTTGCCCGCGACCGTCGGGATGACGATCAGGGCCCCACGTTCGGGATCGAAGCCGGCGAGCAGCCGGTCGATCAGGCCGCGGTCGACCTGCGGCATATCGCCGAGGCAGACGATGGCGCCGTCGGCATCGGCCGGGACGGCGGCGATGCCGGTCTTCACCGAGGTCGACAGGCCCTCGGCGTAGTCGGGATTGTGGACGAAGCTCACCGGCAGATTTGCCAATGCCGCCTGGATGCGGTCGCGCTGGTGGCCCGTGACGACGATGACGGGGCCGGCGCGCGAGCCCAGCACCTCCTCGACCGCGATGCGCACCAACGGCCGACCGGAAATCTCGGCCAAGAGCTTGTTGGGGCCGCCCATGCGGGTGGAGCGGCCGGCGGCCAACACCACCGCGGCGATGCGCGGGCTGGGCTTCTCGGCCGTAGCCGGCGCGGCAGCGGGTGCCTCGTCGCGCGGCTGCGGCCGGGTGACGATCTCCATCAGCAGGCCGCCCACTCCCATGCCAGCCACGTCGCCGTCGGTCACCGGCAGCCCGCACAGGAGGCGCGCCAGAACCCAGTCGAAGCCGTTCTCCTTGGGGCTGCGGGCGCAGCCCGGCGCACCGAGGACGGGGCGGTTGTCGACCGAGCCGATCATCAGCAGGTTGCCGGGATCGACCGGCATGCCGAAGCGCTCGATGCGGCCGCCCGCCTGCTCGACGGCCGCCGGGATGACGTCGCGCCGGTCGGCGATCGCCGAGGCGCCGAACACGATGACCAGCTCGGCGCCCTCGCCCAGCGTTTCCTGCACGGCGCGGGCGACTGCCGCGCTGTCGTGCGGCACCCGCCGTTCCGCCACGATGCGGGCGCCGGCCGGCGCCAAGCGGTCCGCCGTCACCCGAAGGGTCTTCTCGATCACTTTGTCGGCGAGGCCGGGCAGCAGGGTCGAGACGACGGCGACCTTCTTCACCCGATAGGGCGCAATGCGCACCAGCCGCGACGCCACGGCGAGCGCCGCATCGCGCGCCGCACCGGCCACCGCGAACGGAATGATCTTCGCGGTCGCCACCATGGTGCCGACCGCCACGGGCGCGTAGGCCTGGAGCGTCGCGAAGGTGATGTCGGGATCGACGGCATTGAGGCAGTCGACGCCGGCGCGGTCGACCACCAGGACGCCGGCGCCTTCCGCGAACAGATTGGCCCGGCCCGTGAAGGCGCGGTCGACTCTCACGCCCGGTCCCGCCGCCGCGGCTGCGATCTCGGCCGCCGCCGTGTCCTCCGGCACGTCGCCGGGCTCGAGCCGGGCGACCGTGACGGTGTCGATGCCGGCCGCCTGGAGAGCCGCGATTTCGGCGGCGCCGACCAGAGTGCCCTTCTTGAGCACGAAGCCGTCGCGGCGGATCGTGTGCACCACGATGGCGCCCTCGGCCTGGGCAGCCGGAACCGAACCGAATTTCATGACGCCGCCTTCGCAGCCTCGGATTTCGCCGGCAGCCGCAGCCGCGCCGTGATCTCGGCCAGGATCGACACGGCGATCTCGGGCGGCGACACGGCCCCGATGGGAAGGCCGATCGGCGCATGGATGCGGGCGATGGTGGCATCGTCGAGGCCCTGGGCCTTCAGCCGCTCGACCCGGCGCGCATGGGTCTTCTTGGACCCGAGCGCGCCCACATAGAAGCAGTCGCGGGCGAGCGCATGGAGGAGCGCGGGGTCGTCGATCTTGGGGTCGTGGGTGAGCGCCACGAAAGCCGTGTAGCGGTCGATGCCGAGCGGCGGCAGCGCCACGTCGGGCCACTCGGCGATCAGCGGCACGTCGGGGAAGCGCTCGGGGCTGGCGAAGGCCGTGCGCGGATCCACGATGGTGACGTCGTAGCCGGCCATCTTCGCCATCGGGGCGAGTGCCTGGCTGATATGCACGGCGCCAGTGACGACGAGCTTCGGGGGCGGCACGTGGACGGTAAGGAAGACGCGGCCCTGCGGCGTCTCCACCATGCCGCTCTTGCCGGTGCGCAGATGGTGGGCCAGCAGCTCGGCCAGCGGATCACCCGCAGCCTCCTCGGCGCGAACGAGGCGCTGCGCACCGCTGGCGACGTCCGTCACCACGATCGCGGCGCGCCGCGCTGCCCGCTCGGCATTGAGGGATTTGAGGATGTCGAGTTTCACGGGCGTGTCCTGTCAGGTCTCGGGTTGTCGCTCGGGCTGTTACCCCCCTCCCCTACCCTCCCCCACAAGGGGGGAGGGAGCAGGCTGCGGCAAGCATCATTGTCCGAGACTCATAGAGCTGTTCGTTACGATGCCAAGCGCTCGACTGAACGGACAGCGTTGCGGTTCTCGCGTTCCCTCCCCCCTTGTGGGGGAGGGACAGGGTGGGGGGTAGCCCCGGCAACGGGACTGCCGCCCTACTCCACCTACTCCACCTTCTCCACAAACACCCGGATGGTGCCGCCGCAGGAGAGGCCGACCTTCCAGGCGGCCTCGTCGGCGACGCCGAACTCCAGCATCTTGGGCTCGCCGCTGGCGATGACGTCGAGCGCCTCGGACACCACGGCACCCTCGACGCAGCCGCCCGAGACCGAGCCGAGAAACAGCCCGTCCTGGTCGATCACCAGGTTCGAGCCCACCGGCCGCGGCGCCGAGCCCCAGGTCTCGACCACGGTGGCGAGCGCCACGCCCTTGCCCTGCGCCCGCCAGTCCTCGGCGGCTTTCAATATGTCCTCGTCGCGCGCCAGCATTGTTGTGCTCCGTTGTTCGTCGCGGTCAGGCCGCCCGACCCTGCCGTGGCAGGGCGCCCCGCCGGGCGCGAGTATCGCCGCGCTCCGACAGGGCCCGCACCAGCGCCGCCATGCTGTCGAGATTGTGGATCGGACGGAATTCGTCAACATGCGGCATCATGGTCTTGATGCCGCGCGCCTTCGGCTCGAAGCCGTCGAACCGCAACAGCGGGTTGAGCCACACGAGCCGCCGGCAGGAGCGGTGGAGCCGATCCATCTCGGCGGCGAGCCGCGCATCGGTGTCGCGCTCGAGCCCGTCGGTGATCAGTAGAACGACGGCGCCCTGCCCCAGCACGCGGCGCGCCCACTGCTTGTTGAAGGCGGCGAGCGAGGTGGCGATGCGGGTGCCGCCCGACCAGTCCGGCACCGCGGCCGAGCAGGCGGCCAACGCCTCGTCCGGATCCTTGGTCCGCAAAGCCCGCGTCACATTGGTGAGCCTCGTGCCGAACAGGAACGAGTGCACACGCTTCCTCGCATCCGTGACCGCATGGAGGAAATGCAGGAACAGCCGCGTGTACTCGCCCATCGAGCCGGACACATCGAGCAGCGCCACCAGCGGCGGCATCTTCGTTCCGGGTCCGAGCGTCTTCAGGTCGATGAGGTCGCCGCCGGCGCTCATGCTGGCCCGCAGGGTGCGCCTGAGATCGATGCGGCGGCCGCGCCGGTCCGGCACCAGACGGCGTGTCCTCACGGTGTCGAGCGGCAGCACCATGCGGCGGATCGCGGCGCGGGCGGCGGCGATCTCGTCGGCGCTCATCTGGGCGAAGTCTTTCTTCTGCAGGAGCTCGGCGTCGCTCGCCGTCAGCTTGGCGACGATCTCGGTCTCGCGCTCCTCGCGCCGCAGCTTGTCCTTGAGCGCATCGAACAGCGCATCGTGGACGCGCGCCGAGGCCGGCTTGGGCGCCTCCGGCGCGCCGGGCGCCTGCGGCATCATCAGGCTCATGAGCTGCTCGAGATAGCCGCGCCGGCGGAAAAAGATCCGGAACGCCTGGTCGAACACCAGCGCGTGCTCGTGCCGCTTCACCAGAACGGCGTGCAGGGTCCAGTAGAAATCCTCGCGGGTGCCGACGCCCGCCGTCTGCAGCGCCTCGACCGCATCGATCACGGCGCCCGGCCCCACCGGCAACCCGGCGCGCCGCAGCGCCCGGGCGAAATAGACGATGTTGTCGGCGAGCCGGCCGGTTTGCCCGTCTTCTCCATCGGCGCGCCGCTCGTCGGTCATCGGGCGCTGTACCCCCCTCCCCAACCCTCCCCCACAAGGGGGGAGGGAGCAGGCTGCGGCAAGCGGGCACTCCAGGACCCAGCAACAGGCGCAAGCGCCGCGCGACCAGCGGACCGGCTGAACTCACCGGTATAGCGGCTCCGGCGTTCCCTCCCCCCTTGTGGGGGAGGGACAGGGAGGGGGGTGAGCCACGAACGCATGATTGGCGATCCCGAGGCGATCACTCCGCCGCCTTCATGTCGGCGCGCAGGCGATCAATCAGCTCGCCGGCGCGCGAGCCTTGCAGGCGGGCGATGTCGTCCTGGTACTTCAATAAAACACCGAGTGTGTCCGAGACGGTGGCCGGATCGAGCGCCACGGCGTCGAGCTCGGTCAGCGCGCCGGCCCAGTCGAGCGTCTCGGCGACGCCGGGCGACTTGAACAGGTCCTCGCGGCGCAGCGCCTGGACGAAGCGCACGATCTCGTCGGAGAGCCGTGCCGAGATGCCCGGCACCTTGGTGCGCACGATCGCGGTCTCGCGCTCGGCGGTGGGATAGTCGACCCAGTGGTAGAGGCAGCGGCGCTTCAGCGCATCGTGGATCTCGCGGGTGCGGTTCGACGTGATCACCACGATCGGGGGATGCGCGGCCTTCACGGTGCCCATTTCGGGAATCGTGACCTGGAAGTCCGCCAGGACCTCCAGCAGGAACGCCTCGAAAGCCTCGTCGGTGCGGTCCAGCTCGTCGATCAGCAGCACGGGCGCGCCGCCGGTGTCCGGTTCGAGGGCCTGCAGCAGCGGTCGCTTGATCAGGAATTCTTCCGAGAAGATGTCGTGGGTGAGCCGCGAGCGGTCGACATGGCCCTCCGCCTCGGCGAGCCGGATGGCGATCATCTGGGCCGCGTAGTTCCACTCGTAGACGGCGCTGGCGACGTCCAGCCCCTCGTAGCACTGCAGCCGGATCAGCTTTCGGCCGAGCGTCGCCGCCAAGACCTTGGCGATCTCGGTCTTGCCGACGCCGGCCTCGCCTTCCAGAAAAATCGGCCGCCCCATGCGCAGCGCCAGGAACAGCACGGTCGCCAGCGAGCGGTCGGCGAGATAGTCGGCCTGTGCGAGGAGTTCGAGAGTCGCGTCGATGGACGCGGGGAGCTTGGTCAAAGGACCGTCCTTTGTTGCGGGGCGTCAGCCCTCGCCGCAGCGCCGTCGTTCCGGAAGCCGCGTGAAACGAGGCTGTCCGGAACCCATCCCTGTCTGGGAGTATGGATTCCGGGCTCGCCGCTGCGCGGCGCCCCGGAATGACGAATATACCCTATCCGTTCGCCGCAGCCACGGCGCGGCGGGCCATCACACCGACGAGGTGGGCGCGGTATTCGGCACTGGCATGGATGTCGCTCGCCAAGCCCTCGGCCGGCACACTGAGGCCGTCGAGCGCCTTCGGTGAGAAGCGCTTCTGCAGCGCCGCCTCGAATTCCGGCACGCGGAACGCGCCCGACGCCCCGGCGCCCGTGACGGCGACGCGCACCTCGGAGGGACGCTTGGCCACGAACACGCCGACGATGGCGTAGCGCGACGCCGGGTTGCGGAACTTCTGGTAGGCCGCCTTCTTGGGGAGCGGGAAGCTCACCTTGGTGATGATCTCGTCGGCCTCGAGCACGGTCTCGAACAGGCCGGCAAAGAACTCGTCCGCCGGGATCTTGCGCTTGGTGGTGACGATGGTGGCGCCGAGAGCGAGCGCCGCGGCCGGATAGTCGGCGGTCGGGTCGTTGTTGGCCAACGATCCGCCGAGCGTGCCGCGGTGGCGCACCGCCGGATCGCCGATCAGCCCGGCGAGTGCGGCGAGCGCCGGAATGCCCTGCTGCACCTCCGGCGACACATGCACCTCGGCATGCCGCGCCAGCGCGCCGATCACCAGAGCGCGGCTGGTCAATTCGATGCCGTTCAGCCCCTCGATCTTGTTGAGGTCGACCAGATCGGACGGCGAGGCGAGCCGGAACTTCATCATCGGCAGCAGGCTCTGCCCGCCGGCGATGAGCTTCGCCTCCTCGTGCTTGCCGAGCAGATTGGTCGCCTGGCGCAGGCCGCTCGCGCGGTGATAGGTGAATTCGTACATCCCTCGTCTCCGTTCACTCGCCTCGCGACGCGCCTTTGCCGCCCTTCACCTCTCCCCGCTGGCGGGGAGAGGTCGACGTCCGCGTCCAGCGGACGTCGGGTGAGGGGGCGCCTCGATCTGCAACTGGCAGCCCCTCACCCCGACCCTCTCCCCGCGTGCGGGGAGAGAGAGTCGACGCGCCTCGCGCGGCGCATCAAAGCATCGCTACTCCGCCGCCTGCTGCCGCGCCGCGCGCTGCAGCACCGTCCACACCGTGAGCTGGTTGGCCGGCATCGGCACGTCCTCGGTTCCGAGCGCGTCCGTCACGGCGTTCATCACGGCGGCCGGCGCCGCGATGGCGCCCGCCTCGCCGCAGCCTTTTATACCAAGCGGATTGCCCGGGCACGGCGTCACGGTGGTGTCGACGGCGAGCAACGGGAAGTCGGCGGCGCGCGGCATCACATAGTCGTTGTAGGAGCCGGTGACGAGCTGGCCACCCTCGTCGTAGACGACCTGCTCCATCAGGGCCTGGCCGATCCCTTGCGCGATGCCGCCATGCACCTGGCCCTCGACGATCATCGGATTGATGACCACGCCGAAGTCGTCCACGGCCGTGAACCGCGCGACCGTGACACGGCCGGTCTCGGGATCGATCTCGACCTCGCAGACATGGCAGCCGGCCGGGAAGGTGAAGTTCACCGGATCGTAGAAGGCGCCCTCCTTGAGGCCTGGCTCGAGGTCGGCGCCCACGAACTTGTGGGCGAGATAGGCGTTGAGCGCCACCTCGCCGAAGGTCGCCGACTTGTCGGTTCCGGCCACCGTGAACTTGCCGTTCTCGAACACGATGTCGGTCTCGGCCGCCTCGAGCAGATGCGCCGCCACCTTCTTGGCCTTGGCCTCGACCTTGTCGAGCGCCTTGACGATCGCCGACATGCCGACCGCGCCCGAGCGCGAGCCGTATGTCCCCATGCCGAACTGCACCTTGTCGGTGTCGCCGTGCACGATCGAGATGCTCTCGATCGGAATGCCGAGCCGCCCGGAGACGAGCTGCGCGAACGTCGTCTCGTGGCCCTGCCCATGGCTGTGGCTGCCGGTCAGCACCTCGACGGAGCCGGTCGGGTTCACCCGCACCTCGGCCGACTCCCACAGGCCGACGCCGGCGCCGAGCGAGCCGACCGCCTGGCTCGGCGCGATGCCGCACGCCTCGATATAGGCCGACAGCCCGATGCCGCGCAGCTTTCCGCGCGCCTCCGACTCGCGCTTGCGGGCTCCGAAGCCGGCGTAGTCGGCGAGCGCCAGCGCCTTGTCGAGCGAGGCGGCGTAGTTGCCGCAGTCGTAGGACATGATCACGGGCGTCTGGTGCGGAAAGCTCGTGATGAAATTCCGCCGCCGCAGCTCGGCCGGGTCGATGCCCAGGCGCCGTGCCGAGACCTCCATCAGCCGCTCGACCACGTAGGTCGCCTCGGGCCGCCCGGCGCCCCGATAGGCGTCGACCGGCACCGTGTTGGTGTAGACGGCATCGACCGCGCAATGGATCGCCGGAATCGCGTACTGGCCGGACAAGAGCGTCGCGTACAGATAGGTCGGGATCGACGACGAGAAGGTCGACATGTAGGCGCCGAGATTGGCGATGGTCTTCACCCGCAGGCCGAGGATCTTTCCGTCGCGGTCGAGGGCCATCTCGGCCTTGGTGACATGGTCGCGCCCGTGCGCGTCGGCGACGAACGCCTCGGAGCGGTCGGCGATCCAGCGCACCGGCCGGTGCACCCGGCGGGCCGCCACCAGCGTCACCACCTCCTCGGCATAGATGAAGATCTTCGAGCCGAAGCCGCCGCCGACGTCGGGCGCGACCACGCGCAGCCGATGCTCCGGCGCGACGCCGACAAAGGCCGAGAGCACGAGGCGCGCCACATGCGGGTTCTGCGACGTGTTCCACAGCGTGTAGCTCTCGGTGCCGGGATCGTATTCGGCGATCGCGGCGCGCGGCTCGATGGCGTTCGGCACCAGCCGGTTGTTGACGATGTCGAGGCTGGTGACGCTGGCGGCCTGCTTGAACGCGGCATCGACCGCGGCCGCATCGCCGAGCTGCCAGTGGAAGATCGCGTTCCTGGGCGCGATCTCGTGGATCTGCGGCGCGCCGTCCCGTTGCGCGGTCGCCGGATCGACCACGGCAGGCAGCTCCTCGTAGTCGATCACCACGGCCTCGGCGGCGTCGCGCGCCTGGTCGGGGCGCTCGGCGATCACGGCCACCACGGGCTCGCCGACATAGCGCACCGTGTCGATCGGCAGCGTCGGATGCGGCGCCATCTTCATGGGCGAGCCGTCGGTCGAGTGGATCATCCAACCGCACACCAGCGGGCCGAGCTTGTCGGCGGCGATGTCGGCCCCGGTGAGGATGGCGAGCACGCCCGGCATGCGCGAGGCGTGGCCGGCCTGGATGCGGGTGATGCGGGCATGCGCATGGGTCGAGCGCAGGAAGTGCAGATGCACCTGGCCGGGCAAGCCGATGTCGGCCGTATACCGACCGGCACCCGTGATGAAGCGGAAGTCCTCCTTGCGCCGCACCGGGGCGCCGATTCCCGTCACGCTCATGCGCGTCCTCCGAGAGCAGGATGTCCCTCGCGCCGGCGCCGTTGCGCCGGCGGTCTCTCAGCCGCCCGTCGCTACTCGGCCGCCTTCAGGGCGGGATCGCCCGAGGCCATGGCGCGGGCACCGGCCGCGATCGACTTCACGATGTTGTGGTAGCCGGTGCAGCGGCACAGATTGCCTTCCAGCTCCTCGCGGATCGTCTGGTCGTCGAGCTCGTGGCCCTTGCGGCGCACGATATCGAGCGCCGTCATGATCATGCCGGGCGTGCAGTAGCCGCACTGCAGGCCGTGGTTCTGGCGGAACGCCTCCTGCATCGGGTGCAGCGCCTCGCCGGTGGCGACGCCCTCGATGGTCAAAACCTCGGCGCCCTCGGCCTGCACGGCCAGCATGGCGCAGCTCTTCACCGCGACACCATCGACATGGACGACGCAGGCGCCGCATTGCGAGGTGTCGCACCCCACATGCGTCCCGGTGAGGCGCAGCGTCTCGCGCAGGAACTGCACCAGCAGGGTGCGAGAATCGACCTCGGCGCGGACGGCTTTCCCGTTCACCGTCATTGAAACGGCAGGCATTCTACCTCCTCGAGCGAGTTGGTCGCGATCTGGCGGGTGCGCATCATGTCAGGCGTGCGCCGTGTCCGACGCGCGACGTGTCGACGCGCCGACGCGATCCGCCGTATCGGCATTTCTACGGAGTGTGGCCCGCCCCCGCCGCGATGGTCAAGGGCGCGGCAGGACCGAGTGAATTTCCCCGGGAGCCGACCCCTGCGCCGGTCCGCCGCCGCGGCACGGGCCGAGCCTTGCCCGCCCCCCCGGGGGTGGCCGGGATGCGAATCGCCGCCCCGCGTTTGCGGTTGCATGTTCGGCCGGTGGCGCTAAACATGCGCTCGCCGAATCCGGCTCGCCCGGGACCAGCCGGCCGCAACCCGGCCGGTCCGGATTTCGGCAAGCCGGGGATCCCGGCCAAAAGGCCACGTGGCGGAGTGGTTACGCAGCGGTCTGCAAAACCGTTTACGCCGGTTCAATTCCGGCCGTGGCCTCCACTCACCTTTTCAAAGACTTAGCAGCGGCTCAAGGATCAGAAGATCCAGGTGTGAAATGGCCCTTGGGGACACCCTGGGGACACCGCCGCTGGCGCCCCCGCCTCCGCCCTCCCGCCTGCGGCTCGCCCGGTGTGACCCGGCTCACATCGGCCAACAGGCATCCCCGGCATTGTTCTTTTCGAGAGCGGGCCTCGGCCCTTCGGCGGGAGGTCCCCATGAGGAAGATCGGCTACACCGCGATCATCGCACTCATCGGCGGCGTCGCTCTTGACGCGCCGCTCTCGTCTCCGGCGTCGACGAGGACGGTCACCACCACCGACCTCGCGGTGCCGGCGTCCCTGGACATGGGCGGACACGCTGCCTCCATCGACATGGTTTTTTCGAGCGCTGCGATGTGGCGATGACCCCGGCGAGCGGTCGCTGTCGGTGACGTGCGAGGTCTGCCACCACGAGGCGGTGCGGCCGGTCGACCATTGGCGAGCCACCGTGCCGGTGCCGGCGTTCGCGTGGCGTGAATTCTCAAACGAAAACGCCGCCCGTAGCCGGAACGGAACCCGCACGGGCGGGCTCGGATCGGTTCGGACGGCGCAACCTTCAATTCGTTTTCGTTCAACAGTGAACTCGGGCACAGTCCGAGCTAACGCTGCATCCTTGTCGTTTCCTCACCTTACGGTCGCAAGGTACCATCCCCACGACCGGATGTAGTCAGTAATTAGCCTAGGTTATGGACGAGAAGCGGGCGTGTGGTCCTTCCGCAACAGCCGGCGACACCGCGCCTCCACGGGTCGACCCTGCGTGGTCTCGTATTCCGAAAACGACGTGAAATGCACGACGCACCGGTTCGCCTCGCAGAACCTACCGGCGCCAGTGCGGCGACTTCATGGTCCGCACGTTCGTCACGCCGGGATCAGTGATCCGGCCCTTCAAGACGAACCCAAGAGTCTCGTCCACGAATCTCGCCCACGAAATTCGCCCTCCGCCGCACCGAGATCCCGACCGGTCATTCACTCGCCGGCAATGCGTGGCGATGGTGCTGGTCCGTCCACCTGTTCCCGACCTCGACCGCCGACCGCGGCGACGCCGAGACGCCGGACGATACGAAGGCCGCGTTCCGGTATCGTGTGGAGACGGCCGGGCCGTTCGATCCGACACGCATGCGGCGGACGCGATGAGCCGCGCTCGCAGAGGCGCACTGCAATCGCCCAAAAAAACGCCGCCTCACGAGGGCGGCGCCAAGGTCAAAAGGAGGAAAAGCCGGACATTCGGCGTGTCCGTGAAGCCAGAATGCACACATCGTCATGGAAAGACTGAGCTGTATTGACCGATGCGCCGGTCCGCGACGAGCGGCGGGGTGATGCCCGCAGAGGGTGCGGCGTTACCGCGTCCGGTGGAAATGATGAGCGAGGCGGTCACCGGGGCGTCGCGTCGATCCCTTGCCGCTCGTCAGCAGCGGCGAGAGAAGGAGCACTGCTGCTTTTTGATCGCGACGGGATTATCGAACGGATTACAGACCTTTTTCGTGGGACACACATCGCCCCAACACTTCGGATCGATCTTCACATACTTGCATGCGGCGCTTGCCGAGGTCGAGACGATGCCGAGCGTCGCTGCGACGACAACGGCACGAATGAGAACGGAGCGGATCATGACGCGGCCTTTCCTGAACCTTCCGACCATCGGAAGTGATCAAGACATGCCGTAAGTCTCGCACCCGATCTGTGATGGAGAGCACGCAGGCATTGGCTGGGCGTCTGATGAACCTCGCCTCTCCTCTCCTCGCCTCGCCTCGCCTCGCCGCTCCCCCCACCCGATACGTCAAAGACCGCGGCTTTCGCACCTTTTCGCCGGGCCGCTATCGTGTTATCATTAATCTATGCCGAAAAAAATTACTGATAACAATAAAAAGCGCGGGCGTCCGACGTCCACCGGAACCGGCACGCTGATTGGCGTCCGACTCCTTCCGGATCTCCTCGCCGCAGTCGTTTCCTGGATCAAGCGGCAGGACGACGCGCCGTCGCGCCCCGAAGCGATTCGCCGACTCGTCGAGCTCGGGCTCGCCTCGACATCGTCCGCGCGGCGGTTCAGCAAGAAAAAGGTCGAGAAAGCCGCCGAGCTTGCGGAACGTCAGATCGAGCGTCTCGTCGATCCATCGGCGACAACCGAAGACCGGCAGCGGCGCAAGCATCGGCTGCTCAAGGGTCCCGAAGAGTTCCGCGATCTGCGAGGCACGAAGCCGAAGCGATAGTCGCGCCAGGTGAGGCCGCCCTTGAATCGGCCGACGTGGAATTCATCCCCGAGAACGGCGGCATGCCGGGGCGAGATCGAGAAAGAACTACCATGAGCGAAGACATCGTGAGAGACAGCGACGGCAATCAGCTCAAAGACGGCGACTCGGTGACGGTGATCAAGGATCTGAAAGTCAAAGGCACGTCGGAGACGATCAAGCGTGGCACGCCGGTGAAAGGCATCCGATTGACCGGAAATCCTGGTGAGGTCGAATGCAACACCAAGCAGGTCAAAGGCCTCGTGCTGAAAACAGAATTCCTCAAGAAGACATGAGCAAGGGCGAGTGGGCGGCCAGCCCGCCGCGCGCGGGATTCGGGGAGAGGCAGTCGTCGCCGCCGGCCGGCTTGATTTCCGGCACATTCACGGCTGAATCTCCGCGGGGCCGACGTCGTGGTCACGGTGGCCCGCGGCTTACGGGCGGGCGATCTGTCGTGCCTTCCAATGAGGGATCTCGAATGCGTTTTCGGAAAATCATAGGGGTCGCGATCGGCGGTCTGCTGCTGACCTGTTCGCTCGCCGCGGCGGATGCGACAAGTCCGACCAATGACGTCAAGGGCGCGGCTGACAGCCGCCTGCTGCCGCGTTACCAGGGCTCGTTCATCGTCGGCTACGAGCACCAGCAGTTCACCGACTTCAACCTCCCGCTGTCGATCCTGGAGAAGACCGACAGGCTCGACGCCTCCAACAATTACGTGTTCGCGCCGAAGACCTCGCGCGACCTGGAGGGACAGCTCACACGTCTCGTCTATCTTCTGCCCGAGAGCCGGTCTCCGCTCGAGGTGCTGCGCAACTATCAGGACGCCGTGACCAAGGCCGGCGGCGAGGTGCTCTGGCAGTGCAAGGGCGACGACTGCGGCGGCTCGTCGCGGCGGTCCGCGGCGGGCGGCGGTGGCGAGACCAGCCTGACCATGCACTTCTTCACCGAGAAGACGCTCAAGGACCCCGCCTTCTCCAACGGGGCCTGCGCCGTGACCTCGACCATTGCCGACCAGCGCTATTTCTCGGGCCGCCTGCCGGTCGACGGCGGCGACGCCCACGTCGCGGTCCAGACGTTCACGATCGCGAACGGCGGTCCATATTGCAACGCCTTCACCAACCGCACGGTGGCCATCGTCCACGTGATCGAGCCGAAGGCGCGCGACAAGAAGATGGTGGTCGTCAGGGCCGAGGAGATGGCCAAGGTGATCGACACCGCCGGACGTGTCGCGCTCTACGGCATCCTGTTCGATACCGACAAGGCCGAGCTGAAGCCGGAGTCCGATGCGGCATTGACGGAGATCGGGGCGCTGCTGAAGTCGCATCCCGGGCTCGCGGTGGTGATCGTCGGCCACACCGACAATGTCGGCGCGTTCGACTACAACATCGACCTCTCCAAGCGCCGCGCCGCGGCCGTCGTGGCGACGCTGGTCAAGCGCTTTCAGGTCGCGGCCGACCGGCTCAAGAGCGCAGGAGTGGGAATGGTATCGCCCACCGCGCCCAACACCTCGGAGGATGGACGCGCCAAGAACCGGCGCGTCGAGGTCGTCCGGTTGAACTGAGAGGCAGCTCCGCCTTTTCGCGGAGCCCGCAATCGCAATCCGGAGGCCGATGGCGCTGCAGACAAAAAGACGCCTCCGGCGAGCATACAGGGCCGAGCCGGAGGCGTTCGTCCGCGGGGCACGATCTAGAGCCATATGATGGCGCGGCGTGGTTAACGAATCATTACCGAGCCGGAATCAGGAGTGCGGCCGAGGTCGCCGCCCTCTGCGGCGTCCTGCAGCCTGACGCGGGAGAATTCTTCCTCGTCGGCAGAATTCTTCGGCGACTGTCCCGGCCGATCTGCCCCGTCGTTTTCGTCTGCGACTGCACGACCTGGAAAGGCGGTGCGTCGTAAGGTCGGCAGGCCGGGCCGCGCAGCACACTGCGCCGGCGTGACGCTGGTGCGCCGCTGCGCGTGCGGACATCAGGCCGCATCACCGAGCAGGAGCGAGCCTTGAGCCAACACGTCACTGCCATCCAGAAGGCGATCAAGCAGCTTGTCGACGAACGGCGCGAGATGGTCGTCGCGCTCGCGAATACCGAGCAGGCCGAAGGCGCGGAGGGCCTGAGAGTGCAGTTCGTCACGGTGCAGTCGACGATCGAAGCACTTGGGCGCGCGCTTCAGGAAGAGAGAAAAACGGGGTACGGGGCACTCTGATCGGCCCCAGGTCACGACAGCCGAACGACCCCCCGGTCGTCACGCGGCCCGCCGTGCATCCATGCGCCGCCGAGTGCCGCCGGCCGGCGGCGCCGGACCGTGGTCGTCAAGCTGTTGCTCTCGGGAAAAGCCGTCGGTTCAAGTCCGGCTGCCGCTTCCCCTCATCTTTCCCCGACATCCCGATTCGACGTTTCGCGAGGCGAGACCGCTGGCGGGCTACCCGGCGCGCATGGTCATCGATACGCGCCAGAAAGGCGACGATTTCGTTGGCGCCATCGGGCCGTGCGGAGCACGCCCACGCGCAAGGGCTGGTAAACAGACCGATAACGCAGACCGGGTCTGCCATGCCTGAGCGTTATGCTGCTATGCAGCACACCCCCTGGGTCGAGGGCGATAATCGAGCTATATCAAGACCAACAGAGATTCAGAGGTGAGATCATGTCGAATTCGTACTCGGCCGGGCAATCCGCCCGGCATGGTGCTTTGTCGTTCCTGCGCGAATGCGCGGCTGCGGTCCGCGAAGGTCTGGAGTTGGTGTCGCGCTACAAGATGCTGGCGATGAAGACCGACCGCCAGTTGTCCGCCCTCGGGCTGACCCGCGCCGATCTGCCGCGCATCGCCGTGAAGGGCTGGAATCGCTGATCTCGGCGTTGCGGCCGCCCTCCGGCGGCCGCGCCCGGGCCTATGGGCCCAGGCGATCCAAGCGCCAACGTCTGGCGCTCGCGCCCAGTGAAGGGCGGTAAGCCGGCAGCGCCCAGCGTGCGATCGCACCGGCAAGCTGGCGCCCTGTCCTGCCCCGCGGATGTCGTTGCCGGCTTCGACCCCGAATTCGGCTTGGCAATTCGCCCTGGGTTTTGTTATACGCCGACCTGCCTGAGCCGTGAGGCGGTGTTCCCCGGTAGCTCAGTGGTAGAGCAACCGGCTGTTAACCGGTTGGTCGCTGGTTCGAATCCGGCCCGGGGAGCCAACTCTTTCAAAGACTTAGGCCTGCGTTGACCCGCCCGAGAGGCGGGTTTTTCGTTTTGGGGCCGCGACCGCCCGTGCCGGTCTTCGGGCGACTCGGCGGTTCAGGCGGCCTGTGAGCCCAGCGACACGCCTCACGCCGCCCGCACGGTCGCGAGGAACTTCTCCACCTCGGCGCGCAAGCGGTTGCTCTCGCCGGCGAGCTGGCCGGCCGCGCTCAGGACCTCGCCCGAGGCTGCGCCGGTTTCCTCGGCGCCGCGGCTCACCTCGGTGATGTTCTCGGCCACCTGCGTGGTGCCGGCGGCGGCCTGCTGGATGTTGCGCGAGATCTCGGACGTCGCCGCGCCCTGCTCCTCGACGGCCGCCGCGATCGCCGAGGCGATCTCGGCGATCTGGCCGATGGTGCCGCTGATCTCCTTGATGGCCGCGACCGACTCCTGGGTCGCCGCCTGCATGCCGGAGATCTGGGCGCCGATCTCGCCGGTCGCCTTGCCGGTCTGAGCGGCCAGCGCCTTCACCTCGTTGGCCACCACGGCGAAGCCGCGGCCGGCCTCGCCGGCGCGCGCCGCCTCGATGGTGGCGTTGAGCGCCAGCAGGTTGGTCTGCTCGGCGATCGCCGTGATCAGCTTGACCACGTCGCCGATCTTGTTGGCCGCCACCGACAGCGCGCCGACGCGCGCATCGGTCTTGGCCGCCTGGCTCACCGCCGCGTCGGCGATGCGGCTCGACGCCTGCACCTGGCGGCCGATCTCGTGCACCGACGACGTCATCTCGTTGGTCGCCGCCGCGACGGCCTGGACGTTGGTCGAGGCCTCCTCCGATGCGGCGCTGACGGTCGCCGACATCTGCTGGGTCGTGTCGGCCGTGCGGGTCAGCGTGGTCGCGGTCGCCTCCAGCTCGGTCGCCGCCGACGACACCGTGCCGATGATGCCGCCGACCGCCGACTCGAACTGGTCGGCCAGCCGCACCATGTCGGCCTTGCGCTGCGTGGCGGTGCGAAGCTCGGCCGCCTTCTGCTCGGCCTCGAGGCGAACCCGCTCGACCGCGTTTGTCTTGAACACCACGACCGCCTCGGCCATCTCGCCGATCTCGTCGTGCCGGCCGACACCCGGGATGGCGACATCGAGCTTGCCATGAGCGAGCTCGCCCATGGTCGCCGTCATGGCCTTGATCGGCTTGGTGATGCGCCGCGCCATGACGATCGACACGGCGAGCGTGATCAGCAGCACCAGCGCCGCCGCGATCAGCGAGCGCTGGGTCGACATCCAGGTCTGTGCGTCGAGGTCGTCGATGTAGACTCCTGTCGCCAGCATCCACCCCCACGGCGCGAAGCTGGCCACGTAGGACAGCTTCGGCTGCGGCTTGTCGGCACCTGGCTTGGCCCAGACATAATCGACGAACCCGCTGCCGTCGCGCTTGACCGCGTCGAGCATCGCGATCGTGATCATCTTGCCGTTCGGATCCTTGGTGTCGGTCACGTCCCGGCCGACCAGTTGCGCCGCCACCGGATGCATCAGCATGCGGCCCTTCAGATCCTGGATGAAGAAGTACTCGTTGCCGCCGTAGCGCAGCGCCGCGACGCGGCCGAGCGCCCGCTTCTGCGCCTCCTCGACGGCCACTCCGCCCGACGCCACGGCCGCGTGCTCCTCCTTGACGATGCCGACCGCGAGCTCGGTCAGATGACGGAGCTCGATCTGCTTCTGCTGCTTCAGGCTCGCGGCCAGCTCCTGCGAGTCGAGAAGCGAGACGCCGAGCAGACCGAGGAAGGCCAGGCCGAGGAGCACATAGATCCGTAGACCGATCGTCATATGGAGTCGCGCGAGCATCATGTCGCCTCCGGTTCGATGAATACCGCCACCCGCGTCGTCCAGGTCTGCTGAGACCGGACGCGAGATCAGTCGATCTACGCTTCGGCCATGCCGGATCCGGCGTCGGCAGAAGCATCGGTGAACAGGCGAGCGGACGGTCGGAAATACGGTCAACAGGATCCGGGAGAAGTCTTAATTACACTAAAAGAATATCGATATTTCGGTCACATCCGTAATCGCTGCTAAGCCTTTCCGACGCGCCTCGCTCCGAAGCACTAGAACGCGTTCAGCAAACGTGGTGTCACGACTGCCCTCGAACGTGCTGCGGGAGCTCAGAAGCAGAGCGCATTCGTCACGCGAACCGATGTGCGTTCCGCTTGAAGCGCTCCGAGCCCTCGCGAGACGAGAGCCCCGCTGCGCAGCCGCCGGTGTCCTTGCGCCTTTCGTCAGACGACCGAGGTCCGAGACGCGCCCGACGCGATGCGCGCGGCCCCGGGTGACCGGACCGCGCGTCGACGACTGATGTGCAGGTGTGCTGATGTGCCGTGCCGTACCAGCCGTCACATGCTCCGACTCGTCATACGCGGGCTCGACCCGCGTATCCATCTCTAGAATAACTATTTTCAGTAGCTTGATGGATGGCCGGTCAAGCCCGGCCATGATGCGAGGGGGCGAAGCCAGTGAGGGCCGGTGTCAGGCGGCCCGGACGGTCGCGAGGAACTTCCCCACCTCGAGCCGCAGGCGGTTGCTCTCGCCGGCGAGCTGGCCGGCGGCGCTCAGGA
>NZ_JACAAX010000033.1 GCF_013377085.1 Rhodoplanes sp. | reverse complement strand
TTCGTCATGCGACGAATCTTACATCAGCTCGACCCGCCGATTCTTGCCCAGTCTCTGCGCTCCGTACAGGCTACGAAGGACGCCGGGCCACGCTTGCTGAGCCGGATCGCAGCGCCGGCGCCGTAAGCGTAGCCCGGGTCGAGTGCAACGAAACCCGGGTTCCTTCAAGGGTCCCGGCCGTCGAGTTGAGAACGGCGCCCCGTCCTACACCGCCTGCACTTCGACCACGCCGGGCACGGCCTTGATGGCGCCGGCGATCTGGGGGGAGACTTTGTAGCGGCCTTTGAGCTTCACCTCGATCTCGGCGTCGGGCAGCAGCAGGACGATGGAGACGTCGCCGGCGGCGCTGCCGTCGCGGGAGGAGGGCTCGGCCGGGGCGGCGGCGCCGGGGCGGCCCGGGCCTTTCGTGCCGGCGCCGAAGCCACCGTTGCGGCCACCCGTTCCATGGCCGTTGCCGTTGCCGTTGCCAGCGCTCGCGCCGAAGACCCCTGCCCCGCCCGCCGGCTCCAGCCGCTTGGCTACGGCCTCGAGCGGCGCCTCGTCGCGCAGGAAGATGCGCAGGCCCGCCTGCAGTTTTGCCGCGGCGTCGTCCAGGGGCTCGACGGTCTGGATTCTGGCGCGCACCTCCTCGCCGTCGGCCTGGGCGGCGATGAAGAGGAGCACGGCCTTGCCGGGCTCCAGCAGGTCGCGGTACTGCGACAAGGCTTCGGCGAACAGGATCGCCTCGTAGTGGCCGGACGGGTCACTGAGGCCGATGATGCCCATCTTGCTGCCGGTCTTGGTCCGCCGCTCGGTGCGCGACACCACGGTGGCGGCCAGCCGCCCGGCGGTCGCGCCGGCCTTCACGCCGCGGCAGAAGTCGGCCCAGGTCTGCAGCCGCAGGCGCTTCAACAGATGCGCGTAATCATCCAGCGGATGGCCCGTGAGGAAGAATCCGATGGTGTCGTATTCGCGCTGCAGCTTTTCGGCCGGCATCCAGATCGGGGCCGGCGGGATTCTCAGCGGCTCGGGCGCAGAGGCGCCGCCGAACAGCTCGTTCTGGCCGCTCGCCACCGCCTCGTGGGTGCGCTGCGCCGTCGACAGCACAGCCTCGACGGCGGCAAACGCGCGGGCGCGGTCGGGCTCGATGCAATCGAACGCGCCGGCGGCGGCGAGGCTTTCCAGCACGCGCTTGTTGACCTGGCGGGGGTCGACCCGGCGGGCGAAGTCGGCGAGATCGCGGAACGGCGTCGCGCCGCGGGCCGTGACGATCGCCTCGACGGCCTGGCGGCCGATGCCCTTGATGGCGGCGAGGGCATAAAAGATCGTCTGGCCGTCGACGTCGAAATCGACACCCGACCTGTTCACCGACGGCGGCGCGATCTTGATGCCCAGCCGCTCCACCTCCGAGCGAAAATCGGACAGCTTGTCGGTGTTGCCCATGTCGAGCGTCATGGACGCCGCCAGAAACTCCACGGGATAGTTCGCCTTCAGATAGGCGGTCTGGTACGAGACCAGCGCGTAGGCGGCGGCGTGGCTCTTGTTGAAGCCGTAGTCGGCGAACTTCGCCAGCAGGTCGAAGATGAACTCGGCCTGCGCCGGCTCGACGCCGCGGTCGGTGGCGCCCTTGCAGAACAAGGCGCGCTGCTTGTCCATCTCGGAGCGGATCTTCTTGCCCATGGCGCGGCGCAGCAGGTCGGCGTCGCCGAGCGTGTAGCCGGCCAAGACCTGCGCGATCTGCATCACCTGCTCCTGATAGATGATGACGCCAAAGGTCTCGCGAAGAATCGGCTCCAGCTTGGGATGGATGTAATCGGGCCGCTCGTGGCCGTGCTTTCTGGCGCAGTAGGTCGGGATGTTGGCCATCGGGCCCGGCCGGTAGAGCGCGACCAGCGCGATGATGTCCTCGAAGCGGTCCGGCCGCATGTCGATCAGGGCGCGCCGCATGCCCTGGCTTTCCACCTGGAACACGCCGACCGTCTCGCCGCGCGCCAGCATGTCGTAGGTCTTGGCGTCGTCGATCGGAATATGCGCGAGGTCGATTTCTATCCCGCGCCGGGCCAACAGCTTCACGGCCGTGTCCAGCGTGGTGAGGGTTTTGAGGCCGAGGAAGTCGAACTTCACCAGGCCGGCCGGCTCCACCCACTTCATGTTGAACTGGGTGACGGGCATGTCGGACTTGGGATCGCGATAGAGCGGCACCAGCTCGTCGAGATTGCGGTCGCCGATGACGATGCCGGCCGCGTGCGTCGAGGCGTGGCGGTTCAGCCCCTCCAGCTTGGTCGCGATGGCGAAGGCGCGGCCGACCACCGGCTCGGTGTCGCGCGCCGCCTGCAGCTTCGGCTCGCCCTCGATCGCCTCGGTGAGCGTGACGGGCTTGGCCGGGTTCTGGGGGACCAGCTTGCACAGCTTGTCGACCTGCCCGTAGGGCATCTCCAGCACGCGCCCGACGTCGCGCAGCACGCCGCGGGCCTGCAGCGTGCCGAACGTGATGATCTGGGCGACATGGTCGCGGCCGTAGCGCGCTTGCACGTAGCGGATCACCTCGTCGCGGCGGAACTGGCAGAAGTCGATGTCGAAGTCCGGCATCGACACGCGCTCGGGATTGAGGAAGCGCTCGAACAGCAGCCCGAAGCGGATGGGGTCCAGATCCGTGATGGTCAGCGCCCAGGCGACCACCGAGCCGGCGCCGGAGCCGCGGCCCGGGCCGACCGGGATGCCATGGCGCTTCGCCCACTGGATGAAGTCCGACACGATGAGAAAGTAGCCGGGGAAGCCCATGCGAGCGATGATGCCGAGCTCGTAGGACAGGCGCTCGCGGTAGTCCTCCTCGGTGTGGCCGGGGGCGCAGCCGTGCGCCTTCAGCCGGGCCTCCAGGCCCTCGGCGGCGCGGGCCCGCACGGTGGCCTCCTCGTCCAGCGGCTCGCCGGTCTCGGTGGCGAAATGCGGCAGGATCGGTTTTCGGGTGCGCGGGCGATAGCTGCAGCGCCGCGCGATCTCCACGGTCGAGGCGAGGGCTTCCGGCAGGTCGGAAAACAGCGCCGCCATCTCGGCGCGGGTCTTGAAGCGGTGCTCCGAGGTGAGATGGCGCCGCTCGGCCTCGGCGAGCAGCCGCCCCTCGGCGATGCACAGGAGCGCGTCGTGCGCCTCGTAGTCGTCGACGGTGGCGAAGAACGGCTGGTTGGTGGCGACCAGCGGGATGCCCTGCGCATAGGCGAGGTCGATCAGGGCGCTTTCCGCCGCCCGCTCGGCCGTGGTGCCGTGACGCTGCAGCTCGATATAGAGCCGGCCGTCGAACAGCCGGGCGAGCGTCGCCAGGCGCGAGGAGACCAGCGGGGTCTGGCCGGCGACGATCGCCCGGTCGAGCGGCCCGTCCGGCCCGCCGGTGAGCGCGATCAGGCCGTCGCTGTGGCCCTCGAGCCAGTCGAGGGCGATGTGCGGCGCCTCGGTCGACGGCGTCTCCAGGAAGGCGCGCGAGTTGAGCCGCATCAGGTTGCGGTAGCCCTGCTCGCGGGCGGCGAGCAGCACCAGGCGCGGCAGCGTGCGGCCGTGCGGGCCGGTGCGCACCCCGCCCTGCTCCTGGTCGCCGAACTCGACCGCGAGCGAGATGCCGACGATCGGCTGGATGCCGTAGCCGGCGATCTTCTCGGAGAACTCCAGGGCGCCGAACAGGTTGTCGGTGTCGGTGAGCGCCATCGCCGGCTGCCGGTCGGCCTTGGCGAGGGTCGCCAGCTTGCCGATCGGCAGCGCCCCCTCGAGCAGCGAATAGGCCGAGTGGACGTGCAGATGGACGAAGCCCGGATCGGCGGTCGGGGTCGGCTTGGCAGTGGTCACGGGGGCTCTCGCGCGGCATCGGGCACCGCCGGAATCGGCGGCCGCCCAGCCCCTCACCATCGCGGACGCTCCCCCGGGCGTCCAGACCGCCCGGCGGGAACCTGCCGTCATCCACAAGCGCCGTCACCCGCGCCCGTTGCGCAGGTCATGCTCCGGGCCCCACCAGGAACGACCTCCGTCTGCCCTCACCGACCTCCCTGCCTCGGAGCTCGTCCACGATCGACCACCTGCGGCCGGCGCCTCACAGCACGGCGAGCAGCTTGGCCCAGACGACCAGGGTTCCGGCCAGCAAGCTCGCCGAGGTCAGGGCTCGCATCAGGTCGCTGGCTGCCGCGCGCATGGTCGCCTCCTCGATGGGGAAAGAACATGAAGAGAACAATAGTTCCTTCTATGTTCTCATGTCAACGCCCGTTGTCATCAATGTCCGGCCTTCTGGGCCAGTGCGGCGGATGATGAACAAAGCCGGAGGATTCCGCGGTCGAATTAATCGAACAGAAAACCGAAACCGCCATGGTATCGGCGATCGGACGACGACAGCGTCGGCCGCCGTCAGCGCATGGAGGCGCACATGGACGAGCGCCTGGAAGATCGGCGAAAGACCACGCGGGCCCGGGTGCTGAAATCCGGCCGGATCGCCGTCAGCGCCAAAGCGCCGAAGATCGAATGCGCGGTGCGCAATCTCTCCGACACGGGCGCCTGCCTGCAGGTTCATTCGGGGACGTTCGGAATTCCGCGCGAGTTCGAGCTGCAGCTCGACGGCGGGCTGCGCCATCCTTGCAAGGTGATGTGGCGCACCGAGAGCCGCCTAGGTGTCAGCTTCGATTGACGGTCGACCGGGCGCAACCAAGCCGGCTTTCCGAAAGATTGACCGGGATCAACGGGCCGTTCACGGTCTGTGCGGAAGGGGGCTGTAGGGCGCAATGAGCGCAGCGAATTGCGCCGGCCAGATTTTTTAGGGTGCAATTCGCTTCGCTCATTGCACCCTACTTCCGCCTACTCCAGCTCGATCACGCGCCCGTCCTTGAGGGTGACGCGGCGGTCCATGCGGGCCGCGATGTCGAGATTGTGGGTGGCGATCACGGCGGCGAGCCGCGAGGCGCGCACGAGCTGTGTCAATGCACGAAACACATGCTCGGAGGTCTTGGGATCGAGATTGCCGGTCGGCTCGTCGGCGAGCAGGAGGCGCGGCGCATTGGCGACCGCGCGGGCGATGGCGACGCGCTGCTGCTCGCCGCCCGACAGCTCCATCGGCCGATGGGTCAACCGTTCTTTCAGGCCCAGATAGGACAGGAGCTCGGCGGCCCGCTCCTCCGCGTTGCGGCGCGGCAGGCCGCGGATCATCTGCGGCAGCATGACGTTCTCGACCGCCGTGAACTCGCCGAGCAGATGGTGCGCCTGGTAGATGAAGCCGACGTCGTTGCGCCGGATGCGGGTGCGCTCGGTGTCGGACAGTCCCGATGTCGGCACGTCGTCGATGAACACCTCGCCCGAATCCTGGTGCTCCAGGAGGCCGGCGACGTGCAGCAGCGTCGACTTGCCGGCGCCCGAGGGGGCGATCAGCGCCACCATCTGGCCGGACCATACGGCGAGCTCGGCGCCCTTCAGCACGTCGAGCGTGACGTCGCCCTGCCGGTACTGCCGCTCGATCTGATGGAGGAAGACGACGGGGCTTTCGGTCGCGGCCATGGTTTGGGTGCTCGCCGGGCTACTCGTACCGGAGCGTCTCGACAGGGTCGAGCCGGGCCGCGCGCCATGAGGGATAGAGGGTCGCGAGCAACGACAGGCCGAGCGCCATCACCACCACGGCGAAGGTCTCGGCCACGTCCATCTCGGCCGGCAGGCGCGAGAGGAAATACAGCTCGCGCGGAAACAGGTCGGTCTGCGTGACCCAGGAGAGGAACTGCCGGATCGAGTCGATGTTGACGCACACCAGCGTGCCGAACAGGAAGCCGGTCAGCGTGCCGACCACGCCGATCGAGGCGCCGGTGATCAGGAAAATTCGCATGATGGCGCCCTGGCTCGCCCCCATGGTGCGCATGATGGCGATGTCGGAGCTCTTGTCCTTCACCAGCATGATCAGCCCGGAGACGATGTTGAGCGCGGCCACCAGCACGATCAGGGTGAGGATCAGGAACATGACGTTGCGCTCGACCTGCAGCGCGTTGAAGAAGGTCGCGTTGCGCTGGCGCCAGTCGATCATGTAGATGGGCCGCTGCGCCGCCTCGGCGACCAGCTTGCGGTAGCGATCGACCGCATCGGGATTGTTGGTGTAGACCTCGATGGCGGTGACGTCGTTCGACCGGTTGAAATAGGCCTGGGCCTCCGGCAGCGGCATGAACACGAAGGCGGCGTCGTATTCCGACATGCCGATCTCGAAGATCGCCGCCACCTTGTAGGGCTTTATCCGCGGCGTGGTGCCCATCGGCGTGACGGCGCCGCGCGGCGCCACCAGCGTGAGATTGTCGCCCACCTGCAGCGAGAGCTGGTCGGCGAGGCGCTTGCCGATCGCGATCCCCTGCCCCTGGTCGAATCCCTCGAGCGTGCCCTTCTTGATGTTCTTGGAGATCGAGGCGAGCTTGTCGAGGTCGCCGGCCCGCATGCCGCGCACCAGCACGCCATTGGCCGCGAAGGGCGACGAGGCGAGCGCCTGGCCCTCGACGATCGGGGCGGCGAGCCGGATGCCCGGCACGGCGGCGAGGCGCTGGGCCACCTGCTCGAAGTCGGTCAGCGGCGATTCGAGCGGCTGGATCAGCAGGTGGCCGTTGAGCCCGAGAATCTTGTCCAGAAGCTCGGTGCGAAACCCGTTCATCACCGCCATCACGATGATCAGCGTCGCCACCCCGAGCATGATGCCGACGAACGAGAAGCCGGCGATGACGGAGATGAATCCCTCCTTGCGCCGGGCCCGCAGATAGCGAAGCGACAGCATCCACTCGAAGGGCGCAAACGGCCTGGTCCCGGCGGCGGAGTCACTCATGACGATTCTCTCCACGCGGGATTACACCCGATTCTGGCGGATTAGCGAGATCGACGTGCAGGATCGCGGGCGTTACGCGCAAGTTTGATCCGCACGACCGATTTCATCCAATTCAGGCGGATTCGGGCCGGCGTGCTGGTGTTGTTTTCACCTCCCCCTGGAGAGGGGAGGTCGCCGAGCAACGCTCGGCGGGAGGGGGTGATCGGCGAAGCCGGCGTTTGCGGCCTCACCCCACCCCGAGCGCGTGCTGCGCACGCGCCCGACCCTCCCCCTCCAGGGGAGGGTGAAGCAAGGTCGCATCCCGGAATGACAAGAAAATTCACCCCCGCGGCGCCAGCTTGTCCAGCGCAGCAGCGGGCGACAGAAGCTCGCGCTCGCCGCCGGCGCGGCGCTTGAGCTCCACCTTGCCCTCCTTCAGGCCCTTGGGGCCGACCAGGATCTGCCAGGGGATGCCGATCAGGTCGGCGGCGGCGAACTTCGAGCCCGGCCGCTCGTCGAGGTCGTGATAGAGCACCTCGACGCCGCGCGCCGTGAGATCGCGATAGAGCTCGCCGGCGGCCGCATCGGTCGCCGCGTCGCCCTGCTTGAGGTTGAGGATCGCCACCTGGAAGGGCGCGACCGGCTCGGGCCAGATGATGCCGGCCTCGTCGTGCGAGGCCTCGATCAGGGCGGCGACCAGCCGGCTCGGACCGATGCCGTAGGAGCCCATGTGGACCGGCTTCTCGCTGCCGTCGGGGCCCGCCACCACGGCCTTCATGGGCGCCGAGTACTTGGTGCCGAAATAGAAGATGTGGCCGACCTCGATGCCGCGCGCCGACACGCGGTCGGCCTCGGGGATCGCCGAGAACGCGGCTTCGTCGTGCTTTTCCGAGGTCGCGGCGTAGAGCGAGGTCCACTTGTCGACGATCGTCTGGACGCCGCCGATGTCGTCGAAGTCGACGGTCGCGTCCGGCACCGGGAAGTCGAGATAGTCGCGGTGACAGAACACCTCGCTCTCGCCGGTCTGGGCCAGGATGATGAACTCGTGGCTGAGCTTGCCGCCGATCGGGCCGGTGTCGGCGACCATCGGGATCGAGCGCAGGCCGAGCCGCGTGAACGTGCGCAGATAGGCGACGAACATCTTGTTGTAGGCGTGCCGGGCACCCTCGTAGTCGAGGTCGAACGAATAGGCGTCCTTCATCAGGAACTCGCGCCCGCGCATCAGGCCGAATCGGGGTCGCACCTCGTCGCGGAACTTCCACTGCAGATGATAGAGGTTGAGGGGCAGATCCTTGTACGAACGGACATAGGCCCGGAAGATCTCGGTGATCATCTCCTCGTTGGTCGGGCCGTAGAGCATCTCCCGCTCGTGGCGGTCCTTGATGCGCAGCATTTCCTTGCCGTAGTCGTCGTAGCGGCCGCTCTCGCGCCACAGCTCGGCCGACTGGATGGTCGGCATCAGCATCTCGATGGCGCCGGCGCGGTCCTGCTCCTCCCGGATGATTCGGCAGACCTTGTTGAGAACCCGCAGTCCCAGCGGCAAAAACGCATAGATGCCGGCGGCTTCCTGCCGGATCATGCCGGCCCGCAGCAGCAGCCGGTGCGACACAATATCCGCTTCTTTTGGCGTCTCGCGCAGAATCGGCAGGAAGAATCGGGACAGGCGCATGTCGAAACTCCTCGGAGAATGGTGCAGAGAAACCGGATTAGCGTCGAAAATACAAGGGCGATCGAACAAATCTCGGCGGCGCGTACAATCCCTGCAATGGCGCTTCCGTTTCGCTAACCAACACACTCAGACGCGATGTTGCACTGCACGACTACCTGGATGACAAGCGAGATTCCATTCGCTAAGACATGAACGTCGCCCCTGACAACCGGGATTGAAACTTTCTTGCGTCGGGGGTGTGGTCCAGGTCTGTGGGAGGAAGAGCCAAACGGCGCGCTCGATCGCTGCCGCCTCGGAAAACAACATAGCGGGGAAATGGCAAAAAACTCGGAGTAGAAGGCAGGACGTCGTTCCTGCTTTTTTTTTGTCTTCGGGGAATCCCGTCAGAGGCTTGCGAAGCGCGGCTGGCATGAAGCCTAAGCAACTGCGTTATATATTGAATTATTGACTCCCCGGTCGCCGCGAAGCGTCACCGCGGAAACAACCCCCATAGGGTGCCGAACTTCTCGATGTCGACCAGGCCGTTGGCGTGGGCGCCCCAGAACAGACCGACCAGGACGGTGGTCACCAGCGTGGTCCAGCCGGCCTTGGCGAGCAGCGCGGGCGCAGACGGGGCGCCCGGGTCGGTGCCGGCCGGCACCTCGCCCTGCTCGTGTTGCGAGCGCACGCCGAACGGCAGCACCGCGAACAGCACGATCCACCAGGTCACGAAATAGATGGCCGCGAAGGTCGTCCAGGGCATGGGGGGTGGTGCCCTTGGTCATTCCGGGGCGCCGCGCAGCGGCGAACCCGGAATCCAGATACAGATGCTGAGCCCAATGCTGGGCTGGATTCCGGGTTCGCACCTTCGGTGCGCCCCGGAATGACGATTTACAGCCTCAGACCTGCTCGAGCTCGACCAGGGTGCCGTTGAAATCCTTGGGGTGCAGGAACAGCACCGGCTTGCCGTGGGCGCCGATCTTCGGGGTGCCGTCGCCGAGCACGCGGGCGCCGCCGGCCTTCAGCTTGTCGCGGGCCGCGATGAGGTCTTCGACCTCGTAGCAGATGTGGTGGATGCCGCCGTCCGGGCTCTTCTCCAGGAACTTGGCGATCGGCGAGTTGTCGCCGAGCGGATAGAGCAGCTCGACCTTGGTGTTGGGCAGCTTGATGAACACCACCGTGACGCCGTGCGCCGGCTGCGGCAGCGGCTCGGACACCTCGGCGCCCATCGTGTCGCGATAGAGCTTGATGGCCTTGTCCAGATCGCCCACGGCGATCGCCACGTGGTTGAGGCGTCCGATCATGACAGTCCCCTCTCGGTGCTCGTGCTTCGAGTGTTGGTGCTTCGATGCTGGCGCCGCGGACCGTCCGCGGCGGCCGATACCGGCTCCTTTATACCGTCAAGATGTGGACCAGACACAGGGGCTTCTTGCCCCAGGAGGCCGCAATGCCGCCCCGCACTGCACGCCGGACTGCCTCGGCGACGCTGTCCGGATCGCGCCGCCGCGCCCGCGGCAAATGCTCGACCGTTTCGGCCACGGTTTCCATGACGATCTCGGCGAAGCTGCGGCCCTTGGCGTTGGTCTCCGGGATGCCGATCAGCGCGATCTCGGGATCCGCGGCCATGACGCCGGTCTCGTCGAGCGCCACCGCGACCGACACGACCCCGACAAAGGCGAGCCGCTTGCGGTCGGCGACCGTGCGGGCCTCCGCCTCGATGATCAGGTTGCCGTCCTTGTAGAGACGACCCTGCGGCACCTCGTCGACGATGCCGGGCGGGCCCGGGGCGATCCGCACCAGGTCGCCGTCGCGGCAGCCGACCACGTCCGGCACGCCGAGCTTCCGCGCCAGCGCGGCGTGCTCGGCGAGGTGCAGCGGCTCGCCGTGCACCGGGATCATCACGCGCGGCTTCACCCAGCCGAACAGCTCGGTGAGCTCCTCGCGCCGCGGGTGGCCGGAGACATGCACCAGATGGGTGCGCTCGGTGATCACCTCGACGCCCTGCCCGATCAGGCCGTTGATCACCCGGTTCACGACCTTCTCGTTGCCCGGGATGGTGCGCGACGAGAAGATCACCCGGTCGCCCTTGGTGAGGCCGATCTCCGGATGGGCATCGGCGGCGATGCGGGCGAGGGCAGCGCGCGGCTCGCCCTGGCTGCCGGTGCACAGGCACACCACCTTGTCGCGCGGCAGGTAGCCGTAGGTCTGGGCCGAGCGGAAATCCGCGATGCCGTCGAGATAGCCGGTCTCGCGCGCCACCTGGCTGATGCGCTCCATGGCGCGGCCGACCACCACGACCTCGCGGCCGCAGGCGTACGCCGCCTCGGCGACGCTGCGGACCCGCGCCACATGCGACGCGAAGGTGGTGACGGCGACGCGCTGCGGCGCCTCGGCGATCAGCTTCGCCAGCGTCGCGGCAACCTCGGTTTCCGACGGCGACCGGCCCTCGCGCACCGCATTGGTCGAATCGCCGACCAGCGCCAGGCAACCCTCGGCGCCGAGCGCGCGCAGCCGCGCCTCGTCGGTCGCCGGGCCGACCACCGGGGTCGGGTCGAGCTTCCAGTCGCCGGTGTGGAGCACCTTGCCGAGCGGCGTCTTGATGATCAGGGCGTTCGATTCGGGGATCGAGTGCGACATCGAGACGAACTCGACCTCGAACGGCCCGAGCTTGATGGTGCCGCCGAGCGGCACCACGTTGATCGGAATCTCCGGGGCGCCCGGCTCCGCCTCGCGCTTCGCCTCGAACAGCGCCGCCGTGAACGGCGTCGCGTAGATCGGCATCTTGATGCGCGGCCACAGGTCGATGATCGCGCCGAAATGGTCCTCGTGCCCGTGGGTGAGGATCAGGCCGAGCAGATTCTTGCGCTCCTGCAGGAGGAAGCGGATGTCGGGCATCACCAGGTCGACGCCCGGCAGGTCCTCGCCGCCGCCGAAGGAGACGCCGAGATCGACCGCGATCCAGGACTTCTTGCGCTCCCGCCCATAGCCGTAGACGGACAGGTTCATGCCGATCTCGCCGACCCCGCCGAGCGGGGCGAAGACGAGTTCGTCGGCTTTCTGGATCATGGGTGTCGCCGGTTCGAGGAAGGGGCCGGATCCGGTCGCGCCAGCGGGAAGACGTCGCCGGCCGCGATCCTGTGGACCCCCTCGGCTCCGGTAATTAGCAGATTCCCGTGCTCGTCGATGGTTTCGAAGAGCCCGGTCGTCTCGGTCTCCTCGAAACGGACCTTCAGGGGCGTGCCGGGCGCCGGCCCGCGGGCCAGCCAGGCGGCCCGGATGCCGGGGAAGCCGAGGCTGCGCTCCCACTCCGCCAGCCGGGCCTGCATGGCCCCGGACAGCGCCGAAAACATCGCAGCGGCCGAGACATCGGCGCCCTCGGCGAGAAGGTCCGTCGCCGGATAGAGGGTATCGTCGGGGTGGTGGCGGCAGTCGATGCCGATGCCGACCACCACGGTGAGGCCGTGGCGGGTCTCGCCCTCGACCAGGATGCCGGCGAGCTTCTTCCCGCCGCACAGGAGGTCGTTGGGCCATTTCAGGGTGAGCCGGGCGGCGACGGCCGGGGCGACGGCCGCGACGGCGTCGTGGACCGCCAGCGCCGCCACGAAGGAGATCTGCGAGGCCTGCGGGATCGGCGCCGGGTCGGCGAGCAGCAGGCTCGCATGGAGGTTGCCGGACTCGGACGCCCAGACGCGGCCGCGACGCCCCCGGCCCGCCGTCTGGCGTTCCGCCGTGATCCACAGCGGCCCGTGCTCGCCTTCCAGGGCACGCCGCAGCGCCTCGGCATTGGTCGAGTCGAGCGTGTCGAAGGCGACGTGGGCGACGCCGGCGGCCTGCGCGGCGGGGTGGAGGGCAATCGGACGGGAGATGTCGGGAGGATCGGTCATCACGCTCGAACCCGCCGAGCGTGGAGCCCCCCCCCTCCCCGACCCTCCCCCACAAGGGGGGAGGGAGCCGGCTGCGAATTGCCGCAGCTCAATGAGCAAACCGATTGCTGCGGATCCCGAGAGGACAAGGCGGCGGCTCTTTCGTTCCCTCCCCCTTGTGGGGGAGGGTCAGGGAGGGGGGGTGAGCCCCGCCCGACGAGGATCGGGCCAACTCCCCAGGATCGGCTCAGAACAGCGACTTGGCGGCCGTCGATGCGGCGTCCACCAGGGGCGCCGGCCAGACGAAGAACAGCAGCACGAACAGCCCGGTGACGGCGAGCACCACGCCGAGCTCGCCGCGCATCGGCACGAAGGCCGGCGCCGGCTCGTCGAAATACATCACCTTGACGATGGCGAGATAGTAGTAGGCGCCCACCACGCTGGTCACCACGCCGATGACGGCGAGCGCGTAGAGCCCGGCGTTCACGGCGGCGAGGAAGACGTAGAACTTGGCGAAGAAGCCGGCGAGCGGCGGGATGCCGGCGAGCGAGAACATCAGCATCGCCAGCAGGAAGGCGACACCCGGCTTGGTGCGGGCGAGCCCGGCGAGATCGGCGATGTTCTCGACCGGCCCCTCCTCTCGCTTCATGGCGATGATGCAGGCGAAGGTGCCGAGCGTCATGGCGACGTAGATGGTCATGTAGATCATCACGCCCTGCACGCCCTCGACCGTGCCGGAGGCGAGCCCGATCAACGCGAAGCCCATGTGGCCGATCGACGAGTAGGCCATCAGCCGCTTGATGTTGGTCTGGCCGATGGCGGCGAAAGAGCCGAGCGTCATCGAGGCGATCGAGACGAAGACGACGATCTGCTGCCACTGCACCCCGACGGTAGGGAAGGCCGTGGTGGCGACCCGCACGAACACCGCCATGGCGGCGACCTTCGGAGCGGCGGCGAAGAAGGCCGTGATCGGGGTCGGCGCGCCCTCGTAGACGTCGGGCGTCCACATGTGGAACGGCACCGCCGAGATCTTGAAGCACAGGCCGGCGAGCAGGAAGACGAGCCCGAAGGTGAGGCCGATGCCGCCCGCCGCGGCGCCCTGGGCGATGCCGGCGAACGTGACCGTCCCGGTCGAGCCGTAGACCAGCGAGGCGCCGTACAGGAGCATGCCGGAGGAGAGCGCGCCGAGGACGAAATATTTGAGGCCCGCCTCGGTCGACTTGAGCCGGTCGCGGTCGATGGCGGCGACCACATAGAGCGACAGGCTCATCAGCTCGAGGCCGAGATAGAGCGCGATCAGGTCGCCGGCCGAGATCAGCATCAGCATGCCGGTGGTCGAGAGCACGATCAGCACCGGATACTCGAAGCGCGCCCGATCCGGCGTCGACAGGAACTCGCTCGACATCACCACGGCGACGGCCGAGCCGACCAGCACCAGGAGCTTGAAGAAGCGCGCGAAGGGATCGAGCACGAAGCTGCCGCCGAAGGTGGTCGACGTCTCGCTCGGCATGACGGCGACGACGACGCCGGCGGCGATCAGCAGCATCACGGCGAAGCCCGCGACCGCGCCGGTCGACTGGTTGCCCCGGAAGGCGCCCATCAGGATCAGCACCATGGCCCCGACGGCGAGGATGATCTCCGGCATCGCGGGGAACAGGGCGGGAAGCTCGGCTGCGTGGTTCATCGGGATGCCGTGGTTAGCCTTGAGCGGAGACGGATCGGACGACGGAACGGCGAGACGTCACTTCGGCACGGACGACCGCTCGAGCGCGAACGCCTTCGGCGTCGCGAGCGCGTCGTGATAATTCTGCACCAGCGCCGTCACCGAGGCCGCCGACATGTCGAGCACCGGCTTGGGATAGACGCCGAACCAGATGGTGAGCACGAGGAGCGGCGCGAAGATCAGGATCTCGCGCGGCTCGACGTCGCGGATGGCGGCGAGCGACGGCTTGTCCAGCACGCCGAGCACCACCTTGCGGTAGAGCCACAGCGCGTAGCACGCCGACAAGATGATGCCGAAGGAGGCGAAGAACGCCACCCAGGTGTTGACCCGGAACGTCCCCATCAGGGTGAGGAACTCGCCGATGAAGCCGGAGGTGCCCGGCAGGCCGACATTGGCGAGCGTGAAGATCATGAAGATGGTCGCGTAGACCGGCATGCGGTTGACGAGGCCGCCATAGGCGGCGATCTCGCGGGTGTGCATGCGGTCGTAGATGACGCCGACGCAGAGGAACAGCGCGCCCGAGACGATGCCGTGCGAGATCATCTGGAAGACGCTGCCGGCGACCCCCTGGGTGTTGCCGGCGAAGATGCCCATCGTGACGAAGCCCATATGGGCGACCGACGAGTAGGCGATCAGCTTCTTGACGTCCTCCTGCATCAGCGCGACCAGCGACGTGTAGATGATCGCCACCACGGAAAGGACGAACACCATCGGGGCGAAATACTCCGAGGCGTCCGGGAACATCGGCAGCGAGAAGCGCAGGAAGCCGTAACCGCCCATCTTCAGCAGCACGGCCGCCAGGATCACCGAGCCGGCGGTCGGTGCCTCGACATGCGCGTCGGGAAGCCAAGTGTGGACCGGCCACATCGGCATCTTGACCGCGAAGGAGGCGAAGAAGGCGAGCCACGCCCAGGTCTGCAGGTTGCGCGGGAAGTCGTGGTCGAGAAGCGTCGGGATGTCGGTCGTGCCGGCCTCGCCGTACATCGCCATGATGGCGAGCAGCATCAGCACCGAGCCGAGCAGCGTGTAGAGGAAGAACTTGAAGCTGGCATAGACCCGGCGCGGACCGCCCCACACGCCGATGATCAGGAACATCGGGATCAGGCCGCCCTCGAAGAACAGGTAGAACACGACGACGTCGAGCGCCGCGAACGTGCCCGTCATCATGGTCTCGAGCACCAGGAAGGCGATCATGTACTCCTTGACGCGGCGCTGGATCGGCTTCCAACTCGCCAGGATGCACAGCGGCATCAAGGCGGTCGTCAGGATCACGAAGGGCAGCGAGATGCCGTCGACGCCGACGTGATACTTGATGGTGCCGGCGAGCCAGGGCTGCTGCTCGACGAACTGGAACTCGGCCGAGCCGGGATCGAAGCGCCACACCATCACCAGCGAGACCGCGAAGGTGATGACCGTGGTCCACAGCGCGATCCAACGCGCATTGCTCTTCACCGCCTCGTCCTCGGTGCGCAGCATCATGATGAGCAGCGCGCCGACGAGCGGCAGGAAGACCGTGACGGACAGGACGGGCCAGCTCGCCATCACTTCAGTCCTCCGAGCATGAACCACGTGACGAACGCGGCGACGCCGATCAGCATCGCGAACGCGTAATGGTAGAGATAGCCGGTCTGCAGCCGGATGACGTTGCGGGTGACGTCGACCACCCGGGCCGAGATGCCGTCCGGCCCCAGCCCGTCGATGACGGTGCCGTCGCCCTGCTTCCACAGGGTGCGGCCGAGCCACATCGCCGGACGCACGAAGATGCGGTCGTAGAGCTCGTCGAAGTACCACTTGTTGAGCAGGAACTGGTAGACGGGCCACAGCGCCTTGGCGAGCGCGCGCGGAATCTTCGGATTGCGCAGGTAGAACAGCCAGGCGACCGCAAAGCCGCCGACCATCATGACGGTCGGCACATACGAGATCGCCTCCGGGATGTGGTGCATCTCGTCGAGGATGCCGGAGACGACCAGCGAGCCGCGGAAGAACTCCTTGGCGCCGTGCCCGACGAAGGCGTCGAGGAACGGCAGGCCGGCCAGGAAGGAGCCGACTGCCAGCGCCCCGAGCGGGATCAGCATGGCGAGCGGGCTCTCGTGCGCCTGCTCGTAGTGCTTCTGGTCGTGAGGCCGGCCATGGAAGGTCTTGAACACCAGGCGCCACGAGTAGAAGGCGGTCAGGCCGGCGGCGACCACGGTGCAGACGAAGGCATAGAGCGCCATCGGATTGTGGCCGGCGTGGTCGCTGGCGAAGGCGGCCTCGATGATGGCGTCCTTGGAGAAGTAGCCGGCCGTGAGCGGGAAGCCGGTGAGCGCCAGGGTGCCGATCACCATCGTGTAATAGGTGAACGGGATGCGGTGGCGCAGGCCGCCCATCTGGCGGATGTCCTGCTCGTGATGCATCGCGACGATCACGGAGCCGCAACCGAGGAACAGGAGCGCCTTGAAGAAGGCATGGGTGAACAGGTGGTACATGCCGACCGAGTAGGCCCCCACCCCCATGGCGACGAACATGTAACCGAGCTGCGAGCAGGTCGAGTAGGCGACGATGCGCTTGATGTCGTTCTGGACGAGGCCGATCGTGGCGGCGAACAGCGCCGTGGTGGCGCCGATGAAGGTGACGAAGGCGAGCGCCGTCGGGGAGAGCTCGAACAGCGGCGACAGGCGCGCCACCATGAAGACGCCGGCCGTCACCATGGTGGCGGCGTGGATGAGGGCGGAGACCGGGGTCGGGCCCTCCATGGCGTCGGGCAGCCAGGTGTGCAGCAGGAACTGCGCCGACTTGCCCATGGCACCCATGAACAAGAGCAGGCAGATCACCGTCAGGGTGTCGAGGTCCCAGCTCAGGAAATGCATGGTCTTGCCGGTGAGCGACGGCGCCTGGGCGAATATGGTGTCGAAGTCGACCGCCCCGGTCGCCACGAACACCCCGAAGATGCCGAGCAGGAAGCCGAAGTCGCCGACCCGGTTGACCACGAAGGCCTTGATGGCGGCGGCGTTGGCGGAGGGCTTCTTGTACCAGAAGCCGATCAGCAGGTAGCTGGCGAGGCCGACGCCCTCCCAGCCGAAGAAGAGCTGCACCAGGTTGTCGGCCGTCACCAGCATCAGCATGGCGAAGGTGAACAGCGACAGGTAGCCGAAGAAGCGCGGCCGGTCGGGATCGTCGACCATGTAGCCGATCGAGTAGAGGTGAACGAGCGCCGACACCGTGGTGACGACCACCAGCATGACCGCGGTCAGGCTGTCGATGCGCAGCGCCCAGTCGACCTTGAGGTCGCCCGAGAAGATGAAGGGCGCGATCGCCTCGCGCACCTCCTGGCCGCCGAAGCCGATGCGGGCGAAGGCGATCCAGGACAGCGCCATGGAGACGAACAGCAGCGTGGTGGTGATCACCTCGGCGGGGCGCGAGCCCGGCGCCGCCGGCTCGCTCGCATGGTGGTGATCGTCGTGCGGGGCATGAACCGCCGCGTGGCCGGCGTGCGGCTCGGCGTGGGCGTGGTCGTCGCCGGGCTCGGGATAGCCGCCGGGATGGAGCGTGCGGGCGCCGACGATCGCGATCGCGGCAGCGATCACGAAGCCCAGCAGAGGCAGGAAGACGATGGCTTGGTACATCGCGCCGCTCAGCCCTTCATGAGGTTGATGTCCTCGACCGCGATCGAGCCGCGATTGCGGAAGAACACGACCAGGATGGCGAGCCCGATGGCCGCCTCGGCCGCCGCGACCGTGAGGATGATCAGGGCGAAGACCTGACCCACCAGGTCGCCCAGATGGGTCGAGAAGGCCACCATGTTGATGTTGACGGCGAGCAGGATCAGCTCGACCGACATCAGGATGATGATGACGTTCTTGCGGTTGAGGAAGATGCCGAAGATCCCGATGGTGAACAGGATCGCGGCGACCGCGAGATAATGGCCGAGGCCGATGGTCATCGGTTCATTCCCCTCACAGCCCCTGCCCCGGCCGGACGTTCCGGAGCTCGATGATGGCCTCTTTCCGGCGGGCGAGCTGGTCGGAGATCACCTGCCGGCGGACGCCCGGCTTGTGGCGCAGCGTCAGCACGATGGCGCCGATCATCGAGACCAGCAGCACCAGCCCGGCCGCCTGGAAGAAGTAGACATAGCGGGTGTAGAGCACGAGGCCGAGCGCCTGGGCATTGCTCACCCCGGTCGGGATCGGCAGCGCCACGGTCTTCTGCACCCCGGGTCCGATCACCCAGGCGCCGGTCACCAGCAGCAGCTCGACCAGCAGAACCAGGCCGATCAGCGTGCCGACCGGCAGATACTGCATGGCGCCGTGGCGGAGCTGGACGAAGTCGACGTCCAGCATCATCACGACGAACAGGAACAGCACCGCGACGGCGCCGACATAGACGACCACCAGGATCATCGCCAGGAACTCGGCGCCCATCAGAATGAACAGGCCGGCCGCGTTGACGAAGGCGAGGATCAGGAACAGCACCGAATGGACCGGGTTTCGCGACGCCACCACCATCAGGGCGGAGGCGACGCAGACGCCGGCGAAGAGATAGAAGAACAGCGCGGGGATCATGGGGTCGCCCTTTTGGCGGGGCACGGGTTTGAACTTGCGATGAAGCGCTCCCTTTCCCCGGGCACGGCGCGCTCCCTCCCCCCTTGTGGGGGAGGGTTGGGGTGGGGGGTAGCCACGAACGCAGGCGCATGCGGCGCACCCCCCTCCCTGTCCCTCCCCCACAAGGGGGGAGGGAACGACGGCGAGAGGCCCGTCACATCAATCCGAGCAGTTGCAACTTCGAGCCCGCTCATCACACTCACCGATACGGCGCGTCGAGCGCCATGCTTTGGGCGATCTCGCGTTCCCAGCGGTCGCCGTTCGCGAGCAGGCGATCCTTGTCGTAGTAGAGCTCCTCGCGCGTCTCGGTGGCGAACTCGAAGTTCGGTCCCTCGACGATGGCGTCGACCGGGCACGCCTCCTGGCAGTAGCCGCAATAGATGCACTTGACCATGTCGATGTCGTAGCGGGTGGTGCGTCGCGTGCCGTCGTTGCGGCGCGGCCCCGCCTCGATCGTGATGGCCTGGGCCGGGCAGATCGCCTCGCACAGCTTGCAGGCGATGCAGCGCTCCTCGCCGTTCGGATAGCGGCGCAGCACGTGCTCGCCGCGGAAGCGCGGCGAGATCGGGTTCTTCTCGAACGGATAGTTGATGGTGGGCTTCGGCTTGAAGAAATAGCGCATCGACAGGCCGATGGCCTGCACGAACTCCCACAGGAACAGCGATTTCGCGGCCTGGTCTAACCTCATCGGGGGATCCTCACTTCGCCGCCAGCCCGGAATATTGCAGCACGCCCGCCACGACCACCACCATCAGCAGCGAGATCGGCAGGAACACCTTCCAGCCGAGCCGCATGAGCTGGTCGTAGCGGTAGCGCGGCACGAACGCCTTCACCAAGGCGAACATGAAGAAGACGAGCAGCACCTTGAGGGAGAACCAGATCACGCCCGGCACCCAGGTGAAGGGCGGGTATGGGATCGGCGACAGCCAGCCGCCCAGGAACAGGATGGTGGTCATGGCGCACATGGTGGTGATGGCCACGTACTCGCCCAGCATGAACAGCACGTAGGGCGTCGAGCCGTATTCCACCATGAAGCCGGCGACCAGCTCGGACTCGGCCTCGACCAGGTCGAAGGGCGGTCGGTTGGTCTCGGCCAGCGCCGAGACGAAGAAGATGATGAACATCGGGAACAGGGGCAGCCAGTACCAGCCGAGCAGGCCCCACTGGGTGTCCTGCGCCTTGACGATGGCCGACAGGTTCAGCGAGCCGACGCACAGCAGCACCGTGATGATGACGAAGCCGATCGAGACCTCGTAGGACACCATCTGGGCGGCCGAGCGCAGCGACGACAGGAAGGCGTATTTCGAGTTCGACGCCCAGCCGGCCATGATGATGCCGTACACGCTGAGCGACGAGATCGCGAAGATGTACAGGATGCCGACATTGATGTCGGCGACCACCCAGCCGTCGGCGACCGGCACCACGGCCCAGGCGGAGAGCGCCAGCACGCAGGTGACGATCGGCGCCAGGATGAAGATGCCCTTGTTGGCGCCGTCCGGGATGATCGGCTCCTTGAGGGCGAATTTCAGCATGTCGGCGAAGGACTGCAGCAGCCCCCATGGACCGACCACGTTGGGGCCGCGGCGGATCTGCACGGCCGCCCAGATTTTTCGGTCGGCATAGAGGATGTAGGCGATCGCCGTCATCAGGATGAGCAGCATCGCCATGCTCTCGATGACGATGAGCAGCAGCGGCCAGAGATAGTTGGTCCAAAGCTCGGCCATCGGGCTACTCCGCGGCGCGCAGCGCGGCGCCACCGCGGGCGAGTGCGGAGCACTCGGCCATCACGGCGGACGCGCGGGCGATCGGGTTGGTCAGGTAGAAGTCCGTGACGGTCGGGGCGAAGGGCGCCGCCTCGACGGCGCCGCCGCGCGACGCCAGCCGTTGGACGTCGTCGCCGCTCGCCGGCTCCAAGCGGTCGATCTGCTGCAGGTGCGGATGCGCCTTGAACAGCGCGGTGCGGAGCTGCGGCAGCGAGTCGTATGGCAGCTTGCGGCCGAGCACGTCGGAGAGCGCCCGCAGGATCGCCCAGTCCTCGCGGGCGTCGCCCGGCGGGAAGCCGGCCCGCAGGCCCATCTGCACCCGGCCCTCGGTGCTCACCCAGAGGCCGGACTTTTCCGTGTAGGCGGCGCCCGGCAGGATGACGTCGGCCCGGTGGGCGCCGCGGTCGCCATGGGTGCCGATGTAGACCACGAAGGTTTCGGGCGCGACCTCGATCTCGTCGGCGCCGAGCAAGAACAGCACGTCGAGGGTGCCGAAAGCCGCCATCTCGGTCGCCTTCAGGCCGCCCTGCCCGGGCACGAAGCCGATGTCGAGCCCGCCGACCCGCGACGCCGCGGTGTGCAGCACCGCAAAGCCGTTCCAGCCGTCCTTGACGGCACCGAGCGCAATGGCGGCGTTGGCAGCGAGCGCGGCGACGGCCGCGCCGTCCGGCCGTGTCGTCGCGCCGTTGCCGAGCAGCACCATCGGGCGCTCGGCTTTTCTGAGGATCTCGGCGAAATCGCCCTTGCCGGCGGCGAGGTCGGACAGCGTCTCCGGCCCGGCGCCGAGATAATGGTACGGATAGGTCAGATCGACCCGCTGGCCGATGACGCCGACGGCGAACGGCCCGGAACGCCAGCGCTTGCGGATGCGGGCGTTGAGCACGGCCGCCTCGTGGCGCGGATCGGCGCCGACGATCACCAGGGCGTCGGCCCTATCGATCCCGGCGATGGTCGGGTTGAAGAGATACGTGCCGCGCCCGAGCGCGGGGTCGAGCGCCGAGCCATCCTGGCGGCAATCCATGCTCTTGGAGCCGAGACCGGCCAAGAGCTCCTTCAGGGCGAACATCTCCTCGACGCTGGCGAGATCGCCCGCGATGGCGCCGATGCGGCCGGGGCCCGTGGTGTCGACCTTGGCCGCGATGGCGCGGAACGCCTCGCTCCAGGTCGCCGGCCGCAGGCGGCCGTTCTCGCGCAGATAGGGCTGGTCGAGGCGCTGCACCCGCAGCCCGTCGACGACATGGCGGGTCTTGTCGGAGATCCACTCCTCGTTCACGTCCTCGTTCAGGCGCGGCAGGATGCGCAGCACCTCGCGACCGCGCGAGTCGACCCGTATGGCCGAGCCGACCGCGTCCATCACGTCGACCGACTGGGTCTTTGCCAGCTCCCAGGGCCGTGCCGAGAAGGCGTAGGGCTTCGAGGTCAGCGCGCCCACGGGGCAGAGATCGACCACGTTGCCCTGCAGCTCCGAGGTCAGCGCCTGCTCCAGATAGGTGGTGATCTCCATGTCCTCGCCGCGCCCGATGGCGCCGAGCTCCGGCACGCCGGCGACCTCGGTGACGAAGCGCACGCAGCGGGTGCACTGGATGCACCGGTTCATCGCGGTCTTGACGAGGGCGCCCAGGTACTTGTCCTCGACGGCGCGCTTGTTCTCCTGGAAGCGCGAGGAGTCCACGCCATAGGCCATGGCCTGGTCCTGCAGGTCGCACTCGCCGCCCTGGTCGCAGATCGGGCAGTCGAGCGGATGGTTGATCAGCAGGAACTCCATCACGCCTTCGCGCGCCTTCTTCACCATCGGCGAGCGCGTGTTGATCTCCGGCGGCTCGCCCTTGGGGCCCGGCCGGCAGTCGCGCACGCCCCAGGCGCAGCTCGCCACCGGCTTGGGCGAGCCCTTCAGCTCGACCAGGCACATCCGGCAATTGCCCGCGATCGACAGGCGCTCGTGGAAGCAGAAGCGCGGAATCTCGGCGCCCGCCGCCTCGCACGCCTGCAACAGCGTGTATTCGGGCGGGACGTCTACTTCGATGCCGTCGACGATGAGCTTGGTCATCCGTTGTCTTCCAGCTACGCGTCCGAGAGCTCGAGCCGGCGCTCGATGCGCTCGACTCGGCTCTCCAGCCGATCGATCCGACGGTTCACGCCCGCCAACCCTTCCTCGACGCCCGTCATCGGAACCTTCAGGTCGTACAGATCCTGCGCCATCCGCTCGGTCCGCTCGTCGATGCGGCGAAGCAGCACCAGGACGACACTGTCGGGTGCGTCGGTCATGCCCCTACTCCGCCGCCACGGCGACTGGTTCGTGATGCGGGTTCGCCGCGTAGTCGTCGATGCGCTTCTCGATCTCGCCGCGGAAATGCGTGATCAGGCCCTGGATCGGCCACGCCGCGGCGTCGCCGAGCGCGCAGATGGTGTGGCCCTCGACCTGCTGCGACACCTGCAGCAGCATGTCGATCTCGCGCTTGTGGGCGCGGCCTTCCGCCATGCGAGAGACGACGCGCCACATCCAGCCCGTCCCCTCGCGGCACGGCGTGCACTGGCCGCAGCTCTCGTGCCGGTAGAAGTAGGAGATGCGGGCGATCGCCCGGACGATGTCGGTCGACTTGTCCATCACGATGACGGCCGCCGTGCCGAGGCCGGACCGAAGCTTCATCAGCGAGTCGAAATCCATCGGCAGGTCGTTGCACAGCGATGCCGGCAGGCAGCGCACCGACGAGCCTCCCGGGATCACGGCCAGGAGATTGTCCCAGCCGCCCCGCACGCCACCCGCATGGGTGTCGATCAGGTCGCGCAGCGGGATGCCCATCTCCTCTTCCACGTTGCACGGCTTCTCGACGTGCCCGGAGATGCAGAAGAGCTTCGTTCCGGTGTTGTTCGGCTTGCCGATCGAGGAGAACCACGCCGCGCCGCGGCGCAGGATGGTCGGCGTCACCGCGATGCTCTCGACATTGTTGACCGTGGTCGGGCAGCCATAGAGGCCGACATTGGCCGGGAACGGCGGCTTCAGCCGCGGCATGCCCTTCTTGCCCTCGAGGCTCTCCAACAGCGCCGTCTCCTCGCCGCAGATATAGGCGCCGGCGCCGTGATGGACGTAGAGGTCGAAGTCGAAGCCGTGGATGTTGTTCTTGCCGATCAGCTTGGCCGCATAGGCCTGGTCGATCGCGGCCTGCAGGCGCTCGCGCTCGCGGATGAACTCGCCGCGCACATAGATGTAGCCGACATTCGCCCCCATGGCGAAGCCCGCCACCAGGCAGCCCTCGACCAGAATATGCGGGTCGTTGCGCAGGATCTCGCGGTCCTTGCAGGTGCCGGGCTCGGACTCGTCGGCGTTGACCACGAGATAGTTCGGCCGCCCGTCCGAGGTTTTGGGCATGAACGACCATTTGAGGCCGGTCGGGAAGCCTGCGCCGCCGCGGCCGCGCAGGCCCGAGGCCTTGATCTCGTTGACGATGCCGTCGCGCCCCTTCTCCAGCAGCGCCTTGGTGCCGTCCCAGGCGCCGCGCTTGCGCGCGCCCTCGAGCCCCCAGTCGTGGAGGCCGTACAGATTGGTGAAGATGCGATCGCGATCGTGCAGCATCATTCCCGCCTGGTGCTTCTGCGGCCCCGGGATCCGTCGCCGGCCGGCGGCTTCGGGGTTGGCTCTTCACGGACATTGCCGGCCGCGCCCGGCCGCTTGGCGTCGCTGTCGGCGAGCGCCGGCTCCTGTGGGGTCGCCGGCGCGCCGGTGCCGACGTCGCCCGTCAGCGTGGTCGGCCCGCCGACCGGCGCCGAAAGCTGGCGGTCGATTTGCGGTCCCGTCTTCACCGGGCGCCCGGCCGCGAGGTCGTCGAGCAACTTGGTGAAGTTCTCGGGCGACAGATCCTCGTAGTAGTCGTAGTTGATCTGGGCCATCGGGGCGTTGACGCAGGCGCCCAGGCACTCGACCTCGACCCAGGAGAAGGTGCCGTCGGCCGTGACGTGGTGCTCGTGGCCGATCTTCTCGTGGCAGATCTTCTTGAGCGCGTCGGCGCCGCGCAGCACGCAAGGCGTGGTGCCGCAGAGCTGGACGTGAAGGCGGCCGACCGGCTCGAGGTTGAACATCGTGTAGAAGGTCGCGACCTCCAGCACCCGGATGGTCGGCATCCCCAAAACCTCGGCGACGTGCTCGATCGCCTTCTGGGGCACCCAGCCGCCGGCCTGCTCCTGTGCCCGCCACAACAGCGGGATCACGGCGGAGGCCTGGCGGCCGTCCGGATACTTGGCGATCTGGCCCTTGGCCCAGTCGAGATTCTCGGCCGTGAAGGCAAAGGCTTTCGGCTGCTGCTCGGCAGGAGCGAGACGACGGACGGCCATTAGCGGTCAACCTCCCCGAACACCAGATCGAGCGAGCCGATGATGGCGGTCATGTCGGCCAGCATGTGCCCCTTGCTGATGAAGTCGATCGAGCTCAGATGGGCGAAGCCGGTCGCGCGGATCTTGCACTTGTAGGGCTTGTTGGTGCCGTCGGAGACCAGATAGACGCCGAGCTCGCCCTTGGGCGTCTCGGCCGCCGCGTAGACCTCGCCGGCCGGCACGTGGAAGCCCTCGGTGAACAGCTTGAAGTGATGGATCAGCGCTTCCATCGAGCTCTTCATCTCGCCGCGGCGCGGCGGCGTCACCTTGTTGTCCTCGGTGAGCACGGCCCCCTGCGCGTCCGGCAGCTTCAGCTTGGCCAGGCACTGCTTGCAGATGCGGATCGACTGCCGCATCTCCTCCATGCGCACCAGATAGCGGTCGTAGCAGTCGCCGTGCTTGCCGACCGGGATGTCGAACTCCATCTCGTCGTAGCACTCGTAGGGCTGGGCGCGGCGCAGATCCCAGGCGCCGCCGGCGGCGCGGATCAGCGGGCCCGAATAGCCCCAGCCCCAGGCGTCCTTCAGGGTCATCACCCCGATGTCGACCATGCGCTGCTTGAAGATGCGGTTGCCGGTCAAAAGCGTGTCGAGATCGTCGATCATCGCCAGGCAGGGATCGCAGAACGCCTCGATGTCGTCGAGCAGCTTCTGCGGCACGTCCTGGTGGACGCCGCCGGGGCGGAAATAGTTGGCGTGCATCCGGGCTCCCGAGGCGCGCTCGTAGAAGCCCATGATCTGCTCGCGGAACTCGAAGCCCCACAAGGGCGGCGTCAGCGCGCCGATGTCGAGCGCGCCCGTCGTGATGTTGAGGATGTGGTTCTTGACCCGGGTCAGCTCGAGAAACAGCACCCGCAGGAGCTGCCCGCGGCGCGGCACCGTGATGCCGAGCAGCTTCTCGATCGCCATGCAGAAGACGTGCTCCTGGCTCATCGGCGCCGAGTAGTCGAGCCGGTCGAAATACGGCACCGCCTGGAGATAGGTCTTGTGCTCGATCAGCTTCTCGGTGCCGCGATGCAGGAGCCCGATATGCGGATCGGCCCGCTCGATCACCTCGCCGTCGAGGTCGAGCAGCAGGCGCAGCACGCCGTGGGCGGACGGATGCTGCGGTCCGAAATTGATCGTGAAGCTGCGTACCGACGCCTCACCCATGTCGACCTCTAAGCCTCGACGCTCTGACCGGGCGACGCACCGAGCGCCGCCTTCGCCTTGTCGCCCACGCGGGCGTTGAACTTGTCCCAGGCCACCACGAACCGCTCGTGGCGCCCCTCGCCGATCGCATCCACGCCGTCATGCGCCTTGACCCGGAAGCCGAGCTTGCGGCCCTCGACCGAGACGCATTCCGCCTCCACCGTGATGGTCAGACCCGGCGGCGTCGCCGCCGTGTGGCTGACGTCGATATGCGTCCCCAGGCTGCCCTCGCCCGCGTCGAGATGCGGCGCGATGAGCTGGACGCAGGTCCACTCCATCAACCCGACCATGAAGCCGGTGGCGAACACGGCCGGCATGGTCTGGAACTCGGGCGCCTCCGGATAGAGCTGCGGCACCGTCTTGGAGGCCGACACCGTGAAGGCCAAACGATGCGTCAGCCCGGGCTGCAGGGTCGTTTTCATGCGATCCGGTCTCAGCCCGCCTTGGCCTTCTCGTCACCCGGCAGCACGTAGTCGGTCCCCTCCCAGGGCGACAGGAAGTCGAAGTTCCGGAACTCCTGGCCGAGCTGCACCTTCTCGTAGACGACGCGCTTCTGCTCGTCGTCCCAGCGCACCTCGAGGAAGCCGGTGAGCGGGAAGTCCTTGCGCAGCGGATGCCCCTCGAAGCCGTAGTCGGTGAGGATGCGGCGCAGATCCGGATGGCCCGTGAAGACCACGCCGTAGAGATCGAACACCTCGCGCTCGAACCAGTCGGCGCCCGGAAACACCGAGATGATCGAGGGCACCGGAGTCGCCTCGTCGGTCTCGGTCTTGATGCGCACGCGCCAATTCATGGTCGGCGACATCAGATGGTAGACGACGTCGAAGCGCTTGTCGCGTTGTGGCCAGTCGACAGCCGTCGCGTCGACGAAGGCGACGAACTGGAAGGCCGGGTCGTCGCGCAGTCGCGTCATCACGGCGACGATCTCGGCCGCGGCCGCCGTCACGGTCAGCTCGCCGACCGCCACCGTGTAACCCGTCACGACGCCGGGAAGTGCGCGTGCGATGGCCTGTCCGAGCTCGTCGAGCCTGTCGTCCATGGCGCGTCCTCGCGGTCAGCGTTCGATGGTGCCGGTACGGCGGATCTTCTTCTGCAGGAGCAGCACGCCGTACAGCAGGGCTTCCGCGCTCGGCGGGCAGCCCGGGACGTAGACGTCGACCGGCACGATGCGGTCGCAGCCGCGCACCACCGAGTACGAGTAATAGTAATACCCGCCGCCATTGGCGCAGGAGCCCATCGAGATGACGTAGCGCGGCTCCGGCATCTGGTCGTAGACCTTGCGGAAAGCCGGGGCCATCTTGTTGGTCAGCGTGCCCGCCACGATGATGACGTCGGACTGACGCGGCGAGGCGCGCGGCGCGAAGCCGAAGCGCTCGAGGTCGTATCGCGGCATCGCCGCGTGGATCATCTCGATGGCGCAGCAGGCGAGGCCGAACTGCATCCACATCAGCGAGCCGGTGCGGGCCCAGTTGATGATCTCGTCGGTCGCCGTGACGATGAAGCCCTTGTCGGCGAGCTCGTCGTTGACCCCGGCGAAGAAGGAATCGTCGGCCCCGACCGGCTTGCCGGTGCGCGGGTCGAGAACACCGGTCGCGGCGGGCGCCACCAGGGTCCGATCGGTCAATCCCATTCGAGGGCTCCCTTCTTCCACTCGTAGACGAAGCCGATGGTCAGAACGCCGAGAAAGACCATCATCGACCAGAAACCGAACGTACCGATCTCGCCGAATGCCGCCGCCCAGGGAAAAAGGAAGGAAACCTCGAGGTCGAAAATGATGAACAGGATGGAGATGAGATAAAATCGGACGTCGAATTTCATGCGGGCGTCGTCGAATGCGTTGAATCCGCATTCGTAGGCCGAAAGCTTTTCCGCGTCGGGATTCTTGTACGCGATCAGGAACGGCGCGACCATCAGGCCGAGCACGATCACCAGCGCGAGGGCGATGAACACCACGATGGGCAGGTAGTCGAGCAGCAAGGCGTTCATGCGAGACCTCTGATCGCGACCCACGTTCCGTCGGGAGGAATGCCCTGCCGGCGGCCGATCTCGTGCTTCCGGTCCCGGACAGGACCGTCCGGGTCGCCGCTGCGCCCGTGTCCACGCGCTCGGAACTCCCGTTAGAGACGTTCCAGGGCGGCGACGCGTGACGCTTACCGCAGTGCCCCCACGGCCGCAAGCGGCCCGATGATACAAGAAACGGCAGCCGGCCGGCGGCCCGCGATCGGAGGCCCGGACCGTGCGGCGGACGCGCGGGAGAACGACCCGGGAGGGCGCCGGAAAAATCGGCATCGGGCCGGGCATTGTCGCCCTGCGGCGAGCAGTTTTCCGATCTGTGGCGCCGCTACGGGCGCCCGCCCCGTAACGCCGTCCCGGCCCGATCCGTGACGGCGATGCTGCGATGCGGCATCCGGCGAATCAGGAATCGCCGGTCACCCGGCAGACACCGAGCGGAGAGCGCCCTGCTCCGCCCCGCATCGTCCCTGCCGCGGGCCTACTCGGCGGCGCTGGCGACGGTCCCTTTCTTGGTCAGGTCGAGGACCACCTTGCACAGGCCCGGATCGTCGTTGTCGTGCTCGATCCGGAAGCCGAGATCCGTGCACATGCGCAGCATGGTGGTGTTGTCGCGCAGCACCTGGCCCTCGACCTCGATCAGGCCCTCGGCGCGGGCATACTCGATCATCCGTGCCATCAGGATCCAGCCCAGCCCCCGCCCTTTGAGGTCGGAGCGCACCAGCACGGCATATTCGCCCTTCTCGTAATTGGCGTCGGAATGGATGCGGACGCCGCCGAGCATCTCGCCGGTGCGCTCGTCCACGGCGACGAACACCATGGCCCGCGCATAGTCGATCTGCGTCATGCGGGCGATGAAGGTGTGGCTGAACTCCTTGACCGGGGCGAAGAACCGCAGCCGCAGGTCGTTCTCGCTGACATGCTTGAAGAAATCGAGGTAGAGGGCCTCGTCCTCCGGCCGCACCGGGCGCAGAAGCACCCGCAGATCCTCCCACGAGGCGAGATGGCTCTCCCACTCCCTGGGATAGGGCCGCACGGCGAAGCGGGTCCGCGCCCCCTGCGCCACCGGCGCGATGGTCACCCGCGCGTCGACCGCGATGACGCCGTTCTCGTCGGCCAGCACCGGATTGAGGTCGATCTCGCGCAGCTCGGGTATGTCGGCCAGGAGCTGGGAGATCTTCACCAGCACCAGCTCCAGCGCCTGGCGGTCGGCCGGCGGGACGTTGCGGTAGCCGCCGAGCAGCGGCGCCGCGCCGGTGCGGTCGATGAGGTCGCGGGCGAGCTTCATGTCGAGCGGCGGCAGGGCGAGCGCCGTGTCGTTGAGCACCTCGACGGCCATGCCGCCGCGGCCGAACACGATGACGGGCCCAAAGGTCGGATCGTCGGTCGCCCCGACGATGAGCTCGCGCGCCTTCGGCCGCACCACCATCGGATGGACCGTGACGCCGATCAGCTTTGCGCCGGGACGCGCCGCCCTGGCGCGGGCCAGGATGTCGTCGGTCTCCCGCCAGACCGCATCCTCGGTCAGCAGGTTGAGGCGTACGCCGTCGATCTCCGACTTGTGGACGATGTCGGGCGACAGGATCTTGAGCACCACGGCCTGGCCCTTGGCGAGGTACGCCCGTGCCGCCCGTGCCGCCTCGAAGCCGTTTCGGGCCAGGTGGCTCGGCGCGATCGGGATGCTGTAGGCCGTCAGCACGGCCTCGATCTCCATCGGATCGAGCCAGGTTTTTCGCGCCTTGATGGCGGCGGCGACGACGCTGCGGGCCGTCTCGGTGTCGGAGACGAACTGGGTCGGCACGCTCGGCGGCGTCTCCATCAGGGAGTCGGTCGCCTCGCGGTAGCGGACCAGATGCATGAAGCCGCGGATCGCTTCTGTCTCGCTGTCGTAGTGGGGAATTCCGGCCTCGTCGAAGATGCGGGTCGCGTCGCCGCGATCGCCGACCCAGACGGTGAGGACCGGCTTGCGCATCATGCTGCGGCTGCGCTCGCGCTGGATCACCTCGACGACGGCGGCGGCGGAGTCGGCGGGCGACGCCAGGGCGGTCGGGCAGTTCATCACCAGCACGGCGTCGTTGTCGCGGTCGGAGATGAGTTGCTCCAGCGCCGCCCGATACCGCTTGGCGCCGGCGTCGCCGATGATGTCGACCGGGTTCGAATGCGACCAGCCGGACGGCAGCACGGCGTCGAGCTCGGCGATGCGCTTTTCCGACAGAGTGGCGAGGATCCCGCCGAAATCGATCAGCCGGTCGACCGCCAGCACGCCGATGCCGCCGCCATTGGTCAGGATGGCGAGCCGCTTGCCCTCGAAGGGGCTCAGATGGCCGAGCGTCTCGGCGGCGGCGAACAGCTCGTCGAGGTCGAGCACCCGTAAGAGGCCGGCGCGGCGGAACGCGGCGTCGTAGACGGCGTCCGACCCGGCCAGTGCCCCGGTATGGGTGGCGGCCGCCTGGGCCCCCAGTGCCTGGCGACCGGACTTCACCACGATGACTGGCTTGACGCGGGCGGCGCTGCGCGCGGCCGACATGAACTTGCGGGTGTCCGTGATGGACTCGACATACATCAGGATGGCGCGGGTCTTGCGATCGAGGGCGAAGTAGTCGAGCAGGTCGCCGAAATCGACGTCGACGGCGTCCCCCATCGAGGCCACGGCCGAAAAGCCGATCGACCGCTTCGAGGCCCATTCGACCAGGCTCGACGCGATGGCGCCCGACTGCGAGATCAGCGCGAGGTCGCCGACCTTCGGGGTGCGGGTGGCGAAGCTGGCATTGAGGCTGATGCTGGGCACCAGGAGGCCGAGGCAGTTCGGCCCGAGGATGCGCAGGCCGTGCGGCCGCGCCGCTTGCGCGGTCGCCTCGGCCAGCGAACCCGGCCCATGGCCGAGCCCGGACGTGATGACGACGGCGGCCGGGATGCCGAGCGCGGCCGCATCGGCGACCAGCTTCGGGACCTCGGCCGGCGGCGCCGTGATCACCAGCACGTCGGGTATGCCATCGAGCTTGTCGAGACCGCTCACGGTGGGAACGCCGTCGATCTCGGCGTGGCGCGGGTTGACGAGCTGGATCCGTCCCTTGTAGCCGCCCTCGCGGATGTTCCGAAGTACGATACGACCGAGAGAAAGGTCGCGCGGGCTCGCCCCAGCGAGCGCCAGCGATTTTGGGGCGAAGAGCGACTGGAGTCGGTAGGTGCTCATGAATTCGCCTCGTGTGGAGCCGAGCGCACGGGGCCGTCAGGGACTCGGCTGCAGGTTCGGGGACCGGATGCGACACTGCCCGGGGGGCAAGGTAAGGCTGCACCTTTGCAACGCGAAAAAGATTGTTGCAACGCAAAAACGGCAGACCGGAAGATACCGGATGTCAGCGGCCGACGGGGAATTTTCGGGTGGCCGAACGCGAATGAAACCGATCTCGGACACGCGTGCTGGTGGACATGCGGCCGCGGGCCTGCGGGCCGATCACGCAGCGCCGCGAAAGCGCGGGTCCCGAGCCGAGGTACGACCGGCTGTGTGTCTAAACTGACTCGCGATCGGCGCGCGTGCGCAGTTTCCCTGAGCGCGACCGCACGACGCGCCGGCCGGGCCCCGCCCGCGTCCCACGGACGTCATCGCCGGGCTCGACCCGGCGATCCATCCAACCGAAGCACGCCGTCTTTGCTCTGCAGATGGTTGCGCGGGTCGAGCCCGCGCTCGACGCTTCGATGCTGTCAGCGCTTGATCGGCTCGAACGGCACCTTGAGGTCGCCCGACTTGTATTTGGCCGGATGCAGGATCACCTGCTTGCCGGGCTGCTTGAACTGCTCGAGATCGTTGCCGACCACGCCGCGGTACTGGACCAGCAGGATGCGCGGCTCGGCCCACTCGCCGCGGTCGCCGAACTTGAGATCGCCGACGATGGTGGGGAACGTGTTGGCGCGAATGTGATCGGCGAGCTTTTTGTCGTCGAGCGATCCGACCGCCTTCACGGCGGCTTCGAGGATCTGCATCTCCGAATAGGCGAAAGGCGGAATGTAGAGGCCGAGCGGATCGACGCCGGCCGGGGCGGCACGCTCGCGATACTTGACCAGGAACTGCTCGATGCCCGGAAACGTCATGGTCGGCTCGGGCACATAGAGGTCGTAGGCGACGACGCCCTCGAGCATCGGCCCGAGCTGCTGCTTGAGCGCGGCGAACTGCAGCCCGATCATGCCGCCGCCGACCATGCGGGCGCCGAACCCGACCTCGTGGATGGTGCGGATCATGCCGGAGGAATCCGGCGGATAGGACGCGATGAACAACAGATCCGGATTGGCCGCCTTGATGGCCCGCACGATCGGCGCGAAGTCGACGGTCGAGGGCGGATAGGTGCGGTCGTAGACGATCTTGAAGCCGCCCTTCTTGGCGTTCTCGCGGGCGCCTTCGAGCGCCAGGATGGAGAACTCGGCGTCGGCGCCGACCAGCGCGACCGTCTGCGGCTTCGGCGTCAGCGCGCTCGCCAGCTCGAAATAGCCCTTGGAGAACTCGAATTTCGCCTCCGGCCCGTTGGGCTGAATCTGGAAATAGCGGTCGTAGCGGAACTGGTCGTTGGCAGCGAGCGCGAACAGCGACATGAACAGCTTACCGCGCTGGATCACCACCGGCATGGCGGCGGCGGTCGGCACGGTCGCGTAGCCCGAGATCACCAGGTCGACCTTGTCTACGTCGAGCAGCTTCGTGTAGATGCCGGGCACCGTGGCGGGGTTCGACTGGTCGTCGTAGTAGACGAGTTCGACCTTGCGGCCCAAAAGTCCGCCCTTCTGGTTCACCTCCTCGGCCCAGATTTGGTAGGCGAGCAGCGCCGCGCGGCCGCCGCCGGCGAGGCCGCCCGTCAGCGCCATGCTGAAGCCGATTTTTATCGGGGCGCCTTGCCCGGCGGCCGGGACGGACAAGCCGGCCAAGCTTCCGGCGAGTGCTGTTCCGCCCAGGACAAGGGTATCGCGTCGCGTGAAATCGGTCACGTGTCTCTCTCCCTGTGGCCGATCCTGTCCCCGTCGCGTCCGCACCGGAGAGGCGAGCGACACGCTCGCACGCCGCGGCGGGACCGAAGTGCGGATCGGTCCGTTGATCGTTGTTGGCGGGACGACGCTGGCCGCCCGCGCGGTTTGCATACGAACGATAGGTCGCCTGCCGGCGCGCCGCAACGGCAGGGTATGGCGGCCTCAGCCCGATGGGCGAGCGTAAGCGTCCAGCCGGTCCGGCCCGAGCATCACGGTCTCGCGCAGAACGAGGCTCGGCGCCGCCGTCAGGGCGGCGAGCGGCAGGCCCGCCAGGGCGTCGATGCCGTCGGGCCCGATCACGGCGGGCCCGTGGATCAGCACGGCCTCGTCGACGAGGTCGGCACGCAGGAGGGCAGACGCGACGGTCGGGCCGCCCTCGACCATCAGGCGGGTGATGCCGCGCCCGGCGAGCGCCTGCAGCACGGCGGGCAGATCGAGCCCTGGCCCATCGAGCGAAGCCGGGACCCGCAGCACCTCGGCGCCGGCCGCGGTCAGCCTCGCCTCGGCATCGGCCGGCGCATCGGGAGCCGCCATCACCCACAACGGCGTCTCGCGCGCTGTCCGCACCAGCCGCGACGTCGCCGGCAGGCGCAGCCCGGCATCGAGCACCACCCGCACGGGCGAGCGGGAAAAAAGCCCGGGCAGCCGGCAGGTCAGTACCGGGTCGTCGGCCAGCGCCGTGCCGATCCCGATCAGGATGGCGTCGGTCATGGCCCGCATCAGGTGAACGCGGGCGTTGGCGGCCGGCGCCGTGATGGCGACCGGGCGGCGGCCGGCGGCCGCGACCTTGCCGTCGGCCGACACGGCGAGCTTGAGCATGACGTGCGGGCGGCCGTCGCGGACCTTTCGGATATGGCCCGCATGGGCCGCGACCGCCTCGGCGGCACCGACGCCGACCTCGACCGCGATCCCGGCGGCGATGAGGCGCGCGTGCCCCTGCCCCGCCACCAGCGGATTGGGATCCTCGATCGCCGACACCACGCGGGCGATGCCGGCCGCGATGATGGCGTCGGCGCAGGGCGGCGACTTTCCATGATGCGAGCACGGCTCCAGCGTCACATAGAGGGTGGCACCGCGGGCGAGGTCGCCGGCCCGGCGCAGCGCCACGGGCTCCGCATGCGGCCGCCCGCCCGGCTGCGTCCACCCACGCCCGACGAGTCTCGGCGCGCCGCCGTCGAACCGCACCACGACGGCCCCGACGGCCGGGTTCGGCCAGGTGTTGCCAAGCCCGCGACGCCCCAGCGCCAGCGCCAGCGCCATGAAGCGGGCATCGATGTTTTCGGCGACGGGAGGCTCGGGGGGCGTGGTCACGGCAGGCTTCGGTCGGGTGTGGACCGAGAACGCGGCGCGGATCCGCGCCCGTCCGTTCCGGCGGGCCGCGACCTTGCCCGCTCCATGCTGCCGCCGCAAGCGAGGCAGCCCCATTTTCGCATCGCCGATCCGAGACGGTGGCGTGGACGGAGACGGTTCCTGGGTATGTAATCGTCGCCGTAACACTGCCGCGGGCTCCCGCGGCTGATCCGGAGTTCATCACCATGACAACCTTCGTGCTCGTGCACGGGGCGTGGCACGGCGGCTGGTGCTGGCGCCGCGTCGCCGATCTCCTCGTCGCCCGCGGCCATCGCGTGTTCACCCCGACCCTGACCGGACTGGGCGAGCGCTCGCATCTGCTCGGCCCGACGGTCGGGCTAGACACCCACATCGCCGACGTCGTCAACGTGATCAAGTGGGAACGCCTTGCGGACGTCGTCCTGGTCGGCCACTCCTATGCCGGCTTCGTCGTGTCCGGCGTCGTCGAGCAGGTGTTGCCGCAGATCGGCGCTCTCGTCTTTCTCGACGCCTTCATGCCGGACGACGGCACCACCGGACTGGATGTCACGTCGCAAGGGGTGCGCGATGCGATCGCGGCGGCTCCGCAGACCGGCGAGATCACTTTGAAGCCCTACGCGGCCGCGGCTCTCGGCGTTCCGGCGGTCGACTGTCCCTGGGTCGATTCCCTGTGTACGCCGCACCCGATGAAGACCTACACGGACCGGCTCGTCCTCACCGGCGCACGCGAGAGGGTCGCGCGCAAGACCTACGTCCGGGCCAGGGGGTTCGCCAGCACGGCGTTCGACGCCGCGGTGGCGAAGGTCGCGGCCGACCCGACCTGGCGCGTCCTCGATCTCGCCTGCGGCCACGACGCCATGGTGGCCGACCCGGAGGGCGTGGCGGGGCTTTTGCTGGAGGCGTGATCTTTCGTCTTGCGCCGGCGCCGCCCGCGGGACCGTCGGGACGACGTCCGCTCCGCTCAGCGGGTCGGCGTGACGTCTTCCTCGTCCTCTTCGCCGGCGAGCTCGGCGAGCGCCTGCTCGAAGTCCTTGGCCTCGCGGAAATTGCGGTAGACCGAGGCGAAGCGCACATAGGCGACGTCGTCGAGGTCGCGCAGATGCGCCATCACGGTCTCGCCGATCGTCTCGGTCGTCACCTCGCCTTCGCCCAGGCTCTCGAGGTCACGGACGATCTTCGAGATGGTCTGCTCCACCCGGTCGGGATCGACATTGCGCTTGCGGAGCGCGATCTCGATCGAGCGGGCGAGCTTGTCGCGGTCGAACGGCACGCGGCGGCCGTTGCGCTTGATGACGGTCAGCTCGCGAAGCTGCACCCGTTCGAAGGTGGTGAAGCGGAACCCGCAGGCGAGGCACAGCCGCCGCCGGCGAATCGCCGAGGAGTCCTCGGTCGGACGCGAGTCTTTCACCTGGGTATCGAGGCTGCCGCAGCTCGGACAGCGCATTCCGCGTCCCCTGTCCCTTTCTCCGGCGGCCCCCGCCGACCGGTATCGACCTAGAGCATGATCCCGAAAAGTGGGACCCGGTTTACGGGACGGATCATGCTCGAAAACTAGTTGTAGATCGGGAAGCGGCCGACCAGCCGCGCCACCTTCTCGCGCACGGCGCCCTCGACCAGGGCGTCCTCGTCGGAGTTCTTCTGCGACAGCACGTCGAGCACCTCGGAGATCATCTCGCCGATCTCCTTGAACTCGGCGACCCCGAAGCCGCGGGTGGTGCCGGCCGGCGTGCCGAGCCGCACGCCCGAGGTCACCATCGGCTTCTCCGGATCGAACGGGATGCCGTTCTTGTTGCAGGTGATGTTGGCGCGGCCGAGCGCCGTCTCGGCGATCTTGCCGGTGAGCCGCTTGGGCCGCAGATCGACCAGCATCAGATGGGTGTCGGTGCCGCCCGAGACGATGTCGAAGCCGCGCGACTTGAGCGTCTCGGCGAGCGCCCTGGCGTTCTCGACGACGTTCCTGGCGTAGAGCTTGAAGGAGGGCCGCAGCGCCTCGCCGAAGGCGACCGCCTTGGCGGCGATGACGTGCATCAGCGGCCCGCCCTGCATGCCGGGGAAGACGGCCGAGTTGATCTTCTTGGCCAAGGCCTCGTCATCCGACAGGATGACGCCGCCACGCGGGCCGCGCAGCGTCTTGTGGGTCGTGGTGGTGACCACATGGGCGTGCGGGAACGGGCTCGGATGCGCCCCGCCCGCCACCAAGCCGGCGAAGTGCGCCATGTCGACCATGAGGTAGGCCCCGACCTCGTCGGCGATCTCACGGAAGGCACGGAAATCGATCACCCGCGGATAGGCCGAGCCGCCGGCGACGATCAGCTTCGGCTTGTTGGCGTGGGCGAGCTTTCGCACCTCGTCCATGTCGATGCGGTGGTCGTCGGGCCGCACGCTGTAGGGCACCACCTTGAACCACTTGCCGGAGACGTTGACGGGCGAGCCGTGGGTCAGGTGGCCGCCGGCCGCGAGGTTGAGCCCCATGAAGGTGTCGCCGGGGCTCAGCAGGGCGAAGAACACGGCGGCGTTCGCGGAGGCGCCGGAATGCGGCTGCACGTTTGCGAAACCACATCCGAAAAGCCGGGTAACCCGTTCGATCGCCAGACGTTCCACCACGTCGACATACTGGCAGCCGCCATAGTAACGCTTGCCCGGCAGACCCTCGGCATACTTGTTGGTGAGCACCGAGCCCTGCGCCTCGAGCACGGCGCGGCTGACGATGTTTTCCGAGGCGATCAGCTCGATCTCGTCGCGCTGGCGGCCGAGCTCGCTCTGGATCGCATCGGCGATCTCGGGGTCGCTCTCGCGGACGGTCGCGGAAAAGAACGTACCGGCTTCGACGGAAGCCGTTTGGGTCACCGACATCGTGGTCTCCTGGCGCCGCGGGAAACGTGAGGGCGGCCTGCGACAGGCTGGTCCCGGGGTTTGGGCCGTCGGATTAGCACATCGGCCGGCGAGCGCCAAGTTGTGGGACGCCTCCCGCGGGGGCCCTCTACATCTAGGTTCTTGGGCCGAATCAGCGCCTTCCGGCCTCGCCGGCCTTGGTCAGCCGCCGTTCCAGCTTCTGCAGCGCGATTCGCTGCAACGCCGCGCGCGGCGCCGTCACCGGCCCCATGATGCTGACCTCGATCCCGGTCGCGGCGTCGATCGCCACCACCCGCACGGCGCCACCGACCACCGTGAGCTCGAACAGGATTTCGCGGGACGACTCGCTCGCCGGCATTTTTCGTCTCCGGCCGCCCTCCGGCCTCCGCTGCCTGCGTCCCTACCCGCGCGTCGAGGCGGTCGAGGCGGCCAGGCCGTCGCGGGAATAGATGTCGTCGCGGAACTGGACGACGCCGTCGGGCGTCGCCCAGGCCGTCACATAGACCCAGTAGAGCGGCACCGGAGCGGCGAGGCGGGCATCCTTGCGCTCGCCCGACTTGATCACGGCGTCGATCTCGGGGCGCGACCATCCGGGCGTGTCGGCCAAAAGCCAGTTGACCAGCTCGCGCACGTTCTGCACCCGCATGCAGCCCGAGGAGTGGAAGCGGAAGTCCTCGCCGAACAGGCCTTTCGACGGCGTGTCGTGCATGTAGACGCCGTCCTTGCTGGGGAAGTTGATGCGGATCGAGCCGAGCGAGTTGAAGTCGCCCGGGTCCTGCTTGAACCGGTAGTTCACCGCCTCGTTGGAGAACCAGTTGATCTGCTGGGGCTGCAGCTCGGTGCCGCGCCCGTCGAAGATGCGGATGTGGTTCTTGGCGAGGTAGTCCGGCTCCTCCTGCATCTTCGGGATCAGGTCCTTGCGGACGATCGACACCGGCACGGTCCAGTAGGGATTGAAGTTCACCTCGACGATGCGGCTCTGCAGGTCGGGCGAGGCGCGGTCCGGCTTGCCGGCGACGGTGACGTGGCGCGACACCACGACGCCGTTGTCGATCGCCTCGATCTGGGCGGCCGGGATGTTGGCGACGACGAGCTTGGGCCCGAGATTGCTCGACAGCGTGCGCAGTCGCACCACGTTGATGCGGAGCTGCGCCAGGCGCACCTGCGCCGGCACGTTGAGGGCCTTCAGGGTCTGCTGGCGCACCACCCCGTCCACCGTCAGCCCATGCCGCGCCTGAAACCGCCGCACCGCCGCCTCGACGTAGGAGTCGTAGATGTCGCCGGCCCCGGCCGCGGCCGGGTCGATGTCGCCCGAGACGGCGAGACGGTCGCGCAGCACCGGCACGGCAGCATGACGGTTGCCGAGCCGCAGCCGCTCGACCGCCGGCACGGACGGCCAGCCGCCCTTCCCGACGATCTCCTCGTAGCGGGGGATCACTTGCTCGGTGGTCTGCGCCGTCGACGGGTCGAGGGTCGGCAGGGACGACTTCGGCATCAGGATGGTGCGCGAGGCCGAATCGAACCCTTGCCCGAAATTGCGGCCCTGGCTCTGCTGGATGAGTTGCTCGAGGACGGCGTCCTGGGCGTGTGCCCGGCCGGCGAGCGCCGCGAGGCCGGCCACTCCGCCCGCCAGGGCACGCACCACGGCTCGGCGGTCGAGACCGTGGTCATGACCTCCGCCGCGCCTGTCCTGCCGGCTGTCGGGCTGGCCGAAATCCCCCGCGCCGCTGTCGTTCCTCACTGCGCCGTCCATTGCCCCTCGCAGCACTACCGTCTCGTGGCCGCGCGGCCCCGCAACCGGGATCCGCGCCGGTCCTGCGCCGACCGATCGCACGCTCCGCAAAGCCGCGACGCGACACGACGGCCCGGTCGAGTACGGAGACGAGCCGGCGAATTTATGTCAACCCGGGGCAAGGCCGCATTCGCCGCGCTATGCGACGCGCATAGGGCGAGCCCCAGGCCGCGTATCGCGCAACGGTCGAGAGTCGTCGTTCGCCGCGAAGGTGCACATTGACGGTATCGAAGGGCGTTCCTTAAGCTCGTCGTGCACCGACACGCACGAGGCCAGCCGTTCCGCTCGGGGCCTCGTGCGGGCTCGTTCCCCCATCGGCATTGGAGCCGCCTCGCATGAAGATGACTGTCATGGCCGCCGCGACCATCGCCTCGATCGTCGCAACGACGGCACTCGCCCAGGGAAGCCGGCAAGACTTCACGCTCGTCAACCGCACCGGCTACGACATCAGCGAGGTCTACGTCTCCCCGAGCAAGACCAACGATTGGGAGGAGGACATTCTGGGCGACGACGGCCTGGAGGACGGCGACAGTGTGACCATCACGTTCCGCCGCGCCGGCAAGACCTGCATCTGGGATCTCAAGGTCGTCTACAGCGACGACGACTCATCCGCGGTCTGGCACGACATCAACCTGTGCCAGGTCGAGAAGGTCACGATTCGCTACAACCGCAAGACCGACACCACGTCGGCGACGTTCGACTAGGCTTGCGGACCGTCCCGTGCCGCCCCGGCGCGGCCGCCCAAACGCCAAGGCCCCGGTCCGCGGGAACGGATCGGGGCCTTGGTCCGGGGGCTTTGCAGGCGCCGCGAGCCCGGTGCAGGTCAGAGCCGGTAGAGGATCTGGTCGGTCCAGAACCGCTCGAGCCGATGCAGCGCCTTGTTGAGGGTGGCGAACTCCTCGGCGTTGACGCCGCCGACCTGCTCCACCGTGCGGACGTGCTTCTGGTAGAGCGCCTCGATGATGTTGCGGACCTCGCGGCCCTTCTCGGTCAGCTTGATGCGGACCGAGCGGCGGTCGACGCGCGAGCGCTGGTGGTCGAGGAAGCCCATCTCGACCAGCTTCTTCAGATTGTAGGAGACGTTCGAGCCGAGATAGTAGCCGCGGGTGCGCAGCTCGCCGGCGGTCAGCTCCTTGTCGCCGATATTGTAGAGAAGCAGCGCCTGCACCGAGTTGATGTCGGCGCGGCCACGGCGGTCGAACTCGTCCTTGATGACGTCGAGAAGCCGGCGGTGCAGCCGTTCCACGAGAGTCAGCGATTCGAGATAGAGCGGCCGGATATGGTCGAAGCGCATATCCCGCTCGGCGGGTTCCGCCGGCCTAGCGACTGCTTTCATGACGACGCCTATTGGTTGTTGTACGACGAGGCCCTGTATTCCTCGCTCGCCCCCATTACTAGGCGACACGCTCTAAAATCAGTTTAAACAACACAATAAAGAACCGGTTTATTTGCCGAGGTAAACCAACGACTAAGGATGGAATCCGAGGGGTGTTTTTTACCTCTGCTTTACCTCCTTTCGACTGGACCGGGGGATTCCCCTGCCCTGTTAACAAAGCCAGATGGCGGCCTGAAAACGGCTGCGGCGGCCACCCGGGCCGCCGCTGCGTTCGCCGATGCTCGCTGGTCGAGGACGGCTCAGTTCACCACCCGGGTCCAGGTCTGGCCGCCACAGAACATGCCGCCGAAGGCGCAGCCCTGCACGCGCATCGCATTGTCGCCCTTCATGGCCAGCGTCGAGTCGTAGATGCCGCCGCCGCCGTTGCGGGTGTCCTTGATCCGGCCCGTCCAGGTCTTGCCGCTCGCCTTCATGTCGATCAGCACCTTGTCGCCGTTGCGGCCGGTCTTGGCGTCGACGGCGTAGCCGCAGAGGTTCTGGCCGCACGGCTCGACCCGCACCATGCCTTCCTTCTTCTCGGTCATCCACAGGCCGAGCGGGCCGGTGGCGGGCTCGGCCACAGGGGCCGGCGCAGGCGGCAGTGCCGCGACGCGCTGCTCGGGCGCCGGGGCGGCCACCGGAGCGGCGACCGGCGCCGGCGGCGGAGGCGGAGCATAGGTCGTCGGGGCCGTGACGGGCGCCGGATCGGTGCGATCGACGACGGGCGGGGGCGCCGGCGGCGGAGGCGGCACGGCGACGCTGGTCGTCGGGGTCGGGGTCGGCTGGACCGTCGGGGCGGCCGTCGTGCCGGGGCGCGAGCGCCACTGCGGGGCCGGCACGTCGGTGGTCACGGCCGGCGCATCGGGCTCGTCATCGGTCTTGCCGAAGCCGCCGAGCTTGCCGAGGTCGCCCTTGGCGAGGCCCTTGATGTCCTTCCAGCCGATCGCCGGCAGGTCGAACTGCTGGGCATCGCGGGCGCCGTGCTCACGCCAGGAGACGGTGCCGCAGAGCTTGTTGCGGCAGCTCTCGTCGATGTCGACCCGGACTGTGCCGCCATTGACCGGGATCGAGATCGAGCCCGCATGCGCAACGCTGCTCAGGAGCACGATAGCGGCGGCGAAACCAAGCGTCCTCGAACCAGTCATGGGAGCCTCCCGTCGAAGGGGCCGTAGCCCGTTGTCGAGTGGAGGATGCCGGAACCGCCGGGCCGCAACCGTGAGGTGGATCACACAGGGATGCGCCACCGGCCCGGGGCGCTGAACCCCTGCCCTACCGGCCCCGCCCGGCACCAAGGTTCTCCGGGGGCCTGACGCACAGACGCCGATGGGCCGAGACAAGCCCGGCCGTGACGGACGTGGTGGATTGTCGTCAGTGCCCGCTGTCGACCGGGAGAGCCGTCACGCTGGGCACGGCCGCCGGGCGGTCGAGGTCCTCGACCGTCACGCCGGCGCGGCCGACCAGGGCGGCCCAGTGAGGCACGTCGAGATCGAGGAAGGACCCGAAGGCCTCGAGCGAGGCGCGCACCGGCTCGGCGCCGTTGGCGGTGAGATTCTCCTTGAAGAAACGCGAGTCGATGGCGCGCGTCACCGCATTGGCGAGCTCGCGCTGGATTTCGGTCGGCGTGCCGCGCGGCGCCATCAGGCCGAACCACAGGGAGACGTCGATGCCGGCGACGCCGGCCTCGGCGAGGGTCGGCAGGGTCGGCGCGACCGAGCTGCGGCGGGCGCTGGTGGTTGCCAGCGGCACGATGCGGCGGTCGGTCGCGATCCCCGTGACGGTCGGCAGCGGCGCAAACAGCACCGAGATGCGCCCGGCGATGAGGTCGGCGGCGGCCTCGTGGGTGCCGCCATAGGTGACATGGGTCATGCGGACGCCGGTCGCGGCCTCGAGCAGCGCGGCGGCGAGCTGCGGCCCGGTGCCGACGCCGGACGAGCCATAGCGAAGCTCGCCGGGCCGCTTCTTGGCGAGCGCGATCAGCCCGGCGACGGTGTCGACCCCGAGCTCGCGGTTGACCACCAGCACGGGCGGAACCCGCGCCAGCATGGCGATCGGCGCAAAGGCCTGCGGGAAGGCGAACGGCTGCTCCGGCATGATCGCCGCGTTGGCCGACTGCGCATTGCTGGCCAGGAACAGCGTGTAGCCGTCCGGCTCGGCCCGCGCCGCCGTCGCCGCCGCGATGTTGCTGGCGTCGCCCGAAATGTTGTCGACGGTGAACCGCTGGTTGAAGTACTCGGTCAGCTTGTCGGCGTAGATGCGGGCCAGGATGTCGGTGGTCGAGCCGGCCGGGAAGCCGACGATGATGTGGACCGGGCGAGTCGGGTAGATCTGCGCCTCGCACACGCCCGCGGCCGCTCCGAGGAGCAGCGCGGCGGCGATCCAGGCGAGCATTCGGCGCAACACGACCGTCTCCCGTCGCGGTGCCCGAGAAGGCTCCGCATCGCGGTGCGCGTGACCGGCTCACGCATGTCGGGGGAAAATCTGGCGGGAGAAGGAAGCGAACTCGCCGCCGACACGCGGGGAGCGGCACACGGCACCGTCCAGACTCATATTTATGCACTCGTGCAAATTCTTGAATCTGTCGGACCACGTAGTTGCACATGCGTATCCATGCAGCCTGTTGCGCGCTGTGCGCCGGGCTGGATGAACCGAATGTTTACGGTTCATGAACCATAAGAACGCGCGTAGCCGAATCGGCTCGCGTCCGTCCCTCGCTATTCGCGGAACGCTGCCTCGCGGCTCCTGCGGATGCTGGGCAGCGCGACGGCGACCAAAAGGCCGGCGGCGGCGAGCAGAAACGCCAGGCTCAAGGGTCGCCTGACGAAAATGCTCCAGTCGCCGCCCGACAGCACCATGGCGCGACGGAAGTTCTCCTCCAGCATCGGACCGAGCACCAGCCCGAGCAGCAGCGGCGCCGGCTCGCAGTCGAGCTTGCGGAACACGTAGCCGACCACCCCGAAGGCCGTCATGATCAAGACCTCGGCCGGGCTCGAGTTGAGTGTGTAGGTGCCGATGCAGCAGAACACCAGGATGCTGGGAAACAGATAGCCGTAAGGCATCTGCAGAAGCTTCACCCACAGTCCGATCAGCGGCAGGTTCATCACCACCAGCATGGCGTTGCCGATCCACATGCTGGCGATCAGGCCCCAGAACAACACCGGCTGCTTGGTGATGATCTCCGGGCCGGGCGTGATGCCGTGCACCATCATGGCGCCGATCATCAGCGCCATCAGGGCGTTGGGCGGCACGCCGAGGCTGAGCATCGGGATGAAGCAGGCCTGCGCGGCGGCGTTGTTGGCGGTCTCGGGCGCCGCCACGCCCTCGATCGCCCCCTTGCCGAAACGCTCCGGGTTGCGCGAGACCTTCTTCTCCAGGCTGTAGGCCGAGAAGGCCGCGATGGTCGGGCCGCCGCCCGGCAGGATCCCGAAGACGGTGCCGACCACGGTGCCGCGGATCATGGCCGGCAGGCAGCGCAGGAGATCGGCGCGTGTCGGCATCAGCTCGCGCACCCGCATGGTGGCGGGCGGCGCCCGCCCGGGCTCCTCCAGATTGGTCATGATCTCGGCGAGGCCGAACAGGCCCATCGACAGCGGCACGAAGCCGATGCCGTCGAACAGCACGTCGAAGCCGCCCGTCATCCGGTAGTCGCCGGTGGAAACGTCGGTACCGACCAGGCCGAACAGCACGCCGAGCACGATCATGCCGATCGCCTTGAGCACCGAGCCGTGCGCCAGCACCACGGCGGAGACGAGGCCGAGCAGCATCACCGAGACGTAGTCGGCCGACTGGAACATCAGCGCGACGCTCGCGAGCGGCGGGCCCGCGACGGCGATCAGCAGCGTCACCACGGTGCCGGCGAACAGCGACCCGAGCGCCGCGATGGCGAGCGCCGGGCCGGCGCGGCCCTGCTGGGCCATCGCATGGCCGTCCAAAATGGTGACGACCGACGACGTCTCGCCCGGAATCTTGACCAGGATGGCCGTGGTCGAGCCGCCGTACTGGGCGCCGTAGAACACGCCCGCCAGCATGATCAGAGCGCCGACCGGCTGCAGCCAGAAGGTGATCGGCAGAATCAACGCCATGGTGGTCAGCGGGCCGATGCCGGGCAGCACGCCGATCGCGGTGCCGAGCGCGCAACCGAACAGGCAGAGGCCGAGATTCTGCCAGGTCAGCGCGACCCCGAAGCCCATGGCGATGTTGGCGAGAAGATCGGGCATCGGGCTCACATCGAATGCCAGGAACAAAACTGGTGGTCATTCCGGGCCGGCGCGCAGCGCCGGACCCGGAATCCAGCCAAGAGCTCGGAGTTCGCGGCTGGATTCCGGGTTCGCGCCTTCGGCGCGCCCCGGAATGACGGCAGGTTGGTGATGCGGTTCGTCGTCACGTCAACGCCGGCCACAGCGGGATCGGCATGCCCAGCGCCAGCACGAAGATGCCGACATTGACGGCGATCAGCACCACGACCAGGAACGCCAGCTTGAGGGGCGGCAGCAGCGGCCCCGACAGCGCGCCGAGCAGGATGGTGACGGCGAGCGCCGCGACCAGACCGAGCGGACGCAGCAGCAGCGCGAAGGCGAGCGACGCCAGGGTGACGCAGACCAGCGGTCGCCAGTGCCAGCCCTCGGGCCGTTCGTCCGGCCACACCAGCGCTAGCACGGCCAGCACGCCGCCGCAGACGATCAGCAGGCTGCAGACCATGCGCGGGAAGTAGCCGGAGCCCATGGCGTCGGCCGTTCCCATGTCGAGGCTGTGCGACAGCCACAGGCCGAAAAGCCCGAAGCCGACGAACAGGAGCCCCGCGAGGACGTTCTTGGTCAGGCTGATCCGCACCGCCCTGCCCTTTGGTGGTCGTCGTCCGCGAAGGCGGACGACCCAGGATCCACCGAGTCCGTTGTTTTCACCTTGGCGCTGCGGCGTACCGGGTGCTCCGCCTTCGCGGAGCACGACGAAGGAGAGCGTCCTCGCTATCTCGGCGCCGATGGGGCGCCGTCCCGGAAGGACCAGCGCCGTTCTGCTACTTCTGCCGCGCCTTCACCAGGCCGGCCTCGAGCAGGATCGGATAGAGCTCGGCGTCGTCCTTCTTCCAGCGCGCGGCCGTCGCCTTGGCGTCCGCGGGCTGGATGGCGAAACCCGCCTGCTTGGCACGCGCCACGAACTCCGGGTCCTTGAGCACGCCGAGGATGTTGCTCTCCAGGAAACGCAGCCGGTCCTCCGGAATGCCCTTCGGGCCGATGATGCAGCGCCACGAGCCGGCGACCACGTCGAAACCCAACTCCTTGAAGGTCGGGATCTCGGGGGCGAGAAAGTACCGCTCCGCCGAGGAGACGCCGAGCATCTTGAGCTTGCCGGAGCGGTGCTGCTCGATCGCGTCAGGCACCGGCACCGACGCCGTGTCGATCTCGCCGCCCATCAGGGCCGTGACGGTCGGGGCATAGCCACCATAGGAGACCTTGGTGACCTTGAAGCCGAGAGCCTTCTCGAACAGCGAGATGGCGACGAAGGAGGAGCCGCCGGGCTGGTCGTTGCCGTTGCGCAGCTTGCCGGGAGCGGCGCGGGCGCGCTCGATCATGTCCTTCAACGACGTGATGCCGCTCGCATTGCTCGCCTGCAGGGCGAACGGATCCTCGCCGAAATAGGCGATAGGCTCCATCTCGTCGAGCGTGTTGGCCTGCGCATTCAAGTACGGCAGCGAGACGCCGCCGGAGGCGAACATGCCGATGGTCTGCCCGTCCGGCTTCGCCGTCACAACCTCGCGATGGCCGATGGCGCCGCCGGCGCCTGGCTTGTTGAGCACCACCACGGGCACGCCGATCTTCTTGGACAGCGCGTCGGCGAGGAGCCGCATGCTGATGTCGCTGCCGCCGCCCGGCGGCCAGGCGACGATCAGCGTGATCGGTCCCGACGGAAAGGCTTGGGCCCGCGCTCCCGTGATCACGGCGGGCATTGCTCCGGCCGCCAGGCCGGCGCCGGCGAGCTTCAACAGATCCCTGCGCTTCATGGCTCTCTCCTGATCGGTGACGAGGTCCGGGCGTTTCGGAATGCGTCATGCGCGCGGCGTGACGCAGGACGTGCGGAGCGCTCGAGAACCGTGCCGCGCGCCTGCCTCATGCCGCCCTCACGACGTACCGCCGGCGAACCGGCGGATGACGTCGAGGCCGAGCCGGCAGTTCTCCGGCGTCCCCAACAGTCCGAGGACCGGCTCGTCGAGCCCGGCCGCGACGAAGTCCTCGATCCGACGCATGCAGTGCGCCGGCGTGCCGGCGATGCCGAAGGCGTCGACCGCCTCGTCGGAGACGAGGGCGGCGGCGCCGGCAATGTCGCGCCGGGCGATGGCGGCGATGACGGCCTCGTGGTCGACGGCGATGCCGGACGCCTTGATGTTCTCGGCCAGGAACTTGTTGCGCATCACGAAGGCGAGCTTTTCGCGCACCGCATCGACGGCGTCGCGGCCGTTCTCGGAGGCGGCGTAGAAGATGTAGCCGGCGCGGCGGAAATCGGTCAGCGCGCGGCCTTCGGCCGCCGCAGCCTCGGCGCATGCCGCGATCGAGCGCCGCACCGTGTCGGTCGACACGCCGGCCGACAGCACGACGCCGTCGCCGATGCGGCCAGCGAGCTTGAGCATGTCGGGCCCGATGGCGGCGACGTAGACGGGGATCGGTGCGCTCGGCGTGAACGCCAGCCGGGCACCGGCGAGCTTGACGAACTCGCCGTCGGCATGGACGGGCTCGCCCGACCACAGCGCGCGCAGCGCCGCGACGAACTCGCGCACGGCCTTGACCGGCCTCACCATGGCCTGGCCGGACTCTTTCAGGAACATCGGATTGCCGGTGCCGACCGCGATGGCGGCGCGACCGGGCGCGACCTCGTCGAGTGTCGCCATCGCCATGGCGATCGGAACTGGATGATTGACGTAGGGGCTCACCGCGGTCGGCACCATGCGGGCGTCGCCCGGCACCGTGAAGGCAAAGGCCATGCAGGTGGCGATCGCCTCGCGGTAGCCGAGATGCTCGGCGACCCACAGGCTGCCGGCGCCGGCCGCGACCGAGTCTCGGGCGAGCGCGATCGCCTCGGCGGTGGGCACGAAGCCGTCGAAATTGACTCCGATCCGCACCGCGCCGGTCATCGCCCTGCCCCTCGGATCAAACACCGTTCTCGACGAGCGTCAGCAGCTCGGCGGTGGATTTCCCGGCCAGCCCCAGCTTGTCGAGGGTGAGCCCGTCGCGCGCAAAATCGAGGCCGAGCGACAGGCTGGCGAGCTGGATCAGCGCGTCCATGGTCGGGGTCGGCAAGCCGGCGACGCGGCCGAGCGCCGCCATCGGCACCAGGCCGTAGCCGACATCCTCGTGCACGTAGCGATGGTCGAGCGAGCCCGGCGACTTGATCGTCTTGTTCGGCTCGCTCTCGATGCAGGCGCGCGAGATGTCGCCAGAGTCGCGGGCCGCCGCCGTGGTGAGCCCGGCATCGTGGAAGAGCTGGAGGAAGGACACGGCCGGCACGCCGAGCGCCTGCGCGATCGCCATCCGCTCGGCGTCGACGGCCGCGGTGACGCGGCCGACCGCGTCGGTGATGCCCTCGCGATAGAACAGGAAGTCGCCGCCGGTGTGCTGGATCCAGCCGGCATTCATGATCATGCCGGGCGAATGGAACACCGCGTTGATGTTGGCGAGCGCCGTCTCCAGCACGCTCGACGCCTCGATGATCTCCGGATAGAGCGGCTTCATCAGGGCGAACAGCGCGGCGCGCTCGCGGCCCGGCAGCGTCGCGAAGCGCAGCCGCTTCGTATAGCTGTAGATGTTGACGGTCGCCGGGCCTTCCATCCGGGTGATGTAGGTGAGCGTCACGGTCTCGCAGGTGCGCACCGGCCCGCGCCAGCCGGCGCGGCGCAGCTCGTGGACGAAGTGCAGCCCGCCGCCGGTATGGCCGGGATTGACGAAGATCGGCTGGCTGCCGTCGATCAGCGGCGCCAGCGCCACCGCATAGGTCTCGTGGGCGACCGACGGCACCACCAGCATGATCAGGTCGGCGCCGCGCACCGCCTCGGCGACGTCGGTGGTCAGCATGTCGACCGGCACCAGCCCTTCGACGATGCCGCGGGCCAAAATGCCGCCCTGCTGGCGGATCGGCGCGAGCCGGTCGGGATTGCGGGCGTGCAGCCGCACCGAGAAGCCGCGGCGGCCGAGGTCGGCGGCGGCCGCAAAGCCGCCATGGCCCGCCCCGAGGACGGCGACCGATCTGATGCTCATGAGGCGGGTCCGAGAGACATGACCCGAGTTGTGCACAAAGCGCCCGCACGGCGCAACCCGGTCTTCATGCAAAGTCCGGGCGCGGCCCGCACGGCCTCGGCGCCGCGCACACGCATGCCGCGTGGCGCCGCACGTTTCTCAGAAGCGAACCGCGAGGGTGCCGCGCACGCCCTGGTCGGTGATGTCGGCGCCGAACTGGCCGCGATAGGAGACGCCGAGCGTCGTCGACGTCGCGACGGCGACGTCGAGACCGATGTCGGTGACCAGCGCATCGGCGGCGATCGGTGCGCCCGCGATCGAGAACGGAGCCCCGCCGGCGAGCGCCAGGGTCGCGAACGGGGTGGTGTCGCCGAAGGCATGCCGCCAGCCGACGGTGCCGTAGGCCCTGCCCGTCGCGGCGCCGAGCGTCACGTCGGTGCCGGCATGCAGTCCGAGCGTCGCGAAGGTCACGGCGGTGTCCTGCGCCGCACCGGTGAGCGCCGCGCCGCGACCGACCTCACGGAAGGAGTCGGTGCGCAGATCGACATGGGCCAGATTGGCGAAGGGCTCGAGCGCGGTGCGGCCGGCCGCGAGGCCGTAGCCGATCTCGGCAAAGCCCTGCGCCGTGCCGGCGTCGTAGCCGGCCGTCGGCGCATCGAAGAAACCGTTGAAACCGACCGCGCGCGACGTCGCGACGTCGTGCTTGGTGTAGGCGGCGCCGCCGCGAAAACCGAGCGCACCCCACTGGCGGCCGCCAAAGGCGCCGACGTGATAGTTGTCGCTCGCGCCGCTGCCGGCCGCGCCCGAGACGGTGGTGCGGCTGTAGCCGGCCAGCATGCCGACCCGCCAGTCCCCGAGGACGGTGCCGTCGCCGCCGATCAGCACGCCGCCGGTGGACCGATCGAGGGAGCGGGCGTTGCCGTCGCCCTTGGCCGTGCCCCAGGCGCCGAAGCCGCGGCTCCACAGGATGAAATGCTCGCCGCCCGGCGTCTGGGCGGCGCCTGCCGCCCCGACGGCGGTGCGGACGCGGTCGAGCGCCGCATCGCGTAGAAGGCTGCTGGTCTCGACCAGAGCGCCCTGGATCGAGGCATGGACCTCGCCGGAGATCTGGTCGATGGCGGCGCGGGCCGCCTGATCGGTCGGCAGGAAGGCCAGCGCCGAGTAGAGCGCGCTGCCGGTCGGCGACGACCCGATCCCGGCCGCGGCCGAATACTGGTTGGCGGTCAGGGCCGCCGCCGTGAAGGCGCGCGTCTGCGTCAGATCCAGATAGACGTTGTTGGCGTCGTAGGCCGCGATGGCGGTGACGAAGGCCGACATGGTGCCGGCGCCGGCGAGGCTCGCATAGGTGCCGGTGACGCCGCCGTCGGCGGTCAGGATGGTGTAGCGGGTGGCGACCGTCGGCGTCCCGTTGGCCGTGACGGCGAGCGTGCCGCCCAGGATGGTCGCCGTGCCGGTGGCGTGGATGCGATCCGAGGTGCCGTTGGGGCCGACCTCGACCGCATAGGTCGAGCCCGCCGCCTGGGTGTAGTTGCCGGCGACCGTCAGGGTTCCGATCGAGTTGCCGGGCGCGATGGTGCCGCCGGCCGTGACGGTCGCCTCGCCGACGCTGCCCGAGCCCTGCAGCAGGCCGCCGTTGTCGACCACCACGGCACCGCCGAGGGCTCCGTTGACCGACATGGTGCCGCCAACCTGCACCGTGGCGCTGGTCAGGCTGGCCCCGGCGGCGATGTCGATGCGGCCGAGGTTCTGAAACACGGCGCCGGTCAGCACCAGGCTCGATCCGGCGCCGAGCGAGAGGTTCCCGGTCGCCTCGTTGGTGAACCGCGTCAGGCCCGAGATGGTGACGACGCCGCCGGAGGCGACCGCGACGGTGCCGGAATTGCTGAACGTGGTGGTGCCCGACGCCGTGTAGACGGCGCTGGTCACGCCGGCGGTCAGCAGGTTCCAGGTGCCCTGGTTGACGATCAGGTTGGTGCCGCCTGCGGTGGTGAAGCCGCCGTTGATGGTGCCGGTGTTGGTGAGAGTCGCGGTGCCGCTCGCCGCCGACAGGGCGACGGCGACCGGGTTGGTCGTGGCGGTCGCCGTGATGGTGCCGCTGTTGACCACCGTGACGTTGCCGGCCGTGCTGGCCGCGGAGATGCCGCCGCGCGCCGCGATGGTGCCGGCATTGGTCACGGTGACGTCGCCCGAGGGAGTCAGCGCGACTATGCCGAAGTCGCTCGGCGCCGTGATGACGCCGGTCGCCGCATTGGTGATCGCGATGTTGCCCGCGACTCCCACCTCGGCCCAGATGCCGGCATGGCCGACGCCGCTGTCCGCCACCGCCGCGTTGTCATAGGCCGTGAGGCGGCCACTGTTGAGGACCGTGACCTTGCCGGTCTCGGACATGGCGTGCACGGCGTTGTCGTCGTAGGCCGTGACCGTTCCGGTGTTGGTGATCGACGCGTCGCCGTTGGCGGACCACGCCACCAGGCCCTGGCGGGTCGTCGCCGTGACGGTGCCGCCGTTCGTGATGGTCGAAAGGCCGTGATAGTTGATGGTGCGGATGCCGGCCAGATAGGCCGAGACCGTGCCGGTGTTGACGACCGACACCAGGGCCGGGCTCGCCATGGTGTTGTTGAAGCCGCCGTCGGCATAGACGCCGCGGTCGTCGGTCGAGGTCACGCGCCCGGAATTGGTGACGACCACCGAGCCGAGATTGGTCGTCGCCGTGATGCCGGGGCCGCCGGTGGCCGTCACGGTCGCGGCGCTGTCGAGCGTGATGTTGCCGGAGACGTCGTTACGCAGCCACACGGCGCCGAAGCCGCCGACCGAGCCGATGGTCACGCCGGCGCCGAGGCTGACGACGAGGTCGTGGTTCGGCGCGAAGGTCTCCGAGTAGACGGCGCTGTAGCTCGGATTGAAGATCGTCGTGTTGCCCGTGACGATCAGGTTGTGACTGGTCGGCGTCGTTCCCGCATTGGCGGGCGTCAGCTCGACACCGACCGTGATCATGTCGGAGACCGTCAGCGCGGTGGCACCGGTGCTGGAGAGGACCTGCACGAAGGTGCTGCTGCAGGTGCTGGACACCGGGACCAGATCGCTGGTCAGGGTGCAGCCGGCCAGCGCCTCGGCCGGCGCCATCGCCTGCAGGGCTGCCGCGGCGACGCCGCTCGCCAGCCACGTCCGCAGAGGATGCTTCCGTGGCCGGGCCGACGCGATGATGGACGGAGTCCCGGTGGGGGTCACGACCGCCTCCTGGGGAAAGGTGGCGGCGAACCGCGCCACGGGCATTTACCCGCATACGATGCTCGCCGGGGCCGGCTCCAGCCCCAGATAGATAATAATCGGCTAACCAGTGTGGATAGTTCGAAATGACGAGCTGGCGTGTCGTCGCTGCCACACCCACTCCGAGGAGGAGCGCCGAAACAGACCGAGCGCTATCCGCGACCGTCCCGGCAACGCCCAAAACGGCTGCGGCGGCCGCGGGGTTGCCCGGGCCGCCACAGAACTCGAAACGATTCGGCGATTCTCGTTGGAACCGGGGTCCCGGCCCGCGCGCGGTCTAGCCGCGGCGCTCGGCCGTCCAGGAGCCGGCACAGGCGCCGCCGGTCCAGCGGCCTTCGCCGCTCGCACCCGACAGCCGGCCCTGGCCGGTGGCGCTCTTGCCCGCATAGCTCAGGCGGACGATGAGCTTGCCGTCGCGGGCGACCTTGCCGGAGATGTCGAACGAGGTGCTGCCGGCATTCATCAGGCTGCCGTCGTCATTGATCCGGATCGGGTAACGATAGGCACGGTCGCAATCGCCCTGCTCGGTGACGACCACGACGCTCCACGTTCCGTCATAACCTGTCTTGGCAAAGGCTGGTGCCGACACCGCGACCGACGACAAGGCGACGGCGGCGCCGATCGACACCCCGGCGAGCGCCCCGACGGCGCAGCGGACGAAAGCTGTCTTCATCTGTCGATATCTCCCCTCGATACGATCGGGTGCGCCACCATGCGCGAAATCGGTGAAGACCTGGTTTCTTTCCACCGATCGTTTCCCCCGGTTGTCGGACTAGGTAACCAACAGGTTCAGCGAAGGTTCCCGAACTGCGTGCATTTAAATTAACCATCACGGCCCGACGGGCGTTTCGGGCGCTCACGAGTCCGTGAGGCCGGCGATCGCCAGGCTCTGGTCCCACAGCCGGCGGGCGACGGCATCGTCCCGGGCGGCGCCGGACGGCTCGGTGACGCGGCTCTTCACCACATACGTGCCCGTGGTGGTCGCGAGCTCCGGCGCCGTCACCACATGGATCGGGGTCCTGGCGCCGGCATCGAGCGACAGCGCGAAGAGTTTGGCCAGCCGCATGCCCAGCCCGTAGACGCCGCCATTGTTGTTGCCGATGCCGGTGGCGACGAAGCCGGGGTGCAGACAGTTCACCGTCACGCCGGTGCCGGCGAGGCGCCGCGCCAGCTCGCGGGTGAACAGGATGTTGGCGAGCTTCGAGCGTCGGTAGACCGGCCACCAGGCATAGCCGCGCGTCGCCTGCAGGTCGTCGAGATCGAGCGTGACGCCGCGATGCGCCTCGGACGCGACGTTGACGATCCGGGCCGGCGCCGAGGCCACCAGCTTTTCGCGCAGGGCCAGCGACAGGGCGACATAGGCCATGTGGTTGAGCGCAAACGTGCGCTCGAGCCCGTCCGCCGTCTCCTCGCGGCGGGCGAACATGCCGCCCGCATTGTTGAGCAGCACGTCGATGCGCGGCAGCGCCGCGTTCAGGGTCTCGGCGAGCGAACGCACCTCGTCGAGGCGCGACAGATCGGCATGGTGCATCTCGGCGACGACGCCCGGCGCGGCGCCGCGAATGCGGGCGAGCGCCGCCTCGCCGCGCGTCCGGTCGCGGCCGACCAGCGCCAGCCGGGCGCCTCGGCTGGCGAGAACGACGGCGGTCTCCAGCCCGATGCCCCCGGTCGCCCCGGTGATGACGACCGTCTTGCCGTCCAAATCCTGACCGACCGGATTCGCCGCACCGCTCGCCATCTCGCCCGCCCTGCTCACGCGGACGCCCCGGCGCCCGTCCAGGCCCGGATGTGGCGGTTCCGCGGCCCGCCGGCAAGCCGGCAGGCCGGGCCGCAGGAGACGCCTCAGTGCCGGGCGCGGCGGGCGCGGCGGGACGTGCCCATCATTCCCTGCATGGAGCGCCAGTCGAACGAGCCCATCATGCCCATCATCGAGCCCATATCCATGCCGCCGAAGTTCATTCCGCCCATGCCGCCGAAGCCCGCCGGGCTGTAGCCGCCGCCCCCGCCATAGCCTTCGGGGCCGCCGCCGAAGCCGCCGCCGAAGCCGCCGAAGCCGCCGCCTCCGCCCGAGTCCATCATGTTGGCCATCATGGGCCCGAAGGTCTGCATGAGCTGGGCGTAGCGGCGCTTGCCCATGCGCTGCTTCATCATCTCCATCAGGGGCGCCATCTGGGTCATCATCTGCTCCTGGCCGCCGCCGCCGAAGCCGGCCATCTGCGCCTGTGCGGGCGCCGGAGCGGCGAGCACCAGGATCGCAACCGCGGCCACGCCGGCGAGCCCCGCGGAGCGGATCACGCCGAGCCCTCGCACGCCCAGCCCGGTCACACGACGTCCTCTCGTCCCAAGTCCTTGCATGCCAAGTCCTCCTCGGAAGGCCGAAGGCCGTCGCCTCCTGGCGTGATCCCCGTCCCGGATTCCCACTCGACGATCGGTGCATCGGGGCCATGGTCCGGTTCACGCCCTGCGCCGCCGGCGCCCACCAGCCGGCCGAGTCGGCCGGCCCCAGGTCTGCCGGGAGACTGCCTTATTGGTGCAACCTGGCCGGCGCAAATTGTGGTGAAGGGCCGGCCGCGATTCGCGCCGGAGCGGTATTTTTAGGGGGATGCCGATGGACGCCGCGGTCGGTCGTTTCGACGTGTTCACGCCCTATGGCAGCCTGCACCTGGTCACGGTGCTGATCTGCTTCGCGGCGATCACCGCCCTGGTCATACTCGGGCGCCGCCTGTCGGATGCCGGCGAGAAGCGCCTGCGGCTGGTGCTCGGCGCCTTCGCCTTCGCCGAGTGGAGCGTCTACAACGTCGCCTGGAACTGGTCCGGCATCGACATCGTCGCCGGCCTGCCGCTCCATATCTGCGACGTCGGCGGCCTGATCGCGCCGCTCGCGCTGCTCAGCCAGAAGCGCTGGCTGCGCGCCACCCTGTATTTCTGGGCCTTCGCCCTGACCACCCAGGCCTTCATCCAGCCGACCCTCGCCCAGGGCCCTGCCTCGCTGCTGTTCTGGTGCTTCTGGACCGCCCACACCATCATTTTCGGCTACGCCGTCTACGACATCGCCGTGCTGGGCTTCCGCCCGGACTGGAGCGATTTCCGCCGCGCCGCCGGCTTCACGCTGGGCTATGTGGGCCTGGTCTTTGCCGTCAACGTCGTCCTCGGCTCGAACTACGCCTATGTGGGCAATCCGGCCGACACCAGCCTGATCCCGCCCTTCGTCGCCCTGCTCGGCCCCTGGCCGGCCCGGGTCGCCGTGATGGCGGGGCTCGCCGGCCTCGGCTTCCTGCTGGTGCTGCTGCCGTGGCGTTTGCGGGGAAAGTCGGCACCCGAGGCGGAGGCCGAGGCGGCATAAGAGGGGCGTGAGTGCCCGGGAAGGCCCTTCCCGATTCGCCGCGGGCTTTCGAGCGGGCGCAAGCTCTCCGGCGAAGCCGTTTCCACTTCGCCGGAAAATGCTCTAGGACACGGCCCTCCCGCCACAGCACGGCTGTCTCGATGCAGATCCCCTCGACCCTGTCCGACCGCGTGCCCGACGACACGGCGCCCGCCCCGCGAAAAGTGAGCTTCGTCTCGCTCGGCTGCCCCAAGGCGCTGGTCGATTCCGAGCGCATCGTCACGCGGCTGCGCGCCGAGGGCTACGAGCTGACCCGCACCCATTCGGGCGCCGACCTGGTGCTGGTCAACACCTGCGGGTTTTTGGACAGCGCCAAACAGGAGTCGCTCGCCGCCATCGGCGACGCGCTCGCCCAGAACGGCAAGGTGGTGGTGACGGGCTGCATGGGCGCCGAGCCGGAGGCCATCACCGAGAAATTCCCCAACGTGCTGGCGATCACCGGGCCGCAGCAATACGAGAGCGTCATGGAGGCCGTGCACCGCGCCGTGCCGCCGACGCATGCGCCGTTCCTCGATCTGGTGCCGCCGCAAGGCATCAAGCTGACGCCGCGGCACTATGCCTACCTGAAGATTTCCGAGGGCTGCAACAACCGCTGCAGCTTCTGCATCATCCCGAAGCTGCGCGGCGACCTCGTCTCCCGTCCCGCCGCCGATATTCTTCGAGAAGCCGAGAAGCTGGTGGCGGCCGGCGTCAAGGAGCTGCTGGTCATCTCGCAGGACACCTCGGCCTACGGCGTCGATCTCAAATACGCCGCCAGCACCTGGCGCGACCGCGAGGTGCGGGCGAAGTTCCTGGATCTGTCGGCGGCGCTGGGCGAGCTGGGCGTCTGGGTGCGGCTGCACTACGTCTACCCCTACCCGCATGTCGACGAGGTGATCCCGCTGATGGCCGAGGGCCGCGTGCTGCCCTATCTCGACATCCCGTTCCAGCACGGCTCGCCCGCGGTGCTTCAGCGCATGCGCCGTCCGGCCGCGCAGGAGAAGACTCTCGGACGCATCGCCCGCTGGCGCGAGCTGTGCCCCGACATGACGCTGCGCTCGACCTTCATCGTCGGCTTCCCGGGCGAGACCGAAGCGGAATTCTCGGAGCTGCTAGACTGGCTCGACGAGGCCGCACTCGACCGCGTCGGCTGCTTCAAGTACGAGCCGGTGCGCGGCGCTCCGGCCAACGACCTCGGCGACGCCGTGCCGGACGAGGTCAAGGAAGAGCGCTGGCACCGCTTCATGCAGCGCCAGCAGGCGATCTCGGCCCGCCGCCTCAAGCGCAAGGTCGGCAGCCGCCAGCAGGTGATCATCGACGAGGTGGGGGCGAGCGTCGCCAAGGGCCGCAGCAAGGCCGACGCGCCCGAGATCGACGGCGCCGTCTACGTCGCCTCGCGCCGCCCGCTGCGGGTCGGCGAGATCGCCACCGTCAAGATCGAGCGCGCCGACGCGTATGATCTGCACGGGACCGCGGTGGGGTTTTGACCGAGTCTGTCGTTCCGGGGCGCCGCGAAGCGGCGATCCCGGAACCCATAACCACTGTCTCCCGTGAGCCACCGGCACCGGGGCTATGGATTCCGGGCTCCCGGACCTGAAGGTCCGCGCCCCGGAATGACCAGCCTCTAAACCGTCTCCACCAGCAGCGGTGCGGCGTGCAGGTATTGGGCGACGCGGCGCTTCGACGCGATGTCGCGCCACACCCGCTCGATCTGCGCGACCGTGAGGCCGGCGACGGGCGCCGCGACAGCGGCGGCGATGCCGTGATTCAGCGCGAAGAGGCACAGGTCCATGCGGTCCCACGGCAGCGAGAAGTAGAACTCCTCCTGGGTCTGGGCGAGCGACCAGGTGTCGGTGGTCGGCGGCCGCCGGCGGATGTCCTCCGGCACGCCCAGATGTGCTGCGAGCTGATAGACCTGCGTCTTGTAGAGATGGGCGATCGGCTTGAAGTCGGCGGCGCCGTCGCCGTTCTTGACGAAGAAGCCCTGGTCGTATTCGAGCCGGTTCGGCGTGCCGGCGACCGCGTAGTTGAGCCGGTCGGCGTGGAAATACTCGAGCTGCTTGCGGGTGCGCTGCTTCATGTTGGTCGCCGCGATGATGCCGAGATAGGCCTCGATCGGCAGGCGCATCTTGCGCTGAACGCCCTGCGGCGATTGCACCACCAGCGAGGTGAGGCTGTAGGGCGAGCCCTCCAGCGCATTGGCGATGACCACCTTGCAGCTCCAGCCCGGGCCATACTCCGGAACGACCGTGCGGATGAAGGCGTCGCGGCGCGCGTAGCAGCCGGCGGCCTGCAGCATCGGCGCGATGTCCTCGGTCACGGTCTCGATCCCGACCGCTGCCGCCATCCGGCGGCCGAGCAGCAGGCTGTCGGGATCGGAATCCTGTTCCGGCATCAGCACGGCCAGCACCCTGTCCGGACCGAAGGCGCGGGCGCACAGCGCCGCCGTGACGCTGGAATCGATCCCGCCCGACAGGCCGACGACGACGCCGCGGCGGCGCAGCGTGCGCAGCACCTGGGTTTTCAACGCCGCGACGATGCGGGCCGTCTCGGCGGCCGGATCGAGATGCAGCGATTGCACCGAGAAGTCGACGGCGGCCGGCGCGATCGGCGCAACCGGTGCCTCGTCGATCGTATCGATGGAGTGCAGGCGGAGCGGCTTGTTCATTCGGCGGCCTCCATCACGGGCGCGGCGAGCGCGCGGCGGTCGATCTTGCCGTTGTCCGACTTGGGCAGGACGTCACGGAACTCGACGTATTTCGGCACCATGAAGTCCTCCAGGCGCTGGGCGCAGTGGCGGATCACGTCCTGGACCGTCAGGCGGCCCGGCTCGGCCGCCACGAAGGCTTTTATCGCGGCGCCCAGGATCGGATCGTCGACGCCGATCACGGCGGCCTCACGCACGCCCGGGATGGCGTGGAGCACGGTCTCGATCTCCTTCGGGCTCACCTTCTCGCCGCGCGACTTGATGATGTCGTCCTTGCGGGCGACGAAGTAGAGGAAGCCCTCGGCATCGGCGCGGAACAGGTCGCCCGTGTAGAGCACGTTCTCCCAGGGATACGGCCCCGGCCGCAGCGCCCGCGCGGTCGCTTCGGAATTCTCCCAGTAGCCCTTCATCACGTGCGGCCCGCGGATCACCAACTCGCCGACCACGCCGGGCGGCACCCGCGCGCCCGTCTCGTCGACCACGTAAGCCTCGGTGCCCGGGATCGCGATGCCGACAGAGTCCGGCCGGACGCCGAGCTGCTCGGGCGGCAGATAGGTGCAGCGCTTGCACTCGGTGAGCCCGTACATCGAGAACAGCCGCGCGCCGGGGAACAAGGCCTGCAGCCGGGCGATATGCGTGGCCGGCAGGGCCGCGGCCGTGTTGGTGATGGTCCGCAGCGTCGGTAGGCTGCCGGGCCGCAAATCCCTCATCTCCAAGAGCAGCGCCGCCATGGTCGGCACCAGCGGGAACACGGTCGCGCGCTCGGCCATGATCTTCTGCAGGATCGCCTGGGGGAACGCGAAGGACTTTTCCAGCACCAGGGTGGCGCCGACCTTGGCGGCCATCAGGACCTGATAGAGCCCGTAGTCGAAGGACAGCGGCAGCACGCTGAGCACGACGTCGTCGGCGCGGCTGTCCAGATAGGTGGTGATCGACGCTGCGGCCGCCACGACGTTGTCGTGGGTCATCATCACGCCTTTGGGGAACCCGGTCGACCCCGACGTGTAGATCAGCATGGCGAGGTCGGGCGCGATTCCGGCCGGCCGCAGCGGTGCAGGTTCGGCCGCGACCAGCTCATCGAAGCGCAGCCACTCGGCCGGGCTGTCGCCGCGCGGATCGGCCACGATCGTCGTCGTCACGCTCGGGGCCTGCACCAACGCGGCCGCCGCCGGCTTCGCCAGACGGCCGAGCGTCACCAGCGCGGCGGCGCGGCAGTTGTCGAGGACGAAGGCGAGCTTGTCGGCCTTGGTCGAGGGATGGATCGGGCTGAACACGGCGCCGGCCTTCAGGCTCGCGAAGATCGCGATCACGGCCTCGGCGCAGTTGTCCATGAAGACGACGACGCGGTCGCCGCGCTTTACGCCGTGCCGTTGCAACGCACCGGCCAGGCGATCGGACGCGACGTCGAGATCGCGAAAGGTCAGCCGCCGGGCGCCGGCGACCAGCGCCGGCTTGCCGGGCGATCGCTGCGCGCTCGCGACCAGAAATTCCTCGACCCGCATGGGCTCGGCTCCTCGATGACGGACTGTGCTGCGACCAAACGGTGCCGGACCGCGGCTCAGGCGGCGGCCGAGGTGTGCAGCTTGGTCGCGACGAAGGCGTCGATGCGCTCGATCGAGTCGAGATTCTCCGGAACGATGTCGGCGTCGGCGATCGCCAGGCCGAACTCCGCCTCGAGGAAGGCGACCAGCTCGAGAATCCCGGTCGAGTCGATCAGGCCGGCGTCGAGCAGCGAGTCGCTGTCGGCGATGGCGTCGCGGTCCTCGCGAAACAGGAAGTTGTCGCGGATGAAGGCGCGGATCTTGTCACGATGAAGTGCGGGCATGGGGGTCCTCAGGCTGCTTGTGATGAGCTCTCGGCGGTCGCACGGCCGACGAACCGCCCGTGCAAAAGCTGGGTCGACAGGATGCCGACGAAGGCGGCGTTGTCGCGGGCGCCGACGGCGCGGCTGGTCGAGCATTTACGCAACAGCTTCTGCACGGCCGCCGGCTCGAACAGCCCGGCCGCGGCGAGCGCCACGGGTGACATCGCCTGCTCGACATAGCCGTGCCGTCCGGACCGCAGGAAGGCGTGGCTGTCCGGGGCGCGGTAGGGCTGCTTCGGCCGGTCGGCGATCGCGGCCGGCAGCAGGTCGCGGGTCGCCTCGCGCAGGATGTGCTTTTCGCGCAAGGCACGCAGCTTGAGCTGCGGCGGGATACGGGTGGCGAAGTCGATCACCCGCGGGTCGAGGAACGGGAAGCGACCCTCGACCGCGTGCGCCATCGACACCCGGTCGCCCTGCGACGACAGGATGTAGCCGGGCAGCAGGAACGCGGTTTCGAGATACTGGGCCTGCGACAGTGGGTGCCAGCGCGAAAAGTCGGCCGGCAATTTTTCGCGCAGTTCGGCCAGTGCATCGTAGGCGCCGAGGGCCTCACGCAGGGCAGGCCCATAGAACGTCTTGATGCCGCGCATCGTGCGGAAGCGAGGCAGGTGAGAGAACAGCGGATCGCCCAGATCGTCGCCGTCGCCGAGAAAGAACGCCTCGCGATAGCTCTGCGACTGGGTCTTGAGTTGCGGCAGATACGGATAGAGGCGCTGCAGCAGCAGCTTTCGGCGCGGCGAGCCCGGCTGCGCCGCGCAGAAGCGCCGCAGCTTCGCCTCCTTGAACAGGTCGTAGCCGGCAAAGACCTCGTCGGCCCCCTCGCCCGTCAGCACCACCTTCAAGCCCTGCGACCGCACGAAGGCGGCGAGCCCGTGGAGCGGCGCCGGACCGGTGCGCACCAGCGGCCGCTCGACATGGGCGACGATCTCCGGAAACAGCCGTCCGATGTCGTCGGCCGTGCAGGTGATCACGCGATGCTCGGTGCCGAGCGCGGCCGCCATCAGCTCCTGGAACGGCCGCTCGTCGAACTCGGCGTCCTCGAAGGCGACCGAGAAGGTCCGCAACTGCTCCGGCGCCAGCGACTTCATCATCGCGGTGACGATCGAGGAGTCGAGGCCACCGCTCAGATAGGCGCCGACCGGCACGTCCGCGCGCAGGCGAATCCGGGTGGCATCCTCCAGCAAAGCCCGCAGCTCGTCGGCGACGTCGCGCGGATCGCGGGTGTCGCAGCCGGCCCGGTCCTGTGCGTCCGGGAAGGAAAGCTGCCAGTAAGGCTTCACCCGCACGCCATCGGCATCGGCGACCAGCAGATGGCCGGGCGGCAGCTCGAAAATATCCTTGAAGATGGTGCGCGGCGCCAGCGGGAACCAGACGGTCAGCACCTGGTCGAGCGCGATCGGGTCGATCTCCGGCGCGAAGCCGGGCGCCGCGAGCAGCGCCTTGATCTCCGAGCCGAAATAGAGGCAGCCCCCGCGCCGCGCCCAGAAGGCCGGGCGCACGCCGACGCGGTCGCGCGCCAGCATCAGCCGACGCGCGCGCCTGTCCCACAATGCGAAGGCGAAGTCGCCGTTGAATTTTTCGACGCAGTCCGGCCCCCACACGCGATAGGCCTGCAGGATCGTCTCGGTGTCGGAGGCGGTGCGGAACCGGCAGCCGCGTCCGATCAACTCGTCGCGCATCTCGACATAGTTGAAGATCTCGCCGTTGAAGGTGACGACCACCTCGTCGTCGATGTCGGCCATCGGCTGGGCGCCGCCGGCGAGATCGAGAATGCTGAGCCGCGCATGTGCGAGGCCGACCCCGTCCTCGACATGGATGCCACGCGCGTCAGGACCGCGATGTGCGATCGTCGCGATCATCCGACCGAGCAATTCGGTGGGTGGCTCGGCCGAACCCGGGCGTCCGAAATATCCGGCGATGCCGCACACGAACCTGCTCCTTCATCGTGATGCGTGCCGCCCCTGCACGCTGGCCGATTGAACCTAGGTGATCGGTCCGGCGAATGCAGCGTCAATCGAGGGTTAACGTTAAACCGCTTGCCGATGGCCGGCCGCCTGCCGTGGATAAGGGTGCACAGCTCCCGCGATAACCGTAACCGCACAAATCACTTCGGCCAGCCGCCCTGCGCCCGCTCTCTTCTGGTAATCGGACCGGGTGCTACACATGTGCCCTGTCTCGATGCCACCCGCTCGACGCATCCGGCAGGATCGAGCTCGATCCCTTTGGTTCTGACAAACCGTCGGTATTCATGACGACTGCCTTGACGACTCAGGCTCACGGCGCTGCCCCGGCCGTCACCGCTCCGGCGGTCGTGCCCCAGCGGTCCGAGATCCGCGCCTTCGCCGCAGCCGACGTCCCGGCGGTGGCTCGTCTCTTCAAGACGACCTTCCGGCCCGGCGACGACGTGCCGCTGCCCGCCGTCGAGACCTATCTGCGCGACCTGTTCATCGACGGCCCCGACTTCCATGCCGCGTCGCCCTCGCTGGTGCATGTCACGGCGGCCGGGCACGTGTCCGGCTTCGTCGGCTCGCTGTCGCAGCCGATGACGGTGAACGGGCGTGCGGTTCGGGCCGCGCATGCGTGCAGCCTGATGGTCGCCGATCCGAAGCAGGATTCGCTCGCCGGCGCCCGCCTGCTGCGCTCCTTCGTCGGCAGCGCGCCCGATCTGGCGTTCAGCGAGACGTCGAGCGCGCTGTCGCGGCGCATGTGGACGCGGCTCGGCGGACGTGCCGTCTCGGCGTTCAGCATGAAGTGGCTGCGGGTGCTGCGGCCGGCCGGCGCCGCCATCACGTTCGCGGCGCGGCGATGGCGGGCGCTCGGCGCGCTGCATCCGCTCGGCGCGTTCGCCGATCGCGTCGTCGCCAACAAGCTCGGCGAAACCTGGTGGGACGTTCCCCCGGCTCCCGACGGTTACTCGACCACCCCGGTCGAGGGCGATGCCGCCGTATCGCTGATCACGGATCTGAGCAGCCGTTTCGCCCTGCGGCCGGCCTGGTCGGCGGCGCATCTCGCGGGCCGCCTCGCCCATGCGGCGTACATGCCGGCCTTCGGCGATCTGGTCTGCGCGAAGGTGACGGATCGCGACGGGGCGCCGGCCGGCGCGTTCCTGTATCACGTTCGCCGCAACGGCCTCGCCACGGTTCTGCAGATTCTGGCGCGCGAAAACGCAGCCGACGGCGTCGTCGCCGGCCTGATCCGCGACGCCCATGCGCGTGGCGCCGTGGCACTCGCCGGCCGCTGCGAGCCCAGCATCCTCGAAGCCCTGCTGCAGGCCAACTGCGTCATCCTCCAGCGCGGATCGACCACGGTCCACTCCCGCGATCCAGAGGTCTTGGCCGCGATCGCCAAGGGCGACGCCATGCTGACCGGACTGGCGGGCGAAGCCTGGAGTCAGCTCATCGGCGGGCTGACGGCTCGCCCGCATCCAGGGCCCGCAGCAGCGTGAGGATCGCGCGGTTGAACGGCACGTCGATGCCGTGCCGCGCCGCCATGCGGACGATCGCGCCCGTGATGTAGTCGTGCTCCATCGGCCGGCCGGCGAGCCGGTCGTAGAGCATCGAGGTGCCGGTCGAGGGATTGTAGGTCCGGTGCATCTGCAGCGTGCGGGCGACGTCGTCGGCGCCGACCTCGGCGCCCTCCGCCTGGGCCACCGCGACAGCCTCCGTCAGCAGGGTTTCTCCGAGCGCGGCGATGTCGGGCTCGTTGAAGACGCCGATGCGCCGAAGCGTCAGCGCCGTGATCGGGTTCGCCGCCACGTTGGACAGCACCTTGCGCCACAGCGCCGTGGTGAAGTCGTTTTCGCGCTGGACCGTCAGGCCCGACCCTTCCATCAGGGCCGCGAAGGCGTCGCCGGCGGGGCCGGCCGGCACCGTGATGCGGCCTTCCGTGTGCAGGCGGATATGTCCGGCGGCCAGGCGCTCGACCCCCGAATAGATCAGTGCCGGCAGCACGGTCGCATCGCCGACGAAGGGCGCGACACGCTCGGCATGGCCGATGCCGTTCTGCACGACGACCACGGCGGTGCCCGGGCCGACCAGCGCGCGCAGCCACGGCCCGGCCGCCGCCGTGTCCTGCGACTTGGTCGCCACCAGCACCCACGGAACCGGCACGAGCCCCTCCGGCGACGACACGATGGTGGCGTCGATCGTGTCGGCGCGACCGTCGCGCTCGACCACCAGCCGCTCGAATGGAGTTCGCACGCACAACGTGACGGCATGGCCCGCCTGGGCCAGATGCGCGGCCAGGAGGCCGCCGATGGCGCCAGCGCCGATCACGGCGACGGGCGTGGCTCCGGGCTTTTCACTCATCGCGTGCTCAGGACTTTCACGATCGCGCCGGTCAGTCGGGCGAGATCCGCCTCGCCGATCGTGAAGGCCGGCGTGAGATAGACGATGCGGCCGAACGGGCGGACATACACGCCCTCCTGCACGAACCGTGCTTTCAAGGCTGCGATGTCGATCCTGTCCAGCTCGACCACGCCGATGGCGCCGCGCACCCGCACGTCGACGACACCCGGAAGGCCGCGGCACGGCGCCAGGGCGGTCGTCAGATGCGCCTCGATGGCCCGCACCTGGTCGAGCCGCGGCTCACGCTCGAACAGATCGAGCGAGGCATTGGCGGCCGCGCAGGCGAGCGCATTGCCCATGAAGGTCGGGCCGTGCATCAGCGCATGCATCGGGTCGTCCGACCAGAAGGCGTCGAAGACTTTTTTAGACGCGACCGTCGCGGCGAGCGGCAGCGTGCCGGCCGTCAGCGCCTTGCCGAGCGTGACGATGTCGGGCACCACGCCCGCGCCTCCGGTGGCCGCGGAGTCGCACGCGACCATCGCGCCGGTGCGGCCGAAGCCGGTGAAGATCTCGTCGAAGATCAGCAGGATTCCAGACCGGTCGGCGGCGGCGCGCAGGCGCGCCAGCACCGCGGCGTCGTGGAACAGCATGCCGCCGGCGCCCTGCACCAGCGGCTCGACCAGGATGCCGGCAATCTCGTCGCCGCGTTCCGCCAGCAGGCGGTCGAGCGCGTCGGACGAGGTCTCGTCGCGCGGCAGGTCGGCGATGATCTGCTCCGGCAGCAGGCCCTTGAAAAGCCGGTGCATGCCCTCGTCGGGATCGCACACCGCCATGGTCCCGGTGGTGTCGCCGTGATAGCCGCCCCGGAAGGCGACGAACTTCTTGCGCCCGCGAACTCCGCTGTTGATCCAGTACTGGACCGCCATCTTCATGGCGACCTCGACGGCGACCGAGCCCGAATCCGAGAAGAACACCCGGTCGAGATCGCCGGGCAGCAGCGCCGCCAGCCGGGCGGCGAGCCGGGCGGCCTGCTCGTGCAGGAGGCCGCCCAGCATCACATGCGGCAAGATCTCGAGCTGGCGGGCGAGCGCGGCCCTGATGTGCGGATGATTGTACCCGTGGCAGGCCGTCCACCACGAGGCGACGCCGTCGATCAGCTCGCGGCCATCGGCCAGCTCGATGCGGCTGCCCTGCGTCCGCACCACCGGCAGCGGCGGCGCGCTGGTCTTCATCTGCGTATAGGGCAGCCAGACATGCGAGCAACCGGCACCATACCATGGTGGGGGTTCTGCGGACGCGCCGCCCCCCTTAAGTAGTTCGTTCGGGCCACCATCATGCGGGCCATGCATGGCGTGACCCTCACCATCGTCGGTTGCTCTTGTCATCGCGGCCGGCCACCCTGACCTATCGTCGCACGGCGACCCGTGCGGCGCGACCTTGCAGTACCGCAACGCAAATCGGGGCGAAACCCTTCTCGATACGCGCGTTTCACCCGTCTTCAAGCTGAGCCGATGGATTCCCTCACTGCCTTCGCCACCGCCAAGCTCGACTCCCTCGCGGCCGCGAGCCTGCGCCGCAACATCGTCCACACGGCCCGCGAGCCGGGTGTCGTGGTCGAGCGCGGCGGCAAGCGATACCTGTCCTTTTCCTGCAACGACTATCTCAACTTCTCGCATCATCCGGCAATCCTGGCAGCCGCTCGCGAGGCGCTCGATCGTTACGGCGCCGGATCGGGCGGCTCGCGGCTCGTCACCGGCGATCATCCCCTCTACGGCGCCCTCGAGGAACGGCTCGCCCGCCTCAAGGGAGCCGAGGCGGCCTGCGTGTTCGGCTCCGGCTATCTGACCAATACGGGCGTGATCCCGGCCCTGGTCGGGCCGGACGATCTGATCGTCATCGACGAGCTCGCCCATGCCTGCCTGTTCGCCGGCGCCCAGATGAGCCGGGCGCGACTCTGCGTCTTTCGCCACAACGATCTCGCCCATGCCGAGGAGCTGCTGGCCACGCACCGCGCCGCGCATCGCCACGCCCTGATGCTGACCGACGGCGTCTTCTCGATGGACGGGGATCTGGCGCCACTGCCGGCGCTCGGCCGGCTCGCCCGCGCCCACGACGCCTGGCTGATGGCCGACGACGCCCACGGCATCGGCGTGATCGGCGGCGGCCGCGGCTCGACCTACGCCCATGACGAGCCCGCCGACGTGCCGCTGCAGATGGGCACGCTCTCCAAGGCGATCGGCGCCTATGGCGGCTATCTGTGCGCGACGCGTCCCGTCATCGAGCTGATGAAGAGCCGGGCCCGCACCCTGGTCTACTCGACCGGCCTGCCGCCCAGCGTGGTGGCGTCGGCGGTCGCGGCGCTCGACCTGATCGAGGCCGATCCGAGCCTGGCGGAGGGCCCCCTCGCCAGCGCGCGGCTGTTCACTCGGCGGGTCGGGCTGCCGGACCCTCAGAGCCCGATCGTGCCCGTGGTGGTCGGTGACACGGACGCGGCCCTCGCCGCCTCGCGCATGCTCGCCGACGAAGGCTTCCTGGTGGTGGCGATACGGCCGCCGACCGTGCCGCCCGGCACGGCGCGGCTGCGGCTGACCTTCACGCCCGCCCACCCGGAAAAGGAGATCGAGCGGCTCGCCGACCTGATCCGCGGCCGCGTACTGGGGAATGTCTCATGACTGTCGTGTTCGTCAGCGCCACCGGCACCGAGGTGGGCAAGACGTTCGTGTCCCGCGGCCTGATCCGGGCCCTGAAGGGCCGCGGCCGCACCGTCGAGGTGCTCAAGCCGGTGCAGAGCGGCTACGACCCGCGTGAGGCCGAAGGCAGCGATGCCGGCCTGCTGATCGCGGCAACCGGCGCAGAGGTCACGCCGGAGCGGATCGCCGATGTGGCGCCCTGGCGGTTCGAGGCCCCGCTCTCGCCCCATCTCGCCGCCCGTCGCGAGGGCCGCAGCATCGATGGCGACGCCGTGATCGCGATGTGCCGCGAGCGCATCGCCAAGCGCAAGGACGCGCTGGTGATCGAGGGCGTCGGCGGCATCATGGCGCCGCTCGACGAGACCCGCACCGTGCTCGACCTGATGGTCGCGCTCGGGGTTCCGGTCGTGCTGGTCGCCGGCAGCTATCTGGGCACCATCAGCCACACCCTGACGGCCCTCGACGTGCTGGCGCGCCGCGGCCTGACGGTCGGCACCGTGGTGGTGAGCCAGACGCCCGGCAGCTCGATCCCGCTCGACGAGACGGTGTCGTCGCTGAAGGCCTTCGCCAAGGGCGTGCCGGTGCTGGTGTTGCCGCGCCTGCCGCCCGAGAGCAGCCCCGACCACGCGGTCTTCGCCGAGCTCGTCGCCAAGCTCTGAGCGGCGCGAGCTCGAAGCCGGGTCATTCCGGGACGGCGCGTCGCGCCGGAGCCGGAATCCAACCACGACGCCCGAGCCTGTTGCTGGATTCCGGGTTCGCTGCTTCGCAGCGCCCCGGAATGACGCGCGAATGAACGATCGGCATGGCTTTTGACGGCCGCGGTGGCGTGCCGTCGCGTGTCGTGATGCACTGCGCCGTCATCGCGAACCGGGGCGGCGCCGTGGATCTCTCCTACACCCAGAACCTCGAGGACTATCACGTCGCGCTCGCCTTCGCGGGCCAGGCGACCGGCACCTATGTGGACATCGGCGCCGGCCATCCGGTCGCCGACAACGTGTCGTTCTGGTTCTACCAGCGCGGCTGGCAGGGCCTCGTGGTCGAGCCGCAGGCCGACCTCCTCGCGCTCTACGCGCGGCTGCGGCCGCGCGACATCCGCGTCGGCGCGCTGGTCGGCGCCCGCGACGGCGAGGCCGACTTCCACAAGGTCGACCGGCTGCACGGCTTCTCCACCACGATTGCGGCGCATGCCGAAAAGGCCGGCGCCTTCGGGGCGGCGTTCTCCACCGAGCGCCGGCCCATGGCGACGCTGGCGACCGTGTTCGCCACGCACGGCCTGACCGACATCGACCTTCTGAAAGTGGACGTCGAGGGCGGCGAGGCCGAGGTCCTGGCCGGCAACGACTGGACGCGCTGGCGACCCAAGCTCGTGCTGGTCGAGGCGGTGGCGCCCGTCACCGGCGAGCCGGCCTGGGAGGCCTTCGAGCCGGCCCTGCTGGCGCAAGGCTACCGCTTCGCACTGTTCGACACGCTCAACCGCTTCTACGTCGCCGAGGAGCATCCGGAGATTTTTGCGCGCGTCCCGAGGGAGCGGGCCGACTGGCACGCGGTCCGCCACATGTACGAGATCGGCCGCGCCCCGGAGAACGCCGCGCATCCCGACCACGCGCTGGCCGAGACGCTCGCGCACGGCTTCTTCGCCAGCCTGCCCTGGCTCGACGACACGGTTTTGGCGGAGATCCTTGCACGCGGCGCGGCAGCGCGTGGCGACGCCGCGCCTCTGCCCGACCTGACCGGCGAAGCCTTTCGCTTCGCCCTCGGCCGCATCGCCTGCGGCTACGACGGCGGCCAGATTCTCGGGGAGTGATCCTCGCCTACCCCGCCATGATCATCGTCTCGATCGTGCCCTCGAGGTTGAGGGCGACGTGGAGCAGGATGACCAGCGTGGTCGAGCCGCTCCTCCAGCGCAGCACGCCGAGCAGCAGGCCGACGAAGAAGATCAGCACGATGCCGACCCAGTCGTACTGGACGTGCAGGAGCGCGAACAGGAAGCTCGAGATGACGATGGTGGGCGGCGCGCTGGTGTCGGAGACGGCGCAGCCGCGGAACACGAAGCCGCGGAACAGCAGCTCCTCGCCGACCGGCGCGACCACGACCAGCGCGACCCACAGCAGCGGCAGCACGCCCTGCGCCGCGGCGCTGCGATAGGTCTCGATCTGGACTTGCGGCACGAGGTCGCGCCCGGCCGCGAGCGTCGCCGCATCGGCGGCTATCACCAGGACGACGAGGCTGGCAAAGCCGATCAGCAGGTCGCGGCGGCCCGGCAGGTCGAGGCCGAGATAGGCGCGCGCCGACGGATCGCGCACGCGTGCGGCCAGCACCAGCGTGACGGTCTGGACCACATTGGCGGCGACCACCACCCACGCCACGGCGGCGCCGTCGGCCGGCAGCGCCGGGGCGGCGAGCGCCTCCGGGCTGAGAAAGACCGACAGGCCGACGGCCGCGACCGCCTGCCCGAGCCCGAAGGCCAGGACGGCGATCGCGACCGTTGCGACAAAACCCCAGGGCACCCCCGCGCCGTCAGGGCACGAGGATCGAGCCGCCCGTGGTCGCCCGCGATTCGAGCTCGCGATGCGCTTTCTGGGCGTCCTTCAGGGCGTAGGTCTGCTGGATCGGGATCCTCACGCGGCCGCTCTTGACCACGTCGAACAGCTCGTTCGCCAGGCCCTCGAGGTCGGCGCGGCTCGCCGCATAGTGGTTGAGGGTCGGCCGGGTGGCGAACAGCGAGCCCTTGGCCTGCAGGATGTTGATGTTGAAGGCGTCGATCTGGCCCGAGGCGCTGCCGAACGAGACGAACAGGCCGAGCGGCCGGATGCAGTCGAGCGAGGCCGGGAAGGTCGTCTTGCCGACACCGTCATAGACGACGTCGCACAGCGCGCCGCCGGTGATCTCCTTGACGCGAGCGACGAAGTCCTCGTCGCGATAGTAGATCAGGTGATCGCAGCCGTTGGCTTTCGCGAGCTCGCCCTTCTCCTTGGAGCCGACCGTGCCGATCACGGTGGCACCGAGCAGCTTCGCCCACTGGCAGGCGATCAGGCCGATGCCGCCGGCGGCCGCGTGAATCAGGATGGTGTGGCCCGGGCCGACCTTGAAGGTGCGGCGCAGCAGGTAGCACACCGTCATGCCCTTGAGCATCATGCCGCCGGCCTGCACCAGATCGATGCCGTCCGGCACCTTTATGGCGCGGGCGGCCGGCAGCAGCCGCTCGGCCGCGTAGCCGCCGAGCGGGACCACATAGGCGACCTTGTCGCCGACCTTGAAGTCGCCGACGTCCGGGCCGACCGCCGTCACGGTGCCGGCGCCCTCGTTGCCGGCGATGAAGGGCAGCCCGTTCGGCGCCGGGTACATGCCCTCGCGAAAATAGGTGTCGATGAAGTTGATGCCGCAGGAGGCCTGCTTGATGCGGATCTGGCCGGGCCCCGGAGCCGGGACGTCGACCTCCTCGTAGGTCAGGACGTCGGGTCCGCCGACCTTGTGCACGCGCACAGCAGCCACCATGGAACTCTCCTTCGGATGTCGGATCCCGGGACGACGCCCGGGCAAATGGTGCGGACGAGGACGAGCGGCGCCCCGCTCGGGAGCGCGATCATAGAAACTCGCCCTGCCGGCGCAAGCGGCGCGACGGACGAAGGCCCGGGTACCGCGCGCAGAGCTGGCATGGGAGAATCTCGGTCGTTCCGGGGCGACCCGCAGGGCCGAGCCCGGACCCCATATCCCCTGCCTGTCGTGAGCCACCAGCACCGGGGGTATGGGTCCCGGGCTCGCGGCCTATGGCCTCGCCCCTTGACGACGGTCGCTCACCCCGGCTTCTGGGGCTCGACCATGCGCCGCCGGCGGCGCTTGCGCAGCGCGATGATGTTGAAGGCCTCGACCGCGCCGGCAAACGCCATGGCGAAGTAGATGTAGCCGCGCGGGATATGCACCTCGAAGCCGTCGGCGACCAGCGCGACGCCGATCAGCACCAGGAAGGCGAGCGCCAGCATCTTGGTCGTCGGGTGGGCGGCGACGAAGCGCGCCACCGGTCCGGACGCCACATACATCACCGCGACCGCGATCAGCACCGCCATCACCATGATGCGGATGTCCTGCGCCATGCCGATCGCCGTGACGATCGAGTCGATCGAGAAGACGAGGTCGACGGCGATGATCTGCACGATGACGAGGCCGAACGCCGCCTCGACGGCCGGCCCGGCCCCTGGCTCGTCGGCGTCCTCCGCCGCCTCGATCTCGGCGTGCATCTCGTGCGTCGCCTTGGCGATCAGGAACAGGCCGCCGACGATCAGGATGATGTCGTGCCACGAGAAGCCGCGGCCGAACGCCGAGAACAGCGACTCGGACAGGCCCATCAGCCAGGTCAGGGTGAACAGCAGCAGGATGCGGAAGACGAGCGCCAGCCCGAGACCGAGTTTTCGCGCCTTGTCGGCGATCTTGGGATCGAGGCGGGACACCAGGATCGAGATGAACACGACATTGTCGATGCCGAGAACGATCTCGAGGGCGCTCAGGGTGACGAGGGCGGCCCAGGCGTTCGGGTCGGTCAGGAGGTCGAGCATGCGGAGGGGGTTCCAATTTCGGCAGCCGAGATATCGGCGGCTCGGCCCACCGCGCGCAAGCCGGCCGCGGTGCGGCGCATCGGCGCGGCTGCGCGCGACACCATCGAACGCGAATGCTCGGGCCACCCGGCGTCAGGGCGGGCCGATCACGCGGCGCGGGCGGTCGGCCAGTGCGCCAGCACGGCGTCGCCGATCATCCAGGCGCCGATCAGGATGAAGACGACGCCGATCGCCTTGCTGAAGCGTGTCGTGGTGGCGATCTTCTCGGCCCCCATCACCAGGCCGAGCAGCGCCATCCAGACCACATTCATCACCCCGACCGCGAACATCAGCAGCATCATGGCCCAGCAGCAGCCGAGGCAGAACAGGCCCTGCCGGACCCCGAGCCGGAAGACGTCGCCGGTGGCGCTCGACCAGCGCACCAGGAAGAACGGGAACGGCCGCTGGCAGCGCGTCACGCAGGCATATTTCAGCGCCGAGAACTGGTAGGCCCCGGCCGCCACGAAGACGCCACCCGAGAACAGCGGGCTCGCCGAGGCCATCGCCGGGTCGAGCAGCGCCGCCTGGGCGAGCACGGCTTGCAGGACCGCGGCGACCAGCGCGACGGCGAGCCAAACCCCGACATAGCCGGCGATCAGCGCGAGCGGCGAGGCGATGCGCTCGCCGCGGCGCGCCGCCGTGGCGGCGATCTCCGCATAGGTGAGGATCATCGGTCCGGCGGTCGGCAGCATCATGGCGAGCGCCATGGCGGCCCACATCAAAGCGAGCGTCGCGAGCGCCGCCGGACTGGCGCCGCCGTGATGGCCGAAGCTCGGCTGGCAGATCGCGTCGGCCAGCGCCTTGGCGAAGCCGTCGAGCTCGACGCCGCCGGTGACGAGGTCGAGCAGTCCCATGCCGGGCCCGAAGGTGGCCATCGATCCGCTGCCGGCCATGCCGGCGATCATCAGGCCGAGATAGACCCAGCCGAGCCCCCCGAGCACGACCAGGCAGCCGACCGCGACCACAACGGGCCGCGAGAGGAGCAACACGGCCGGTCCGCGGCCACTGGGCGGCTCGGCCGTAGCAGGAGAATGGGGCGTATCGGTCATGGCGAGCCCGGGCGATGTGCGGCGGCGCGTCCGCGATCGCGCCGAGTCTTAGCGCATTCGCTCCGACGCGGACATCGGCAAAGCCCCCGAGGCCTGGCCCTTTTACGGTTTCGAGCCGATCAGGGCCGCCAGGGTCCGGGCCGCGAGACTGTGATACCGCTCGCGGTGGCGCAGCAGATGGAAATTTCGCACGGGCAGCGCGAAAGCGGCACGGGCAAGCTGGCCGGAGCGCAGGCCGGACGCGGCGACGAGATCCGACACCACCGTGACGCCGCCGCCCGCCTCGACCGCCGATCGCACCGCTTCGTTGGACGGCAGCTCCAGCACCACCCGCAGCCGGCCGGGATCGAGCCCCGCGGCCCGCAAGGCCTCCTCGAACTCCGAGCGCGTGCCCGAGCCCGGCTCGCGGAGAATCCAATCGGCGGCGAGCAGGTCGGCGGGCTCGAGGGCCGGCGCCGCCGCGAAAGGATGCGCCGGCGAAGCCACCAGGATCAGGCGGTCGCCGGCGAACGGGTGGTCGTTCAAGGCGGGCTCGTCGATTGCCCCCTCGACAAAGCCGAGATCGGCCACGCCATCCACCACGGCCTGGGCGACCTGCGCCGTGTTGCCGACCACGAGCCGCACCGCGATCTGCGGATGGTCTCGGCGGAACCGCACCAGGAGGCCGGGCAGCCAATAGGCGGCGATGGTCTGGCTGGCGGCGACCGCCAGGCTGCCGCGCACGAGGCCGCTGGTCTCGGTCAGCGCCAGCTCGGCGGCCGCCGCCCGCGCCAGCACGGCCTTGGCCTCGGGCAGGAAGACCCGCCCCGCCTCGGTCAGCTCGATCCGCCGCCCGACGCGATGAAACAGCACGGTCGCGTGGCGCGCCTCCAGGGCCGCGACCGCGGCGCTGACGGCGGACTGCACCAGGCCGAGCGCCTCGGCGGCGCGGGTCATGTGCTGGCGCTCGGCGACCGCGACGAAAATGCGGAGCTGCTCGAGCGTCATCGGGCCGCCCCGTCCGGGCCGGCCGGTCTCAGGCGAAGACCTCCACCAGGACGAGGCTGAACACCGCGATGAAGAGGCTGGCGGCAGCGCCGAGCAGCAGCGGCTGCAGGCCCTTGGCGGCGAGCCGCCGGATATCGGTCTCCAGCCCCATGGCGGCGAGCGCGATCGCCAGCAGAACCGTGGTGGCGAGGACGATCCACTGCCGCACCATGGGGTCGATCGTCACCACGCTGTTGGCGACGGCGAGCGCCACGAAGCCGAGCACGAACCAAGGTACCGGCGCCGGCGCCGCTGCGCACCCGCCGGCCGCAGCGGGCTTCGCCGTGGCAAAGCCGAGGGCCAGCACCACCGGCGCCAGCATCATGACCCGGGAGAGCTTGGCGATGGTGCCGACATGCCCGGCCTCGCTGCCGCCCTGGAAGGCGGCCGCCAACACCTGGGCGATCTCGTGGATCGAGGCGCCCGCCCACAGGCCATAGGCGCGCGGGCCGAGATGCAGCAGGCCCGGCAGCAGCGGGTAGAGCACCATGGCGAGGGAGCCGAACAGCGTCACGCAGGCGACCGCATAGGCGACGTCCTCGTCGCTCGCCCGGGTCGCCGTGTTGGCCGCAACCACGGCCGACGCACCGCAGATCGAGGTGCCGGCCGCCACCAACCGGGCGAGACCCGGATCGACGCCGAGGCGCCGGCCCAACCAGACCGTGAACAGGAACGTCGCCGTCAGAGTAGCGGCCAGGATCGCGACGCTCGAAAAGCCCAGCTCGGCGATGTCGGCGAGGGTGAGCTGAAGCCCGAGCAGGACGATGGCGATCCGCAGCAGCGGCCGCATCGCCACCCCGAGCCCCGGCTGCGCCGCCGCGGGAGTCCCGACCGTGTTTCGGACGGCGATGCCGATCACCACCGCAAGAATCATCGGGCTGAGGATCGCCACGCCGGGCAGGCTGCGCAGCGCCAGCGCCGCTGCCGCCACGGCTGCAGCCAGCGCCAGCCCGGGCCACAACGCCCGACGATGAATTATTGGACGGGACGCTTCGGGGCATGGGGCCTCCGGCAAAACGGCGGTCGGGTCGGCGATCGGCGGCATGGCGGTCTCCTCGCTGTTCCGCAGCAGAGAAGCCGGTTGCTTCTATTCTATCAAACAAGTTATTTTTGTCGTTTCAATCGATATTTTCGATTAGTCCTGGAAGCCGCGTCATAGCGTCCGCTTCGCCTCGAGGCAGCGGATCGACTATGACGGGCCGACGAGGAGCGCGGCCGAGCTTCGTCCTCAGGGGAGCTGCACGATGACGCCGACGACCGGCGAGACGGTATCCTGTGACGTGGTGGTGGTCGGCGGCGGCCCGGCCGGGCTGATGGCCGCGGTCGCAATCGCCTCGACGGGAGCCGCGACCGTCCTGGTCGCCGGCCGCCCGGTGCCGCGCGACAATCGCACGACGGCGCTGCTGGTCGGCTCGGTCGACGCGCTGACGGCGCTGGGCGTCTGGGAGGCGTGCCGGGGCGCGGCCGCTCCCTTGCGGGCCATGCGGATCGTCGACGACACCGGCCGGCTGTGGCGCGCCCCCGAGGTGCGGTTCGAGGCAACCGAGATCGGCCTCGATGCGTTCGGCTGGAACATTGCGAATCGCGACCTCGTCGCGGCGCTGGAAGCGCGCGCAGCGACGCTGTCGAACCTTACCGTCATGGCCGAGAACGCCAGCACGGTGGCGATCGGCGCGACGGGCGTCACGGTCGGCTGCGCCGACGGGCGAAAAATCGTGGCGAAGCTCGCGGTCGGCTCCGACGGCCGCCGCTCGCTCTGCCGGGAGGCCGCCGGCATCGCCACGCGGGGCTGGACCTACCCCCAGACGGCGCTCACCTTCAACCTCGGCATTTCGCGTGATCATCACGACATATCGACGGAATTCCACTCCGCCGAGGGGCCGTTCACGGTCGTTCCCCTGCCCGGCCGGCGGGTCAGCGTGGTGTGCGTGGTCGCCCCCGCCGAGGCCGACCGCCTGCAGGCGCTCACCCCCGAGGCCATGAATGCCGAGGTCGAGCGGCGCTCCCATTCGATCCTCGGCCCCGTGACGGTCGAGCCCGGCCGCGGCGCCTTCCCGCTTTCGGTCGAGACCGCCCGGCGCTTTGCCGGCGGGCGCGTCGTGCTGGTCGGCGATGCCGCCCATGTGGTGCCGCCGATCGGCGCCCAGGGCCTCAATCTCGGCTTTCGCGATGCCGCGACCGTCGCCGAGCTGATCGCCGACGCCCGCCGGGAGGGGACCGACCCGGGCGGCCCGACTGTGACGGACGAGTACGACCGTCGCCGCCGCGCCGACGTGGCGAGCCGCACGCTGGCCGTCGACCTGCTCAACCGCAGCCTTTTAAGCGACCTCCTGCCCGTGCAGGGCGTCCGCGGCGTCGGCCTGTGGATGCTCGGCCGCCTCGGCCCGCTGCGCCGCGCCGTCATGCGCGAAGGCGTCGCCCCGGCCCTGGCCGAGCCGAAGCTCCTGCGCGGCGAGCCGCTGAGCTGACCGGCCACCAGCCGACGGGGGATTTCACCCAAAAATGTTCAGCGGCAGAAGGTGGGCTTTCAGGAGCCACAGCAGCCCCGTCACGGTGAACACCGAGACGAGGATGCCGTACATCACCAGGCTCGACGCCTCCGCCACCCAGGTGTCGTACTGGCGAGCCAGCACGAAGACGCTGAGCGCCGTCGGCAGCGCGGCGAGCAGCACGGCCGTGTAGACCCAGGTCTCGGCGAACGGGCCGAACAGCGACATCAGCACCAGCACGATCGCCGGATGGACGAGCAGCTTGACGCCGATGGCGATCGGCAGCTCGATCGTCACGGCGTCGACCGGGCGCGCCACCACGGTGACGCCGAGAGCGAACAGGGCGCAGGGCGCCGCGGCGTTCTGCAGGAACTGCAGCAGCCGGTCGAGCGCCACGGGCGGCTGCAGGCCGATCGCCGCCGAGGCGACGCCGAGCACGCTGGCGACGATGAACGGATGCAGCACGATGCGGCGGGCCACCAGGCCGGCGGTGGCGAGCGCACTCCTGTCGCCCCCGGCTTTGCCGTGGTGGCCCGCCATGGTCATCAGCAGCGGCGCGACGGTGAACACCAGGAGCGTGTCGAAGCAGAAGATCAGCGCCACCGGCGCCGCCGCCTCGGTGCCGAGGGCCGACACGGCGAGGCCGGGCCCCATATAGCCGACATTCCCGTAGGCACCGGCGAGCCCGATGATGGTCGCCACCCTCAGCCGGCCGCGCTCGACCGCGATGGCGATCCCGAAGGTCACGACGAAGGCCGCGAAGGTGGCGAGCGTGGTGGCGACGATGAAGGAGAGCTGGGTCAGCTCGCCGGCCGGCGTCTGTGCCAGCACCCGGTAGAACAGCGCCGGCAGCGCCACATAGATGACGAAGAAATCCATCCAGGCGAGACCGGCGTCCGGGATGCGGGCGAACCTCCCGCAGGCCATGCCGAGAAAGATCAGGCCGAAGAACGGCAGTGCGAGGTTGAGGACGTCCATCATGGCGGTGGGCGAGCCGACGAAGGTTGCAGCGAGGGAACCGCCGGTCCGGCTTGGCGGACGACGCAGCTTCCTCTAGGTTGGAGGGGCGACCAAGCGATCTCGATTAGAGCATTTCACGGCGGCTCGTGCAGCGTTTCGGGCACGCGCAGCCATGCAGCGGCCGGCGCCCTGTCCGGCTGCCCGCGTGACGCGCCAGCCTCCTGGGACGAGCCCAAGGGCGGAAACAAGATCGATGAAGCTTCCACGCAATTTCTACAAGCCGCTCGCGATCGGCGCGCCAGCGCCGTGCCGTGAGCTCCCGGTGCGGCTCGAGCGGATGATCCATTTCGTCCCCCCGCACATCGAGAAGCTGCGGGCCAAGGTCCGCGAGCTGACCGGCCAGGTCGACGTCGTGCTCGGCAATCTCGAGGACGCGATCCCGGCCGACGCCAAGGAGGATGCCCGCCGCGGCTTCATCGAGATGGCGCGGGTGAACGACTTCGGCGCCACCGGCCTGTGGGTGCGCATCAACGCGCTCAACTCGCCCTGGGTGCTGGACGACCTTTTGGAGATCGTCGAGGCGGTCGGCTACAAGCTCGACGTGGTGATGATTCCCAAGGTCGAAGGGCCCTGGGACATTCACTATCTCGACCAGCTCCTGGCCCAGCTCGAGGCGCGCTTCGCGCTGCGCAAGCCGATCTTCATCCACGCCATCCTGGAGACCCCGGAAGGCGTCAACAATGTCGAGAGGATCGCCTCGGCCTCGCCCCGCATGCACGGGATGAGCCTCGGCCCGGCCGATCTGGCCGCCTCGCGCGCCATGAAGACCACAAGGGTCGGCGGCGGCCACCCGGAGTACAAGGTGCTGGCCGACGCGACCGCCGCCGGCGCGCCGCGCGAAAGCTTCCAGCAGGATCTGTGGCATTACACGCTCGCCCGCATGGTCGACGCCTGCGCAGCGACCGGCATCAAGGCCTTCTACGGGCCGTTCGGCGACTTCTCCGACCCGGAGGCCTGCGAGGCGCAGTTCCGCAACGCCTTCCTGCTCGGCTGCGCCGGCGCCTGGTCGCTGCACCCGTCCCAGATCGACATCGCCAAGCGGGTGTTCTCGCCCGACCCGGACGAGGTGAAGCTCGCCCACAAGATCCTCGATGCCATGCCGGACGGCTCGGGCGCCGTGATGATCGACGGCAAGATGCAGGACGACGCCACCTGGAAGCAGGCCAAGGTGGTGGTCGACCTCGCCCGGCTGGTCGCCGCCAAGGACCCGGAGATGGCGGCCCGCTACGGGCTGTGACCCGGGCTTCGGTCCGACCGGGCCGGCCGCGAACCCGCTCCGGCCGGCCGATGGTTCCGGCCGGAGGTCAGTCCTGCGGCCGGGAGGCTGTTCGCCGACGTGAAGCTGCGCTATTTTCGCCCCATGAGTAGAGCGCGCACCGGCAAGTACACGATCGGCCAGGTTGTCCGGCACCGGATCTATCCGTTCCGGGGCGTGATCTTCGACGTCGACCCGGTGTTCGCCAACACCGACGAGTGGTACGAGGCGATCCCGGAGGACGTGCGGCCGCACAAGGACCAGCCGTTCTACCACCTGTTCGCCGAGAACGCCGAGACCGAGTACATCGCCTATGTGTCGGAGCAGAACCTGCTGCCCGACGAGTCGGGCGAGCCGGTCCGCCACCCGCAGGTCTCCGAGGTGTTCGAGCGCAGCGAGGACGGCTCCTACCGCCGCCGCTTCGAGGTGCTGAACTGAGGCGGCGGTCCTGTCGCCCGGCTAAGTTTACGAGTGGGCGATGGAGGAGCCGACATCCGCAGCCTCCGTCGTCCCGGGGCGCGGCTGTAGGCCGCGAGCCCGGGACCCATAACCCCGGTCT
>NZ_JACAAX010000032.1 GCF_013377085.1 Rhodoplanes sp. | reverse complement strand
TACGACAAGCTCGCCAGAAACTTCCTCGCCGGCGCCATCCTGGCCGCGACCGTCGTCTGGGGGCTCAATTGAGCCCCGACCCTAGTCGTGCTCGTGCACAGCCGGGGGCCCGGCTCAGGGGCCGCCCCGCGACAGACCAATGGTCCGCCTGGAATGAGCTAAGAGCTTGGTTTAACTATTTTTTCTGTGGGGTCTGCGCTCTCTATCGGGACCATTTGTCCGGTTTGAGAGCGGGGAGTCGGTTGGGGAGTGGTGCCTGAGTGAGACACCAGGAAGGCCCTATTTTTTCGCTGGGACTTTACGTCTTGGCCGCTAGGATTAGGCTCCGCTGGAGAGCCCCTCATCTAACCCCGCCAGATCACCTAAAGGGCTTCTGGGATCGCGTCCCGTGGGGTGGTGTAGCTGGGGGCGGATCACCACGGATGTCGGCGTCGAACGACGGCCGTCCGATTTGCGTTACATCAAAGCGGCTGGCTTGAAATCGTGATTTCCGGATAGGTGGATAGGTGGGACATCCCGGTTCTCGGGGGCGTCTCGTCAGGCAGAGCATGGGACGGTCGCACAAACGCGGATGGCTGATGACCTTGCGCCGCTTTTCCGGCGTCGGGATTGTGCTGTTCGCGCTGATCTTCGTCGTCGGCTCGGTGCGGGCGCATGCGCTCGCCGCAGCGGTCGGCGACAGCGACCTGTGTTCGGCCATAGCCTTCACGGGTACGAGCACGCCGGCTCCCGCCACCGGCGATCCCGGCGATCTCGCCAGTTGCCAGCACGCGTGCTGTGAGCTCGGCTTCTGCCTTGGCGCCACGCCTATTGTTCCGACCGCCCCTTCGATCGGCCCGGCTCTTCAGGCCGTCATTTCGCAAGTCGCGGCGGTTGACTTCTTCGGTTTGCACGACGGCACCCACTGTGCCGGTTTCCGCCCACGCGGCCCTCCGAACGCCTGATTTGCCCGATCGTTCAGGCGGCGCTGTGCCGCTTTCGTCGGGTGAAGTCGGGCCGTTTCTCGCCGTCGGCCGGTTCCCGTCGTCACCGCCCCGCTTCACCCATCGTCCACTTGCCGAACATCCGGCTCGAACTGCGGGTTGATGCGCGACCTGACCTTCTCCTGCCGGTCATCCGTCGCCGCACTCGCCTTTCTCCGGATCGTTCGGACCGAGCCAAACCGGCCTTCGGACCGATCGAGTCGCCCGAAGGCTTCGGCAACGAGGTGATGTTCAGAGGCTGATTCATTCCTGTGATAGCAACGACGGCACAATTCCGACTGCGCGGCAACCGAGGCGTGCGAGCGTTCCGGGGCTAGTTCGTAGTATGCCCTATTAGTTGTTTGATCTAGCGCAACGTCCGTCCCGCGACGGAGGTCGTAAATCCGCTCGGTACGGAATACGACCCGACGGCTACTGCCGCCGAGCGGGGCGAGCAGAACAACCTCTTTCCCCGCTTTCGACAGTCGACCTTGCGGCCGTGCGGGCCGTCTTTCCGCGCCGCTGAGAACCTATTGCGTCCAATCGAGATGACAGGCGCCGTCGGCGGCCGCATGGCCGACCGCGAGAGGATGCTTTTGCCGTCGAACCGGGGCGGCTGAAGCTTGGGTTGGTCGTGAGGCCCGCCGCTGTCGGCTGCCGTCCCGTTCGCGAAAAAAGGCAGGAACGCGATCATGAGATCGATTTTGAAGACCTCCGTCGCTGTGGCGTCGCTGGTCGGCTGGGGGACGTTGTCGGTTTCCGCCGCCGAGAACCTGGCGGACGTCATGAAGCGTCGCGGGCTGAGCCAGAAGGACCTTCTGGCCGCCGCCAAGACCTACACGCCGACCGGGGGACGCGACGAGTTCGTCGTCTTCTCGTCCGGCGGTCAGTCCGGCCAGATCATGGTCTACGGCGTGCCGTCGATGCGTCTTCTGAAGTACATCGCGGTGTTCACGCCCGAGCCCTGGCAGGGCTTCGGCTTCGACGACGAATCGAAGAAGATCCTCGACCAGGGCAAGATCGACGGCCGCGAGATCCGCTGGGGCGACACCCACCATCCGGCGCTCTCGGAGACCAACGGCAAGCCGGACGGCGAGTTTCTGTTCATCAACGACAAGGCCAATCCGCGCGTCGCCGTCGTCTCGCTGCACGACTTCGAGACCCAGCAGATCGTGGTCAATCCGATCCTGCAGTCCGAGCACGGCGGAACCTTCGTCACGCCGAACTCGGAATACGTGATCGAGGCGGCGCAATACCCGGGCGTCCTCGGACGGGGCTACGCCCCGCTGTCCGAGTTCAACGACAAGTTCCGCGGTGCCGTCACCTATTGGAAGTTCGATCGTGCAAAGGGGCGCATCGATGTCGAGAAGTCGTTCTCGATCGAGCTGCCGCCCTACACCCAGGATCTGGCCGACGCCGGCAAGGGTCCCTCCGACGGCTGGTCGTTCATCAACTCCTTCTGTGCCGAGCGTTATGTCGGCGGAATCGAGCAGGGCAGGCCACCCTTCGAGGCGGGGTGCTCGGCCAACGACGCCGACTACCTGCACGTGATCAACTGGAAGAAGGCCGCCGAGGTCGCCGCCGCCGGCAAGACGACGAAGATCAACGGCCACGACGTCATCCCGATGAAGACCGCGATCGACGAGGGCCTCCTCTTCCTGATCGCCGAGCCGAAGTCGCCGCACGGCGCCGACGTCACGCCCGACGGCAAGTACATCATCGTCGGCGGCAAGCTCGACACCAACGTGACGGTCTACTCGTGGGAGAAGATCAAGGCGGCGATCGATGCCAAGCAGTTTGCCTCCAAGGATCCCTACGGGATCCCGATCCTCGACATGAAGCAGGTCATCCACAAGCAGGTCCAGCTCGGCCTCGGGCCGCTGCATACGCAGTACGACTCCAAGCCGTGCATCGCCTACACGTCGCTCTACGTCGACAGCCAAGTGGCCAAGTACGACTACTGCGAAGGCAAGGTGCTCGACAAGATCTCGGTGCACTACAATATCGGCCACCTCATGACGATGGAGGGAGACAGCGCCGCCCCGGCCGGAAAATACCTGGTCGCTCTCAACAAGCTGGCGATCGACCGCTTCAACCCGGTGGGTCCGCTGCACCCGCAGAACCATCAGCTCATCGACATCACCGGCGACAAGATGGAGCTCTTGTACGACATGCCGGTGCCGCTCGGCGAGCCGCACTACGCGGCGGCGATCGCGACCGACAAGCTCAAGCCGCTTATCCGCTACAAGTACGGCACCGACAGCCGGACCGGTCTCGACAGCCCGTTCGCGGTGCGGCCGGGTTCCGAGAAGATCGTCCGCGAGCCCGGCAAGGTCACGGTGTTCGGCACGGCGATCCGCTCGCACTTCACGCCCGAGATCGTCGAGGTGAACGAAGGCGACGAGGTCACGTTCCACATCACCAACTCGGAGCGGGCCGAGGACGAGACCCACGGCTTCGCCGTGTCCACCTACGCGGGCAATCTCAGCCTCGAGCCGGGCAAGACCGCGTCGCTGACCTTCAAGGCCGATCGGCCCGGCGCCTTCTCGTTCTACTGCACCGAGTTCTGCTCGGCGCTGCATCTCGAGATGGAAGGCTACCTGATGGTCAAGCCGAAGGGGCTGGTCGACCAGGTGTCGGCAAAGGCCACCGACGCCGTGACCTACACCAAGGCGGACTTCGACAAGCAGTACAAGACCAACCTCGACACCCAGACCGTGATCGACAGCGTGGTCAAGTACATCATGTCGACCAACTACAAGGACTTCCCGACCGTCGTCGCCCTCGTCGAGGACGCCGTCGACCAGCTCAACTTCGCCAAGGAGTCGCGTGACAAGACCGACGACGCGGCGAAGAAGGGAGACTGGCAGCAGGGAACCCTGTGGGCGAACCAGTGGTGGCAATATCAGGTCAAGGCCGCCGACATCGGCCTGCGCGTCAAGACTTACTTGGAGGAGCACGGAGCCAAGACCGTCGCCAAGTGAGGTGGAACCTCGGTGCCCGTGAGGCATCGCGCCCCTCCCGCCGCTCGGCGGCGGGTGGGGCGGACGTCCCAGGGAGCACGGCGCTCGGCCACGCACCGTTCGGCGCGTTCGAGCCGGGACGCACTCCACGTCGATCAAATCGCTCGCCTTGCGAGGACGCGGGTGACTCTCGTCGCCGCGCACGATTGGTCTCGACAAGGCGCGGGTGAATGTCACGGAGATCCCAATGATCCGATTCGGAGCGGGCTTGATCGTCTGTCTTCTCGCGACGACGATTGCGGCCCACGGCCAAGGCGCCGGCCAGGAGTCCGCGGCAGACGGTGCGAGCGAAGGAAGAACCCTTTTCCGCACCAAGACCTGCGTGGCTTGTCACGGCCGGGACGGCTCCAGAGCGATCCAGAACTATCCCGACCTCGCCGGCCAAGATGCCCGGTACATGATCCAGCAGATGACCGACATCGCCTCCGGGGCCCGCATGTCCGGCCCCGATCCGCGCGGCTTCCCCCGAACCCAAGGCATGAAGGACATCATGCATCTCGTCACGCAGGAGCAGCGGGCGTCGATCGCCGACTATTTGTCCAAGCTTCCGGCGCCGAAGCCGCGACCGCTCGATCCGGCGGTCGACAGCGCCCGGCTGGCGGAGGGAAAGCAGGCTTACGCGAAGGGCGGCTGCATCGCCTGCCATGGGCCCGATGGCTCCAAGCCGGTGCCGAGCTATCCGTACATCGGCGGCATGAAGCGGGAGTATCTCGTCCTGCAGATCACCGAGATCAAGGCGGGCGTGCGCCGCAACAGCCGGGTCCGGTCGATGCTGCCGTTCGCCAGCAAGCTCGACGACGCGAAGATCGCGGCAATCGCCGACTATCTGTCGCAGATCAAGCGCAATCCAGACTGATGGAACACAATGCGTGAACACAGGAGATCCGACATGAGAGAGCGCCTCTCTTCGACCGTCGCCCTGGTGGCTTTTTTGCTTGTCGGGTCCGCCCAGGCGGCCGACAACCGGCAGGCTGTCGACCCGGCGACGCTGGAGCAGAACAAGACCAAGAAGGAGTGGATGAGCGCCGGCGGCGAGCGCGAGGAGGCGCTCTTGCTGAAGCCGAACGTCGACAACGGCCGCGAGGTCTACGAGGTCTGTTCCGCCTGCCACATGCCGGAAGGCTGGGGACTGAGCGACGGCACCTTCCCGCAGCTCGCCGGCCAGCATCGGACGGTCATCATCAAGCAGCTCGCCGACATCCGCGACGGCCATCGCGACAATCCCACCATGTACCCGTTCGCGCTGCCCTCCGAGATCGGCGGCGTGCAGTCGATCGCCGACGTCTCGGAATACGTCTCGTTGCTGAAGATGAACCCGCAGAACGGCGTCGGCCCCGGCACCGACCTCGCGCTCGGGGCGAAGCTCTACGCCGACAATTGCGTGCGTTGCCACGGCGAGACGGGCGAGGGCGATGCGACGAAGTACTATCCGCGCATCCAGGCCCAGCACTACGAGTACCTGCTGCGCCAGTACCGCTGGATCAAGGAGGGCAAGCGCCGCAACTCGAATCCGGAGATGGTCGAGCAGATCAAGGGCTTCACCGATCGCGACACGGTGGCCGTGCTCGACTACGTGTCGCGGCTGAAGCCGCCGCCGGAGTTCGTCGCCCCGGTCGGCTGGAAGAACCCCGACTTCAAGTGAGCCCGGCAGGGGGCGCGCCGACCACGATCGCGACCTGACGTCGCCGTCGTGGTCCCGGGCCGGAAGGCGACCTCAGACGCCGACCGGCTTCAGGCCAGGAGAACGCATCATGTCCGCTTCCGTTTCGGCTCCGACCGCACCGTCCGCGGGCAAGCCGGATCTGCCGTCCTCGACCGCGGCGGCTGCGCGGCCCCGCATCGCGCGGGCCGCGATCCTGTTCCGTGTCCTCACTTTGGTCGCGCTCCTGGGCCTGGGAGCGTCCTACTTCACGCCGATCTGGTGGGTGTCGTTGAAAGCGCCGAACTATCCGGCCCAGACCTTCCCGGACGGGGTGCGCATCCACTTCCATGTCGACCGTGTCGCCAACGGCTGCCAGATGCGCGAGTCCAAGGAGGTGCTCGAGAAGGAAGCGCTCGACTGCGTTTCCGAGATGGACACCATCAACCATTTCGTCGGCATGTATCCGATCGCCTCCGGTGGCCCGGTGGAAATGATGTTCTCCGGGTTTCTTTACGCGTTTCTCGCCGTCGTCCTGTTGGGTTTCGCCATTCCCGGCCGGGTCCCCCGCACCCTGATCATGGCGGCCGGCTTCGCGGCGACCGCGGTCTGGATGACGCTCGCCCTCTACACGCCGGACGGCGTGCAATACATGGGGCGGAACTGGTTGGCCGGGCTGGTCGACAGTCTCGGCCGCGCCGACGACATCCCCGACGAGGCGTTGCACCCGGTCGTGCGGCAGCTCAAGGAATCGCTGGCCAAAAGCGGCATCGGTACACCGGCCGTCCCGAAAGCGGCGGTGGACGCCACCAGGGCGCAGTTGATCGACGCGCTGAAGACCGCACACGACGTCAAGGCGCCAGTCAGCCTGACGGAGCCGGCGCCGGTATGGAGCGGCCGCGCCCTCGACGTGCTGGCCTGGTACTATGCGGAAAGCCTCGGCCGCTGGTTCAACGAGCCGGCGAAGAACGCCCGCTACGTGACCACGGTGCGGACCACGACGCATGTGCTGTACGGCACCATCCTGGCCGCCATGGTGTTCTTCCTGTGGCTCGCCTGGCGGCCGCGGTCGCGGCTGTTCATCCTCTTTCCGATCGCCGGGATGTTGCTCCCGCTGATCTTCCTGGTCGTCTACTCGGCCTGGCTCTGGTGGTACGGCCACACGCTCAACGCGATGGGCGCCTTCACGCTCAAGCCGTTCATGCCCACCGTGTTCGGCGACGGCAAGGTGGCGCAGTTCTCCACCCACTCCTATCCGCATATCGGTTTCGCGCTGATGTGCCTGGTGGCCGCCGCGATGGCTGTCGCGGCCGTGCTGCGGCGGTCCCTGCCACCGGCGGCGAAGAATTGACGGGGGCGATGCCGTGCCGGGTTGGTCCGACGTGATCCGATGGACGAAGGGCGTCGTCGCCGCGGCCCTCGGTCTCGCCGTGGTGGCGCTGGTCGGTACCGCCGTGGTCCGCTACGCGGAGAACTGGGCCATCGTCGAGCTGACGCGCGACGCCGGATTCGCCGACCATCATCCGCCGGCTCCCGATCCGCGCTCGGAGGAGGAGATGGAGAGCCTGCGCCGCTTTCCGGCAGGCGCGGTCCCTCTCCAGGCCCTCATCGACGCCACCCCCACCGATGGGACACTCCGACTCGATGCGCGCGTCTATGCCGCGCCCGGACAAATCACCCGGCCCATGCGTATCGACGGCGTACCCGGAACGGTCGTCGACGGCGGCGGCATCGGCTCGATTCTGACGGTCGCGGCCGACAACGTGATCGTCAGCGGCGTGACGTTCCGCAATTCGGGCGACCGTCACGAGACGACGGACTCCGCGGTCCGGCTGCGCGGGCGCCACAACGTCATGAAGGACAACATCATCGAGGACTGCCTGTTCGGCTTCGAGCTGAGACAGGCGGACGGCAACATCATCCGCCGCAACCGCATCGGCTCCAAGGATCTGCCCGAGGCGCTGCGCGGCGATGCCATCCGGGTCTGGTACTCGAACCGCAATCGCATCGAGGACAACGACATCGTCCACGTTCGCGACGTCGTGGTCTGGTATTCGGTCGAGACCGCCATCACGGGCAACCGCATCGTCGACAGCCGCTACGGCATCCACCTGATGTACGCCCACAAGAACCTCCTGGAGCGAAACACCTTCCTGTCCAACACCGTCGGCATCTTCCTGATGTACGCCAACGACAATCAGGTGATCGACAACGTCATCCACTACAGCCAGGGGCCCTCCGGGATCGGCCTCGGCTTCAAGGAATCCTCCAACACCACGGTCGTCAACAACGACCTCTTCGCCAATGCGCGCGGGATCTTCATGGACGCGTCGCCCTACGATCCCGAAGGCTGGAACGTTTTCCGGGCCAACCGGATCGCCTACAACGGCGTCGCCGTCTCCTTCCATTCCGATTGGGAAGGCAACAGCTTCGAGGGCAACGCCTTCGTCGGCAACCACAGCGGCGTCACGGTCCAGGGCACCGGCGGCGCAGCCCGCAATCGGTGGCACGCCAACCGGTGGGACGACTATGTCGGCTTCGACCGGAACAATGACGGCGTCGGCGACACGCCCTACGAGAGCTGGAGTTGGGCCGACCGCTTGTGGATGGACGTTCGCGACGCCCAGTTCTTCCGGACCTCGCCGTCCCTGGAACTCATCGATTTCGTCGAGCGGCTCGGCTCGCTCATCGAGCCCCGCCTGATCCTGCGCGATCCGGAGCCACGCTTCGATCTCCCCGGCGACATCGGCGCGCGCGGCACCGCTCGGCCGGAGAAGACCCCATGACGGACACCATCACGACCACCGCCCCGACCAAGCCGGACAAGCGCCACTCCAAGGCCGACGAAGCCCGTCGCCGCCTGCTGCGTTCGATCGCCGTCGGCGGCCTGGTCACCTGCGCTGCCCTGGCCGGGCTGCTCCACCATCGCTTGGCGCCGGGGGCGCCGCGCCTGCGGCCGCCGGGCGCTCTCGATGAAGACGCTTTCCTGGCGTCGTGCATCAAGTGCGGCCAGTGCGTTCAGGTCTGCCCGGTCGAGGCGGTCAAGCTCGCCGATCTCACCGACGGCATCGGCAACGGCGTCCCCTGGATCGATCCGCGTGCTCAAGCCTGTGATTTCTCCTGTGACGCCACCCAATGCATCCTGGCCTGTCCGACCGGCGCCCTGTCGCACCTGATCGACAAGAAGGAGCAGGTCCGGATGGGGGTGGCGAAGGTCGTCGAGCCCGACGCCTGCCTGGCCCGGCAGGGCCGGGGTTACAAGGGGCCGGCGCGCGGCGGCGGCTTCCGTGGCGTCCTGCGTTACCCCGAAATCGATCGCTGGCGCGCCAAGCCCGTCGCCGGCCACCCCTACGATCTCGCGCTGTGCGACCTTTGCGTGCGCCAGTGCCCGATCGAGGGGGCGATTGCGCTCGAGCCCGTGTCCAGTGATCCCGGCGACCGCCGTCGCACCCCGAAAGTCACCGCCGCCTGCGTCGGCTGCGGCGTTTGCGAAATGATGTGCCCGGCCGATCCGGTCGCCATCCGGATCGAGGTCACCCCCACGGGCCGTGAACCCGGAGGGACACCCGCATGAGCGCCGGATTCCTCTCGCGCACCGGACTGGGACTCGGACTGCTGCTCGGCCGCGAGCCCGTGAAGCCGGATCCCGACGGCATGACGACCGATGCCCGCGACATGCACGCGTTCAAGCGGACGCCGCAGGAGCGTGCGCGCCGGAAGGCGGAGATCATGGCCGAGCGGGCCGCCGGCGTCGTGTCGCACCGCTGGCGCTGGCGTCGCTGGGCCTCGATCGTCGGCTTCAATGGCCTGTTCGTGCTGTCCTACTGGCTCGACCTCCAACTGGTCGAAGGGGCCCTCACGGCCTCGCGGGTGCTCGGCTTCCACTTCGCCGACCTCAACTCCTCGCTCCAGTTGATGCTGGCTCACAAGCACGCCGTGAACGACTTCGTGATCGGCGCCTCGACGGTCTTCACGTTGTATCTGCTCGCCGGCGGCCGCACCTTCTGCTCCTGGATCTGCCCCTATCACCTGCTCTCCGAGCTCGCCGAGATGCTGCATCTGCGGCTCGCCGAGCGGCGCCTGGTGAAGGATCACGAGCTGGACCGCCGGCTGCGGACCGTGATGTTCGTCGTCTTCGCGGTGCTCGCCTTCGCGTCCGGCTACACGCTGTTCGAGACGATCTCGCCGGTCGGCATTCTCAGCCGGGCCCTCGTCTACGGCACCGTGATCGCGCTGGTCTGGATCGCGTTCCTGCTGCTGGTGGAGGTCTTCTATTCGAGGCGCCTGTGGTGCCGCTATCTGTGCCCGATCGGACTGACCTACGGCATCGTCGGCACCGTCGCTCCGGTCCGGATCGTCCACCATCTGGACAGTTGCCTGCACGAGGGCAAATGCCGCGAGGTGTGTCTGGTGCCGCATGTCCTGGAGATGACCAAGCTCGGTTACGCGGCCGAGGTGAACACGCCGATCGGCCCCGATTGCACGCGTTGCGCGATGTGCATCGACGCCTGCCCGACCGGCGCGCTGACGCTCGACGTCAAGGGGATCTCGCGGCCGCCCGGGACGGCCGAATGACCCCGACGCGACGACCGATCCGTGATCGCCACGGCACGTCCGGACCGATCACGAGCAGGGTGACGAAACGACAGGACGGCGCGATCATGCGCGAGGAACGGACGACGATGATTTCTCTCCGGCGACTGGGGAAGTCCTTCGGAGCGGCGCGCATCCTCGACGGCGTCGATCTCGACGTCCCGGCCGGTCAGCGCGTCGCGCTGATCGGCTCCAACGGTGCCGGCAAGACGACGCTGTTCCGCTGCCTGCTCGGCGAATACATCCACGAGGGCTCCGTGCTGATCGATGGGCGCGATCCGCGCTGCGACCGCACCGGGGTGCTGCGCCTCGTCGGCTTCGTCCCGCAGATCGCGCCCCGCCTCGAGATGCCCGTCGCGGCCCTGATGCGATACGTGGCCGACGTCTCGGGCACCGGCCTCGCCGAGATGGGGGCCGTGGCGGAGCGTCTGCGCCTCGATCTCGACGCCATCCGGGGCCGCTCGTTCGTCCGGCTGTCCGGCGGCATGAAGCAGAAGCTGCTGATCGTCCTGGCCCTCGGCAGACCGACCCGCCTGCTGCTGCTGGACGAGCCGGCTGCCAACCTCGATCCCGCCGCCCGCGCCGCATTCTTCGAGATTCTCGCCGAGCGCGCCCGCGACACCACCATGCTGGTCTCGAGCCACCGCATCGACGAGATCGCCGCGCTGGTGAACCGCGTCGTCGAGCTGGAGCGCGGCCGGGTCGTCCTCGACGACACAGTCGCCGACGCGGGGGCCCTCGGGTCCCGGTTCGTCGTGGCGCTGGAGACCGCCGGACCCGAGCCGAGCTTCGCCCGTGCGGCGTTGGAATGGGGCTTGGCCGAAGGGCTCGCGAACCATTGGACCGGAACCATCGCGGGTCCCGATCGCTTGCGGTTCCTCGGCTTTGTCGCTCGCCACGCCGGGTTGGTGCGGCAGATCCATGTCGACGAGGCAACCGACTGTCACGAAAGGCGTGCCCATGCCGGCACCGCTGTGCCCTGATCGCTTTTCGCCCCCGTCACGACGGCGCGTGCTCGGCGCCGCCGTCGGCCTGTTCGTTTGCGTGTCCGCTTGCTCGGAGATCGTGCCGACGCCTCGCACGATAAAATGGAACCGCGACACCTGCGACCACTGCCACATGGTTTTTGCCGACCGGCGCTTCGCCGCTCAGGTGTGGGATCCGGAGATGCGGCGGACGAGGCTCTACGACGACTTCGGGTGTGCCGTCCTGAGCGCCGGCGAGCTCGGCCTGATCGACCGGGACGACGTACCGTTCTGGGTGACCGACGATGCCGCCCCCGATCATTGGCTCGACGCGCGCACGGCGCGCTACCGCGACGGGGTCGTGACGCCGATGGGATACGGCTATTCGGCCGGGCCCGCCGCGACCCATCCCGTCGATTTCCGCACCGCCGCCGCCGCCATCCGCGAGAAGGCGGACTGCGCCCACAAGAGCTGAGGACACACCGTGCGCGCGCCCGTTACCGACCCCGGACTGCACGAGCCTGTTCGCGGCGCCTTTTGGACCGGAGTCTCGGCCACGTTCCGGCTGGAGATCGCCGAGGCATTCCGGGCCCGCTGGTATGCCGTTTATGCTTTCGTCTTCTTCGCGCTGGTGGGGTTGCTGCTGGTGTTCGGCCTGACCGAGAGCCGCGTCCTCGGATTCACCGGGCTGTCGCGGACGCTGGTCACCTATATCCAGCTCGCCACCGCCATCCTGCCGATCTTCATCCTGATCACGACGGTGCGTTCGCTCGCCGGGGACCGCGAGGCCGGCGTGTTCGAATATGTGCTCGGCCTGCCGGTCGGCATCGGCGCCTGGTACGCCGGCCGGTTCCTGGGCCGCTTCTGTCTGGCGGCCGCCCCGGTGGTCTCGGCCCTGTTCGTGGCCGTCGCCTACGGCACCGTGCGCGGCGCGGCCGTTCCCTGGATCGAGCTGGGATTCGACATCGGGCTGTTGCTCGTGCTCGTCCTCGCCTTCGTCGGCCTCGGCTTCTTGATATCGACCCTGTGCCGGTCGGTCGACACGGCGCAGACCGTGGCGTTCCTGGTCTGGCTCGCCCTGGTCCTGGCGCTCGATCTCGTTCTGCTCGGTGCACTGATCCGTGCTCGGATGTCGCTCGAAGGCGTCGTCGCCATCGCGATGTTCAACCCGCTCCAGGTGTTTCGGACCGGCTCGATGCTGCTGTTCGATCCGCAGCTCGTGCTGCTCGGGCCGACCGCCTACGCGGTGTTCGATCTCTTCGGCCGCACCGGCTTCATGATCTGGTCCTTCGCCTACCCGGCGCTCCTCGGTCTCGCGGCCGCGTGCGCCGGATATCTGATCTTCCGCCGTGACGATCTTCCCTAGAGGAGCCCGCGATGACCCATGTCACTCTCATCGTCGTCTCCCGGTTGGGGGTGTGGATTCGCGGCATGCGGTTGCGCACCCTGTCGATCTCGATCGCGCCGATCCTGGTCGGAACCGCGCATGCCGTGGCGAGCTTCGGCCGCATCGCGATCCTGCCTGTCCTGGCGGCGACGATCTCGGCGGTCGCCATCCAGGTCGCCACCAATCTCGCCAACGACGCCGCCGACGGCGAGCGTGGGCTGGACGGTCCGGCCCGGCTCGGTCCGCCGTTGGTGGTCGGATCGCGGCTGATGAGCCCGTCCGAGGTGCGGCGAGGCGCCATGGTCGCGACCCTGGTGGCCGCCTTGTTCGGCCTTTTCGCCGTGCTGGCGGGGGGCGTTCCGATCCTGCTGATCGGCATCGCCTCGATCCTCGCCGCCTGGGCTTATTCGAACGGTCCCTGCCCGATCTCCGCCACCCCGCTCGGAGAGATGTTCGTGATCGCCTATTTCGGCGTCGCCGCGGTGGTCGGGACCGAGTGGCTGGCGGCCGGACAGGTGAGTGTCGACGCCGTGCTGCTCGGGATCGCCATCGGCCTGCCGGCGGCGGCGGTGCTGACCATCAACAACCATCGCGATCGCGTGCTCGATGCGGCGAACGGTCGTCGCACGCTGTCGATCGTCCTCGGCGAGCGCGGCGCGACGATCCTGTACGGGGCCGAGCTCGTCGGCGCGACGATGCTCGCCGCTCTGGTGGTGATGCCGGCCGCGCCGCGCGGCGCCCTCCTGGTCGCCGCCTGTGTGCTGCCTGCCCTCTATCTCGCGATCCGGGTCGCCCGGATGCCGATCAGCCGTGCGCTCAACGGACGGTTGGTCGACACCGTGATCTTCCAGCTCGTCCTGGCCGTCGCGACCGCTGCGGCCCTGCTCGGAGACTGGTGATGAAAACCGTCGCTTCGATCGTCCTTGCGGTGCTGCTCGCGGGCGGCCCGGGGCATGCCGCCGACCTCCTGCTGGTCGATCCGAAGCCGGTCGCCGTGACGGTGCAGGATCGCGACGGCCACGAGCACGCGTCGTCGGACTGGTCGGACGACCTCGTCCTGGTTCACTTCTGGGCGAGCTGGTGCGGCTCCTGCCGAACCGAGTTTCCCGCCATCGAGACGCTGCAGCGGGAGATGCGCCGGGACGGCGTGAAAGTTGCCGCGGTCTCGATCGACCGCATGGGGTGGCCGGTGATCGACCGGACTCTCTCGGCGCTGGAGATCCGCGACGTCGCCGTCTTTCACGACCGCGACCGCCAGGCGGCACGCCGTCTCGACATCGTCGGCCTGCCGACCACCGTGGTTCTCGACGGGCGCGGGCGCGAGGTCGCACGCGTGATCGGCACCGGCAACTGGAACGACCCGGCCCTGCGCGACCGGTTGCGGAGCCTCAGGACGTCGGGAGGCCTATGACCGGGACCACCTGCGGTCGTCGCGGATGGCGCGATGGACCGCGGCGATTCCAAACGAGAGGTCGCGCCAGGACACGTCCGAGAACCCCGCATCCCCGATCAGGTCGGCGAACTGCCGCTGGTCCGGGAAGCGCCGGATCGACTCGACGAGATAACGGTAGGCCTCGATCCGACCGGAGACGGCGGCGCCCAGGGCCGGAATGGCGGTGCGGGACCAGGCCTCGTACAGGGGCGCGAGCCAACGCTGCGGGGTGGAAAACTCGAGACAGTGGAAACGGCCACCCGGTTTCAGAACGCGATGGATCTCGGCCAGGGCGTCCTCGATCCGTGTCACGTTGCGAATCCCGAACGCGACAGTGACGAGATCGACCGACGTGTCGGCGAGCGGCAGGACCTCTGCCTCTCCCTCGACCCACGTGATCCCGCCTGCACCGGGCCGCGCCCGCCCGACGGACATCATCTCGGCGCTCGGATCGACCACCGTCACGATCGCTCCGCGGGCGACCAGCAGGCGAGCGACGTCGCCGGTGCCGCCGGCGACGTCGACAACGACCTCGCCCGGTTTCGGATCGGCCATCGCGACGAAGGACGCTTTCCACCACCGGTGGATCCCGAGGCTCATCAGATCGTTCATGAGGTCGTAGCGCGGCGCCACGGACCGGAAGGTTCGTCGGATCAGGTCCCGGCGCTGGTCGGGCGACACCGTGTCTTGTCCGAATGTTTCGGCCAGCCGCGCTTGCGGAGGAACGGGCGTCACGACCGCGTCGCGAGAACCGCCCGCACCTTCTCGCCGACCTGAGCTCCGGACAGATTGTGGGAGAAGCGCGCCGCGACGGCGCCTTTCGGGTCGATCAGGAAGATCGAGGCGGTGTGATCGACCAGGTAGGGATGGCCGTCCGGAAGGTCCACCCGGACGTATTTGATCCGCCAAGCGGCCGCCATCGCCTTGAGATCCGCCGGGCTCGGCGTGACGCCGACCAGTCGCGGATGAAAGAAACTCACATAGTCGCGCATCACCTCGGGTGTGTCACGTTCGGGATCGACCGTCACGAACACCGCGGCGATCTGGTCGGCGAGCTTGCCCAGGGCGTCCAGGGCTTCGCTCATGGTTTGCAACGTCGTCGGGCACACGTCTGGGCAGTGCGTGTATCCGAAATAGACGAGCCGCCATCCCGCGAGATCGTCGGGGCCGATGGGGCGTCCGTCATCGCGCGTCCCGAGAATTGCAGGTCCGTCCGCCCACGACAGCGCCGGAAATGCGAGGCAGCAACCGAATGCGAGCGACGTCAGGAGTGCTCTGCGTGTCGTGGCCATGCGTCGTCTCGCATCGGAAGGGATCGACCCACCCGCTTCGATGTCGCCGGAGGTCGGCCGGATGCAGATCGATCCATGCGGCAATATAGCATGAGCAGATCGAATGCTCGACCTGTTTGTCCGATCTGGCGCGAAGCGGGCGATCATCACGCGTGGGACGTCGGGAGGGCACCTCGAATGATCGGCCGCACGTCGCGCTGTGCAAGTCTCGTTCGTGAGGGCGCGGTTATGCGGAGTCTGAACCACGGAGGAGGCCGGGATTTTTCGGCGCTGGCAGGCGATCTGTTGCGAGACGCCGGGTACGCCGCCGAGGCCGGCGACCTTACCTTCGCGCCGGGCTTGCAACGCCTACTGGTGCGCTCCTGCCCGGTCGGCCGCTGCAGGCCGTCCTTCGCCGACGCCACTCTTCGCAGCTACCGCTACAAGCTCTGGGCGAGGCAGAACCTGATTGGCGCTTGCGCGCCCAGCCCATCTGGGCGCCGTAGAGGCCGGAGACCCAGAAGGCGGGACGCACCTCCCCGATAAATTCGGCGACCACGTCCTTGCGGTCGGTCACGTTGGCGCGAAGCGCTATGTGCGGCGTTCCCCGCACGCCCGGGGACGAGCACTCTCCCGAGCTGTGCCAGTCTCGGGCGACTACGTCGCAGCCGCGCTGCCTTCCTCAACCACCCGCATTACGGTGCCGACGCCCACGCCCAGCTTGCCGGCAATCGCCCGGATACCCTTTCCCTCGGCCCGGAGGGCGCGGATCGCCTTGACCTTTTTCGCGTCGGTGTCCTCGATCCGCTTGCGGCCGAGCTTTGTCCCCTCGGCCCGGGCCCTAGCCAACCCCGCCAGGATCCGCTCGCGTATCATTGCTCGCTCGAACTCAGCGAACACGCCCAGCATCTGGTACATGGCGCGGCCCGACGGGGTCGAGGTGTCGAGCCCCTGCTGATGGAGGAAGAGGTCGACATTCGCCGACCGCATCTCTTGCAGCATGCTGAGGAGGTCGGTCAGGCTGCGACCGAGGCGGTCTACCGACCACGCGGCGACCATGTCCACCTCGCGGCGCGTCACCGCCTTCATGAGGGCGTCGAGCCCCGGCCGCTTGTCGCGCCCCTTGGAACCTGACAGCCCCTCGTCGATGTAGACCGCGACCACTTGCCAGCCGGCGCGCTCGGCGACGGCCTCCAGCTCCCGGCGCTGGTTGTCGGTGGTCTGCTCGGACGTGCTCACGCGCAGGTACAGGGCGACACGCTTCAGTTTGGCATTTGCCGTCGGGCCCATGATCGGCTTCCCGCCTTCATCTGAACTTAAAGCATCTTCCAGGAATGTTCCGAAATCAAGTGGTTGGAGAACCATGCGCGTCCGGCTTATGGGCATCAACAGCAACACGAAGCGGCTCGCGAACGGCCGCATCGTGACGTACTGGTACGCCTGGAAAGGCGGTCCGCGGCTTGACGGTGTACCTGGCAGTCTCGAGTTCATCGCCAGCTACAACGCGGACGCGGCGCGCAAGGTGATGCCGGCAACTGGCGTTTTGCTGTCGATTTTGCAGGGCTATCAGGCCAGCACCGATTTCACGGACCGCGCTGACCGCACACGGTCGGACTACGTGCGCCAAATCAAATTGATCGAGCGCGAGTTCGGCGACTTCCCGCTCGCCGCCCTAGCCGACCGTCGTACCCGCGGCCTCTCCATGGAGTGGCGCGACCGGCTCGCCGCAAAGCCGCGCCGACAGGCCGACTATGCGTGGCAGGTACTCGCCCGCGTCCTGTCGTGGGCCAAGGGCCGCGGGTTGATCGTCGCGAACCCCTGCGAGCGCGGCGGCCGTCTCTACGGCGGGACGCGCGCGGACAAAATATGGACTACCGACGACGAGACCGCGTTCCTCGCCGTGGCGCCGGCGCACCTGCACCTGCCGCTTATCCTCGCCCTGTGGACCGGCCAACGCGAAGGCGACCTGCTGCGGCTCGGATGATCGGCCTATGACGGGGAAAAAATCCGGCTGCGCCAGTCCAAGACGGGCACTCGTGTGCTGATACCGGTCGTCGCCCCGCTCAAGGTGGCGTTGGACGCAAGCCCGAAGCGAAGCACCATCATCTTGGCGAACAGCACCGGCCAGCCTTGGACCGAACACGGCTTCCGATCGTCATGGCGCAAGGCCTGTGCCAAGGCCGGCGTCGTCGGGGTGACGTTCAACGATCTGCGCGGCACCGCCGTGACCCGGCTGGCCATCGCCGAATGCACCGAGGCCGAGATCGCCACCATCACGGGGCATGCGCTCCGGGATGTCAGTTCGATCCTCGATGCCCACTACCCGCGATCCCGCCCTCGGCGAGAGCGCGATCCGCAAGCTCGAAAAGAGAACGGATTCGTCCAACTGAAAGCCCAACTTTGCCGCGATGCTCTGTGTGAGAAACTGGAAAATCGCTTTAAAATCAATTGGCTGGGGGACTAGGACTCGAACCTAGACTAGCGGAGTCAGAGTCCGCTGTTCTACCATTAAACTATCCCCCAACGCGGCGCCGGCGGGCCGAACGTCTCGAAGACACGAAAGCCCCCGAGGCTCCCTGCCCCCCTGGGACCGATCGGCCCCGAGGCAGCACCGTGAAGACTGCGCCGGACAAGCCGTAGCGCAGTGCCGCTCATATAATCGGGAAGGCGACGGCGGTCTACCCCCTGTTCGCGCCGTCGGCCGCGGCTTTCGAGACGCCCGGCGCACGGCTCCCTCGTGCGGTGGATATGCGAGCCTGTTCAAGCCCTTCGCGGCTGTCGCGCCGGCCGGCCCCTGCCCCTGCGGTCGGCTTGCTCGCCAGGCAGACCCGCAGCGGCTGCAAGCCTTGCCGCCCCGGCTGGCCGGGGCGGGACAGGCCGAATCGGCCTGTTCCCCCTCGCCCGATCGCGCATTGCCGGGCGGCCGGCGGCGGGTGGTCGCCGCCCCTCACCAAGAGGTCAGCACGGCGCCGTCATACTTGCCGGCGATGAAGGCCTTCACCTCGGGCGAGCGATAGCTCTCCACCAGCGTCCTCACCCAAGGCTTGTCGCGGTCGACCGACCGCACGGCGATGAGGTTCACGTAAGGCCCCTTCGGGTCTTCGCGAAGAATCGCGTCGCGGCCCGGGTTGAGGCCGGCCGGAATGGCGAAATTGGTGTTCACGGCGGCGACGTCGACATCGTCCAGCGCGCGCGGCGTCTGCGCCGCCTCGAGCTCGACGAACTTCAGCTTCTTCGGATTCTGCACCACGTCCAGCACGGTCGGCGACCAGCCGACCCCGTCGCGCAGCTTGATGGCGCCCTTGTCCTGAAGGACCAGAAGCGTGCGGCCGCCATTGGTCGGGTCGTTGGGGATGGCGACACGGGCGCCGTCCGGCAGCGCGTCCCAGCTCTTGTACCTCTTCGAGTAGAGGCCGATCGGGAAGTTCACGGTCAGGCCGACGGCCTCGATCTTGAAGCCGCGGTCCTTCTTCTGCTGCTCGAGGAAGGGCGTGTGCTGATACGAGTTGGCGTCGAGGTCGCCGGCGTCGAGCGCGACGTTCGGCGTGATGTAGTCGGTGAACTCGATGATCTTCAGCGCGAGCCCGTTCTTGGCGGCCACCTGCTTGACCACCTCGAGGATCTGCGAGTGGGGGCCCGCGGTCCCGCCGATCTTTATCACCTGCGGGGCCTGCGCCCGGACACCCAGGGGCAGCGCGGCCGCGGCAGCAGCCACGGCGACGGCGGCGAGCACGAAGCGACGGCTTCGGAACGTGGTCATGTCATTCTCCAGAAGAACTGTTGTGAGTTGCGCGCAGCCCGCTCAGTCGCGGCGGACGCGCTTGTTGACTCGTCGGGCCAGCGCCTCGCCGGCGCTCTGCACGGCCTGCACGAGGACGATCAGCACGACGACGACGAGCGCCATCACGTCGGGCATGAAGCGCTGGTAGCCGAAGCGGATGCCGAGATCGCCGAGCCCGCCGCCGCCGACCGCGCCGACCATGGCGGAGTGGCCGATCAGGCTGACCACCGTGAGGGTGAGGCCGAGCGTGAGGCCGGGCAGCGCCTCGGGCAGCAGCACCTTTCGCACGACCTGCAGCGGCGTCGCGCCCATCGCCTTGGCGGCCTCGATCAGACCCTGGTCGACCTCGCGGATCGCGGTCTCGACGATGCGGGCGATGAACGGCGTCGCCGCCACGGTGAGCGGCACGATCGCCGCCGTGGTGCCGATCGACGTGCCGGCCAAGAGGCGCGTGAACGGGATGATGGCGACCACCAGGATGATGAACGGGGTCGAGCGCGTCGCGTTGACGACCGTACCGATGACGCGGTTGGCGAGCGGCGCCGCGAACAGCTCGCCCTTCTGGCTCGTCGCCAGGAAGACGCCGAGCGGCAGGCCGAGCAGCGTGCCGAGCAGGCCCGCCGCGACCACCATGTAGAGCGTCTCGAGGGTCGATTCGACGACCAGGCGGATCAGCTCAGGAGACATGGCCGAGCACCTCGATGTCGAGGCCGTTGGAGCGCACCAGCGCGACCGCGGCGGCGACGATCTCGTCCTTCGCCGGCAGGGCGATCACCAGGTTGCCGAACGGGGCGCGGCCGATCTCGTCGATGCGGCCCGCCATGATGTTGATCTCGATGTCGAGGCTGCGCGACAGCCGGCTGAGAATCGGCTCTCCCGCCTGCACGCCGGTGAAGACGATGCGCAGTACCGTCTGGGTCGCCCCCTCCGGGTCCGTCCGCAGGCGTGCGACGAGATCCTGCGGCAGCGTCGCACCGTTGACCGAGGAGACCAGCCGCCGCGTCGTCTCGCTGCGCGGATGGGCGAAGACGCCGTAGACCGGCCCCTCCTCCACCACGCGGCCCGCCTCCAGCACGGCGACGCGGTCGCAGATCGACTTGATCACGCTCATCTGGTGGGTGATCAGCACGATGGTGACGCCGGTCAGCGCGTTGACGTGCTTGAGCAGGTCGAGGATCTGCTCGGTCGTCTCCGGATCGAGCGCCGAGGTCGCCTCGTCGGACAAGAGCACCTTCGGCTCGGTGGCGAGCGCGCGGGCGATGCCGACGCGCTGCTTCTGCCCGCCCGACAGCTCGGCCGGATAACGGCCCGCCTTGTCGGACAGCCCGACCAGATCGAGCAACTCGGCCACGCGAGTGCGGATCTGCTCCGTCGGCGTGCCGGCGAGCTCGAGCGGCAGCGCCACATTGGCGAAGGCGGTGCGCGACGACAGCAGGTTGAAGTGCTGGAAGATCATGCCGATGCGCCGGCGCAGCGTGCGCAGGCCGCGGCCGTCCAGCGACGCCACATCGACGCCGTCGATGCTGACGCGGCCGTTGGTCGGAAACTCCAGCCCGTTGATCACCCTCACCAGCGTCGACTTGCCGGCACCGGAGCGGCCGATGATCCCGTAGACGGCACCCGGCGCGACATCGAGCGACACCCGGTCGAGCGCCATCACGGCGGGATCGCCCTTGCGGGCCGGATAGATCTTCGAGACTGCCTCGAACCGGATAGTGGGCTCGGCGCGCGCCGGCTCATGGTTCGGCCGCCCCGACAGAAACACGGGCTCGGCATCGGCCGTCGGCCGTTCGACCAGCATGTTCATGAGAGTGTCCTCCGCGGGCGCCACCGCGCGGACGTCGGCACAAGGAAGGTCATCAGGCTCTCCAATCACGGAGCCCACGAATGCCTTCGTGGCGCTTTAGCGGTTGGTGCGCGGCCGCAAGCTGCTCCGTCAAATCCCGCGGTCGGCGACGTGCGCCGACGCCCCATAAGGAGCGCACGCCGCGAATAAAATCAACGGAATGAGATTTTGAATTTGCGCCCGGAGAGAGGATCGGCTTGCTTCGACCGTCCGCCGGAGAGATCGGAGTTTCCGATTCTTCGACTTTCGACCGACCGAAGGCCCGTTCTGGTGTGCGGACGGCCGGGCACTCGCCTTGCCGGTGCGGTCTGCACCTGAGACACTGCCGGCCGCTCACGTTGCTCCGACGCGGCGCCGCTCGTCCCGGCCTTCACGCAGCGTCGACCGTCACCGAGGTTCTCATGATCAGCCGTCGCCGCTTCGCCACCGCGGGTGCCGTCCTTCTGGCCGCGAGCGCCATGCCGGCCCGCGCGGCGACGCCGGTGCGCATCGGCTTCGTGCCGGTGATCGGGGCGAGCGCCGTCTATGTGCTGCAGGGCGCCGGCTGGGCGGCGGCGGACGGCCTGGCCATCACGATGACCAAATTCGACTCCGGTCCGGCCGCCATCCAGGCGCTCGCCTCGGGAACGCTCGACATGCTGGCGATCGGCGTCGCGCCGCTCGCAGTGGCGCGCTCGAAGGGCATCGGCGTGCGCATCGTCGCGGCCGGCGCCACCGGCGGATCCGGCTTCGTCGCCGGGCCGGCGCTCGCCGAGGCCCTCGCCACCGGAACGCCGGCGCAAGGCTTCGCAGCCTTCCGGGCCAAGACGGGCCGGCGCGCCAAGCTCGCCACGCTGCCGCCCGGCGGCGTGCCGACCGTCCTGCTGCACCATTGGCTGTGGACGATCGCCAAGGTCGACCGCGCCGACGTGGAGATCGTCCACATGGGAATCGAGGCCGTGCAGCAGGCCATGCTGGTCGGCGCCGTCGACGGCGGCACCGTGCTGGAGCCGTCCCGGACCCTGGTGCTCGACCGCGATCCGCGGCTGAAAAGCATCGTGGTGGCGAACGAGATGTTCGCCGGCATCCCGGGCGTCGCCTTCGGCGTCACCGAAAAGTTCGCCGACGCCAACCGCGATGCGCTCGACACGCTGATCCGCCTTCTGGTGCGCGCCACCACGCTGATCGAGACCACGCCGGCCGAGGCGGCGCCGCACGTCGCCGCGAGCCTCGGCGGCGGCCTGGTCGACACCGGGGTGTTCGCGAAAGCGCTCGCCTCGCCGGCCGTGATCTTCGGCAGCGACCCGCGCGCCATCGTCGCGCCGACCGAGGCGCTACTCGCCTATCAGGTCGAGCTCGGCGATTTTCCCACCGCGCCCGCGACCGACGGGCTGTTCGACCTCGCCGCCTACGCGCGCGCTTTGCGGACGCCCTGACGGGCATGTTTGCGGGCCCGCCGCGCCGGCACGGCCGCATCCGCCTCGCGCACGACCGCACGGATCATGCCGCGCAGCCATGCCGTGCCCGGGTCGGCCTCGGCGCGCGCGTGATGCACGGCGACGACGTCGAACGACGCCACCTCGACCGGGCATTCGTGGACGGCGAGCCCGAACGCCGCCGCATGGGCGCGCGCCAGCCGCCGCGGCACCGTGGCGACCAGGTCGCTCTTCGTCACCATGTCGAGCCCGGCCAAAAACATCGGCACGCTGGTGACGACCCGCCGGCTGAGGCCGCGCTTGTTCAGCGCCGCGTCCGCACGGCCGACGAAGCCGCCGCGGAACGACACCAGCAGATGGTCGAGGGACAGGTAGGCCGCGAGGTCGAGGCCCCTCCTCAGCCCGGGATGGCGCCTGCGAGCGACGACGACGAAGTCGTCGCGATAGAGCGGCTCGGCGCGGGCCCAGTCGGTCAGGCCGAGAAACGTTCCGAGCGCGACGTCGATGATGCCGCGATCGAGGAGATCGAGCGCGTCGCGTCCGACCGCCGGATGAAAGGCGACCCGGATGTCGGGCGCGGCCTTGCGCAGGCGATCGATCAGCGGCGTCACCACGGTCGACAGCGTCATGTCGTGGCCGGCGAGGGCGAAGCCGCGCTGCGACGTCGCCGGATCGAACGCCGCCGATCGCCCGACCAGCTCGCCGGCGAGCGCGATCAGCGCCTCCACCTTGGGGGCGAGCTCGAGGCAGCGCGGCGTCGGCTCGAGCCCGGCGGCGCGACGGCGGAACAGCGGGTCGCCGAGAATGTCGCGCAGCCGCGCCAGCGCATGGCTGACGGCCGACTGGCTGAGCCCCAGCCGCGCGGCCGCCTCGGTGGTGCGGCGCCGCTCGATCAGCTCGCGCAGCACCAAAAGGAGCGACACGTCGATGCGCCGGATATCGATATTGCTCATAGACTCGATGAATGTTTTTCAGTGTGCTGCATATCGTCGGGCATGCTAGCGAAGCCGTCAACATGAACTCTCGACACCAGGAGATCGTCATGAAGATCGCCATTCTGGGCGCCGGGAATGTCGGCGGAGCCTTGGGCGCGGCATGGGCGCGCGCCGGGCACATGATCGCCTACGGGGTCTCCGAGCCGGGCAAGCCGGCCCATGCCGCCGTCGCGGCCGCCGCCGGCGGAGCCCGCGTCGGCACGGTCGCCGACGCGGTGCGCGACGCCGACGCCATCGTGCTCGCGGTGCCGTGGGGCGCCGTGCCCGCCGCCATCGCGGCCTGCGGCGACCTCGCCGGCCGCATCGTTCTCGACGCCACCAACCCACTGACATTCGAGAACGGCGCGCTGTCGCTGTCGCTCGGCTTCGACACCTCGGGCGGCGAGCAGGTGACGGCGCTCTCCAAGGGTGCCCATGTCTTCAAGACGCTGAACCAGGTCGGCTACGAGGTGATGGCCGACGCGTCGGGTTTTCCGACGCCGCCCACCATGTTCGTCGCCGGCCCGGACGGCGCCGCCAAGCAGACGGTGCTGCGGCTGGTCGCCGATCTCGGCTTCGCGGCGCTCGACGCCGGACCGATCGCGATCTCGCGGCTGCTCGAGCCGCACGCCATGCTGTGGATCCACATGGCGATGGCCAAGGGCGCGCCGCGCGACGGCGCCTTCGCGCTGATGCGCAAGACGGGAGCAGCGGGATGACGGTCGAGTACATCCGCTATCGCCTGACGGCGCACACGCCCGACGACTTGATGTCGGCCTACGCGGCGGCCGGTGCGCTTCTGTCGGCCGCCCCCGAATGCCGGTCGTTCGCGCTGACGCAATGCGAGGAGGAGCCGACCGTCTTCATCCTGCGGATCGTGTGGACATCGACCCGCGATCATCTCGAGGGTTTCCGCAAGGGTCCGCACTTCCCGCCCTTCTTCGCCGCCATCCGGGCTTTCATCGGCGAGATCGAGGAGATGCGGCACTATCGGCCGACCGCCGTGTCGTGGACGGCCGACACGGATCGCTGACCCCGGCGCGGTCGCGCTGTAGCCGGCCGCAGCGGTCATCCGCGCCGCCGGTCGTCCGGTCAGCGGCGGCCGCCGACCTCGTCGATGTGGCGCAGCATCTCGGCCGGATCCTCGTAGACCCGGTAGGCGCCGGCCCGCTCCAGCTCCGCCTCGCCGTAGCCACCCGACAGAAGCCCGACGCCGAGCGCGCGGGCGCGCTGTGCCGCCAGCATGTCCCATACGCTGTCGCCGACCACGAAGGACTCCTCGATGTCGACGCCGAGCCGCTCCGCCGCGGCGAGGAAGAGATCAGGATCTGGCTTGGCGTATTTCACCTGGTCGCGGGTGACGATCGGGTTCTTGGCCGGATCGACGCCGAGCGTGTCGAGGGTCGGCTTGGCGGTCGCCATGCGGCCCGAGGTGGCGATCGCCCACGGGATGCCGGCCTCGGTCAGATAGGCGAGCAGCTCTTTTGCGCCCGGCAGCGGCCGGATCTGTTGCGAGCGCCGGCCGTAGCACTCCGCGTGCGCACGCAGCAGCCGCTCGCTGCGCCCGGGATCGAGCACCAGCCCGGTCTCGCGCAGCAGCATGTTGGTGAACAGGCCGCCGCTCATGCCGATCTTTCGGTGGATGCGCCACACCGACAACGTGATGCCCTCGGACTCCAGCGCCTCGTGCCAGGCCAGCACGTGCTGATAGACGCTGTCGACGAGGGTGCCGTCGAGGTCGAACAGGAAGGCGGTCTGGCGACGTTCCATTCGGTGTCTCCGTTGCCGAGGACCGCCATGCGACGGCGGTCGCGGAGCCTCTGCTCCGCGACCCTGCATGGCAAGCCCGCGTGACGGAGTCGTGGCGGTACGCCGGCCCACGCGTCGGCGGCCGGTCAGGCCGCCGACGTGACCCGCACGGCCTCGGCGACCGCGTCGGCCGTGAAGCCGAACAGGCCCAGGAGGTCCCGCTCGGGCGCCGATTCGCCGAAGCGGTCGATGCCGATGACCCGGCCGCGCGGCCCGGCGAGGCCGCGCCAGCCGCGGGTCGCGCCGGCCTCGACGACGACGACCGGCCGGTCGGCCGGCACCAGGGCGGCCCGCGCCTCTGCCGACAGCGCCTCGAAGCGCTCGACGCAGGGCATCGAGACGACCCGCACGCCGCGCCCCTCGGCCGCGAGACGGGCGGCCGCCTCGATGGCGAGCCGCAGCTCCGAGCCGGTCGCGACCAGGGTGGCGCAGGCGTTCGGCGCGTCGACCAGCACGCGGGCGCCCGTGGCCGCCAGCGTGTCGAGGCCGTCGGAAAGCTGCGGCGGCAGCGCTTGGCGGGTGAGGATCAGGGCGGACGGCCCATCACGGCGCGCCAGCGCCGCCTGCCACGCCACCGCCGTCTCGGCCGCGTCGGCCGGTCGCCAGACGTCGAGATTGGGGATCAGCCGCAGGCTTTCGACATGCTCGATCGGCTGGTGGGTCGGCCCGTCCTCACCAACCGCGATGGAGTCGTGCGTGAACACGTAGACGACCCGCAGCCCCATCAGGGCCGACATCCGCACCGCATTGCGGGCGTAGTCGGAGAACACCAGGAAGGTCGCCACATAGGGGATGAACCCGCCGTGCAGCGCCAGCCCGTTGGCGATCGCCGACATGCCGAACTCGCGCACACCGAAGAAGACCTGATTGCCGGCCGGGTCACGGGTGACGGGCTTGCTGCCCGGATGAATCGTCAGGTTCGAGTGCGCGAGATCGGCCGAGCCACCCAAAAGTTCGGGCAGAGCCTTGGCGAACGCGGTCAACGCGATCTGGCCGGCTTTGCGGGTGGCGACGCTGCCGGCCGCCGTCTCGGCCCCCAGCGCCGCCGCAGCCGCCTCGGCGAATCCGGCCGGCAGGTCGCCGGCGAGCCTGCGGGTGAACTCGGCGGCAAGCTCCGGATACGCGGACGCATAGGCGGAGAAGCGCGCCTGCCACTCGCCCGACCACGCCTTGCCGCGCGCGCTTCCGTCCCATTCGGCATAGACCTCGGCCGGCACATGGAAAGGCGCATGCGGCCAGTCCATGGCGGCCCGGGTACGGGCGATCTCGTCGGCGCCGAGCGGCGCGCCATGCGTGTCCTGGTGGCCCTGCTTGGACGGTGCGCCGCGGCCGATGGTGGTGCGGGCGCAGATCAACGACGGCTTTTCGGTCTCGGCGAGCGCCCGCGCCAGCGCGGCCGCCACGGCGGCCGGATCATGGCCATCGACCGCCTCGACCACGTGCCAGCCGTAGGCGCGAAAACGCGCCGGCGTGTCGTCGGAAAACCACTCGCCGACTTTACCGTCGATCGAGATGCCGTTGTCGTCCCAGATGGCGACCAGCTTGCCGAGGCCGAGCCGGCCGGCGAGCGAGGCCGCCTCGTGGCTGATGCCCTCCATCAGGCAGCCGTCGCCCATGACCACGAAGGTGCGGTGGTCGATGATGGTATGGCCCGGCCGGTTGAACTGCGCCGCGAGAGTCTTTTCCGCCAGCGCCATGCCGACCGCATTGGCAAACCCCTGGCCGAGCGGCCCGGTCGTCGTCTCGACGCCGGGCGTCATCTTGTATTCGGGATGGCCCGGCGTCTTGGAATGGAGTTGGCGGAAGCGCTCGAGCTCCGCGATGGAAAGGTCGTAGCCGGTGAGATGCAACAGCCCGTAGAGCAGCATCGAGGCGTGGCCGTTCGACAGCACGAAGCGGTCGCGGTCGGGCCAATGCGGGTCGGCCGGATCATGGCGCAGCACGCCGCGCCACAACACGGCGGCGATCTCGGCCATGCCCATCGGCGCGCCGGGGTGGCCCGACTTCGCCGCCTCGACGGCATCCATCGCCAGCGCCCGCAGCGCCGCCGTGACGGGCCAGGACAGCCCGTGGTCGACATCCTGGCGCTCGATCGTCGCCGGCATGGTCATGGTGGTGTCTCCCCGTGCTGTTCGCTTGTTCCTTCGGTCGTCATTCCGGGACGGCGCGGAAGCGCCGGACCCGGAATCCAACCGCACATTCGGAGCTCGCTGCTGGATTCCGGGTTCGCGCCTTCGGCGCGCCCCGGAATGACCAGCCCTCCCTCACGCCAGGGCGCGGCGCTTGCGCTCGACCAGCTTGAGGATGATCGGCGTCAGGATGAGCTGCATGGCGAGATCGAGCTTACCGCCCGGAATCACGATCGAGTTGGCGCGGCTCATGAAGCTGCCGTCGATCATGGTGCGCAGATAGGCGAAGTCGATGCCGCGCGGGTTCCTGAAGCGGATCACCACCATCGACTCGTCCGGCGTCGGGATCCAGCGGGCGGTCAGCGGATTCGAGGTGTCGACGGTCGGGACCCGCTGGAAGTTGATGTCGGTCTCGGTGAACTGCGGGCAGATCACGTGCACGTAGGCGTGCATGCGACGCAGGATCGTGTCGGTGACGGCCTCAGTGGAGTAGCCGCGGGCCGCGCGGTCGCGATGGATCTTCTGGATCCATTCGAGATTGATCACCGGCACGACACCGATTTTCAGGTCGGCATACTGGGCGACGTTGACCGTGTCGGTGGCGACCGCGCCGTGCAGGCCTTCGTAGAACAGCAGATCCGACGTGTCGGTGAACGGCGCCCATTCGGTGAAGGTGCCGACCGGCACGCCGAACCGCTCTGCCTCCTCGGCGCTGTGCACGTAGTGGCGGGTCCGCCCCTTACCCGTAAGGCCGTACTCGCGAAAGATCGCTTCGAGCGCCTCGAGCTCGTTGGCCTCGATGTTGAAGTGGCTGAAGGTCTGGTCGCCTTCGGCCGCCCGCTTGGCGATCTCCGCCTTCATCGTGGCGCGTTCGTAGCGATGGAAGGCGTCGCCCTCGATCGACACCGCCGTGATGCCCTCACGGCGGAAAATCTGGTCGAAGGTGTGCTTGACCGTGGTGGTTCCGGCTCCCGAGGAGCCGGTGACCGAGACGATGGGATGCTTGACGGACATCTTTTCAAACCTGCAGTTTCGCTGATGTCATTCCGGGGCGCCGCGCAGCGGCGAACCCGGACTCCAGCGGCAATCGCCGCGTTTGGTGGCTGGATTCCGGGTCCGGCGCGCCGCGCCGTCCCGGAATGACCGGAAAAGGACGGTAGAAATCTGGTGCGTGCCCTCTACGCCGTGAGCAGCCCCCGTTTGCCGAACAGCGGCGAGCGCTCGGCGATCTCGCCCGGGCCGGTGAGATAGTTCGACACCCGCTCGACCTTCTCGCGCGATCCGAACACCAGCGGCACGCGCTGGTGCAGTTTTTCCGGGACGAGATCCAGGATGGGCGTGCGTCCGTCCGTCGCCGCGGCACCCGCCTGCTCCATCAGGAGCGCGATCGGGCTCGCCTCGTAGATCAGGCGCAGCCGGCCCTGCGTGTAGCCGGCGCGGGTGTCGGCCGGATACAGATAGATGCCGCCCCGGATGATGATGCGATGCGCCTCCGCCACCATTGAGGCGATCCAGCGCATGTTGTAGTCGGCCTCGCGCGGGCCGTCCTTGCCCTGCAGCAGGTCGTCGACATAGAGGCGCAGCCGGTCGTCCCAGTGCCGGTGGTTCGACATGTTGATGGCGAACTCCTTGGCCGCGGCCTGGATGGTGACGCGCTCCGCCACCAGGCGATAGGCGCCAGCCGCGCGGTCGAGCACGAAATGCGCCGTACCCTCCCCGATGCTCAGCACCAGTGCGGTGTGCGGCCCGTACACGACGTAGCCGGCCGCGAGCTGGGCCCGGCCCGCCTGGAAGAACGCCGCCTCCGACACCGGATCGACGCCGTCCCGGGCCGGCAGAACGGAAAAGATGGTGCCGATGGTCACGTCGGTGTCGATGTTGGACGAGCCGTCGAGCGGATCGATCGCCACCAGGAGCGGCGCACCGGGCGTGACGGCAACCGGCAGCTCCGCCTCTTCCGAGGCGTAGGCCGCGACCGGTGCCCCGTCGAGCGAGCCCCGCAAAATATTGTCGGCGCGGACGTCGAGCTCCTTCTGCTCGTCGTAGCCGTCGGCGCCGAGGCCGCGGATGGCGGACAGCTCGCCGACCAGCGGGCCGTCGGCGACGATCCCGGATATCGTCGCGGTGGCGCCGGCCAGCGCCATCACGGTGGCCCGCACGGCCTCGCGGATCGGGTCCGTTCCGGCCCAGCGCCTCAGATACGCGTCGAGTGTGTCCGACATGGTCAGTCCCCGTCCCGTCGCCTTGCAGCGAGCCACCGGCCGCCATTGTCGCGGCGCCGGCCAAAAAGTCAGTCCGAAAAAACCCGGCTGGCGCGGATTTCCGCCGCCGTGATGGTGCGCAGCGCCTCGTGGTCGACCGGGCTGTCCGCCTCGAACAGCCGCATGGCCTGGCGCAGCCGCGCCCGGTCGAAGGCGTTTCGCATCGAGCGCGCATTGGCGAAAGACGGCCGCCGCCGGCGCGCCGTGACGTACTCGGCCAGCGCGGCGCGCGCGCCGTCGTCGAAGCAATAGCCCTCGGCCGCCGCCAACGACTCGGCAATGGCGACCAGCTCGGCGTCCTCGTAGTCGGGAAAGTCGATGTGGTGGGTGATGCGCGAGCGAAACCCCGGATTGGCCGAGAAGAACGTCTCCATGCGGTCGCCGTAGCCGGCCAGGATCACGACCAGATCGTCGCGCTGGTTCTCCATCACCTGGAGAAGAATCTCGATCGCCTCCTGGCCGTAGTCCTTCTCGTTCTCGGGCCGGTAAAGGTAATAGGCCTCGTCGATGAACAGCACCCCGCCCATGGCGCGCTTCAACACCTCCTTGGTCTTCGGCGCCGTGTGGCCGATATACTGGCCGACCAGGTCGTCGCGTGTCACCGACACGAGGTGGCCCTTTCTCACATAACCGAGCCGGTGCAGGATCGACGCCATGCGCAGCGCCACCGTGGTCTTGCCGGTGCCCGGATTGCCCGTGAAGGCCATGTGCAGGGTCGGCGGCTTCGCCGACAGCCCGTGCAGCCGGCGCGCCTTGTCGACCAGCAGATAGGCGGCGATCTCACGGATCCGCCGCTTGACCGGCTTGAGGCCGATCAGCGCCGCGTCGAGTTCGGCGAGCACCGCGTCGATCTGGGTCTCGTGATAGAGCGCCTTGAGGTCGATGCGGCCGTCGGTCGGATCGCTCGTCGGCGTAGCGACCGGCACCGCCTGCCCCGTCTCGATCGTGCCGATGGTCATGACCGTCTCCGCTTTCGTTCGTCATTCCGGGGCGCGCCGACGGCGCGAACCCGGAATCCAACCACAAGCACGAGGGTCGCCGCTGGATTCCGGGTTCGCCGCTGCGCGGCGCCCCGGAATGACCAGTTCTTTCTCACGCCCGCACCACCGAATAATGCTGCACCCGCCCCGGTCCCTCGGTTCGCTCCAGGCGAAACTTCGCCTCCTGCTCGGGCCGGTGCACCATGAAGGCGAGCCGCACCGTCTCCCAGCCGCGCGTCGAGTCGAACGCCGAGAGCCGGATGTAGCTTTCCGGGTTGGCGGTCCGGCAGGCCTTCAGCTCGCCCATCACGCCGGCGGCGTCTTTCAGGTCGAACATCGGCGTGCCCCACATGTCCCAATAGGTGTTGCGCGGGTGCGGGTCGTCGGTGTGCTCCAGGCTCACGGCCCAGCCCTGGTCGAGAGCGTACTGGATCTGCGCCGATATCTGGTCGTCTGACAGATCGGGCAGGAACGAGAAGGCGCCCTGGGTGATGCGTGGCATGTGACGTCTCCTTGTCGCGTCGGCGACGAATGTGTGTCTCGCCGTCATTCCGGGGCGCGCCGCAGGCGCGAACCCGGAATCCAGCCGGGAATGCAGTACTCGCCTCTGGAGTCCGGGTCCGGCGCTTCGCGCCGTCCCGGAATGACCAAACAGATCACGCCACCGAGGCGGTCGGGACGAAGTCGGAGGTGTCGGTCGAGGTGTAGTCGAACGTCACCGAGCCCCAGGTGTGCAGCGCCGCCTCCAGCGGCTTGCACCACTTCGCCGCAGCCTGCAGAATCTCCGGCCCCTCGGAGAGGATGTCGCGCCCCTCGTTGCGGGCCAGCACCATGGTCTCGAGCGCGACCCGGTTGGCGATGGCGCCCGCCTCGATGCCCATCGGATGGCCGATGGTGCCGCCACCGAACTGCAGCACGACGTCGTCGCCGAACAGATCGATGAGCTGGTGCATCTGGCCGGCATGGATGCCGCCCGAGGCGACCGGCATGACACGGCGGATGTCGGCCCAGTCCTGCTCGAAGAACAGGCCGCGCGGCAGATCCTGCTGGTTCACCCGCTCGCGACAGATGTTGTAATAGCCCTGCACCGTCATCGGATCGCCCTCGAGCTTGCCGACCGCCGTGCCGGCATGCAGGTGGTCGACGCCGGCCAGCCGCAGCCACTTGGCGATGACGCGGAACGACACGCCGTGGCTCTTCTGCCGCGTATAGGTGCCGTGGCCGGCGCGGTGCATGTGCAGGATCATGTCGTTCGCCCGCGCCCACTCGGCCATCGACTGGATCGCGGTCCAGCCGATGACGAGATCGACCATCACGATGACAGACCCGAGCTCCTTGGCGAACTCGGCGCGGCGATACATCTCCTCCATCGTCCCGGCCGTGACGTTGAGATAGTGGCCCTTCACCTCGCCGGTGCGCGCCATCGCCAGGTTGACGCCCTCCATGCAGTAGAGGAAGCGGTCGCGCCAATGCATGAACGGTTGCGAGTTGATGTTCTCGTCGTCCTTGGTGAAGTCGAGGCCACCGCGCAGCCCCTCGTAGACGACGCGGCCGTAGTTCTTCCCCGAAAGGCCGAGCTTCGGCTTGATGGTGGCGCCCAAAAGCGGACGGCCGAAGCAACCGAGCCGCTCGCGCTCGACCACGATGCCGGTCGGCGGGCCCTTGAAGGTCTTCACATAGGCGACCGGCAGCCGCATGTCCTCCAGCCGCGCCGCCTTGAGCGGCTTGAACGAGAAAACGTTGCCGATGATCGACGCCGTCAGGTTGGCGATGGAGCCTTCCTCGAACAGGATCAGGTCGTAGGCGATGTAGACGAAATACTGCCCCGGCTGGCCCGGCACCGGCTCGACCCGATACGCCTTGCCGCGGTAGCTGTCGCAGGCGGTGAGCCGATCCGTCCACACCACGGTCCAGGTCGCGGTCGAGCTTTCGCCCGCCACCGCCGCAGCCGCCTCGACCGGGTCGACGCCCTCCTGCGGGGTGATGCGGAACACCGCCAGGAGATCGGTCTCCTTCGGCTCGTAGTCGCCGTCCCAATAGCCCATCTGCGCGTATTTCAGCACGCCGGCGGCGTAACGCTTCTTGACGTCCGTGATGGCGCCTTGCGGCGCAGAGCCGCTGGCGGGCGGGGCGAGCGAAGTGACGCTGGTCATGAAATGCTCCTCGGTGTCCTCGCCGCAGACATTGCGCTTTTCGAATTCATCAGTAAATTTGAATGTCCTGAACCGAATTTTCAGTTTCCCTGAAGCGGCATCGGACCCATGCGCAACATCACGCTGAAGCATCTGCGCCTCGTCGAGAGCGCCGCCCGGCTCGGCAGCTTCACGGCGGCCGCCGAGGCGAACCACGTCACCCCGCCGGCCGTGACCATGCAGATGCGCCAGTTGGAGGACGAGGTCGGCCTGCCGCTGTTCGACCGCGACGGCCGCGGGCTGACCCCCACGGCGGCCGGCCAGGAGGTGCTGCTGGCGGCCCGCAAGGTCGACGCGGTGCTGACCGAGTGCCTGGAGGCGCTGGTCGCGCTGAAGTCGCTCGATGCGGGCCGCGTCACGGTGGGCGTGGTGTCGACCGCGAAGTATTTCGCACCGCGCATGCTGGCCGCCTTCGCCCGCCAGCATCCGAAGGTCGAGCTGCAGCTCGTGGTCGGCAATCGGCGCGAGGTGGTGGCGCAGTTCGAGGCCGGGCTGTTCGACGTCTGCGTGATGGGCCGGCCGCCCGAGACCTGCGAGATCGAGAGCGACCGCATCGGCCCGCATCCGCACGTGATCGTGGCCCCGCCCGATCACCCGCTGGCGAAGAAGCGGCACCTCGCCCCGGCCGTGCTGGCCGGCGAGACCTTCCTGGTGCGCGAGATCGGCTCCGGCACCAGGACCCTGATGGAGGGGTTCTTCGCCCATGCCGGGGTGCAACCGATCATCGGCATGGAGATCGGCTCCAACGAGACGATCAAGCAGGCCGTCATGGCCGGGCTCGGGCTCGCCTTCATCTCGGCCCACACGATCGCGGCGGAGCTGGCCGACGGCCGCCTGGTTGTGCTCGACGTCAGCGGCCTGCCGCTCGAGCGCGCCTGGTATGTGGTGCGGCTCGCGGCGCGGCGGCTGATGCCGGCCGCCCGCGCACTGCGTGATTTTCTGGTCGCCGACGGCGGCTCGTTTTTGCCGAAGATGCCGACGCCGCGGCGGAAGTGAAACCAGCGTGCGGGTTCCGACAGCGAAGCGGATGCTTGGCATCCAAGCGCAATCAGGAAGCAACGCGCGTAAAGCATCCTGATCCGGCCCATCCGGCAGCCGGACCAAACGCCCGCGGACGAAACACCTGTCATACCACCGTCACATCCACAGCCGAGCGTCCCTGAGATTCGGCCTGGCAGGAAAGGGACTCGCAATGGTGGCAGGAGAATTCAATTTCGGGGTGCTGTCCCGCCGCGAGGTGCCGGAACGAATTTTCAAGGCCGGCGACGTGATCTTCCGGGAGGGAGAGCCGGCGCAGGAGCTGTTCCTGATCAAGAGTGGCACGGTCACGATCCGATCCGAGAGCCACCTGATCGCCGAGCTCGGCGAGAACGAGCTGTTCGGCGAGATGGCCCTGATCGACAAATCGCCGCGCAGCGCCACCGCGGTGGCGGCGACGGACGTGACCCTGATCCCCGTCTCCGAGAAGCAGTTCCTCTTTCTTGTCTCCGAAACCCCCTTCTTTGCGCTGTCGGTGATGCGGGTGCTGGTCCACCGGCTGCGGCTGTACAATCGCATCGGCTGATCGCCGCGGCAATCTCCTCACGGCCAGTCGGCATAGGAGTGGTGCGTCTGCACGAGGCTGCGATGGGCGGCCGAGCGCGCCGTCTCGCGCCGGAAGGCGCCCGGCGGCACGCCGGCATTGGTCTTGAAGAACCGGTTGAAGTGCGCCGGGTCCTTGAAGCCCAGATGGGCCGAGATCTGCTCGACCGTCAGCATCGAGCGTTCCAGCAGCAGCATCGCCTCGCGCACCAGGCGCTCGTGCACCAGCGTCAGCGGCGAGCGGGCGAGTTCGCGCAGGCAGATCGCGTGCAGCCGGTCGGTGGAGACGGCGAGCGCCCCGGCGTAGCGCGGGATCCGCCAGTGGTCACGGTAGTGCAGCTCGACCAGATGGCGGAAGCGCTGGAGGATGGACGACGCCGGCCCACCCGAGCGACCCGCCACCGCCTCGATACCCGAGGCCCGCCACAGGCCGACCATCACCAGCGCCACATGCGCCGTCACGGCCGTCCACGAGCCGCGGGCGGCGGCGGAAAGCTCGCGCTCGATCGCGGCGAACGAGTGGGCGAGATCGGCGAGCGCCCCGGCCGAGGCGAGCGGCACGGCGAGCAGCCGTCCGGCGATCGCCGACAAGGCGATCGACTCGGCGTTGCCGCTCATGGTGCTGGCGAGCAGATCGTCGGCGATGGCGAGCAGCCAGCCGGTGGCGCCGGCCTTCATGTGCAGACGCTCGGCGCTGCCCGGCGGCACCCAGACGAGCGCCGGCCCTGAGAATCCGAAGAGCGGATCGGTCCCGACCAGATGCCCCGATCCGGCCGTCACCAGCATGGCGTGGCTGAGCCGGCCGTCCGGCCCGCGCTCCAGCGTCCAGTCCCGCCCCGTCAGGGCAGAGCGGATCGCCTGGAGCTGGATCTTGTGGCGGGCCAGGCTGCCGGAGAGCAGCGACGTCCCAGCGCCTGCCGGGTCCGCCCTCCTCCCAGTCATCGGCATAATGTGCAAATTCTGATCATCGACCGCATGCTCTCGCGGAATTTCGTCAATAAAGGCCCAAAAAACGATATTCAACCGGGCCGCACATTCGGGTCAAGCTCTCTCACCGGACGCTGCACCCCCAAACAACAAGTGGCGCCGGGCGGGACGGGACATCCAGGGAGGCGGTTGCGCCGGCCTCAGGCACGGGGTCGGCGCGGGCTGCGCTGCGTCGGCACCACGCGCCGCCTGCAGCCCCTGGATGTCTCCTCCCGCACTCGGCGGCCGCGATGCTGCCCGATCGCTGCAGGCCCGCGTCAGTCGGGCCGCCAACCAAGGGAGGAGACCATGCGACGCGTGTCTGCGGCGATCGCCATCGCTGCTGCGGGTTTTTGGGCGCTCTCCGGCGCCGCCATCGCCCAGTCCGCACCGGACAAGATCAAGATCGGCTACGCCATCTCCAAGACCGGCCCGTTCACGGGCGGCGCCAGCATCACCACGCTGCCGGTCTACGAGCTGTGGGTGAAGGAGGTGAATGCCGCCGGCGGCATCAAGATCGGCGACAAGCGCGTGCCGATCGAGGTCGTCGAGTACGACGACCGCAGCAATTCCGAGGAAGCCATCAAGGCGATCGAGCGGCTGGCCAGCCAGGACAAGGTCGACTTCATCCTGCCGCCATGGAGCACCGGCCTCAATCTCGCGGTCGGGCCGATCCTCAACCGGCTCGGCTATCCGCACCTCGCCGTCACCACCAACACCAACCGGGCGCCCGAGCTGGCCAAGCGCTGGCCCAACGCCTCGTTCTGGCTCGGCCTGCCCGCCGACATCTCGGTCGAGATGGTGGCGGTGCTGAGCAAGCTGCGCGCCGACGGCAAGATCGGCCCGACCGTGGCGATGATCGGCGTCTCCGACCAGTTCGGCATCGAGCTCACCACGGCGGCCCGCGACGCCTTCGCCAAGGCCGGCTTCAAGCTCGCTTACGACAAGTCCTATCCGGCCGGCTCGCAGGACATGCAGCCGATGCTGAAGGACGCCATGGCCGCGAACCCCGACGTGTTCGTCTCGTTCAGCTATCCGCCCGACACGCTGGCCGTGACCGACGCGGCGAAGGTGCTGGGCTTCAATCCGAAGGTGTTCTTCACCGGCGTCGGGACGGCGTTCCCGCTGTTCAAGCAGCGCTTCGGCGCCAATGCCGAGGGCGTCATGGGGATCGGCGGCTGGAACGCGGATTCGCCGCTGCTGAAGGACTACCTGGCGCGCCACAAGGCGGGCGTCGGCCGCGAGCCGGACCGCTGGGCGAACCCGGTCACCTTCGCCAGCCTGCAGGCGCTGCAGCAGGCGATCGAGCGGGTCGGCCTCGACCGCGCCGCCGTCGTCAAGGAGCTGCAGAGCGGCACCTTCGACACCATCATCGGCAAGGTGAAGCTCGAGGGCGGCCTTCTGAAAGACGTCTGGGCCGTCGGCCAGTGGCAGAGCGGCGAGTTCTACGGCGTCGCTCCGTCCACCAAGGACGGCGCCCGCGCGCCCGTGGTGCCGAAGCCGGCCTGGGGGCCGTAGACCCCCGCTTGGTCATTCCGGGGCGCGGGCCGCAGGCCCGCGAGCCCGGAATCCATATACACGGACCGGGGTTATGGATTCCGGGCTCGCCGCTGCGCGGCGCCCCGGAATGACGGAGTGTCGTTGGTGCTGCTTCTCGTCGACATCCTTCTGTCCGGCCTGATCCTCGGCGGCATGTATGCGCTGACCGCCACGGGGCTCACGCTGCAATACGGCGTCGCCCGCATCCTCGATCTCGCCTATGGCGAGGTGCTGGTCGCGGCAGCCTTCATGGCGTACGTGCTGTTCACCGGCGCCGCGGTCGTGCCGCTGGTCGGCCTGGTGATCGTGCTGCCGCTCGCCTTCGCGGCAAACTGGGTGATCTACCGCGTCATGCTGGTGCCGCTGGTGCGGCGCGCCCGCAACCGCGCCGCGCTCGAGACCGACTCGATCCTCGCCACCTTCGGGCTCCTGTTCGTGCTGCAGGGGATCGCCTTCGTGATCTTCGGCGGCCAATATTACGGCTATTCCTACCTGTCCGCGCCGATCTCGCTGTTCGGCGCCACCGTCGCGGTGAACCGGCTGGTGGCGCTGGGCTTCGCCGCCGTGCTGGCGGTCGGGCTCTATCTCGCCCTCACGAGAACCCGCACCGGCACGGCGATCCGCGCCGTCGCGGTCGACCCCGATGCGGCGCGCCTGGTCGCCATCGACGTGACGGCGGTCGCCGGCCTCGCCTTCGCGACCGGTGGCGCCTTGTGCGCGGCCGGCGGCGTGCTGGTCAGCATGTTCCTCACCTTCAGCGCCGGCATGGGCGTGCTCTTCACCATGAAGGCGCTGATCGTCGTCATCATGGGCGGGGTCGGCAACCTTTTGGGGGCGCTCGCCGCCGGGCTGCTGCTCGGGCTGATCGAGACCGCGGTGGCGCGACTCGTCGATCCAGGGCTGACGCTCGCGGCGACCTACGCGCTGTTCCTCACGGTGCTGCTCGTGCGGCCGACCGGCCTGTTCGGCAGGCCCGCCCGATGAGCACGCTCGCCCGCCTCTGGTCCGGCTTTCTGGTCGGCGCCACGCTCGCCGTGCTGGCGGCGGTCGCCGCCTTCGGCTCCGACTACCACGTCGCGCTGGCCATCGCGGTTTTGAGCTATGTGGTGCTCGCCACCGCCTGGGCGCTGTTCTCCGGCCCGACCGGCTATGTCTCGCTCGCCACCGTCGCCTTCTTCGGCATCGGCGCCTACACGGTGGCGGTGCTGGGCGAGGTGCTGCCCTGGCCCGTGGTGCTGCTGGTCGCGGCGCTGGTCGGCCTCGTGGTGGCACTGGTGGTCGGGCTGTCGACGCTGCGCCTCTCCGGCATCTATTTCGTCGTGTTCAGCTTCGGTCTCGCCGAGCTGATCCGCCAGCTCGTCACCTGGTACGAGGTCAACGTCACCCGCTCGGTCGGCCGCTATGTCTTTCTCGACGTCACCCAGGCCGGCATCTTCTGGCAGCTCTTTGCCCTTGCGGTGCTGGTGTTTCTGGTGGGTTGGCTCATCCGCCGCTCGCGGCTCGGGCTGGCGCTGCAGGTGATCGGCGAGGACGAGACGGTGGCGCGCCACTGCGGCATCGACACGACGCGAGCCAAGCTCACCCTGTTTGCCGTCTCGTCGGTGTTCATCACCGTGACGGGCGCCGTGATGGCGCCGCGCTGGACCTATATCGATCCGGCCATCGCTTTCAATCCGCTGGTGTCGTTCCAGGTGGTGGTGATGGCGCTGCTGGGCGGCGCCGGGGTGCTGTACGGGCCGCTGCTCGGCGCCGTGCCGCTGGTGCTGCTGTTCGATCTGATCGGCGCCCATTTTCCGAACCACTTTTCCATTCTGCTCGGGCTGGTGTTCATCGTCGTGGTCTACGGGCTGCCGCGCGGCGTGGCGGGGCTCATCCGGCATGGCACTACGTCACCCTCCCCTGGAGGGGGAGGGTCGCTGGCCGCAGGCCAGCGGGGTGGGGTGAAGCCCCGCATGCCGGAGCCGCTGTCACCCCCTCCCGCCGAGCTCCGCTCGGCGACCTCTCCGCTCCAGGGGGAGGTGAAGAAGGAGACGCCCCTCCTCGACATCATCGACCTCGGCAAATCCTTCGGCGGCGTACGGGCCGTCGACGGGCTCACATTCTCGGTGCCGCGGGGCAGCATCGTCGGCCTGATCGGCCCCAACGGCTCCGGCAAGACCACGGCGCTCAACCTGATCTCCGGCCTCATCACGCCACGCAGCGGCGAGATCCGCTTCGCCGGCGCACCCATCACGGGCCTGCGGAGCGACCGCATCGTCCATCGCGGCATCGCCCGCACGTTCCAGCTCGTGCGCGTGCTGGACGACCTCTCCTGCGCCGAGAACGTGATGGCGGCGGTGGCCTTCCGGGCGCACCCGCTGTGGGGCGAGAAGGCGCGCCACCAGGCCGCGGCGCTGCTCACCCGCGTCGGCCTCGGCGGCCGCGACGACGTGACGGCCCAAAATCTCACCTACATCGACAGCAAGCGGCTCGAGCTCGCCCGCGCGCTGGCGCTCGACCCGCAACTTCTGCTGCTCGACGAATGGCTGGCCGGGCTGAACCCGACCGAGCTGCTGGACGGCATCGCGCTGATCGCCTCGCTCAACCGCGACGGACTGACCATCGTGATGGTCGAGCATGTGATGGACGCGATCCGCTCGCTCTGCGACCGCTGCATCGTCATGAACACCGGGCGAAAGATCGCCGACGGTGTCACGGCCGACGTACTCGCCGACCCGGAGGTGGTGCGGGCCTATCTCGGAGGCGCCGATGCTGGAGATTGACCGGCTCTCGGTCTCCTATGGCCGCCACCGCGCCCTCGACGACGTGCGGCTCCGGGCCACGCCGGGCGAGATCGTCGTCGTGCTCGGCGCCAACGGGGCCGGCAAGTCGACGCTGCTCAAGACCGTCGGCGGCCTGTTGGCGGCGCATCCCGGCGGCCGCATCGCGCTGGACGGGCAGGACATCACCGGCCTGCCGGCGCATGCGATCGTCGAGGCCGGAATCGCGTTGGTGCCGGAGGGTCGCGGCATCTTCGGCGAGCTCACGGTGCGCGAGAACCTGCAACTCGGCGCCTATCCGGCTCGGGCCCGCCAGGACGAACGCGCCAATCTCGACCGGGTCTTCGCCCTGTTCCCTCGGCTGCGCGAGCGCCTCGGCCAGACCGCCCGCACCATGAGCGGCGGCGAGCAGCAGATGCTGGCGATCGGCCGCGCCCTGATGTCGGCCCCGAGACTCCTGCTGCTGGACGAGCCGTCACTCGGCCTGTCCCCGAGAGTCTGCGGCGAGCTGTTCGCGGCGCTCGCCCGCATCCGGGCGGACGGCATCGGCATCCTGCTGGTGGAGCAGAACGCCACCGCCAGCCTCGCCATCGCCGACCGCGGCTACGTGGTCGAGACCGGTCGCGTCACCCTGGACGGAACCGCCGCAGCATTGCGCGAAAATCCAGCCGTTCGCCGTGCCTATCTCGGCCTGCCCGCGCCTGCTACGTCCTCCGCCGAGTCACCAAACGACCCCCAGCCCGAGAGGTCCACGATGCTCGATGTCACAATGATGATCAACGACAAGGACACCGCCGCCTCCGCCGGCCGGACGTTCGAGCGCTGCAACCCGATCACCGGCGAGCCGGCGAGCCGGGCACCGGCCGCGACGGTCGCCGACTCGCTGTCCGCCGCCGACGCCGCAGCGGCCGCGTTCCCGGCCTGGTCGGAGCTCGGGCCCAATGCCCGCCGCGCCGTGCTGCTCGCCGCCGCCGACAAGCTCGAAGCCCGCGCCGCCGACTTCGTCGCGGCGATGACGGCCGAGATCGGCGCCGCTGCCGGCTGGGCGCATTTCAACGTTCATCTCGCCGCCGGCATGCTGCGCGAGGCCGGCGCCATGACCACCCAGATCGCCGGCGAGGTGATCCCCTCCGACGTGCCGGGCCTGGTCGCCTTCGGGCACCGCCAGCCGGTCGGCGTGGTGCTCGGCATCGCGCCGTGGAACGCTCCCGTCATTCTCGGCGTGCGGGCCGTGGCGATGCCGCTCGCCTGCGGCAACACCGTGGTTCTGAAGGCCTCCGAGATCTGCCCGGCAACGCACCGGCTGATCGGCGAGGTCTTGCACGACGCCGGCCTGCCGCCCGGCGTCCTCAACGTCGTCACCAATGCGCCCGAGGACGCGCCCGCCGTGGTCGAGGCGCTGATCGCCCATCCGGCAGTGCGGCGCGTCAACTTCACCGGCTCCACCCGGGTCGGCCGCATCGTCGCCGAGATCGCCGCGAAGCACCTCAAGCCGGTGCTGCTCGAGCTCGGCGGCAAGGCGCCCTGCGTCGTGCTCGACGACGCCGACCTCAACGCCGCGGTCGCCGGCGCCGCCTTCGGGGCCTTCGCCAACCAGGGCCAGATCTGCATGGCGACCGAGCGCATCGTGGTGATGAACGAGGTCGCCGACGCCTTCGTGCAGAAGCTCGCCGAGAAGGCGGCGTCGCTGCCGGCCGGCGATCCGCGCACCGGGCACGTCGTGCTCGGCTCGCTGATCAGCCGCGAGGCGGCCGAGCGGATAGGCGCACTGGTGCAGGACGCCGTCGCCAAGGGCGCCGTGCTGCTCGCCGGCGGCAAGATCGACGGCACCATCATGAACGCCACGGTGCTGGACCACGTCACCCCGGCGATGCGGCTCTACGGCGAGGAATCGTTCGGCCCGGTGGTCGCCATCGTGCGGGTCGGCAGCATCGACGAGGCCGTGCGGGTCGCCAACGACACCGAGTACGGCCTCTCGGCCGCGGTGTTCGGCCGCGACGTGCCGCGCGCCATGGCGGTGGCGAAGCGGATCGAGTCAGGCATCTGCCACATCAACGGCCCGACCGTGCACGACGAGGCGCAGATGCCGTTCGGCGGCGTCAAGGCCAGTGGCTACGGCCGCTTCGGCGGCCGCGCCGCGGTGGCCGAGTTCACCGAGCTGCGCTGGATCACCATCGCGACGACGCCGCGGCACTATCCGTTCTGAGCAATTCGGACCAGGCACTCCGCTCGTCCCCGCGAAAGCGGGAACCCAGGAGATTTTGACGCTGGATTCCCGCTTGCGCGGGAATGAGCGGAGGTCTGGGCGGCTCTCCCGATCCAGCGGCACCGCCGTCACCGAACCGTCATCCCACCGTCAAGACAGCGTAGCGAGCGGGTCCGAAAAGCGCGGGGCATCCTTTTCAAGGAGACCCCATGACCCGCCACCTCTCGCTCGCCGGCGCCGCGCTGGCGCTCGCGCTTTCGACCCCCGCCTTCGCCCAGCAGGAATACCCGGCCGTGCTGGCCGGCCATGCCGTGTTCCCGGCCGCGACCTTCGTCGACGCTCCGGCCGACGCACCGGCGGACCTCAAGGTCTCCGGCAAGTTCACCACGGGCACCCGCGTCGACGCGATCGGGAGTGTGATGGGCAAGTCCAACGGGCGGCCGACCGGCATCGCGCTGCCCTTCAAGGGCCAGCCGATCCAGGGCCAGTCCGGCGTCAAGGTGATGCCCGACGGCACCTATCTGGTGCTGACCGACAACGGCTTCGGTGCCAAGGCGAACTCGCCGGACGCCATGCTGTTCCTCAACCGCTACAAGGTCGACTGGGCGGCCGGCACGTTCGAGCGGCTGGAGACGATCTTCCTGCACGATCCCGACAAGAAGGTGCCGTTCCGCATCGTCCACGAGGGCACCGAGAAGCGCTATCTCACCGGCGCGGACTTCGACCCCGAAGGCTTCCAGCCGATCGGCGACGTGATCTGGATCGGCGACGAGTTCGGCCCCTACCTCATCAAGGCCGATCGCACCGGCAAGGTCTTGGGCGTGTTCGAGACCGTCGCCGACGGCAAGCCGGTGCGCTCGCCCGACCACTTCGCCGTCGCCTCGCCGGGCGTGCCCGGCCAGACCGCCGCCTTCAACGCCCGCCGCTCAAAAGGCTACGAGGGCTTCGCCGCCTCCAAGGACGGCAAGTTCCTGTACGGCCTCCTGGAGGGCGCCCTGTGGGATGCCGACAAGAAGGAATTCGAGAACCTCGACGGCAAGGCGGCCTCGCGCATCCTCGAGTTCGACGTCGCGGCGGAAAAGTTCACCGGGCGCTTCTGGTACTACCCGTTCGAGCAGAACGGCAACGCCATCGGCGACTTCAACATGGTCGACGCGACGTCGGGCCTGATCATCGAGCGCGACGACCTCGAGGGCACGGCCGACAAGGCCTGCGCGGCCGGCCAGCCGACCGATAATTGCTTCGCCCAGCCGGCGAAATTCAAGCGCGTCTACAAGATCGAGCTCTCCGACGCGACGGTGGGCAAGCCGGTGCGCAAGATCGGCTACATCGATCTCATGAAGATCCAGGACCCGGACAAGAAGGCGAAGAAGCCGCTCACCGCCGGCGTGCTGACGTTCCCGTTCTTCACCATCGAGAACGTCGACCGGGTCGACGAGACCCATATCGTCGTCGGCAACGACAACAACCTGCCGTTCTCGTCCAGCCGCGAGCCCAACAAGGCGGACGACAACGAATTCGTGCTGCTGAAGGTCGAGGAGTTGCTGAAGGCGAAGTGAGGCTGGCCACGACCAAGGCGTCGCGGCGCCGGCGTTCCCTCCCCCCTTGCGGGGGAGGGACAGGGAGGGGGGTACACCGCCGGCGATTCGTCGAGTGGCTCACCCCCCTCTCCACCTCTCCCCCACAAGGGGGGAGAGAGCCGGCTGCGGCAGGCGGAACCGCATCGAACGAAAACCACCCCGCGAACCCTACCCCAGCAGCAGCTTCTCGTCGTAGGGCGCGCGCGACATGACATGCGGGGCGCCCTCGGTGACCAGCACCATGTCCTCGAGCCGCACGCCGCCGCCGCCGCGCACGCCCGGCACCCAGATCAGCGGCTCGACCGCGAACACCATGCCGGGCTCGAACTCGTAGGTCGGCGCGCCTGGCAGCGTCTCGCCGATATAAGGCGGCTCGTTGGCGCCGATGCCGACCCCGTGGGCGATGAACAGCGACAGGAAACGGCCGTCGAGGCCGTACTTTCCGGCGGCGCGCACGATCGCGTCGGCACAATCCTTGTTGGTGCGACCGGGCCGCATCTCGGCGATGCCGTCGATCAGGCCCTCGTAGACCGCGGTGAAGATCTTGCGCTGCTGGTCGGACGGCTTGCCGCAGATCACGGCGCGCGCCATGTCGCCGAAATAGCCGCCGAAGGCCGCGCCGATGTCGATGAAGACGATGTCGCCGTGGCGGATCAGCTTGTCGCTGCAGATGCGGTTGGGCGGCGCCATGTGCTCGCCGGAGGCGACGAACGGCGTCATCACGTGCGAGTACTCGCCGCCGAGCCGGAACAGCGTGCGCATCGCCTCGCCGGCGACGTCGCATTCGCGCACGCCCTCGGCGATCGCCGCGGTGGCCGAGGCCGTGACGGCGTCGGCGATCGCGGTCGCCTCCTCCAGCAGCACGATCTCCTCGGGCAGCTTGTGCCGGCGGGCGGCGAGCATCGGCGTGTCGCCGTCCTCGATCTGCAGCTTCGGGAAGTGACGGGCCAACGCCTTGACGAACACGGTGTTCGATTCGTCGAGGCCGAGCTTGGCGTCGGTCAGCCTGTACGCCTGCAGCACCGGCCCGAGGATGTCCTTGACCATGCCGTCGACGAGGGCGACCTCCTCGATGATCGGGATGGTGTGTGCCTCCTCGATCCACGGCATGGTGAGGTCGACCCGGTTGCGCTCGCCGCCCGAGCAGAACAGGATGGGCGCCCTCCCCTCCACCAGCAACGCCCCGTTGAGCGCCGTCGTCTTGCCGGTGATGAGTTGCGGCCGCAGATCCGTCAGGTAGCGGCAGTTCTCGTCCTTCCACACCAGGAGCGCGTCGAGCCCGGCCTTGCGGCGCTGCTCCTGCGCCTTGGCGACCCGCTTGCTGCGGAGCGCGGCGACGTCGAGCCGCTGCTCGTAACCGACATTGAAGGGGCCGCGCGCATACCGATCCATGCGGACTGTCTCCTCGTGCATTGTTCTGGCGGTCGCGGGCGGGAAGAGCCGCTCGGGACGGAGGACGTCCCAGGTCCGCGAAACCGGTGAGCGCAGGAGACTACACCAGGAGCACGATGCGGGAACACGCAGGCTTGCAACGCTGGCGCGCCGGAAACGGGGAGCGGTCCAGGAGGACCCACATCCTCCGCTCATTCCCGCGCAAGCGGGAATCTCGGCTTTTCTTCCTTCTGGGTCCCCGCCTTCGCGGGGACGAGCGGAATGGTCGGCGGCCTTGATCGCCCGCGACCGGCGCGGGCATGACGGCTCGGAGGTTGGGCTACTTCCCGGACCAGTGGACGAAGCGGCGTTCCATCGTCAGGAACAACAGGTTGAGCCCGTAGCCGAGCGCCCCGGCCGCGAAGATCGCCGCATACATGTCCGGCATCTCGAACATCTGTTGCGCCTCGAACACCCGGTTACCGAGGCCGTCGGTCGAGCCGATGAACATCTCGGCGACGACGACGATGACGAGGGCGAGCGACACCCCGTTGCGCAGGCCCACAAAGGTCTGCGGCAGGGATTCGCGCAGCATCACGTCGAACAGGATGCGCAGCCTCGACGCCCCCATCACCTTGGCGGCGAGCAGGCGCGTCTTTCGCGCGTTCATGACGCCGTAGGCGACGTTGAACAGAATCACCAGCGCGGCCCCGAAGGCCGCGACCGAGATCTTGGTCTTGTTGCCGACCCCGAACAGCACCAGAAACAGCGGGAACAGCGCCGAGGCCGGGGTCGAGCGGAAGAAGTCGATGACGAACTCGAGCGAGCGGTACATCTTCTCGGCCGAGCCGAGCACGATGCCGAGCGGGATGGCGATCACGGCGGCGATCGCGGTCGCGTAGACGGTGCGCTCCACGGTGCGCACGAAATCGAGACCGAGCTTGCCGCCCGTCATGCCGGTCCACATGGCCTTGAAGGTGTCCACCGGCGGCGGCAGCAGCACCGGGTCGACCAGCCGCATCCACACCACCCAGTACCACAGGAGGACAAGCGCGATCACCCCGATGATCGGCCGCAGCGGCTCGAAGCTGGGCATCTTCATGTGCGTCGCACCTCGCGCTGGAAGATCTCGAGGCAGTGCGCCTTCATGCGCACGAAGCTCGCCTCCGACAGGGTCTCGTCGGTCCGGGGCCGCGGCGCCGCATAGACCGGGAAGTCGGCGACCCGGGCCGGCCCGCGCGACAGGAGCAGGATGCGGTCGGCGAGATAAACCGCCTCTTCGAGATCATGCGAGACCAGCACCGTGGTGGTCCTGGTCTCGGCGAAGATGCGCTGGAGCTGCTCGCGCATGAACAGCGTCATCTCGTAGTCGAGCGCCGAGAACGGCTCGTCGAGAAACAGGATCTCCGGCTCGACCACCAGCGCCCGCATGATCGAGATGAGCTGCTGCTGACCACCGGAGAGCTGGTAGGGATAGCGATTGAGATCGATCTTGACGCCGAGATGCTCGACCAGCCGCTCCACCCGGGCCCGCCGCTCGGCCCTGGGAACGCGGCGGAGCTTGAGCGGATATTCGATGTTATCGAACGCCCGCATCCAGGGGAACATCGCCTCGCGATAGTTCTGGAACACATAGCCGAACGTGATCTCGTCGATGGTCTGCCCGTCGAACAGCACGCGCCCCGCATCCATCGGGATCAGCCCGGCGATCATGTTAATCAGCGTGCTCTTGCCGCAGCCGTTGGGGCCGAACACCGAGATCAGCTCGCCGCGCGGGATGTCGAGGTCGAAGTCCTGGTAGATCACCGCACCGCCGAACCGCTTGGACAGGCCTCGCACCGTCACGTGCGGCACGGTCCGGTGATGAACCGGTGGATCGTGCGACATCGACGGCGATTGGAACATGGTCAACCCGCGGTCCGGCCGGTGGATCGGAAGGAGTGGTGGATCAGAAGCTCTGCAGATACTTGGTGACGTCGACCTTCTCGCTCAGCGTCCCGGTCGACACCGAGAAGTCGATGAAGCGCTGGAAGTCGGCCTTGTCCTTGGCGGTGAGATCCTTGGTCATCACGAACTTGACCAGCGGCACGGTGTCGACCACGTCGTCGGGCGTCAGGGTGTTCTTGGCGAGGAACTTCCGCGCCTCGTCCGGCTTGGCGTTGATGAAGGCGACGGCCTGCGCCCAGGCGGCCGTGAACCGCTTGGCGACGTCCGGCCGGTTCTTGACGAAGTCGCTGGAGACGACGCAACCGGCCACGAAGGCGTTGGCCTCCGGATCGCCGAGCACGTACTTGGCAATCAGGCCGGCCTCGAGCGTCGAGGCGACGCCGAGCTTGCGCATGGTGGAGGCCTGCGGCTCCAGCGTGAAGGCGGCGTCGAAGGTGCCGGCCGTGATGGCGTTGACGTGCTGGGCCATGTCGAGCTGGTCGAGCGTGTAGTCGCCCTCCTTCAGCCCGACGGCGGCGAGCGCCGCCTTGGCCATCGTCACGTTGGCCGGCCCCGGCGCCGACATGATCTTCTTGCCTTTCAGATCGGCGAGCGTCGAGGCGGTGAGTCCCTTGCGGACCACGAACTGCTCCATCTGATAGGTCTTGTTCTGGCTGTTGAGCGAGATGTACATGGCGACGCCGGGCTTCTTGATGTCGGCGTTCATGCCCTCGATCGTCACCAGCACGGCGGCTGCATCGATCTGGTTGCCGATCAGCGCCGCGACATTGGGCGGGCCGCCGATCAGGCGCACCATCTCGGGAGCGATGTTCTGCTCCTTGAAATATCCCTTCTCGACCGCGACGAAATAGGGCAGCGACGAGGCGACCGGGAACACGCCGACCGTCACCTTGTCCTGTGCGCCCGCCGGCGACATCGTCGCGGCCAAAAAGCCCGCTGCGGCCAGAACACCGCGCATCATCGACACCACCGACCGCATGCTCTCTCCTCCGTTCTGACCGGTTCCGGACGACACGGCCGCGCGCCGTGAGAACCATCGAAAACCTTGCAAGTCCCGTGCCGTGAGCCGCGTTTCGCGCCCCCACGGCACGGGCCGTTCGGCCTATGCCCCGGCGTCGACGATGGCGATCACCGGGCCGCCGCCATGCGGCCCCTGATGCATCGCATCGACCGAGACGAAAACGCAGGGATCGCCGATCGCCGCTGCCGCGACACCGCCCACCGCGCCTTTGGAATGACGGTGGTGATGCACGTCGGAGTCGTCGAGCATGATCTGGCGGCGGCCGCGCAGCAGCGCTCGCTTGTCGGCCTCGCATTTGATGAAGACGTTGACCAGCCGGCCGTCGAGATCGGCGGCGCGCGCTCGCTCCGGCAGCGCGAGCCCGGCATAGCGGATGGCGTCGTAGATGCCGTCGATGTCGAGCGCGTCCTTCATCACCGCATGGCCGATGCGATAGCGCCCGCCGGCACCGGCCTTGTTGCCGAGCAGGACGATCTGGGCCCGCGTCAGCTCGACACCCGACGAGCAGGAGGCGACCGACGAGTAGAGATCGAGATTGCGGCAGATCTCCTCCGCCTCCGGCATCTCGACCTCGCCGAGCGCGACAGCGATGCCGAGCGCCGTGGTGCCGTTGGAGACGCCCATCGAATCGTGCACCTCGCAGGCGACGGTCTGGCCGCGATGCTCCGCATCGCGCACCGAGTCGATGGTGAGGAGCGGCGTCTTGGTCTGGACGTAATGCACGTCCTTGGGGTCGTCGATGCCGGCATCGCGCATCGCCGCCTTCACGGCGGCCGCAACCTTCTGGACCATGGCAGGGCGGCCGATGTCCTCCGGCAAAAGCTCCTCGCTCAGCGCCGTGCCGATGACGAGCCGCGCCTCGGAGGCCGGGCCGGTCTCCGGCGTGCGGGCGAAGACGGTCGCGTGCGGCGTGATGACGCCGTCGCAGCCGCCCGACCACACCATCGGGATGCCGGCCACCGCCGCCTCGCCGCGCGTGCCCTTCCTGATCAGCACGCGGCGGAACGCTTGGTCGGACAGAAGGCGCGTAAAATCGTTGACGCCGCCATTGCCCTCGGTCTTGCCGATCACGGCGACCACCTGGTCGGCCGAGAACCGCCCGCTGTCGATGCAGGCGTCGAGCCCGGAGGCATCCTGCACGCTCTTGATTTCGATCTTGGCGACGTCGATGGCCATGCGTGGCACTCCCCTTTTTCAGCCCGTGCGTGTCCACGGCTCGCAGTCGCCCCGCAGCATCGCCTCGAAGCCCGGGCCACGATCGATCATCGGCAGCGGCGAGGATCGCCGCAACCTGATTTCATCCCGCAGTGCGGAAGTCGCCGCGGCATCCACCGCCGCCTCGCCCTCCGCCGACGTGATCAGCACCACGCCGTAGTCGTCGCGCGCCGCGCCCGCCGAGACCTTGCCTTCGGTGACGTCGCCCGCGACCAGCTCCGGCTCTCGCGTCAAGGGATCACCCCAGCCGCCGCCCCCCGTGGTGACGACCCGGACCACCTGCCCGGCCTTGACCGGCTCGCCGTCGACCAGCCCGCCGAGTTTTCGCGCTTCTCCTTCGAGGTCGACCGTGACGCAGAACGGCTGGCCGGCCTTGCCGCCCTTGACGCCGTAGCAGCCGAGGCGGACACGGTCGGCCGTCACGATGGTGCGGCAATCGACCAGCGCGCGGTAATGCTTCTCGTAGCCGAGCCCGCCGCGGCGATAGCCCGCGCCGCCTGAGTCGGTGCGCAGCGCCAGCTTCTCGACCAGGAGCGGAAACCGCGTCTCGGTGAACTCGGCCGGCTGGTTGCGCGAGTCCGGCACGATGTGGATGGCGTCGTTGCCGTCGGCGTAGAAACGCCCGCCTGAGCCCCCGCCCAGAACCTCGCGCGACAGGAACGGCTTGCCGTCGCGGTCGATGCCGAAGAAGCCGGTGTAGCGGATGGTCTCCTGGTCGGCCGGGATGCGGCCGTCGACGGCCTGCGCCACCACGCCGGCGAGCAGGCACAGGCAGCGCAGCAGCACGAAGCTGCGCGCATTGGTGGGCGCCGGCCATTCCGGCGTGATCAGCGTTCCCTTCGGCGGGAACACCACGTCGAACACCTCGCAGACACCCTCGTTGACGTCGATCTCGGCCGCGCGCTCCGGCGTGTCGGCGAGATTGCGCAGGATCGGGGCGATCCACTTGATCAGGAAGGCGCCGCCGGCATAGTCGGCCGGCCAGTTGATCGGCCCGGTGGACTGCGGATCCGTGCCGGTGAAGTCGAGCGTGATCTTTCGGCCGCGCTTGGTCATCTTCAGCGCGAGCTTGTGCAGCTTCGGGTCGGTCAGGCCGTCGTGCTCGACATAGTCTTCCCAGGAATATTCGCCGTCGGCGATCTTGGCCAAAAGCTCGCCGGCGAAGACGTCGCGGCATTTTTCCAGGATGGCCTGGAAGCACGCCTCGACGGTCGCCTTGCCGAAGCGCGCGAACAGCTCGGCCATACGGCGCGCGCCCATCAGACAGGCCTGCATCTCCGAGTCGAGATCGGCCGCCAGCATCTCGGGCACGCGGGTGTTGCGCTTGATGATGGTGAAGGCCGCTTCGTTACGCACGCCGTCCGAGTAGAATTTGATCGGCGGAACCGCGAGGCCTTCCTCGAACACCGAGGTCGCCGTGCCGGGCATCGAGCCGGGCACCCGGCCACCGATGTCGTCGTGATGGCCGAAGGCCTGGATGAAAGCGACCACCTCGCCGTCGTGGAACACCGGAACGGTCGAGCACAGATCCGGCAGATGGCCGATCGAGCCCTCGGTCAGATAGGTGTCGTTCATCAGATAGACGTCGCCGGGCCGCATCGTTTCGATGGGGAAATCGCGCACCACGGCGTTCGGCATCGCCGAGTAGGAACGCCCGGTGAGCTTGCGGCAGCGGCGGTCGAACAGGCCGACCCGGTAGTCGTGCGCCTCGCGGATCATCGGCGAGCGCGCCGTGCGCTCGATCGCATACTCGATCTCGGCCTCGATCGAGTTGAGCGTGCCCTCGACGATCTGCAGAATGATCGGGTCGACGGGCTTCATAGACGCCGGAGCGTCGACGATGCCGGATGTCACAGCCATGTCCATCACAGCCCCAGATCCTGATATCCGGTCCGTTCTCCACGCACCGCAGACTGTTCCCTCCCCCCTTGTGGGGGAGGGTCAGGGAGGGGGGTAGCGACGTCGCTCCGTGCCTGCGGCTCACCCCCCTCCCCGTCCCTCCCCCACAAGGGGGGAGGGAGCGACGAAGGCGCGCGCCGTGCCGAAGGAGCAGCATCCGTGTTGTGAATGATCAGAATCCCGTGCGGGTCGACCTCGAGAGTCTGCCCCGGAAACACCACCGTGGTGGAGCCGAACTCTTCCACCACCAGCGGGCCGAAGATGGTCTCGCCGGCCGACAGCGTCGCGCGCTGCAGCACCGGCGTGTCGACGAAGGCGCCGCCGAACCAGACCGGGCGCCGCGCCGGCATCACCGGGGCGCCGCTACGCGGTGCGAGCCGCGGCATCGCCGGCCGCTCGATCACGCCGAAGCCGGAGACCGTGAAGTTGACCAGCTCGACCTTCTGGCGGCCTGCATAGTCGTAGCCGAACGTTCTCAGGTGAGCCGCGTGGAACGCCTCGATCAGGCCGGACAGGAATGCCTCGTCGACCAGCCCGGCGGGCGCCACGACCCGCACCTCCATGGACTGGCCCGCGTAGCGGAGATCCGCCTCGCGCACCAGACGCACCCGCTCGGGTGCGATGCCGTCGCGCTCCAGCGTGCTGCTGGCATCGGCCTCGAGGCCGCGATAGATGGCGGCGACCGCCGCAAGGTCGATGGCGCTCTCGTGCATCACCTTGGTGACGATGTGGTCGGTGCGCCAATCGACCGCCAGGAGCCCGAAGGCCGAGAGGTTGCCGGGATTGGGCGGCACGATGCAGGCCTTCATGCCGACCAGTGCCATCACGGCGGGCGACTGCGCCGGCCCGGAGCCGCCGAACGACAGAAGGGCAAAGTCGCGCGGATCGATGCCGCGCTGCACCGTCATCTGGCGGATGGCGTTGGCCTGGTTCCAGTTGGCGATTTCTATGATGCCCTCGGCCAGTCGTTCCGGGCTCATCTCGCCGGGCAATTTCGCAGCGAGCGCCGCGAGCCCGGCGCGCGCCCGCTCGCGGTCGAGCGCGATGCCGCCGCCGATCAGCGCCGGCGGAATGCGGCCGAGCACCAGATTGGCGTCCGTGATGGTCGGCTCGTCGCCACCGTTGGGGTAGCACATGGGCCCCGGATCGGCGCCGGCACTCTTCGGCCCGACCTTCAGGTGCCCTTCGCGCGAAATCCAGGCGATCGAGCCGCCGCCCGTGCCGATGGTCTTGATGTCGATCATCGGCACCCGCACCGGGAACGGGCCGACGGAGCCGCCATTGGTGACGGTCGGCCGGCCGCCTTCGATCAGGCACAGATCCGTCGAGGTGCCGCCGGCGTCGAGCGTCACCAGATCCGGGAAGCCGGCGATCTCGGCGATGACGGCGCTGCCGAGCGCGCCGGCCGCAGGTCCCGAGAGCGCCGTGGTGATCGGCTTCTTCATCACCTGCTCGGCGCTGGCGACGCCACCGCTGGACTGCATCACCAGGAACGGCTTTTCCCGCAACTCCGAGCCCAGCTCGTCGGCGATGCGGCGCAGATAGCGGCCGACATGCGGCTTGACGAACGCATCGACCAGGGTCGTGACGGTGCGTTCGTATTCGCGATACTCGGGCAGCACCTCGCAGGACAGCGACAACACGGCCTCGGGATATTCCTCCGCCACGATCGCGGCGGCGCGGCGCTCGTGGTCGGGATTGGCATAGGCGTGGATCAGGCAGATGCCGATCGCACGCACGCCCTGCTGCTTGAAGGCGCGCGCGGCGGCCCGCACGCTCTCCTGGTCGAGCGGCCGCAGCTCCTCGCCGCGCACGTTCAGCCGGCCGCCGATCTCGTGCACCCGATGCAGCGGCACCAGGCGGTCCGGCTTCACCCAGAAATACGAGTTGCCGTAGCCGTCCGGCACCGACTGCCGGGCGATCTCCAGCACGTGGCGAAAACCCTCGGTGACGATCAGGCCGAGCGAGTCGATCGCGCCCTGCAGCAGCGCATTGGTGGCGACCGTGGTGCCGTGCGCGAGTCCCGCCACATCGGCGACCGTGCCGCCGGCGTCCTTCAGGATCGCCGTGACGCCGCGCACCAGGCCGATGGCCGGATTGTGCGGCGTCGAGGCGACCTTGGTGACCCGCATGGCGCCCGAGGCCGCATCGACCGCGACGATGTCCGTGAAGGTGCCGCCGGTGTCGATGCCGATCCGCAGCCGAGGGTGCGTCGCGCCTTGCGCCATCCTGTGCCGTCTCCTGTCTCGCGCACCCGAAAGCGGGCGCGAAGTCCGACAGCGAAACTATGCGGAGGCGCAAAGCCCATGTCCAAACGGGATTGGCGAACCCATTATCGGAAAATCCGATGGCTCGGAGATGCAGAGTTGCGGTTGCAGCGCAACCGCTTCCACCGGTCATTCCGGGACGGCGCAACGCGCCGGACCCGGAATCCAGCGTCACATTCGGTGTTTGTCGCTGGATTACGGGTTCGCCGCTCCGCGGCGCCCCGGAATGACGGAGGCAATCACGCCACCAGGGCGGCCCGCACCACGGCGAGGTGGCTCTCCTTGCGGCGCGACATCGCCTGGCGGCGCCGGTAGAGGTGCATGCGGATGTTGCGCTGCGGCACGATCGGCAGCGCCCGCAGCACGCCGAGCGCGACCTCGTTGTCGACGCAGGCACGCGGCACGATGGCGATACCGCGCCCCGACTGCACGATCACCTTGATGGTCTCGATGTTGTCGGCGACCGCCAGGATGTTGGGGCGGATGCCGAGCTCGGCGAACATCTCGTGGACGACGCGACCGTAGCCGACCGACAGCTCGCTCATCACGATCGGCTCCAGCACCAGGCGGCCGATATCGACGGCCTGCGGACTGCGCGCCAGGACATGCGAGGGATGTGCGATCAGCGCCAGCTCGGCCTCGGCGAGCGGCTCGAACACGATGCCGGCCGGCACGTGCTCGGGGTCCGACTCGATCGCCAGCCCGGCGTCGATCTTCTCCTCGGCGAGATGGGCGAAGATGGTCTTGGTCGGCGCCGTGAGGATTTCCAGCCGCACGGTGCGCAGCGTGTCCGGCACCTCGCGAAAGAGCTTTGGAATGACGATCTGGGCCATGCCGGAGCCCATGGCGAGCGTCAGCGTCTCGGAGGGGGCGCGCTTGAGCCTACGGGCGATGTCCCACAGGCTGGTGAAGTCGCCGACGACGCGCTCGGCCTCGTAGAAGAAAGTGCGGCCCGGCTCGGTGACCTCGATGCCGCGCGGCGTGCGACGGAACAGCGAGAAGCCGATGCTCGCCTCGAGCATCCGCACCTGCTCGCTGACGGCCGACTGCGACACGTTCAGGCGCTCGGCGGCGCGCGTAAAGCTGCGCTCCTTGGCGACGCTGAGGGCGTAGCGGATCTGGCGGAGTTCCATGGCCGGCCCCTCCGTCGACCGCGAACCATGCTCAGGCGCGAACAACGCCCCGGCGGGCGGCGTCGAGGGCGGCGCCGATCAGCCACTCGTCGGCGCCGGGCGGACCGATCAGCGACACGCCGACCGGCAGCCCGTCGACGGACGCGAACGGCATCGTCACCTGCGGCGTGCCGGCCATGCCGGAGATCGCGGTCAGCGCGATGATGCCGGTGCGCAGGCCCCACATGGTCGAGCGCTTCTGGCCGGCAAGCGGCGCGGCGAACGGCGTCGTCGGCACCGCGATGACGCTGCCGTCGGCGAGCAGCGTGTGGACGCGCTCGCGCACCTGCTCGCGCACGTCGCGGGCCGCGGCGAGCTCGTCGGGACCGGCCCGGGTGCCGCGCAAAAAATTGTCGGCGACCTCGAAGCTGAAGCGCGGATTGGTGCTGTCGATCCAGTCGCCGAAGGTGGTCCAGGCCTCGCGGCCCTGGAGAGCGGCCTGGTGCGACGACCAGTCGGCGAGGCCGGTCGGCGACAGGCGGACGCGCTCGATGACGGTCCCCTGCGCGAAGGCCCGCGCAACGGCCGCCTCGACGGCGGCGGCGACCGCCGGCTCGGCGACGGCGAGTGCGTCCTCGGCGAGGAAGATGCGGCCCGGCCGCACGGGCTCGATCTCGCTCTCCAGCAGCACGGCGCTGACCTTGGCGAAGACCTCGGCGTCGTCGGCCATCCAGCCGACCGTGTCAAAGCTCGGCGCCTGCGGCAGCACGCCCTGGAACGGCACACGGCCGTGGGTGGTGCGGATGCCATAGAGGCCGCAGAACGACGACGGCACCCGCACCGAGCCGGCCGTGTCGGTGCCGAGCGCGAACGGCACGGTGCCGCCGGCGACCGCGGCGGCCGAGCCGCTCGACGAGCCGCCCGGAATGCGGCCGGGCGCACGCGCATTGGTCGGCGTGCCGTAGAACGCGCTCTCCCCGAAGATGCCGCGGGAAATCTCGTCCGTGATGGTCTTGCCGACCAGGGTGGCGCCGGCGGCGAGCAGCGCCTCGATGGCCCAGGCGGTCTCGTCCGCGGGCGGATGCGTGTCGCGCCAGTCGAAATTGCCGCCGCCGGTGCGGTGGCCCTTCACGTGGAACAGATCCTTGGCCCCGAAGGCGAGGCCGGACAGAGGGCCGCCGGGCTTGCCGTCGATGTGGACGTCGACGTCGTGGCAGAAGGCGTTGTGCGGATCGGCGAGGCGCTTTGGGGCGGTCATTCAGCGGAATCCTGGAGCGATCGTCGGGACGGGAACGAGCTGTTGCAGGGTGCGGGCGACGCCCAGCACGGTCGCCTCGGCGAGGCGCGGCGCGGCGACCTGGACGCCGACCGGCAGGCCGTTGCCGTCGAGCCCGGCCGGCACCGAGGCGGTCGGCACGCCGACCAGCGTCAGCACATAGGTCGGAGCGATCCAGTCGATATAGCTCTTCATCGGCCGGCCGCCGATGTGGGTCGGGTGGTTCTGCTCGACCGGGAACGGCGGCACCGGGACGCAGGGCGTGAGCAGCACGTCGAAGCGCGAGAAGAACGCGCAGGTGCGCTCCCACAGGCGCGCCCGCGCGGCCTCCGCCTCGACCACCTGGGCGAGGGTGAGCGACTGGCCGTAGCGGATGTTGCCGGCGAGGTTCTTGCCCATCTGCTCGATCTGATTCATCCGCGAGCGGTGGGTCAGCAGCACGGCCGCGCCGCGCAGCACCGGGAAGGCCTCGGTGCCGTCGGTGAGGTCGAGCACCGTCTCCTCGACGATGGCGCCGGCGTCGGCGAGGGCATGGGCGGCGCGGCGGCACAGCGAGGCGATGCCGCCCTCGATGCCGACGCCGCTGACGTCGTCGACATAGCCGACCTTGAGGCCCTTGACGGAGAAGCGGCGCACCTGGTCGAGCAGCCCGTCCATCGACACCGGCAGCGAGATCGGAGATTCGGCGCTGGGTCCGGCGATCGCTCCCATCATCAGGGCGACGTCCTCGGCGGTGCGCGCCATCGGCCCGGATACCCGCAGCGAGTCCCACGGCAGCACGCCCGGCCGCATCGGCGTCAAGCCTGGAGTCGGGCGCAAGCCCACCACCCCACAGAACGACGCGGGCACGCGCAGCGAGCCGCCGAAATCGGTGCCCTCGGCGAGCGGCAACAGCCCGGCCGCGAGCGCGGCGGCGCCGCCGCCGGTCGATCCGCCGGCCGACAGCCGCGTATCCCAGGGATTGCGGGTGACGCCGAACAGCTCGTTGAACGTGTTGGCGCCGGCCGCGAACTCCGGCGTGTTGGTCTTGGCGACCACGATGGCGCCGGCGGCCTTGAGGCGCCGCACCACCTCGGCGTCGGCCGCCGGGATGTTGGTCTCGTAGAGTTTCGACCCGAAGGTGGTGCGGATGCCGGCCGTCGGCGTCACGTCCTTGATGCCGACCGGGACGCCGTGCAGCGGCCCGAGCGGCGCCCCCTGCATGACGGCGGCCTCGGCCGCCAAGGCGGCTTGGCGGGCCTGCTCACGGGCGATGGTGCAGATCGAGTTGACGGGGCCGTCGCGCCGCTCGATGCGGTCGATGACGGCTTCGACGACCTCGCGGGGCGAGACCTGGCGGGAGCGGATCGCCGCAGCGAGCGCGACGGCATCGAGCCGGGCGAGATCCTCGGCAGACGTGACAGACGAGTTCATGACAACCTTCGGCAGCGAGGCCGGGCGGCCTCCTCGACCCTGCTTAGCAGCGAGCCTCGCTGCATGCAAAAACCGTGCACGCGATCCCGTGCGGTGCGCGGCCCGGCCTACCGTCCGGCGACGCGAAGCATTTGGACAACTCGCCCCGACCGATCATACACTTCGAATTCGTCGTCCGGCGCCTGCCCGCCGCCACGCGACGGTGACCTTACGATCCGGACTCATTTTTGATGACGAAATCTTCGCCAGCCGCACAGCTCCACCCCGTCGGCGCCGGCGCCTATGCGTGGATCGGAGCAGACGGAGACTCCAACGCCGGCGCGGTCGACACCGGCGACTCGCTGCTGGTGATCGACACCCAGCAGAACGAAAGTCTCGCCCGCAGCTTTCGGGCGGCGCTCGCCGACCAGCTCGGCAAGCCGGTGCGGGCCGTCGTCAACACGCACTATCATCTCGACCACGTCGCCGGAAATGCGGTGTTCGCCGGCGAGGTGCCGATCATCGCCCACGAGCGCACCGCCGAGGCCTTCGCGACGCTGCTCGGCGCCAATGGCGGCCGGGGCTGGACCGTGACCGACCTGCCGACCAAGTCGGCGCTGTGCTACGGCGAGAATTTTTCGGATCTGGTCGCGAACGATGCGGCAGCGCGGGCGGAAGCCGACCACCGCCTGTCGGAGCCAGGCTACGAGCGCATCACCATCGTGCCGCCGACCCACACGTTCAGCGACCGCTTCGCCTTCCATCTCGCCGACGAGGTGGTGCGGCTCGGCTATTTCGGACCCGCCCATTGCGACGGCGACGTCGTCGTCCATCTCGAGCGCGCCAAGGTCTTGTTCCTCGGCGACCTGTTCGTGCACGGCCGCTTTCCGTGGATCGGCGACTGCGATCTCGACGGCTGGATCCGGGTGCTCGACACGGTGCTCACCTTCGAGATCGACACCGTCATTCCGGGCCACGGTCCGCCCGCCAGCCTGCGCGAGCTCGGAAAATTCCGCGATCTCCTCACAGCCCTGCGCGACGCCGTGGCGACAGCGATCGGCTCCGGCGCCTCCGAGGACACGGCGGCGCGCGACGTCCGCTTGCCCCGCTATGAGACGATGCCGCGCTATCCGGAATGGATCGGCGCCAATGTCCGCAGCGCCTACCGCCATCTGCGCGGCAGGCGGCGAGGGTGATATCCGCTGCTGTCATTTCGGGGCGCGGGCGTCAGCCCGCGAGCCCGGAATCCATTCACACAGACCGGGGTTATGGATTCCGGACAGCGTCGCTGCGCGACTCGTCCGGAATGACGGAGATGAGATCGCTCCGGATCTCTCCTCACATCGGCGTCTTCTCGACCTGCCCGGTCGAGCGCACGAACCAGCGCTCGCTCATCATCGGCTTGCCGGCGAGGCGGTCGAGCAACCAGTCGGCGATCATGCTCGGCGGGAACGGGCCGAGATTGGTCGAGGCGACGTTGCCGACCGAGTGGCGCGACTCCTGATAGACGACGAACTGTTTTGGTCCGCGCAGTGCGGCCAGCAGCCGCTCGGAATGCTCGAGCGGGCTCAGCTCCTCGCACTCGCCGGCGACGCACAGATACGGCGCCGTGATGCGCTCGGCATGCCCTTCCCAGGTGATGGTCTTGCGGAACGCGTCGAACTCCGCCTCGCCGGTGATGCCCGACATGTACATGAAGCGCTTCTTGAAGGTCGGCGACGCCTGCTGGAAGATCGTCTCGCCGCCCGGCTCGTGGCACACCGACATCACGGCGCACGCCTTTATCCGCGATTCATGAGCCGTGAGGATCGTGCCGAAGTACGAGCCGAAGCTGGTGCCGACCAGGCCGATGCGCTCGGCGTCGATCTCGGGCCGTGCCACCAGCCAGTCGACGATCGGGCGACCGGCGGCCGCCCAGCGGTCGGTGGAGAAATACACGCCGACGATCGGCGCCTCGTACTGGCCCGGGCCGTCGATCGCCAGCACGGCCATGCCGCGCGCCAGGAAGCGGTCGTTGGCGAGCGCCACCGCGGCTTCCTTGAAGCTGTCCATGCCGGGCACGTTGATCACCACCGGCACGCGACCGCCGCGATAGCCTGGCGGCAGGTGGAACCAGGCCGGCAGCGCCCTGCCCTCGAACGGGATCCACACCGGCTCGACGTGGTGATCGGCGAGCGCGGCATATTTGGTGAAGCAGGCGCGCTTGCGCGCATTGCAGTCGAGGTTCTTGGCGTCGTTCCGGTCGTAGGGCCATTGCGCCGCGGCCCACTGCACGGCCGCCATGTACCAGTTGTCGCGCGCCGTGACCAAGTGCCCGTCGGCCTCGGCGGCCTGCGCCTTGGCCTCGCGCCGGCGCGCCACCGCCTCGAAGGCCGGACCGATGTCGCCCATCTTCTTGACGCGCTCGCGGATGACGGCGAAATCGGCATTCGCCTCCGGCCCGCAGGGCGCGGCGAGATAGACCGAGCGCGGCTGGTCCCAGTCGATGCCGTTCGCCCGGATGATGTTGTCGATCACCCAGCGCTGCTCGTCGAAGCGGCGCATATGGGGCTCCCCGCGCGCATCCGGAACGGGCGCGGGAACGAAGTCGCTCGACTGGCTCATGCAGGGTCCTTGCGGCGTGCGGAAGGGCGAGGCGGAGGGAGCCGAAGCCTAACGGAGCGACGACCGGAAGATCAACCGGCAGGACAGGACGACCGGTGAGATCATCGGCCGACATATCCGCACCCGCTCATCCCCGCGAAAGCGGGGACCCAGCGCCCAGGAGCAAGGGACTGGATTCCCGCTTTCGCGGGAATGAGCGGAAAACGCGCCACCCGGCCGACCGCTCGGTTCAGGACGGCTTGCTCGATTTGCTGCTCTTGCCCTTGTTCATGCACGCGTCGATGTCGTTCGCCCGGGCGCGCGAGCCCAGCCCAGGCTTGCTGGCATAGGACTGGGTGCAGCAGCGCCGGTACGAGGCGGGCCCGTACTGGCAGACGACGCCGCCCTGGGCGAGCGCCGGGCGCGTGTCGACGAGCGAGACGCCGAGGGCGAGCGGCAGGGCGAGCCCCATGGTGATCCAGGCTAGACGTGTCATGGTCGTCCTCCGTTGCGGCATTCCGACCCATGGTTGTTGTTGGCGACGCGCCGGCGGTTCGACCGGAAAGGCAACGGCCCGTCACGGCGGCGATGGTAGTACATGTCCCGGCGAAGCGGAAACCGGCGCCCGCGGTGGCCTGCGGGCCTCCGCGGTCGGAAACCCCCGCCCCGGCCCAAGGCCCTTTTCTCCGCCGGCTCACGCCCTATGATGGCGCGGCGCACAGGAGTCCGGGCGCGAGGGCGCGAGTCCTCACGTTTGCGAGTCGGTTGCGCACCCCCGAAGACGATGGAGAGTCCCGATGGCGATGACGATGTCCGGCGAGGTGCAGTTGCCTGCGCCCCGCGAGACGGTCTGGACGAAGCTCAACGATCCCGAGGTTCTGCGCGTCTGCATCCCGGGATGCGAGATGCTCGACCGATTGTCGGACAGCGAGTTCCAGGCCATTGCGGTGACCAAGATCGGCCCCGTCAAGGCGCGCTGGAAGGGCAAGGTGAAGCTGACCGACCTCGACCCGCCGAACGGCTACCGCATCTCCGGCGAGGGCGAAGGCGGCGTCGCCGGATTCGCCAAGGGCGGTGCCTCGGTGGCGCTCGCCGAAAAGGACGGCGGCACGCTCTTGTCCTACAACGTCGAAGCACAGATCGGCGGCAAGCTCGCCCAGCTCGGCCAGCGGCTGGTCGCCGGCGCCTCGAAGAAGATGGCCGACGAGTTCTTCACCAAATTCGCGGCCGCCGTGTCGGCGTCCTGACGGACGCGCGCGGGCGGCAAGGCACGGGGGATATGGGAATGCCGGTGATCGAATCGGAGGGCTGCGCCCTCCATGTGGAGGTCGAGGGACCGGCCGATGCGCCGGCCGTGGTGTTCTCGAACTCGCTCGGCGCGGATCTCACGATGTGGGACCCGCAGGTCGCGGCCTTCACGCGCCTGTTCCGGGTGGTGCGCTACGATCGCCGCGGCCACGGCCGTTCCGGCGTCACACCCGGCCCCTACACGATCGCGCAGCTCGGCCGCGACGCGCTGGCGATCCTCGACGGATTGAATCTCGCCAAGGCGCACTGGGTCGGCCTGTCGATGGGCGGCATGGTCGGCCAGTGGCTCGGCGCCAATGCGCCGGATCGTCTCGGCAAGCTGGTGCTCGCCAACACGTCGAGCTGGTTTCCCGACAAGCAGCCGTGGAACGACCGCATCGCCACCATCCGGGCCGGCGGACTCGAAGCGATCGTCGACAAGGTGATGAGCATCTGGTTCACCGACGATTTTCGCGAACGCGATCCGGAGGCCGTGGCGAAGGTGCGCACGGCGTTCCTGGCGACGCCGCTCGACGGCTACATCGCCTGCGGCGAGGCGGTGCGCGACATGGACCAGCGCGACCTGCTCGACAAGATCGCAGTGCCGACCCTGATCATCGCCGGCCGCTACGACGCCTCGACGCCGATCGAGGCGGCCGAGTTCATCCGCCGCCACGTGTCGGGCGCGCAACTGACGATCCTCGAGGCGGCGCACGTCTCCAACATCGAGCAGGCCGTCGACTTCAACACCGAGGTGCTCGGCTTCCTCACGTCGTGATGACGTGACATCGCGCTGGACCTCATCGCAGTGATGACGCGCCGCATCGGCGGGTGCACTGCAGCGCATTCCGCCGTGCATCATGGTGCACCGCCGCGGGACTTCGCGTCCGGCTTGTGATAACGCTTCGCCGAGGGCGAAGACCGACCTGGTCGCCGCCACAATCCGTGGAGACGATCATGAGCTTCCTTCGTTTGGTATATTACAGCCGCAATCGCCTCGGCAGCGACCCCGACACGGTCGCGGATCAGATGGCGGACATTCTCTCGGCCTCGATCGCCAACAACCGCATGCACGGGATCACCGGCGCCATGATGGTCGACGAGCGCTGGTTCGTGCAGGTGCTGGAGGGGCGCACCGGCCCCGTCACGGCGGCCTACGAGCGCATCGCCGCCGACCCGCGCCATTCCGACATCGTGCTGGCCGACCAGACCGTCGTGGACGAGCGCCGCTTTCCGTACTGGTGGATGGCGGGCGCCGCGATCGAGCCAGACATGAGCGATCTGGTCCGCCGCTGGTGCGAGGACGGCGAGTTCGATCCGACCCGCATGACCCCGCGCCGGCTGGTCGATCTCACCGAGGCCGTGGTGACGGCCTATATGAGCCGTACGCCGGAGCCGCCGGCCCGCAGCCACGCCTTCGCGAACGCGTAGGCCCGCAGCCGCCGCCGCTCCGGCCTCCCGGCCGGCGGCGGCCGGCCGGCGCCGGCGTGGCGGAAACAATCGGCAACGTTCCGAACAAACCCGAGCCAAAAATACCCTCTAACAAGCCCTCGAGACCAATCGAGGTGCTGACGTGAAACCGCTGACGAAGATGTGCATCGGCGCGACGGTCGCGCTGGCCGTGGTGACCGGCCCCGCCCTTGCCCAGTCCGACACGCCCAAGATGAGCCTGCCGACCGCCGGCGGGCCCGAGAAGAGGCTGACATCGGAAGAGCTGGAGCGGCGCAAGGCCGTAGACGAGGCCTATCAGAGCGCCATCAAGAAGATCCCGAATCAGGCGCAGAAGGTGAACGACCCGTGGGCGACGGTGCGTCCGCCGCCGTCGTCGTCATCGTCAAAACCCAGCCGATAGCGCGCAATCCCCGCTTGCCGCGCCGGCGGCGCCGGCGCTGCCGGCGCGCGACGCAATCGAGACGGCCGCCCTCACCCGCCACCCTGCTCGCGAAAAGCCTGCGGCGTCATGCCGGTCTGCTTGCGGAAGAAGCGGGTGAAGTGCGACGGGTCCGAGAAGGTCAGATCGTAGCCGATCTCGTGGATCGGCTGGCTGGTGAACACGAGCTGGCGCTTGGCCTCGGTGATGATCCGCTGGCGAATCAGATGGCCGGCCGTCACGCCGGTCGCGCGCTTGATGTGATCGTTGAGCCGGTCGGCCGTCATGGTGAGCTTGTCGGCGTAGAAGGCGAGCTGCCGCTCGACGCGGAAATGCTCCTCGACCAGCCGCCGCAGCGCCTCGACCACCGGCTCCGCCGAGCCCAGCATCACGGCGCCGCTGCGCACCCGTCCGGCGGCCAGGCGCCCGACCCCGATGGCGATCAGCGCCAGGCACGCCCGCATCGCCAAGCGATAGCCGTCGCGGGCGAGGAAATGCTCCTCGTTGAGATCGCCGAACAGCGCGGCGAGTCGGGCCGCGTCGCTGCTGCTCGCGATCGGCACGACCGGATCGGCGGCCAGCGCCCGCAGCCGCGCCAGCGCCTCGCCGGAGCGATCGCCGAGCCCCTGCGCGACATCCTCCGTGAAGGTGGCGATCCAGCCCTCGGTCTCGTGCGCCCGGAAACGGAAGCCGTGCGCGACGGTCGCCGGCACCAGGATGGCGCACGGCGCCGCGAACGGCTGCGTCGCCGCCTCGTGGCTCATCTCGCCGCCGCCGGCCGTGATCAGCAGGAGCTGGAACAGATTGCGGTGGCGATGGGCCCGGATCGTCCAGGCATGCCGGGTCGAGCGCGACGCGATCGTCTCCACATGAATGAAGTCGAACGCCTGGTCCTCCGGCGGATCGCCGTAGAGGTGGAACAGCGGAAGGACCGGGGCGAGGCTCGTCGATCGTGCCGTCATGGCGAAAGCTTAGGACAGGAACGGCCTGATCGGAATGCCCCGCCGGGTTATCAACCGAAACCGCACGACAAAGGTGCGGCGCGGGACGGCGCCGGCCCGGGACACTCCGCTGCAACGCAGCGGAGGCCCGGAAGAGCCGAGCGGCTCAGCGCTGGCCGCTGCCGTGCTGGCCGCCATGCCCGCCGGCGTGCTGGCCGCCCTGATCAGGCTGCTGCGACTGCTGGCGCTGCTGGTCGGACCGTCGCTCGCCCTGTTGCTGCTGGCCCTGGTGCTGCGGGTCCTTGTTGTGCTGGCCTTGTTGCTGCTGGTCCTTGTTGTGCTGGCCCTGCTGCTGCTGGCCTTGCTGCTTCTGGCCGTGCTGCGGGTTCTGGTTGGGGGTCCTGGTGTCCTGGCTCATGAGGCGTCCTTCCGTTGTCCAGCCCGACACGGAGTTGGACGTCGAATTGCGCCGACATCAAGACAACCCAGCGTGTAAACTGTTCGTGAGCGGAACTGAGCTTGGCCTGAAAACGTAATCGAAGGACGATACTGGCGTTCACGACTTTAGCAGCGTAAATTTCGGCGGCGCCGAATATCGCATCATCATACCGCGCCCATATTCTCGCCAACCAATACTTCGGCGTGCAGGCCGACGCCACCCGCACGGCCGCGACGCGCAACCCGGCTGCCGACGTAGCGGCTGCGATCCTGGTGCCGCCGGCAGGCACCGTCCTTGCATCGTCCTCGCCACGACAGGGGTCGGAACGACCCTGGGCACGAGCGACGAGAGGTCGATCCCGATGATCAGAACACACCGTCCCGGCCCTGCTCCGGCTACTGCCGCGACACCCCGCCGGGGGAAAATTCCTGCGGCACGATCGAGCGTTGCCGGGCCCGGAGGCCCCTGTTAGAAGGGAGTCGAGCGATCGCGGCGGCGGCCGGACGGGGGTCTCCCGCGATCGAGCCGGCCGACATTGCGACGGGGACAGCGAAGGCACGGCGGACGCATGGACGTTTTCATCCAGCAGTTGATCAACGGGCTCACGCTCGGCTCGATCTACGGCCTGATCGCCATCGGCTACACCATGGTGTTCGGCATCATCGGCATGGTGAACTTCGCCCATGGCGACGTCTTCATGGTGTCGGCCTTTATCGCCCTGATCGCCTTCCTGGTGCTGACCTCGTGGGTCGGGATCGGCTCGGTGGCGTTCGCGCTGCTGATCGTGCTGGTCGTCGCCATGGCCCTCACGGCGCTGCTCAACTGGGCGATCGAGCGGCTCGCCTACCGGCCGCTGCGCGGCTCGTTCCGCCTCGCCCCGCTGATCTCGGCGATCGGCATGTCGATCTTCCTGATGAACTTCGTGCAGGTCGCCCAGGGGCCGCGCAACAAGTCGATCCCGCCGCTGCTCAGCGGCGAGTTCGTGCTGATGGACGGTGGCGGCTACCAGGTCACGCTCTCCTACAAGCAGCTCCTGGTGTGGGCCGTCACGGCCGTGCTGCTCGCCTGTTTCTGGTGGCTGGTCAGCCGCACCGCGCTCGGCCGCGCCCAGCGCGCCTGCGAGCAGGATCAGAAGATGGCGGCGCTGCTCGGCGTCGACGTCGACCGCACCGTGTCGATCACCTTCGTGCTCGGTGCGGCGCTGGCCGCCGTCGCCGGCACCATGTACCTGATGTATTACGGCGTGATCAGCTTCGCCGACGGTTTCACGCCCGGCGTCAAGGCGTTCACGGCGGCCGTGCTGGGCGGCATCGGCTCGCTGCCCGGCGCCGTCATCGGTGGCCTCCTGATCGGCCTCGTCGAGACCCTGTGGTCGGCCTATTTCTCGATCGACTACAAGGACGTCGCCGCCTTCTCGATCCTCGCCATCACGCTGATCTTCCTGCCGCAGGGCCTGCTCGGCCGACCCGAGGTGGAGAAGGTCTGACGATGCGGGCGGAGCAGCTCCGATCTCGTCGAAGCGTCATGCGCGGGCTCGACCCGCGCATCCATCTCCTTCGCAAAGAGACCTTTGTTCGTCAGCCGATGGATCGCCGGGTCGAGCCCGGCGATGACGCCGAGTATCGAGGCCGCGCATGAGCCCCGCCGGCGCCAGCGCCACGGCCCGGCAGGCCGCCAAGGACGCCGCCATCTGGGCGGCGATCGCGTTCGGCGTGTTCATCCCGCTGATCGGCCTGCAGGCCGTGCAGGACATCCGCGGCGAGCTGCGGCTCGAAACCCGCTGGCCGCTGCTGTTCTCGCTCGTCGCCGTCGTGGTCGGCATCAGCCTGCTCAACTCGCTGGTGCTGGCCCCCTGGCACGAGCGCCGCGCCCGCCGGGCGCCGCGCCGCAACGCCACCGCCGAGCGGCTGCGCATCGCGTTCGGCCGCGGCTTCGTCCCGGTCGCCATCGCCTTCGTGATCGCGTTCCCGATGCTGTCGCTCTGGCTGGTCGGCTTCCAGGGCTCGATCAAGTGGATCGACAATTTCGGCATCCAGATCCTGATCTACGTGATGCTCGGCTTCGGACTGAACATCGTGGTCGGGCTCGCCGGCCTGCTCGATCTCGGCTATGTCGCCTTCTACGCGGTCGGCGCCTACTCGTACGCGCTGCTCGCGAAAGAGTTCGGCTTCTCGTTCTTCACGCTGCTGCCGCTCGCCGGCATGCTGGCGGCGCTGTGGGGCATCATCCTCGGCTTCCCGGTGCTGCGGCTGCGCGGCGACTATCTGGCCATCGTCACGCTCGCCTTCGGCGAGATCATCCGCCTGGTGCTGATCAACTGGGTGCCGGTGACCAACGGCTATGCGGGCATCAGCGGCATCCCGCGCCCGACCTTCTTCGGCATCCCGTTCAACGCGTCCGACACCGGCTTCGCGGCGACCTTCGGGCTCGAGTTCAGCCCGCTCTATCGCGGCATCTTCCTCTACTACATCATCCTGGCGCTGGCCCTTCTCACCGCCTTCGTCACGGTGCGGCTGCGCCGCCTGCCGATCGGCCGCGCCTGGGAGGCGCTGCGCGAGGACGAGATCGCCTGCCGGTCGCTCGGCATCGACACGACGGCGACCAAGCTGACCGCCTTCGCCATCGGCGCCATGTTCGGCGGCTTCGCCGGCTCGTTCTTCGCCGCCCGGCAGGGGTTCATCTCGCCCGAGTCCTTCACCTTCATGGAGTCGGCGACCATCCTGGCCATCGTCGTGCTGGGCGGCATGGGCAGCCAGGTCGGAGTCGCCATCGCGGCGGTGGCCATGATCGGCGGAACCGAGTTGTTGCGCGAGCTCGACTTCCTCAAGTCCGTGTTCGGCCGCGAGTTCGACCCGACCCAGTACCGCATGCTGCTGTTCGGCTTCGCCATGGTGCTGATCATGATCTGGAAGCCGCGCGGCCTGATCTCCACCCGCGATCCGTCCGTGTTCCTCAAGGAGCGCAAGGCCGTCTCCGGCAAGCTGGTCAAGGAGGGGCACGGCTGATGAAGGCGGCGCCCGCTCTGCTCGAGGTCGAGCACCTGACGATGCGGTTCGGCGGGCTCGTCGCCGTCAACGACCTCGGCTTCACGGCGCGGCGCGGCGAGATCACGGCCCTGATCGGTCCGAACGGCGCCGGCAAGACCACGGTGTTCAACTGCATCACCGGCTTCTACAAGCCGACCGAGGGCCGCATCGCCGTGGTGCACGGCGAGGCGCGGATGTGGGACGAGCTCGAGCCGCTCACCCGGCGCGGCGACCGCAAGGTGGTGCACTCGACCGGCGCTCTGTTCCTCTTGGAGCGCATGCCGGACTACCTGGTCTCCCGCCAGGCCAAGGTCGCCCGCACGTTCCAGAATATCCGCCTGTTCTCCGGCATGACCGTGCTGGAGAATCTTCTCGTCGCCCAGCACGCGCCGCTGATGCGCGCGTCGGGCTTCTCGCTGTTCGGCATTCTCGGGCTCGGCGGCTACGCCCGGGCCGAGCGGGCCGCGTTGGAAAAGGCGCGCCATTGGCTCGACCTCACCGGCCTGATCGATCGCGCCGACGAGCCGGCCGGCGCGCTCCCCTACGGCGCGCAGCGGCGGCTCGAGATTGCCCGCTCGATGTGCACGGATCCGGTGCTGCTCTGTCTCGACGAGCCGGCCGCCGGCCTCAACCCGCGCGAGAGCGCCGCGCTCAACGAGCTGATCCTGTCGATCCGCGACCGGCACGACACCTCGGTGCTGCTGATCGAGCACGACATGTCGGTCGTGATGGAAATCTCCGACCACGTGATCGTCCTCGACTACGGCGTCAAGATCGCCGACGGATCGCCGGTCGCGGTGCGCAACGACCAGAAGGTGATCGCCGCCTATCTGGGCGTCGCCGACGACGAGGTCGAGGCCGCCGAGGCGGAGGTCGGGCTGTGAGGGGGATGAGCGAGGCGAAGCCCCGTATTTCACCCTCCCCTGGAGGGGGAGGGTCGAGCGCGTGCGCAGCACGCGGTCGGGGTGGGGTGAAGCCCCGCGCATCAACGCCGCTGTCACCCCACCCCGACGCGCTTCGCGCGTCGACCCTCCCCCTCCAAGAGAGGGTGAAGAGCCATCCGGAGCCACCCCATGGCTGAGCCGCTGCTCGCCGTGCGCGGCGTCAAGACCTATTACGGGAGCATCTTGGCGCTGCGCGGCGTCGACCTCGAGGTGCACGAGGGCGAGATCGTCACGCTGATCGGCGCCAACGGGGCCGGCAAGTCGACCCTGATGATGACCATCTGCGGCAATCCGCGCGCCCGCGAGGGCCGCATCCTGTTCGACGGGCGCGACATCACCGAGCTCGCCACCCACGAGATCGCCCGCCTGCGCATCGCCCAGTCGCCCGAGGGGCGGCGTATCTTCGCCCGCATGACCGTGCTGGAGAACCTGCAGATGGGCATGGTGGCGGCCGGCCGCGACGCCGACCCGGCCGAGCTCGACCGGGTGCTCGCCTTCTTCCCGCGGCTCGCCGAACGGCTCGCCCAGCGCGGCGGCACGCTCTCGGGCGGCGAGCAGCAGATGCTGGCGATCGCCCGCGCCCTGATGAGCCGGCCGCGCCTGCTGCTGCTCGACGAGCCTTCGCTCGGCCTCGCGCCGCTTATCGCCCAGCAGATCTTCGACATCGTCCGCGAGCTGAACCGTAGCCGCGGCCTCACCGTGTTCCTGGTCGAGCAGAATGCCTTCCACGCCCTCAAGCTCGCACACCGCGCCTATGTGATGGTCAACGGCACCATCACGATGACGGGCCGGGGGCGCGACCTCCTGGAGCGGCCGGAGGTGCGGGCCGCCTATCTCGAGGGCGGGCGGCGAGAGCCCGCCGCGACGGGGCACTGAGCCGTGACGAGCGTGATGGTTTCACCGTCATTCCGGGGCGCCGCGCAGCGGCGAACCCGGACTCCAACCAAGAATGCCGCAGTCGTGGCTGGATTCCGGGTCCGCGAACCTTCGGTTCGCGTCCCGGAATGACCAGCAATGAACCGGGACACTGACATGCAGGGCCTGCTCTATCAGGAAGAGTCCTTCGGCGTGTTCCTGCTGGTGACGGCGTTGCTCGGCGGCGCCGGCGCCTGGGTGTCCGGCCGCGCCATCGCGCGGACCTGGCGGCCGCGGTGGACGGTCGTGCTCTACATGCTGGTGCTCGGGCTGGCGGTGCGCTTCGTGCACTTCGCGCTGTTCGAAGGCACCCTGCTGTCGCCCTGGTATTATGCGGTCGACACCGCGATCCTGATCACCGTCGGGCTCCTCGGTTTCCGCACCACGCGGCAGCGCCAGATGGCGCGCCAGTACGGCTTTCTGATCGCCCCGGGTGGAGCGCCGTGAGGGCGGCGGCGCTCGGCCGGCGCGGCACCGCGCCGCGGCCGGGACCGCCTTTCGCAACCGCGATACCGGATGACTTTCGCCAGCCGGTCCGGCACCATCCGGGCCTCGATACGGAAACGGGACGGCGCAGTCGCGCCACGACGTTGCAGGAGGAAGATCGATGATCCACGGCAGGACTCAGGTCCTCGCGCTCGGCCTCGGATTGGCGCTCGGCGCGGCGCTCGCGGCCGGACCCGCGCAGGCGCAGATCAAGATCGGCGTCGGCGGCCCGATCACGGGCGGCAGCGCCGCCTTCGGGGCGCAGCTCAAGCAGGGCGTCGAGCAGGCCGTCGAGGACATCAACGCGGCGGGTGGCATTCTCGGCCAAAAGCTCGAGCTGTTCGCCGGCGACGACCGCGGCGACCCGAAGGACGGCGTCTCGGTCGCCAACAAGTTCGCGGCAGACGGCGTCAAGTTCGTGGTCGGCCACTTCAACTCCGGCGTCACCATGCCGGCCTCGGAGGTCTACCAGGACAACGGCATGCTGGAGATCACGCCGGCGGCCACCAATCCGAAGATCACCGAACGCGGCATGTGGAACATCTTCCGGGTGTGCGGCCGCGACGACCAGCAGGGCGGCATGGCCGGCGCCATCATCGCCGAGAAGTTCAAGGGCAAGCGCATCGCCGTGGTGCACGACAAGACCACCTACGGCCAGGGCCTCGCCGACGAGACCCGCAAGGTGATCAACGCCAAGGGCATCAAGGAGGTGCTCTACGAAGGCGTCAACAAGGACGACAAGGATTTCACGGCGCTGGTCTCCAAGCTCAAGGCGGCCAATCCGGACCTCGTCTACTGGGGCGGCCTGCACGACACCGGCGGCCTGATCCTGCGGCAGATGCGCGACCAGGGTTTGCGGGCGCCGATGATGGGCGGCGACGGCATGGCCGACGACGAGTTCGCCTCGATCGCCGGCCCCGGTGCCGACGGCACCCTGATGACCTTCTCGCCCGATCCGCGCACCAACCCGAAGAACAAGGACATCGTCGCGGTGTTCCGCAAGCGCGGGTTCGAGCCGCAGGCCTACACGCTGTACAGCTACGCCGCCGTGCAGATCATCAAGGCCGCCATCGAGGAGGCGAAGTCGACCGACCCCAAGAAGGTCGCGGCCGTGATCGCCACCGGCAAGCCGTTCGACACCGTGCTCGGCACGCTCTCGCTCGACAAGAAGGGCGACGTCTCCAACGACGGCTATCTGGTCGACGGCAAGAAGAAGGACCGCTACGTCCTCTACACCTGGAAGAAGGGACCGGACGGCAAGCTGTCCTATTTCGAGGACGGCGAGTGACCGCAAAGCCGTAGCTTCGCAGCAGAGTGCCGCGGCCGGCCGGCCGCGGCACACCTCCCGAGGGCCCGGCACAGCCGGGCCTCACGGTATCTCTTTAATTTTAAGGCCTCTACGGGTGCAGGCCGCCCGCGCACGACCGCTCACTGACCACCGCTCGGTGCGAGCTTCGTGAGCGACATGCCGCACGCCTCGGCACGCCCAAATACGGCTCGCCAAAAAAATATACGGGTGCCGAAGCGTGCTTCGGCACCCGTGAAAAACATGAAACTTATATCCCCACCAATCAGCCGGTGCTTCCAGGTCCGGCCGAAGCCGGCTTGGCGGCGCAGGGACGACGCGTGAAACAGATGCGTCACGCGTCATCTCGTCGTGACGGCAAAAAGCCCTCCCGACGATGCGGGCGAACAGAGGCACGAGGCCTCGACCGCCCGCCTGCGCGCGCTCCTCGAAAAGAGGAGAAGCGCCGAAGTTGCGCAGGCTACTTCGTCTGCACCTTCTCGGCCGCGGTCTTGATGTCCATGTAGTTGTACCGCGGATTGTTCAGCACGAACGCATGGATCGCGATCGCGACGACGAGGGCGGCGATCCAGATCACGGGCAGCCAGGTCGACGGATTGAGGACCAGCCAGATCTTGTAGTCGTCTTGCGGGTTCGACATGCTCAAATCCTCCGCTCAGTACCAGGGCTTCCAGGCCCACACGAGAACGTGGGCGAGGACGCAGATCACCATGAACGCCGTGAAGGTGGTCTTGAACTGGGCGTGGAACTCGAGCGCCTCCTCCTCGGTCAAGCCGGACAGGCTCCGATTTGGTTCAGCCATCTGTATACCCTCCATTGAGGTAGCCTTGGGACGTCGCTGCAAACGCCCCGCGGCTCGGGTTTTGCCGTGGCGGAAATCGCCACGACCGTCTTTCCGCCCGATAGCATCGGGGGAATACTCGATCGAGAACGAGCGCCAGCTCGCCTTCCAGTCGACATCGTTGAGCCAACGCGCCAATGGCCTGGCCCAGCCGACGACGTCCTCGTTGAACTTGAAGCCTTTCATCAGAGTCCCTATCGACGACCGGTTGGCCGGCCTGTCGCATGCCGCATCCGCCACACCCGGGCGCCCGCTGTGTTTACCCGCCGCACTCAACCGGTCGGCGACGGACTCTTTCGTTTCTGTCTGCGCGGCGACGGCCCATCACCCAGGCCGATCCGCGGCTCCAACCTTTTCCGGCGCGCCATGCTGGACTTGCGGCTTCCGCAATGTCCCTCCGTCGCCTGCCGGGCCGTCGCCGGTGAGGTCACCGGCGCGATCGATGGCTCGAGAAACCGGTCCGATGGGAAACCAACCGAGGGACACCGAGGGATGGGCCCTGCCCATGCCGGAGATTGAACGCCCGCAAATTGGTCGACACGCCTCGCGACGGCCTTCCGCTTCGCAACAAGTTCCGGTCGAGCTCCTGTGGATCCGGTCGCTTCAGTCTGCTGTCAGCCGCCTCACGTCTTTTGTCTTGATGTCGAGTGTAATGCTACCTTTACATCTGGGGGTGTCAACGAGGACCAATACGTAACTTCCCGCGGCTAGCGGGCATGGCTCTCGGCACTATGGACAAGCAGACATGCGCGGCCGGACTAATCCGCGGCAAAACCGCGCGCCTGCGTGATCATCGAACCGATGGAGGCGTGGCGGCGCGCCCGCACCACCTATCCGGGCGGGCTAGCGTGACGGACCGGCTGGCAGGCGAATCGCGGTCACGCGGCGGTTGTCAGCACGGCCGAGACCGCTCCGCAGATCGGCGGCGCACAACGAGTCTCCCGCTCAGCCGATGGTCCCGAGCACCGGAAACCACTCGAGCAGCAGGAAGCTCACCTGGTTGACGAGGCCGAACAGGAAGGCGAGGCCGGTGAGCACGAGGAGCGCCCCCATGCCCTTCTCGACCAGGCCGAGATGCCGCTTGAAGCGGCCCAGGAAGGCGGCAAAGGGCTCGACCGCGAAGGCCGCCGCCAGGAACGGCAGGCCGAGCCCGGCCGAATAGACGGCGAGCAGCACCGCCCCCTTGACCACCGTCTCCTTGGCGGCGGCGACCGCCAGGATCGTCGCGAGGATCGGGCCGATGCAGGGCGTCCAGCCGAACGCGAAGGCGAGCCCCATCACATAGGCGCCCCACAGGCCGACCGGGCGTGGCATCGGCAGGCGCTTCTCGCGCATCAGCGCGCCGACCCGGGTGAGGCCGAGGAAGTGCAGACCCATGCCGATGATGAGGATGCCGGCGACGATCGACAGCACGTCCGCATAGGCCCGCAGCAGCGCCCCGATGGCGCTGGCACTGGCGCCGAGCGCGACGAACACGGTGGAGAAGCCGGCGACGAAGAGAAGCGCTGCGAAGACGGTCGCCTTGCGGTCGCGGCGCGCGCCCTCCCCGGCGACCCGCTCGATCGAGGCGCCGGCCAGATACACCAGATAGGGCGGCACGAGCGGCAGCACGCAAGGGCTCAGGAAGCTGACCACGCCGGCGATCAGCGCCCACAGGAACGAAACGTCGGTCATGGCGCCTTCAGGGATCGAGGAAGCCCCTAGATGCGCTCGGCCGCCCAGCCGCGCAAGCCGACTTCGACGCCGCAGCCCGCCGGCCCGATCACCCGGGGCTTGCGCGGTCCGGTTGACGGGTCAGACGAATCCGTATCCGGTGATACATAATTGATTGCTGATTGCGGCCACGTCATGCGCCACAAGCTTCCCGTCGTCGCCGTGCTCGGCAGCGGCTCGCCTCTTCCGCCGGAACGGGCGGCGCTGGCGCGGTCGGTCGGCGGCATGGTGGCGCGGCTCGGCGCCCATCTCCTGACCGGTGCCGGCTTCGGCGTCATGGAGGCCGCGGCCGAGGCGTTCGTGGCGACGCCGGGACGGCGCGGCCTGTCGCTCGGCATGGTGCCGCGCGATGCGAACGGCGCGATCGACACGCCGAACCACACGCCCGACGGCACGCTCTATCCGAACACCCATGTCGAGATCGCGGTGTTCACGGCGCTGCCGCCGCGGGTCGAGGATTGGCTCGACCATCCCTCGCGCAACCACGTCAACGTCTTCTCGGCCGACGCCCTGGTGGCGCTGCCCGGCTCGGCCGGCACCCGCAACGAGCTCGCCATCGCGGAGCGCTTCCGCGGCGAGCAGGACCGTCCGCCGTCCGAGCGCCGCACCGTGCTGGTCGGCCCGCCGAACGCGTTTCCCGACGATGTCCGCACCGCCTTCTGCCGGTTCGAGACGGCGGTGGACGCGACCCCTCACCTCGTCCGCATTCTGCGGCGCGACGGCTTCACGCTTCCGGAATGTCCGCCATGACGACGACCCCGACGACGACGCGACGCAACCTCCTCACCGACATTCCCGGCATTTCGGTCGGCCACGCCGCGGACGCGCGGCTCGCCTCGGGCGTCACCTGCATCCTGTTCGACGAGGCCGTGATCGCCGCCTGCGACGTGCGCGGGGGCGGCCCGGGCACGCGCGAGACCGACCTGCTCGACACCGGCCGCACGGTCGAGAAGGTCGACGCCATCGCGCTCGCCGGCGGCTCCGCCTTCGGGCTCGACGCCTGCGCCGGCGTGCAGGCCTATCTGCGCGAGCAGGACCGCGGCTTCGCGGTGCGCGACGTGCGGGTGCCGATCGTGCCGGGTGCGATCCTGTTCGACCTACTCAACGGCGGCGACAAGACGTGGGACCGCTTCCCGCCCTATCGCGAGCTCGGCTACGCGGCGGCGGCCGCCGCCAAGCCGGGCGACTTCGCGCTCGGCAGCGTCGGGGCAGGGCTCGGCGCCACCACGGTCAATCTCAAGGGCGGGCTCGGCTCGGCCTCGGCCGTCACCGAGGACGGCCTCACGGTCGCGGCGCTCGCCGCCGTCAATGCGGCCGGCAGCGCCACGGTGGGCGACGGGCCGTGTTTCTGGGCCGGGCCGTTCGAGCAGAACGGCGAGTTCGGCGGCCAGGGCTTCCCAGGCAAGATGCCAGGGGATGCACTGCTCACCAACACCAAGGGCATGCACCGCACCAGCACGACGCTGGTCGTGGTGGCGACCGACGCCGCACTCGGCCGCACCCACGCCAAGCGCCTCGCCACCATGGCGCAGGACGGCCTCGCCCGCGCCCTCTACCCGGTCCACACGCCGCTCGACGGCGACATCGTGTTCGCGGTCGCGACCGGCCAGCGAATCATCGGCGACCCGGTGATGGGCCTGACCCGGCTCGGCGCCGTTGCGGCCCATGTGGTCGCCCGCGCCATCGCGCGCGGCGTCCACGAGGCGACCGCCCTGCCCTTCTCGGGGGCGCTGCCGTCCTGGCGCGACCGCTACGCCTGACCGTCGGACACCGGGTCTGCCGGGTCCTCCGGACGGAACCGCGGCTTGCGCTTGTCGCGGAAGGCGGCGACGCCCTCCTTGGCCTCGGCGGTCTCGTAGAACAGCCCGACGGCCTGCATGCCGAGCGCCGAGATTCCGCGGATCGATTCGGTGTCGGCATTGAAGGCCCGCTTGGCCAGCGCCAGCGCGGTCGGACTGAGCGCCAGGATCTCGGCGCACCAGCGATCGACCTCGGCGTCGAGCTCGGCATGCGGCACCACGGCGTTGACGAGCCCCATGCCGAGCGCCTGCTCGGCCGTGTAGCGGCGGCACAGGAACCAGATTTCTCGCGCCTTCTTCTCGCCGACCACCCGGGCCAGGAACGCCGTGCCGAAGCCGGGGTCGACCGAGCCGACCTTTGGGCCGACCTGCCCGAACACGGCGCGGTCCGAGGCGATGGCGAGATCGCAGCAGGTCACCAGCACATTGCCGCCGCCGATGGCGAAGCCGTTGACCCGGGCGATCACCGGCTTCGGCACGTCGCGGATGACGGTATGCAGCTCCTCGAGCGGCAGTCCGATGGTGCCGCGCCCGCCATAGCCGCCCGCGTGCGACGACTGGTCGCCGCCCGTGCAGAACGCCTTGTCGCCGGCACCGGTGAGCACGATCACCCCGACGGCGCGGTCCCACCCGGCCGCCGTGAACGCGGCGATCAGCTCCTCGCAGGTCTCGGCCCGGAAGGCGTTGTACTTGTCGGGCCGCTCGATCGCGATGCGGGCCACTCCGTTGCGGATGGTCAGGGTGATGTCCTCGTAGTCCGGCATGCCGCTCTCCTTGAAGACTGAACGTGCTCCGAGGGCTCCCGCCTCGGCGCCCGGCGCCGCGCCGAGCGCCGGGCCGGACCAGTGTTGCAGATCCCCCGCAGGCAACGAAAACTCGCTGCCCAGGCCGTGCTTTTGCCTGCATTGGAGTGAATTTGGTAAACGAATTCGACTACGATGAACCGTAGGTGGCACTCGACCGACTGAGTCGCGCAGCGACGGAACGCGTAACAGTTCGATCCGGCTATCGGCGAGCGAGCTAGAGGGAAACAGACCATGCGCGCACGTACAGTAGCTGCCGGTCTCGTCGTGTTGGGGGTCGTCGGCTCGATCGGAATCGTCTTCGCCCAAAAGGGCTTGCCCTGGCCGGCCGGGGCCTCGTCGCAGGCTGCGGCGCCGCCGCCGGCGGCCGCTCCTGCACCCACCACGACCGCCACGGCCGAACCGCGGCAGGTGGTGCGGCCGGCTTCGCCGGTCTCCGACGCGATCGTCGTCGCACAGGCCGGTGGCATGCCCCGGGCCAGCGCTCCGGCACCCGCGCCGGCCGCGGCACCCGCGCCGTCCGGCCCGCCGATGCCGCCCGCCAGCGTGGCCAAGGGTCCGGCCTGCACCAATCCGAACGCGCTCGGCGTGTCGCGTGTGGTCGAGATCGACACCACGGGCGGCCCCGGCTTCGGCTTCGAGCACTTCAAGCAGTTCGACTTCCTCAAGCCCGGCGAGGTGGTGCTGACCTTCGACGACGGGCCCTGGCTCGGCAACACGCCGGCCGTGCTCAAGGCGCTCGAGCAGGAATGCGTGAAGGCGGTGTTCTTCTCGATCGGCAAGCACGCGACCTACTATCCGGACATCCTCCGGCAGGTTTACGAGGGCGGCCACTCGGTCGGCTCGCACACTTGGTCTCACGTCGACCTGTCGAAGAAGAAGCCCGACGAGCAGAAGGAAGAGATCGAGAAGGGCATCAGCGCCGTGAAGGCCGCCATCGGCCATCCGATCGTGCCATTCTTCCGCTTCCCGCAGCTCAAGCATCCGGCCGAGGCCGTCGCCTATCTGGGCGACCGCAACATCGCGATCTTCTCGACCGATCTCGACTCCTTCGACTTCAAGATCCGGAAGCCCGAGCAGATCGTTGCAAAGGTGATGGAAAAGCTGAAGAAGTACGGCAAGGGAATCGTCCTGATGCACGACTTCCAGCACGGCACCTCGCTGGCCGTGCCGCAGCTCCTCGCCGAGCTCAAGCAGGGCGGCTACAAGGTCGTCCACATGGTCGCCCGCACCGGGCTCGACTCGCAGCCCCAATACGACGCCATGGTCGCCAAGACCGAGAAGTTGCCGACCGCCGGCGCTGGCCGCCCGATCAACAGCGTGGTGCGCACCGTCGAGTGAGCCCCGGGGTTCGACACGAGGTCAGCCTCCAGCTCGAAAGCCCCGCCACGGCGGGGCTTTCGCTTTCGGCACGGCTCCACCGGCCACCGAGGCGCGGATCGCGGGGAGGCGGCCATCGCGACGTCTCGAAAGACGGAGCGGCCTCCAGCGTCGCCGGCGCCGCGGCCCTGCCATATCGAACAACGCAATGTATTAGTCTGTAATTGCTGAATACTATAAATATTTATTAGGTGACGTGTACGTTCTCCGCGATCATCTCTATGTATTTATACCTGAAATTCATTTCTAAAGGAGCCTTTAAATACATCTTTAGCAGCTCCGGGCAGATGCTCCCAGCGTGTCTAGTTCCGCGCGCGGACCCGGTGTCCGGTCCCGCGGCCTTCTGCATTCCACGCCATTCTGGAGACCTGTCCATGCACCGCTTCCTGACCGTGCTCGTCGCCCTTGCCGGGCTGCTCGTCTTCACGTCCTCCCCGCGGGCGGAGGGTTCGACGCCCGAACAGGCCAAGGCCTTCGTCGAGAAGGCCGTCGCCTATTACAAGACCGCCGGCAAGGAGAAGGCGCTGGCCGTGTTCAGCGATCCCAAGGGCGAGTTCGTCGAGGGCGACCTCTATGTGTTCGCCATGGACGCCGCCGACGGCAAGCTCACCATGCTGGCGCATGGCGCCAACAAGGGCCTGATCGGCAAGCCGCAGATCGACATGAAGGACGCCGAGGGCAAGGCCTTCAATCAGGAGATGGCGGCCGCGATCGCCAAGGGCGACACCGCCTGGGTCGACTACAAGTGGCCGAACCCCGCCACCAAGAAGATCGCGTCAAAGCGCAGCTACATCGTCAAGGTCGGCGACGTCGTCATCGGCGCTGGCGTCTACAACTAAAGGCCGATCGCGCGGGCCGGGCGTGACCCGCCCGGCCCCGTCCGGACCAGCCCCCTTTCAACCCTGGTGAAGTCCCCCGCGAAAACCAGAGCGCGCAAGCGAGTCTCCCATGGTCGACGTCGTCGGTCGTTTCCGCAATGCCCCGCTGTCCATCAAGGTCTTTGTCGCCCCGGTTCTCGTCATCGCGTTCATGCTGGCGATCGCGGGCGGCGCGCACTGGGCCTCCTCTCAGCAGGGCGCGGCGCTCACCGCCATCGTGAAGGACGCGATGCCGAAGGCAGCGGCGATCGATCGACTGTCGGACGCCGCCGTACTGGCGCATGTCGAGTTGTACCGGAGCGTCAACTGGGCCGCCAACAGCGACGACAAGCAGAAGTTCGAGGAGAGCACCAAGAAAGCCCGCACCTTCCTGGCCGAGGCCAAGAAGATCGGCGGCGAGTTCACGACGCGATGGACCGCTAGTGCCGCCGAGACCGCCCAGATCGCCGCCGTACAGACCGCCGTCGACAAGTATACGGAAGCCGCCGTCAACGTGCTCGATATGGCCGAGTCGGATTCGACCACCGCCTTCATCTTCATTCTCGCGGCGGAAAAACCGTTCGAGGAGATGGCATCGCGGCTCGATGCGATGCGCGCCCTGCAGGCCCGGCAGGTCCAGGAGACGAGCGCGGCGGCGTTCGAGACAGAGCGGCGGGCCAGCCTGCTGCTGCTCGTGCTGCTCGGCACGGCCCTGGTTCTCGCGGCCGGCGTGACGGTCGTCGTGGCGCGGATGATCTCGCGGCCGATCACCGGGATGACCCAGGCGATGACGGCCCTCGCGGGCGGCGACAAGTCGGTTGTGATTCCGGGCACCGATCGGGGCGACGAGATCGGCCGCATGGCGGCGGCCGTCGCGGTGTTCAAGACCAACATGATCGAGGCCGAGCGGCTCGCCCATGCGCAGGACGACGAGCGCAAGGCCCGCGAGCAGCGCGCCCAGCGGCTGGAGCTCCTCACCGGGAAATTCGACACCGAGGCCGGCCATCTGGTCAGCGCCGTGTCGGCGGCCGCCGCCGAGATGGAATCCACCGCGCAATCGATGAACACGCTGGCGTCCCAGGCCGATCGTCAGTCGATCGCGGTGTCGGCCGCCGCCGAGCAGGCGAGCGCCGGCGTCCAGACCGTCGCGGCCGCGGCCCAGCAGCTCTCCGCCTCGATCTCGGAAATCGGCAATCAGGTGGCGCAATCCGCCCGGATCGCCGATACGGCCGTGACCGAGAACGAACGGACCGACAGCGTGGTCAGGAAGCTCGCCACCGGGGCGCAGCGGATCGGCGATGTCGTCGACCTGATCCAGGAGATCGCCGGGCAGACCAACCTGCTCGCCCTTAACGCGACCATCGAGGCGGCCCGCGCCGGCGAGGCCGGCAAGGGCTTCGGCGTGGTGGCCACCGAGGTCAAGTCGCTCGCCAACCAGACCGCCAAGGCGACCGCCGAGATCGCCACCCAGATCGGCGACATCCAGTCCTCGACCCGTGAGGTCGTCGACGCCGTGCAGGGTTTCGGCCGCATCATCTCCGAGATCAAGGAGATCTCAACGGCGATCGCGTCGGCGATCCATCAGCAGGGCGCGGCGACCGAGCAGATCGCGATGAGCGCCGAGCAGGCCGCGACCGGCACCGAGAGCGTCACCCATAACATCGCGGGCGTGAAGGAGTCGGCCGTCGAGACCGGCTCGGCGGCCGGCCAGGTGCTGGGCGCCGCGGCCGAGCTGGCGCAGCAGGCCGAGCGGCTGAGCGTCAGGATGAACCAGTTCCTGACCGATGTGAGAGCGGCCTGAGAGCCTGACCGAAAATTGAGTGAGTGATTTCGGGGGGCTGTGATTCCGTC
>NZ_JACAAX010000031.1 GCF_013377085.1 Rhodoplanes sp. | reverse complement strand
GGCCTCGTCTTCGCCGGCGTCGGGCTCGGCATCGCCGCCTCCGGCGTGCTGGTGCCGCTGTTGCTCCGGCTCGGCCTGAGCCAGACCTGGGCGGCGCTCGGCCTGCTCGCCGCCGCGACCACGATCGCCACCTGGCGCGGCTGGCCAGCCGACGCCCCGGCGCCGCCCGAAGCCAAGGCCGAGTCGGCATCGCGGCCGTGGCCCGTGACGGCGACGGTGCTGATCGTCGTCTACGGCGTGATCGCCGCCGGCCTGGTGCCCCACATGGTGTTCCTGGTCGACTTCATCGCCCGCGGACTCGACGCCGGCATTGCCGCGGGTGCCGGCTGGTGGGTGGCGTTCGGCGCCTCCGCCACCGTCGGTCCGGCGATCTTCGGGGCGCTCGCCGACCGGATCGGCTTTCGCGCCGCGCTCGGCACGGCGCTCGCCCTGCAGATCGTCGCCGTCGGCGTGCTGCTCGTCTCGACCGGCCCGCTGGCGCTCGCCTTCACCAGCATCGTGGTCGGGGCCTATGTGCCGGGCTCGGCGCCGCTGGTGCTCGGGCGCCTGCGCGAAATCTTCCACGACCCGGTCTGTCAGCAGACCGCCTGGAGCCGCGCCACCGTGGTGTTCTCGCTCGGCCAGGCGGCCGGCGCCTGGCTGCTCTCGGCGATGTTCGCCCACACCGGCGATCACCGACTTCTGTTCGGCTTCGGCACGGCGATGTTCGCCGTCGCCTTCGTGCTCGACCGGCTGACCGCGTTCGCCGCGACCCGGCAGCCGCTCCGTGAATCATGATCCCCGCCCGGCAGGTCGCCATGAAGCTCTTCTACAACGCCCCCTCGCCTTATGCCCGCAAGGTGCTCGTGCTCGCGCACGAACTCGGCCTCGTCGACCGGCTGACGCTGGTGGCCGTCGATCCGTGGCGCGATCCGCCGGAACTCTTGGAGGCGACGCCGCTCGCCAAGGTACCGGCCTTGGTGACGGACGGCATCACGCTCACCGAGAGCACCGCGATCTGCGAGCATCTGTTGCGCGTCGCCGGCGTCGCACGGCCGGCGGACGGGGCGCGGCTCGATCTCGCTGCGCGGATCGGACTGGCGCAGGGGCTGATCGACGCGAGCTTCGGCACCGTGGTGGAGCGCCGCCGCCCGGTCGAGGTGCATTGGAGCGGCTGGATCGACCGGCTCGGCAGTGCGATCACGCGCACCGTGGCCACGGTCCGGACGCCGGGCGGAAGCTTCGACCTCGGCGACATCACGCTCGCCTGCGCGCTCGCCTATCTGGACTTTCGCCTGCCCGAAGTGGCGTGGCGCGCCGCGCGCGCCGATCTGGCCGCCTGGCTGGACGACGTCAACGCCCGCGCCTCCATGGTGGCGACGCGGGCGTAAGCAAAACAAATTCGGCGACAGGTCCGGGCTTCAAGCCTTCGGCGCGAGCTGGCCGTAGGCCTCGGCGACGTGCGCGGCGTACATCACGCTGGGGCCGGCGCCCATGTAAACGGCCATGCCGAGCGTCTCCATCACCTCGTCCCTGGTGGCGCCCTGCTCGATCGCCGCCTTGGTGTGAAAGGCGATGCAGTCGTCGCAGCGGATCGCGACCGCGATGGCGAGCGAGATCAGCTCCTTGGTCTTGGTGTCGAGCGCCTTGGGGGCAAGCGCCGCCTGGGCCATCGCCGAAAAACCCTTCATGACGTCGGGCGCGCCGGCGCGCAGGTCCTTCAGGCTGACGCCCAGGTCCTTCATCATCTCGGGCCAGTTGGTCTTCACGGTTGCTCTCCTGATTTTTCTCTACGAGTTCAGATCGATATTGGGCGGCGTCGGTCGCTCTCGCTGGTCATGGCCTGGCTTGTCGCGGCCATCCACACCCTTGCTTCCGAGACGGGACTGAAGACGGGAATGCCCGCGACGAGCGCGGGCACGACGAGTCGGACTTCGTGGCGGCACTCAGTCGAACGCACAGCCCGGCTTGATGCCCACTTTGCGCAGAACGATAGCGGCCGGACAAAACCCGGAGAAGGCCGCCTGCAGCATGTTGGCCCCCACAAAAGCGGTGAGCAGCAGCCACCAGAGGCTGACGAAGGCCGCCAGCGCGGCGCTGACGAGAACCATGGCTCCGGCGACAGCCAGAACGGCGCGGTCGATGGTCATACGGTGAGCTCCCGAACTGGGCCGGCGCCGCGGGTCGCGATCGCCTGTTGCCTTCATATCGTCTTTTGCATATATTCGCAACTATGAAACAGAAGACGAGCGATCCCTTGTTCGCGGCCGGCGCCGCCTGCACGCTCTTGCGGGCGCTGGCGAGCCCGCACCGCCTGATGATGGTGTGCGCCATGATCGAGCACGAGCGCTCGGTCGGCGAGCTCGCCGAGACGCTCGGCATGCGCATCGCCAACGTGTCCCAGCACCTCACGCTGCTGCGCAAGGACGGTCTGGTGACGGCACGGCGCGACGGACAGACCATCTGGTACGCGATCGCCAGCCCGGAGGCCCGCGAGCTCCTGACCGCCCTGCACCGCATCTATTGCACGCCCGCGCCCGCCTGCCCGACCGACACCGAAATGCGCAGACCCGTCCGCGCCGAGAAAAGGACTTCCCGATGACGAAACATGCGGGCGAGCCCCGTTCACTGCGCTCATCCCGGCGAAAGCGGGGATCCAGGGGCCAAGCAACTCTGGGTCCCCGCTCACGCGGGGACGAGCGGAGTCTTGTCGGCGCGCTGCTCGCATTGTCGACGCTGGCACTGCTCGCCTCTCCTGCTGTCGCCGACACCTTCACGGTTGCGGCGGCACCGGTGCGCGACGAGAAGGCGGTGTTCGCCACGGTGGAGAGCGCCAATGTGGTGCCGGCGCGCGCCCGCATCGGCGGCACGGTGGTGCGGCTCGCGGTGAAATACGGCGACGAGGTGACGCAAGGGCAGTCGATCGCCACCATCGGCGACGACAAGCTGATGCTGCAGACGCGCTCGCTCGACGCCCAGATGGCCGGGCTGCAGGCCCAGATGGCGCAGGCGACGATCGATCTCGAGCGCACCCAGAACCTGTTCGACAAGGGCACGGTCGCGCGCTCGCGGCTCGACGAGGTGCGCACCGCCTTCAACGTCGCCGACAACGCCCTGAAGGCCCGCACGGCCGAGCGCGCCGTGATCGAGCAGCAGCTCGCCGAAGGCACCGTGCTGGCGCCGACGGCCGGCCGCGTCCTGAAGGTGCCGGTGACGCCCGGCACGGTGACGATGGCCGGCGAGACGATCGCCCAGATCGCCGAGGCGAATTTTGTGCTTCGCCTGCGCGTTCCGGAACGCCATGCGCGTTTTCTCAAGGTCGGCGACCCGGTGCGGATCGACGGCGAGAGCCTCGGCCGCGGCGAGGCGCTGTTCGGCACCGTGCGGCTGATCTATCCGCAGATCGAGGACGGCCGCGTGGTCGCCGACGCCACCGTCTCTGGGCTGGGCGACTATTTCGTCGGCGAGCGCATCCGCGTCTGGGTGTCGGCCGGCGAGCGCAGCGCCATCGCGGTGCCGGCCGGCTTCGTCTTAACGCGGTTCGGCATCGACTATGTGCGGCTCGCGCGCGACGGCAGCACCATCGACGTGCCGGTGCAGCGCGGCCGGGCCCTGCAGCGACCCGACCAGCCCGACGCGATCGAGATTCTTTCGGGCCTCGTCCCCGGCGACCGCCTGGTGACGCAGTGACCGAACCCGAGAAGCGCGGCCCCGTAAAGCTCGGGCTGTCCGGTCGGCTGACCCAAGCGAGCATCGGTTCGCCGCTGACGCCCTTGTTCCTGCTCGCCGCGCTGGTCGCCGGCCTGCTGGCTCTGGTGACGATCCCGCGCGAGGAGGAGCCGCAGATCAGCGTGCCGATGGTCGACATCCGCATCAATGCCGACGGCTTGAAAGCGCCCGATGCGGTCGAGCTGGTGACCAAGCCGCTGGAGACCATCGTCAAGAGCATCGACGGGGTCGAGCACGTCTACAGCCAAACCCAGGACGACCGGGTGATGGTGACGGCGCGCTTTCTGGTCGGCACCAAGTCCGAGGACGCCATCCTGCGGGTGCACGAGAAGATCCGCGCCAATTTCGATCGCATCCCGGCCGGCATCCCCGAGCCGCTGATCGTCGGCCGCGGCATCAACGACGTCGCCATCCTGGTGCTGACTCTGGCGCCCAAGCCGGCGGCGGCCGACCGCTGGACCGACAAGGATCTCTACGAGCTCGCCGACAAGCTGCGGGCCGAGCTGGTCAAGGTCGACAATGTCGGCCTCACCTACATGGCCGGCGGCAACCCGCAGCAGATAAGGGTCGAGCCCGATCCGGAGAAGCTGGCGCTCTACGGCGTCACGCTGGCGCAGCTCGTCGGCAAGGTGAAGAACGCCAACCGCTCGTTCCTGGCCGGCTCCGTGCGCGACAACGGCGTGGTCCGCACCGTCGCGGCCGGGCAGACGCTCGGCGGCGTGCCCGACATAGGCCTGCTGCTGGTGACGACGCGCGACAACCGGCCCGTCTATGTGCGCGATCTCGCCTCGATCGTCATCGGCCCGAGCCCGCGCGAGCAGCGGGTGTGGATGGACGTGCCCGATCCGACCGTGTCGCACGAGGGCGCGGCGGAGCGCGGCTGGATCCGCACGCCCGCCGTCAGCGTCGCCTTCGCCAAGCGGGCCGGCGCCAATGCCGTGACGGTCTCGGCCGAGCTTTTGCAGCGGCTCGACATCGCCCGCGGAAAGCTGATCCCCGACGACGTCACCGTCACGGTGACGCGTGACTACGGCGACACGGCGAGCCAGAAGGCCGACGAGCTCTTTTTCCATCTCGGCCTCGCGACGCTGTCGATCGTCGTGCTGATCGCGCTCGCCATCGGCTGGCGCGAGGCGCTGGTGACGCTGGTCGTGATTCCGACCACCATCCTGCTGACCCTCTTCGCCGCCAATCTGATGGGCTACACCATCAACCGGGTCAGCCTGTTCGCCCTCATCTTCGCGATCGGCATCCTGGTCGACGACGCCATCGTGATGGTGGAGAACATCGCCCGCCACTGGGGCATGGCCGACGGCCGCCCGCGCCGGCAGGGCGCCATCGAGGCGGTGGCCGAGGTCGGCAATCCGACCGTGGTCGCCACCCTCACGGTCGTCGCCGCGCTGCTGCCGATGCTGTTCGTCTCGGGCCTGATGGGCCCCTACATGGCGCCGATCCCGATCAACGCCTCGGCCGCCATGCTGTTCTCGTTCTTCGTCGCCGTCGTGGTGGCGCCCTGGCTGATGCTGAAGCTGGCGCCGTCGCAAAAAACTCCGCTCGTTCCCGCGCAAGCGGGAACCCAGGGCCAAGAAGTCCAGGGCCAAGATCTGGGTCCCCGCGTTCGCGGGGACGAGCGGGAGGAGCATACCGAGCCGGCCGCTCCGCATGGCCATGACGGCGGACGCCTCGGCCGACTCTACCGCCGCTTCGCGGCTCCGGTGGTGAAGAACCGCCGCAATGCCTGGCTGTTCCTCGGCGGCGTCGGGCTTGCCACCGTCGCGGTGTGCGGCCTGTTCGCCACCCGCAGCGTGACCGTGAAGCTGCTGCCGTTCGACGACAAGTCGGAGCTGGCCGTGACCGTGGATCTGGCCGAAGGCGCCAGCCTGGAGGACACCGAACGCACGCTGTTCGCCGCCGCCGAGATCGCCCGGACGATTCCGGAGGTGCACGACCTGCAGGCCTATGCGGGCACGCCGGCGCCGTTCAACTTCAACGGCCTGGTGCGGCACTCCTATGTGCGCGAGTTCCCCGAGCTGGGCGAGCTGCAGCTCAACCTCGCCCCGCGTCACGACCGCAAGCGGGCGAGCCACACCATCGCACTCGACCTTCGCGCGCGCCTGAAAGGCCTGGCCCTGCCACCCGGCGCCATCGTCAAGGTCGTCGAGGTGCCGCCCGGCCCGCCCGTGCTGGCGACGCTGCTGGCCGAGGTCTACGGTCCCGACTCCGCCACCCGCCGGGCCGTCGTCGCCGAGCTGAAGCGCCTGTTCGCGAAAGTTCCCTATGTGGTCGACATCGACGACTCGATCGGCGCGCCGCGGCCGCGCCTGCGCATCGCGCTCGACCAGGACCGGCTGGAGTTCTTCGGCGTCGAGCAGGGCGACGTCTACGACGCCCTGCAGGCGCTCCTGGGGGGCACCACGGTCGGCTACTCGCATCGCGGCGAGGACAGGAACCCGATCGAGATCGCGGTGCGGCTGCCGAAGACCCGGCTCACCTGGTCGGAGACGCTGGCGGCGACCCCGATTCCCGCCAACGCCGTGCCGGGCAACAAGGCCTGGGTCGAGCTCGGCGACGTGGTGCGGGTGACCGAGGAGTCCGGCTCGCCGCTGGTGTTCCGCCGCGACGGCCGCTTCGCCGACATGGTGACGGCCGAGCTCGCTGGCCAGTTCGAGGCGCCGATCTACGGCATGCTGGACGTGGCGAAGGCGATCGACGCGCACGACTGGGGCAGCCTGCCTAAACCGGCCGTGCTCCTGCACGGCCAGCCCAAGGACGAAAGCCGCCCGTCGCTGTTGTGGGACGGCGAGTGGGAGATCACCTATGTGACGTTCCGCGACATGGGCGCGGCCTTCGGCGCCGCGCTGGTCGGCATCTACATTCTGGTGGTCGTCCAGTTCGGCAGCTTCCGGCTGCCGCTCGTGATTCTCACCCCGATACCGCTGACGCTGATCGGCATCGTGATCGGCCACTGGCTCCTGGGCGCCGCCTTCACGGCCACCTCGATGATCGGCTTCATCGCGCTCGCCGGCATCATCGTGCGCAACTCGATTCTGCTGGTCGACTTCATCCGCCACGGTGCCGGACATGGTAAGACCTTGCGGGAGGTGTTGCTGGAAGCCGGCGCGGTGCGCTTCAAGCCGATCCTGCTCACCGCGCTCGCCGCCATGATCGGCGCCTCGACCATCCTGCTCGATCCAATCTTTCAGGGGCTCGCGATCTCGCTTCTGTTCGGCCTCGCCTCCTCCACGCTGCTCACCGTGCTGGTGATCCCGGCCATCTACGTGGTCCTTCGCGACGCCGACGGCGTCGTCGCCCCCGCCGCCTGACGAGGAGATTTCACATGCGTCGCATCGCCCTCCTCCTCGCCATTGTCGCGGGTGCCGCCGCCGTCCTGGGCGGGGGCGTCTATTGGATGCGCAACGCGCCTCTCACGGTGGCGGTGCTGCAGCCCGAGACCGATTTGCCCATAAAGGTGTTCGGGCTCGGCACGGTCGAGGCGCGGGTGCTGAGCAAGACCGGCTTCAAGGTCGCCGGTACCCTGACGGATCTGCGCGCCGACCACGGTGACCTCGTCCCGGCCGGCCGGCTTCTCGCCACCATCGATGCGAGCGAGCAGCAGGCCCGCGTCGCCAAGGCGCGCGCCCAGGTGGCGATCGCCGAGGCCGCCATCCAGGTGGCGGAGGCGGCCGCCCGAAAATCCGAGGCGCTGCACCGGCAGCGCGTGCAGACCAACCGGCGCCGCCAGTCCCTGCTCGAGCGCCAGTCGGTGTCGCAGGAAGCGGCCGAGGAATCACAGGCCAACGAGGCGATCGCCGGCGCCGACCTCTTGGTGGTGCAGAGCGAGATCCTGTCGGCCCGCGCCAAGCTCGACGATGCCCGCGCCCAGCTCGACTCCGATACGGCGGTGCTGGGCCAGCACGAGCTGAAGGCGCCGTTCGATGCGCTGGTGGTGTCGCGGGCCAAGGAGCTCGGCGCCGTGGTGTCGGCCGGCGAGGCACTGTTCACCCTGGCGGCGCCCGAAACCGTCTGGATCCTCGCCTATGTGGACGAGGCGCGCGCCGGCGACATCGCGGTCGGCCAGCCGGCCGAGGTGAAGCTGCGCTCGCTGCCGCAGAATGCCTATCGCGGCACCGTCGCCCGGGTCGGCATCGAGAGCGACCGCGTCAACGAGGAACGGCGCGTCTACGTCACCTGCACGGACTGCCCGAAAGACTTTCATCTCGGCGAGCAGGCCGAGGTCTTCGTGACCAAGGCGCGGCTGCCGCGCGCCCTGATGATCCCCGAAAAGATCATCGAACGTTTCGACGGTGCCACCGGCCTGATCTGGATCGTCCGCGACGGCCGGCTCGCCCGCCTGCCGGTTCGGTTCGGCTATCGCAACAGCGACGGCCGCGTCGAGCTGCGCTCCGGCCTGCCCGACGGTGCGCTGGTGCCCACCGTCGTCGACCCCGGCTTTCGCGAGGGCCGCGCCGTGAGCATGGAAGGACCGCGCGGATGAACCTCGCGCTGCGCGACATCCGGCACAATCTCGGCCGCTTCCTGCTCACCTGCGTGGGGCTGAGCCTGCTGCTCGCCATCGTCATGTCGATGCTCGGCATCTATCGCGGCCTGATCGCCGAGGCGCTGACCATCGCGCGCGCGCCCGGCGTCGACCTGTGGATCGTCGAGACCAACACGCGCGGACCGTTCGCCGAGGCCTCGCGGCTCCCCGGCGACACCCGCGAGGCGGTCGCCCGCGTCGCCGGCGTCACCGAGGCCGGCGCGCTGACGTTCCAGTCGGTCGAGACCGAGACGGCCGCCGGCAAGCTCCGCCTCTACGTGATGGGCTACGAGCCCGGCCGGCCGGGCGGACCGACCCGGATCGTCGAGGGTCGCCCGATCGCCCAGAGCCGCTACGAGGTGGTGGCCGACCGCTCGGCCGGCCTGTCGCTCGGCCAGCGGCTGCGGCTCGGCCGACGCGAGTTTTTGGTGGTCGGGCTGACGGCCGGCCAGGTCTCGTCGGGCGGCGACCCGGCTGTTTTCATCACGCTGCGCGACTCTCAGAAACTGCAGTTCGACCTCGCCCCGCCGGCGGCGCGGCGCGAGATCGCCCGCGGCGGCAACGAGGCGGTGAACGACATCGTCAACGCCATCGTGGCGCGGGTGAGCCCGGACGTGCCGGTGGCGAGCGTCGCCGACGGCGTGCGCCGCTGGAAGCATCTCGCCGTCCTCACCCAGGAGGATCAGGAAATGGTGCTCAGCCGCTCCGTGATCGAGCGGGCGCGGCGGCAGATCGGGCTGTTCACGTCGCTCTTGCTGATCGTCTCGACCGTCATCATCGCGCTGATCATCTACACGCTGACCATCGACAAGACGCGGGAGATCGCCACCCTGAAGCTGATCGGCGCGCCCGACCGCATCATCGTCGGCCTGATCATGCAGCAGGCGCTGGCCATGGGGGCGATCGGCTTCGCCTTCGGCATCACCTTCATCCTGACCATCAAGGACGGCTTTCCGCGGCGCGTGGTGATCGAGGCTCCCGACGTCGCGGCGCTCGCTGCCGTGGTGATCGTGGTGTGCATCGTCGCCTCGAGCCTCGGGGTCCGGCTCGCCCTGAAGGTCGATCCGGCCACCGCGCTGGCCGGGTGAGGAGTCTTGGCATGACCGAGACCGCGGCTCCCCTCATCGCCTTCGTCGACGTGCGCAAGCACTACGGCGAGGGCACGGCGCGCGTCGACGCGCTGCGCGGCGTGTCGTTCGACGTCTCGGCCGGCGAGGTCGTGGGCCTGCGCGGCCCCAGCGGCTCCGGCAAGACGACGGTGCTCAACATCGTCGGCTGCATCCTGGCGCCCTCCGAGGGCGAGCTGCGACTGAGCGGCGAGCCGATCTATGCGGGCGGGCGCTGGCTGCGCTCGGATCTGCGCCGGCTGCGGCTCGAAAACATCGGCTTCATCTTCCAGTTTCACAATCTGCTGCCGTTCCTGACATCGACCGACAATGTCGCGCTGGTGCTGCGGCTCGCCGGCCAGTCGGCCGGCGCGGCGAAGCGGCGCGCCGTCGAGCTCCTCGATTATCTCGACGTCGGCCATCGCCGCAACGCCTTCCCGTCGCAGCTCTCCGGCGGCGAGGCGCAGCGCGTCGCCATCGCCCGGGCGCTCGCCAACCGGCCGCGCATCATCCTGGCCGACGAGCCGACCGCCGCCCTCGACTCGCAGCGCGGCCAGGTGGTGATGGATCTGCTGCGCCGCGTCGCCGTCGATCAGCAGGCCGCCATCATCGTGGTGACGCACGACGACAAGATCGCTGACCGCTTCGACCGCGTGCTGGAGATCCGCGACGGGCTGCTGGTGTGAGTCGAGTGGGTCGGACCGCATTCTCCGGTCATTCCGGGGCGCACCGAAGGTGCGAACCCGGAATCCAACGACATGCTCCGAGGACGTGGCTGGATTCCGGGTCCGGCGCTCCGCGCCGTCCCGGAATGACCACCAGTTGAACCCGGATCGCGTTCGTTTGCGTCGTAGAGGTCACGCCGCGCCGCGGTCGATGACGTGGAAGAACGTGCCGGTCACGTTGCCCCGCCGGGCGCCGCTTTCCGGCACGGGGGCACCGGTCGCATCGACACAGTCGGCGAGCGGATCGTCCGGACAGGCGAGCGTCACGGCGTAGTGGAACTCGTGGCCGAACAACGCGGCTCCGGCATCACCCAGCACGCAGGCGCTGCGCAGACGCGCCCGCCGGTAGCCGAGATGCAGCTTTCGCTTGGCGAAGGTGGTCTCGAGCCCCAAGAGCCCGGCCATCGCATGGCGGACGCCGTCGGCATCGACGAGACCTGCCCCGATCGCCATGAAGCCCCCGCACTCGCCGTGCACCGGCACTCCGAACGCCGCTACTGCGCGAAGCCCCGCCTTGAACGTCTCGGCCGACGCCAGCGTCCCGGCATGCAGCTCGGGATAGCCGCCCGGCAGCCAGACCGCGTCGGCGGCCGGATCGGGCGCCTCGTCGGCGAGCGGCGAGAACGGAAAGATTTCGGCACCGGCGCGGCGCCATGCCTGCAGCAGGTGCGGGTACATGAACGAGAAGGCGGCGTCGCGGGCGAGCGCGATGCGCTGCCCCGGCGGCGGCAGGCGCGGAACATCACGGGGCTCCGCCGCGGTCGCCACCCCCGGCCGCGCTGCGCGAAACACGGCGTCGAGATCGACGCGCGCCGCGACCGCGTCGGCGATGCGATCGAGATGGGCGTCGAGGTCGGCCCGTTCCACCGCCTGCACCAGCCCGAGATGCCGCTCCGGCAACGCCAGGCGGTCGTCGCGAAACACCGCGCCGAGCACCGGGATGCCGAGCTTTTCCACCGCCGGCGCCGTCAGCGCCAGATGGCGGCCGCTGGCGACCTTGTTGAGGATCACGCCGGCGACCGTGACGTCGGCACGATAGCGGGCGCAGCCGAGCGCCACCGCCGCCGCCGTCTCGGTCTGGCCGGAGACGTCGAGCACCAGCACGACCGGCCAGCCGGTGAGCGCGGCGATGTCGGCGCTGGCCCCCCGCCCCGCCTGCCCCGGCCGGGCGACGCCGTCGAACAGGCCCATGACGCCCTCGACGAGCGCGATGTCGGCCCCCGCGACAGCCTCCGTCACCAGCGCGCGCAACAGCGCGTCGCGCATCGCCCAGGTGTCGAGATTGAAGCTTTCGCACCCCGTCGCCGCCGCATGCCAGGCCGGATCGATGTAGTCGGGGCCGCACTTGAACGGCTGCACGACGTGCCCGCGCCGGCGAAGCGCCCGCATCAGCCCGAGCGCCACCGTGGTCTTGCCTCCGCCCGAGCGCGGTGCGGCGATCACCAGGCCGGGCGGGCTCATCCAACCATGCTCACATTAACCGCCCTTGCGCCAACCAACGTCCTTGGTCATGGCCGGGCTTGTCCCGGCCATCCACGGACTTTCTGCCGACACGCGTCCAAGACGTGGATGGCCGCGACGAGCGCGGCCATGACGAGTCGGAGTGTCTGCGCCTCGACATCATTCCTCGCGTCCGCGGAACCGGCGCTGATAGCCGGCGTCGTAGAGCGCGCTCTCGCGAAAATCGCGGGCGCCCAGCGCGGCACCGACCAGCACCAGGGCGGTGCGCTCCATCGGATTTTCGGCGGCGAGCGCCGCGATGGTGGCGAGCGTCCCGCGAACAATGCGCTCCTCCGGCCAGCTCGCCCGGTAGACGATGGCGACCGGGCAATCGGCGCCGTAGAACGGCGTCAGCTCGTCGACCAGCTTGTCCAGCACATGAATCGAGAGATGGATGGCGAGCGTCGCCCGCGTCGCCGCGAAGGCCGCGAGGCTTTCGCTCTCCGGCATCGCCGAGGCGCGGCCCGAGGTGCGGGTGAGCACCACGGACTGCGCCACCTCGGGCAGCGTCAGCTCGCGCCCGAGCGCAGCCGCCGCCGCCGCGAAGGCCGGCACGCCGGGCGTCACGGTGTAGGGGATTTTCAGCTCGTCCAGCCGGCGAAGCTGCTCGCCGAGCGCACTCCAGATCGACAGATCGCCGGAATGCAGACGCGCGACGTCGTGCCCGGCCGCTGTTGCTTTCACAAATTCGGCCGCGATCTCGTCGAGCGACATCGGCGCCGTGTCGACGATGCGGGCGCCGACCGGACAGTGTTCCAGGAGCGCGGCCGGCACCAGCGAGCCGGCATAGAGGCAGACCGGGCAGCGGCCCAGTAGATCGCGGCCCCGCACCGTGATCAGATCGGGCGCGCCCGGCCCGGCCCCGATGAAATGCACCGTCACGGTCCTGCTCCGATGGCGATGGCGCAGGTCGCGGTTTTCGTGGCGACGCGTGCGCCGAGAAGTTTTGAACCCGGTCCGGCGGCCGCGAGCGCCGCGGCCTCGGCGACCGAGGGCACGCCGACCGCGGCCTGCACTCGTGCGGAACGGGTGAAAGTCTTGTCCGCGACGCGTTCCATCTCCGGAGGAGCACAGACGATCAGCGGAATTTTCAAATGCGCTGCGGCCTCGTGCGCCCCCACCTCCTCGGCCTTGAAGGCGGCGGTCGCGAGCGCATCGAGCGTTTTGTCCGCGACGCCGGCGACATCGAGCGCCAGCCGGACCGCGGCAAGAATCTCCGCCGCCGAGGCGTCGCGTCGAAAACCCACGCCGGCGACCATCACGGCGTCCTCACCCGCCACTGGGTGACCGGCATGGCGGCGCGCCAGCCGAACATGGTGCCGACCGGCTCGGCGCGCGACACCTGCAGGCGCAGGAGCTCGCCGCCGTGGCGGGCGTGCAACGCGATCAGCCGCGCCTCGGTCTCCAGCGCCACGGCGTTGACGACCAGCCGCCCGCCCGGCTTCAGCGCCGCCCATACGGCGTCGAACACGCCGTCGTCCGAAAAGCCGCCGCCGACGAACACGGCGTCGGGCGCCGGCAGACCTTTCAGCGCTTCGGGCGCCCGCCCCTCGACGATCCGCAGATCCGGCGTGCCGAGCGCGGCGGCGTTGCGGGCGGCCCGGGCGGCGCGCTCGGGCCGCTCCTCGATGCCGATGGCGCGCATCGCCGGATGCCGCAGCAGCCATTCGATCGCTACCGACCCGGCGCCGAGCCCGACGTCCCACAGAAGCTCGCCCTGGCGCGGCGCCAGAGCCGACAGCGTGACGGCGCGGATCTCGCGCTTGGTGAGCTGGCCGTCGTGCTCGAACAGACTGTCGTCGAGCCCCGGCGCGAGCGGCACCACGGTGGCGTCCGCCGCCGCGACGACCTCGAGGCCGATCAGGTTCAGCGGATCGATGTCGTCGAGAGCGAAGCTGTCTGCACCCGCCGAACGCACCCGCTCGCGCGGCCCGCCCAGCGCCTCGAGCACAAAAATCCGGCTCGCTCCCATGCCGCGCGCCATCAAAAACGCGGCGAGCTTGGCCGGCGTCGTCGCGTCCCACGACAGCGCCAGGATCTTTGCACCCGGCTGGAGATGGCGGACGATGCCCTCCAGGGCACGGCCGTGCAGCGTCACCGGCGTCAGGTCGGGCAGCGACCAGGCGAGCCGCGATGCCGCCAGGCTGAAGCTCGAAGGCTGCGGAAGGCACAGCATCTCGTCGGGCGGCACGATCTCGGCGAGCTGGCGGCCGACGCCGTAGTGGAACGGGTCGCCGCTCGCCAGCACCACGACGGGCGTGCCGCGCCGCGCCGCGATCTCCGGATAGGCCGCCGTCATCGGGCTCGGCCAGGCGAGCTTCTTGCCACGCACGAGATCGCCGGCGAGCGCCAGATGCCGGGCCCCACCGACCACCAGGGCGGCGGATTCGACCAGCGTGCGGGCGGCCGGCGACAGACCGGCAGCACCATCCTCGCCGATACCGACCAAGGCCAGCCAGCGCGTCGGCGGCGCGGGCGACGGCGCGTCGGCTTCAGCGTTGGTGGAAAGCGTGTCGAGGCTCGTCATGGGCGGGACCATAGCAGAATCGGCGGATGCTCCGCCCGATAGCGGCTCATACGCGTTCCGGCTGATCATTTCGGCTGCTGCCCCCCACCCCCGACCCCTCCCCGCCACTCGCTTCGCGAGCGGGGGGAGAGGAGAAGAGGCGCTTCGGCTCCCCTCCCCCCGCGTAGCGGCGGGGAGGGGTCGGGGGTGGGGGGCAGCCCCGAGCGCTGACGTCAGTTTCTGGATCCGACCTGATCACCCGGATCACGCCTCACTTCAACCGCACCTGGCAGCCGGCCACCATCAGCCAAGCCTCGGTGGCGGCGGCGGCGGTGCGCTGGCCCAGAAAGCCGGCGAGATCGCGAAACCGCCGCAGCGCCGGCTCGATCGGCACCGGGCTCCAGCCGATCTCGTCGCCGATCACCACCACGGGCCACGGCGCCGCGCGAAGCAGCGCGAGCTCGCGGCTCCAGTCGTCCAGCACGGCCTCGTCGCGGTCGAAGCGGTCGGCGAGCCACAGCACCAGGCTGTCGATGACGACTCCGGAGGGCGGCGGGTCGAGGGCCGCGAGCGCGGCAGAAATCGTCGCCGGCGCTTCCAGCGTGCGCCAGCCGGCCGGGCGCTCGGCCTGGTGGCGGCGCACCCGCTCGGCCATCTCGGCGTCGGCAGGGTCGCACCGATAGGTGGCGACGAACGCCACCCCGTCGCCCCAGGCCGTGGCGATGTCGACGGCACGGCGGCTCTTGCCGCTGCGCACCGGCCCGGTGAGAAAGATCAGGTCACCCAAGAAATCCGGTCCTCGCATGGTCGTCTTTCGACGGCGGCGTTCATGCGCACGAACGCTGCCGCGGCGCAAGCTCCGCCGGGTCGCGTTGACAGGGCCGTCCCCGCCTCCCTAAGAGGGCGGCGCAGTGCCCTTCATGTCCCACCCCGTCCCGCTCCGCTCGTCCCCGCGAAAGCGGGGACCCAGGGGCGTCGAGGAGCTGGATTCCCGCTTCCGCGGGAATGAGCGGAGAGAGCGGGACGAGGCATGAGCGTGACCATGGAGACTGCCTCCGGGGTCGACGTGCTGGTCGCCGGCGGCGCTGCCGCGGGCCTGTGCGCCGCCGTCGCGGCGCGCCGCGCCGGGGCCTCGGTGCGACTCGTCGAGGCCGCCCCCCGGGCGTTTCGCGGGGGCAACACCCGCCACGCCCGCAATTTCCGCATCGCCCATGACGGCCCGGCGCCTTGGGTGCCCGACACCTATGGCGAGGACGAGTTTCTGGCCGATCTCCTGCGCGTCACCGAGGGCGACACCGACCAGGCGCTGGCCCGCCTGCTGATTCACGCCTCGACCGGAATCGCGCCCTGGCTGGCCGACAACGGCGTCCGGCTGCAGCCGCTCGACAGCGGCGTGCTGCCCTATTCGCGCCGCACCGTGTTTCTGCTCGGCGGCGGCAAGGCGATGACCAACGCGCTCTACGCCACCGCCGCGGCGCTGGGCGTCACGGTGTCCTACGGCAGCGAGCTGGTCGGCCTGAGAATCGGGCCGGACGCCTGCGCGGCGGAAATCGCGCAGGACGGCACCACCGAGCACGTGACGGCCAAAACCGTGGTGGTGGCGACCGGCGGCGACCAGGCCGACCCCGAGGCGCTGCGGGCGCATTTCGGCGAGGCGGCCGAGCGCATCGTGGTGCGCGGCACGCCCTATGCCACCGGGCGCGGCCTGCGGCTGCTGCATGATGCCGGCGCGAGCCCGATGGGCGAGACCGGGCGCGGCCATCTGGTCGCGGTCGATGCCCGCGGACCGCATGTCGACGGCGGCATCGTCACCCGCATCACCGGCATTCCGTACGGCATCGTGGTCGACCGCACCGGCCGGCGCCTCGCCGACGAGCGCGCCGACACCCGCCGCACCCACTATGCCCAGTGGGGCCCGCGCATCGCCGCCTGCCCCGGCCAGATCGCCTATCTGATCCTCGACCAGGAGGGTTTGCGCCGTACCGCCCCGACGGCGCTGCCGCCCGTCACGGCGCCGACGCTGGCCGAGTTGGCGAGACGGCTCGGGATCGATCCGGTGGCGCTCGAGGCGACGCTTGGCGAGTTCAACGAGGCCGCGCTGGCGCGTCAGCCCGCCACGCGGCCGATCCGGGTGACGCCGTTCGCTGCCTGGCCGCTGCTGCCCGGCGTCACCTTCACGCATGTCGGCATCGCGGTCGACGGCGCCATGCGGGTGGTGATGCGGGACGGCAGCCCCGCTGCGCGCGTCTATGCGGCAGGCAGCATCATGGCGGCCAATGTGTTGCGTCGCGGCTATCTGGCCGGCCTCGGCGTCACGCTGGCGGCCGTGTCGGGACGCATCGCCGGCGAGAAGGCGGCCCGCCATGCGGCCGACTGAGGCGACCGAGGAGGCGGCGCGGGTGCTGCAGCTCTGCAGCGCCTGCATGTATTGCGACGGCTACTGCGCCGTCTTTCCGGCGATCGCCGGAAAGCGCCACATTCCGCTCGCCGACATCGGCCACATCGCCAATCTCTGCCACAACTGCCGCGGCTGCTGGTACGCCTGCCAGTACGCGCCGCCGCATCCGTTCGCCGTCAACCTGCCGCAGGCGCTCGCCGCCGCCCGCCAGCAGTCGTTTGCCGACTTCGCCCGGCCGCGCTGGCTGGCGAAAAGCTTTGGCCGCAACCCGCTGGTGGTCGCCGCGGTGGTCGGCGCCGTCACGCTGCTGGCGCTTGCGGCCGTGCTGGTGAGCGTGCCGGCCGAGACCCTGCTCGCGGTCCATCGCGGCGACGGCGCCTTCTATCGCGTCGTCCCGTGGGGCGTGATGAGTGCGGCGGCCGGCCTGTCGTTCCTGTGGGCGGTCGGCGCGCTGACCGCCTCGACGCTGGCCTTCTGGCGCGCCATCGCGCCGCGAAAGATGCCGCGAAAAGCCCTGCGGTCCGCGCTGCGGCCGGCGCTCTCCGACATCGTCTCGCTGAAGAACCTCGGCGGCGGCGGGCCGGGCTGCAACGATGTGGGGGAGAAATTCTCGCGCGAGCGCCGCATCAGCCATCACGGGCTGGTCGCCGGCTTTTTGCTGACCGTGCTGTCGACCCTGTCGGCCGCGGTCTGGCACCACGCGACGGGCACGCCGGCGCCCTACCCGGTTCTCAGCCTGCCGGTGCTGTCCGGCATGCTCGGCGGCGTGCTGATGCTCGCCGGCATCGGCGGCCTCGCCGCGGTCGAAATGCGCGCCGACCGGGCCCCGTCGGCGGCGGCCGAGGTCCGGCTCAACACCGTGTTCCTGGTGCTGCTCGGTCTCGTCTCGGCGAGCGGGCTCGCCGTGCTGGCGCTGCGCGAGACGGCCCTGATGGGGCTGGCGCTGACCCTGCATCTCGGCCTGGTCACCGGCTTCTTCCTGGTCCTGCCGGCGAGCAAGATGGTTCACGCGCCCTACCGGGCCGCGGCGCTGCTGCGCGCCGCCGTCGACCGCATCGTCTCACCGCCCCGCCGCAGCGGCGGCGAGTGAGGCGCAGGCGGCCTCGAGCCGCCGCCACGCCGCCTCGTCGGCCGGCAGGCCGAAGCGGACGCGGCTGGGTGTGTGCGGGAAGCCGCGAATCAGGATTCCGGCGCGGGCGAAGCCGTCGACCAGATCGAGGCCGGCCGGCGCTTCGGCGAGGACGAACAGGTCGGTGCCGCCGCGCGGCAGAAGCCCGCCGGCCGACAGCACCGCCTCGAGCCGCCGCCGCTCGGCGGCGAGCCGCGCCCGCATGGCAGCGATCCAGCTTTTGTCGGACAGCGCCGCCGTGGCGATCGTGCAAGCCGGCCCGGACACCGGCCAGTCGCCGAGCCGGCGCCGCCAGATCGCCGCGGCGCGCTCGTTAACAGCGACGAAGCCGACCCGCAGGCCGGCCAGGCCGAAGAATTTTCCGAGCGAGCGCAGCGCCACGACGCCGTCCGGCAGCGCCGGCGCGGCGAGCAGCGACACGTCCGGCCGGATGTCCGCGAAGGCCTCGTCGACGATCAGCTTTCGCCCGGATTGGCCCCACTGTTCGGCAAACGCCAGCAGATCGGGCCGGGCCACCGTCTCACCGCCCGGATTGTTGGGATTGACCAGCACGACCACGTCGAGGTCGCGGGCCGCCGGATCGGGCAGCGCCGACAAGGGCCGCACCTCGGCCCCCGCCTCTTGCCATGCGGCCGCGTGCGAAGAATAGGTGCGGCCGACGACGCCGACGCGGGCCCGGCCGCCCTGCAGCAGCGGCAGCAGCCTGATGGCGATCTCGCTGCCGGGCACCGGCAGCAGCGCCGTGCCGGCCGGGCGCCCATAGGCCGCAGCAGCCGCCTCCGAAAGCGCGGCGATGTCGCGCCCGAGCGGCAGGCGCTGGTATGCCTCGGGCGGAACGGGCGGCACCGGATAAGCATGCGGGTTGATCCCGGTCGACAGGTCGATCCACGGCGTCTCGGCCGACGGGTACAGCCGCTCGGCCTCGTCGACCCGCCCGCCGTGCTCGCGCAGGCTCGCCGATTCCCTCGCCTGCATCGGTCCACCCATGCTCGATGTGCCCGACTGTGCCGGTTTCCTGGTCCTCGCGACGGCCGTCGAGGCCAGCGTGGCTTAGCCCGGCGCCCGGTTTGGTACAATCGGCCATCCGCCGTAACGCGGTGCCCGGCGAGCGCTGCCGATCTGTCTGGCCGGCATCTCCGTCGCTCCTCGTCCTTGCCGCAGCGTTCCGGTGCTGGCAACGGGCGTGGACCATGGACGCTTGCGTCGGGGCACTCCGGTCGCCTAAAGTCGCATCGATGGTTCTTCGAGCCGTTACGACGGTGCGAAGTGAAAAGGGAATGCGGTGCGGCGCTTCCGGGTGCCCAAGCCGCAACTGCCCCCGCAACTGTAAGCGGTGAGGCTCCGGCGCGGGATTCGATCACTGGCTGCAGTCTCCCCCTCCGATCGGGACTGCGCGAAGGCCGGGAAGGTGGCGCTGGAGCCGGTGAGCCGCGAGTCAGGAGACCTGCCATCGAGGTTGCGTGCGCGATGTTCTCGGACGGGGTGTTCCGGGGCCTGATCGGGCGCACGCGCAATCGATGGGAGGGTTGCGTGCACATCATGGAAGGCTATCTGCCGGTCGGACACGCGGCCGGCTGGTTCGCGGTCTCTGCGCCTTTCGTGGCCGTCGGGGCGGTGCGACTACGGCGCATCCTGCTGGAGCAGGCCGAGACAAAGATGATGCTCGCGGCGGCGGGAGCCTTCACGTTCGTCATGTCGGCCCTGAAGATGCCGAGCGTCACCGGCTCGTGCTCGCATCCGACAGGGACGGGTCTCGGCGCGATCCTGTTCGGACCGGCCGTGATGGCGGTGCTCGGAACGATCGTCCTCCTGTTTCAGGCTTTGCTGCTGGCCCATGGCGGCCTGACGACGCTCGGCGCCAACGTGTTCTCGATGGCCGTCGTCGGGCCGTGGGTGAGCTGGTCGGTGTGGCGTCTGGCGACGAAGCTCGGCGTCGCGTCCAGCATCGCCGTGTTTTGCGCTGCCATGCTCGGCGATCTGTCGACCTATGCCACGACCTCGGTGCAGCTGGCGCTCGCCTATCCCGACTCGAGCTCGGGCTTTCTCGGCGCCGTCGTCAAGTTCGGCGGTATCTTTGCCGTGACCCAAATCCCCTTGGCGATCGCCGAAGGCTTGCTGACCGTGGTGACGATCAACGCCCTCAGGGCCAGCCCTGATGTTCTCGGCGAGGTGCGCGGTCTGATCGGGGAGCCCAAGCGATGATCTCGAAACGGTCCTCGTGGCTGCTGGTCGGCATCGCGGCGGCCGTCATCGCCGCCCCGCTGCTTCTTCCGGGCATCGAAGGCGAGTTCAAGGGCACGGACGATCAAGCGGCGAGCACGATCACCGAAGCCCGACCTGGTTTCGAGCCGTGGTTCAAGCCGCTGTGGACACCGCCGAGCGGCGAGATCCAGAGCCTGCTGTTCGCCTTGCAGGCGGCGCTCGGCGCCGGCGTGCTCGGTTATGTGATCGGCCGCCGGAGCCGATCATCCGCGACCGACGATGTCTCCCATCGATAGAGCGGCCCACCTGAACCGCTGGCGCTCGCGGTCCTTGACCGAGAAATCCGTCCTGGCCCTGGGCATGATGGCGCTCGCCCTGGTGTTTCCGCCGTTTCCTGTGGCGCCGGTGATCGCCCTCGTCATGACGGCGGCAACCCTTCTCGGTGCGAGGGTGTCGCCGCGAATCTGGCTCGGCTGCGCAGCCGCGCCGTTGGGATTCTTGCTGGTGGGATCCCTGTCGCTGGCGCTGCAAGTGGATTCCGGCGGAATCGGCCTCGCGCCGGGCGGGATGACGGCGGCGGGTGGATCGGCAGCGCGTTCGCTGGCCGGATTGACCGCCCTGCTGTTCCTGGCGCTCACGACACCTGCGACCGATCTCGTCGCCGGCGCGCGACGTCTCGGCTTGCCCGGCGAGATCGCCGAGATCGCCCTGCTGATGTATCGCTTCTTGTTTCTCCTGGCCGGAACCGCACTGGCGATGGACACGGCCCAGGCCGCCCGGCTCGGCCACGACGGTGCCAGGCGGCGGATGCGCGCGCTGGGTGCGCTGATCGCCAATCTGCTGCCGCGTTCGCTCGACCGAGCGCGGCGCCTGGAGGTCGGTCTCGCGGCCCGTGGGTGGAACGGCGAGATGCGAGTGCTGTCGCGCCGCACCGCCGTGTCCTGGCCGGCTCTGACGCTCGTCCTCGCGATCGAAGCCGGTGTCGCCGGACTGGGGCTGTGGGCGTGGTGACTCTGCTCGAAGCCGAAGCCCTGACCTACGCCTATCCGGGCGGAATTCCGGCCCTGTCGGATCTCGATCTGATCGTGAGACGCGGGCGGCGCCTCGCCGTCCTCGGGCCCAACGGAGCCGGGAAGACAACGCTGCTCCTGCACCTCAACGGCACGCTTCGGCCGCAGCGCGGACGGGTGTTGCTCGACGGACGGCCAGCCGGATATGCGCGCGCCGATCTATCGGCGTGGCGCCGCCGTGTCGGGCTGGTCCTGCAGGACGCCGACGATCAACTGTTCGCTGCATCGGTCGCGGAGGACGTGTCCTTCGGACCGCTCAATCTCGGCCTGGACGAGCAGGACGTGCGCCGCCGCGTTACCGACGCGTTGCAGGTGTTGCGGATTTCCGATCTCGCGGAACGTCCGACCCACATGCTCTCGTTCGGCCAGAAGAAACGCGTGGCGATCGCGGGGGCCGTCGCCATGCGGCCGGACGTGCTGCTGCTCGACGAGCCGACGTCGGGACTCGACCGAAATGGAATCGACGGCCTCCTGGCGGCGTTGCAGGAGCTGCACGCCGCCGGCGCGACACTGGTGTTCGCGACCCACGACGTGGACCTCGCCTGGCAGCTCGCCGACGACGTCGCGCTGTTCGCGGACGGCAAGGTGCTTCGTCAGGGCTGCGCCGAGGACGTTCTCGGCGACCCCTCGGCCATGGCAGCGGCCCGGTTGGAACCGCCGCTTCTCCTGACGATCGGCCTCGCCGCACGGGAGGCCGGGCACCTCGGCGCAACCGATCCGCTGCCGAAGACCCGGGAGGCCGCGCTGTCGCTCGTCGAGCGGAGCTGGCGTGGCCGAGCCCGGCCGAGCCCGGACCAATAAGGTCGCTGCGGCGTCCTGGTCAGCGCGCCAGCCCGAGCAGCCGCTCGACATCGACATGCGCTTCGAGATGCGCCGCCAGCGCGTCGAGCGTGTCGTCGACCAGCACCTCGTAGGCGAGCCCGCCGCCCACTTCGATCGGCGGGGCGCCGAGCCGGCCGAGCCAGGCGACGCGCTGGCGATCGTCGGCGAAAAACCCGTGCACATAGGAGCCGGCGACGCGGCCGTCCGCCGAGACGGCACCATCGTGGCGGCCGCCCTCCTGGTCGTCGAGCCGTACCAGCGGGCGGGTGGTGCCGGGGCCGTCCGTGCGGCCCATATGCATCTCGTAGCCCGACAGCGGCACGTCGTCGGCGACCGTGCGGCCCATGACTGCCACCAGGGACTTGTCGCCGCCGAGCGTGGTGGTGACGTCGAGCAGGCCGAGTCCGGCCGCGGTGCCGGGCGGGCCCTCGACCCCATCCGGATCCGCGATCGCGTGGCCGAGCATCTGGTAGCCGCCGCACAGGCCCAAGACCCGGCCGCCGCGGCGCGCATGGGCGATGATGTCGGCATCCCAGCCGAAGACGCGCAGCGCCGCCAGGTCCGCGATGGTCGCCTTGGAGCCCGGCAGGACGACGAGATCGATATCGGCCGGCAGGGGCGCGCCGTTGCGCAGCAGGATCAGCTCGACGGAAGGCTCCAGCCGCAGCGGGTCGAGGTCGTCGAAATTGGCGATGTGGGGCAGCACCGGCACGGCGATACGCAGCCGCGCCCCTTCGGCCGACGACGGCGGCACCTGGCCCGCGTCGAGCCCGAAAATGTCCTCGGCCGGCAGGCGATGGGCATCGCGAAAATGCGGCACCAGCCCGAGCGCCGCCCAGCCGGTGCGCTCGGCAACAAAAGCCATCCCGTTTGAAAACAGATTAGGATCGCCACGCATCTTGTTGACGATAAAGCCGCATATCAGCTTGGCGTCGTCGGGATCGACGACCACCGCGGTACCGACCAGGCTGGCGATGACGCCGCCGCGGTCGATGTCGCCGATCAGCACCACGGGCACGCCGGCGGCGCGGGCGAAGCCCATATTGGCGATGTCGTTCGCCCGCAGATTGATCTCGGAGGCCGAGCCGGCTCCCTCCACCAGCACGATCTCGGCGTCTGCGCGCATCCGCGAAAAGCTCTCCAGAACGTGCGGTATCAGCGCGGCTTTTCGCGATTGATAGTCCCTCGCCCGGGCGTTGCCGAACACCCGGCCCTGGACGACGATCTGGGCGCCGACCTCGCTCTGCGGCTTGAGCAGCACCGGGTTCATGTGCACGGACGGCGCCACCCGCGCGGCGCGTGCCTGAAGGGCCTGGGCGCGGCCGATCTCGCCGCCGTCCGCCGTCACGGCCGCGTTGTTCGACATGTTCTGCGGCTTGAATGGCCGCACCGCGACGCCGCGGTTGGCCAGCAGCCGGCACAGGCCGGCGACGATCAGCGATTTTCCCACGTCCGACCCGGTCCCCTGGAACATCAGCGCACGCGGCATGGCATTCCCGCCCAATGGCCCCACCTCTCCCGGTCATCGCCGGGCTTGACCCGGCGATCCATCACGCTGCGAAGACAGAGCCTTTTTCGAAGATGGATACGCGGGTCAAGCCCGCGTATGACGCGTCGGAGCGCTCGACCCCGCACATCAATACTCGATGCCGGCTTGGGTTTTAACGCCGGCTTTGAAGTGGTGCTTGACCATGGTCATGTCGGTGACGAGGTCGGCGGCTTCGACCAGCGCCGGCTTGGCGTTGCGGCCGGTGACGACGACATGCAGGTCCGGCCGGCGCGCGGACAGGCGCGCCACCACCTCGTCGAGCGGCAGGTAGTCGTAGCGCAGCGCGATGTTCAGCTCGTCGAGAATCACCAGGCCGATGGAGGGGTCGTCCATCAGGGCCTGGGCGGTGTCCCAGGCGGCCCGGCAGGCGGCCATGTCGCGCGCCTTGTCCTGCGTCACCCAGGTGAAGCCCTCGCCAGCCGTGTGCCAGACGACGCGGTCGCCGAACGCCTCCAGGGCGGTCTTCTCGCCGGTCGGCCGGCTCTTGATGAACTGCACGACCCCGACCCGCCCGCCGTGCCCGAGCACCCGTAGCGCCAGCCCGAACGCCGCCGTCGACTTGCCCTTGCCGGTGCCGGTGTGGACCAGCAGCAGCCCCTTCTCGACCGTCTTGGACGCGAGTTCGGCGTCCTGCACGGCCTTGCGCTTCTCCATCTTGGCACGATGGCGCTCGGCATCGGGGGAGTCGGTCTCGGTCATCGGACCCTCGGTTTTTTTGCGGGGCGACAGGACCACACCGCGGCCCGTCTGGGCAACCGCCGGATTGACAGGCCGGCCGCAACCCCGCACAGATCCCGGGCCGACGGTGTCCCGGCGTTCGGGACAAGAGGGAATGCCGGGCGCGACGACACGGGTGTCTTCCCGGGTCGAGGCGAGGCCGGAGCTGCCCCCGCAACTGTGAGCGGCGAGCCTGCACCGAAGCCACTGGGGCGTTCCCTGGGAAGGCGGTGCAAGCCACGACCCGCGAGCCAGGAGACCTGCCGTCGCCTGCTAGTGACGCCGTTCCGGGCGGGGTGCTCCGGGGCGATAGTCGGCCGAACGGAGTGCAGGTCCGCTCGCCGCACGTCTCGGGTGACCACCGCGTCGCCCGTCCGTCGACGAGACTTGCATGCAGCTTCAGCCGCCCATGCCGCACGAATCGACGCCTTCGCCCTCCGGTGCCGCCCTCGGTGCCGCGACCCTGTTCGTCTGCATCACCTGCAAGCACGCCGGCGACGACGAGGCGCTGCCGCGCGCCGGCCGCCGGCTGCACGAGGCGCTCTGCGACGCGCAGCGCCGCGACGGCGCCACGCCGTCGGTCCGGATCGTGCCGGTCGAGTGCCTGTCAAACTGCAACCGCGCCTGCAGCATCGCCTTGGCGGGCGACGGCCGCTGGACTTATGTGCACGGCGACCTCGCGCCCGACGCCGCCGACGACATTCTCCTCGGCGCCGCCCGCTATGCCGCCACGGCCGACGGCCTGGTCCCCTGGCGCGAGCGGCCCGAGCGGCTGCGCCGCGGCACCGTCGCCCGCGTGCCGCCCCTGCCCTTACCCTTACCCTTACCCTCCCCTGGAGGGGGAGGGTCGGGCGTCCGCGCAGCGGACGACCGGGGTGGGGAGAAGCCACAAAGACCGGCTTCGCCGATCACCCCCTCCCGGCGGACTTCGTCCGCCGACCTCCCCGTCGCGGCAAAGCCGCGACACCCAGGGGGAGGTGAAAAAGGGGCACAGCCGACCACTGCCCCCGCCGCCCAGGAGCCCTGAATGTCGATCGAAAAAATCCCCGTCACCATCGTCACGGGCTTCCTTGGCGCCGGCAAGACCAGCCTGGTCCGCCATCTGCTCGAGAACCCGCAGGGGCGCCGGCTCGCCGTGCTGGTCAACGAGTTCGGCGACATCGGCATCGACGGCGAGATCCTGAAAGGCTGCGCCGACGACAACTGCCCGGAGGACGCCATCGTCGAGCTGACCAATGGCTGCCTGTGCTGCACGGTCGCCGACGAGTTCGTGCCGACCATCGCGGCGCTGCTGGCCCGGGCCGAGCCGCCCGAGCACATCCTGATCGAGACCTCCGGGCTGGCCCTGCCGAAGCCGTTGCTGAAAGCCTTCGACTGGCCGGATCTGCGCACCCGCATCACGGTCGACGGCGTCATCGCGGTCGCCGACGCGGAGGCGGTGGCGGACGGCCGCTTCGCCCCCGACCCGGTGGCGATCGCGGCGCAGCGCGCGGCGGATTCGAGCATCGACCACGACACCCCGCTCGGCGAGGTGTTCGAGGATCAGGTCGCCTGCGCCGACATCGTCATCCTCAACAAGGCCGACCTGGTCGACGCCGCCGGGCTGGCGCGGGCCCGCGACACCGTGCAGGCCGAGCTGCCGCGCCGCGTGCCGATCGTCGAGGCACGGGAAGGCCGGGTCGATCCGCGCATCGTGCTCGGGCTCGGCGCCGCGGCGGAGACCGACCTCGATGCGCGAAAAACCCACCACGAGGACCACGACGCCCACGACCACGACGACTTCGAGACGATCGTCGTGATGCTGCCGGACCCCGGGAGCGCCGCCGAGCTGGTGGCCAAGATCGAGGCGGTCGCGCGCCGGCACGGCGTGCTGCGCGCCAAGGGTTACGTCACCATCCCGGGCAAGCCGATGCGGCTGCTGGTGCAGGGTGTCGGCAGCCGCGTGCGGGTGCAGTTCGACCGGCCCTGGGGCGGCGGCGAGGAACGCGTCTCGCGCCTCGTCGTCATCGGCCAGAAGGGCTTCGACCACGCCGCCGTGACGGCGGCCCTGCAGGGCTGAGAGCGGCCTTCCGATGCACATCCTGCTGCGCGAAAAGCACGGCCTCGAGGAGGCAGCGACGGCCGAGGATCTCGGCCACGCGCCCGCCGACCTGGTGGTGCTGTCGTTCGCGGACAGCGATCTCGGCGCCTTCGCGGCCGGCTGGCGGGCCGGGCGCGCCGACCTGCCGAGCCTGCGGCTCGCCAACCTGGCCCGCCTCGCCCATCCGCTCTCGGTCGATCTCTACATCGAGAAGACGCTGTCGCAGGCGCGCGGCATCCTGATCAGATTGCTCGGCGGCCTCGACTACTGGCGCTACGGCGTCGAGCAGGTCCGCGCCATGGCGGACCGAAACGGCATCGCGCTCGCCATCGTGCCGGGCGACGGCCGCGACGACCCGCGCCTCGACGAGGCCTCCAACGTACCGGCGTCGACACTGCGCCGCCTGCAGGCGCTGTGCGACACCGGCGGCGCCCGCGCCGCGCAGGGGGCGCTGGCACAGCTCGCGCTGGCCTCCGGCCTGTGGGCCGTGCCGGTGCTGGGGGTGCGCACCCTGCCCCGCCAGGGATTCTTTCCCGGCGACCCGGCCGCCTGCCCCGTCGAGGCCCCGACCGCCGGCGCTCCGCCCCGCGCGCTCGTCGTGTTCTATCGCGCCGTGCTGGCGGCGGCCGATCTCGGCCCGGTCGAAGCCCTGATGGCGGCGCTGCAAGAGCGCGGCGTCACGCCGGTCGGCGTCTTCGTCGGCAGCCTGAAGGAGCCCGAGACCCGCGCCTGGCTGCGGGACAGGCTCGCGGTGATCCGGCCCGACGTGGTGATCAACGCCACCGCCTTCTCGGCCCGCGACGCCGACGGCGGTCCGTTCGATGTCGCCGAGGCGCCGGTGCTGCAGGTGGCGCTCGCCGGGTCGTCGCAGGCCGCCTGGGCCGAGTCGGAGCGCGGCCTGTCGCCCTCCGACCTCGCCATTCATGTGGTGCTGCCGGAGATCGACGGGCGGGTGTTTTCCGGCGTCGTCTCGTTCAAGGAGCCCGAGCCGGTCGATCCCGATCTCGGCTTTGCGCGGGTCGTCCATGCGCCGCACGGCGAGCGGATCGCCGCCGTCGCCGAGCGTGCGTTGGCCCTGGTCAGGTTGCGTCGCAAGTCGCGCGAAGAGCGAAAGTTGGCGCTGGTGCTGTCGGCCTATCCGGGGCGCGACGACCAGATCGCCCATGCGGTCGGGCTCGACGCGCCGGAGAGCACCGTCGCGGTTCTGGGCTTTTTGCGCGACGCCGGATACGCAGTCGACGCCGCGCCGTCCGACCACCAGGCTTTGATCGCACGGCTGATGGCGGAAGAGATGTCTTGGCCGCTCGCCGACTACGAGGCGGCACTGGCGACGCTCGATCCGGTTCTGAAGGACGCGTTGCTCGCCCAGTGGGGACCGCCCGAGACCGACCCTGCCGCGCGGGACGGCAAGATGTGGTTCCGGGCGACGCTTTACGGCAACGTCGTCGTCGCGGCGCAACCCGAGCGCGGCGCCCGCGCCGAGCGCGCTGCCGATTATCACGACGCCGGCCGCGCCCCCCGTCATGCGTTCGTCGCCTTCTATCTGTGGCTGCGCCATGTCGCCGGAATCGATGCGCTGATCCACATGGGCGCGCACGGTACGCTGGAATGGCTGCCCGGAAAGTCGGTCGCGCTGTCGGGCGCCTGCTGGCCCGACGCCCTTTTGGGGCCGACGCCCGTCGTCTATCCGTTCATCGTCAACGACCCGGGCGAGGCGGCGACCGCCAAGCGGCGGCTCGGCGCCGTCACGATCGGCCACATGACGCCGCCGCAACGGCAGGGCCCGCTGCCCGAAGGTCTCCACACGGTCGAGCGGCTGCTCGACGAATACTCCAACGCCGACGGACTCGACCCGCGCCGCCGCGAACGGCTGGCCGCCGCGATCGTCGACGCCGCGCAGGAGACCGGGCTGGACCGCGACAGCGGGCTGTCGCCCGACATGGCGCCGCGCGAGGCCGTGGTGAAGCTCGATGCCTTCGTCTGCGACGTGAAGGCGACGCTGTTCTCCGACGGCCTGCATGTGTTCGGGCGTACGCCGGCTCTGCCGGAGATGACTGAATCCCTCGCGTCCATGCCGTTCGACCAGTGCGCCGAAGCGGAGCGCGGGGCGCTCCTCGCCGCATTGGATGGACGGCCGGTGGCGCCCGGCCCTGCCGGCTCGCCCTGGCGCGGCCGCCGCGACGTGCTGCCGACCGGCCGCAATCTGTTCGCCGTCGATCCCCGCGCCGTGCCGAGCCGGGCCGCCGACGACCAGGGCCAGCGCCTGGCCGATGCGCTCTTGACCCGACATCTGCAGGACCACGGCGAGTATCCGCGCAATGTCGTCGTCGATCTGTGGGGCTCGGCCACCATGCGCACCGCCGGCGAGGAGCTCGCCATGGCGTTGCGGCTTATCGGCGTCGTGCCGGTGTGGGACAATACCTCCGACCGCGTCTCCGGCTTCGAGATTCTGGCTTTGGCAAAACTCGGCCGGCCGCGCATCGACGTGACGCTGCGCATCTCCGGGCTGTTTCGCGACGTGTTTCCGAGCCTGCCGGTGCTGTTCGAGCAGGCCGCGGCGGCGCTCGCCGCCCGCGACGAGCCGGCGGAAGAAAACCCGTTCGTCGGGCGCGCCCCCAGCCCGAGAGTCTTCGGACCGGCACCGGGCGGCTACGGCGTCGGCGTCGCCGAAGCCGTCGATGCGCTGACGGACGAGACCATCGCGGCCGCGGCCGAGGCCTGGCTCGCCGGCAGCGCCTATGCGTATGGCGGCCGCGCCGACGGCGTCTTCGCCCGCGACGCGCTGGAAACACGCGCCCGCGCGGCCGACGCCTTCGTCCACACCCAGGACCTGCCCGAGACGGACCTCTTGATGGCGCCCGACTACGCCGCCCACGAGGCCGGCTTCGCGGCGGCGGCGAGAAAGCTCGGGGCCACGCCGGCGCTCTATCACGCCGATTCGGCCCGCGCCGAGGCGCCGCGCATGAGAACCCTGCCCGAAGAAATCGCCCGCGTCGTGCGCGGCCGCGCCGCCAATCCGCTGTGGATCGCCGGACAGATGCGGCACGGATTTCGCGGCGCCGCCGAGATCGCCTGGACGCTCGACCAGATGGCGCTGTTCGCGCATCTGGCCGGCGCCGTTCCGACCCATCACTTCGACCTCTATTACGACGCGACGCTCGGCGACGACGCTGTCCGCCGCTTCCTCGACGAGGCCAATCCGCGCGCCGCCGAGGCGATGCGCCAACGCTTCCGCCAGCTCGTCGACGCCGGCTACTGGACGACGCGGCGCAACAGCGTCATGGAGGCGATCGCGACCAGCGACGTCACCTCAACGACACGAGACACGATCGAAGCATTCGATGGTCATTCCGGGACGGCGCAGCGCGCCGGACCCGGAATCCAGCGGCAGATTCGGAAGTCGGGTCTGGATTCCGGGTTCGCACCTGCGGTGCGCCCCGGAATGACCGAGGAAAACCCTGCATGACTCACGTCTATGAAAAGGACGGCGCCGCGATCTACACGCGGTCCTTCGCCATCATCCGCTCGGAGGCGAAGCTGTCACGCTTCACCGCCGAGGAGGAGCGGGTCGCAGTGCGGGTGATCCATGCCAGCGGCATGGTCGAGATCGCCGACGACCTCGTCTTCTCGCCCGGTGCCGCCGCGGCGGGACGCGCCGCGCTGCGCGCGGGCGCCCCGATCCTGTGCGATGCCCAGATGGTCGCGCACGGCATCACCCGCGCCCGCCTGCCGATGGCCAACACCGTGATCTGCACGCTCGGCGACCCCGCCGTGCCGGCGCTCGCCGAAAAGCTCGGCACCACGCGCACCGCCGCCGCCATGGAGCTGTGGCGAGAAAAACTCGCCGGCGCCGTGGTGGCTATCGGCAATGCGCCGACCGCGCTGTTCCGCCTGCTCGAGATGCTGGACGACGGCGCCGGAAAGCCCGCCGCCGTGATCGGCATGCCGGTCGGCTTCGTCGGCGCCGCCGAGTCCAAGGAGGCGCTGCTGGCCGACCGCCGCATGCCCTGCATGATCGTGCGCGGCCGCAAGGGCGGCAGCGCCATGACGGCCGCCGCCGTCAACGCGCTGGCGAGCGACCGGGAATGACGATGGCTTTCGAACAAGGCAACAGCCCCGAGCTCCGCTCATTCCCGCGCAAGCGGGAATCCAGAGCCAAGCCCACCTGGGTCCCCGCTTTCGCGGGGACGAGCGGAGTGCGAGAGTCATGCAAGGGTACAATGGCTCGACAATCAAAGAGCCACCCATGACCGCGCCCGGCACCGTGTATGGCGTCGGGCTCGGGCCCGGCGATCCGGACCTGATGAGCGTCAAGGCGGCTCGGCTGGTGCGGACCGCCGGGGTCGTGGCGTATTTCTGCAAGGCGGGGAGCCGCAGCAATGCGCGCGGCATCGCGGCCGGCCTGCTGGCGCCGGGTGCGGTCGAGATCGGCATGGAATACCCGGTGACGACCGAGATCGCGGTCGCGGATCCAGCCTACAACGCGGCGCTACGCGGCTTCTACGAGACCTGCGTGGCGCGCCTCCTGGAGCACGCCGAAGGCGGACGCGACGTGATCGTGCTGTGCGAGGGCGATCCGTTCCTCTACGGCTCGTTCATGCATCTCTACACGCGGCTGCGCGAGCACGTCCCGGTGGTCGTGGTGCCGGGCATTCCCGGCATGTCGGGCTGCTGGACCGCCACGGGCCAGCCCATCACCTGGGGCGACGACGTGCTGACCGTGCTGCCCGGCACGCTCGACGAACAGACGCTCACCGACCGCATGGGCCGCGCCGACGCCATCGTGGTGATGAAGCTCGGCCGCAATCTCCCAAAAGTGCGCCGGGCCATGGCGGCGGCGGGCCTGCTCGATCGCGCGCTCTATGTCGAGCGCGGCACCATGGCGGGCGAGACGGTGATGCGGCTCGCCGACAAGCCCGACGACTCAGCGCCGTATTTTTCCATGGTGCTGGTGCCCGGCGAGGGCCGAAGACCATGACGGGTTCTTTGATTATCGTCGGGCTCGGTCCCGGCGCGGCGCGGCTGGTCACGCCGGAGGTGAGCGAGGCGCTCGGCGCGGCGACCGATCTGGTCGGCTACGGCCCTTATGTCGCCCGCGTGCCGGAGCGGCCGGGGCTCGCGCGCCACGGCTCCGACAATCGGGAAGAGCTCGACCGATCCCGGCTTGCGCTGACGCTCGCGGCCGAGGGCCGTCGCGTGGTGGTCGTGTCGTCGGGCGATCCCGGGGTCTTCGCCATGGCGGCCGCCGTGCTCGAGGCGATCGACGCCGGCGACCCGGCCTGGCGCGCCCTCGACGTCAAGGTGCTGCCCGGCATCAGCGCCATGATGGCCGCCGCGGCGCGGGTCGGCGCGCCGCTCGGCCACGACTTTTGTGCCATCAATCTCTCGGACAATCTGAAACCCTGGGAGCTGGTGGAGAAGCGGCTAAGACTCGCCGCCGAGGCCGACTTCGTGACGGCGCTCTACAACCCGGTCTCCAAGGCGCGGCCCTGGCAGCTCGGCCGCGCCCTCGAACTTTTACGCACGCTCCGCGCCCCCGACACGCCCGTGATCTTTGCCACCGCCGTGAGCGAGGCGAGCGAGCGCGTCGACACCGTGATGTTGCGCGATGCCGTCGCCGAGCGCGCCGACATGCGGACGCTGGTGATCGTCGGCTCGTCGCAGACGCGCCTGATCGCGCGCCCCGGCGGCGCGCCCTTCGTCTACACGCCGCGCTCGGCGTCTGCGGCGCCTGCGGCCGGGGCGTCGTCGTGAGCGAGCCACTCCATCACGGCCGCGACGCTGTCGACGCTCGGCCGTTCGGGAATGCGCGGCCGCCGCACCATCACGACCGGCAGCGCCAGCTCGCGCGCCGCCAAAATCTTGGCGACCGCGGCGGTGCCGCCGGCGTTCTTGGCCACCACGATCTCGGTGCCGTGCCGCTCCAGCAGGGCGCGGTCGCCGGCGAGGTCGAACGGCCCGCGCGCCACCACGACCTCTACGCGCGGCAGCGGCAGGTCTTCTCGCAGTGGATCGACCAGCCGGACCAGGTAGTCGTGCTGCGGGTTTCGCGCGAAGGCCGCGAGATGCAGGCGGCCGATACCGAGGAACACTCTTTTGGGATCGGCGCCGAGCGCGTCTGCGGCCTCTTCCAGCGTATCGACCTCGCTCCAGCGGTCGTCCTCGCCCGCCCGCCACGGCGCCCGCTCGAGCGCCAGCAGCGGGATTTTTACCGCCGCACAGGCCGCCACCGCGTGCGCGCTCATCTGCGCCGCGAACGGATGCGTGGCATCGACCACCCGGTCGATGCGCTCCGCCCGAAGGTAATCGATCAACCCGCCGATGCCGCCGAAGCCGCCGACCCGCCACGGGATCGGCACCGGCAGCGGGCTCTCGGTCCGCCCGGCATAGGACAGCACCGCATCGATACCCGGATCGCGCCCCAACACTTCGGCGAGCCGGCGCGCCTCGGTGGTGCCGCCGAGGATCAGGATTCGCGGGCGTGGTGCCGTAAGGGATCCCATGGTGCCGAGCGATGGCACACGGCGGGTCGGGCTGTCCATCCCGTGCGACGTCGCCTCTCCCGGCGGCGGCGCGGCATCGGTGGTTGCGCGGCGCGCGACCGGGATTCTAAATCCTGACCGGGGCATCCCCCTCCGACGATCGCCGCGCTCCCGGTTGCGGCATGAACATTTCGAGAGACCGCTGTCTCATGCAGGTTTCATCATCGCGCCTGGATGCGTCGCCGGCGGGCCGCCCCGAGGGCATGCCCACGGATCGCGTGCCGCCGCCGTGGGATCGCGTCGAGCTCGTCGTCGCCGGCACGCTCGCGGCGGCGCTGTTCGTCTATTTCTATCGCAGCTTCCTGCTGACCGGGTTCGACGGCATTTTCGGCGATCTCGGCGATGCCCGCATCCTGATCGCCATTCTCGAGCACTGGTTCGCCTGGGTTTCGGGCGCCGAACCGTCGTGGAGCGACACGGCCTATTTCCACCCGGCCAGCGGCGGGATCGGATTGACCGACGGCTATGTCCTCTACGGCCTGATCTATTCGGGCTTTCGCGCTACCGGGCTCGACATGTTCCGGGCCTTCATGGCCGTCATGCTGGTGCTGACGGCGATCGGTTTCGCATCGTTCATCGCCCTGGCGCGGGCCGTGTGGGGCGCGAGCCCGCTCGCTTCCGTGACGGGCGCGTCGCTGTTCGCCTTCGCCAACATGATGGCGGTCAAGATCGGTCACGCCCAGGGCGTCTGCGCGATGCTGCTGCCGGTGGTGATCCTGCTCGTGTGGTACGCCGTGGCTGCGTCGCGCCCGGTGGGCACCATCCTGGCAGGCGCGGCCGGCCTGCTGCTCGGCCTCGTCTTCTTCACCGCCTATCACACCGGCTGGTTCGCCGTGAGCTTCACGCTCGCGGTGTTCGTGATCCACCTCGGGCTCGGCGGCTCGGCGCGGCTGCGCGCCGTCGCGGCCACGGTGTTCGTCCGCCACGCCCACCTGACGCTCGGCTTCGCCGTGGGGCTCGGCATCGGCCTGGTGCCGTTCCTCGCCGCCTATCTGCCGATGCTGCGCGCCGGCAAGGCCTACGGCTTCGACGCCGTCGTGCTCTACGCCCCGCGCTTCGCCGACATCGTCAACACGGGCCACGGCAACGTCGCGTGGGGCATGCTCCTGACAGCGGCCGGAATTGCCGCCGTGGCGGGCCGGCCGCTCGTCGAGGTCGAGCTCGGCTATACGCCGCTGGTTTTCGCCACCGTCTGTGTCGCCGTGGCGGTGTGCACGGTCCGCTGGTTTCGCGGCCGGGGCGGCCGACGCGACGACGTCGCTCTCGCGCTCGGCCTCGCCCTCGTCGGCTACTGGCTGATGCAGCTCGACTATTTCGGCTTTCGCCCGTGGTCCCTGGTGTGGACGCTGGTGCCGGGCAGCATCGGCGTCCGGACCACGTTCCGCTCGCAGCTTGTCGTCAACCTCGCGGCCTGCCTGCTGGTCGCCTTCGCGATCGACCGTTTGGCGCGGCCGGCGCTGCGGCGCGCCGGGCCGGCCGGCATCATCGTGCTGGCCGTGCTGCTGGTCGGCGAGCAGGTGAACCGCAGCGCGCCGTCGCGCTTCTGGCGCAGCGAGCAGACGGCGTGGCTCGCCACCGTTCCGCCGCCGCCGGCAGGGTGCCGCGCGTTCTATCTGTCGCCGCAGCCGCAAGGCGGCCCCGACTGGTGGCGCCTGCAGTCGGACGCCATGATCCTCTCGGCGGCCTGGCGGCTGCCGACCCTGAACGGCAATGCGTCGCAATGGCCGGACGGCTGGCAGCTCGACGATCCGGCCGACCCGCGCTACCCCGACCGCGTCCGCGCCTGGATCGCCCGCCACCACATCACCGGGCCGCTGTGCGGGCTTGCGCTCGACAGCAAGACGTGGTCACGCGGGGCACCGTGAGATCGATGCGCACCAGACCCACCCGGACACGCCGACGGCTAGCCGCGCACCACCGGGGTGCGGGCGAGCAGCACGCCGGTGCGGTCGAACACCGCGACATCGATACCGACCGGCGTGCCGCGCAGCACCTGCGCCGCGGTCGCCACCGCCCGCGCCGCCACCACGGCCGCGATGTCGACGCCGTCGGCCTGCGCCTGCTGCAGCACGTCGAGCGCGCTGTTGGCGGCGGGTATTCGCTCCACCAGTGCGGCCGGCGCGCCGGCCTCGGCGGCGAGCCGTGCCAGATGGCCGAGATCGACCTCGCCGGCACGCGAGTGCAAATCCAAAAGGCCCTGCGAAAACTTGGTCATCTTGGCGAAGCCGCCCGCGACGGTGACGCGGTCGACCGGATGGGTGCGGACATATTTCAGCATGCCGCCGACGAAGTCGCCCATGTCGATGACGGCGACCTCGGGCAAGCCGTCGAGCGCGACGATGGCGGCCTCCGAGGTCGCGCCGGTCGCGCCGGCGATCTGCGCGACGCCCGCCGCGCGCGCCACGTCGATGCCGCGGTGTATCGAGTGGATCCAGGCCGAGCACGAGAACGGCACGACGATCCCGGTGGTGCCGAGGATCGACAGCCCGCCGACGATTCCGAGCCGCGGACTGAGCGTCTTCTGCGCCAGCGCCACACCGTCCGGCACCGAGATCTCGACCACGACGTCGCCGGCCGCGCCGGTCGCGGCGCACACCTCGGCGACGGCCGTGCGGATCATGGCGCGCGGCACCGGGTTGATGGCGGGCTCGCCGACGGCGAGCGGCAGACCCGGCCGCGTCACCGTGCCGACGCCGTCGCCGGCCCGGAACACGACGCCGGCGCCCGCCTCGCCCGGCCGCACCGTGGCGACGATCAGGGCGCCATGCGTCACGTCGGGGTCGTCGCCGGCGTCCTTGACGATGGCGGCGCGGGCAAACCCCTCGCCCCGCTCGCCGAGCGCGAGGCAGAACTCCGGCCGCTGCCCGCCCGGCAGGGCCACGGCGACGGGGTCCGGGAAGGCGCCCGTCACCAGCGCCTGGAAGGCGGCCCGCACCGCAGCGGCCGCACAGGTGCCGGTGGTCCAGCCACGCCGCAGCGGGGGTTTTTCGTTCATACGCGGGACTATAGGCGCGCGGCCCCGCAGTGTCAGGACGTGCACCATGGCTGACGCCTCCATCGGACACATCGCGCTGGTCGGGGCCGGGCCGGGCGACGCGGATCTGCTGACGCTGCGTGCCGTCGACCGGCTGCGCGCCGCCGACGTGGTGCTCTACGACGACCTCGCCAGCGGCGCGGCGCTCGCCCATGTCCGCGACGACGCCGAGCTGATCTCGGTCGGCAAGCGGGCCGGCCAGCACGCCCCCAAGCAGGCCGAGGTGAGCCGGCTGATGGTCGCCTATGCGCGGCTCGGCAAGCGGGTGGTGCGGCTGAAATCCGGCGACCCGACCATTTTTTCGCGGGCCGACGAGGAGATTTCGGCGGCGCGCGAGGCCGGAATCGCGGTCGAGCTGGTGCCCGGCGTCACCACGGCGACGGCGGCCGCCGCCTTCATCGGCACGGCGCTGACCAAGCGGCTGGTGGCAAGGCGCCTCCAGTTCATCACGGCCCACGAGGTCACCGGCGGCCTGCCCGACGACCTCGACCTCGCGGCGCTCGCCGACCCGGCCGCCACCACCTGCGTCTTCATGGGCAAGGCGACCTTCCCGGCGCTCGCCGAAAAGCTTCTGGCCCAGGGCCTGCCGGCCGACACGCCGGCCGCCTGGGTCGAGAACCTCGGCGCCGACACGCGCGCCGTCACCGGCACGATCGTCGAGATCGCTACGCGTTTACGCGAAGCTCCCCCGGCCGGCGCCTGTATGATAATCTATGGTAGAGCAATTTCGATTTCTCGCGTATAGAGAGACTCGCTCGACGCCTGACGAGGGTCGCGGCGAGAGGCGGTGCAGCCGAGGCGGACCGACAGGCGGCGGAGCAGCGTTTTGCCCGCGCGCGACTGGACGCAACGCGCATTTTTTCCGAGGGATCGGCGCCGCGCCAAGGCCGATCTTCTTTTCCGCACGGCGTTGACGGACCGCCGTTCGACGGGCCGAATGCGGCATCCCGTCGCGTCCCCGATGCGACCGGGTCGCGGGTTTTGATGGAGCAGCTTGCGCCGCGTCACCAACGCTAAAGCGCCACGAAGCGTCTTCGTGGGCTCCGATACTGGAGAGCGTCCCATGACGTTTCGTCCGCCGAGCCGAGCGCATCCGACCCGAGCGCAGCCGCCATCGCATCGGGACGCCCGCCGCGTCTCTGCCGCCACCGGCGTCTGTCGCGGCTGACTTTCGACACTGCGGAACGGCCTGCCCTGCCCGGCGCGAAATCGCCGGACGCTCCGTCGCGCCTCCGCGCGCCGGACGAATCCATTCGACCCTGGACCACCCGAAGGACACTGCCATGTCGAGCATCGATCAAGCGACATCGAGCGCCGCGCCGAGCGCCGCCGCACCGAGTGACGCCACGGCCCTGCCGATCCTCAACGAGGATTGGCTGTCGGTGGCGATCGGGCTGGCGATCTTCGGGCTGGCGCTCGGCACGCTGGCGGGTCCCGACCTGCTCGGCTGGGCCGTCTCCACCTCGGTGTGGACTGACCCGGGCACGGCGCTCGGCACCGTCTCCAAGGCCTATTCCGGGCTCGGCGGGTTCAGCGCCTTCGTCATCACGTATCTGGTCCTGCTCGCCGTGCTGACCGGCGGCGTGGCGCTCCTCAAGGCCAATCCCGTGCGCTTCGCCCTCGCGTTTACGGCGGTGTTCTGGATCGCCTATGCGAGCTGGGTGATCGGCTCCAACGCCTATCTGGCGGCGGTGACGCCGGCCGACCTGCAGAAATTCGGCATCGACTGGTCGCTCAAGCTGACCAACGAGGGCGGCTTCCTGGTGGCGCTGATCGCCGGGCTGGTCATCGCCAATGTCTTCCCGGCCTTCGCCGAGCGCATCAAGGAGGCGATCCGACCCGAGCTCTACGTCAAGATCGCCATCGTGATTCTCGGCGGCTTCCTCGCCGTCAACGCCGCCGGCAAGCTGTCCCTCGCCACCTCGGTGCTGTGGCGCGGCACCGCCGCGATCGTCGAGGCCTATCTGATCTACTGGAGCGTGGTGTACTTCGTCGCGCGAAAATGGTTCGGCTTCACCCGCGAATACGCCGTGCCGCTCGCCTCCGGCATCTCGATCTGCGGCGTCGCCGCGGCGATCGCCACGGGCGGCGCCATCCGGGCCCGGCCGGCCGTCGCCGTGCTGGTGTCGTCGCTGGTCGTCGTCTTCGCCGTCGTCGAGGTGCTGGTGCTGCCGTTCCTGGCCCAGCAGTTCCTCTCGCACGAGCCGCTGGTCGCGGCCGCCTGGATCGGCCTCGCCATCAAGACCGACGGCGCCGCGGTGGCCGGCGGCGGCATCACCGAGTCGCTGATCCTGGCCAAGAACGCGGCCGAGGGCGTCGTCTACCAGCCGGGCTGGATCCTCGGCACCACCGCGACCGTGAAGGTGTTCATCGACATCTTCATCGGCATCTGGGCCTTCATCCTCGGCTGGATCTGGACCCACCACATCGACGCCCGCCCGGACGGCGAGCGTGCCCGGCCGATCGAGATCTGGCACCGCTTCCCGAAATTCATCCTCGGCTTCATCGTGACGTTCGGGATCGGCCTGGCGCTCGCGCTGGCCGCCCCGGCCGCCGTCACGGCGAAGCTGCCGGCCGCGGTCGGCGAGGCCAACACGTTCCGGGTGATCTTCTTCATCCTGACGTTCTTCTCCATCGGCGTGCTGTCCAACTTCCGCAAGCTGTGGGCGGAGGGAATCGGCAAGCTCGCCGCCGTCTACGTGGTCACCCTGTTCGGCTTCGTCATCTGGGTCGGGCTGCTGATCTCGTGGCTGTTCTTCGCCGGCGTGACGCCGCCGCTCGCCGGCTGACCCCCTCGACCATCATTTGGAGCGACACGATGTCCGAGACCGACCTGAAGTCCGAGATCCAGACGCCCGTCCACGAGCCGCTGCTGCCGATCGAGAAGAAGCTGGTCGCCTGGAGCCTCGGCAGCGGCCTGGTGCTGCTGACGATCCTGATCCTGCTGACCCGGGTGAGCTGGGGCGGGTGATCCCTGCGGTCGGGTCTGAGCCGGGCGCAAGTCGGCGATCGCCGACTCGCGCGGCCGAGCTTTGAAGGATGTGACACCGCTCCCGGGGGGGATGCCCATCGGCCATTGCGATCGGGCGCCGCTCATACAAGACGCAAGGAATTCACGTCAATATATTGATACAAAAGATATTTTTGGAGCGGGTGAAGGGAATCGAACCCTCGTCATCAGCTTGGAAGGCTGTTGCTCTACCATTGAGCTACACCCGCCGGCGACTCGCGCCCCGAAGATGCGCTCCGGCGCCGAGGCCGTGGCCTTGAGGCCCGGCCGGCTTCTCGCATAGGACCGCGACGACTTCAACCCTGGTGCGGACCCGGTTGCGTCGCCGATGTTCCGTCGTGTGCCGCACAATAAAGCCAATTCGGCCACTTCGTGATCCGAAACTCTCCTTGGTCGCGTCACGCTTTCTTAAGGCTTGTCATACAGCCTCGTTCAAGTGTTCGCAGGGTAGCAATGCATCGATTGCATGTGCCCTTGTAGCGAAAAGTATTTTCGGCATGGTGATCTCTTTGGAGAGCGCAATCGTACATTGGAACGACTTGACCTTCGGCCAGACGTTGGTACCGATGGCGCCCTCCTGAAACCGGTAGACAAGAGACACCCCCATGACCCCCCATCGACATCCCGCTTCGAACGATCCCCCCACGGCGGTCCTCGCCATCCTGGACACCTTCCGGCACTCGCCGCATGCCGTGTCCGATCAGGCGCTCGAGACGCTGCGGGCGTTTGGCCTGATCGAACCGACGGACGCCGGCGCGCAGCGGCCCAAGCACCGCTGCTGAGCCCAAGCCGAGGCGAGGCGGACCACCGCCTCGCCTCGGCCGCTCCCGCGTCCCCGCACCGCGGTCGAGCTGTTCGGCCGAAAAAGCTCCCCAGACGATCCCTTTCGCCGCGCCGATGGTATCGCGCAGCGGCCACGGCGACTTGGCAGTGGCGACTTGGCCGCGGCGACTTGGCCGCGGCAGAGCCGGGTGGCCAGCACAAGCGTCGCGGACTGGGGCGCAGCGCCGGCCGGCGCACCGGCGGTGCGGGCGTATGGCGTCCACCGCCGCGCCACTTCACGAACATGAGATATGACAAGCACTTCGAGAGTCGGTCTTCTGCCGGCGAGTTGACCATCGTCAACTCGACCCGAGGGCTCGCGCGTAGTCTTGCGCCGCAATCAGCCCATCAGGCCACCGCGGCACGCCCGCGGCGGCTTTTCCAACGAGGAGACGAGCCATGAGTCGTCGAACGATCATCTCGCTCGGTGCGGCTGCGCTGGCGGGACTTTTCCTGGCCGCATCGATTCCGTCCGAGGCGGACGCACGAGGCGGTCGCGGCGGAGTGGGCGTCGGACGTGTCGGCGGATTTGGAGGCGCGCGGGTCGGTGTAGGCGGCGGCGTCTATCGCGGCGGCGTATACCGCGGCGGCGGCTACTATCGCGGGCCCGTATACGGCGGCTATCGCGGCCCCTATGTGCGGCCGGGCGTCGGCTGGGGTCTGGGCGCCGCGGCCGTGGGTGCTGCGGCCGGCGCGGCAGCCTATGGAGCCTATGCACCTTACGGATACGGCTATCCGGCCTACCAGTGCGGGTATTATCCGTATCCCGCGTGCTACTGACGTCCGGGGCACGGCCCCCTGCAGGCTGAGGGGTCGCCCTTCGGGGCGACCCGTCTGGTCGCCTGATTATCGGCGAGCGGCCGGTCAGCCACCCGGCCGCGCGTTCAGCAGTGGCGCGGGCTGTCCTGATCGATGCGGGCCTGGGCGAGCAGGATCACGGATCGTTCGTCCGTGCGCGGGCTCGCCACGGTGCCCACCAGACCATAGGTGCCGGGCGCATAGATTTCGGCGCACCACTCTTCCGTGCGCTTGGTGATGATGCGGTATCCACGGTAGTCACAGTCAGTCATGGTCGTCCTCCGTTCGTCCCGTGTAGAGGGAATTCCTGACCAGACCGTGGATGAATTGCGACGTTTGCCTAAAACGCTGCCCGAATGATTACCGGAACGGCAACGGATACGTGTTCTCCCGCGGGTGGACCGGCCGGGCTGCGCGTCGTCGTCCGGCGGATTCTGGCATCGGCGGCCCGGAACCGGGCCGGACACCGGGCTCGGCGGGCCTCTCGGCCCGGTTCACGAGTCGTCCGTGAAGAAAGCCGTTGCGCGTTTGGATCAGGCGCAACGCGGTGTGGCGACGGCGTAGAGGATGGCGGCCCAGAGGGTGCGCAAAAGCGCCTCGAACCACCGCAGGAGCAGGCGGACGGCGTAGCCGGCGGCGGCCAGGATGGCGTTGGCGCGGTCGCCATGTCTGCCGTCGAGGTGGTTTCGGCCCATGCGGTGCTCGGCCTTCGGGTGACCGATTACCGGCTCGACGGCGGCGCAGCACTTCATCTCGCGGCGGATCGCCTCGGTCGATGGACTCCCGTAAACGTCAAACTGCTGCTGCCACCCCGGCAGAGCCGGCGGGTCTCTCGCATTTTACTGGGCCGTGTACTCATAAACACGCGAGCCTACTTTGCTCGCCGAAAGACCCCCCTCTGCTGCAACGAGAACGCCGAAGATAGTCCGGAGTCTGCCAATAGCGCATTGCTTTGCGAAAGTTCGCGAGTCGCATCGCACCTGACTCGAAATCGTTGGCCGCGACAGCGGCGGCGCTCCAACTCTGCGGGGATCAGTCCGCGCGTAGGAAATTTACGAGCAATGCAACGAGCTCTTTACGGAAGGCGGGGTCCGTCAGCCATTCCGGCCGTTCGCAGACCGCCTCGTGAACAACCCAGGTCAGGGCATGGCGGGTGATGAACAGCATCATGTCCGGATCCTTGCCGGCGCGGCTCTTGGGCAGCAGAATTGCTGCGATCCTCGCTATTCGATCCGCCTCGAAGTCATCATGAGAGTGCCGTGTCTGGCGCGGCAAGGTGTCGAGGAACAGCCTGTGCATCGTCGGGTTCGCGGCATGCATCTCGAGCGCGACGTCGACGACGGAACGCACGACCTCCTCGAGCGACAGATCCCGCAGGCGCTCCAGCCACTGTGCATAGCCGTCATCCGGCGTCGCAATATGGCGGGTCTGTAGTGCCTCCAGAATCGCGAGCTTGTTGGGAAAATACTGATACAGCGACGAGATGTTCACGCCGGCACGTTCAGCGATGTGGTTGGTCGTAAAACCGGCGAGCCCACGCTCGGCCAGAATGTAAGCCGCCGCGTCAAGAATGAAGTCGACGGTCTGGTGCGCCCGCGTCTGGCGCGGAAGTTTCCTCATTTTTGCAATCACTTGGCCGGACCTCTCGATGGTCCGCTTTGCCACGTTTGAATGCGAGTTGTGAACATAAGTTATTACTTACATAGTCTTCAGCGTGAACGCAACCAATTTCGAAAGGACTCCACGTCCATGAAGCCGATGCTTGAACTCCTGCTGTTCGGGTTGGCGACCATTCTCCGCCGAAGCTCAAAGAATCCTCTCGTCCAAGCGAAGCTCCGTGATCGCAAGTGCGCCGTCCAGGTGCGCACCCGAGACAACAGCGTGGGAAGGTCCTTCGTCTTCTGCGGCGGTGCGGTCTTCTCGCAACGCGGCGTGCTTGCGAACCCCGACGTCTCACTCGTCTGGAAGGATGCGGCTGCAGCCACGTGCGTACTTCGAAGCTCTGATCTCGATGCACTCCAGAAGGCGCTCGCCGACGAATGGTTGAGCATTATTGGGAACGGCGAGGTCGCGACCTGGTTCGGAGACCTCGTGCGTTCGGCGCGGAACCGCACGCCGGCCGTGACGGGCGCAAAGCCTTCTGTGGCGGTCATCGGCCTCGGTCGCATGGGCTCCGGGATTGCTCGCAGTCTCCTGCGGGCCGGCTTCCCGGTGACGGTCTATAACCGCACCGAGGAAAAGACGCGTCCGCTTGTCGAGGCGGGTGCGACGGCGGCCGCGACTCCAGCGGCTGCCGCGCGGGGCGCTAATTTCGTCATCACGTCTCTGATGGGCGATGCTTCGGTCTTCGCCGTCGTCGAGGGGACGGACGGAATCCTCGCGGGCCTCGGGCGCGATGCGGTTCATATCGGCGCTTCGACCATCTCGGCAGACGCGACCCGTCGGCTCGTCGGGCTGCATGTCGGGCATGGTAGCGAGTACTTGGCTGCTCCGGTCCTTGGCCGACCTGATGCCGCCAGCGCGGGAGAACTCGTGGGACTTGTCTGTGGCAAGCAATCGGTTTTCGAGGCGAGCCGCGGGATCATTCAGAGCTACACGCGCCAGATTCAATACCTCGGCGAGGATCATGCGGTCGCGCTGGCCATGAAGCTGGCGGTGAACTACTCCGCGGCGATCGTCATCGACTTGATGGGGCAGGTTTACGCGTTCGGCGAGAAGAGCGGAATTCCGCTGACCGTCCTGCATACGATGTTCAGGATGTTGTGGGCGCAGCCGGTCTTGCAGGGATACGCAACGAGGATCTGGCGGAGGGACTTCGACGACTTGGGCTTCGATCTTCGAGGCGGTCTCAAGGACCTCACGCTCATGGTCGATGCCGCCAAGGAGATGGGAGTGCGCTGGGACTTCGCCGAACTGGTCCAGCGCAAGATGGCTCGGGGCGTCGAGATGGGACTCGGCCAGAAGGACTGGAGTTCCGTGTACGAGGTCACGCGTGCCGAGGCCGGCCTTGGCACCTAGCCGGGACGGCTCTTTGGGTGCTTATCGACCGACTGAAGTCCGTTAGAGTTGCCCTTGGCCACCACTCCAGCTGCCGGCTCGCGCCAGCAACTCAGCGGGACTCCTCAGCGCTCCTGGAGTCATCCCACGCGTTCAGCGTCGCCGAGAGATCTCGGCTAGCGGGATCGAGTGGGTAGCGGTGACGATCGCTTCAATGTGGCCGCAGCGATCACGCTGCGGACGACCGAGTCCAGAGTCCAACGACGACGTGACGATGGAGCAGCTTCGATCAGGCTGCAAAAATCGACGTCATGCCGCTCTAGACCGCAGCCCGCACGCGATCCCAGGCGCTCTCCATGTGCGCCGTCAACGCACGACCCAGGCGTTCGGCGTTTCTGGCCTCCAGTCCCGCGATGATCTCTTCGTGATCAGCGACCGCGGCAGCCCAGTTCTCCGACCCTTCGTGGCCCAGGTAGCGAATACGTCTGATCCGCGCCTGCATGATGCCGTGAACATAGGCGAGCGCGTCGTTTCCCGAAATGGCGACGATCTTCGTGTGAATGGCCTGGTTCAGCTTGAAATAGGTCAGCCTCGTTCGCTTGTTGTACATGTCGATCATCCGATCGTGGAGGTCCCTCACCTCCCGGATCTGCTGATCGGTCGCTTGGGCACAAGCCAGCCGGCCGGCCAGAGCCTCCAGATCACCGATCACGACCAGACTGTCGTGGATGTCCTTCCGGGTGAACTGCCGGACAACGGCGCCGCGCCCGGGAGACAGTTCGATCAACCCCTCGCTGGCCAGGCACTTGAGTGCTTCGCGCAGCGGCGTCCGCGAGACGCCGAGCTCGTGGACCAGGTTGCTCTCGTTGATGCGGGTTCCCGACGGGAGCGTGCCCTCGATGATCATGTCCCGGACACGCGTCACCACGGCCTCGTGCAGCGTTTGCCGCACGATCGGTCCGCGTTTCTCTGACGTCGCCAACACCATGTCTCCGGACTTCTCGGGCGCTCGCTGATCCATCGAAGCCAGTCGATTCATCGCCACTGGATTCGACATATCCGGAACCGCTTGTCTCTTCTATCGGATTTCACGCCTACGCACAATTGCATATTGCATGCAATATCCTTGATTTTGAATTCGACGGTGCTACGACTCCGCTGTCCACCAGGGGAGGCTCTCTCGGTGCACTCGCCCCAAAGTTCCATGGCAGGCAGTCGGCCGATCATCGCCCTCGCCATGGGCGACCCCGCCGGCATCAGTCCTGAGCTCGCAGCGAAACTGCTCAGCCAAGCCGACATCAGGTCCGCGGCCCGGATCGTGGTCTTCGGAGATCTCCGGGTTCTCGACCGCGGCGCTGCCGTCGCAGGGGTTTCGCTCGACATCGAAACGGTGTCGGCCGAGGACCAGATCCCGACCGACCCGACGCGGCCGATCCTGGTCGATCTGAAGAACCTCGACCCCGGCGACGTGACGATCGGTGCGGCGACGCTGCCGGGCGGCCGCTTCGCCACCGAGAATTTCCGACGCGCCCTGCAGTTCGCCGCCGCCGGACGGGCGCAGGGAGTCGTCTTCACGCCTTTCAACAAGAAGGCGATGCGGATGGCCTATGCGGGCTACGACGACGAGATCCGGTTCATCGCGGACGTTCTGAAGTTCGACGGTCCGGCGCGTGAGTTCAACGTTCTCGACGAGTTGTGGAACGCGCGCGTCACCTCCCATATTCCGCTTTCGGAGGTGGCCTCGTCGATCACCCCGGAGGCGATCCTGCGCAACCTCGCCTTGGCGGACGCCTGCATGCGCGCCGCCGGGTTCGAGCGTCCGCGGATCGCCGTGGCGGGCCTCAATCCGCATGCGGGCGACGGCGGCAACTTCGGTCGCGAGGAAATCGACGTCATCGAGCCCGCCGTGCAGCAGGGCATCGAGCGGGGCTTCGCCGTGGCGGGCCCGTTCCCGGCCGACACGGTCTTCGTGCGCGCCAAGCGCGGCGATTTCGACGCGGTGCTCACGATGTATCACGACCAGGGGCAGATCGCGATGAAGCTGATGGGCTTCGATCGCGGCGTCACCCTGGTCGGCGGATTTCCCTTCCCGATCTGCACGCCGGCGCACGGCACCGCCTACGACATCGTCGGCCGCGGAATTGCCAATATCGGCGCCGCCCGTCAGGCAGTGCTGCTCGCCGTTCGCATGGCGTCGCAGCCGCACCTCGACGACGCGCGGGATCCGACCCACGCGTGACAGCGGAGACGACGACCACCACCTTGCTTCGACGATACGAGATGACATGCACGCCGGGGCGCATTGAACGGAGGAAAAGATGCGCAAGCTCATCTCTCTCTCAGTCGCACTGCTCGCATCCGTGCCGATCGCGGCCGACGCCGCGTCATGGCAGCCGATAAAACCGATCGAGTTCGTCGTGACGTCCGGCGCGGGCGGCGGCACCGACAACTTCGCCCGCGTCGTTCAGGCGATCATCCTCAAGTACAAGTTCATCGATCAGGCGATCATCGTCACCAACAAGGGCGGCGGCAGCGGCGCCGAAGGCTTCGTCTACGCCAAGATGCAGGCCAAGGATCCCTACAAGCTGACCTTCGGCACCAGCAACGAGTACCTGCTGCCTTACGTCGCGCGGCTCGGCTACAAGCCGGCCGACCTGACCCCCGTGGCGAACATGGCGGCCGACGAGTTCCTGCTCTGGGTGAATTCCGCCTCGTCCTTCAAGGACGCGAAGGCCTATATCGACGCGGCCAAGGCGAGCCCGGGCACCTACAAGGCGGGCGGCAGCCAGTCGAAGGACACGGACCAGATTCTCACCGGCATGATCGAGGCTGCGACCGGCGCCAAGTTCATCTACGTGCCGTTCCAGGGCGGCAACGCCGCCGCCGTGCAACTGGCCGGCGGTCACATCGACTCCAACGTCAACAATCCGAACGAGAACATCGGCCACTGGAAGTCCGGCGCCGTGCGGCCCCTCTGCGTCTTCAGCCCGACGCGTCTGCCCGGAACCGCCAAGGTCGTCGGCGACATGGCCTGGTCGGACATCCCCACCTGCAAGGAAGCCGGACTGCCGGTCGATCAATTCCAGATGCCCCGCACCGTGTGGCTGCCGCTGGGCGTGCCGGCGGAAGCGGTCGACTTCTATGTCGACATCCTCAAGAAGGTCAGCGAGACGCCCGAATGGAAAGAGTGGCTCGACCGCAACCTGCAGACGCCACGCTTCCTGGCCGGTAAGGACTTCACCGACTTCATCGTCGCCGATGATCTCAAGAGCAAGAAGGTCATCGAGGCGCAGGGCTGGATCGTGAAGTAACGTCCGGCCGTCGCCGGTCGGGCCGCGAGGGCACTGCGCCCTCGGCCCGGACGGAGGCATGGAGAGCTGACATGATATCCCGGTTCACCGCCGAGCTCGCCACCGCCGTCGGCACGGCGACATTCGGTGCCGTCGTCCTCGGCGGGGCGGTCGAGTACGGGATCGGGTGGGACAGCGCCGGACCGGAGCCGGGCGCGTTTCCGTTCTACATCGGCGCCATGATCGTCGTCGCGAGCGGCGTGAACGCGGCGCGAACCGTGATGCAGCGGCCGCTCGCCGGCCGGGTGTTTCTCGATCGCGCGCGCTTCTCCCGAATCGCCAGCTTCTTCGGCCTCGCTGCCGCGTTCGTCCTGTTGTCCGTCTACCTCGGACTCTATGTCGCGACCGTCCTGTACCTGTCGGCGGCGATCTGGTGGCAGGGACGATACCGACCGTGGGTGGGCGCCGTCTGCGGGATCACGGCGAGCCTGTTCTTTTATTTCGTCCTCGAGAAGGGCTTTCAGGTACCGCTGCTGAAGGGCCCCATCGAGGCGATGCTCGGCATCTACTGACGGGAGGCCGGCTTGGAGAACATCGCCTCGCTCTTCTACGGCTTCGGCGTCGCGCTGTCGGCCTATCACATCGGGCTGATGCTGGTCGGCGTCCTGCTCGGCATTCTGGTCGGCGTGTTGCCCGGCCTGGGAGCGCCGAACGGGGTTTCGCTGCTCCTCCCGCTCACCTTCTCGATGGACCCGGTCGCGGCGATCATCCTGCTGACCAGCATCTATTGGGGTGCTCTGTTCGGCGGCTCGACCACATCGATCTTGTTCAACATCCCGGGCGAGCCGTCGTCGGTGGCCACGACCTTCGACGGGTATCCGCTCGCCCACAAGGGAAAGCCGACCGAGGCGCTGAGCTACGCGTTCCTGTCGGCCGGGTTCGGGGCGATGGTCGGCATCATCCTCATCACGCTGCTGTCGAGCTCGGTCGCCGAGTTCGCGTTGAGGTTCTCGTCGCCCGAGTTCTTCGCCGTGTATCTGCTCGCCTTCTGCAGCTTCGTCGGCCTCGGCGGGTCCTCGCCGTTCAAGACCATGGTGTCGATCGGCTTCGGCTTCGCCTTCGCGGCGGTCGGCATGGACTCGGTCTCGGGAAATCTCCGGCTCACCTACGGCATCGACGAGCTGCTCGCCGGCATCAGCTTCCTGGTGGCCGTGATCGGGCTGTTCGGGATCGGCGAGCTGATGCTCACGATCGAGGAGGGCTTCGAGCTGGCGGGAATTCGCGCCCGGATCAGCGTGAAGGACGTGCTCTCGACGGCAGCGACGATGCCGCGCTACTGGGTCGCTCTCCTGCGCAGCGCCGCGATCGGCTGCTGGATGGGGATCACGCCGGGCGGGCCGACAGCGGCATCGTTCATGAGCTACGCGCTCGCCAAGCGGTTTTCGCGCAATCGCGACAAGTTCGGCACCGGCGAGCCCGAGGGCATCATCTCGCCCGAGACCGCCGATCATTCGGCCGGGACCAGCGCCATGCTGCCGATGATCGCCCTGGGCGTGCCTGGGTCGGCGACCGCCGCCGTCATGATGGGCGGCCTGATGATCTGGGGGCTCAATCCCGGGCCGATGCTGTTCGTCGAGCGGCCGGACTTCGTCTGGGGCCTGATCGCCAGCATGTATCTGGGCAACGTCGTCGCCGTCATCCTGGTCCTCACGACCGTCCCGCTGTTCGCTGCGATCCTGAGAATCCCGTTCTCGATCATCGGCCCGATCATCGTCGTGACCTGCTTCATCGGCGCCTACACGGTCGGCAATCGCGCCTTCGATCTCTGGCTCGCCCTCGGGTTCGGCGCCATCGGCTATGTCTTCAAGAAACTCGATTATCCGATCGCCCCGATGGTTCTCGCGATGGTGATCGGGGACAAGGCGGAGGATGCATTTCGCCAGTCGATGATCATGTCCAGCGGCTCGATGAAGATCTTCTGGTCCAACACGCTCGTCGCGTCGTTGATGGCCGGCGCCCTGCTGCTCGCCTTTTGGCCGCTGATCACCGCCGGCGTCGACCGTCTGCTCGGTTCCGTCGGTGCAGCCCGCCGAGGACACACCTGAGACTCCCGATGGACTCGGCCGAGGCCCGAAGGCATTTCGACATGACAGCCCGAAGCAGCACCGTCGCATTTCTCGGAACCGGCCTCATGGGCTCGCGGCAGGCACGGCGCCTGCTCGATGCCGGCTACCACGTCGTCGTCTGGAACCGGTCGCCCGACAAGGCGCACGCGCTCGTGCCGTTCGGTGCGCGCGTGGCCGAGACGGCGGCCGCGGCTGCCGCCGCGGCTCCGCTCACCATCGCGATGCTGGAGAACGGGCGGATCGTCGACGAGGTGCTGTTCCGGCATGGCGCCGCCGCCGCGATGCCGCGCGGCGGCATCTTCGTCGACATGAGCTCGATCAAGCCGGCCGAAGCGCAGCATCACGCCGCGCAGCTCGGCGAGTCGGGGGTCCGGCACATCGACGCCCCGGTCTCGGGCGGCACGGTGGGGGCCGAGCAAGGGACGCTGGCGATCATGGCGGGCGGTGACGCCGATGCGTATCGGGCGGTCGAGCCGGTGCTGCGGATCATGGGGCGCCCGACCCATGTCGGCGGGCACGGCGCCGGACAGCTCGCCAAGCTCGCCAATCAAATCATCGTTGCGGGCACGATCGGGGCAGTCGCCGAGGCACTGATCCTGGCCGAGCGCGGCGGCGCCGATCCCGCCAAGGTCCGCGACGCGCTGCGCGGCGGGTTCGCCGACAGCCGCGTCCTGGAGCTTCATGGCGATCGCATGATCCGGCGCGACTTCACGCTCAAGGGCCGGTCCGTCACGCATCTCAAGGATCTCGACAACGCCCTCGATGCCGCGCGTACGCTCGGCCTCGGCTTCACGCCGTTCACGGCCGCGACGGAGGAGCTGTTCCGCGGCCTGCTCGAGCATTTCGGCGACCTCGATCATTCCGGCCTGTTCGCCGAGATCGAGCGGCGCAACCGACCGCTCCCGAACCCCGCCAATGAGGCCTAGAATGCGAGCCCTCGTCTATCATGGTCCCGAAGACCTTCGTCTGTCCGACGTCCCGGAGCCGAAGCCCGCGCCGGGCGAGGTGCTGGTCCGCGTGAAGGCCTGCGGCATCTGCGGCTCCGACGTGCACGGCTATCTCGGCATCACCGGGCGCCGCCTGCCGCCGATGATCATGGGCCACGAGTTCGCCGGCGAGGTCGCCGCCCTCGGCGCCGGCGTCGCCGGCGTCGCGGTCGGCGCTCGCGTCGCCGTGTATCCGATCGCCTTCTGCGGCGTGTGCGCCCAGTGCCGGCGCGGCAGCGTCCATCACTGCCTGAACAAGAAGGCGCTCGGGGTGCTCGATTGCAACGGCGCCATGGCCGAGTACGTCTGCGTTCCGGAGAGGAGCCTGTTCGAGATCGGCGACAACGTGCCGTTCGAGATCGGATCCATGATGGAGCCGCTGGCGGTCGCCTGCCGGGCCGTCAATCTCGCCGGGGACCTCGCCGGCAAGACCGTCGTGGTGGTCGGGGCCGGCACGATCGGTCTGTTCATCACGGTGCTGGCCAAGGCGAAAGGGCCGGCCAGGCTCATCGTTTCGGATCTGAGCGACTCCCGCCTCGCCGTCGCCAGGCGGATGGGTGCCGACCGCGTCGTCGATCCCTCGAAGGAGAAGCTCGCCGAGGTCGCCCGGGCCGAGTCCGACGGCGCCGGCGCCGACGTCGCCCTCGAGGCGGTCGGCGCGACGCCGACCGTGCAGCAGGCGATGGGATGCCTGCGGCTCGGCGGAACCGCGGTCTGGGTGGGCAACTCGGCCAAGATGATCGAGGTCGACATGCAGGAGGTGGTGACCCGCGAGCTCACGGTGCTCGGGTCGTTCCTCTATTCGCTCGAGGAGTTCCGCATCGTCGCCGAGCTGTTGAACGCGCGGACGATCGACGTCTCGCCGATCATCAGCGCGCTCGCCCCGATGGAACGGGGCGTCGAGTACTTCCGCCGGTTGGCGAAGGATCCGGGGCCGCTGCTGAAAGTCGTCTTGAACGCCTGAGACTCGAGCACGGCTCGCCGGAACAACACAGGAGATCCATCGTCATGGTCGCGCAAGAGCTGGTCCGGTCTCTCGAAGAGAAGGCGCTGCGCCTGAGAGAACTGATCGTCGACGATCTGATCGGCACCGAGAAGGTCGGGCATCTGGGCGGCTCGTGCTCCAGCGCCGAGATCGTCGCCGCGCTCTACTTCCACAAGATGAAGCACGATCCGGCCAGCCCGCACGCCCCGGATCGCGACCGCTTCCTGTTGAGCAAGGGCCACGCGGCGCTGGTGCAATACGCCGCGCTGGCGCTCGCCGGATATTTTTCGACGAGCGAGCTGAAGACGGTCAAGTCGCTGGGGTCGATCCTGCAGGGGCATCCGGACATGACCAAGACGCCGGGCGTCGAGGCGAACACCGGCTCGCTCGGCCAGGGGCTGTCGATCGCCAACGGCATGGCGCTCGGGCTGAAGCTCGATCACAGCAGCCGCAAGGTCTATGTCATCCTCGGCGACGGCGAGCTGAACGAGGGTCAGATCTGGGAAGCGGCGATGGCCGCCGCCCGGTTCAAGCTCGACAACGTGGTGGCGATCCTCGACCGCAACCGGCTGCAGGCCACCGGCCCGATCGCCGACCGGTTCGACATCGGCCCGGTCGCGCCGAAATGGGCGGCGTTCGGCTGGCACGTGATCGAGATCGACGGCCACGACGTCGCCGCCGTGGTCGAGGCTCTCGACGAGGCCGACGCGGTCAAGGGGCAGCCGACCATCATCGTCGCCAACACCGTGAAGGGCAAGGGCGTGTCGTTCGCCGAGAACAATCCGGCGTTCCACAACGGCGCGATGACGGCCGAGCAGTACGCTGTCGCGATGAAGGACCTGCAAGGGCTGCGGCACTGAGGACACTGGATCATGAGCACAAAGAGCCTTCGCACCGCCTACGGCGAGACGCTGGTCGAGCTCGGCCGGACGGACGAGCGGATCGTCGTCCTCGAGGCCGACCTCGGCAAGTCGACGATGTCGATCCTGTTTCAGCAGGCGTTCCCGGACCGGTTCTTCGAGATGGGGATCGCCGAGCAGAACATGGCGTCGACGGCCGCGGGCCTGGCCCTGACGGGTAAGATCCCGTTCATGAGCACGTTCGCGGTGTTCGCGTCCGGCCGCGCCTACGACCAGCTCCGCCAGACGATATCGATCGCCAGGCTGAACGTGAAGATCTGCGGGTCGAGCTCCGGCCTGTCCGATTTCGGCGACGGCTCGACGCATCAGGCGATCGAGGACGTCGCCATCATGCGGGCGATCCCGAACATGACCGTTCTGGTGCCGGTCGACGCGGTGGAGACCCGCAAGATGGTCGCCGCCATGGTCGAGTGGCCCGGCCCGGTCTACCTCCGGATCAACCGCAATGATCTTCCGATCTACACGGCCGACGACGCGTCGTACCGGATCGGCAGGCTCCATCCGGTTCGCGACGGGCGCGACGTCGTGGTCTTCGCCAACGGCGTCATGGTGTCGAAGGCGATCGCGGCGGCGGATGCGCTCGCCCGCGAAGGCGTGTCCGTCAAGGTCGTCAACGTCAGCACGGTGAAGCCGCTGGATCGGGACGCTGTTCTCGCGGACGCCAAAGGCTGCAAAGCCGTGGTGACGGCCGAGGAGCACAGCATCATCGGCGGCCTCGGCAGCGCGATCGCCGAGGCGCTGCGCGGCAACACCGGACAGCCGATCGAGTTCGTCGGCATCGACGACTGCTTCGGCACGTCGGCACACGGCTACGACGAACTGCTGGCCCACTACCGGCTCACGCCGGAGGCGATTGCCGATGCGGCGAGGTCGGTCCTGCGCCTGCCTGCCGGGTCGAGCAGCGGCGTGCGCCAGCTTCCCCGGGCGGCCAACTCGTGAGTCTCGACCGGCGGGCTCGGCGCGGTCCGAGCCCGCGGGTCATATGCGACCCAGGAAGGCGACCATGCGGGCAGACGCCTCCGGGCGGGAGGCGATCGCCGCCGCCACGGTCGAAGCCCGTCCGGACCGTCACCACCCCCGTCGAACGCAGTGTCCGATGCCTCGCCTCTCCGCCGATCTCGGCATCCTGTTCGCCGACCGCCGTCGAGTCCGACAACTTCGGTGTGCCGGTCGTCGTCATCAAGGCCTCGGATCTGCCGGCCGATCACACCTGATCGGACGCAGGCACGGCCGGCCATAGTCTCTCCGGAACCGACAGGACTCCGTCGATGAACTTCCACAGTTATTATGCGGGCGCGAAACGTGTCGTCGAATGCTGTGTGATCGGCACCGGCGGCTTCGGTCAGACGTTCATCACGCAGGCGATTCGGGCTCCGCTGCTCGCCGCTCGCGTGGCCGTCGACGTCGACGCGGAGACGGCTGCGAAGGCGTTCGCGAACGCCGGCATCGCCAGACGCGAGATCCGCATCTGCCGGACGACAGCCGAGGCGGCGCGCGCCTGGGCCGACGGCGAAACCATCGCGGCGAGCGATTTCGCCGCCGTCGCCGAGCTTCCGTTCGACGTCGCCGTCGAGGCGACCGGTCGGCCGGAGGCGGGAGCCCGGCATTGCCGTCTCGCCATCGCGGCCGGCAAGCACGTCGCCATGGTGTCGAAGGAAGTGGACAGCGTCGTCGGTCCCGGGCTCGCCCGGATGGCGGCCGACCGTGGATGCGTAGTCACTTGCGTCGACGGAGATCAGCCCAGCCTTCTGATCAACCTCGTCTCCTGGGCCGAGGTGCTCGGGCTCGACATCGTCGCGGCCGGCAAAGCGAGCGAGTACGACTTCGTGTTCGATCCGCCGAGCGGACGGATCGACAGCAACGGCTGCGCCCGCGAGGTCCCGGGCCTCACCCCGTACTGGGATCTGGGCGATCGTGACGCCACGGACGTCGTGTCGGCGCGCGCTGCGGCGCTCGCGGCTTTCCCGCAGCGCGCCGTTCCCGACCTCTGCGAGCTCGGCATCGTCGCGAATGCCACCGGTGTGATGCCGGATCGGCCGGACTTTCACGCGCCCGTCGCGCGCCCGATCGAGGTGCCGACCTTTTTCGCCGAGCGCGGCGATGGCGGTCTCCTCGGCGGAGGGCGACGCATCGACGTCTTCCACTGCCTGCGCCGTCCCGACGAAGCGAGTTTCGCGGGTGGCGTGTTCGTGGTGGTGCGGTGCAACGATCGCCCGAGCTGGGACGTGCTGCAGCAGAAGGGACACGTCGTCAGCCGGACCGGCGCGACCGCGATGCTCTATCTGCCGCGCCATATTCTCGGACTGGAGGCGGCGACGAGCGTGCTCGACGCCGCGATACATCGTGTTTCCGGTTACGGTGCCGATTATCGTTCACGCGTCGACCTGGTCGCCGTAGCGACGGCCGATCTGCCCGCCGGCACACGGCTCGGCATGGGCGGGCATCATCATGACATTGCAAATGTCACCGCCGAATTGCGGCCGGCCTGCCCTCTCGGCTCGACCGCGCCATCCCCGTTCTACCTCGCGGCCGACCGGCGCCTGACACGCGGCGTCTCGAAAGGCGAGGCGATCACGCAGGGCGACATCGAAACAGAGTCGGGGTCGCACCTGATGGCGGTGCGTCGCTTCCAGGATGCAGCCTTCTTCGGCACGGCGGTGGACGGATAGAATCCGGCCAGCATTGCCGCGGCGGCGTTCCTCGCCACGTTGCGGGCCGATCTCCAGCGGTCCGCACCTCTCGGCACCCTGGCAATCAAACAGCCTCGATCCCGCCGAAGGGCTCGTCGGTCCGCTGACGAATACACACCATCTCGCCGGCACTCGCTGCTGGCCTCACGGCGGGTCCAACCGGCGACCTCGCCATTACGAAGTCGACCGTGCATACCGCCGGGTCAACTCGTCGTGTCCCCCGCAAGTCCCCTGCATTTCGGGGGCGCATACCCTGACTTTCACAGGGCGCCCTGGGGTTCCGTTTTAGATTTCTCTTTGGAATCAAGGTGGTGGGGGAGGTAGGACTCGAACCTACGAAGGCGTAGCCAGCGGATTTACAGTCCGCCCCCTTTGCCGCTCGGGACACTCCCCCACGCTGCGGTCGGCACCGCCCGGGATCGAGGCCATCGAGCCGTCGACCCGGCGGCGCGCCGCGTGCCGGAGCCGGTCTTATGAGTACCCACCCCCTTGGTGTCAACTCGGAAAAACCCCCGTCCCCGCCCCAGGCCTCCGCCCGCGCCTTGCGGGCCGTGCCACCTCGCCGGCGCAGGAGCGATCCGCCGGTGTGGCAGGGACCTGCCGGACAATGCCGGGGTGGCGGTCCGGCCGCCCGGGCGCTATGCACATCGTCACCTGCGCACCGCCGGCCCCGCTTCGCCGGGTCGCCGCGCGCTCCGTCCCGGATCCGCCATGACCGACCGCGATCGCCCGAAAAAGCCGTTCCGTCCCGCCGGCAAGAAGCCCTGGCGCCCTGAGGGCGCTGGGCGTCCCGAGGGCACCGGCAAGGCGACGCCGTGGCCCAGGAAGGACGGCGGTGGCCCCGGCCACGGCGGTGGCGCCGGGCGCGGCGGCGCCGGCAAGCGCCCGTTCCGGCCGCCGCCGCGCGACCATGACGGCCCGGCGATCCTCTATGGCTGGCACACCGTGAAAGCGGCGCTGGAGAATCCGCAGCGCCGTTTCCACCGCCTGCTCGCCACCGAGAACGCGGCGCGGCGGCTCGAGGAGGACGGGGTTGCGCTCCCGGTGACGCCCGAGGTCGTGCGGCCGGAGACGATCGACGGCATGGTCGGGCCGGACGCCGTGCACCAGGGGCTTCTGGCCGAGGCCGATCCGCTCGACTCGCCCGACATCCAGGACCTTCCGGCCGAGGGCCTGATCCTGGTGCTCGACCAGATCACCGATCCGCACAATGTCGGGGCGATCCTGCGCAGCGCCGCCGCCTTCGCGGTCGCCGCCGTGGTGACGACGGCGCGCCACAGCCCGGAGGCGACCGGCGTGCTCGCCAAGGCGGCCTCGGGCGCGCTCGACCTGGTGCCGATCGTCACGGTCGGCAATCTCTCCCGCGCGCTGACCACCCTGAAGGACAACGGCTGGATGACGGTCGGGCTCGACAGCGCCGGCGACGCGGACCTCGCCGCGACGCCGCTGCGCGGGCCGCTCGCCCTCGTGGTCGGCGCCGAGGGCAAAGGCCTGCGCCACCTCACCCGCCAGACCTGCGACGCGGTCGCCCGCATCGACCTGCCCGGCAAGATCACCAGCCTCAACGTCTCGAACGCGACGGCGCTCGCCCTCTATGTCGCCTCGACGCGGCTCGCCAGCGGCGCGTAGACGCCGGCGCCTGCTCAGGCCGGTGGGCCGGCGGGGTCGACCGCTTTGGCCCGGCGGGCGCGCCGGCCGGTTGGTGCCACTGCGGCCGCGCGGCGCTGCAGCTCGGCCCGGCACAGCTCGGCGGTGCGCTGGAAGTGCCGGTTGAGGAGATCGACGGCGCGATCGGCATCGCGCGCCACCGCCGCCTCCATGATCTGCCGGTGCTCGTCGCGCACCCGCGCCATCGCTGCCTTGCGGGCGATGTGGCGATAGCGGTCGGCGACGTCGAAGAGCTGCTCGCAGAAGCCGATCAGCCAGCCCGAGCCGCAGGCCTCGATCAGGGCACGATGGAACGCGCGGTGCGCGCTCTCCCACTCCGGATTGGCGATCCCCTCCGCCTCGTCGGCCCAGCGCGGCAGCCGCGACAGCCGGTGGAAGGCGACCAGCAGCCGCTCCTCCCAGTCCGGGCCGCCGAGCGCGATCGATTCGCGCAGCGCCCGCTCGTTGAGCCAGCAGCGCGCCCTGATCATGTCCGCGAGGTCCTGCTCGCTGACCGCCGAGACGACGAAGCCGCGCTGGTCGTTGTGCGACACCAGATCGTCGCGGGTCAGCCGGTTCAGCGCCTCGCGCACCGGGCTCAGGCCGGTGCCGAACTGCGCCGCGAGCTGACGCACCCGCAGCCGTTGCCGCGGCGGAATCGCGCCCGAGATGATCTGGGCCCGCAGCTCGGCGAACAGCCGGCTGGCCAGCGTCGGGTCGCTCGCCGGCTTCGCCCCCCTGCCCGGCGCGCTCGTCCCTCCGCCCGGCGCGGATGCCGGCCCGCTGGCCGCGCCGCTCCCGGCTCCGCTCTTCTGCTCGCCCATCGGCGCGCCCCCTTGGTCGATCGTCCGATTATCAGGCGCGGCGCTCGCCGCCAATCTTCTGTCAATATATCGATCATTTTTGAATATACAAAAAATGATCGATCATCTGTTGACCCATCCGGCAGCCGGGGCTAACGCTGGGGTCCGAACCGGAGCGGCAGCGGCCCCCGCGGCATCGCGCGACAAGCGTCCGGAGCGAGATCGGCCGATCACGCGCGCGGTCGGCGGCCTGGAGGACAGAATGGATCAGCTCAGCGTCCACACCGGCGGCACCGAAATCCCGCTTCCCGAAAACTTTCGCTGGCCGGGCGGCAAGCGCCTCGCGGTGTTCTTCCGCGTCGCCTTCGAGGGCTGGTCGGACGGCCACTGGCCCGGCGTCGGCCCGATGGGCAATCCGCTGAAACCCGGCTTCCCCGACCTCAACGCCATGGGCTTCGCCGAGTACGGCCACCGCCGCGGCATTTTTCGCGCGCTCGACACGCTGGCGCGCAACGGCGTCAAGGCGACCATGATGGTCTCCGGCGTGATGGCCGAGCGCCATCCGGAGATTGTCAAGACGATCGCCGAGCAGGGCCACGACATCGTCGCGCATTCCTACGCCATGGACGTGATCCCGATTTATCTCGACGAGGAGGCCGAGCGCGCCAACATCCGCCGCACCGTCGACCTGATCGAAAAGGCCTGCGGCCAGCGGCCGACCGGCTGGATCAGCCCACGCGGCACCCCGAGCCCGCGCACCGGTCGCCTGCTGGCCGAGGAAGGCTTCGAGTGGCATGGCGACTCGCTCAACGACGACCTGCCCTACGGCGTCCGCTTTCCGGCCGGCACCATCGTGGCGTTCTCCAGCAACATGGAGTGCAACGACATGCCGCTCTACATGCGCTACGGCAACCCGCCCGGCCTGATGGTCGAGATCTTCAACGAGTGGCTCGCCTGGGTGCGCACCTACGAGACGGGCCCGGCGCGGCTCGATCCGACCATCCACTCGCATGTGTTCGGCCGACCGCTCGGCATGGCGGCGTTCAACAAGATCATGGAGATCGCCACGGCCGCCGACGACATCTGGATCGGCACCCGCTCGGGGGCCGTGAAGCACGTCCTCTCCGTGCTGCCGCGCTGAGCCACCTCGTCTCGGACCCATCGCCATGGATCTCGGACTGACCGGACGTCGTGCCCTCGTCTGCGCCTCCTCGAAGGGGCTCGGCCGGGCCTGCGCCACCGCCCTCGCCCGCGAGGGCTGTGAGGTGGTCATCAACGGCCGCAGCGCGGCAACGCTGGACGAGACAGCGGCCGACATCGCCGCCGCGACCGGCGCGCGCGTGCGCGCCGTGCGGGCCGACATCGACACCGAGGACGGGCGTCGCCTGCTGCTCGCGGCGTGTCCGGAGCCGGACATCCTGGTCAACAACAATGCCGGGCCGCCGCCCGGCCGGTTCACCGACTGGAGCCACGACGACTGGCTGAAGGCGATCGAGTCCAACATGCTGGCGCCGATCTTGCTGATCCGCGCCGTCCTGCCCGGCATGCGGGCGCGAAAATTCGGACGCATCGTCAACATCACCTCGGCGATGGTGAAGTCGCCGCGCGGCCACATGGGCCTTTCCACCGCGGCGCGCACCGGCCTGACGGCGCTGTCCAAGGCGATCTCGTTCGAGGCCGCCGCCGACAACGTCACCATCAACAACCTGCTGCCGGAGCGCATCGATACCGGCCGCCAGGTCTTCATGGTCGAGCGGCTGGCGAAGGCCGACGGCATCACGCTCGCGGAAGCGCGCAGCCGCATCACCGCGACGGTCGCGGCCAAGCGGTTCGGCCGGCCGGAAGAGTTCGGCGACGCCTGCGCCTATCTGTGCAGCGCCCAGGCGGGATTCATCTCGGGACAGAACCTGCAGCTCGACGGAGGATCGTATCCGGGTCTGATGTGAGGCCCGCAGTCACACGTTCAGACGCGTCATGCCCGCGCTTGTCGCGGGCATCCACGGTCTCGAAACGTCCGCCGACGAGGACGTGGATGGCCGGGACGAGCCCGGCCATGACGACGGAGAGACAATCGGATCACGCGGTCCGCAATACAATCCGGATCCCCAGATCACAACGAAGGGACCGGGAGGACGTAGGAAGGGAGACCCGGATGAAGCCACTTCGCATCCTGATCGCGGTCGTTCTCGTCGCGCTCGCGACCGGCCCGGCGCCGGCCCAGAAATTCCCGTCGAAGCCCATCACGCTGGTGGTGCCCTATGCGGCGGGCGGCAATGTCGACACCACGGCCCGCATTCTGCAGGGCGCGATCGGCAACTCGCTCGGCCAGCCGATCATGGTGGAGAACCGGCCCGGCGCCGCCGGCTTCATCGCCGGCGCCGTGGTGGCGCGATCGGAGCCCGACGGCCATACGCTGTTCGTCGGCTCCAACGGCCCGCTGCTGCTCGGCCCGCTGGTGCTGAAGGCGCCCTATACGCTCGAAGCATTCGAGCCGATCAGCCTGCTCACCGTCGGCACCAACGTCCTGCTGGTCCGCCGCGACCTGCCGGTGAGCTCGGTGAAGGAGCTCGTCGCCTACGCCAAGGCCAATCCGAGCAAGTTCCAGGTCGCCGTCGATACCGGCGCCAGCATCAACAACTTCCTCAGCGAGATGCTGAAGCTGCATGCCGGCATCGACTGGGTGGCGGTGCGCTATCGCGGCAACGCGCCTGCCCTGACGGATCTCATCGCCGGGCATGTCGACGCCGGCTTCGCCCAGCTCACCGAGTCGATCGAGCACATCAACGCCGGCAAGCTGCGGGCGCTGGCCGTGATGATGACGGACCGCTCGCCGGCGATCCCGGATGTCCCGACCATGGCGGAGGCCGGTTATCCGGGCGTCGAGGGGATCATCTTCATCGGGCTTCTCGCGCCCAAGGGCACGCCGGCCGATGTCGTCGACACGCTCAACGCCGCTGTGCGCAAGGCCCTGGCGCAGCCGAGCGTGGCCGATCAACTGGCGACCTTCGGGGCCAAGGTGGTGACCGGCTCGCCGGCCGAGTTCGCCACCTTCCTCAGGGTCGAGAACGACAAGTGGACCGAGGTCGCCAAGAAGGCGAACATCAAGGTCGCGGAGTGAGCAGAGCTGGATTGATCATACCGGATCCGGTTGATCGCGTCCGCGGTCCGGGATGGCGCGAAGCGCCGGGCCCCGAGTCCAGCCCCGGCCTTCGCACAGATCTCGTTTCACCGAGGCGATCTGTTTGTCGTGCGCGGCGGATTCCGTCGGCTTCCGCGTCATCGCCGGCTTGACTCGGCGATCCATCGTCTTGCGAAGGAGCCCTTTTTTCTGCGTTCTGGACGGATGCGCGGGTCGAGCCCGCTCAAGACGGCTCTCGTGCATCGCAAGCGATGTGTGCATGCCATGACGCAACGACGGGAAGCCGATCAGCCAGATGTCGTGTCAATCGGTGCCCACGGCGAAGAACTCCATCGGGCCGGCCCCTAAGAGTGCGAGCCTGGCGCGGGCCGCGAGCGGGATCGGCAGCCGCCGGAACGCCGGGCGCCCCCAGAACAGCGCCATGCGGGCCGCGTTGACATAGACGATGCGGATCGCGCGCGGGCCGGTCTGGCTCGCAGCCTCGATCCGGTCGGCGACCGCGTCGAGCACCGTCGCGGTGAACGGGTTGTAGAAGAACAGCATCAGATCGCCGGCCGGCGGCACGAAATCGGCCGCGTTCATGTGCACGACCTGCAGGTCGCGGCAGGCCAGCCGGTCGCGCGGATAGGCGGCGATGTTGTCGCACGCTTCCGCCTGCAGGGTGGCGGAGAACTCCACGCCGATGCAGCGCGCGAACGGCAGCCGCGCCGCCGTCAGCAGCGCGCGACCGCGGCCGGCGCCGTAGTCGACAAAGGTGTAGCGGGCCGGATCGATCCGCAGGGCGGCGATCGACCACAAAAGCGGCAGGCGCGGAATGGCCTCGTAGCGGCGGTCGCGATGATGTCCGGGGGCGCCGACGACATCGTCCGACGCGACGGTCAGGCTCTGCCCCGTCGGCCAGCGCTCCACCGCATCGCACGCCCGGTCGTAGAGCGCGTGATGGGCGAGGATCCGGGCCTGCCGGACATAGTAGCTCACGGGGTCGGTCGACCGGTCTCAGCGCTTGCCGCGGGTTTCGGGCCGCGCCGGGACGGACCCTGTCGCGCCGGGAACCGCCGGCTGTTCGGCGTGGGCGAGCTGTTGGACCTGGATGATCTTGGCGCCGGCGGCCGGCCGGACCTCGTAGGCGCCGTAGGGTGGCGCACCGGCGACGCGCGTCTCCGGTCCGATATAGCCGTAGCGCCGCGGCGGATAGGCGTTGGGGCGCTTGTAAGGACCATGGCCGCCGTACCACGGGCCGGTGGTGTAGGGGTAGCGGATCGAATAGGCGTAGCCGCCTTCCGAGAAGGTCGGCACCGCATAGATGCCGGGCCCGCGATAGACCGGCCCCTGGTTCACCACATAGATGGGCGGACGGGCGTCGGACGGATCGAGCATATAGCCGGTCGGCGGCACGGCGGGCGGCACCGGCGAGGCGCCGTAGACGATCACGGGTCCGCCGACGCAGCAGCCCGCCTGGGCCACGGCCGGCGTGACGCCGAACGCCAGGGCACCGAGGACCGCGCCGCTCACCGCGGCGCCGACGACGACGCCGCTCGCAAAACTCCGACGCTGAACGCTCCGACGCATGACATGTCCCTTCTGGTCGGCACTTGCCGTCGCGGACTCGGCGGCCCGCGATGGAAAAACTCTACGACGGGCCGGGCCCGGCGGGAAGCCGCGCCCCGCCGTCCGTCCCGCCTGCATGGTCACCAGCGCCGGCCGCCTCCGCGCCCGTATGGCGCGACGACGACACCGGGCATGTCGTAGGAATAGTCCGGCGGCATGATGGTCGCCGGCAGGTCCTGCGATTTCGCCGACCAGGACTCGTGGTACGCCTGCGCCTGTTTCGGCTTGCGGTTCTTGCCCGGATCGTATTCCAGACGGCCGTAGCCCGGCATCTGCCCGGTGGTCGGGTAGTAATGCTCGAACCCGTGGCCGCGCACCGGCGGGCCGCCGCGGCTCCACAGCGGCTTGATCACGGTCGGACTGATCCAGCCCGCCCGATAGAGCCCCCAGTCGCTTTCGACGACGGCGTAGGACGCCTCGCGACCGTTGATGAAGACCGGGACGTCGTGCCGGCCCGGAATGACGATCACGGGCCCGTTGTCCTGGGCGACCGCCGGATCCCCGACCGCCGCGACGGCCAGCACGGCCAGTCCGATCATCCGCGCAAACGACGTCATGTCCCCCTCCCGCCCGGCTCGGACCGGGTCTGCGAACCCCCGCCGGGCGAGACGCCCGCACGCCCCCAGCACAACCCACAAGGGTCAAGATTCCGCTGGGTTCGACGCCGGCCGTGCGGGATTTCAGCCGGTAACCCTAACAACTCTTCGCGCTGCGATGCGGGACCCGTCCGGCCGTGCGATCCGCCACCTCCAAGCTGGTCAGGCGACGCCCCGCCCCGTTCAGGTTCGACTTTCGGCTAGGACCGGCAATCCGCAGGAGACTTGCCGCAGCCTGCGCCTTACATCTGTGGGGGACGGACGACGCGACTGCGTCGGACCAGTCCGAACGACAAAAAGACGACACGCGGAAACGTCGAGGGCAGAGATGGTGGTGCAGACCCGGATTTCGGCGCGCGGCGCCGGCATGACGAAGGACGAGAAGTTCGTCATCTTCGCCTCGTCGCTCGGCACCGTCTTCGAGTGGTACGACTTCTATCTCTATGCGACGCTGGCGCCGTTCTTCGCGGCGCTGTTCTTTCCGCCCGGCAACGACACCGCCGCCCTCCTCTCCGCCTTCGCGACCTATGCGGCGGGCTTCCTGGTGCGCCCTTTCGGGGCTCTGGTGTTCGGTCGCATCGGCGACCTGGTGGGGCGCAAATACACGTTCCTGATCACCATCTTCGTGATGGGCGGCGCGACCTTCCTGGTCGGCCTGCTGCCGACCTTCGCGACCATCGGCTGGGCGGCACCGCTGCTGCTCGTCGGGCTGCGGCTGGTGCAGGGGCTGGCGCTGGGCGGCGAGTATGGCGGGGCGGCGACCTACGTGGCCGAGCACGCGCGACGCCGCGATCGCGGCTTCTCGACGAGCTTCATCCAGATCACGGCGACGCTCGGCTTCTTCCTGGCGCTCCTGGTGATCGGCGCCTGCCGCATCATCATGGACGCGGAAAACTTCGCGCTGTGGGGCTGGCGCATTCCGTTCGTGATCTCGCTGGTGCTGCTGGTGTTCTCCGTCTACATCCGGCTGCGCCTGAACGAGACGCCGATCTTCCAGCGCATGAAGGAGGAAGGCAAAGGCTCGAAGGCGCCGCTGACCGAGAGCTTCTTCCGCTACCCCAACAACAAGTACGTGCTGCTGGCGCTGCTCGGCGCCACCGCGGGCCAGGGCGTCGTCTGGTACACGGGCCAGTTCTACGCGCTGTTCTTTCTACAGATCACGCTGCGGCTCGACTATCTGCTCGCCTATCTGCTGGTCGGCGTCTCCGTTCTGATCGGCACGCCGCTGTTCATCGCCTTCGGCTGGCTGTCGGACCGCATCGGCCGGCTGCGGATCATCCTGCTCGGCTGCCTGCTCGCCGCCGCCACCTATTTTCCGCTGTTCGAACTGCTGACGCGCGCCGTCAATCCGGATCTCGCCGCCTTCCAGGCCCGCTCCGCCGTGACCGTGTCGGCGGACCGCGCGACCTGCGGCGTGCACGTCTTCGCCGGGCCGTGGTCGAGCTTCTCCGACTGCGACCGTGCGCAGGACTTCGTCACCAAGCTCGGCGTGTCGTTCCGCCGCGTCGACACGCCCGGCGCCCCGATCGCCCTGTCGATCGGCGACACCCGGGTCGAAGGCTGGAGCCAGGCCCGCTGGCAGGCCGCGTTCGAGGGCGCCGGCTACCCGACCTATGCGGATCCCGGCAAGGTCGACTGGCTGATGGCGGAGCTCGTGCTGCTCGTGATGGTGCTCTACGTCACCATGGTGTACGGGCCGATGGCGGCCTTCCTGGTCGAGATGTTCCCGACCCGCATCCGCTACACCTCGATGTCGCTGCCCTATCACATCGGCAACGGCTGGTTCGGCGGCATGCTGCCGCTGCTCGCCACCGCGATCGTCGCCGGCACCGGCGATATCTATGCGGGCCTGTGGTATCCGATCGTCGTCGCCGGCGTGACCGTGGTGATCGGCGCGATCTTCCTGCGCGAGACCAAGGACGTCGACATCTCGACCGAGTCCGGCGTCGACATCTCGCGACGCGGATGACGCTCAGGCCGGGCGCGGCCGCATGATCAGGGCGTGCAGCACCCACACGGTCAGCGCCGTGAGCACGGCCGACATCAGCACGTCGGAGGCGAAGTGGCCGCCCATGGCGATGCGCACGCCGCCGACCGTCGCGGCCCAGAGAAGCACGAGCGCGACGCCGAGCGGGCGCCAGCGCGGCGGCAGCAGCACGGCGACGGCGAGGAGCCACATGGCGCTCGACATCTCGCCGGAGGCGAACGAGCAGTTGCCGTCGCAGCGGCCGTACGGGCTCCACCACGGCACGAAGTCGAGCGTGCCGCCGAACTGCGTCACCTCGATCGGGCGCGGCCGCCCGCCATGCGGCTTGAGCAGCCCATTGATGATCAGCCCCGGCGCCACCGCCAGCGTCGCCAGCACGAACAGGGCGGCGCGCAGCGACAGCCCGGCGGGGAGACGCTCGCGGGCAATGCGCGGCACGGCGAGCCGCAGGATCAGCACCAGGCCGGCCGCCACCGCGACGCCGCGCACCACCGCGTCGTTGACGTCGCGGATGCCCTGCAGGGACGGCGTGTAGGCATAGGGCCAGGCGCGCTGAGCGGCGTCGTAGATCTGCGCCGTGACGGCGAGGTCGAGCTGCGGCCAAAACCCGAAGACGAGCCCGACCGCGAGCCCGACCACCAGGATGGCGGCGAGCGCGAGGCGCGCACCGCGGCGCGGCGGGCGCGCCAGCGTGGCGGGCGGCACCCGCAGGGCAGTCGGGAACGAGGTCGGCATGATCACTCCGGCCGGGGGGATCGGCACGGCCGGACGCGGACGACCCGCGTCGCCCGGCTGCCCGGCCCGGAGCCCTTAAAGCAAGTCCCGGCCGCCGACGGAAGAGGCCCCGCCCTGCCCGGCTGACGGCCGTCCGGCTCGCCGCGTCAGCGGCCGGCCTCCTCGACGGGCGCGACCGCGATCGCCAGGCGGTCGACCGTCGCGCCGCTGAGCTGCACCACGGCCGGGCCGCTGCCGAGGCGGAACCGCACGCTCTTGCGCAGCCCGGGACAGTCGGTGCGCCCGGAAAAGCCGGCCGAGGGCAGCCGCGCGCCGTCCTGGACCACGTCGATCCAGGCCTCCGCCGACAGCGTGATCTGATAGACGCCGGTCGGCACGGCGGCGAGCGGCAGCACGGCCCCACGCGTGTCCGGCGTCTTCGGGGCGCGCTCGGGCGGACTCGTCCAGGTGACTGCGGCAGCCGGGCCGAGCGCGACCTCGACGGCCGTCCCGAGCGGCAGCGGGGCGCCGGCCCCGAGAGTCGCCGGGCCGGCCGCGAACCACGCTTTCTCCCGCCCCAGCGACCAGGCGAAGCTCCGGCAGCCGTCCTCGGCACGCGCGGCCGGGGCGGCGGCGAGGATCGAGACCGCCAGCGCGACGCCGAGCGCGCATCGCGCCGTCATTTCGCCTCCGGCGCCAGCACGGTAAATCCCTGCGCCACGAACACGGCGCGGGCTGCCGGCGCGCGGAGATAGGCAAGGAATTTGGCCGGGCCGTCACCCTTCGCGCCGACCGTGAGGGCGAACGGATAAACCACCGGAGGATGCGAGTCGGCCGGGAACACCGCCACCACCTTGACCCGCGGCTCGGCCTTGGCGTCGGTCTCGTAGACGATGCCGAGCGGCGCCTCGCCGCGCGCGACCAGCACCAGCGCGGCCCGCACGCTCTCGGCCTGGGCGAGCTTCGGCTCGATCGCGCCCCACAGGCCGAGCGTCTCCAGCGCCGTCTTGGCGTATTTGCCGACCGGCACCGAGGCGACCGCGCCGGTGGCGATCCGGCCGTCGCCGAGCGCCGCGCGCACGCCCGCCTGGGTGAGCTCCACGGATGCGATCTTGCCGTCGGTCGGCGCCACCATCACGAGGCGGTTGCCGAGCAGACTCGCCCGGGTCTTCGGATCGATGAGCTTGCGGGTCTCCGCCCAGTCCATCCATTCGAGGTCGGCAGAGGCGAACAGGTCGGCCGGCGCGCCCTGTTCCATCTGGCGAGCGAGCGTCGATGACGCCGCATAGGAAAACCGCACCGGCACCTTGGTCTCGGCCGTGAACGTCTTGGCGATGTCGTTGAGGGCGTTCTGCAGCGAGGCCGCGGCGAACACCGTGACGGGCGCGGCGTCGGGCGCCGGCTGGGCGCAGGCCGGCTGCCCGATCGACACCGCAAGGAGGGCTGCGACGAGCGCGTGGACGACGGACCGGATCATGGCGAAGGAGTCTCCGTATGACGATGGCGTGCCGACCTCGCCCGCGGCCGGGCCGACACGACGACCGCGGACCGGCAAACGACGGCGCGGCACGCCGCTGAGCTATATTAAGTACGATATAGCTTCCACGGTTCCGGCCGGTCAAGCCGCGGCTGACCGAGGGGCCGCCCGCCCCTGCGCGGCCGGCCCTCGGCAGCCGTGGCGTCCGCGCCCGGTGTTTGTTATAGAGCGCGGGTTCGACGGGACGGCCCCGCGGCCGGACCGACCCGGTCGCGGCAACGGCCTTGCCGCTCGTCGGCACGCCGGCTTAGCTCAGCAGGTAGAGCACCTGATTTGTAATCAGGGGGTCGGGGGTTCGAATCCCTCAGCCGGCACCAGGCACCTAAGACGATCATCTCGACATATCGAATGATCTGCGTCCCGCGCGTCATCTGGCGCCGGGCGACATTCCGGTGACGTTCGAGCCCATGGGCCCGGCGAAGCGACGGAACGACGCGCGAAACCCATCGCGCACGGCGGCACTTCGTCGCGTCGCGTTCCGCCCCGTTGCGCTCAGACCCGTGCCGGGCATTCGCCGGCGACGCCGACGACGACCGCCGGGATGCGGACGTCACGGTCTCGACAGGGACACGCTCCCGGATGTCCGCAGCCGCGTCGCCGATCGTGTCCTGAAATTCAACGGATGGTAAAAATTAGAAAATGGACGTGCACGGTGCTTTGGGCAATCGATGGTGGCAGGACAACTGAATGAGGTCTGCGGAGCGCATGCCGACCACCATCCTCGTCACCGTTCCGGCCCTTGCCCCGGCAGGGCTCGAGGTGCTTCAGGCCGAAGGATGCCACGTCATCCTCACCAGCAAAGGCGGCGGCGTGCCGGAAGTGCTGCGGCACTTGGCACGGGAGTCGGTCGACGGCGTCATATCACGCACCCTGCCATTTGGCGCCGAGGCCTTCGCGGCCGCCGGCCCGAGCCTCAAGGTGGTGTCCCGCCATGGCGTCGGCTTCGACAATGTCGACGTCGCGGCGGCGACGGCCCGCGGCATTCCGGTCCTCATCGCCCCGGCCGGCAACGGCCAGTCTGTGGCGGAGCTCGCCATCGGCCTGATGCTCGCGGCAGCGCGCCGAATCACGGTGCAGAATGCCGCGATCCGCGCCGGCACATGGGATCGCAGCGGCAACGGGCTACAGCTTTCCGGCCGGACACTGGGACTGGTCGGCTTCGGCGGCATCGGCAAGGCGGTGGCGCGCGGCGCGCTCGGGCTCGGCATGCGGGTGATCGCCTTCGATCCGGTCGCCAGGCCGGAGCCCGGCCTCGCGGTGGAGATGGTCGAAGACCTCGCCACCCTGCTCCCGCGCAGTAATTTCCTTTCCCTCCACGTGCCGCTCACGGCGCAGACACGCGGCCTGATCGGCGCAGCCGAGCTCGCCGCCCTGCCGCGCGGCGCCGTGGTGGTGAACACGGCGCGCGGTGGCCTCGTCGACGAAGCCGCTCTGGTGGCCGCGCTCGCGAGCAGCCATCTCTCCGGGGCCGGGCTCGACACTTTCGCCACCGAACCGCTGCCGCCGACCCATCCGCTCTGCACCCGCCCCGATGTCGTGATGACGGCGCATATGGGCGGCTCGACCGACGCCGCGCTCGACGCCACGGCCCGCACGGCTGCGCTGCATGCGCTGGCGATCATCCACGGCCGGCCAGTCGACCGCGCCGTCTGCGTGAACCCCGAAACCTTGAAGGACGTCCGCTCGTGACAGACACCAAGACGTGGCCACCGGGCTACAAGGTCAATCCTCGCGTGGACGTCCTCCCGCCGGCGCTGATCGCTGCGTTCAAGGGCGTGCCGGCGGCGCAGGCGGGCGACAATATGGGCCGCGCCCTCGGCGCTGTCGGCCTACGCTTCTACCACAACGACCTCAAGCTGATGGTCGCCGGCCCGGCCATGACCGTGCGGGTGCGGCCCGGCGACAATCTGATGATCCACCAGGCCATCGCGATGGCGCAGCCCGGCGACGTGATCGTCGTCGACGGCGGCGGAGACGTCAGCCAGGCCCTGATCGGCGGACTGATGCGGACCTCGGCGATCAAGCGCGGCATCGCGGCCTTCGTCATCGACGGCGCCGTGCGCGACATCGCCGAATGGGCCGAGGGCGGCATTGCCTGCTATGCGCGCGGCCACACCCATCGCGGCCCGACCAAGGATGGGCCGGGCGAGGTGAACATTCCCATCGCTTGTGCCGGCATGTCCGTCTGCCCGGGCGACCTCGTGCTCTGCGACGCCGACGGCGTGATCGTCGTGCCCGCGGCCGAAGCCGAGGCGCTGCTCCCCCGCGTGAAAGCTCATGCCAAACGGGAGGATCAGATCCGCGTCGCCAACGCCGCCGGCACCACCGATCCGGAGCGATTCAACGCACTGCTGCGGTCGAAGGGATGCCCTGTTTGACGCGACCTCCGCCAGATCTGCTGGCCTCTCTCCCCGGGGATGGCCCTTCCTTCGTCTCGCTGCCGGTGGCGGAGGCCGCGGGAATCGCGCGCTTCAGCGACCTGCCGGCCAGCCTGATGATCCTGGCCGAGGACGCACTGCGCCACGGCGAGACAGCCGCGGCCGCCGCCATCGCGGGCCGTCGCCACGACGCCACCGTGTTGTTCCGACCGGCCCGCATCCTGATGCAGGACAGTTCCGGCATTCCGGTTCTGGCCGACCTCGCGGCACTGCGTGACCAGGCGCCGGACGGCGCCCGGGTGGAGCCGCAAATCCCGGTCGACATCGTCGTCGACCATTCGGTCGAGGTGGACGAGCACGGTTCGGCAGGCGCGCTGGAGGCCAATCTCGCCATCGAGTTCAGGCGCAACACCGAGCGGTATCGTTTTCTGCGCTGGGCCGAAGACGCGTTCGAGGCGCTGCGCGTGGTGCCGCCCGGCCGCGGCATCTGCCACCAGATCAATCTCGAGGTGCTGGCGGACGTGGTCGGCGTGCGCGACGGCATCGCGCGGCCCGATACCATGCTGGGCACCGACAGCCACAGTACCATGGTCAACGCGCTGGGCGTGCTGGGATGGGGCGTCGGCGGCATCGAGGCGCTGTCCGCCATGCTGGGCCGGGCCGTCGCCCTGCGGGTGCCGAAGGTGGTCGGCGTGCGCCTCGCGAACCGGCTGCCCGCCGGCAGCACCGCCACCGATCTGGCGCTGACCCTGACCGCGCTGCTGCGGCGCCACGGCGTGGTGGAGAAGGTGGTCGAGTTCCACGGCCCCGGTCTCGGCGCGCTGCGCCTGCCGGATCGCGCCACGGTCGCCAACATGGCCCCCGAGTACGGCGCCACCATGGGGTTCTTCCCGGTCGACGAGGAGACGCTGGCCTATCTGCGCCTGACCGGGCGCTCCGCCGCGCAGGTCGCGCTGGTGGAGGCCTATGCCCGGGCGCAGGGCCTGTGGCACGCCGCGGAAGGGCGCGTTTTCGACGAACAGCTCGACTTCGACCTCGCCGGCGTCGAGCCGAGCGTCGCCGGCCCGTCACGTCCCAACCAGCGGCTGAGCCTGTCGGCCGTGCCGGCGTCCCTGCCGGCGCCGCGCAAGGATATGGCCGCCGCGGCGGCCGGTCCGCTCCGGCACGGCGACGTCGTCATCGCCGCGATCACGAGCTGCACCAACACGGCCAACACCGACGCCATGCTGCGCGCCGGCCTGCTGGCCCGCGCGGCGCGGGCGCGCGGCCTGATGCCGCCGGCCCGGATCAAGGCGTCGCTGGCGCCCGGCTCGCGCGTCGTCAGCGACTATCTGGGCGCCGCCGGCCTCTTGGACGATCTGGCCGCGCTCGGATTCGCGCTGGTCGGCCACGGCTGCATGACCTGCATGGGCAATTCCGGCCCGGTCGCGCCCGAGATCGAGGCCGCGATCCGCGCCGACGACCTGACCGTCGCCGCCGTGCTCTCCGGCAACCGCAATTTCGAAGGCCGCATCCACCCGCTGTGCCGCGCCGCCTATCTGGTGTCGCCGCCGCTGGTCGTCGCCTATGCGCTCGCCGGCGACATGCGCCGCGATCTTACGCGCGAGCCGGTCGGGACCGACCGAGAGGGGCGGCCCGTGATGCTCGCCGACCTGTGGCCCGACGATGCCGCCGTCGCGGCCGCCGCAGCCGTGCTGACGCCGGAGCGCTACGCGGCGCGGGCCGCCACGACCTTCGAGGGGCCGGCAGCCTGGACGGCGATCGCCGTGCCGGCGGGCGAACGCTTCGCCTGGCAGCCGGACAGCCAGTTCATCCGGCCGCCGCCGTTCGCGGCCGGCGCGATGGCGGCACCGTTGATCGCGGGTGATCTCACCGGCGCCCGCATCCTGGCTTTGCTCGGCGACGACGTGACCACGGATCACATCTCCCCCATCTCGCGTATCCCATCGGACTCCGAGGCCGGACAGTGGCTCCTCGAGCACGGCGCACCGCCGGCGGGGCTACAGTCCTACAGCGCCCGGCGCGTCAATCACGACGTGATGGCGCGCGGCACCTTCGCCAATCTGCGCCTGCGCAACCGGCTGGTGCCGGAGCGCGAAGGCGGCTTCACCCGTCTCGCTCCCGGCGGCGATATCGTCACCATCCACGCCGCCGCGCAGGTGCTCCGGCATGCCGGAACGCCGCCCGTGATCGTCGCCGGGCGAAACTACGGCGCCGGCTCGGCCCGCGACTGGGCCGCCAAGGGAACGCGCATCCTCGGCATCTCGGCCGTCATCGCCGAGAGCTTCGAGCGCATCCACCGCGCCAATCTGGTCGCGCTCGGCGTGCTGCCGCTGCAATTCGCCGACGGACAGGGACCGGAGCAGCTCGGCCTCGACGGCTTCGAAACCATCGACATCACGGGAATGCGGAGGCTGCGTCCCGGCGGCGCCGTGATCGCCCGCTTTCACAAGCCGGACGGCCGGATCGTCGAGGCGACGCTGCTCTGCCGCATCGAGACCGACGAGGAGGCCGCGGATCTGCTGGGCGGAGGTGTTCTGCCGGTCGTTCTCCGCGGCTTCGCCGCGACGGCGGAGGCCACGCACCGCTGAGTCGTCTGCGTTCAGGCGCGGGTTCTTTTCAAACAGAGAGAGACCTGTCCATGCAAAGCCGCCGTCGTTTTCTGAAGACTGCGCTCTGCGCAGCACCGGCCATGGTCGTACCCTTCGGCACGGCGCGGGCCACGGACTGGCTGCCCGGCCGGCCGATCCGGCTGATCGTGCCCTATGTCGCCGGCGGCGCCACCGATATCGCCGGGCGGATCCTGGCCGAGGCCATCGCCGAGCCGCTGAAGCAGCCGATGGTGGTCGAGAACCGCGGCGGGGCGGCCGGCAATATCGGCGGCGCGTATGTCGCCAATGCCGATCCGAACGGGCTGACCCTGCTGCTCGGCGCGGTCGGACTGCTGACCACCAATCCGTTCCTCTACAAGAACATGGGCTTCAGCCCGGCGAAGGACCTGACGCCGATCTCGATGGTCTACACCTCCGACCTCGTGCTGGTGGTGCGCGCATCGCACCCCGCAAAGACCGTGCAGGAGTTCGTGGCGCTGGCGAAAGCCAAGCCCGGGAGCATGAATTTCGGCTCGAGCGGCAACGGCGCCTCCACCCACACGGCGATGGAGCTGTTCAAGCTCGTCGCCGGAATCGACGTGCAGCACGTTCCCTATCGCGGCAGCGCCGCTGCGTTCGCCGACCTTCTCGGCGGCCACCTCCAGGTCATCATGGTACAGGTGCCGACCGTCGTCGCCTCGATCCAGAGCGGCGATCTCCGCGCCCTGGTCGTGACGGGGGAACGGCGTAATCCCGCCCTCCCCGACGTCCCCACGATGGCGGAAGCCGGCTACAAGGGCGCCGACGCCATGGCGTGGGGCGGCCTCTTGGCGCCGGCGCGGACGCCACGCGACATCGTCCAGACGATCAGCGCCGCGACCGTACTCAGCCTCGGCAAGCCGGACGTCAAAACCCGCATCGCCAACACGGGTCTCGACGCCGTGAGCTCGACGCCCGAGGCGATGGCGGCATACATGGACGAAGAGACGCGCAAGTGGGAGCGCGTGGTCCGCGAGGCTCACATCACGGCCGATTGAACGCAGACGCCGGCACCGTATCGGCGACGGCGCTCAGCGCTGCACGCTCGCGACACGATCCGGCGCGCGCCCGGCAGCGCGCGAATCCCGTCCCACGGGTCGGCGATCCGGTGTCGCTACAACCGGATTTCCGACGGCGAACCGGTCCCGCTTCGCCGAGAAAATACTCTAGCGCTTGAGCACGAAGATCCGGCACCAGCCCTTCGCGGCGATCTCGCCGTCGACGGTGGCGCAGCCGTTCGGCGGACGCCAGTTCGAGCAGATGTCGCACGTCTTGTCGTCTTTCGGCGTGTCCTGGTAGCCGACGGCCTTCTGCGCCATCTTGGCCGACGCCGTGGTCACACCAGCGCCCAGAACGGCAGCCGCGCCGGCGGCGGTCGCCGCCGTTCGCAGCAGCTTGCGGCGCGAGACCTCGGTCGAATCGTGTGTCGGCTTCTCACTCATTGATGCTCTCCCACTGAAATATCGAAAGACCTGCGACATCCGAGCGATGACCGCATACCGCGGGCCTGCGAATGATCGTGCCATGGTAGAATCACTTTAGAATAATGACAAGATTTGTTGACACCGGAAGGTGTCAACATTGCTGTAAATCGGGGCATGACGAGACGAAATTTCCGCGTCCGCGCACGCGCGGGCCGGTTCCCGGCTCGGTTGCAGTCGGCGCTGTGCCGGCCAGAGGGCTCCGACGGGGATGGCGGGCGGGATGTTGCACTCGCGCGACCCGTCACCACATCGGTGACATGTCGACCACGCCCCTGACCAAACTGCCCCCACGCCGCGTTCGTGCGCTTTCGGAAGCCGCGCGATCCACCGACCTGCCGGCGCCGCGCTTCGGCCCGCGGCTCGAGCCGGACGGCACCCGGTTCCGCCTCTGGGCCCCGAAGGCGGATCGCGTCACGCTCGAGCTGGTGCGGGACGCCCGCCGCCTGCCGATGACCCCGGCGGAGGACGGCTGGCACGAGCGCGTCGTCGCCGACGCGGGTCCCGGCACGCTCTACCGCTTCGTGCTGCCGGACGGGCTCGCGGTGCCGGACCCCGCCTCGCGCTTCCAGCCCGACGACGTCCACGGACCGAGCGAGGTGATCGACCCGGCGGCCTATCGCTGGACCGCCACCGGCTGGCGCGGCCGGCCGTGGGACGAGGCGGTCGTCTACGAGCTGCATGTCGGCGCCTTCACGCCGGAGGGCACGTTCCGGGCCGCGATCGACAAGCTCGATCATCTGGTCGCGCTCGGCGTCACGGCGATCGAGCTGATGCCGGTCGCGGATTTTCCCGGCCGGCGCAACTGGGGCTATGACGGCGTCCTGCCCTTCGCCCCGGACGCCAGCTACGGCCGGCCCGAGGATCTGAAAGCCCTCATCGACGCGGCGCACGCCCGTGGCGTGATGATGCTGCTCGACGTCGTCTACAATCACTTCGGCCCGGACGGGAACTATCTCGCCGCCTATGCGCCGATCTTCACCGAGCATCACCACACGCCGTGGGGCGCCGCCGTCAATTTCGACGCCGCCGGCGCCGCCATGGTACGGGCTCTGGTGATCGAGAACGCCGTCACCTGGATCGACGAGTTCCGCTTCGACGGCCTGCGGCTCGATGCCGTGCATGCAATTCTGGACGACAGCGACGACCACATCCTGCACGAGATCGCCCGCACGGTGCGGGCCGTGACGCCGGACCGGCCCGTGCACCTGACCCTGGAGAACGAGGCGAACGCGGCGACGCTTTTGACACGCGGCGCCGGCGGCGCGGCGACGCTCTACACGGCACAATGGAACGACGACGTCCATCATGTGCTGCACTGCGCGGCGAGCCGGGAGAGCGCCGGGTACTACGTCGACTACGCCGGCGATACCGAGAAGCTCGGCCGGGCGCTCGCCGAAGGCTTCGCGTTCCAGGGCGAGATGATGCCCTATCGCGCCGCGCCGCGCGGCGAGCCGGCGACCGACCTGCCCTCCACCGCCTTCGTCGCCTTCATCCAGAACCACGACCAGGTCGGCAACCGCGCCTTCGGCGATCGGCTGACCGCCTTCGCCCCGGAGGAGGCGGTGCGTGCCATCGCGGCGACCTATCTGCTGCTGCCGCAGGTGCCGATGCTGTTCATGGGCGAGGAATGGCGAGCCGAGCAGCCGTTTGCGTTCTTCTGCGACTTCGAGACGCCGCTCGCCGATGCCGTGCGCGAAGGCCGGCGCGCCGAGTTCGCCCGCTTCCCCGAGTTCCGGGATCCGAAGCAGCGCGAAAACATCCCCGACCCGACCGCGCCGGAGACGTTCCTCTCGGCGAAGCTCGACTGGACGGCGCTCGGTCGCGAACCGCATGCCACGTGGCTCGCCTTCTATCGGGATATCCTGGCGGTCCGACACCGCGAGATCGTGCCGCGGCTGCGTGGCGGCACACGCGCCGGCCGCTACGAGGTGATCGGCCCCGGCGCCGTGCGGGTCGCGTGGCGGCTCGGCGGCGCGACGCTGCGTCTCCTCGCCAATCTCTCGGCCGATCCGCTCGACGGCGTCGAGGCGCCGGCCGGCCGGCAGATCTGGTGCGAGGGAGCCGTCCAGATGGTCGGCTTCGCCCCGTGGACCGTGGTGTGGACCCTGGATGACGGCAGTGCCTAGGGTCGTCGCCGCCACCAGCAGATGCGCGAAGGCGCGCCCCATCGGAGCGCGCCTTCGGCCTGCTTCGGCTCGCGTCTTCATGGACGCGAGCCTTTGTTATCCGCGGCGAACGGCGTCGACCGCTACGCCTTCTTGGCGACGGCGATCAATTTGGTCGGATCGATGAACGCCATCGCGATGATGCCGATGATCGGCAGCAGCGAGAGCTCGATCAGCGCGGCCCCGCCCCAGCCGAAGGCGCCGACCAGGTAGCCCATCAGCCAGCCGGCCGTCGACGCCGCCCCGAACACCGAGGTGAGGAAGATGCCGGAGGCGCGACCGACCATGTGCGGACGTACGCTGCGCTGGAGCAGCGTGAGCAGGTTGACGAACACGAAGCCGGACGCGAAGGCGCCGGTGAGGAACGACAGCATCGACTGCATCGGCAGCGTGGTGGCGACGTTGTACATCGTGTAGCCGACCAGCGAGAGCAGCGCGAAGGCGATCGCCGTCACCCAGCGCTGCGGGAAGCGGTCGCCGAACCACCCGCCGACGAACGACATCAGCCCGCCCAGCCCGAAATAGCTGAAGGCCGCGGCCGCGTCCGCCTGCGAGAAGTGCAGCGTCTCCTTCACATAGGTCGTGTAGAGGCCGAGATAGCCGTAGAGCGAGAAGCCGAGAATCACGCAGCCGACGAAGGCCAGGATGACGTTGCGGTTCCACAGCTCCGTCGGCATGTGGGCGAGCGCCGCCTCGTCCATGGCGCTGGTGCTCTGCGGACCCTTGCTCTCGGTGAACTCCTTCGGCACGACGACGAGGACCACCAGGGCGAGCACGATGCCGACCCCGGCGAACCAGACGAACGGCGTCTGCCAGGCGCCCGAGGACTGCACCAGCATGGCGCCGGCGCGCGGGCCCAGGAAGGCACCGACCCCGTAGGCCAGGATCATCCAGCCCATGAAGAACGAGCGCTTCTTGTAGAAGAAGCTGCCGATCGCGGCGAACAGGGCCGCCATCTGCATGCCCTCGCCGACGCCGGTCAGGGCGCGGTAGAACAGCATGTCCCAGAAGCCGAACGCCAGGACGGTGGCGAGCGTGAACACCGAGTAGATCACCATCGCCGTGATGATGATGGTCTTGCGCGAGGTGCGGTCGACCAGATAGCCGGACGGGATGCCGGCGATCGCCAGACCGAGCGTGAAGATCGTCGACATCAGCCCGGCCGTCTTCAGGTCGTAGCCGAAATGCTCGCGGATCGCCGGCAGCAGGGTCGGGAAGATCTGCCGGTCGGCCGCGTTGATCGAGTAGGCCAGGCAGAGAATGACCAGAAAGGCGATCGAGGCTGCCGAGTAGCCGAGCGCCGTGCCGGCGCTGGGACGCTGGGATTTGCTGTCGAGCGAATTCGTATGCGCGCTCATGTTTCCCCCTTGCGCGTTGTCCGCCGACCCCTCGGGCCGGCGGCGAAAAGTCTGGCCCGCACGGGCATGCGGTCGAGCTTCGACGGTCGCGGAGCGGGACGCGCGCGAACGCAGCTCCACTGCGCCCGGCACGTCCGCGCCGCGGTTTTTTCTCGTGACAAGGTGTGGCAGAGGTCGGCGAAACGCCGACTTGATGTAACAATCATTGTGTCCGGCCATTGCCGGCTTCGTCCGCACTATCCCGGATCGGGACGGCATGGATGCCATGCTTTTCAGGGGGAGCCAGAGGCGCGCAATTGGCACCGAATCCAGCCGCGTTTCGCGAATCTCGGGCTCACGCTAAAAGCGTCGCATCGGGACCGCGCCCGCCGGGCGACGCGACCCGCCGTGGAGCCCGCCTGCATGCGCCTCGCCGCCTTCACCAATCTCGATTTGCCGCAGTTCCTGGACACGCTGATCAGCCTGACCACGGCCTTCGTGCTGGGCACCGCGATCGGCGCCGAGCGGCAGTGGCGGCAGCGCACTGCGGGCTTACGCACGGCGGCGCTGGTCGCGGTCGGCGCCGCCGCCTTCGTCGACATCGGCATGCGCCTCAACGGCAACGCCTCCGCCGTGCAGGTTCTTGCCTATGTGGTGTCGGGCGTCGGCTTCCTCGGCGCCGGCGTGATCATGAAGGAAGGCCTCAACATCCGCGGCCTCAACACGGCCGCGACCCTGTGGGGCTCCGCCGCGGCGGGCGGCGCCGCGGGCGCCGACCTGATCGGCGAGGCCGTGACCATTGCGGCGTTCGTGCTGATCGCCAACACGGCGCTGCGGCCGCTGGTCGACCTCATCAACCGCCAGCCGCTCGACGAGGCCACGACCGAGGCGACCTACGACATCCGCGTCAATGTGTCGGCCGACGAGATGCCGGTGGTCCGCACCGCCCTGCTCGATCAGCTCGAGGCGAAGAGCTATGCGGTGCGCCAGACCGCCGTGCAGGAGCAGGCCGAGGAAGCGCTGGAGCTCGCCGTGACGCTGGCCGGCTCGACGGCCCGCGCCGCCGATCTCGACGCGATCGTCAAGACCATCGAGGCGTTGCCCGGCGTCGAGCACGCCTCCTGGGCGATGCGCACGGCGGACTGACGGTCAGGGACCGGTCCGGCTGCATTGCGGCGACGCGTTTGACGGCGACGTTCTTGCAAGGCGCAGGCGCTGATCGATGCGACCGGGATGACCGCGGGGGGGGGGGTCGGCGCCGGCGCGTCAGCGGATCGGCAGGTGACGAAACGCGACCGGCGGCGGACCGAGGCCCGCCGCCGGAAAATTCGAACGCGCCGTCAGGCGTTGCAAGGCGACGGCCTTACTGGCCGGCCGCCATCAGCGGGATCGACGGGTCCATCGGGCCACGCGCGATTTCCGGCCGCGGATCGTCGTTGAGCGCATAGGTGAGGTCGGCCGCAGCGCCGTCCTCGAAGGCGGCCCGGATGGTCGCCGCGTCGAACTGCGCGCAGGACCAAGTCTCGGACACCGGCGCTGTCGCCATCCAGCGCTGCTCGATGAGCTGGCGCACGTCCAGCGACTGGGTCTCGGCGCTGGCGGCGCTGATACCGGCGATGGTGAGCAGCAGGGTCAGGGTCTTCATGTCCACCTCCCGTTCGAACACCGGCCTGTCGGGCAGCCTTTCGGCGTCACGACCCTGAACAGACTCTGGCGTCGGCCTCGACAACATCCGGTCGGCTTCGAAACACGGTGGAACGACGACGTCGTGCTCCCCCTCACGACCGAACCGGCTGCCATTACAACCGTCGAGGCGGCCGCCGGTTCCAAGCCACCAACAGATAATTAGGCATGTTGCGTCGATGCGGCCGGCCTGGCCCGGTGGAGCAGACGCCCCCCGCCCGGCCTGGCTCAAAAGCTCGCCTGTCCGCCCGACAGGTCGAACACCGCGCCGCTGTTGTAGGTGCAGGCGTCGGAGCACAGCCAGGCGACCAGCTCGGCCATCTCGGCGACGGTGCCGAGGCGCTTCATCGGGCTCCTGGCGATCATGCCGTCGATCGCCGCCTGCGGCATCACCCGCACGAACTCGGTGTCGATCGCGGCCGGCGCGACGCAATTGGCCCGCACGGGCGTGTCGGCGAGCTCCTTGCCCAGCGCCTTGGTGAAGGCGACGATGCCGGCGCTCGCCGCCGAGAAGGCTGCGAGCCCGGGCCGGCCCTCCTTGGCGGCCAGCGAGGCGACCGTGACGATGCGGCCGCGTCCCGCCGCCCGCATGTGCGGCACCACGGCACGGCAGACCTGGAAGACGCCCGTCAGGGTGATGTCGAGAACCTGCCGCCACTCGGCCTCGGTCACGGTCTCGAGCGGGTGCCGCGAGCCGCCATAGCCGGCCGCCATCACCAGCATGTCGATGCCGCCGGCCGCGACGGCGCGCACCACCGCTGCCGCGACCTGGTCGGCCGACGTGACGTCGACCGCGACCGACGCGATCCCGTCGACCGGAACCGGCGCGATGTCCCAGGCCTCGACCATGGCGCCGGCGTCGCGCAGCCGCTCGGCAATGCCGCGACCGAGCCCCCTCGCCCCGCCCGTCACCACGGCCCGACGGCCCGAGAAGTCGTAGCAGACCGTCATGGCGCTCTCCCGCCTGCGACCCCGACGAGCACCGCCGGTCAGGCGGCGCCGGCGTCGCGGGCCGGCCGGTCGCCCTCGGCGGCGTAGCGGTCGGACGCTTCGCGCAGGATGCGGGCGACGTGGCGCGGGCCCAGCGCCTGCGCGAGGCTGCGCGCGGCGACCTCGAGCAGGACCACGGCGCCGTCGCCGGCACCGGCCTGCACGGCCTGCGCCTGCAACTGGGCGATGCCGCTGCGCCAATAGGCGTCGCTGCGGGCCCGCTCGGCGGCCAGAATATCGGTGATCGGGGCGGTCCCGTCGGCCGCGGCAGCCGGTACGGCCGGCGCCACATAAGGCGTGAGGGACGGCGCGTCGGAGGCGATCGGAGTGAACGACGAAGTCGCCTTGACGCCCAGCTTCGGCGTGCCGCGCGGCGGCGCCCATAGATCCACCGGCCGGCCCTCGCGCAGGGCTTGGATGGCCGACTTGCTGCGACGGATGTCGGCGGCGAGGCCGTAGAGCCCGACCACCAGGGCCAGAATGGCGGCGCCCAGCACCATGTAGTTGCCACCGTCGCCGCGCACCAGCATCAGGGTCTGAATGGCGACCAGCGCACCGCCTATCGCAGTCGCGCCGACCGTGAAGAAAAACGACACCAAGCGGATCATCTGCCGTCCTATCGCGCCGCACCGGCGGATGCCAAAAATGGGCCGGCAGGCAGCAGATCCTCACGCTCCGGCCCCTCTCCTTGTCAAGCCGGGAAAACCCGCAGGGCACCGGGCGGCATGCCCGACCCGCCTGCCGCGGACGGCTCGGCCGTTCAAGGGCGAGGCTCGGGTGCAACCGACGATGCGTTACGCGATGTTGCGGGCCGCCGCCCTCGCCAAACTGCTGCCGCCTTGGCGGTGCGTCAGTGCGCCGGACCGGAGAGACCACAATGCGACACGCGTTCACGATGCTGCTTTTGCTCGCCACCACGGCCGCCGCGTCAGCCCAATCGGGCGGCGGGTTCGGCGGCTCCGGACTGCCGGGCATGTCCGACCGCCCGCCGCCGGACATCCGCAGCCTGAACCGCGCCGGCGAGGATCCGGTGCGCCAGTCGGCCCCCGCCTGGGACGCCAATCGCGACGGGATTTTCACCTGCGACGAGTGGAAGCAATACGCGACCCGGCTGTTCATCATGGCCGACCTGAACCGCGACGGCTTCCTCGACGCCAAGGAGTTCGAGACGCTGAAGCGCTCCGACCCCTCGTTCAAGAACGCCGAGCCCGGCTATTTCGACGACAACCATGACGGCCGCGTCGCCCGGACCGAGTTCGTCGACAAGAAGAGCCCGCTGTTCGCCCGCTACGACCGCAACAACGACTGCCGGGTGACGGCCGAGGAGCTGCGCGGCGGCGGTGGTGGTGGCGGCGGCAACCAGCGGGTGCGTCCGAGCGTCGGGCCCGGCGGTGTCGGCGGCAGCATCCCGTTCTGACCGGGCCGCACGGCCGGACAAATCCCGTCGGCGCCAGCCATCCGGCCTTCGGTTGCGGCCCCCGGATTCGTCTGTAATAGGAGGGTTGCACCGCGCGCCCGCGCGAGCTTCGCCCCCCGCATCCTCCCGCCCGAGACCAGCCCCCATGAGCAGCGCCCTGTTCGCCCCGATCGAGATCGCCGGCAAGACCTTCGAGAACCGGATCGTCGTCGCGCCGATGTGCCAGTACAGCGCCAATGACGGCTGCGCCAGCGACTGGCATCTCACCCATCTGGGCATGCTGGCAAATTCGGGCGCCGGCCTGGTGATCGTCGAGGCGACCCATGTCGAGCGGCGCGGCCGCATCACCCATGGTTGCGTCGGCCTCTATTCCGACGCCTGCGAGGCGGCGCTGGCCCGCGTCGTCGACCACTGCCACCGGATCGGCACCGCCAAGATCGGCGTCCAGCTCGCCCATGCGGGCCGCAAGGCGTCATCGCAACGGCCCTGGGAGGGCGGCAAGGCGCTCGCCGCCGACCAGGACGCCTGGCCGACCGAGGCCGCCTCGGCGCTGCCCTTCGGCAAAGGCTGGCACGTCCCGCAGGCGATGACCGAGGACGACATGGAGCGGGTGGTCGCGGCCTTCGCCGAGGCGGCGACCCGGGCCGTGCGGATCGGCTTCGACGCCATCGAGCTGCACGCCGCACACGGCTATCTGGTGCACCAGTTCCTGTCGCCGGTGTCGAACCGCCGCTCCGATTCCTACGGCGGCTCGCGCGAGAACCGCATGCGCTTTCCGGCGACCATCGCCCAGGCGGTGCGGGCCGCGGTGCCGAGGAGCGTGCCGCTCGGCGCCCGCATCACCGGCAACGACTGGCTCGACGGCAGCATCGATATCGAGGAGGCGATCGTGTTCGCCCGCATCCTGAAGGAGAACGGCTACGACTATGCCGACGTCTCCTCGGGCGGCCTGACGGCGGACGCCCGCAATCCGACGACGCCCGGCTACAACGTGCCGCTCGCCGAGGCGGTGCGGCAGGCGACCGGCCTGGTCACCCGGGCCGTCGGCCTGATCGTCGACCCCAAGCAGGCCGACGCCGTCGTCGCCGAAGGCAAGGCCGACATGGTGGCACTCGCCCGCGCCATGCTGGACGATCCGCACTGGGGCTGGCATGCCGCCCGCGCGCTCGGCGCCGAGACCCGCCGGCCGCCGCAGTATCTGCGCGCCGGCCCGAGCCTGTGGGCGCCGGCCGCCCGCCAGGGCTGAGCGGATCGACCGCCTGCCGGCGAGACGGACCTTGCGGGCCGGGCGCGTCTGGGCTTCGATCGCGAAAAGCCGATCGCATCGGCAGGAGCAACGTCATGATCCCAAGGCTGCTTGCTTGTTGGTGGCTCGGGCTCGCCGTGGCCACCTTGTCGGCCGTGGGGGCAGCATCCGCCGCCGATATCCGCGTGATGATCTCGGCCGGTTACTACGAGGTCTATTCCCAGCTCGGACCGGTCTTCGAGCGTGCCAGCGGCCACCGCCTGGTGACGACACGCGGCCCCTCCATGGGCGACTCTCCTGAAGCGATCCCCACACGCCTCGCCCGCGGCGAGGCCGCCGACGTGGTGATCCTGGACGGCGGTGCGGCGGACGAGCTCGCCACGCGCGGCGTGGTGCGCGCCGGCAGCAAGGTCGTGCTCGCCCGCTCGCTGATCGGCATGGTGGTGCGCGCCGGGGCAGCCAAGCCGGACATCGGCACGGCCGACGCGCTGAAAAGCACGCTGCTCGCGGCGAAATCGATCGCCTATTCGGACAGCGGCAGCGGCACCTATCTGTCGACGACGCTGTTCCCCAAGCTCGGCATCGCCGACCAGATCATGGGCAAGAGCCGCAAGGTGCGCGGACCGCCCTCCGGCGAGCCGGTGGCGGCGGTCGTCGCGCGCGGCGAGGCCGAGATCGGGTTCCAGCAGGTCAGCGAGCTGATCCACACGCCCGGCGTGACGGTCGTCGGCCCGATCGCGGCCGAGGTCCAGCCGATGATCTTCTTCGCCGGCGCGCTCACGAACACGGTCCAGCAGCCGGAGGCGGCCGCGGCGCTGCTCCGCTTCCTCACCTCGCCCGAGGCGGCGCCGGTGATCTCCAAGGCCGGGCTGATCCCGCTGCCGGAGCGATAGGGCTCGCACCACCGCAGGACCAGTTAGCGACTCGCCAACCCGGCGCCGCTATCCTGCCGGGATGCGCGATCCTGCTCCCCCTCACGCCGATCCCACCCGCCGCACGGTGCTGAGCCTCGCGGCCGGCGCCGCCGCAACGTTCGTCGCCACCGCACCGGCCGATGCCCAACCTCGTCCGCCTCGCGCCGGCGCGGGTGGCGGCCCGGTCTCGGCCTTCGGGGTCGACGCCGCGACGCTCGGTGTGCGGCCCGGCAGCCCGGACGATCAGACGGCGGTGCTACAACGGGCGCTCGAGCGCACCGCCGCGGCCGGCGCGCCGCTGGCGCTGCCGCCCGGCGTCTACCGGGTCGGCGGCGTCGGGCTGCCGGACGGCGCCCGCC
>NZ_JACAAX010000030.1 GCF_013377085.1 Rhodoplanes sp. | reverse complement strand
TGGTTTCGGTCCAAGGCATCGTGCTCTCCATCGAATCTTCGCAAATCCGACGGAAACACAGCCCCCCGAAATCACTCACTCAATTTTCGGTCAGGCTCTCAGGCCGAACTTTCCTTAGCTTCTCGCACGGCAGGAGCGTCCGGTGCCGGCAAACGGCGCTCAAGCGAATACGCATCGCTATCATGCAGTGAACGAGGGCGCTTCTGGTCGAACCGGCGGAATCCACGCCGCTGCCGGCCGTCTGCAGGTCGATCTCGCCCGGTCCGTTCCGGCCGTCGAAAACCGCTCCGAAATCGAGGTTGGTATCGCGGCGAGCCTCGCGTACTGCATACTAGCCTGTTGGCCCTCCTATCCGCGTACCAAGCTCGGCGATCCGGACCATCAGCGCCGGGCGCGCTCACTCTGGCGGACGGAGAGCTTTAGATTATAATATAAATAGCGCGATTGGACCGTCCCGCCCCCCTCCAAGGTGGATTCCCTCGATAGGGTCGATAACGGCAGGGATTGGCACGCCACTGCAACTTTGTCCCGTAGGTCGGGGCGGGCCGCTTTGGTGCTCAGTTCGTGGAGTTGCGTTGATGAGCCTGAGAGTCTTTCAAATCTGTTGGAACGAAAGTGCTTACGCGCGGCCGGAGCCCGGCTTCGAAGCGCTCGATTGGCGGAACAATCCTCAGCCCGCACTTCGTGAATTCGCGGTGTTTCGCGATTTGCACAAGCGTGGCGAGATGGAGAAGTCCGAACTCACGGGAGCATTCTCACCCAAATTCGCCGCGAAGGCGAATGTCTCGGGCCGAGAGTTCATCGAGTGGACGAAGCTCAATCCCGGCTATGACGTTTATGTCGTCAATCCACGGCCTCAGCATCCCGCATTTTTCTTCAATGGATGGTCGCAGTCCAGATATCAGTATGGAAATCAGTTCATGGATGCCGCGAGGGAGCTTTTCGAGTTCACGAACTATGACTTCGAGTCCTGGATTTGCCAGAGGCAGGATTTCTCGAACTTCTTTTGCATGAATTATTGGGTGGGCAATCGATCGGTGTGGGACCGCTGCGTGCGCCTGATCGAGGATGTTCTGTCCGTCGATCGGCGGAAATTGCGACCGGAAACCGATGCGTTTCTGTTCACGCCCCGAAAATGGCGCGCACCAAACCAGTTTCCCATCCCTCAGATCACGCTCGTTCTCGAAAGAGCCGTGACGAGCTTTGTAATCTCACAGCAGAGCATCAAAAAGCTGATGTACCCGGCCACGCACGATCGAATCGAGCGTTGCTGTCGGAACCCTGCCGAGTGGATCCTGTATCAGTCGTTCGCCCCGGTCGCCGCGAGATTCGACGCCGAGCAGCGGGCCTCTTCAACGGCAGGACGGGACCATTTTGAAATGGCGGGGCTCGCGGCCGAGAACCTCGCGCGTCTTTATCATCACCACTTCGGACATGCCAACGGCGATGACGAGCACCTCGAAAGGCAGCTTGTGAGCCTAATGGAACCTGTCTCGATGCCGATTGCGCTTTGAGCGAGATCGTGGGAGCTGGATTTATGCCGCCTCCTGACGCAGAGGACTCTTTCCTGCCTGCGGATCGACATCGGCACTCCCTCGTGCAGAGATGCCAGGCGTGCGGACAGGCCGAGGCGGCGGCTCTGATCGAAGTGCAGGCGGATCAGTCGGCTGAGTCATGGTTCGATCGATCGTCGGCAGGTGCCGAACGCTTATGCGCGGCGCTTTGGAAATGCCTGACGGCATTGCCCTGGTCGGCCCAAGGCCGGTTCAACGTCGGTTCGGCTGGTCGCTGATTGGCGATGCTGTGCTCTGGTTTTGGTGCTCGGGTGGCTGGTGTGGCATGGGCGGGCGACGCGAATTGCGTCGGAGCTGATTGGAAGCGAGATATGTTCCGTCTCCGTGAGATGACTCTTCGCCTCGGGTCGTGGTCGAGAATTGCCGTCGCCTTTGCGGCTGCGGCCTGTCCCTGGGAAATGACGTCCGCCGCAGATCTTTCGAGGATCCAGAACATCGTTGTGCTGTATCCCGAGAATCGCAGTTTCGATCACCTGTACGGCCTGTTTCCGGGCGCGAACGGAGTTGCCAACGCGACAAGGGATCAATTCATCCAGCGGGATCACGACGGCACTGAACTGCCTAATCTGCGTGTCTGGAATCCGAAGGGAGAGCCGGATCCGGACTATCCGCTGCTGCCGAACGCACCGTTTCGAATTGATGCGGCTCCGTTGAGCAAGTCGCTGACCGACGTCATGCTGAGTCCGATCCACGCCTACTACCACAGCAGGGAGCAGATCAACGGCGGAAAGAACGACATGTTCGCCGCAATGTCGACGGTCGGCGGCTATACCATGGGATATGTCGACGGCAGCGGAATGAAGATGTGGGCGTGGGCGAAGGAGTACGTTCTCGCCGATAATTTCTTTATGGGCACTTTCGGCGGCTCGTACCTGAATCATCATTATCTGATCTGTGCCTGCGCCCCGAAGTTCGAGGATGCGCCGGACTCCATGCGCGCCGTTCTCGACGAAAACGGCAAACTGAAGAAGATGCCGGATTCGCCCTCGGCAAAGGATGGGGCGGTGCGGACCTACTCGGGCGGTCTGGGCGGTCAGGTTACGCCCGACGGCTATACCGTGAATACGACGCAGCCGCCGTTTCAACCGAGCGGCGTGCCCCCCGTGGACGGCGGATCGCCGGCATATGCCGATCCAATTGGTGGGGGCCGGATCGGACGTCCTCTCCCGCCATCGGCGATGAAGACGATCGGCGACACCTTGTCTGCCAGGGGCGTGTCGTGGATCTGGTATGCAGGCGGATGGAACGAAGCGCTGAAGGACAGCATGCAACCATCGCAGCAGAAGCGCTACGTGATCTACACTCGTGCCGATGGATCGCTGAATTTTCAGCCGCATCATCAGCCTTTCAATTATTATGCGCGGTTCGCTCCGGGCAGCCGCGATCGGGTTGAGCACCTCAGGGACGGCGAGGAATTCGTAAGAGCTATCGACAGCGGCACCCTTCCGTCAGTGACGTTTTACAAGCCGGTTGGTCTGTTCAATCAGCATCCGTATTATACCGACCTGATAACCGGCGATTCTCATATAGCCGACATCCTCGAGAAGCTCAGACGCTCGCCCCAATGGAACAACATGGTCGTCATTGTGACCTACGACGAAAATGGCGGCTTCTGGGATCACGTCCCGCCACCATCGGGTCCGGGATGGAGTGATCGATGGGGGCCTGCAACACGAATTCCGACTCTGATCGTGTCGCCGTTCGCGAAGCGCGGTTTCGTCGATCACACGGTCTACGACACGTCCTCGATATTGAAGCTGATTACAACGCGGTACGGACTCGAACCTTTGCCGGGTGTCCGGGAGAAAGTGGGCGATCTCACCGCGGCTCTCGATTTGCCGTAGGCGGGCGAGCATTGCTGGGCCGCTCATGCGTCGACCTCGAAATGATCCGGCCGGCCGACGAACGCATGCGCGCGCTGTCTTTCTCTGCTTTCGCCGCGTGGCACGCGAAAATGAAATCAGTCGGGTGAATCGCCGCGCCGTTGGCGAAGGTGATGACGTCTTGCGATTGACCATTTTTAGTCTCCGGTGAGGGTGACTTGCGGCTGGTCGGCTGAGCGTCGAGCGTCGAGCAATGTCCGGCCCGCCATCACGCTCGTTATTTTCCACGCTGTCTCTGACCACATGCAGTCCCGCGCGTGAAAGCGCGCAAAAGCCGCATTACTCGATTGACTCGACCAAGCGATTTCGCAATGGTTGGCTCAAGGTTGCAATTGGCGATACGCATTGGTTCGGCGCGCCGCGGTGTCGTTCCGGGCATTCTCAGATGGCAGACTCGATTCTTTCGAGACGCGTTCGCCCGGCTCAGCGGACCTGTACCCTGGCGGTTCCTGAAGGATCAAGAAGCGCCAGCCGTCCGGCTCTTGCGAGCCCTATGGGGCGTGAGGCGCGCAAGGCGGCCCCCCCCTCGAGAGCATCCCGTGAAGAGCACTGACAGCGCGATGACGGATCCTCGCCTCTTCGACGGCGCCGGGTGCTGGCTCGAACGGCTTGCCACCGACGTGCCGGTCGGGCGACCGGCCCTGTTCCTCGACCGTGACGGCGTCATCGTCGAGGAGGCCCACTACCTCTCGAATCCGGCGGACGTGCGCCTGATCGCCGGTGCGGCCGAGGCGATCGCGCGCTGCAATGGCAGCCGCATCCCCGTCGTCGCCATCACCAACCAGTCGGGTATCGCCCGCGGCTACTACGACTGGACCGATTTCGCGGCCGTTCAGGCCGAGCTGATCGCCCGCCTGGCCGCAGCCGGGGCACGGCTCGACGCGGTCGCGGCCTGCGCCTATCACGACACAGGCAGCGATCGCTATCGCGTGCCGGGGCACGCCTGGCGCAAGCCCAATCCCGGTATGATCCACGCCGTCGCCGATCTTCTCCAGGTGGACCTCGCGCGCTCCGTCCTGGTCGGCGACAAACGCTCCGACATCGAGGCCGGTATCGCGGCCGGGCTTGCGCGTTGCATCCTGGTGCGCACCGGCTACGGATGTACCGAGGAGGAGGCGCTGCCGTATCTCGTGGCGGGAACGACGGCAGTCACGGCCACTGACCGGCTCGGTGATGTAGTGGCAGACCTGCTGGCTACGGACTGGCGTGCATAGCTGTCAGTGCAGACACAGAAATCCGCCGACTCTTCTCTCAAACCTAGCTTGCTGCCGTAGATCTCTTCAGCCGAACACCGGCGCCGCCGCCGTTCTCAGCGATGAATTCAACGCCAGCGGCTTCAAACGCTGTTTTGATCGCAAGTAGCGTTGCCCGGCGCGGCACGGCACCTGCCAGTTCAAACTGCCGAACAGTCACAACACCGACCTTAGCGGCTTCGGCAAGTTCCTGCTGGGTCCAGTTAAGAAGGCCCCGAGCGGCCCGACATTGTGCGGCGCTTAACATGATCCCGAGTTGATCACTGAAACAGCTGATTTCGTCAATTCTGTCGTTTTTCGATTGACAGCTATTAAGCGTTGTTTTACGACAGAACTGTCGAAAAACAACATATTGGAGTTGGCATGTTTGCGCTTAAGCGAGAAGACGTTGATCGCCGCACCTTCCTTGGCGGCTCGGATGCCCGGGTGGTGATGGGGCGGGACGAGGGGGCGCTGCTGCGCCTGTGGCGCGAGAAGCGCGGCGAGATCGAGCCGCAGGACCTGTCGGGCGAGTTGATCGTGCAGCTCGGGGTGGCGACCGAGGACCTCAATCGGGGCTGGTACGAGAAGCAGTCCGGACACCGGGTCGGACAGGTGCAGCGGCGGGCCCTCCACGCGTCGCTGCCCTGGATGGCGGCGACCCTGGACGGGGTGGTCGAACAGACCGGGGCGGTATTCGAGGCCAAGTTCATGCTGCCCTGGTCGTTCTCGGAAGAGGCGGCGGCCGAGAAGCACATGGCCCAGCTCCAGCACAACATGCTGGTGGTGGGCACGCGCTCGTCGGTGCTGTCGATCATCACGGGCGGTGGCAAGTGGGTCGAGATCACGATTGCGGCCGACCCGCTCTACCAGACCGTCCTGGTCGCCGTCGAGAAGGCGTTCTGGCGGGCCGTCCAGACCGGAGATCGCCCGCAGCTGTGGGACGCCGAGCCGCCGAAGCCGCGCATCGAGGCGGTGCGGGTGGTCGACATGTCGGCGTCGAATGCCTGGGCGGAGTTCTCGGCGCTGTTCCGCACCACCCGGTCGGCCCACCTCGACCACGAGCGGGCCAAGGCCGAGCTGAAGGCGCTGATGCCGGAGGACGCCAAGGAGGCGGTCGGGCACGGGGTCCGGGGGAAGCGCTCCAAGGCCGGCGCGGTCAGCTTCGACGTGCTGGAGGTGGCCCATGCCCCGCTCCAGTGAGTCGGTCGCCTCCCTCGCGACGGCGCTCGCCAAGGCGCAGATCGAGCTCGTCAACCCCGAGAAGTCGCTGGTCGGCACGGTCACGTTGGCCGGGCGAGGGCAGGGGGAGCGGAGTTTTCGCTATGCCTCCCTATCGAGCGGCCTCGACATCGTCCGCAAGACCCTGGGCCGGCACGAGATCGCGGTGTTGCAGACGACCGCGACTGATGCGGCCGCCGGCGTCATCACCCTGACCACGACGCTCGCCCACACCTCGGGCGAGTGGATCGCCTCGGAGTGGCCGGTGTGCCCGGTCGCCGACCTCTCGTCACCCCGGCGGATGGGAGCGGCCCTGACCTATGCGCGGCGCTACGCCCTCTTCACCCTGGTCGGCATCGCCGGCGAGGACGACCTCGACGCGCCAGACCTCCACGATGGGCCCCATGATGGGACCGGGGAGGGACAGGACAACGGTGACGGCGACCGCGATGGTCGCGGCAGTGGCCGGCCGGAGCAGGGGCCGACGGCGCCCTCGATCGTTCCTGCCCAGGCGCCCGGCTCGTCGTCTGGGGTCGGACGCGGCCATGGCTCTGGGCGGACCGGGGCCGCCAGCGCCAAGATCACGACGTCCCGCCCGATGTTGCCGCTCCACGATTCGGCCTTGACCCGGGACGCCCTGCTGACCGAACTGGCCGGGTTCAGCACCGCCACCGACGTGGTCGCCTGGGCCCAGCGCACGCTGCGCATCAAGAACAGCCTGACGGCCGTGGACGCCACAGCGATCGAATCCGCCTTTGCGCTGATCCTGCAGTCATTCGACGACCACACGGCCGGTGAGGGCTTTGCCCGGAACGAGCCGGAGGCAACTGCGGTGACGGGCGATTCGACGCCAGCATCCGAAGTGTCTCCGCCGGTCGCCGGTGGGGCCGCCTCGACGGCCGGGCAGGGGGCACACGCCGAACACAGTGTAGGGGGCCCCGACGACGGCGGACCGCTCGCCGAACTGGCGGCGTTCCAGGCCCGCGCCGAGCGGCGGCCATCGGCGGAGGGACCGAGCACGAGGCCCAGTGGGGCGGCCGCCCCGCCCGACGACGCGGTCGCGGACGCCACCTCGGATCGGGCGGATCGATCTGATCTGGCGCCATTGACCGACGGCTCCGGCGACTCCGGCGCCCCGATCGAGGCAGTTGCTGATGCAGAGAACGACGCCGAGATCGGCCCGGCCGTGCTCGGCACCATCGACAAGAGTGTCCTGACCATCGCCACGCCGAAGCGCTACCGCGACAAGGCCCATCTCGGCTTCGTGGCGCGGCGCGCCTGCCTGGTCTGCGGCCGCAAGCCCTGCGACCCCCACCACCTCCGCTTCGCCCAACCCCGCGCGCTGGGCCGCAAGGTCTCGGACGAGTTCACGGTGCCGCTCTGCCGCACCCACCATCGGGTGCTCCACCGCTCGGGTAACGAGACAACGTGGTGGACCGCTGTCGGCATCGACCCCCTGCCGATCGCGAACGAGCTGTGGGCGCGCTCGCGGGCTGGAGCGGGATCACGCCGACCCCGTGGTCGGCCTCACAGCGTCCCCGTCCCGGACGGTACCACCCAAGAGGTCGGCAACTCGTCGCCGATCTCCACTCCTCATTAATCTGAATGGGTCAAGCAGGGTCAGCAACGGCCAGACAGAATCGAGGATCCCATGGCCCACTGCGACTCTCGTGAGCTTGTTCTGGCGTCCGAATGCCCGCCCGTCCCCGAGGACGTGCGGGCTCTCTTGGGGTCCAGTTTGACCCTGGGCACCGAGAACCCCAGGCGCTATGAGGACCTGCTCAGCCGGGTCGGTGCTGCCGTGGGAGCCGACGACATCATCGACTGGGTGCTGGTGAAGGACATCGTGAACATCATCTGGGAGATCCAGCGCTTCAGGCGTGCTCAGGCCAGTACGATCAAGATCGGCTGTCGCCAAGCCATGGAAGAGACCTTGGCGCATTGCTTGCCGTACGAGCGAAGCTGGGCCGGCATCAAAGATGAAGCCCGCCTGTTGGCGCAACGCTGGTTCGGAGGTGACAAGGAAGCGACACAGAAAGTCGAATCAGTTCTCGCCGGCGCCGGGCTCTCCATGGCAGACATCACGTCGCAAGCTATGACGTGCCGGGCCGTCGAGCTCGATCGGATCGCTGACCAGATCGAACGATGCGAGACTCGACGCGAGAAGAGTCTGCAGCAGATCGAGCGGCATCATACGGGCTGGGGAAAGCGCGCTCGGCGAGCAGCCGCAGAGGCCGTCGATGCCGAGTTCCGAGAAGTCCCGCCGAATGCGTTGAATAGCCCCACGAACGGCGCTTCCGAGCGGCCCTCATGACGACGCGGTCGCGGACGCCACCGCTGACGGGGCCGAGGGACCTGAACCAGGGCCATCGACCCACGCGCTGGCGACTCCGCCGCGCCGAGCGCGACTGTTGCTGACCCAGAGGTCGACGCCGAGGTCGACCCGGCCGTGCTCGGCACCATCGACCAGAGCGCCCTGACCATCGCCACGCCGAAGCGCTACCGCGACAAGGCCCACCTCGGCTTCGTGGCGCGGCGCCCCTGCCTGATCTGTGGCCGCAAGCCCTCCGACCCCCACCACCTCCGCTTCGCCCAACACTGCGCACTCGGCCGCGAGGTCTCGGACGAGTTCACGGTCCCGCTGTGCCATACCCACCACCGGATGCTCCACTGCTCCGGGAACGAGACAACGTGGTGGACTGCCATCGCGATCGACCCGTTGCCGGTGGCTAACGATCTGTGGGCACGCTTGCGCACTGGAGCGGGGCCACGCCGGCTCCGTGGTCGGCCTCACAGCGTCCCCGTCCCGGACGGCACCACCCGAGAGGTCGGCACTCGTCACCTTCTTCCACTCCACTTTAATCTTACTCGTGTCTAATTCGATCAGAGATGACCAAACCAAATCGAGGATCCGCATGACCGACTCCGAGTCTCGTAAGTTGATTCTGGTGCCCGAATTTCCTCCCGTTCCCAAAGACGTGCGGGCCCTCCTCGGACCCAGTTGGACCGTGGATGGCGAGAAGCCCAGGCACTATGAGGACCTGATCAACCGGATCGGTGCAGCCGTGGGCGCTGTGGACATCATCGACTGGCTGATGGTGAGTGACCTTGTGAACATCACCTGGGACATCCAGCGCTTCAGGCGAGTTCAGGCCAGCACGATCAAGCTTGGACGTCGGCAAGCCATGGAACAGGCACTATTGAAGTGCTTGCCGCACGAGCGAAACCGGAAAACTCTCAAGGACGATGCCGATGTGTTCGCGCAGAACTGGTTCAGGGATGATGAGAAAACGACACCGTACGTCGAATCAGTCATCGCCAACGCCGGGCTCTCCATGGAAGATATCACGTCGATTGCTCTGACGTGCCAGGCCGAAGAGCTCGATCGGATCGATGAGCAGATCGAACGATGCGAGAATCGGCGTGACAAGATCCTCCAGCGGATCGAGCGCCGCCATACGGGCTGGGGGAAGCGCGTTCAACGCGCGGCCGAAGAGACCGTCGATGCCGAGTTCCAGGAGATTGCGCCGGTTGCGTTGAACAGGCCGGCGAACGATGCTTCGGAGCGGCCCTCATGACGAGCGACCGGCAGCGGACTGCCAATCGCGCGAACGCCGCCAAAAGCACCGGCCCCCGCACCAAGGCGGGCAAGCTCGCCGCGCGTGGCAACGCGCGGCGGCATGGTCTCGCCATGTCGGTCCGAAAAGAAGCAGGCGCCGACCAAGACATCGAAAAACTCGCCCATGCCATCATGGGCGAGGAAACCCGGCCCGATCTCTTGGAACTGGCGTATCAGATCGCCGAGGCCGAAATCGACCTGCGGAGAATCCGGCAAGCCCGCGAAACACTCTTCAAGTTGAGTCTGCCGCGGCCGTCCGATCATGCTCCGGTGTCGGGGTCGTGCGTCGAACGTGACGAGCACCAGCCGAACGACGCGGTCCACTTGGCCGAAGCACTGGACTCGGCCGCGCCCGAGCTGATCAGAGCGTCGACCATGAATCCGGCACAAGACGTGGAAGCACGTGCCATCGATCGTTATGAGCGTCGCGCACAGTCGCGCCGGAAATCCGCAATCCGCAAGTTCGATCTGGCGCGTCTCGCAGCGCAGACTGAAGAGCGCCAAGACGAATACCCGGCCAAACGCCAGGGCGGTGGCTCCAAACCGTCACGAAAACGAGCGACGAAGATCGGCAACATCGCCCCCGCTATCGCCCGCGTGAAGATAACGCTTGATTACAACGGTCCGCCAGTCATCCGTCGCATCGAGGTGCCATTCGACATCGACCTCGACCGGCTTCACCAGACCATCCATGCCGCGTTGGCCTGGAGAAACCACCGCCCCTACGAGTTCTACGCTGGCGAGGTCAGATGGGGAATTCCAGATCCCGGCGACCTGGACTTTTGGCTCGACGCACGCACGACGCGCCTCTCTGATGTGATCAAAAAAGTCGGTAGAATGGCGCTGAGATACGGCTACGAATTACCTGATCCCTTGTATTACAGGATCGAGATCGAGCGCCTTGTCAAACCGAAGCCAGGAATTGTCTACCCGCGGCTGATCGCAGCCCGCGGCCGCCGCCCGTACGAATGTGATCTGTCCGACGATCTCCGTCACGAAAGCCACGCCGAGTTGAGGCGATCGATCGCCGAAGAAAAGAAGCTCTGTCGCCCCAATAAGAAACGCCTCGGCCTTGGTGTCGCTGCACTCGCCAACAGGTGGTCGTCAACGCCGGCAGCGAGGTGATCGTGCTCCTGACCGTCGTCCTCACCGGAGAGAGACGGTGAGAGGTCCTTGAGCAGATCGCTGACGTCGCGAGCTGGCGCGCCCCAAGGACTACGAAAACCCTCTCGCCCCGGGGAGGCGCTGCCGTACGCCTCCGGATACCGTGGTTTGGCTGCTCGTGACGGATGTCTTGGCCCTCACCCGAAGAGGGCCTAATGCGGATCGGCCACCGCCGGCTCCATGGATTGGGGTTAGAAGATTATCAAACCGTCAGACAGACCGGACCTCCGGATAATAACGCTACCAACCAGCTCAAGGATTTACCAGGGCAAGAGGCTCTTGGACCAAGCGGCTCGGTAGTCGGCAATGGTGCTAGGATCGGCGCCGATCACGCCGGGGGCTGCGGGACCGCACGTTGATTCCTCGACATCCTCGTTGCCGAAGGATTAAAATCAGTCGACAAAGGAAAATTAACCTAAAGCGTCCGGTCAGTTTTGGCAGAACGAAGCCAAAATCTAACTACCTCACCGGTGCTGGGCTGACTCGTTCGGCACGTTATGCTCGGAGACGTGGAGGTCATGACGCCGACACCGCAAGTCCGTGTAGCGGTACGGGACGACCTGGCCGGCCGCAACGAACGCGAGGTCGCACCATCGAGGCGATCTGTTCGAGGCCCACAATTGGGCCGGCGACGAACCCATCCCAGAGTCGTTCTGCGATCTGGTATTGTCGTCCCGGTTCACCCGCCGTGAGCCGGTTAAGCTGATCGACGTTCGAGCGAAGGACATGGCCCAGTTCCGCGATCTCCGCTAGATAGCGCGCATCCGGGTGCGAGTCGGACGAAGTAAGCAGCCGGACCTTATGCACCGCACCAAATCATGTGCGCCCTCGGGCGTTCGCTTGCGCGGCTGCCGTCGCCTTGCAGCGGTAGGGCGGATGCGGTACCACCTCGGTGTTGGGCACGGCCCCAACCGCGGCACGAGCGTCGACCCCCCTCACATCGAGAATGCCCATGAACGCAGACTCGGGCACCAACCCCAAGACCGGAACCCTCACGATCGGCAACGAGCACCACTCGTTTCCGATCCATCACGGCACCAGTGGTCCCGATGTCCTGGACATCGGCAAGCTGTACGGCAAGGCCGGCATTTTCACTTACGATCCTGGCTTCACCTCGACCGCGAGCTGCGAGTCGAAGATCACCTATGTGGACGGCGACGAAGGCGTCCTGCTCTATCGCGGCTACCCGATCGAGCATCTGGCCGAGCGCGGCGACTTCCTGGAGACCAGCTATCTGCTGCTCTACGGCGACCTGCCGACCGCGGCCGAGAAGAAGGATTTCGATTTCCGGATCACCCGCCACACCATGATCCACGAGCAGATGGTGCGGTTCTATCAGGGCTTCCGCCGCGACGCCCATCCGATGGCCGTCATGGTCGGCTGCGTCGGTGCGCTGTCGGCCTTCTATCACGACTCCATCGACATCTCCGATCCGCACCAGCGGATGGTCGCCTCGATGCGGATGATCGCCAAGATGCCGACCATCGCGGCGATGGCCTACAAGTACACCAGCGGCCAGCCCTTCGTGTATCCGAAGAACGACCTCGGCTATTCCGCGAACTTCCTGCGCATGTGCTTCGCGGTGCCGTTCGAGGAGTACCAGGTCGATCCGGTGCTCGCCCGCGCCATGGACCGCATCTTCATCCTGCACGCCGACAACGAGCAGGGCGCGTCGTCCTCGACGGTGCGGCTCGCCGGCTCGTCGGGCGCCAACCCGTTCGCCTGCATCGCCGCCGGCATCGCCTGCCTTTGGGGCCCCGCGCATGGCGGCGCCAACGAGGCGGCGCTGCAGATGCTGTCCGGGATCGGCACGCCGGAGCGCGTCCCCGACTTCATCCGTCGCGCCAAGGATCCGGATGATTCGTTCCGTCTGATGGGCTTCGGCCACCGCGTCTACAAGAACTACGATCCGCGCGCCCGGGTGATGCGCGACATCTGTCACGAGGTGCTGGCCGACACGGGGGCCGACGATACGCTCCTGCAGGTCGCCATGGAGCTCGAGCGTGTGGCGCTGCACGACGAGTACTTCATCGAGAAGAAGCTCTACCCGAATCTCGACTTCTATTCGGGCATCACCCTCAACGCGATGGGCTTCCCGCCCAGCATGTTCACGGCCGTGTTCGCGCTCGCCCGCACGGCCGGATGGATCGCCCAGTGGATGGAGATGATCTCGGATCCGAGCCAGAAGATCGGCCGGCCGCGCCAGCTCTACACGGGCTCGACCCGGCGCGACTACGTCGACATCAAGCGACGGGGCTGAACGGCCCGCGGTTCCGAGTTGGCTTCAGGCACCCGAGACGGGGCCTGACGTCGGGTGGCCGGCCGTGCCGACGAACGCGGTTGCGGGTGGTCATCGCGCCAGCGCGCGGCGGAGCTCCTTGAGGTCCGCCCCGTCGACCACCGAGGCGAAGTCGCGGCAGTCGAGATCGAGCGTCGAGGCGATTTGCTGGGCGAGTTCAGGGTATCCACGCCGGACGGTATCCGCCAGCACGATGCCCATCCCGAGGATGGTTGCGGAGTGGACCGTGCCGGACATGTCAGCGGCTCTGCGCATGATGGCGGCCTCCTCACTCGCGTTTTGTATAACATGCGGCCATTAACTCTCGATTAAAGCAGCCTTGCAGCCCCGTTGTGAGGTCGGGTGCCGAGGGCGTCGAGATTGCGACTTGCCCGATGGTCATCCGGATCGATAGGCTCGGCGCAAACGTTCAAGCGGCTGCCGGCTCCAAAGCCGCCCGAGGGAGACTCCCAGCATGATTCGAGCGCTCGCTTTGGTCTTCCTTCTCCTGTCTCCATGGGGCGGCGCCGTCGCACAGACCGTTTCGCCGAACGTCGTCGCGGAGCTCGCGCCGCAGGGCAAGCTGCGGGTCGCCATCAATTTCGGTAATCCCGTCCTGGTCCAGAAGGATCCGGCGAGCGGCGAGCCGCGCGGCGTCTCGCCCGATCTCGCCCGCGAGCTCGCCCGCCGCCTCGGCGTGCCGGCCGAGTTCATCGTCTTCGACGCGGCCGGCAAGGTGTTCGAGGCGGTCAAGCGCGGCGAGATCGACCTCGTCTTTCTGGCCATCGATCCGGTGCGCGGCGCCGAGCTCGACTTCAGCGGTCCCTATGTGCAGATCGAGGGCGTCTATCTGGTCCCGTCGGGGTCGCCGCTGAAGAGCCTGGACGAGGTCGACCGCGCCGGGGTCCGCGTCGCGGTCGCCCGCGGCAGCGCCTACGACCTCTATCTCACCCGCGCCCTGAAGCAGGCGACGCTGGTGCGCGAGCAGAACGGCCCCGAGGCGCTGGACATGTTCGCGCGCGACAAGCTCGAGGCCGCGGCCGGCGTCAAGCAGGCGATCGACGCCTTCGCGGCACAGCATCCGGACATGCGTGTCGTCCCGGGCCGCTTCATGGTCATCGAGCAGGCGGTCGGGACGCCGAAGGGGCGCCCAGCCGGCGTGCGTTTCCTGCGCGCTTTCGTGGAAGAGATGAAAGCATCGGGCTTCGTCGCGGCGGCACTCGCGCGCAGCGGCCGGGCCGACGCGACCGTCGCTCCGCCGTCGCCGCGCGATTGAGAGTCGCAGGAGGCCCGCATGGAAGTGGTGCCGCCGTTGATGGAAATCGGGCTCTACGGCACCGTGGTACTCGCCTGCGTGCACCACATCGTCTGGGGCCGCCATCACGATGCGGCGCGGCTCGCCGCCCTCAGGCAGCCGCGCCCGGTGCAAGGGCATCGTTCCGATGAGCGCCCCGGCGCTGCGCCGTCGCGACCGTCACGTCCGGTCGGAGTCTCGGAGCGGACGCGGCGTCAGTGATGCTTTCGATGCGTTCAGGCGCTGTCGAAAACCTCAGTCCGTGAGCGCGGCGCGCGGAAAGGCGGTGTCGATCAGCCGCTGCTGGATCGCCGTCAGGTGCGCCCGCATGGCGTCCTCGGCCAGCGCGGCGTTGCGCTCGGCGATCGCTGCGGCGATGCGGCGATGCGAGGCCGCATAGGTGGCCTGGTTGTTGATGCAGTGCGCGGTCTCGCGGCCGTGCCGCCAGCTTCCGTCCGCGGCCGTCTCCAGCACGGCCTCGAAGATCGCGATCAGCAGCGGGTTGCGGGTCGCCGCCGCGACGCGCCGATGGAACGCCGCGTCCGCCTTCTCGTAGGAGGGCGGGTCGGCAGCGATGCGGCTCGCTTCCGCCGCCTCGAACAGCTTGTCGATGTCGCCCGGCGTCGCGCGCAGCGCCGCAAGCCGCGCCTGCATGGGCTCGATGGCGAGGCGCGCCTCCAGCGTGTCGACCGGATTGGTGAGCTTGGCGAGCTCGCGTACCAGCTCGGACGCGCTCGGACGCGCCTCTGCCACGAAGGTGCCGCGGCCTTGCTGGCGAATGATGCGGCCTTCCGCTTCGAGAATGCCGAGCGCGTGACGCACGGCGCGGCGGCTGACGCCGATCTCGTCGGCGAGATTGCGCTCCGGCGGCAGGCGGCCGTCGTGGCCGAACCGCTCGCTGCCGATCAGGTCGCGCAGGCGCTGCAATGCGACCTGCGACGAATCTGTCGTCTCGTCGCCGTCCGCGATCGTCGCGGTGGTCATCGCCAGCGTCACGCCGGTGCCGGATCTCCGCGTCGCGACCGCGTCGAGGCTGCTCATATTGTTTGCTCCCTGCACGGTGCGGTGCACCAAATGCTGCGCCCGGCGGCGCTGCGGCCGATGCCCGCTGACCCATCGCGACGAATTCGAACATGAATTCAGGCCGCTGACGAAAACACCCCCCGTCCATAGCATGTGGAGCCGGACCATTAAAGCGAATTGGTGCGAAAAAGCTCGTTGACGAATGAACCTTTGATGGTAGCGTTTGCTCATTGGTCCGCCGACGCACCCCCCGATGGAGCCCCTCCATGTCGACGAACGTACATCGTCTCCCCAACCGCGACACGGCTCTCAAGGCCCTCTACGACGAGATCGGCTCGAAGAACATGTTTCCGTTCTGGGCGACCTCGGCGGACGTCCAGAACGACGAGATCAAGCAGCTCATGGCGACCTCCCGGGCGGTGCCATATCTGTGGCGCTGTGCCGAAGACATCGAACCAATCCTCGCGAAGGCGGTCGAATTGGTCACGATGGACGACTCCGAGCGGCGCTCGCTCGTGCTCGTCAATCCGGGGCTGGCGCCCAAGCGCGCCACCGTCAGCACCATGTACACGGCCTACCGGCTCAACGACGCCGACGAGATCATGCCGCCGCACAAGCACTCGCCGAGCGCGGTGCGGTTCGGCCTCAAGGGCAAGGGCAACTTCACCGGTGTCGACGGCGAGAACATCGTGTTCGGCCCGGGCGACCTGGTGCTGACGCCGAACGACACCTGGCACAATCACGGCACCGTTGGGGGCGAGCAGGCCCTCAATCTCTCGGTGCTCGACTTCCCGCTGGTCGAGACGCTCAACGCCGTGCACTTCGATCACCACTACGCCGAGGAGGAGAACGGCGTGATGGTGGAGAAGAAGCAGCAGTCGGAGCGCTTCCCGTCCGACTACTCGCAGCGCATCTACGGCTATGGCGGCCTGATGCCGCGCTTCGCCAGCAAGGAGAAGCGCGGCGCCGGCTTCTCCTCGCCGATGTTCGTCTATCGCTGGGACATGATGCGCGAACTCCTGGAGCGCCACAAGGATTGGGACGGCGACCCCTATGACGCGCTGAGCGTCGAGTATGTCGACCCGACCACCGGTCTGCCGGTGTTCAAGACCATCACGTTCTTCGTCCAGATGCTCCGGCCCGGCGAGCGCACGCGTCCGCAGCGGCAGACCGCGAGCCTGCTGGTGGCGCCGTTCGAGGGCCGCGGCCATTCGATCGTCGAGGGCCAGCGCTTCGACTGGAACGCGTTCGACACGCTGGCGATCCCGGGCGGCTCCTGGTTCGAGCACGTCAACGGCTCGGATCGCGATCCGGTGTTCCTGTTCACGGCCAGCGACGAGCCGACCCTGAAGAAGCTCGACCTCTACAAGAAGTGGGGCAAGGAGAAAGACGACAGCATCGTGCGCCTCTTCTGATCACGTCGTGATCTCGGCGCGGCTCCGCGAAAAGCGGGGTCGCATCCCCCGTGCCGAACCGACAAGAGGCTTCCGTGCTGTCGCAGTCCAACACGACGCTCGTCTCGCATTTCGATTGCCCCGGTGGCGGGCAGGTCTGGGTCGAAGGCACCACCATGTTCGTGGGGCATCAGCGGCCGACCAGCGGCACCACCATCGTCGACGTCTCTGATCCGTCGTCGCCGCGCCATCTGGCGACCATCGAGGTGCCCGACGGCTGGCATTCGCACAAGGTGCGGGTGTCGGGCGACATCATGGTGGTCAACCAGGAGAAGTTCGGAAAGTCGGCGCCCGACCAGATCGGCGGCGGGCTCGCCATCTACGACGTGTCGCGGCCGCATGATCCGAAGCTGATCACGCGCTGGCACACCATGGGCGGCGGCGTCCATCGCTTCGATTTCGACGGCCGCTACGCCTACATCTCGCCGACCGTGCAGGGCTATGTCGGCAACATCGTGATGATCCTGGATCTCGCCGACCCGGCGAAGCCGACCGAGGTCGGCCGCTGGTGGATCCCGGGGCAGTGGGCGGCTGGCGGCGAGGAGTATCCGTGGACCCACTGGGTGGCGCCGCGCTGCCATCATCCGCTGCGCGTCGGCGACCGCCTCTATGTCAGCTACTGGCACCACGGCTTCTTCATTCTCGACATCAGCGACCTGTCGAAGCCCAGGCTGATCTCGCACGCCAACACCAGCCCCAGCTTCCCGCACCCGACCCACACCTGCCTGCGCTTTCCGCAAAAGCTGCACGGCCGCGACATCATGGTGGTGGCGGACGAGGACGTCGCCAAGCTGTGGCCGGCGGCCCCGAGCTTCGCCTGGGTCTACGACATCACCAACGAGCAGGTGCCGATCTCGATCGCCACCTTCCAGGTGCCGGGGCTCGATCTCGACGGCAGCCCGCAGCCGCCGATGACGGGTTGCCACCAGCCCTCCGAGCGCTTCGTCGGCACGGTGGTGCCGTTCGCTTGGTTCGCCCAGGGCCTGCGTCTGGTCGACTTCGCCGATCCTTTCCGGCCGCGCGAGGTCGGCCACTACCTGCCCGAGCCGGCGCCGGGCGCCGATCGCGCTTCGTCCAACGACGTGACGATCGACTCCCGCGGGCTGATCTATCTGATCGATCGCGTCAACGGCGTCGACATCATCGAAACGACCGCCTTCGGCTGAGGACTGCGATGACCGACACGCGCGAAAAGCCAGACGTCTACGCCATCGGCAAGAAGAACCCGAACCTGCCGTTCCATCCGGCGGTGCGGGCCGGCGACTTCATCTTCGTCTCCGGCCAGGTCGCGAAGGACGCCGACGGCAACATGCTGTCGGGCACCATCGAGGAGGAGACGGCCGGCACCATCGAGTCGATCCGCCGGATTCTCGCCGAGGAAGGCGCCGGCCTCGCCGACGTCGTGCGGGTCACCACCTATCTCGAGGATACGCGCGACTTCGGCCGCTACAACAAGGTGTTTGGCGAAAAGTTCAAGGACGCCGTGCTGGCCCGCACCACCGTCGAGGCGCGCGCCGTGATCAACACCAAGATCGAGATGGACGCCATCGCCTACAAGCCGCGGCGCTGACGCGGCGGGCTGCTTCCATGCCGTCGCTGCGGCGACGGAGCGACATCGAGTGAAAGCGCAACCGTGAGCGAGACCGTGCTCTCCATCGACCCGATCCGAGCTGTTCCGACCGCCAAAACGTCGCCGGCTCCGGCGCACATCACGGCGCGGAGCATCAGCGTCGACTTCCGCCACGACGGCATCGTTCAACGCGTGCTCAGCGGCATCGATCTCGACGTCGCGCGCGGCAGCTTCGTCTCGCTGATCGGTCCGTCCGGCTGCGGCAAGAGCACGCTGTTGAAGGTGATGGCCGGGCTGCTCACGCCGAGCGAGGGCACCGTGCAGGTCGGCGGCTTGGCACCCGGCGAGGCGGCGAGGCGCCACATGATCGGCCTCGTCTTCCAGGAGGCGACTCTGCTGCCATGGAAGACGGCACTGGAAAACGCCGCCTTCCTGCTCACGGTCGGCGGACGGGCGACGCCGCGCGACGTCGCGCTCGACCGCGCCATGGCGATGCTGCGTCTGGTCAAGCTCGAGGCGGCGGCCAACAAGCTACCGTCGCAGCTCTCCGGCGGCATGCGCCAGCGGGTCGCCATCGCTCGCGCGCTGGCGCTCGATCCGGAGGTGCTGCTGATGGACGAGCCGTTCGGCGCGCTCGACGCCATCACGCGCGAGGAGATGAGCCGCGGCCTCTTGGAGATCTGGGACCGTACCGGCAAGACCATCGTGCTGGTCACGCATTCCATCGACGAGGCCGTGTTCCTGTCACGCGAGGTGCATGTGATGGCGACCGGGCCTGCCCGCATCATCGAGACGCTGCCGGTCGACCTGCCGGACCGGCGCGACGAGGAGACCTTCAATCTCCCGGCGTTCGGCCGAGCCGAGGCGCATCTTCGGCACCTGCTGATCCAGAGCCATGGCGGAGACGGCGCATGACCGCGATCGATCAGGCGACGATGCGGCCGCGCGCCGTGGCGCGTGGCGTATGGCGCCGCCGCATCCGGCATGCCGGCGCCGAGGTGCTGCCGCCGCTCGCGCTGTTGCTCGCCGTGATCGCGCTGTGGGAATTGGCGATCCGGCTCCTGAAAGTCTCCGCCTTCGTGGTCCCGGCCCCCTCCGGCATCGCGGTCGCGCTGGTGGAGAAGTGGCCGATGCTGCTCGACGCGTCGCGCATCACGGCGGTCGAGATCTTCACCGGCTTCGTCCTCTCGGCCGTCGTCGGCGTTGCGGTGGCGCTGACCATCGTGCGGTTCGAGCGGTTCGGGCGCGCACTCTATCCGCTGGTCGTGCTGTTCCAGACCGTACCCAAGGTGGCGCTGGCGCCGATCTTCATCCTGTGGTTCGGCTACGACCTCGCCCCAAAAGTGGTGCTGATCGTCGTCATCGCCTTCTTCCCCGTCGCGATCGACATGATGCACGGGCTGCAGTCGGTCGAGCCCGGGTTCATCGCGCTGATGCGCTCGGTCGGAGCGCGGCGCAGCGAGATCCTGCTGCGCGTGCAGATTCCATATTCGCTGCCGCACCTCATGGCCGGCCTCAAGGTCGCCGTCACGCTCAGCGTCATCGGCGCCATCGTCGGCGAGTTCGCCGGCGCATCGGCCGGTCTCGGCTACGTCATCCAGCTCGCCTCGAACCAGCTCGACACCGGCCTGGTGTTCGCGGCGCTGCTCGCCGTGTCGATCCTCGGGCTCGCCTTCTACTACGCGATCGAGCTCGCCGAGCGCCTGCTGGTGCCGTGGTCGTCGAAATACGATCCGCTGCACCGAAGCTGACGGTCCCCCCCTTCGAGAGGAACCATGACGATGCTCGACCGCTGGAAAAGAGACGTTCGTTCGGGTCGCGCCGCCCTGTTCGTCGCCGCGCTGCTGTCCGGCGCGAGCCTGGGCGCGGCGAACGCCGCCGACGCCGTGAGCGTGCAGCTCGACTGGGTCGTTCGCGGCAACCACGCGATGTTCTTCGTCGGCAAGGAGAAGGGCTATTTCGCCCAGAACGGCATCGACGTGACGGCGATCCGGCGCGGCACCGGCTCGTCCACCACCATGCGCATGGTCGGCAACGGCAATGCCGAGTTCGGCTTTGGTGACCTGCCGACGCTGGCGATCGCGCGATCGCAGGACGTGCCCGTGGTGGCACTCGCCGCCGTCAACCAGAAGAGCCCGATGGCGATGATCTCGATCGCCGCCAAGCACAAGCTCACCAAGCCGCAGGATCTGAAAGGCCTCACCCTCGCGGTGCAGCCGAGCGGTTCGACCGCGATCTTCACCCGCGCCTTCTTCGCCGCCAACGGGCTGACCGATGAGGACGTCAAGCGGGCCACCGTGTCGCCGCCCTACGAGAACTTCCTGCTGCTCGGCCGCGTCGATGTCGTTCCCGGTTATGTCGATGCCGAGGTGCCGGAGCTCGAGGCGCATGCGGGCGGTCCGGGATCGCTGTCGATCCTGTACGGCTCCGACTGGGGCTACAATGCCTACGGCTCCGGCCTGCTGACCTCCGAGAAGCTGATCGCCGACAAGCCCGATCTCGTCCAACGCTTCGTCACGGCCTACCTGCAGGCCTTCAAGTCCGTCGTCGAGAACCCGGCGGAAGCCGTGGACATCGTGATCCGCGCCAATCCCGAATACGAGCCGAAGCGCGACGTGCTGCTCAAGCAGATCGAGGCCGACATGAAGGCCTCGTTCTTCAGCGACGACACCAAGGCGAACGGCATCGGCGCGATGAACAAGGCGACCTGGGAGGCGACCACCAAGACGCTGCTCGACCAGGGCGCGATGAAACAGCCGATCGACGCGTCGGCGACCTTCGCCGGACAATTCGTCAAGGCGGCAAACGCGCTGCGCCGTTGAACAGGAGGAAACAGATGCTGAGACTGCTCGGACGTCAGACGTCGGGTAACGTGCAGAAGGTGATCTTCCTGCTCGAGGAGATCGGGCTCGCCTATGTCCGCGAGGACTACGGACGCCAGTTCGGCAACACTACCACCGAGGCCTATCGCAAGCTCAATCCCAACAGCAAGGTTCCGACCCTGATCGACGGCGAGGTGGTGATCTGGGAATCCAACACCATCCTGCGATATCTCGCCGCCCTGCACGCGCCCGAGCTGACCGGGGCGACGGCGGCCGAGCGCACCTATGTCGAGCGGTGGATGGACTGGTTGCTCGCCTCGGTGAACACGCCCTATGTCGCCGTCTTCAAGGACGCCAAGAAGCCGGCCGAGGAGCGTAGTGCCGACTTCGCCGCGCAGAGCGCCGACCTCGTCGCGCAGATGAAGATCCTCGACGGCCACCTGTCCGGCCGCGGCTTCCTGGCGCTGGAGCGCTTCACCATCGCGGACGTCGCGCTCGGGCCGATCGTCAAGCGTTGCCTCGACTTCCCGATCGATCGGCCCGAGCTGCCGGCGCTCAACCGCTGGCAGGGCTCGATCGACAGCCGCCCGGCCTTCGCGGTGGCGACTGGCGCGCGGCCGAGCAGCCTGACCAGCGCGGCCTGACACCACCCTTCACCAACTCCGACTCGTCATGCGCGGGCTCGACCCGCGCATCCATCACTGAAAAGAAGAGCCTCTTGCGAGGTTTGATGGATTGCCGGGTCAAGCCCGGCAATGACCACGACGGTCGATGACGGTAAGGACCGGGATGACACGTGAGATCGGGCACGGCCGGATGACGGTGCGCAGCGTCGACTATGTGATCGTCGGGGCGGGATCGGCCGGCTGCACGCTCGCGGCGCGGCTGACCGAGGACCCCAATGTGCGCGTGCTGCTCTTGGAGGCCGGCGGATGGGACCGCGATCCGCTCATCCACCTGCCGCTCGGCTGGGGCCGCATCCTCCAGCAGCGCCGGCACGACTGGGGCTACGAGACCGAGCCCGATCCCTCCACCGGCAATCGCCGCATGGAATGCATGCGCGGCAAGGTTTTGGGCGGGTCGTCCTCGGTCAACGCCATGGCCTATGTGCGCGGGCACCGGTCCGACTACGATCGCTGGGCCCGCAACGGCGCGCCGGGTTGGTCCTATGGCGACGTGCTGCCCTATTTCCGACGGCAGGAGAGCTGGGAGGAGGGCGCCAGCGCCTATCGGGGCGGCGACGGGCCGCTCGCCACGCGCCGTTCGCGCTACGCCGATCCGCTGATCGGCGCCTATGTGGAGGCGGCCGCGCAAGCCGGCATCCCCTACAACGAGGACTACAACGGCGCCGAGCAGTATGGCGTCGCCCGCATGCAGATGACGATCCGCAACGGCCGGCGGGCGAGTGCCTCCTCGGCCTATCTGCGGCCGGTGCGGTCTCGGTCCAATCTCACGCTCGAGGTCGGCGCGCTGGTGCGGCGCGTCGTGATCGAGGGCGACCGCGCGGTGGGCGTCGAGTATGTGCGCAACGGCACCGTCGACACGGTGCGGGCGGAGCGCGAGGTGATTCTCTGCGGCGGCGCCATCGCCTCGCCGCAGCTTCTGATGCTGTCCGGCATCGGCGCGCCGGACGAACTTTTCGCCCACGGCATCGAGGTCCGGGCCGCCCGCCCGGCCGTCGGAAGGAACCTGCAGGATCATGTCGCCGCGCTGCTGAACTATGGCCGGCGCACGCCCGGTCCGGTCCACCGCGCCATGCGGATCGACCGGCTCGCGCTGGCGCTCGGGCAGGGCATCTTGCTCGGCACCGGCTTCGCCACCGACCTGCCCGGTGGCCTCACGGCCTTCCTGAAGACCGACCCGGCGCTGGCCGTGCCCGACACCCAGATGCTGTTCATCGCCGGTCCGCTCGGCGCCGCGCCCTACTGGCCGTGGCAGGCCGGCTTCGCCGACAGCTTCTCGTGCCGCATCGTGCTGCTGCGGCCGGAGAGCCGCGGCACCATCACGCTGCGCTCGGCCGATCCGGCCGCGCATCCCGTCATCCGCCAGCCGCTGCTGGCGACCGAGCGCGACTGGGCGACCATGCGGCGCGCCGTGGCGCTGTTCCGCGACATCGCGCGGCGGCCCGCGCTCGCGCCCTTCACGACCGGCGAGATCGGCCCGCTCGCCACGGCGGGCGACGCCGACCTGGAGCGCGTGGTGCGAGCAACGGCCGTCACGGCGCATCATCCGTCGGGCACGTGCCGTATGGGCGCCGCGGAGGACGACACCGCCGTGGTCGATCCCGCGCTGCGGGTGATCGGCCTTCAGGGCTTGCGTGTGGTCGACGCCTCGGTGTTCCCCGATCTGGTCGGCGGCAACATCAATGCCGCCGTGATCATGATGGCCGAGCGCGCCGCCGACCTGATTCGCGGCCGGGTCGTATCGGTGCAGCGTGAGCGAGCCGGTGCAGAGTCGGCCGTCGCCGTAGCATGAGGACGCCGCCGCCATGAATACTCCGATCGCACCGCACTCGCTGAGCGCTCTCTCGCTCAATCTGCCGACCGCGCGCGGCACCTATTTCGGCGGTGCATGGCACGCGCCGAAGAGCGGGCGCAGCGTCGACCAGATCAATCCGGGCACCGGCGATTCGCTCGGCTCGGTCGCCGATTGCGGGGCCGAGGACATCGACGCCGCCGTCGCGGCCGCCAAGGCCGCCTTCAAGGACTGGCGCCGCGTGCCACCGCTGGAGCGCGCCAAGATGCTGCGCGAGGTCGCCCGGGTGCTGCGTGAGAACGCCGGCGAGCTCGCCATGATCGATGCGGCCGACTGCGGCAACCCGGTCGCCGAGATGATCATGGACGCGACCATCGCGGCCGCCCAGGTCGAGTTCTTCGCCGGCCTCGTCACCGAGATGAAGGGCCACTCAATTCCGATGGGGCCGGACCGGGTGAACTTCTCGGTGCGCGAGCCGCTCGGCGTGGTCGGCCGCATCGTGCCGTTCAACCATCCGTTCATGTTCATCGCCGGCAAGTCGGCGGCCCCGCTCGCCGCCGGCAACACCGTGGTGATGAAGCCGCCCGAGCAGGCGCCGCTGTCGTCGCTGCGGCTCGCCGAGCTGATCGACGGGCTGCTGCCGCCCGGCGTGCTCAACCTGGTGCCGGGCGGAAAGGAGGCGGGCGCGCGGCTCGCCAGCCATCCCGACATCGCCAAGATCGCGCTGATCGGCAGCGCCGCGACCGGTCGGGCCGTGATGCGGGCCGCCTCCGACACCCTGAAAGGCGTGCTGCTCGAGCTCGGCGGCAAGAACGCGCTGATCGCCTATCCGGACGCCGATCCCGATGCGGTGGCGGCCGGCCTCGTCGGCGGCATGAACTTCACCTGGTGCGGCCAGTCCTGCGGCTCGACCAGCCGCGCCTTCATCCACGAAAAAATCCACGACGCCGTGCTGGAGCGGGTGAAGACCCGCATCCGTCACTGGAAGCCCGGCATCCCGACCGATCCGTCGACCACCATGGGCGCGATCATCTCGAAGGCGCAGCACGACCGCGTGCTGGGCTACATCGAGTCGGCCAAGGCCGAGGGCGCGCGGCTGCTCACCGGCGGCGGGCGGCCGAGCGATCCGGCGCTCGCCAAGGGACTCTACATCGAGCCGACCGTGTTCGCCGACGTGCTGCCCTCGATGCGCATCTTCAAGGAAGAGATCTTCGGGCCGGTGGTCGGCGTGATCAGGTGGTCCGACGAGGCGACCATGATCGAGCAGGTCAATGCCGTCGAGTATGGGCTCACTGCGTCGATCTGGACCAACGACCTCACCACGGCGCATCGCACTGCGGCGGCCGTCGAGGCCGGCTTCATCTGGGTCAACGACACCAGCAAGCATTTTCTCGGCACGCCGTTCGGCGGCTACAAGCAGTCCGGCATCGGCCGCGAGGAGTGCCTGGAGGAGCTTTTGTGCTTCACCCAGGAGAAGAACATCAACATCAATCTGGCCCCGCCCGGCCGGTGAGGGCAGGGTCGGGCGACAGGTCGCCGTCATTCCGGGGCGCGCCGGAGGCGCGAACCCGGAATCCAGCGACGAAGTCTGCTTGTGTGACTGGATTCAGGGTCCGACGCTTCGCATCGTCCCGGAATGACCATCAGACGGGTCGGTCGCTTCCGTGAAAGTCTTCGCTCACACCGTCGGCTGCGTCACGATCATCCAGGACACGCCGAAGCGGTCGGCGACCATGCCGAAGCGGGAGGCGAAGAAGGTCTTGCCGATCGGCATCTGCACCTGGCCGCCGTCGGCGAGCGCGGCGAACAGGCGATCGGCCTCGGCGTCGCTGTCCACGGTCAGCGACAGCGAGACGCCCTGGAAGGTCGGCTTGCCCATGCAGTTGCCGTCGGAGGCCATCACCTCGGTCTCGCCGATGCGCATCGCGGCGTGCATCACCTTGTCGGCCGAGCTCGGCGGCAGCATCTCGGGGCGCGGCGAGTCCGGGTTGTCCTTGAAGCGCATCAGCATCAGCAGCTCGGCGCCGAGGACCTTCTGGTAGTACGCGATCGCCTCGTCGCAACGGCCGTCGAAGAACAGATAGGGCTGGACTTTCATCGTTGGCTCTCCTCTGGCCGTTGCGATGAGGTTTCGGTCGTTCCGGGCCCGCTTGCTTTGAGCCGCCGCCCGGGCCGGACGGCGGCGCGTCATCGTCGAGGACGCACGGTCCGGCGTCGACCCGACAACCGTACCGGACTTTATTTTCGGCTGCGGACGCCGGTCCGGCGAAGCCACCTCATGCGAGCAGTCGCGTCGGCTTGCGCGGTCGAGGACCGCCGCCGCCGGGATCACCACAGGGTGCGCTGCGCCCGCGCGGGCCAAGCTTGGTCGTAGTCGTCGCCGCCGACCCGGCCGGCGCTGAGCGCCGCGAGGATCTGCCCCGGCGTCGGTAGCGTCGTGGGATCGACATGCAGGGCGGGATTCCACAGGGCGGAGCGGACGATCGCGCGGGCGCACTGGAAGAACACGGTCTCGACCGCGACGACGACCACGGAGCGGGGCGCCTTGCCGTCGACCGCGAAGGAGGTCGTCAGCTCGGCGTCGGTGGTGACGCAGGCGCGGCCGTTCACCCGCAGCGTGTTGCCGATGCCGGGGATCAGGAACAAGAGCCCGACGCGGGGGTCGCGCACGATGTTGCGGAGCGAATCGGCGCGGTTGTTGCCGCGCCGGTCCGGCAGCATCAGGGTCCGCTCGTCGTGGATTCGCACCACCTCGCCGCGGTCGCCGCGCGGCGAGCAGTCGAGCCCCTCGGGTCCGGCGGTGGCCAGCACGACGAAGGGCGAGTGCTCGATCAGGACCCGATACTGCGGCGTGATCCGGTCGACCTCCTTCACGGTCGAGGTCTCGTCGGTCGCGCCGTAGATCGCTTCGAGCTCAGCGATGGTGGTGATCCTCGCCATTGGCGGCTCCTCGGTCGGTCCGGTCGTTCAGCCGGGCTGCGCCGGCGCTGTCGCGCGCTCGCACAGCGGCGCGGTGACGAGCACGCGGAAGCGAGCGTCCGGCGTGTCTTGCCGCAGCAGCACGATCCGGTCGATCGCCAGCGGTCCGCGGCCGTGACGCTTCTCCACGAGGCCCGTCATCTGCTCCATGACGGCCGGGCGGCGTTCGTCGGGCAGGCGGCCCGTCAGCGTCATGTGGAAGCGGAACTCGGCGAACACGTAGGGATAGCCCCACTGCTCGAGGTTCTCACGCTCGCGTTCGCCGGCGATCGAGGTCAGCCGCCGGGCGCGTTCGGCGGCCGTGAGCGGAGCGCGGAAGCGGTCGAGCCGGGTGACGCAGTCGGCGGCGAGCCGGTCGAGCGCGGGCACCCGGACGTCCGGCACGATCGCGACGAAGCCGCCGATGCTGCGCACCACCGGGCGGATCGACGGAATGTCGGGCTGCTCGGCGGCGACCCGCTGCACCGCGTCGCGCAGGCCGGCTTCGTCGCAGCCCGGCGCCAGCCGGAACGGCGCCTTCAGGGTGGCGTGAAAGCCGTAGCGCCGCGGCTCCTCGGTCAGCGTGGCCCAGTCGGCCGGCAGGTCGGCGTCGACGGGCGGCGGCACATCCGCGCCCGTGTAGACGTCGTAGCCGAGCAGCGCGCGGCCCAGCCGGTACAGAACGCCGTCGGGCGGCGGGACGAAATAGATGGCATAGCGTGGCGCGCCGCTCACGGCAGAGCTCCTTGCAGGCGGGCCGGGTGGCGCGCGGGAGCGCGCATCAGGCGATCCGCCTCGACCAGATGGACGATGCGGCCGGCCGCGATGGTCGCGACCAGCCGGGGCCGCTGCGCCGTGGCGTCGACCAGCAGGAGGTCGGCGCGCAGGCCGGGCGCGATGCGGCCACGATCGAGCAGCCCGGCCGCGGCGGCGGGCGCCGCCGAGACCAGGGCCCAGGCGCGCGCCAGCGGCAGCGTCCCGTCCGCCGCCAACCGGAACGCGGCGAGCAACTGGGCCGGATAGTAATAGTCGGAGGCGAGCACCGAGCACAGGCCTTGCGCGATCATGTCGCTCGCCCGGGTCCAGCCCGTGTGGCTGCCGCCGCGCACCACATTGGGCGCGCCGAGCACGATGGCGTCGCCGCCCGCCGCCGCCTCCTGGGCGGTCTCCAACGTGGTCGGGAACTCGGCGACCCGGCAGCCGAGCGCGCGATAATGAAGGCGCTGCTCCGGGCTCGCATCGTCGTGCGACAGCATCGGCACGCCACATGCCTCGGCTGCGGCCGCGATCCGCGCCACCGAGCCGGGCACCTCGCTCCGGCGCTCGCGGACACGCGCGGCGATCCGCAGGAACTCCTCGCGCGAAACGCCGGACCGCTCGACCATGCGGGCGAGGCTCTGCTTGCGGGTCATGCCCTCGGCTGTCGCGGCCATGTGGTCGTTGAAGGCCAGGATGTCGATCCGCTTGTCGGAGAGCCATTCCACGATCGTCGCTTCGGCGTCGAGATTGAACACTTCGTGGCGCAGATGAAAGCGCGTGTCGGCCGAAAGCGTCGGCCGCAGCCGCTCGATCGCGGCGAGCAGCCGACGCGCATTGTCGGGTCCGCGCAGGCCCGGCTCCCACGACCAGGTGACGCCGTGGAACACCGTGGTGATGCCGTTGGCGACCGCCTGGCGATCGCTGTCGGCGAGCGCGACGTCGATCGGAAAGTCGACGCCGGGCCGCGGCATGATCTGGCGCTCGAAGGCGTCACCGTGGATGTCGACGATGCCGGGCAGCACCAGCAGCCCGCTCGCGTCGACGACGCAATCATCCGCGACCTCCGGCGCAACGGCGAGGCCGTCGGGTGAGGCCGCGATCGTCTCGGTGACGAAGCCGTCGTCGATCAGGCACTGGCCATCCGCGATCGTGAGGCCGGCCGCAGTGCGCGCCATGAGTCTCATGGTCCGACCGCCGAGATGGCGCGCTCCGCCGCCTCCGGTTCGTGCGCCTCGTACGTCTCCAGGAAGTCCTCGATATCGAGCCGCCGGAAATCCGGGAGCGCAGCGCGCAGGCGGTCGTGGTCCCAGTCCCACCAGGCGAGGTGCTGCAGCCGTGCCGCGATCTCCTCCGAAAAGCGCCGGCGCACCATCCGGGCCGGATTGCCGGCGACGATCGCGTAGTCCGGCACGTCCTTGGTGACGACCGCGCCGGCCGCGACCACGGCGCCGGTGCCGATGTTGCGACCGGCCAGCACGATCGCGCCATGGCCGATCCACACGTCGTGCCCGAGCGTGACGGCGTGGGTGCGCCGCCAGGCGAAGAACGCCTCGTCGTCGGCCTCGCCGGGAAAATAGGTGCTGGCCCGGTAGGTGAAATGCGCCTGGGTGGGCCGATGCATCGGATGGTTGCCCGGATTGATCCGCGTCATCGCTGCGATCGAGCAGAACTTGCCGATCGTCGCATAGGCGATGTCGCTGTCGTTGACGACGTAGGAGTAGTCGCCGAGCGCGACCTCGAGCAGCTTGGTTCGTGCCCCCACCTCGGTGTAGGCGCCGAGCCGGCTGTCGCCGACCGTCGCGGTCGGGTCGACGAGCGGCGTGGTCGAAAGGAGTTTTGTCATTGCGGTATCTGCGGCGTCCCGATCGAATGAACCGAGCCGATCGAGGCCATGCGCTGATCATGCTTTGATGACGGTCTGATGTCGATCGGATGACGATCGGCGCCGTCGACAAACGAGATCGTGAAAAGCCGTCACACGACTGTCGAGCGATCCCGCTAGTCATCAGGCGAGAGGATCGCCCATGCTCGTCGTCGAAGGCCTGACGCGTCGTTTCGGAAACCTCCATGCCGTGAGCGGCGCGAGCTTCGCGGTCGAGCGCGGCGCCTTCGTCGGCGTGATCGGGCCGTCCGGCGCCGGCAAGTCGACGCTGCTGCGCATGATCAATCGGCTGGTCGATCCGAGCGCCGGCCGCATCCGCTTCGACGGCCAGGACGTGACGGCGCTTACGGGCAGCGACCTGCGGCGCTGGCGGCGCCGCGCCGCGATGATCTTCCAGCAGTTCAACCTGGTCGGTCGGCTCGACGTGCTCACCAATGTGCTGATGGGCCGCATCGCCACGGTTCCGGCGTGGCGCTCGCTCGCCGGCCTGTGGCCGGACGACGACAAGCTGGTGGCGCTCTCGGCGCTCGAGCAGTTCGACATCGCGCCGCTGGCGGCGCGGCGCGCCGAGCATCTCTCCGGCGGCCAGCAGCAGCGCGTCGCCATCGCCCGCGCGCTCGTGCAGGAGCCCGAGATCATCCTCGCCGACGAGCCGATCGCCTCGCTCGATCCGCGCAACACCCGCGTCGTGATGGATGCGCTGCTGCGGATCAACAAGCATTTCGGCATCACGGTGCTGTGCAACCTGCATTCGCTCGACATCGCCCGCGCCTATTGCGACCGGCTGATCGGCATGGCGGCGGGACGGATCGTGTTCGACGGCGCGCCGGTCGCGCTCACCGACGCGCTCGCCCGCGACATCTACGGCCTCGACTCCGACCAGGTTCTGGACGGCGCCGCCCGCGCGCCGCAGCCGGATCTGCCCGAGGCGGCACTGGGCGAAGCCGCCGCGGCCTGAGGCCGCGCCGCAAACGTCCAGCTTCTCTTCGACATTCTGCAGCAGGAGACGCAAACCATGCTCGATCGTCGCACCCTCGTCGCCGGCGCGATGGCGCTCGCCGCCCTCGGCTCCGCCGTCCAGGCGCAGGACTACAAGGCCAAGTATCCGGAGCTGGTGTTCGCCAAGATCCCGGACGAGAACGCCTCCGGCACCACCGACCGCTGGACGCCCTTCGTCGCCTATCTCTCCAAGGAGCTCGGCGTGAAGGTGACGCTGCGCATCGCCAACGACTACGCCGCCGTGGTCGAGGGCCAGCGCGCCGGCAACATCCACATCGCCATGTACGGCCCTGCGTCGTACGCGCGCGCCTACATCACCGGTGCCCAGATCGAGCCCTTCGCCATCGAGGTCAGCGCCGACGGCACCAAGGGCTACTACTCGGTGCTCTACGTGAAGGCCGATTCGCCCTACAAGAGCGTGCAGGATCTCCAAGGCAAGAACCTCTGCCTGGTCGACCCGAACTCGACCTCCGGCAACAACGTGCCGCGCTACGCCATGAACAAGATGGGCATCGATCCGGAGGCCTTCTTCGGCAAGATCGTCTATGCCGGCAGCCACGAGAACGCGGTGATCGGCGTCCAGCAGGGCACCTGCGACGCCGCCTTCAACTGGTGGAACGACGAGACGGAGTCGAACCTCCTGCGCATGGCGCGCAAGAACATGGCCAAGGCCGAGGACTTCCGCATCGTCTTCAAGTCGGACCTGATCGTCAACTCGCCGATGGCCTATCTGACGACGCTCCCCGACAACCTCAAGGCGGCGATCCGCACCGCGGTGCTCGAGGTCGCGACCAAGGATCCGGCGGCCTTCAACGCGATCTACGAGGGCAAGCAGCTCCCCTTCGTGGCCGTCACCCACAAGGAGTACGAGCCGGTGGTCGAGCTGATCAAGTTCGTCGACGAGCTGCGCAAGAAGAAGCGCGCGTCCTGATGCGCCGATGAAAACGGGGCGGCGCCCGCCGCCCCGCTCACTGTGCACATCCCCGCTGTCAGCCCGCCCCATGGCCTCGACCCTCGTCCGGCTGCCGCCCGAGCAGGCCGCGCGTGCGCTCGACCACTACCGCGAGGCGGTGGGGGCGCGTCGCGCGCGCGTCGTGCTCGGCGTCGTGCTGCTCGCCGGCGCCATCGTGCTGGCCGGGATCGGCGGCGAGGTCGACATCGAGAAGTTTCTCGCCAACAGCCATCGGCTTCCCGCCTATGTGTGGAACCTGACGCCGCCGCTCGCGCTGGCGACGCTCGGTTCCGATCTCGCCGAATGGTTCTGGAATCTCGACGGCTGGCTGCTGCTGCTCGGCGACACGCTGCTGATCGCCTATCTGGGCACGCTGCTCGGCGCCGTCGGCGCCTTCGTGCTGTGCTTCGCCGCCAGCGCCAATCTCGAAAAGCGCCTGTGGCTGCGCTTCGCGGCGCGGCGTCTGCTCGAGTTCTGCCGCACCGTCCCGGAGCTGGTGTTTGCTCTGCTGTTCGTCATGGCGTTCGGCCTCGGCGCGCTGCCCGGCGTGCTGGCGCTCGCCATCCACACCATGGGTGCGCTCGGCAAGCTGTTCGCCGAGGTGGTGGAGAATATCGACATGAAGCCGGTCGAGGGCGCGGTCGCCACCGGCGCCGGCCGGCTCACCAGCATCCGCTTCGCCGTGCTGCCGCAGGTGCTGTCGAACTTCGCCTCCTACGCGCTGCTGCGCTTCGAGATCAATGTGAGGAGCGCCGCCGTGATGGGCTTCGTCGGCGCCGGCGGCATCGGGACCGACCTGATGGTGGCGATCCGCAAGTTCTACTACACGGACGTCTCCGCCATGCTGCTGCTGATCATCGCCACCGTGATGATCATCGATCTCGCCACCGAGCAGCTCCGCCATCGGCTGATCGGCCTGGAGCAACGCCCGTGAGCCCGCTTCGCCGAATTGCCGTGGCCAATGCCGACGCGCTCCGGGCCCGCCATTCCGACCTGTTCGACGGCGTGCTCGCCCGGCGGCTGACCGCAATCGCCGTCGTCGTCGTCCTGGCGGCACTGGCTGCGCTCGCGGTGTGGCGGCTCGACGTCTCGCTCGCCCGGTTCGGCAGCGGCCTGGTGCAGATCGCCAATATCGTCGGAGCGATGTTCCCGCCGACGCCGGGGACGCATCTGGTCGTTTTCCTGCATGCGCTCGCCGAGACGTTGGCGATCGCCTTTCTCGGCACGCTGATCGCGGCCGCGATCGCATTTCCGCTCGGCCTGCTCGCGGCCAAGAACGTCATCCCCAACGTCTTCGCCCACTTCGCCGTGCGGCGCCTGCTCGACACGGTGCGGGGCGTCGACGTGCTGATCTGGGCCCTGATCTTCATCAACGTGGTCGGGCTCGGGCCGTTCGCCGGTATTCTCGCCATCGCGGCCTCCGACACCGGCTCGTTCGGCAAGCTGTTTTCCGAAGCGATCGAGAACGCCGACCGGAAGCCCGTCGAGGGGGTGGTCGCGGCGGGCGGATCGGCGCTGCATGCGGTGCGCTACGGCCTGGTCCCGCAGGTGGTGCCGGTGATCGCCAGTCAGGTGCTCTATTATTTCGAGTCCAACACGCGCTCCGCCACCATCATCGGGATCGTCGGGGCCGGCGGCATCGGGCTGCACCTCGCCGAGCAGATCCGGGTGCTGGAGTGGGGCCAAGTCGCGTTCCTGGTGCTGCTGATCCTGGTCACGGTCGCGGTGATCGACTGGGTGTCGGGCCGGCTGCGCTTCGCGATCATCGGCCGCAGCACGGTCGGGGCTGGCTGACGCCGGGGCTCAGCTCTCGATCACCAGCTCGACCCGCTCGGCGGCGAAGCGCGCCCGGGTGGTGAGGACCGGCCTGCCTGCATGATCGACGTCGACGCTGTCGACCAGCAGGATCGGGCTGCCCGGCCGCAGGTCGAGCCGCGCCGCGTCGCCGAGGTCGACGGCGCCGGCCGTCACCCGCGTGCTGGCGCGCCGATAGTCCTTCACGCCGAGCTGCGCCAGCGTCGCCGTGATGGAGCGCTTCGCCGCATAGATTTTCGCCGCATCGGGAAATCGTCGCGCGCAAAGACATGTGGTGGCGATGCAGAGCGGCACCCGGTCGGCGTGCCGCATCAGCTCCAGCCGCACCACCAGGGCGCCGCGGGCGAGGCCGAGCCGCCGGGCGATCCCGGGCGGCGCCGGCTCGACGGCGCTGGCGATCAGCCGGCCGCCGGCCTGCCGGCCGCTGGCGCCGACGATCTGCGAGAAGCGCGTGCGCGCGCCGATCGGATAGGCGAGCCGCGGCGCCTCCACAAATGTGCCGCTGCCGCGCGCCGGCCGCACCAGGCCGCGCTCGCGCAACGCCGCCAGCGCGCGCCGCACCGTGTGGCGGTTGACCCGGTAGAGCTCGGCGATGTCCGTCTCGGCCGGCAGCTTGGTGCCGGTCGCGTAGGTGCCCCGCGAAATCTCGTCGGCGATCTGGTCGGCGACCTGGCGCCACAGCGTGACGCCCGGCATGGTCTCGGCGACCGCGGTCGTCGGGGCGGATCGAGGGCGACTGGAAACGGACCGCATCGGCCTGTCATCATTCGGTCGTAGGCGCGCGCTACGAAGTTGTCTAGTATCATAGACAACATGATCATGCCAGCCCAGACCGTGCATTCACCCTCCGATCCCGCCGCGACCGACGTCGCGACGAGCGACGTGTCGATGAGCGGCGTCTCGACAAACGGCGTCGCGATGCGGCGCGCCGTCATGGCCGTGCTGGTCGAGGCTTCGGCCACCGACCTCGCCGCTCTGGTGTCGCAGGTCGCGGTGCCGGAGCACGACATGATCCGGCGACCCGAGATCGGCCTCGTGATGGTGCAGGGCCGCGTCGGCGGCGACGGCCAGGCCTTCAATCTGGGCGAGGCCACCGTGACGCGGGCGGCCGTGCGGCTCGCCAGCGGCGAGACGGGATTTTCCTGCATGCTCGGGCGCGATCCCGAGAAGGCGCGCCTCGTCGCGCTGTGCGACGCGCTGGTGCAGACCGATGCGGCACCCGTGATCGAGCGCGCGGTCGTCGCGCCGCTGCGAGCGCGGCTCGCCGAGGTCCAAAAGCTCGCCGAGGCCCGCACGGCGGCGACACGGGTCGACTTCTTCACTCTGGTGCGCGGGGAGGACTGAGATGGGCGCGCTGCTCGCCGGCTTTGCCGATCCGGTGCTCGCCGCCCAGGCGACGTTCCGCGGCGTGATGGATGCGCTCGCGCGCCCGGGCACGATCGTGCCGTTGATCGACACGATTGCGGCCCCGGCGCCGCTTTCTGCTGCTGCCGCCGCCGCCGCCCTCACCTTGCTCGACGGCGACACGCCGGTTTGGCTCGATGCGCCGCTCGCCGCGCAGGCGGATGTCGCCGCATGGCTGCGCTTCCACACCGGCGCGCCCATCGTGTCGTCGCCGGCCGATGCGGCTTTCGCCATCGTCGCCGATCCCGAGCGGCTGCCGCCGTTCGAAAGCTTCGCCATCGGCAGCCTGGAGAATCCGGATTGCTCCGCGACCCTGATCCTGCAGGTGAGGAGCTTCGACGCCGGCGCGCCGCTCGCCGTCGCGGGACCCGGCATTGCCGACCGCGCGATCCTGAGGGCGGCGCCTTTGCCGAATGACTTTCCGGCCCGGCTGGTCGCCAACCGGGCAATGTTTCCGCGCGGCGTCGATCTGCTGCTGGTGACCGGCACCGCCGTCGCGGCGCTGCCGCGCTCGGTGACGCTGCTCGGGGAGGCCTGACATGTATGTCGCCGTGAAGGGTGGCGAGCGCGCCATCGAGAACGCGCACCGGCTGCTCGCGCACGAGCGGCGCGGCGACCGCAGTCTGCCGGAGATCACCACGGCGCAGATCGCCGAGCAGATGACGCTGGCGGTCGACCGGGTGATGACCGAGGGCTCGCTGTACGACCGCGAGCTCGCCGCGCTCGCCGTCAAGCAGGCGCGGGGCGACCTGATCGAGGCGATCTTCCTGCTGCGCGCCTTTCGCGCGACGCTGCCGCGCTTCGGTACGACGTTGCCGCTCGACACCGCGGCGATGCGGATCCGGCGGCGCATCTCGGCCGCCTTCAAGGATCTGCCTGGCGGTCAGGTGCTCGGCCCCACCTTCGACTACACGCACCGGCTGCTCGAGCCGTCATGCTCCGATCCGGCGGAGCCGGCGACCGCGGAGGCGGCCGCCGGGCCGACGCCGCGTGTCACCGATCTCCTGGCCGCCGACGATCTGATCGAGACGACGGCGCGGCCCGCTGGCGACGGTGGCGAGACGCCGCCCGGCGATCTCACCCGCGAGGCGCTGACCTTTCCGGCGGAGCGCGACCTCCGGCTGCAGAATCTCGCGCGCGGCGACGAGGGCTTTCTGCTGGCGCTCGGCTATTCGACGCAGCGCGGCTACGGCCGCACCCATCCGTTCGCCGGCGAGATCCGGCTCGGCGAGGTCGCGCTCGAATTCTTCGCCGAGGATGCCGGCTTCGCGCTGCCGCTCGGCCGCATCACCGTCACCGAGTGCCAGACCATCAACCAGTTCAAGGGCTCGGCCTCGACTCCGCCGCGCTTCACCCGCGGCTACGGGCTGGCCTTCGGCCACTGCGAGCGCAAGGCGATGAGCATGGCGTTGGTCGACCGCGCGCTGCGGGCGCGCGAGCTCGACGAGGAGGTCAAGGCGCCGGCCCAGGACGAGGAGTTCGTGCTGTCGCATTCCGACAACGTCCAGGCGACCGGCTTCGTCGAGCACCTGAAGCTGCCGCACTATGTCGACTTCCAGGCCGAGCTCGGCCTGGTGCGCCGCATGCGCCGCGATCACGAGGCGGCGAGCGGATCGTCGCGCGAGGCGTCGTCGGACGACCCTGCGCCGGAGCAGATCCGGGAGGCGGCGGAATGACCGTCACGTACAACTTCGCCTATCTGGACGAGCAGACCAAGCGGATGATCCGCCGCGCCATCCTGAAGGCGATCGCGATTCCGGGCTATCAGGTGCCGTTCGCCAGCCGCGAGATGCCGATGCCCTATGGCTGGGGCACCGGCGGCGTGCAGGTCACGGCCGCCATTCTCGGACCGACCGACATCCTCAAGGTGATCGACCAGGGCTCCGACGACACCACCAACGCGGTGTCGATCCGAAAGTTCTTCGGCCGCACCGCCGGCGTGCGCACCACGACCCGCACGGCGGATGCGACCGTGATTCAGACCCGCCATCGCATCCCCGAAACGCCGTTGCGGGACAACCAGGTGCTGGTGTTCCAGGTGCCGATCCCGGAACCGCTGCGCTTCCTCGAGCCGCGCGAGACCGAGACGCGGCGCATGCATGCGCTGGAGGAATACGGGCTCGTGCAGGTGAAGCTCTACGAGGACATCGCCCGCCACGGCCACATCGCCACCACCTACGCCTATCCGGTGAAGGTCGACGGCCGCTACGTGATGGACCCCTCGCCGATCCCGAAATTCGACAATCCGAAGATGAGCGATTGCCCGGCTCTGCAACTGTTCGGCGCCGGGCGTGAAAAGCGCATCTATGCGATTCCGCCGCACACGCGCGTCGCGTCGCTCGATTTCGACGACCATCCGTTCGAGCGCTGGCGCCATCCGGGCCGCTGCGCGCTGTGCGGCGCCGACGACAGCTTCCTCGACGAGGTGATCACCGACGACCACGGGACCCGGATGTTCGTATGCTCCGACACGGATTTTTGCGAGGCGCGGCGGGCGGCCGGGCACGGCCCAGATGCGCCCGGTGCCACTGCGCCCGATCCGGCGCGTGGGACGGAGGCGAGCCATGGCTGAGGCGGAGGTTCTCGACATCCGCGCCGCGCAAGACGCGGATCTGCCGGCCGTGCTGGCCCTCTATGCGCAGCCGGACTTCGACAATGGCGACGTGCTCTCGGATGACGAGGCGGAAGAGATCTTCCGGCGCTTCCAAAGCTATCCCGACTACACGCTCTATGTCGCCGTCGAGGCAGGCGCCGTGGTCGGCAGCTTCGCGCTGCTGGTGATGGACAATATCGGCCATCGCGGCGCGCCCTCGGCGATCGTCGAGGACGTGGTGGTGACGCCGCACGCGCAGGGGCGTGGCATCGGCGCGGCGATGATGCGCTTCGCGCTGGCGCGCTGCCGCGACAAGGGCTGCTACAAGCTGATGCTGTCGTCGAACGCGCGGCGCGAGGCCGCGCACGCCTTCTACGAGGGGCTCGGCTTCACGCGCCACGGCTACAGCTTCCGGGTCGACATCGCCGAGGCCGCGCCATGAACGGTGCCGACGAGCCGCTGCTGATCGCCGAGGGCCTCACCAAATGGTACGGCCGCCAGCTCGGCTGCCGAGACGTGTCCTTCGACATTCACGAGGGCGAGGTGCTGGCCGTGGTCGGCGAGTCCGGCTCGGGCAAGTCGACGCTGCTGCAGATTCTCTCCAGCTTGATGACGCCCGACGCCGGCTGCGTGCGCTACCGTATGCGCGACGGCGTCACTCGCGACATCGCCGCGCTGACCGAGGCGGAGCGCCGCTTTCTGTTCCGCACCGATTGGGGCTATGTCCACCAGGATCCGGCGGCCGGCCTGCGCATGGCGGTGTCGGCCGGCGCCAATGTCGGCGAGCGGCTGATGGCGATCGGAGCGCGCCACTACGGCCGCATCCGCGGCAGCGCGCTCGACTGGCTGGCCCGGGTCGAGATCGATCCGGACCGCATCGACGAGACGCCCCAAAACTATTCGGGCGGCATGCGCCAGCGCCTGCAGATCGCCCGCAACCTCGTCACCGCTCCGCGCCTCGTCTTCATGGACGAGCCGACCGGCGGCCTCGACGTCTCCGTGCAGGCGCGCCTGCTCGATCTCCTGCGCGGCCTCGTCGCCGAGCTCGGCCTCGCCGCGATCGTGGTCACGCACGATCTCGCGGTGGCGCGCCTTCTGTCGCAGCGCATGCTGGTGATGAAGGGCGGCGCCGTGATCGAGAGCGGGCTGACCGACCAGGTGCTCGACGATCCGCGCGAGGCCTATACGCAGCTCCTCGTCTCCTCCATCCTGCCGCCCTGAGGACCCGCCATGGCCGCGCTGGCGCTCTGCGGAGCCGAGAAGACCTTCACGATGCATCTGCGCGGCGGCATGCGCCTGCCGGTCGTCGCCGGCGTGGAGTTTTCCGTCGAGCCCGGCGAATGCGTCGTGCTGGCCGGCCCGTCCGGCGCCGGCAAGTCGTCGATCCTGAGGATGATCTGGGGCACCTATCGGTGCGACCGCGGCGCGATCCTGGTGCGGGACGGCGCCGCGATGGTCGATGTCGCTGCCGCGACGGCGCGCGAGATCCTGCGGCTGCGCAGCCGGGTGATCGCCAGCGTCAGCCAGTTCCTCCGCGTGGTGCCGCGCGTGCCGGCCCTCGACGTCGTCGCCGAGCCGCTCGGCCGCGCCGCCGACGAGGAGCCGCGCGCCGCGGCGGAAGCGATGCTGCGCCGGCTGAACGTTCCGGAGCGGCTGTGGTCGCTGCCGCCGGCCACCTTCTCGGGCGGCGAGCAGCAGCGCATCAACATCGCCCGCGGTTTCCTCCCCGAGCGGCCGATCCTGCTGCTCGACGAGCCGACCGCCTCGCTCGATGCCGCCAACCGGGCCCGGGTGGTGGAGCTGATCGGCGAGAAGAAGCGCCGGGGCACCGCCGTCGTCGCCGTCGTCCACGACGACGACGTGCGCACCAGGATCGCCGACCGGATCGTCGACGTCACCCAGTTCACCAAGCCGAGCGAGCCATGACCGAACCGCACGACCTGCTGCTGACCGAGGCCCGCCTGGTGCTCGCCGACTGGACGATCGAGCGGGGCTGGGTCGCCGTCTCCGGCGGCCGCATCGTCGAGATCGGCGAGGGCAAGGCGCCGGAGCGCGGCGAGGCGCTCGACGGCGATCTCCTGATGCCCGGGCTGGTCGAGCTTCACACCGATCATATCGAGGCGCATTTCATGCCGCGCCCCAAGGTGAATTGGCCGCCGGGCGCCGCCGTCGTGGCCTATGACGGGCAGATCGCGGTCAGCGGCATCACCACGGTGCTTGATTCGCTGCGGGTCTGGCGGGAGGAGGGTGCCGAGGAGGTCGACGGCGAGGCGGCGACGCTCGCCCGCGCCATCGCCGAGGCGCGCGACGCCGGGCTCCTGCGGGTCGACCACTTCCTGCATCTGCGCTGCGAGGTGCCGATGCCGCATTCCGTCGCCGAGGCCGCGGAGCTGATCGACCGCCCGGACGTGCGGCTGCTCTCGTTGATGGACCACACGCCGGGTCAGCGGCAGTTCCGCGACGAGGAGAAGCTGCGCACCTATTACCGCGGCAAGAAGGCCGGCGCGACCGATGCCGAGCTCGACGTGCTGTTCGCCCGGCGCGTCGCGTTCCAGGCGGCGCATGCCGAGCCGAACTATCGCGCGTTGGTCGAGCTGGCGCGGACGCGAAACATCCCCTTGGCGAGCCACGACGACACCACGCTCGACCATGTCGACGACGCGATCCGCGACCGCATCGCCATCGCCGAGTTCCCGACCACGCCGGAGGCGGCCGAGGCCCTGCATGCGGCCGGCGTCCGCGTCCTCATGGGGGCGCCCAATCTGGTGCGCGGCGGCTCGCATTCGGGCAATGTCGCGACCGCGGACCTGGCCCGCGCCGGGCTGCTCGACATCCTGTCGTCCGACTATGTGCCGTCGAGCCTGCTCGCTGCGGTGCTGCGGCTGCCTGATGTCGTCCCGGAGATCGATCTGCCGGCCGCCGTGCGTACCGCGAGCAAGACGCCGGCCGAGGCGGTCGGCCTGACCGATCGCGGCGAGATTGCCGGCGGCAAGCGCGCCGACCTCATCCGGGTCCGCCGCGTCGGCGACGTCGCGGCGGTGCGCAGCGTCTGGTCCGCCGGCCGCCGGGTCGCGTGAGCGCGGCGGCGGAGCAGGCCGCCGCCGTCACTCCAGGCGGATCTTCGCGGTGTCGACGACGGTCTTCCACATCAGGGTCTCGCGGGCGATGCGGTCCGCCAGCGCCGCGGAGCCGGCCGCCGCGACGTCGACGCCGGCGGCGGCGAGCTTTTCGCGTACGTCCGGCGCGGTCAGGGCGGCCAGCGCGGCGCGCTCGATCTCGGCGCGGCGCGCCTCCGGCACGCCCTTGCCGGTGAGGAGCGCGAACCAGGCCGTTGCGTCGAAGCCCGGCAGTCCGGACTCGGCGATGGTCGGCACGTCGGGCAGCCGCGGGTCGCGCGCCGCCGTGGTCACGGCGATGGCCTTCAGCGTGCCGGCCTTGATCTGCGGCAGCGAGGCCGGCAGGTTGTCGAACATGAGCTGGATCTGGCCACCGAGCAGGTCGTTGAGGGCCGGCGCGCTGCCCTTGTAGGGCACGTGCAGCAGCGCGACGCCGGTGCGCTGGCGGAACATCTCGCCGATCAGATGGCCGTTGGAGCCGACGCCCTGCGAGCCGTAGCTGAGCGCGCCCGGCTTCGCCTTGGCGAGCGCGATCAGCTCCGGCACCGTATTGGCGCCCACGCCCGGATGGGCGACCAGCACATTGGCGACCTCGCCCGTGCCCGTGATCGGCGCGAGGTCGCGCTCGACGCTGTAGGGCAGGGTCGAATAGACCAGCGGATTGAGCGTCAGCCCGCTCGATGCGGTGGCGAGCAGCGTGTAGCCGTCCGGCGCGGCGCGCACCACCGCCATGACGCCGAGCGCGCCATTGGCGCCCGGACGGTTCTCCACCAGCACGGGCTGGCCCCACGTCTCGGAGAGCTTTTGGGCCACCACCCGGGCGATGATGTCGCTCGTCCCGCCCGCCTGGTAGGGCGACACGATGGTGACGGGGCGGGTCGGGAACTCCTCGGCGGTCGCGGGATGCGACGCCACGCTGGCCAACAACGCAAGGCAGGCGGCAAGCCGAATCATGATGTCTCTCCGAAACAGGCGGCCGGCCGTGCCGCTGCCGCTCAGTGATGTCCCCACGGCATCAGCACCCGCTCGGCCGCGACGACCACGAAGAACAGCACGATGCCGAGCACGCTCAGCCACACCAGCGCGGCCCAGGCGAGCGGCCCGTCGAGCTGCGCATTGGCCGACAGCAGCAGGTTGCCGAGGCCCTCGTTGGAGCCGACGAACTCGCCGATCACGGCGCCGATGACGGCGAGCGTCACGGCGACCTTGGCGCCCGAGATGATGAACGGCATCGCGGCGGGAAACTGCACCTTCCAGAAGGTCTGGCTGGGCGAGGCACTGACCGAGCGGGCGAGCTCCAGCAGCCCGGCCGGCGTCGCCTTCAGGCCGGTCGCGGTGTCGACCACCACGGGGAAGAACGCCACCAGGAAGGCGATGACCAGCTTCGATTCCATGCCGATGCCGAACCACACCAGGATGATCGGCGCCACCGCGACCTTGGGGATCGACTGGGTGGCGATCAGGATCGGATAGAAGGTGAGATTGAGGATCCGCGAGTTGGCCACGCACACCGCCAGCGGAATGCCGACCAGCAGCGCGAGAACGAAGCCGTAGACGGATTCTCTCAGGGTCGGCCAGGTCTGCGACAGCAGGATCTCGTGGTTCGCGGCGGTGGCGCGCGCGATGGCGAGCGGGCTCGGCAGCACGATCGGATTGACGGCGAAGGCCCAGACATAGCCCTGCCACAGCGCCAGCACGGCGACCATGCCGGCGATCGGATAGACGATGGATTCGAGCGTGCGGATGCTGGTGCGAAGCCTCATCGGGTGATCCCCAGGGCGATGCCGGCGCGATGCTCGAAGTCCGTGAAGGCGGTCTCGTAGCGCAGCGCGGGCGTGCGCGGATAGGGCAGGTCGACCTCGATATAGTCGGCGATGCGGGCCGGCCGCTTGCTGAAGGCGACGATCACGTCCGACAGGTACACGGCCTCGCTGATGCTGTGGGTGACGAACAGCGTGGTCGCGTTGGTGACGCGGCGGATCTCCAGCAGCAGATCGTGCATCTCCATGCGGGTCAGCTCGTCGAGCGCGCCGAACGGCTCGTCCATCAGGAGAAGTTTGGGGGCATGGACGAGGGCACGGCACAGCGCGGCGCGCTGCTGCATGCCGCCGGAGAGCTGCGAGGGCCGCGCATTCTCGAAGCCGGCGAGGCCGACGAGCTCCAGGAGCTCCATCGCGCGGCGCTTTGCGGCGGCGTCCTTGCGGCGCTGGATCTCCATCGGGAACAGGACATTGTCCAGCACGGTGCGCCACGGCATCAGATTGGCCTGCTGGAACACGAAGCCGAAATCCGGCTGCGGTCGCGTCACCTGCCGGCCGCGGATCTCGACCACGCCGTAGGTCGCCTCGGCGAGCCCGGCGACGATCTTCAGGAAACTCGTCTTGCCGCAGCCGCTGGGGCCGAGCAGGCTGACCAGCGTGCCCTCCTTCAGATCGAACGAAATGTCCTCGATTGCGACCAGGCGCTTGCTGTCGTCCTGGAGGAATTCCTGGTGGACGTTGCGGAAGCGCCCGAACGCCCGGGCGGCCTCCGCCGCCGGGGAACTGTCGGTCATCGGCTGGGGGACCTGCGCGAGCATCCTCGGCCGCCCGCCCTCACGGCTTCACCGGCTGCGCCGGCAAGAAGCTCGTGTCGTAGAGATCGGCCGCCGTCGGCACCGCGCCGCTGACGCCGATATATTTCACCGTGAAATCCAGGCTCTTCTGCATCTTGGCCGGGTCGATGGTGCCGAGGCCGTTCTTCTCGGTATCGGGCGTGATGGCCAGCGCGCGCAACACCTCGATCTCCGGCACGATCGACTCCTCCTTCAGGCCGACCACCATCTTGCTCTGCAGCTCGGCCGCCTTCTGCGGGTTGTCGAAGGTGAACTTCCAGCCCTTCAGGGCGGCCCGAACGAATTTCTTCACGAGGTCCGGATTGGCCTTCAGATACTCGTCCTTGGCGGCGATGCCGTTCGAGTAGAGATCGAGGCCGTGATCGGCGAGCAGGAAGGTCGTCAGCGTCGCGCCGGAGTTTTTCGCGCCCGCCTCCAGGCCGGGCTTCGCCATCACGAAGAACTCGATGGCCGGCACCTGGGCCGTCATCAGCATGCTGGCGCGGGCCGGCGGCGCGACGTTGGTGATCTGCAGCTTGGCCGGGTCGAGGCCCTGCTGGGCCATGAAGCCCTGGATGATCTTCGGTGTGAAGCTGCCGGCGCCGCTGCCGAGGCTCAGGCCTTCGAGCTGCTTCGCCGTGGTGACGTTGGCGCCCTTGGCGAGCGAGAAGATCGCATAGGGCGATTTCTGATAGTTCACCGCGACCATCTTCAGGGTCGCGCCGCCGGCCCGCCCGAGCACCAGCGCCGGGACGTCGACGAAGCCGATGTCGGCGGCGCCCGACTGCACCGACTGGATCACCTCGGCCGTGCCCTTGCTCGGCACGATGGTGACGTCGAGGCCTTCGCCCTTGAAGTAGCCCTGGGCCACCGCGGCGTACCACGGGGCATGGCGGCCGAGCGGGATGAAGTCGAGCGCGAACGTCACCTTGGTGTCGGCCGCGCCGGCCGGCACGATGAGCGCCGCGACCGTGAGAACGGAGGCCGCCATACCGGCGCGAATGGCCGTGCTGAGCCGGTTGGACATCTGCTTCGAGCTCCTCTGCCAATGCCGCCGGCCGCAGCGCGGGGCGCTTTCCAAACGAGTTCGGTGAATGCCCGGCAGGACTCACCGCGACGGTGCCGCGTTTCCGGCCATCGAGAGGGTCTCCGGTCGATGGCCGTGATTTTATAAGATCGCCTCTCCAAGCCTCAGTCAACACATTTTATAAAATCATTTGATTTTGTGGAATCGCTTCGCTAAGCAGGAGGCACGCGCCGGCGTCGTGCCGGGCCGACACCGGGACTGCCATGTCGATCAAGAGCAATGCCCGCGGACGAGCCGAGCTCTCGGAACCGCAGACACTGGGGGGAATCGCGCTGGATGTCCTGCGCGCCGACATCCTGCAATGCCGGCTGCGGCCCAACACGCGGCTGCGGCTGGAGGAGCTGCGCGAGCGCTACGGGATGAGCATCAGCCCGCTGCGCGAGGCGCTGATGCGGCTCGAATCGGAAGGGCTGGTGACGCTCGCCGAGAACAAGGGCTTTCGCGTCTCGCCGGTGTCGCCGGCCCATCTGACCGACCTCACCGAGACCCGTATCGACATCGAGACCCTGATGCTCCGCCGCGCCGTCGCGGCCGGCGACGTCGCCTGGGAGGCCGAGATCCTCGGCGCCTTCCATCGGCTGTCGCGCCAGCAGAAGACCGATCCGGCGGCGCCCGGCGAGATCTCGCGGGCCTGGTGGCGCGAGCACCGCGCTTTCCATGCGAGCCTGTCGGCGGCGTGCCCGTCCGAGCTGCTGCGCGCGTTCCGCGACCAGCTTTTCGACCAGGCCGAGCGCTACGTCGCCCTGTCGATCGGCTTCACGGCCAAGCCGCGCGACGACATCGGCGAGCACGAAGGGCTGATGCGCGCCGTTCTGGCGCGCGACGCCGAGGCGGCGTGCCGGCTGTGCGAAAGCCACATCCGCCAGACCACCGCCAAGGTGCTCGCCGCCACCAATGCGCTCACCGCCATCTGACCGGCCGCCTGCGGCCACGGCCGCGCGCGCGGCTGACAGGTCATCTCGTATCCCCGGGTAAGGAGTCCCGCTTCATGACATCGGACGGTACGGTCGAGGTCGATGCCGGAACGCTGGTCGAGCGGGTCGCCGCGCTGTTCGTCGGGGCGGGCCTGTCGGCCTCGGCAGCCCGCACGGTCGCGACCGCGCTGGTCGATGCGGAGCTGGACGGCGTCGCCTCGCACGGCATCGCCATGGTCGAGATGTATCTCGATCGCCTGCGCAAGGGCTCGGTGTCGCGGCGCGAGACCGCCGAGGTGGTGTCCGACCGGGGCATCGCCGTGGTGCTCGACGCCGGCCATGCCTTCGGCCATCTCACCGGCCGGCAGGCGATCGGCATCGCGGTCGACAAGGCGAAGCAGCTCGGCGCCGGCATCGTCGCGGTACGACACGGCTTCCATTTCGGCGTGGCGCGCCATTACGCCAACGTCGCGGCGGCGGCCGGTTGCATCGGCATCGTCATGTGCAACACGCGCCCGCTGATGCCAGCGCCGGGCGGCGCCGAGCGGGTCGTCGGCAACAATCCGATCGCCATTGCGCTGCCGAGCGCCGACGGACCCCCGCTCGCCCTCGACATGGCGATGAGCGAGGCCGCGATGGGCAAGATCCGGCTCTTGGAAAAATCCGGCCGGCCGATTCCGCCGACCTGGGCGACGCGCGCCGACGGCAGCCCGACCACGGATCCGCGCGAGGCCATCGCCGGCATGCTGCTGCCGGCGGCCGGACCGAAAGGGTTCGGGCTCGCCTTCATGATCGACCTGATGTGCGGCCTCCTGTCCGGCGGCGCCTGGGGCGAGGCCGTCAAGCCGCTCTACGGCGATGCGGCAGAGCCGTACGACTGCGCGCATCTCTTCATCGCCATCGACGTCGGACATTTCGGCGACCCGGAAACATTCCGCCGTGATGCGGCGCTGGCCGGCGAGCGGGTGCGCGGCTCGGCGCGCGCGCCCGGCGTCGATCAGGTGTTCACGCCCGGCGAGATCGAGTGGCGCCGGCGCCAGGCGAGCGGCGGCCGGGTGCGGCTGCCCGCGAGCGTCGCTGCGACGCTGGACCGGCTGTCCGACCAGATGAACGCGGGCGACGGCCGCGCGATCGCGTGACACCACACGAATAAGAGGCGAAACCGATGAGCAAGCAGGAACTCTCGACCGAGAAGCTGGTCAAGCCGCTGGGCCATTACGCCCAGGCCGCCGTGGTCGAGGCGCGCGGCAAGCTGGTGTTCGTGTCGGGCATGACGGCGCGCCGCGCCGACGGCACCATCGCCGGCATCGGCGACATCGAGGCGCAGACCAGGCAGGTCATCGAGAACATCAAGGCGGCGATGGAGACGGCGGGCGGCACGCTCGATCACGTCTGCCGGGTCGACGTCTATGTCCGCAACATGGAGCACTTCCAGCAGATCCACAAAGTCCGCCGCGAGTATTTCAAGGCGCCGCTGCCGGCCTCGACCCTGGTCGAGGTGACCAAGCTGGCCTCGCCCGAGTACCTGATCGAGATCAACGCCATCGCGGTCGTGCCCGAGGCGCAGTCGTGAGGATCGCGGCCGTCCGACACGGCGGTGCTGCGCGCCTCGGCGTCGTCGACGGCGACACCGTGACGCTGCTGCCCGAGTCGATCGGCGATCTGGTCGACGTGATCCTCGGCGGCGCCGACGGGCGCGACGAGATCCGCCGGCTGGCGACGCAGTCGCGCGAGCGCCTCGCGCTCGACGCCGCGCGGCTGCTGCCGCCGATCGGCCGCTTCGGCCGCGATATCCTCTGCACCGGCTGGAACTACTGGGATCACTTCGAGGAGGGGTTCGGCCGGCGCGAGGGCCAGGACGTGCCGAAGCCAGACCATCCGACCTTCTTCACCAAGCGGCCCGATACCGTCATCGGCCCGCATGATCCGATCGCCTTCGATCCGGCGCTGTCGCATCAGTGGGACTACGAGGCCGAACTCGCCGTGGTGATCGGCCGGACCGGACGGAACATCGCGGCGGCCGACGCCATGGATCACGTGTGGGGCTACTGCCTCGCCAACGACGTCTCGCTGCGCAGCGTGCAGCGTGCCCATGGTGGCCAGTGGCTCAAGGGCAAGAGCGTCGACGGCACCATGCCGATCGGTCCGTATGTGGTCACGGCTGACGCGCTCGACTGGCGCGACGTGACGCTGCAATGCCTCGTCGACGGCCAGGTTCTTCAGGATGCCTCGACCCGGCTGATGGCGTTCGACCTGCCGACCCTGATCGCCGAAGCCTCGACCGGCATGACGCTGCACGCCGGCGAATTGTTTCTGACCGGTACGCCGGCCGGCGTCGGCAACGCGCGCACCCCGCAGCGTTTCCTCAAGGAAGGCGAGGAGGTCGTCGTGCGCGGCACCGGACTCGGCGAGCTGCGCAACCGGATGACCCTGACGGATCTGCACTCGCCGGTGCGCGGGGCCGGGACGCGCGAGCGCGAGGTGTTCTCATGACCGATCGGCACGGGCTGAAGCTCGCGCAGGCGCGCGGCATCACGCTGGACGATGTCGGCTCGACCATCGTGCTGGAGAACGATCACGTGCGCATCTGGGAGGTGCGGGTCGAGCCGGGGCAGACGCTCGGCTGGCACATCCACTTTCATCCGTACGTCGTCATCGCCATCACGGGCGGCAAGAACGAGATCGAGACGATCTTCGGCGACAAGCGCACGACCTACGAGCCGTCCGGCCACGCCGTGCTGATCGACGGCATGCGCCCCGTGCACCGCCTGACCAACCGCGACAAGACCACCTATCTGGCGCGGCTGATCGAGCTCAAGCATGTGCGATGGGTGCCCGAGACGGCGCCGCTGCCGAGTCACGAGCTTCCCGAGACCGAATGACCCCGAACAACCTGGGCGCTGCCCGCCCGCACGCTGGAGGATCCATGAGCGACATTCACGGCCTGAAGCGCGCCGCGGAGCGCGGCGTCACGCTGCGCCAGATCGGCAACCGCATCGTGCTGGAAAATGATCACGTCCGCGTCTGGGAGGTGAAGCTCGAGCCCGGCCAGACCATCGATTTCCACATCCACTACCATCCTTACGCCGTGATCTCGCTCGGCGGCGGCGAGAACGAGGTCGAGACCATCTTCGGCGACAAGCGCGACACATACGAACCGACCGGCCACACCGTCTTCATCGACGGCATGCGGCCCGTGCACAAGCTGACCAACAAGTCGAAGGTCACGTATCTGGCCCGGCTGGTCGAGCTGAAGCACATCACCTGGACGCCCGAGGAGGCGCCGTTGCCGAGTGCGGAAGCCCCCAAGACCGAAGCCGCGAAGGCCGAGCCGGCTGGCGGCGGCGCTGCCGCGATGCCGGCGGACGCGATGAGCGCCTTCAAGGAAATCCTCATCCAGACCGCCGACCTGGAATGGGCGGCGAAATCGCTCGCCGGCCTGTCGCAAAAGATGCTGTGGCGCAACGAGGAGACCGGTGCCTCGATCGGCCTGGTCAAGTTCGAGCAGGGCTCCGGCGTGCCGGAGGCCCACGCCCACGCCTCCAATCAGTTCATGTTCTGCCTGTCGGGCAAGTACCGCTACATCCCGACCGGGACGACGCTGACGCCGGGCTGCTTCTACTGGAACCCGAAGGGCAGCGTGCACGGCCCGACCATCGCCGAGGAGACCTCGATCCTGCTCGAGATCTACGACGGCCCGCACTATCCGGTGCGCCCGACCTGGTACACCGATGACGCAGACGCCCACTGATCTCGGCGGTTGGGATGTCCACACGCACCTGATCCCGCCGGCGCTGGTCGAGGCCGTCGCCGAGAAGGCCGTGTTCGGCATGACGACGGCGGCCGGCACGCTGCGGGTCTGCGCCCACGGCGTGCCGCTGCATCCGATCTCGGACGCCGACAAGCTGGTCGATCGCGTCGCCCGCGACGGCCTCGACGGCGCTCTCGTCTCGGTGCCGCCGCCGCTTTTCCGGCCCGATCTCGGCGCCGGCGAACGCCGCGCCTATGTCGCGATGATCAATGCCGGGTTGCGCCAGGCCTGCGCGGCGCACGGGGCGCGGCTGCGGCCGCTCGCCTATCTGCCGGTCGAGGATCCGGCGCTCGCCGCCGAGGTGGCCGAACAGCTCGACGAGTCGCTGGACGAGTCTTGGGCCGGCGTCGTCATCGGCACCGAGCTTTTGGGGCGCAGCTACGCGGACGCCGACTACGCGCCGCTGTGGACCGTGCTCGAGCGACGCGGGCTCGCGGCCTTCCTGCATCCGGGCACGTGTCCGGATGCGCGGCTCGACCGCCATTATCTGAGCAACCTGCTCGGCAATCCCTACGAGACGACGCTCGCGGCCGCCGACTTCATCCTCGGCGGCGTGTTCGAGCGGCATCCGCGGCTCACCATCGTGCTGGCCCATGGTGGCGGCTGTGCCGCGACACTGGCGGGCCGCTGGCAACAGGGCGTGCTGACCAAGCGACCCGGCGTGCCGGAGCGGACGCTCTTGCCGCGCGATGCGCTGCGACGCTTCTACGTCGACAGCCTGGTGCACGACCCGGCCTATCTCGATTATCTGATCACGGTGATGGGCGCGGATCGCATCGTGCTCGGCAGCGATTGGCCGTTTCCGATGGGGGCGGCGGACGCCGACCACGATCTCGGCCATCTCGACGAGGCGCTGCGCCGGAAAATCCGGTGCGCCAATGCCGAAGCCGCATTCGGCCGGCACCGCCTTCGGGGCGGCGGCACCGGCCGGGATGCCCAGGTCGCGGGAGGCTGAGCGCGACCCGGGGGCCACCGCATACGCGCTGACTTGACGAGTGAGGCGATGACCCCCGGTCTTCGTCGTTCCGGAGCGCGGCCGGCAGGCCGCGAGCCCGGAACCCATAACCCCGGTCTGTGTGTATGGATTCCGGGCTCGCCGCGGAGCCTGTCATCGGGCCGGCCGAAGGCCGGACCCGTTGGCGGCGCCCCGGAATGACGGAGAATTGGCGGCTCGCAGAACCTTGACTTCGAGCCAATGGGGGCAATCGGGGACTCAGCCGGCGTGGGTCTTCACGAAGGCCAAGTAGCGGTCGAGCCAGCCCTTGACGAAGCCGCGGCTCGCCGCGCCGATCGCGCCGTCGGCGTCGAACAGGCCGTCTTTGGCCTGGATGAAGGCCTCGGGCTGGCCGAGCGTCGGCATGTCCAGATAGGCCAGGACGTTGCGCAGGTGCTGCTGCGCCAGCGCCGTGCCGATCGCCCCGACCGAGACGCCGATGACGCCGGCCGGCTTGCCGGCCCAGGCGCTCTGCCCGTAAGGGCGGGAGGCGTTGTCGATGGCGTTCTTCAGCACGCCCGGGACCGAGCGGTTGTATTCCGGCGTGACGAAGATGACGCCCTGCGAGGCGGCGATCTCGGACTTCAGCCGCTTCACGGCCGGCGCCTGGTTGCCGTCGTCGTCCTGGTTGTAGAGCGGCAGGTCGCCGATCTCGACCGGGGTCAGGGTGACGTCCGCCGGCGCCAGCTTGGCGAGCGCGGCGGCGAATTTCTTGTTGAACGAGTCGCGGCGCAGGCTGCCGACGATGACGGCGATCTTGATCTGGCTCACGGGGGTCTCCTCTTGAGTGAAACGGGTCCGGGGCGGTGGCGTCACGCCACCTCGGTCAGCAGGTTGTCGAGATCGAGCGGCCGGGTGACCATGGCGAGCGTGCCGTCGGCCGAGCGCGGCCAGTCGGTCTCGTCGCGATCCCAGTAGAGCTCGACGCCGTTGCCGTCGGGATCGTGCAGATAGAGGGCCTGGCTGACGCCGTGGTCGCTGGCGCCGTCGAGCGGCACCCCGGCGGCGATCAGGCGCCGCAGGGCGTCGGCCAGCGTCGCCCGGGTCGGATACAGGATCGCGACATGGAAGAGCCCGGTGGTGCCGCGCGGCGGCGGCGACCCGCCTTTGCTCTCCCAGGTGTTGAGGCCGATGTGGTGGTGGTAGCCGCCGGCGGACACGAACGCCGCCTGGCTGCCGTAGCGCTGCGTCAGCTCGAAGCCGAGGACACCGCACCAGAAGGCGAGCGCACGATCGAGATCCGCCACCTTGAGGTGGACGTGGCCGATGCGGGTGCCCGGATCGATCGGGGCCGGGGTCAGCGCCGGCTCGATCCGGTCGAGGGTGGACGCGTTTGACATGCGAGCCTCCAGTGCGGTCGACGGAGAGGTAATGCGCGTCAGCGCGCTTCGGCTATGCGGAGCTGCTGAAAAGACGGCCGCAGGGCAAAGGCGCCGTCGCCGAGCAGGGCCTGCACGACCAGCATGATGGTCCAGAACGCCGGGAACTCCCAGCCGCCGCCCTTGCCGGCGAACATCCAGCCGTTGCCGACATGCTGCAGGGTGGCGCCGATCAGGAGCGGCAGCAGCAGGAGCGCGATCGGCCGGGTCCACAGGCCGAGGATCAGCGCGAGGCCGCCGCCGATCTCGCCGAGAATGACCAGATAGGCGAAGAAGCCCGGATAGCCGATGCTCTCGAAGTAGCCGACCGTGCCGGGAATCCCGAAGGTCAGGACCTTGAGCAGGAGCCCGTGCGCCAGCAGCAGGGCGCCGAGGCTGACGCGGAGCAGGAGAGCGGCATAGGGAGCGGTACGATCGTCGATCATGGATGCCTCCGTGGGGGTGAGCGTCGCGTTCCGATGGCCCTTATGTGCCATCATTTCCCTGGTTTGATTATTACCCGAGGCAGGATATCATCTCACACCAAAGGTGTGAGGAAGCCAAAATGCTCGATCGCGTCACCGGAATGCAGGTGTTCGCCCGGGTGGCGGCGCTCGGCAGCCTGTCGGCGGCCGGGCGGGCGCTCGGCATGTCGCAGACCATGGCGACCAAGCACCTCGCTGCCCTGGAGGCGCGGCTCGGCACCAAGCTCCTGCACCGCACCACGCGGCGGCTGACGCTGACCGAGGCGGGGCGGCGCTATCTCGAATCGGTCGAGCGCATCCTGGCCGAGCTCGAGGAAGCGGACGCCGCAGCCTCGATCGAGACCGTCGAGGTGCGCGGCACGCTGCGCCTCAACGTGCCCTTCTCGTTCGGCATCCACGAGATCGCGCCGCTGCTGCCGGAGCTGTCGCGCCGCCACCCCGACCTCACCGTCGATCTCGGCCTCAACGACCGTTTCGTCGACCTCATCGAGGAAGGCTGGGACATGGTGGTGCGGATCGGCCGGATGCAGAGCTCGACCATGGTGGCGCGCCGGCTGGCGCCGTGCCGCATCCTGGTCTGCGCCGCGCCGACCTATCTGGCCAGCCACGGGACGCCCCGCACCATCGCGGATCTCGGCCGGCACAACTGCCTCGACTACACGCTGGCGCAGTCGGTCGGCGCGGGGCGCTGGCCGTTCGGCCGCGACGGGCGCCACAGCGTCGAGGTCTCGGGGAACCTGAAAGCCAACAACGGCGACGCCCTGGTGGTGGCGGCGGTGGCCGGCCAGGGCATCGTCTACATGCCGAACTTCCTGGTCGGGCGCGAGATCCGCGCCGGTCTCCTGGTGCCGCTGACGCTGGACGAGGAGCCGGTGCCGATGGCCGGCGTCTTCGCCGCCTATCCGGCCGACCGCCGACCGCCCGCCAAGGTGCGCGCCATGATCGATCTCCTCGCCGAGTTGTTCTCGCCGGTTCCGCCGTGGGAGCGCGACCCGACGGCCGCGTGACCGGCGCTGATCAGCACGGTGTCGAACTGGAACACTGCGTATGTCGCACGCGCCGGTGGAAGGCTAGGATTCGGGCCCGAATTTCTCACGTTCTGGGAGGAACGATCGTGACGCTCACCCGCCGTCGGGGTCTGCAGCTCGCCGGAGCCGCACTCGCCGCGCCCGCCTTGTGCCTGACCGCACGTGCCGAGACTTGGCCGTCGAAGCCCATCAAGGCGATCGTCACCCTGTCGGCCGGCAGCACGATCGACATCGTCGCCCGCATGACGCTCGATCCGCTGTCGCGGCTGATCGGCCAGAACATCATCGTCGAGAACCGGCCCGGCGCGGGCGGCACCATCGCCGGCGCCACGGTGGCGCGCTCCGACCCGGACGGCTACACGGTGCTGATCAACTCGTCGATGCATTCGGCGACCCCGGTCGTCTATCCGAAGCTCGCCTACGACGTCGCCCGCGATCTCTCGGCCGTCGCCGCGCTCGGCTCGTCGCCCAACGTGATCGTGGTGCCGCCGTCGGCCGGCTACAAGACGCTGCAGGACTTCGTCGCCGCCGCCAAACGCAAGCCGGGAGGCGTCACCTTCGGCACCGCCGGTGTCGGCTCGGCCACCCATGTCAGCACCGAGCGCTTCCGCTACGCCGCCGGCTTCCCGGGCGTTCATGTGCCGTTCCGCGGCATGCCGGAGGCGCTGGTCGAGGTGATGACCGGGCGCGTCGATTTTTCCTGCTCGAGCATCGCGGCGGCCCTGACCTTCGTCCGCGACGGCTCGCTGGTCGCGCTCGCCGTGACGACGCCGAAGCGATGCTCGGCCCTGCCCGACGTGCCGACCACGACCGAGCTCGGCTACGCCAATTCCGACTACACGTTCTGGACCGGCATGTTCATGCCGGCCAAGACGCCGCGCGACATCGTCGAGAAGATGAACGCCGAGACCCAGAAGGCGCTGCGCACGCCGGGGCTGGCCGAGAGGCTGTCCCAGGAGGGCGTCGACGTGATGCCGATCACTCCGGCGGAGTTCGACGCACTGATCAGGACCGAGATCGCCAACACGTTCGCGCTGGTGAAGGCGACCAACATCAATTTCAACTGACGGCTGCCGACCGGACTACGAAACGAGCAGCGAAACGGATCGTCCTCGGCGTCATCGCCGGGCTCGACCCGGCGATCCATCTTTCTGTCGAACACATGCATTTTTTCGTTCTGGATGGATGCGCGGGTCGAGCCCGCGCATGACGGCTCTCGGGCATGGATCCCGGCTGGACACGGCCGACCGCCTGCTCGACAGTGGCGGCCCCCCGGCGGGACCGTCCGCCGCCATCCGAGGACGACAGATGCCGAATATTTTTGCGCATGCGCTCCACCGCTTTCGGTCGACGACCGGGTCCGCGTGGCCCCGCCTGTCCGGGCCGATGCTGGGCGCGCTCCTCGCCGCGACCGTCGCCGGTGCTCCGGCGCACGCCGCCGACATAAAGGTGCTCACCACGGGCGCCTACAAGTCGGTCGTTCAGGAGATGGTCGCGCCGTTCGAGAAAGCGACGGGTCACAAGGTCGAGGTGGTCAACGACACGGCCGGCGCGGTCGTCAAGCGGGTCGCGGGCGGCGAGACGTTCGACGTGCTGGTGCTCACCCCCGGCGGCTTCACCGAGCTCGCCAAGAGCGGCCGCGTCGTCGCTGATACGCCGGTCGGCCTCGCCAAGGTCGGCATCGGCGTCGCCGTGAAGCAGGGCGCGGCGAAGCCGGACATCTCGACGGCCGACGCGTTCAAGCGGGCGCTGCTGAATGCTCGCGCCGTCGCCATGATCGATCCGGCTGCCGGCGGCTCCAGCGGCATCTATCTGATGAAGCTGTTCGAGCGCTGGGGTATCGCCGATGCCGTCAAGGCCAAGGCCGTGCTGGTGCCGGGCGGCCTGGTGGCGACGCGGGTCGTGTCGGGAGAGGCCGACCTGGCGATCCACCAGATCAGCGAGATCATCGCCGTCAAGGATGCCGTGCTGGTCGGGCCGCTGCCCGCCGACATCCAGAATTTTACCGTTTATGCGGGCGGTGTCTCGGCGACATCGAAGGCGCCCGACGCCGCGCGGGCGTTCCTGAAAGTCCTGTCCGGCCCGGAGGCGGCGCGCGTGCTCGCCGCCAAGGGCATGGAGCCGGCCGGGCCGTGATCCGCGGCCGGGCCACGGCCGGCGGATCGCCGGCACCTTGCATACCAAGTTGTCGTCCCGCATAACCTCGGACGTCCCGCCCTCCTGCACGGACCAGCCATCGTCATGACCAGTGTCGGTGTCGTCGGCCTCGGCCAGATGGGCCGCGGCATCGCTGCCAATCTGAGCCGCGCCGGTTTTTTGCGCGCCGTGTTCGACCCGGCCCCGGGCGCGCGCGAGCTGCCGTTCTGCCGCGGCATCGTGTTTGCGGCCGGCCGCGAGATGGCGGCGGGCTGCGACGTGATCGTCTTCGTGGTGCCGACCTCCCGCGAGATCGCCGCCACGCTCGACGGCCCGGACGGGATTCTGTCGGTCGACCACCCGGGCCAGGTGCTGGTCGACCTCACCACCTCGGATCCGGAGCGCACCCGGGAGCTTGCGGCGCGGGCCGCCGTCGCCGGCCGCGCCTATCTCGACTGCGGCATGACAGGCGGGGCCGCCGGCGCCGACGCCGGCACCCTCACCCTGATGGTGGGCGGCGAGGCGGCCGTGCTGGAGCAGGTGCGCCCGGTGCTGGCCGTCATCGCCAAGACGGTCGCGCTGGTCGGGCCGCGCGGCGCCGGGCATACGCTGAAGCTCATTCACAACATGATCGTCCACACCAACTTCCTGGTGCTGGGCGAGGGCTGCCGGATGGCCGAGAAGGCCGGGCTCGATCTTTCCGCCGTCATCGACGTCTTCAACGCCGGCAACGCCCGCAGCTTCATCAGCGAGAAGCGCTTCCCCAACCACATCTTGTCCGGCCGCTTCGACGGGCGTTCGACGGTCTCCAATCTGGCGAAGGATTTGGGCATGGCGGCCGCCTATGCGGACCGGCACGGCGAGCCGGCGCCCTACACGCATCTGACCGCCGATCTGTTGAAGCGCGCCATCGATCTCGGCTGGGCCGGCGACGACTTCACCACGATCTATCCGCGCCTCGCGGAGCTGCTCGAGCCGAAGTGAGGCCCGGCCCATCCGGGAATGCATACAAAGTGCGGCGTCGTCGTTGCCAGGCGTCGCGCACTCGGCCATAACGGTCGCAACAAGAAAACGACGGGCGGAACGACCAGGAGGAGACGATCGTGTCAGTCACGCGCCGAGGCGCGGTGGCCGGAATGGCTGCTGCGACACTGCTGTGCCCGCGACCCGCGCGCAGCCAGACCTATCCGGACCGGCCCATCACGCTGGTCATTCCGTTCGCGCCGGGCGGCGGCACCGATGTGCTGGCGCGGATTCTGGCGCCCGTGCTGGCCGAGAAGCTCGGTGGCACCATCGTCATCGAGACGGTGAGCGGCGCCGCCGGCAACATGGGCTCGGCCCGCACCGCCCGCTCGAACCCGGACGGCACGACGCTGCTGCTGCACAATGTCGGCTTCGCCATCAACGCCGCGCTCTATCGCACGCTGCCGTTCGAGTCCGAGCGCGACCTCCTGCCCGTCGCCTTCGTCAGCGACTCGCCGCTGGTGATCCTCGGGCGCAAGACGATTCCGGCCGACACGCTGCCCGAGCTGATCGCCTGGATGAAATCGTCGCCGACGCCGGCCACGCTCGCCCATGCGGGCGTCGGCAGCGCCAGCCATTTCGCCATCGTGCCGCTGGCGACCGCCGCCGGGAAGGCCGACATGATCCCGTATCGCGGCGGCGGGCCGGCCATGCAGGACGTCATCGGCGGCCATGCCGATCTCACCGCGACGCCCCTGCAGGCGGCGGTCGGCCCGGCCAGCGAAGGGCTCGCCAAGGCCTTCGCCGTGACCTCGGCGGAGCGCGCCCCGATGATGCCGACCGTGCCGAGCCTCGCCGATGCGCTGGGGCCGAAATCGCTGACCAATTTCTGGAGCCTGCTGCTGACGCGGGCCGGCACGCCGCAGGCGATCACCGACAGGCTGCGGGCGGCGCTGGAGGCCGCGCTGGTCGAGCCGCAGCTTCTCGACGCCTTCGCCAAGGCCGGCGTGACGGTGTCGGCCAAACAGTATCGCAGCGAGGCCGGCGCGAAGGCGTTGCTGCACCAGGAGATCGAGCACTGGCGCGAGGTCGTCCGCGAGAACAGGATCGAGGCGCCCTAGAGCGATCCACCGAGAGCCCCGTGTGATTCGACCTGAGCTTTCAAACCAGATGCCCGCTCGTCCCATCGATCGGCTAGATCAGTGACGGCCAGCTTCCGGAGGCAATCCGCACCGGCGATAAGACTCACATAGACGCTCGCGGGATTGACCCGGTCATGAAGGTCACCTTTCTCCTTCGCTGCGACGGCGCGTTCGAACCACGGCCAAGCGGCAGTGAACTCGCCAGTGTTGGCTAAGCAGGAGCCGATCTCATGAAGGCTCTCGCCTAGGCTATCGTGATCCACTCGGTTGTGGAAATCGCCCTTTTCCTTGGCGGAAGCAGCGAGTTCGAATACACGTCGCGCGGCGTCGAATCCCGTAGCGTGAATCAAACAGTTGCCGATCTCATGAAGACTCCTGCCGAGTCCATGGTGATCAACACGCCTGTGAAGGTCGCCTATATTTTTAGCTTCCACAGCTCGTTCGAACCAAAGCCGAGCAGCATCGAAATGACCGTTACGAGCCAGGCAGACACCAACTTCATGAAGGCTCGATCCGAGGCTCTCGTGATCGATCCGGCCATAAATATCGCCCTTTTCGATTGCCTCTATAGCGCGCTCGTAGCAGGGCCGCGCAGCTTCGAAATTGCCAGATTTTGCCAGGCAGTCACCGACACTATGAAGGCGCTCACCGAGGCCGTCATAGTCAATTCGTCCGTGGATATCACCTTTTTCGGTCGCGGCGACAGCGCGCTCGAACCATGGTCGAGCCGCGTCGAAGTCACCGGTTTTTGCCAGACACTCGCCAACCTGATGGAGGCTGGACCCGAGACTTTCGTGATCTAATCGGCCGGAAACATCACCTCTCTCGATAGCGGTGACTGCGCGTTCAAACCAGCCGCGCGCCGCATCGAACATGCCTGTGCTGGCCAGACAGTCGCCGACTTGATGAAGACTCGCACCGAGCCCCACGTAATTGATCCGGCCCTGAATGTCACCTTTCTCGGTTGCTTCGACGGCGCGCTGATACCAGGGGAGTGCGGCGTCAAAATGCCCCGTAGAGGATAGGCAATAGCCGACCTGGTGAAGACTCGATCCGAGACTCTCGTGATTGACGCGGCCGTCAATGGCGCCTTTCTCGGCGGCTGCTGCGGCGCGCTCGAACCAGAGGCGGGCGGCATCGAAATCTCCGATCTCGCTCAAGCATTCGCCGACTTGGTGAAGACTCCGGCTTAGGTTCTCGTAGTCGACATCGCCATGATTGCCAGGCATCTCCTTATGCGTGACGGCGCGCTCGAACCAACGCTGGGCGGATGCAAACTGCCCAAACTCGATTAAGGCTTTGCCGACCGTCTCGCCATCTGCGACCGAAACAAAATCGTCGACATTTGTCCAGGAATCTAGGGCGGTCGGATATGTCGCCAGGACAGTGGTGAGGTCGATTCGGTTCGGGGCTTTTGCGATCTCCCGCGCGATCTCGATCATCCGCTGGGCTTGCGCACCGACAACTTTGGCGAACGTCGCTGCGATCTCCGCCCCCGGCGCGGCGTCGCGCAGAAAGGAGACGAAGAGCTGGTGCATTCGTAGCTCGGCGCCGCCCTCGATCAAAGTCACGTCCAGGCATGCGTTGAGCTGATCGACAAACACGGATCTGCTCCATCCGGCCGCCGCGGCTAGTTGACTCGCGATCTCGTCACGCGGGATGCGCTGGCAATTCATACGCGCTGCGGAGTGGAGAAGAAGCGCGGCCTTCGGCTCCAACCGCTCGTAAACTCCGCGAAAGCTCTCCGCCGCCTCCCTGCTGATGGTCTGGTCGATCGCAATGTCGTGGCCGCGGCGAACATCCCGTGCGATCGACCGGCAGGTTGGAATAATCTGAATCGGAAGGCCTCCGGCGATAGTCGCGATCTTGTCGCCGTATTGGTCTGCCGCCACCGGCCCGGCAATTTTTGCGACCAGCGCCACGACGACGTCGTGCGCCAACGGGCCGACCGGCACGACCCGCCAACCCGTGTGCCAGCAGTCGACGACCGAGGTGATCACGGTGTGGCAGGGCAGCCCGCTCGGCGGTAGCCAGCGCAGCACGTCAGCCTCGGCGCCTACATTGTCGAAGATAAGGAAGGACAGGCGTTCGGCGAGCCCGTATAGGGTCCGGAGCGCCTGCTCGTCGATCGAAAGATCGCTTGTGAAAGTCAGCCCGAGACAGGTACGGCCGATATGGGCAAGGTCGATCGCGATCGCGCCGGGCCGCGCGTCGATGAAGAACGTCCCGCCGGAATATCGTTGATGATTCCTCCGGGCATATTCGCGGGCAAGCTCGCTCTTGCCGACGCCCGGTTGACCGTGCAGCACGACGACGTGCTCTGATTCCGGATCATCCAGCAATTTACGGAGGTCGTCGAGCAGCACGTTCCGGCCCAAGAAGGGCAAGGCTTGGCGTGTCGCCACGTTGCTCTGAAACAGCTTTAGCGATTGGCCAGCGAGCAGCCGTGCGACTGCGTCCGGCGCGATGCCGTGATAGTGGATGGTCGTCGAGAAATCTCGGCCGGCCGAAATTGATTCGGATATTAGCCCGCCGGAGACGGCAGCGGTCGGGCGTCGGTCCGCTGCCGCGACTATTTTTTTCCGGTGTCGGGTCCGACCGTGATGTCGCCGATCTTGAACGTGCGCCCCACTTTCACCTCGCCGATGTTAACTCCTGTGCCTGCCGTGACCGTCACGTTGCCCAGTATCGCGTCGAGCGCGTCGAGCTTGCTGATGACGAGTCCGGTCGGGTCTGAGTCTCGCAATGCTTTGATCAGCTTTTCGGCAAGTGCGCGGACATCGGATTTGTCGGTCTCCGCCAGTTGGTCGACCACCTCGGCGATCAACTGCTGGCGCGGCCCCGAGGTCGGCGCTTTCTCCAGGGCCTGGACATCGTCGTTTGCCCACGCCGCGATTTTTTCCTTGAGGGCCTTATAAGCTTCCTTCGCGGCTTCCCCGACATAGCCTTTAATGAACGTCTCGCCTGCCAGGCCGAGGGCTGACGCGGCAAGCACGCCAATGGTGACTGGATCGGCCATCCTGTTCCTCCAGACTACGGTTGTTGATGGCTTATAGTACAAGCGGCGGGTGCAATCGCAACGTTTGCCTCGACGCTTCGCACGCGATTGTGCTTCCTCGCCCCCAGTCAGCGCTCGATATTTGGCTTATGCAGTTGATCGTATTACGGATGCCTCTTTCGGCCTTGCCGACCTGTCCGGTGCGCAATTGCGGCACCGCGGTCGCCGGCCTCAGCGCCGGTCGACGCCGACCGACGGCTTGGGATGGGCGAGCAGGACCATCAGCCGGCCGGCGACCGCCGCCAGGACATCGGCCAGGACGCCGGCGAGCCGAAGCCCGATCGTGATCGCGGCGGCATCGCCGCCGATCGCCGGCGCCAGCAGCACCGACAGCACGACCTCGCGGACGCCGAGGCCGGCCGGCGCGCCCGGCACCACGAAGCCGGCGAGCCACGCGGCTGCCGCGACGGCGGAGAGCGACAGGAGATCGCGCTCGACCGCCGGCGCCACCACGCCGATCAACGCATCGAGTGCGAGGCCCATGGCGACGAAGGTCGCGACATCGAGGCCGACCGCGAACAGCATCCGCACGAAAGCCCGCCGCGATGCCAGCAGGCGGGCGACCACCGAGCGCTGCATCACGAGCAGCACCAGGAGAGCGCCGCCGGCGAGCCCCGACACCGCCAGCGAGAACTCCGACGCGATCCGGAACGAGATGCTCCAGTCGAGCCGACCGAGCGCCGCCGCCGTGCCGACCAGCAGGCCGACGGCGGTGAGCAGGCAGAGCGCCTCCGCCATGGCGACCGTGATGGCGTCGCCGATCGTCACCCCGAACGGCGCCAGGGCCGCCTGGCGCGACACATACTGCAGGACATTGCCGGGACGGTAGCGGTCGAGCTGGGTGAGGAGGAAGATGCCGAACAGGCAGCTCCGCCGCATGGTCGGCCGTACCGTGAGGCGAAGCAGCACGACCCAGGCGAAGCCGGTCAGCATGGCCCCGCCGGCCAGCGTCAGGGTCGCCTCGGCCAGCACGCCGGCCGCGACGCCCGGCGCCGTGATGACGGCCTGCGGCAGGCCCTGCATGACGGCCTGGACGAACACCACCAGGAGCCCGGCGACGCTGACGAGAGGGCCGAGGCGGTCGAGCAGGCGGCGATAGGCATCGGTCATGAAATGCGTCCGGGACCGGCGAACATGGGCCGACCCTCGGCGCATCCTATGTCACCGCTGCGGGTCGGCCACAAGTCCGCGCCCTTCCCGACGCGCGACGCGACGCCGGTCGTTACGCCGTCTCCGACGGACGCAGGCCTGCCGCGCCGCTTCGTGCGATTGACGCTGTGTCGCCGCAGTGGATTCTCGTCCGAGCGCAGCGGCCGCGAGTCGCGGCGGGGCGCCGTTTCCCGAGGGTTTGTGCTTCCATGGACGTGTTCGAGGCGGTCGACTCGCGAAAGAGCTGCCGCGCCTTTCTGGACAAGCCGGTCGACGGCGCGACGGTGCGCGAGCTGATCGGCCGCGCCACCCGGGCCGCCTCCGGCGGCAATCTGCAGCCGTGGTCGGTCTACGCGTTCACGGGCGCGCCGCTCGCCGAGCTGGTGCGGACCGTGCTCGCGGCCGTCGACACCGTCGATCCACGCGGCCTGAACGGCGAGTTCCCGGTCTATCCGGAGCCGCTGTTCGAGCCGTTCCGGTCGCGCCGCTTCGAGAACGGCGTCGGGCTCTACCGGGCGCTCGGCGTGGCGCGCGGCGACGACGCCGGCCGGCTCGCCCAGTACAAGCAGAACTATGCCTTCTTCGGCGCGCCGGTCGGCCTGTTCCTCGCGCTCGACCGCCGCTGCGGGCCGGGCCAGTGGACCGATGTCGGGGGCTTCCTCGCCACCCTGATGCTCTTGGCGCGCGGCTATGGCCTCGCGACCTGCGCCCAGGAGTCCTGGGCCCGCATCGCCGCCATCGTGACGCCGCTGATCGGCCTGCCCGACACCGAGATGCTCTTCTGCGGCATCGCGCTGGGCCATGCCGACGCGGCGGCGCCGGTGAACCGCTTCCGCACCGCCCGGGCCGGCGTCGACGAAATCTGCCGGTTCGTGGGCTTCGAGACGGCGTGACGCCGGAGGAGACCGCGATGCAGTTCTTCGTCTACGGCCGCGACCGCGACGGCGCCGGGCCGACCCGGCGCGCCCTGCTGAAGGACCACTGGGCGTTCATGACGCCGTATATCGACGCCATGATCGCCCGCGGCCCGACCATGTCGGCCGACGGCAAGGCCGTGACGGGCAGCCTGCACATCGTCGACCTCGCCGATGCCGAGGCGGCCCGGGTGTTCGCCGAGGACGACCCGCTCGCCAAGGGCGGCGTGTTCGCCGAGGTGATGGTACGGCGGTTCGACAACCTCTCCGGCCGCACCATGTGGCAGTTCGCCGGCGACCCGAAGAACCCGCGCTTCCTGTTCGTCGGCGAAGCGCGGCCGGATGCCGCCCGTGCGGCCGGAAAGGCCCGCGCCGCCCAGCGCGCCTGGCTCCTCGATCCGGCGCAGGCGCGCGCCGTCATCGTGGCGGGGCCGCTGCTCGGTGCGGACGGCGAGAGTTCGGCTGGAGAGACCTGGGCCGGCACCGCGATGCTGCTGGAGGCGTCCGACACCGCGGCCGCCGAGGCGCTGCTGCGCGACGATCCCGCCGCGGATCTCTACGAGACGGCCGTTCTCCGACCCTGGCGCTTCGGCGGTGCCGAGAACCTGCAGGACCTGATCGCCGGGCGCTGAGACATCGTCTGGAGCGAGGGTCGCCGACCTCTGCCGGACAGTCATGCCGTCCGGGGCCTCGACCGGGCCGGTCGAGCCGCAAACCTTCGGTGCTGTCCGGGACTCGAGGAGGGGGTGGTGGGCGCGACAGGGATCGAACCTGTGACCCCTACCATGTCAAGGTAGTGCTCTTCCGCTGAGCTACGCGCCCGCCGTCCGAGGACGGTTCGGAGTCGTCATCGGCATCCTGACTAGCTTCCGGGACGCCGGGGCCGACCGTGACGGTTCTATATCGGCTCGATCGGGTCCGGGCAAGGGCGAGAAAGAGCCGCGATGCCAAGGTCGGCCTGCCTCGGCCCGCGGTGCCCGGACCAGCCGGCTCGGCGGCCGTCAGGCGGCCGCCAGCATCTTCTGGACCTCGTTGACCAGCTCGCGCAGGTGGAACGGCTTGGAGAGCACCTTGGCGTGCTTGGGGGCGGCCGAATCGGGATTGAGGGCAACGGCCGCGAAGCCGGTGATGAACATGATCTTGATGTCCGGGTCGAGCTCCGAGGCCCGGCGGGCCAGCTCGATGCCGTCCATCTCGGGCATCACGATATCGGTGAGGAGGAGCTGGAACGGCTCCTCGCGCAGCCGGTGATAGGCCGAGAGCCCGTTGTCGTAGGACGTGACCTCGTAGCCTGCGGTCTGCAGCGCCTTCACCAGAAAACGCCGCATGTCGTTGTCGTCTTCGGCCAGCAGAATTCTGGACATACCCCGTACCCGGATGTTTTCGCCCGCACGCCCGGCGCGTCGCCCGCCCGTGCCCTAAGTCCCTTGTTCAGCATTCCATAAGCGCGACTCCTGGTAAACACGAGGTGAAGCCACAGTCGATCTTGGCAGAGTGTGTCACATCATGGACAATGACGGTCTCCGGGCGGCAGCGACGCCTGTGCCGACCGGATACGCCGGGCCGGCGCACGGCCCGATTGTCCCCTGTTGCTCGAACCGCGGCGGCCGTCCCGGGGTTCGTCGTCCACCATCGCCGAGGCCAGCCGGAGCCGCATGAGCGATTCGTTCGACGAACTCGATCCCCCGTTCGACGTGCTGGAGCCGGACACCCTGCGCGGTCCGCTGGTGTTCAACTCGCCACACAGCGGATTCATCTATCCCGACAGCTTCCTCGCGGTCACGCGCCTCGATCTGTCGACGCTGCGCCGGTCCGAGGACACCTTCGTGGACGAGCTGTTCGGCGGCGTGGTGGCGCGCGGCTACCCGTTGATGCGGGCCTTCTTCCCGCGCTGCTTCATCGACGTGAACCGCGAGCCCTACGAGCTCGACCCGCGCATGTTCGACGGGCGGCTGCCGTCCTATGCCAACACCCGCTCGATGCGGGTCGCCGGCGGGCTGGGCACCATCGCCCGGGTGGTCGGCGACGCCCAGGAGATTTACGACCGCCGCATCCCGGTCGACGATGCGCTGCGGCGAATCGAGACCCTCTACAAGCCGTACCACCGTGCCTTGCGCCGGCTCCTCGCCCGCACGCACCGGGAGTTCGGGGCGGCCGTCCTGGTCGACTGCCACTCGATGCCGTCTAGCGCCGGCCCGCGCGACGAGCGTCCGCGCGCCGATGTGGTGCTGGGCGACCGCTACGGAACGAGCTGCTTCCCGATTGTCGCGGAGATCCTGGAGACGACGCTGCGCGGGCTCGGCTACGTCGTCGGGCGCAACAAGCCCTACGCGGGCGGCTTCATCACCGAGCACTACGGCAATCCGGCGACCGGGCTGCATGTGGTGCAGATCGAGATCAACCGGGCGCTGTATATGGACGAGCGGCGGCAAGTCCACGGTCCCGGCTTCGAGCAGGTGGCGGCACACATGGCCGTCGCAGTCGATCGCCTGGCGGAGATTCCGCTGGAAGAACTCAAGCCCTGCCGCGCCGCGGCGGAATAGAGACCGCGGTATTAATTCCTCAGTCCAGGATATAAGCAGTGCCTGCGCACGCCATAAGTGTCGACAGCGGTGGCAGCATCCACGGTTAATCAATCATAACGCGCAGGATCGTTTTTCCAACATCCTGTCTCGGTCGACCAAGAATTACTCGCTCACGGTCCAAGTGTAGCCACAAAAAAAGAGGCCGCTAGCGGAAGCTAGCGGCCCAAGTCTAGGGAGGAAACGCCCAAGGAGGGCGGCGGTAACACGAGTCATCGCGCTACCGCACCGCAGAAATATGTCATCGCGTCGCACAAAAGGCAAGCCGAGCGCCACATGGCAGACCTGCCCGAGCGGGATCATCGGGGGCCGTTGCCGGGGTGCCATAGACTAACGTAGGGGTTCGCGGACTGCCCGATAAACCAGCAGGCCGCCCACGCCGAGCACGGATTGTGCAAAGAAAACCGCGCGATAAGCGTCGGTCGGATATTGGCCGCCGGTCGATTCGAAGAAATTGATCAAGAAGCCGGCGAGCAACTGCGACAGAAAGCCGCCCCCCATGGTCCCCATATTCATAAGTGTCATGCCCCGGCCGATCAAACGCGGCGGGAAAAGCGCCCGCCCATGGGCGATCACGGCGGGCAGAAAGGCCGAGCAGAAGCCAAAGGCGGCGAGCCACGCCCACAGGGCCGGTGGTGGCAGGGTGCCGACCGCGGCGAGCAGCAGCAGGAGCGCCGCCGTCGTGCCGGCGCCCAGGAAGGTCGCCGGCCGGTAGGCGCCGAACAGGCGGTCGGCGGCGCCCCACACGATCATCCCGATCCCCTGGGTCAGTGCCGGGATGAACAGGAGCGTGCCCCGCTGGGTCAGGTCGTAGCCGTAGGCATGGCTCAGGTAGGGGCCGCCCCACAGCCCGACGAACATGGCGTAGCTCGCATAGGCCGTCAGGTTCATGAAGAACAGACGCGGGATGTCGGGCTGCCGCCACAGCGTGGCGACCCCGCGCAGGCCGTCCGCCACGGTCTCCCGCTTCGCCTCGGGATCGGGCGGCGGCTCGTGCAGCAGGAGGGCGACCAGGAGCCCGATCAGCCCCATGACGACGGCCGTCGCCACGAAGGCGGCGCGCCAGCCGACCATTGCGGTGGCGAAAGCGAGCGGGGCGGTGCCGAGCAGCGAGCCGATCGTGCCGAGCCCCAGTTGCAGTCCGGCCAGCATGGCGAAGCGCTCCGGCGCGACGGCGCGGGCATAGAAGGCGAGCGGCGCCATCAGGTAGCACGAGGTGCCGAGCCCCATCAGGGCGCGGGCCGCCATCATCTCGGCCGCGCTCTCCGCCGCCGCGAACTGCAGCGTGCCGGCGATCACCACGACGGCGCAGACCAGCATGCAGCGCTTGGGGCCGAAGCGGTCGATCGCCACCCCGAGCGGGATCTGGGCGGCGACGAAGACGAAGAAGAAGATGCTGGCGATCAGCGCGAGGTCCGGCGCCGACAGGCCGAGCTCGGCCGTCAGGGTGGGGGCGAGGACGCCGATGCCGTTGCGCAGGAACTGGCTGACCACATAGGTGGCGCCGAGCGTGGCGACGAGGCCGACGGCGATCCTGGTCGTCGCACGGGGTGTCGCGCCGGCGGCCGGCGCGGCCTTGCCGGCCGGCCGGGAGAGATCTTCGGTCATGACATCCTCCCGGCGGACCCGTGTGGCCCTCTGCCGTGGTCGCACGGCGGCCGGTGGCGAGGCAAGCCGAGCCGACGCGCGACCCCGCGTGCCGCCGGGTCGACCAAGGACCGGGTTGCCGGCCGGCCCGACCTCTTATAGGCCATCGGGGTCTGCCGGTGCCGGCTGCGCTGCCGGCGGGGGGACCCGATCCGACGCATTGCCCGGGCCGGCCATGGCCCGACACAGACCAGTGGCGGTTGACGTGATCATATCGCAGGCCATTACAGCTCGGGGTCCGGGATCGCCCCGCCGAGGCGGGGGACCGACATCATGACGGCGATCGACTTTCAGACCTTCATCGACCGGCTGGCGACAGCCTCGGGTGAGGCCATCCTGCCTTTCTTCCGCACCGCCCTGCTGGTGGACGACAAGAACGCCGGCGGTGCCTTCGACCCGGTGACGGCGGCCGACCGTGCCGCCGAGCTCGCGATGCGGGCGCTGATCCGCGACACCTTCCCGAGCCACGGCATCATCGGCGAGGAGTTCGGCGCCGAGCGGGCCGACGCCGACTATGTCTGGGTGCTCGATCCGATCGACGGCACCAAGTCGTTCATCGCCGGCATGCCGGCCTGGGGCACGCTGATCGCCCTCACCCGCAAAGGCCACCCGGTCTACGGCATGATGCACCAGCCGTACTTCTCGGAACGCTTCAGCGGCGACGGCAAGGCGGCGCACTATCGCGGGCCGCGCAGCGAGCGCGCCCTGATGGTCCGCCCCTGCGACAGCCTCGACCGTGCCCTGCTGTTCACCACCAGCCCGCGCCTGATGAACGCCGCCGACCGCGCCGCCTTCGGCCGTGTCGAGGAGGCGGTGCGGCTGTCGCGCTACGGCGGCGACTGCTATTCCTACTGCATGCTGGCGGCCGGCCACATCGATCTGGTCATCGAGACCGAGCTCAAGCCGCACGACGTCGCCGCCCTGATCCCGATCATCACCGGGGCGGGCGGCATCATCACCACCTGGGAGGGCGAGCCGGCCGAGCGGGGCGGCCGCATCGTCGCGGCCGGCGACCGCCGCGTCCACGCCGCCGCCCGCATGGCGCTGATGACGGGGTGACGGTCGACGCTTTCGGGTCTCGGCGGACGACGTTCTTACCCTCATCCCGAGGGGAGAGGGTCGGGCGCGAGCGAAGCTCGCGACCGGGGTGAGGGGCGTATGCGCCGATAGCTGGCCTCGGCACCCCCGCACCCGACGCGCTTTGCGCGTCGACCTCTCCCGAGGGGAGAGGTCAAAAACACCCTCACCCGTACAGCGGCGTGCCGGGCACGAAGGCGTCGAAGGCGGCCCAGAACAGCTTTCGGATCGGCTCCTGCTCCATCATCAGATCGTGCATGGCGCCGGGCACGATCAGGTGCGAGCCGGCCCGCAGGTGGGTGCCGAAGCGCTCGATGGCGGCGGTCGAGACCAGCTCGTCGCGCCCCGCCGCGATCAGCAGCATCGGCTGGCGCAGGCGCCCCGCATAGGACGGGCGTTGCATCGCCGCCATGGTCCGGTAGGCGGCGTCCGCCCAGGCGACCGTCGGGGCGGCGACGGCGAGCGTCGGCTCGGCCTCCAGCACGGCGGCCGTGCGGGCGTGGCGGACCGGATCGGAGGTCAGCGGGTTGCCGGCGAAGGGCTCGGAGGCACTGGTGCTGGCGCTGCCGCCCGGCACGTAGAGGCGGCCGAGGCCGAGCAGGCGCAGCGCGCGGGTCAGCGGCGCGGCGGCACCGAGCAGCGGCCGCTGGGCGACGTCGATCATCGGGCTCGCGAGCACCATGCGATCGAACCAGCGATGGCCGCGGGCGGCCGACTCGATCAGCACGGTGGCGCCCATGCCCTGTCCGAGCGCGAAGAAGGGCGGCGGACAGTCCGGCAGCACCACCTCCTTCACGAAGGTCTCGAGGTCGATCAGATAGTCCGAGAAGCGGCGGGCATGGCCCTTGCGGCTGTTGCGCACGGCGCGCTCGGAGAGGCCCTGGCCGCGGAAGTCGAGGGTCGCCACCGCGAAGCCGCGGTCGTACAGGTCGCGCGCCACCTCGAAATACTTCTCGATGAACTCGGCCCGGCCCTGGAACAGGCAGACCGTACCCTTGCGACCGGGTGGCGGCGCGAAACGCGCATAGCGCAGCGTCACCCCGTCCGGGGTCACGATCGTGCCGGCGCTGGCGCCGGCAGGCGCCGGATTGGCCGGAATGGAGACGAGCTTCACCGCAGGGGCTTTCTTCCCGGAGGGCATGGGCGGCGGACGGCCGCTTATAGCAGTCCGCGCGGAGGGCTCAACCGGCGCCGCTCCGGCAAGGGCCGGTGCCGGCGCCGGCAGGGAGTCGGGTCGAGGCCTTGAAGGTGCCGACGGCACAACCATATCAAGATTGGCGCCGGCCATTCGGCGGCGCTCGAACGGGTCCGGCCATTGCGGCGGACCGTTTCGCATATCGCTCATCGCTCTTCAGGAGGATTTGCAATGCGTACGACCTTCGATCTCACACCGTTCTATCGCTCGACCGTCGGCTTCGACCGGCTGTTCTCGATGCTCGATCAGGCCACCGGCGTCGACGGCCAGAGCCAGGGCTCGACCTATCCGCCCTACAATATCGAGCGGACCGGCGAGAATGCCTATCGCATCACGCTCGCGGTCGCCGGCTTCGGCAGCTCCGACCTCTCGATCGAGGCCAAGGAGAACACCCTGACGGTGCGCGGCGAGAAGCAGGCGACCAAGACCGAGGAGAAGTCGGGCGAGGTGCTCTACCAGGGCATCGCCGCACGGGCCTTCGAGCGCGCCTTCCAGCTCGCCGACTTCGTCGAGGTCCGCGGCGCCACGCTGGAGAACGGTCTCCTGCACATCGATCTGGTTCGCGAGATTCCCGAGAAGATGAAGCCGCGCCAGATCGCCATCGGCACCACGCCGGCGGTCGGCCAGGTGATCGACGCCAAGGCGGCGTGAGCCATGTCGCGCGCGCAAAACGCGCGCGATCGCCTAACACCCGCGAGGAGCGCGCCCCAGAGCGCGCCCGATCGCGAAACTGGGAGCGCCCCGCAAGGGGCGCTTTCTTTATGGGCGTCTCGGCGTGACGGGGCGTCGGCCTCGGCGGTCGCCTGTGGGGACGCCTGATCTAATTCAGCGGAGCAATCGGCACGTCGATGGCGCCCGGCGCCCGCGGCGGCATCGGCCGTTTTCCGGATGTCGTCGCGGTCGTCCCGTCCGGGCCCGAGGGCCGGGTGCGCGGCAGCGGCGTGCGCGCGGGGTCGGTGGCGTGGCCGGCACGGCCGGCCGGGATGTTGCGCGGCGGCACCAGCCGGGGCTCGCCGCCGCGGCCGAACACCCAGGGCGGGATCGGCCGGCGCTGGCTCGCCGGGGTCGCGTCGCCCGCGAGCCCGCTGTCGAGCCCCGGCGCCGGGCTGCGCGGCTGGGCCGCGAGCGGCGTCGCGGCCATGGCCAGGACGGTCCCCAGCACGGCCGCCACCGGCGTCATCTCCATGAAGAAACCGGCCCGCATCATCCACTGGGCGGCCAAGCCTGGGAAAATGTGCCCGTTTTGTCCACGACGCATGCCCACCGTCCCCCCGAGCGGCCATACAGACCCTCGAATCCGGCAGGGCTGGGGCGCATGGAAGGCGGGACGGCGGAGGCCGGAGGCGACGAAAAACCCGCGCCGCGCCGGTAGTGCGATGCGGGAGGAGGGGCCCATTCGCTGGCGGAGGCCGTGGAATTCGGGCACAGTCCCGGAATCAGAGGCCCGGTGCCTTGAATGCATGGCAAGATTTTGGCATTGTTATTTAGGACAGCATTGCTGTCTTAGTTTTCTGAATTGGTTCTGACGTCTCCGGTCGGGATCTCGGCGGGTCCGGCGCATGTCGGCGGAAGTCGCGCGTCACCGGAGGTGAGCCGCATGACGTCATCCGGCCGGACGTTCGGCTGATGACAACCAGCCTGCCTTTGTCGCATCACCGCGAGGTGGTGATGCGGCAGGGTGGGCATGCCCGCGTCGGGTGCGTCCGTTCTCGGATGGGGCGCGTCGGATGGGTGAGCGAGACGAGGGTTTGCACATGACCGCGATCGGGTCCGACCAGGATTTCGAGGACCAGCAGGCCGGCGGGTTGCAGGCGACGGATGCGGCGCAAAGCGTGCCCGCGGCCGCGCAGGCGCGTGGCCTCTACGATCCGGCGCTGGAGAAAGATTCCTGCGGGGTCGGCTTCATCGCCGACATCAAGGGCCGCAAGTCCCACAAGATCGTCGAGGACGCGCTGGCCATCCTGTGCAACCTCGAGCACCGCGGCGCCGTCGGGGCCGATCCGCGCGCCGGCGACGGCGCCGGCATTTTGGTGCAGATCCCGCACAAGTTCTTCGTCAAGAAGGTGGCGGAACTCGGCTTCGGCCTGCCGGAGCCCGGCCGCTACGCGGTGGCGCAGCTCTTCCTGCCGCACGACGAGGACCGCCGCGAAGAGATCATGGAGCTGATCGCCGCGCAGGCGCATCGCGAGGGCATGACCATCCTCGGCTGGCGCGACGTGCCGACCGACGATTCGAGCCTCGGCTATTCGGTGAAGCCGACCGAGCCGTTCCACCGCCAGGTCTTCATCGGCCAGGGCGATCGCCGGTTCGAGGAGGACGATTTCGAGCGCCGCCTCTACGTGGTGCGCAAGACGATTTCCGGGATGCTCTACGAGAAGCGCGGCCGTAACACGGCGCTCTACTATCCGGTGTCGTTCTCCTGCCGCACCGTGATCTACAAGGGCATGTTCCTGGCCGACCAGCTCGGCAGCTACTATCCCGACCTCTCCGACCCGGACTTCGAGAGCGCGCTCGCGCTTGTGCACCAGCGCTTCTCCACCAACACGTTTCCGACCTGGTCGCTCGCCCACCCGTACCGCTTCATCGCCCACAACGGCGAGATCAACACGCTGCGCGGCAACGTCAACTGGATGGCGGCGCGGCAGGCCTCGGCGCGCTCCGACAAGTTCGGCGACGACATCGAGCGGCTGTGGCCGATCTCCTACGAGGGCCAGTCGGACACCGCCTGCTTCGACAACGCGCTCGAGTTCCTGTTCCAGGGGGGCTACTCGCTCGCCCATGCCGTGATGATGATGATTCCGGAGGCGTGGGCCGGCAACCCGCTGATGGACGAGCATCGCCGCGCCTTCTACGAGTACAACGCCGCCCTGATGGAGCCTTGGGACGGCCCGGCCGCCATCGCCTTCACGGACGGCCGCCAGATCGGCGCGACGCTCGACCGCAACGGCCTGCGGCCCGCCCGCTATCTCGTCACCCGCGACGGCCGCATCCTGATGGCCTCCGAGATGGGCGTGCTGCCGATCCCGGAGAAGGACATCGTGGTGAAGTGGCGCCTGCAGCCCGGCAAGATGCTGCTGGTCGATCTCGAGCAGGGACGTCTCATCCCCGACGCCGAGATCAAGGCCAGGCTGGCCCAGAAGCACCCCTATCACGAGTGGCTGTCCCGCACCCAGCTCGTGCTGGAGGATCTGCCGCCGGCGAGGAGCCGCCCGGTCGCCTCCAACCTGTCGCTGCTCGATCGCCAGCAGGCCTTCGGCTACACCCAGGAGGACATCCGCTTCCTGATGGCGCCGATGGCCTCGACCGGCGAGGAGCCGGTCGGCTCGATGGGCAACGACACGCCGATTTCGGCGTTGTCGTCCAAGCCGAAGCTGTTGTTCACCTACTTCAAGCAGAACTTCGCCCAGGTGACGAACCCGCCGATCGACCCGATCCGCGAGGAGCTCGTGATGAGCCTCGTGTCGATCATCGGACCGCGGCCGAACCTGTTCGACCTCGAAGGCCTGTCACGGGTGAAGCGCCTGGAGGCGCGCCAGCCGATCCTCACCAACTGGGATCTGGAGAAGATCCGCTCGATCGCCGACGTGGAAGGGTCGGAGTTCCGCTCGACCACGCTCGACACCACCTGGGCGGCGGCGGCCGGCGTCGACGGGCTGCGCCCGGCCATCTCCGAGCTGTGCGCGCGCGCCGAGCAGGCCGTGCACGACGGCATCACCATCATCATCCTGTCGGACCGTGCCGTCGGCGTCGACCGCATTCCGATCCCGTCGCTGCTCGCCTGCGCGGCCGTGCACCACCATCTCATCCGCCAGGGTCTGCGCACCTCGGTCGGCCTGGTGGTCGAGTCCGGCGAGCCGCGCGAAATCCACCATTTCTGCTGCCTCGCCGGCTACGGCGCCGAGGCCATCAACCCCTATCTCGCCTTCGAGTCGCTGCTCGCCATCCGTGACGAGCTGCCGAACAAGCTCGACGAGAAGGAGGTGGTGAAGCGCTACATCAAGTCGATCAACAAGGGCGTGCTGAAGGTGATGTCCAAGATGGGCATCTCCACCTACCAGTCCTATTGCGGCGCCCAGATCTTCGACGCGGTGGGGCTCAAGTCCGACTTCGTCTACTCCTACTTCACCGGCACGGCGACCCGCATCGAGGGCGTCGACATCGACGAGATCGCCGAGGAGACGGTGCGGCGCCATCGCGACGCCTTCGGCGACGCGCCGGTCTATCGCAACGCGCTCGACGTCGGCGGCGAGTACGCCTACCGCACCCGCGGCGAGGAGCACGTCTGGACGGCCGCCAGCGTCGCGGCGCTCCAGCACGCGGTGCGCGGCAACTCGCTCGACCGCTACCGGGCCTTCGCGGCGATCGTCAACGAGCAGTCCGAGCGGCTGCTGACCATCCGGGGCCTGTTCCGCATCAAGTCGGCGCAGGAGGACGGCCGCACCAGGGTGCCGCTCGACGAGGTCGAGTCGGCCGCCTCGATCGTCCGCCGCTTCGCCACCGGGGCGATGTCGTTCGGCTCGATCTCCCGCGAGGCGCACACCACCCTCGCCATCGCCATGAACCGCATCGGCGGCAAGTCGAACACCGGCGAGGGCGGCGAGGAGTCCGACCGCTACAAGCCGCTGCCGAACGGCGACTCGATGCGCTCGGCCATCAAGCAGGTGGCGTCGGGCCGCTTCGGCGTCACCACCGAGTATCTCGTCAACTCGGACATGATGCAGATCAAGATGGCGCAGGGGGCCAAGCCCGGCGAGGGCGGCCAGCTTCCCGGCCACAAGGTCGACAAGACCATCGCGCGGGTGCGCCATTCGACCCGGGGCGTCGGCCTGATCTCGCCGCCGCCGCATCACGACATCTACTCGATCGAGGATCTGGCGCAGCTCATCTTCGACCTCAAGAACGTCAATCCGCTGGGCGATGTCTCGGTGAAGCTCGTGTCCGAGGTCGGCGTCGGCACGGTCGCGGCCGGCGTCTCCAAGGCGCGCGCCGATCACGTCACCATCTCGGGCTTCGAAGGCGGCACCGGCGCCTCGCCGCTCACCGCCATCAAGCACGCCGGCTCGCCGTGGGAGATCGGCCTCGCCGAGACCCACCAGACGCTGGTCGCCAACCGCTTGCGCGGCCGCATCGCCGTGCAGGTCGACGGCGGCATCCGCTCCGGCCGCGACGTCGTGGTCGGCGCGCTGCTCGGCGCCGACGAGTTCGGCTTCGCCACCGCGCCGCTGATCGCGGCCGGCTGCATCATGATGCGCAAGTGCCACCTCAACACGTGCCCGGTCGGCGTCGCCACCCAGGACCCGGTGTTGCGCGCCCGCTTCAAGGGCACGCCCGAGCACATCATCAACTACTTCTTCTTCGTCGCCGAGGAGGTGCGCGAGCTGATGGCCGAGATGGGCTATCGGCGCTTCGACGAGCTGGTCGGACAGATGCAGATGCTCGACCAGCGTCGTCTCGTCGAGCACTGGAAGGCCAAGGGGCTCGACTTCTCGCGCCTGTTCATGAAGCCGATGGCGCCGGCCGGCGTGCACATCCGCAAGCTGGAGCTGCAGGACCACGGGCTCGACAAGGTGCTCGACCGCAAGCTGATCGCCGAGGCTCGCCCGGCGCTCGACCGCGGCGCGCCGGTGCGCATCGTCGCCGAGATCCACAACACCGACCGCACGGCCGGTGCCATGCTGTCGGGCGAGGTGGCGCGCCGCTACGGCCATGCCGGCCTGCCGGACGGCACCATCCATATCCGCCTGGTCGGCACCGCCGGGCAGAGCTTCGGCGCCTGGCTCGCCCATGGCGTCACGCTCGAGCTCGAGGGCGACGCCAACGACTATGTCGGCAAGGGCCTGTCGGGCGGGCGCATCATCGTGCGGCCGCAGACCGACTCCGCCATCGTGCCGGAGGAGTCGATCATCGTCGGCAACACGGTGATGTACGGCGCCATCGCGGGCGAGTGCTATCTCCGCGGCGTCGCCGGCGAGCGCTTTGCGGTGCGCAACTCGGGTGCGATCGCCGTCGTCGAGGGCGCCGGCGACCACTGCTGCGAGTACATGACGGGCGGCATCGTCGTCGTGCTCGGCATGACCGGGCGCAACTTCGCGGCCGGCATGTCGGGCGGCATCGCCTATGTGCTGGACGAGGACGGCACTTTCCGGAGCCGCTGCAACATGGCGATGGTGGAGCTGCAGCCGCTGCCGGCCGAGGAGGCCACCAACTTCGCCGTCTATCACCAATCGAAGGATCTCGAGACCGCCGGCCGGGTCGAGGTGCTGCGCGACATGACGCGCTACGACGCCGGGCGGCTGCACCTGTTGATCACGCGGCACGCCCGCTTCGCCGGCTCGCGCCGCGCCCAGCACATCCTCGACAACTGGGACGACTATCTGCCGAAGTTCCGCAAGGTGATGCCGCTCGAGTACAAGCGCGCGCTCGCCGAGCTCGCCAAGGAGCAGGAGGCCGCCATGCAGGCGGCGGAGTGAGTGCGGTGGGTCGACGTCGAACCATCGCGTTCGGGTCGATCCTCGTCTTGATCGCCGGGCTCGTGAGCCCGGCGGAGGCATGCCGGGTGTCGCGCCCGCATCCCACTCGGGCCGATGCTGCGGCGGCTGAAAAGCCGCGCATCGGGCTGGTCGGAAGGATACTGGAGCGGTTCGTCTCCGAGCGGTCAATTCGTGGAGATCGGGTCGTCGTCGCGGTCGAGGTGACTGAAGATTTCGGAGCGGAGCTTCCGCACGTGATCCACATCCTCGATCCCGGGTGCTGCATGTGCGTCGACCTCGCAGGCAAGACAGGCGACGAGGTTCTCACGATCGTGAAGCGCCAAGACGACGGCCTCTTCCACCTCGATTACTGAGATGATGGTCAGAAATGGGTAAGGTCACGGGTTTCCTGGAATTCGAGCGCACCGACCGCAAATACGCGCCGGTCGAGGAGCGCCTGCGCAACTATCGCGAGTTCGTGCTGCCGCTGCCCGAGGGCGACCTCAAGCAGCAGGCGGCGCGCTGCATGAATTGCGGCATCCCGTACTGTCACACGGGCTGTCCGGTGAACAATCAGATCCCGGACTGGAACGACCTCGTCTATCTGGACGACTGGAAGACGGCGGCGCAGAACCTGCACTCGACCAACAACTTCCCGGAGTTCACCGGGCGGGTATGTCCGGCGCCGTGCGAAGAAGCCTGCACGCTCAATCTCGAGGACAACCCCGTCACCATCAAGACGATCGAATGTGCGATCGTCGACAGGGCCTTCGAGCAGGGCTGGGTGCGGCCCGAGCCGCCGGTGCACAAGACCGGCCGCCGGGTCGCGGTGGTCGGCTCCGGCCCGGCCGGCCTCGCCTGCGCCCAGCAGCTCGCCCGCGCCGGCCACGAGGTGCACGTGTTCGAGCGCCACGCGCGGGCCGGCGGCCTCCTGCGTTACGGCATCCCGGACTTCAAGCTGGAGAAGCATCTGGTCGAGCGCCGCGTCGCGCAGATGGAGGCCGAGGGCGTCGCCTTCCACTACTTCGCCCATATCGGGTCCAACGTGCCGGCCCGGGAGCTGATCGACACCTTCGACTCGGTCGTGCTGGCCGGCGGCTCCGAGAAGCCGCGCGACCTGCCGATCCCGGGCCGCGAGCTCGCCGGCGTCCATTTCGCCATGGACTTCCTGCCGCAGCAGAACCGCCGCAACAGCGACGAGACGCAACACGTCACTCCGATCCTCGCCACCGACAAGCACGTCGTGGTGATCGGCGGCGGCGACACCGGCTCCGACTGCATCGGCACCTCGGCCCGGCAGGGCGCCCGCTCGATCGTGCAGTTGGAAATCCTGCCGCGCCCGCCCGAAAAGGCCGACAAGCTGCTGACCTGGCCGAACTGGCCGGCGAAGCTGCGCACCTCGTCGAGCCATCTGGAGGGTGCCCAGCGCGAGTTCTCGGTGCTCACCGAAAAGTTCTCCGGCGAGAACGGCCAAGTGAAGAAGCTGCACTGCGTGCGGGTCGACGACACGATGAAGCCGATCCCCGGCTCCGAGTTCGCGCTCGACGCCGAGCTGGTGCTGCTCGCCATGGGGTTCGTCCACCCCGTCAAGGAGGGCATGCTGGCCGAGCTCGGGGTGGCGCTGGACCCGCGCGGAAACGTGCTGGCCGACACCGAGAGCTACCGCACCTCGGTCGACAAGGTGTTCACGGCCGGCGACATGCGCCGCGGCCAGTCTCTGGTCGTGTGGGCGATCCGGGAGGGCCGCCAGGCCGCCCGCGCCGTCGACGAGTTTCTGATGGGGGCCTCTGCGCTGCCGCGGTGACCTTCGGGCGGGTCCGGAGACGGTGCCTACCCGCGGTGCGCCCGGCCGGACGCCGAAATCTCCGGCCCGTGCTGCTGCAGCACGTCGATGAAGTAGCGGGTGGCCGGCGACAGATAGGCCTTGACGCGGTGACCGATGTCCATCGTCCGCTCCATGGTGGTGTGGACGTTCGGTATTTCGACGATGCCGCGGTTGCCGCGACCCGAGCCGATGTTGAGCCGCGACACGAAGGCCAGCAGGTCGGTCTCGACGAGGATCTTCGGCGCGGAGAGCAGCAGGTTGGTGGTGACGACCGCCTCCGGGGGCGGCAGGTCGGACTGAAGAAACACCTTTTCGAGCCACCGCCGCGTCGAGACGGAGCGCAACGGCAGCACCCAGCCGTATTTGCTCATCTCCTTCAGGGTCGCCGTCCTGCGCGACAGGGGATGACCGGATCGCCCGACGACCACGACCGTGTCCGAGAACAACGGCGTCGTCACGATCCCGTCGTTCGCGGCGGCCATGCGGGCGGGGCTCACCGTGACGTCGAGCGCACCGTTGCGGAGCGCATCCTGCAGCACCACGTCGAGCGCGACATCGACCAGCAGCCGAATCTGCGGCGCCCGCTCGCGGAGAACCCTGCAGATTCCCGGGATCACGAACGACGCGATCGATCCGGCGCAGCCGAGCCGGACGACTCCCGCCACGCCCCGGCCGAGCTCGGACACCTCACGACGGATGTCCTGAAGATCGTGCTCCAGCACCCGTAATCGTCCGAACAGGCAGTGGCCGGCCTCCGTCAGCGCGATGCCTCGCCCGGCGCGGTCGAACAGCTTGGCCCCGTAACTGTCCTCGAGACGGACGACGCATTTCGACAGCGCCGGCTGGGTGACGTGGAGCTCCTCGGCGGCCCTGCCGATGTGACCGAGCTCGGCGATCTTCAGAAAGTATCGGAGGTCGCGAAAATCTATACTCATGACCGGCAGGAATGATTGCATGAGATTTTGCGATTAGACCTCGCCACAGGGGCTGTCAATATCGCCGGCGACAAAGAAGCCGAAACAGAAGAGCCCATCGTCCAGATCGCAACCCCTGCCTGTTCCGAGCGAGCCGCACGACCGGAACCATCGCTCGTGACGTGACCCCCGAGCATCCGAACAAGAACACGACGTGGGCCTCTCTGCGGCTCCGCATGTGCACGGCGTCGGGAGAGACGACATGACAGCACTGCTCGGATATCTGATGATCATCAGCTTTCTCCTGCTGGTGATCGGGAAGAAAGCCTCCGCCTTCGGCGGGCTCGTGCTCGTCTCCGTGGTGTTCGGGCTGGCAGCGGCCTATCAGGGCGGTCACGACGCGTCCACGCTGATGGGCTGGTTCCGGGACGGTCTGTTCTACAGCACGGGCAAGAACGGCCGCGTCTCGCTCGGAACGATCAACCCGACCGTCATGATCCTGTTCGCGATCATGTACTTCAGCATCATGATGAATGTCGGCCTGTTCGACCCGCTCTGCACGGTCCTCATCCGGAAGGCCAAGGGCGATCCGCTCAAGATCATCCTGGTGACGGCAGCGACCGCGACGGCCGTGACGCTCGACGGCGACGGCACGACGACCATCCTGATCATCACGGCGACCTTCGTGCCGCTCTACCGGCGCATGGGCATGAAGCTGTCGAACCTGGCGATGCTGATCATCCTGCCGACCAGTCTCGGCAACTGCCTGCCCTGGGGCGGTCCGCTGGCGCGCGCCGCGGCGGTGCTGAACGTCGAGGTGAACGAGCTCTTCGTCCAGATCCTGCCGATCCTCGGCGCCTCGCTCGTCTACGTCTTCGCCATGGCCTGGGTCATGGGGCTGCGAGAGCGCAAGCGGCTGGGATTCGGCGCGGTCGGAACCAAGGCGATCGCGCCGGAGCAGATCGAGGAGATGGTCTCCGTCATCCTCGAGAGCGACAAGGAGCTGAAGCGCCCGCGTCTCTTCGTCTTCAACGTGGTCCTCACGCTGGCGGTCCTCGGCGTCCTGCTGATGGGCTGGGTCAGCGGCGCGATCGCGTTCACGATCGGCACGGCCTTCGCCCTGGCGGTGAACTACAGCGCGGCGGAGCAGCGCGATCGGATCACCGCGAACGGCGGCGACGCGATCGCCGTGACCTCGATCATCATCGCGGCCGGATTCTTCCTCGGCACGCTCAACGGCAGCGGCATGGCCGGCGCCATCGCCCAGACCCTCACCGAGCTGATGCCGGAATCGCTCGGCAGCCACATCGCCATCATCTTCGCCTTCGTCGGCGCCATCGCGTGTTACGCGCTGCCGGTCGACGCCTACTATTTCGGGATCCTGCCGGTCGTCGCGCCGATCGCCTACAAGTACGGCATCACGCCGAACGAGATCGGCATGGCCGCCTTCATGGGGCAGGCGATCAGATACGGCAGCCCGACCGTGGCGTGGCTGTTCCTGCTCATGGATCGGACGGAGATGTCGTTCAGCGAGTATGAGAAGCTGTTCTTCCTGTACTCGATCCCGATGTTCTTCATCTTCATCGTGACCGCGGTCGCGACCGGCGTGCTGCCGGTGTGATCGGTCGGCCCCGGCTGGGCGCGCCGGAGCGAGCTCAACGGAGTGCAAGGCATGACAACGTTAGGGTTCCTGGGATTCGGAGAGGCGGCGTTCAACATCGCCGCCGGACTCAGGGAGGCGGGCCTCGGGAGGATCCGGGCCTACGACAAGGCCTGGAATGTCGAGGGTCGGTCGAAGCTCGTGCGCGAGCGCGCGGCGACCGCGCAGGTCGCCCTAGACGAGACCCCGGAGAGTCTGATCGCCCGGGTCGACGTCGTCGTGTGCTCGATCAGCGCCGACGCCGCGATTCCGGTTGCCGAGGCGAGCGCGCCCCTGCTCTCCAAGGATCAGATCTATGTCGATCTGAACTCGGCCGGGCCGGACACCAAGGTCGCGGTGGACAAGATCATCTCGCCGCACGCGACGTTCGTCGACGTCGCGGTCATGGGCGCGGTGCCGGGCAATCGCCACAAGGTGCCGATGCTCGCCGCCGGCGCCGGCGCGCAGCGCCTGCACGACATCCTCGCACCGTACGGTACCAACATCACGGTGCTGGAAGGCCCGCCCGGCAAGGCCTCGGCGTCGAAGATGTTCCGCAGCATCTTCATGAAGGGCTTCATGATGCTGCTGCTGGAGACCGTGGTCGCCGGACGCTCCTTCGCCATCGAGGACGACATTCTGGCGTCGATCGGCAAGTCGCTGAGCGCCGGCGACTTCAAGGCGTATGCGAGCGACATCCTGTGCCGCGGCGTCGTCCATTCGGAGCGTCGCGAGCACGAGATGGACGAGGTGATCGCGACGCTCAGGAGCATCCGGGTCGACAGCACCATGTCGGAGGCGACCAAGGCGAAACTGAGCTGGTGCACGCAGCACCGGCTGCGTGAGCACTTCGGCGGCGTCGCGCCCAAGGACTATCACGAGATCTTCGAGGCACTGCAGGCTTAAACGACAAGAAGGAACCGCTGCCATGTCCAATCCAGGCTTCCGCATATACACCAGGATCGACCGCCCCGATCGAGCACTGGTCGAGAGCTTCCGCGGACTTCCGGTCGCCAATATCGGCGACACGATCAACCGGTCTTTCATCCTGGATGGCCGGATCAGGAAGATCAGCAAGGGCAATCTCCTCGGCCCGGCGTTCACGGTAAAGACCCGGGCGGGCGACAACCTGATGTTCCACAAGGCACTGCAGATGGCGCAGCCCGGCGACATCGTCGTCGTCGATGCGCACGGCGACTGCACGAACTCGATCACCGGCGAGCTGATGATGCAGGATGCGGCCCGGCGGGGGCTCGGCGGGATCATCATCGACGGCGCCATCCGTGACGTCGCGTCGCTGAGGGAGATGGCGCTGCCGGTCTATGCCGCCGGCGTGACGCCCGCCGGTCCCTACAAGGACGGGCCCGGCGAGATCAACGTGCCGGTCTCCGTCGGAAGCGTCGTCGTGCGGCCGGGCGATATCCTGGTCGGCGACGAGGACGGCATCGTGGTCGTTCGTCCGAAGGATGCAGCCGAGATCCTGGAGAAGGCGCGCAAGAAGCACGCCGCCGAGGAGGCCACCGTCAAGGCGATCGCTGCCGGCACGCGCGACATGTCGTGGATCGACAAGGAGCTGAAGGCGAGGGGCTGCGAGTTCATCGACGACGTCTGCCCCTGACCGGCGAGAAGGGACGCTCCGGCCTCGCCTCCGTGGCCGGAGCGTGAGTTCGAATTCTCAAGCAGAGAGGTTGTCATGAAACGCCACGAGATCGATCGGCGCGCGCTGCTGCAGGCCGCGGCCGGCCTCGGCCTCGCCTCCGGTCTCGGCATTGCGCCGAGCCGCGCCGCCGACGCAGTGCCCTTCACGGCCGGCACCGAGCCGCCGAAGCTGAAGGTGCCGCCGCATGCGTGCGACTGCCACCATCACATCTACGATGCGCGTTTTCCGTATCTGCCGAACGCGGTCCTGAAGCCGCTGCCTGCCACCGCGGCCGACTATCGGCTCCTGCAGAAGCGCCTCGGCACCACGCGCAACGTGGTCGTCACCCCGTCGACCTACGGCACCGACAACAGTTGCACGCTCGACGCCATCAGGCAGCTCGGCTCCGCGGCCCGCGGCGTCGCCGTGATCGGGCCCGACATCAGCGATGCCGAGCTGAAGCGCCTCGACGCCGGCGGCATCCGGGGGATCCGGTTCAACATCTCGCGCGGCGCCGCTGCGACGGTCGAGATGATGGAGCCGCTGTCGCGCCGGATCGCGCCGCTCGGCTGGCACATTCAGGTGCACATCGCCGGCGCCGAGCTGCCCGGCATCGCCGACGTGCTGAACCGGGTCGCCTCGCCGATCGTGTTCGACCACCTCGGCCGTATCCCGCAACCGGCCGGCCGCGATCATCCGGCCTTCGCCGTGGTCGCCCGCCTGATCGAGCGTGGGCGCACCTGGGTCAAGTTGTCGGAGGCCGACCGGGAGTCGAAGTCCGGGCCGCCGCACTACGAGGACACGGCGAAGCTCGTCGCCGCCTACATCTCGCTCGCCCCCGAGCGGCTGGTGTGGGGCAGCGACTGGCCGCATCCGGCGGCCACCAACGGCGAGTTGCCGCTGGAGGACGACGCCGCGCTGCTCGACCTGATGCTCGACTGGGCGCCGGACGAGGCGCTGCGCCACCGTATTCTGGTCGACAATCCGGCCGTGCTCTACGGCTTCCCGAAGGCTTGAAGATCGCGGCGGCTGCTGCTCGGCGCCCACGACGGCTGTCGCCGTGAACGGGCGGGTCCGGTCTTCGTCCGGGCTCGCCCGTTGGCATGTTCTCGGAGCGCCCCTGCTGGCGGAGCGTGTCTGCGGTTCGACGCGCGGCGCGGCCGGGCGGTCCCCGAAGGCTCACGCCGGTATGAGACGCGGTGGGGTCATCGTCCCCCGCCGAACAGGAACGGGAAGAAGGTCGGCCGCTGCGGCGCCTGGCGGACCTGCTGCTGGTATTGCGGCTGCGCCGGGCGGTAGGGCTGGCCGAACCAGCCGAACACCTGCGGCTGCTGCTGTTGTTGCGGTTGCACGCGGGCGACCCGCGGCGCGGTCGGGCCGGCCGGCTTGGGCGGACCGGCGGCGGCGGCCGGAGCGGCAGCCGCAGGGGCGTCGGCCATCATCTGGCGCTCCGCCTTCATAGGGGTCATCGGCAGGGTCGTATAGGCGACCACCGGGTCGGCACCGACCGCGGCGGGCTCGCGGCGCGGCCACGCGAAGTCGTCGGCGCGGCCGGCCGGGGCCGGGATCGCCTCGCCCTTCTGGATCACCTTGGCGGCGACGACATCGAGCGCGGCCGTCTGGGTCTGGCGCGTCCCGCCGACGAGCTGCTCGTCGCCCTCGGCCGGGATCGGCACCCCGGAGAGCGTGATCACCGGGCCGGCGAGCGGCCGCGCCGTGCCGGCCGGCGACGCCGTGGCCGGGCCGGTTCCCGGCTTGGCCGGCTCCGGCGTCTTGGCGGGCTCCTCGACCGGCAGCGCGACCGGGGTGGCGCGGGCCGTCATCCAGCGCTGCAGCTCGCGCTCCACATAGTGGGCGAGCTTGCGGGCGCCGGCCTGGGTGAAGTGCACGCCGTCGCCGGCGCGCAGCCGCCGGATCTGGCCCTCGACGTCGGGGCCCTGCATGGTGAAGCGGCCGCCCTCGTCGACGAAGCCGTCCCACACGTCGACATAGACGATGCCGGCGCGTTCGGCGCGGCTGCGAAAGAGGTCGTTGAGATAGCTGAAATCGGCCGTGGAGCGGGCGCCGCGCACCGGCGGCAGGCCGACCCAGAACACCGGGACGCCCTTGCTCTTGAGGGCCGCGATGGTCTCGTCGATGCGGCGGATGTAGAGCTCGGACCAGCGCTCGGAGCGGAACTCGTGGCTGCCGCTGCCGGTGGTCTGGGCCTGCGTCTCGGCGCCCTCGGCGGGCGGCGCCTCGTCGGGGACGCCGGCGACGGGCTTGCGCGGGTCCGGCTTGGCAT
>NZ_JACAAX010000003.1 GCF_013377085.1 Rhodoplanes sp. | reverse complement strand
GGAACGGACGGGCGAAAGGCGCTTCTCCGGCCGTCGATAAGTCCGCAAATGACCCACAGTCGACATTCGACGACCTCCTGCGGTTAACTTATGATCAAAGGTCTCTTCCCATCATTTGGGCCATTCCTTCGTTTCCCTCCTGCATGATTTGAAGGAGGCTTTTTTCGTTCGCTGCGCTCAAGCCCAAACCCATCATGGGAGCGATCAGACTGCCGCTAGCGCGCTTTTCATCTTGCCAGCTTCGACTAACGACCCCCTTGGTAATGATGCCCGACCCGACAAGAATTGGGGCGCCGCTCATCTTTCCCGGAATCTTCGCGTCGAACTCAAAACATGGCCCAGGCGTCGTTGCCTCCTTTTTAGTGATGTTATCTGGGTAGATGTTCGTAATGGATCCGACGGACACTACCAATGACGGCTGATAGACCGCTTGGCCGAACTGAATGCTTTCCATCTCGGCGTATCCGATTGCGACTGCTCGGTCGCCGATCTTTAAATCGTGTTGACCGACGTTAAGCGGTTGATAGGAGCCGCCAATTCGATTTTCGGCGACCTTGCAAACCGCGATGTCGAGATCGAGTTTGTACTCGGGCTTCATATGAAACAAAGGTCCAACCACTTCTTGCCCCCAATGTAAGGCCCACTCGATCGGTACAATGAATGAGTCTGCGCCACGAATTTCGTCTGGACCGTTGAACACTTCAGGAGGGGCGGTTCTCATCGCAGGGTTAGCGGGAAGCAGAACCCCCATGTGCAAGGACTTATCGAACTTGAAAGCTTTGTCGGCGATTTGGGTGAAGCTTGCGTATTCATCATCTATCGGGTCTCTGACGACATGGGCCGCTGTCATTAGGAAGCCCGAGGCGCTTATGAAGAAGCCTGTTCCGATACAACGTATTCCTCTATCGCCGTCGTTCCAAGCAACGATCGGAACGATGCTTTGTCTAATTAGAAACTCAGTGTGACCAAATGTAGCGAAGAAATCCCGAATCACAGGTCCTGGCCGTTCAGTAAGCAGGACCATTTCGTCTTTGATTTTGAAATAGTCTGCTTCAAAGCCTTGGCGGGGCTTCAAGTCGACTCCCTTGATGCCATGTATGACCCAGACGCCCGCCTCGTTCTTTGTCCAGAGCGATTTTAGTATCCCGATTGGCTCGCTTCGGTCTTGCTTCATAGACGCGGCCCTTAGCGGCTGCCTTTCCCCATCGAGCAGCCAACGAAATTCGATCTAGTCATAAATCTCAAGATCGCGGAAGCGCCTGGCCTCACAATTCCCGATTTTGTTGCGCGCCAACGTGGTGATTGAGGAGCATGCTGATGTCTGTTTCTGGCACTTTGCATCTATTCCCAATCGGCGCAGGACAGTGGCCCAGGGCGGGTACCAAGCGTCAGGTGTTAACCACTCGGCCCGACTCACTTGCCGGGCCTTATCTCCGCTGTTGGCACCCGCACTTTCCTAGACTTCTTTTTCTTGGTTCCAGGAACGCCGCTGCTGGTTTTCGGAGGCCGCCGGCGGCGACGTCCTGGCCCGGCGACAACATGCTGCGAATTCAGCGTTTTTTTGCGACTTGCTGGATGCGCGGGTCGAGCCCGCGCATGACGACGTCGTCCTGCCGCGGCGCCCGCGCTCCTTCTCCCCGCTGGCGGGGAGAAGGTCGGGATGAGGGGGCGTCGCGTGGAGACGGAGGCGCCCTGCGGCACGGAATCTCCGTCGCTAACAGGTCTTGTTAATTCTTGTTAGTCGTCCGATGATGGGGGCATGGAACGACCTGCAGCCAGTATGCGGACCCTGACCGTCTCACTCTCCCAACGCCAGGTGGGAAGGATTCAGGAGGCCGTGGAGTCGGGCTCCTACGCCTCGAACAGCGAAGTCATTCGCGACGCCCTGCGGCTGTGGGAACAGCGCGAGGAGGTGCGTGCCCTGGAGCTCGCCCAGCTGAAACGCGCCTACGACGAAGGCAAGGCCAGCGGCACCCCACGCGCCGTGGATGCCGAGACCCTTCTGGCGGAGTTCAAGGGCAAGTCTGCGGCCCGTGGCTAGGGTCTTTCTCACTCCCCGTGCCGAAGCCGACCTCTTCGAGGTTTGGGCGGGCATCGCGCCCGACAATCCCGCCGCCGCCGATGGCGTGCTCCGCCGCATCATGCACAAGGTGGACCTCGCCGCCGACAATCCCATGATGGGAGCTGCACGGCCGGAACTGAGCCCGTCAGCCCGCATCCTGGTCGAAGGGCGCTATATCGTCATCTATGAGCCGTCCCCGGACGGTGTGCTGGTGGTCGCCGTGGTGCACGGCATGCGCGACCCGGCAAGCTGGCTCGAATAATCCCGCCTTGCACGTCAGGCCGCCACGCCTTGTTGGGCGAGCCCGGCGGGCCGGGCTCGCGTGAACGGAGCCGACGGCGCTCCGCCGCCGGCGACGACATGCTGCGAGTTCAGCGTTTTTTTGCGTCTTGAGGGATGCGCGGGTCGAGCCCGCGCATGACGACGTCGTCCTGCCGCGGCGCCCGCTCTCCTTCTCCCCGCGTGCGGGGAGAGGGTCGGGATGAGGGGGCGTCGCGTGGAGACGGAGGCGCCCCCTCACCCGGATCGCTGCGCGATCCGACCTCTCCCCGCGCGCGGGGAGAGGTGAAGAGCCATCAGGCGCGACAGCCAGGAGAAGGGTCGGCGGCGCTACTGCAGCGGCGGGGCGTACTGGATGCCGCCGGTGGACCACAAATGATTGAGCCCGCGCGGAATGCCGAGCGGAGTCTCGGTCCCGACATTGCGCTCGAACACCTCGCCATAGGTGCCGACATGGCGGACGATGCGCACCACCCAGTCCTTGGTCAGACCGAGCTCTTTGCCGAGATCGCCGTCGGTGCCGACCAGCCGGCGAACCTCCGGCCGCTCCGATTTCAGCGCCTTGTCGAGCGTCTGCGACGTCACGCCGAGCTCCTCGGCGTCGAGCATGGCGAAATGCACCCACTTCACCAGCAGCGCCCACGCGTCGTCGCCCTGGCGGACCGCCGGGCCGAGCGGCTCTTTCGAGATGACATCGGGCAGGATCGCGTGGTCGCCCGGCTTGCCGAGGCCGGCGCGCTCGGCATGGAGCTGCGACACGTCGCTGGTGAAGACCTCGCAGCGGCCCTCCTCGTAGGCCTTCACGGCCTCGCGGGCGCTGGCGGTCGTCATCAGCGTCGCCTTGACGTCGTTCGCCCGGAAATAGTCGGCGGCGTTGCGGGCATTGGTGGTGCCGTCCTGCACGCAGACCTTGACGTTCTCGAACTCGAGCGGCGACTGCGCCGACATTGTCTTGCGCACCATGAAGCCCTGGCCGTCGAAATAGGTCACGGCCGGAAAGACGATCTTCAGGCTCGTCTCGCGCGCCAGCGTCCAGGTGGAGTTGCGCGACAGCACGTCGATCTCGCCGGCCTGCAAGGCGGCGAAGCGCTTCTCGGCATTGAGCGGCACGTATTTGACCTTCGACGGATCGTCGAAGATCGCCGCCGCCATGGCGCGGCAGAAATCGACGTCGAAACCGGTCCAGGTGCCCTTGTCGTTCTTGGCCGAGAAGCCGGCCAAGCCTTCGCTGACGCCGCAATTGAGCGTGCCGCGGTCCTTGACGGCCTTCAGGGTCGTGCCGGTCTGGGCCTCGGCGAGGCCACCGGAGAGCGCGACCAGGAGAGAGGCGCCGGCGACCGCGAGGCTGCCGGCGGAAACAGTCGTGCGACTCGTCATGATCAAAGCTCCGGCGCCTGGCGGACCACAACCTTGGTGCCGACCGGGATGCGCGTGTAAAGATCGGCGACGTCGGTGTTGACCAGCCGGAAGCAGCCCGACGACACGGCGTGGCCGATGGTCTGCGGCTGGTTGGTGCCGTGGATGCGATAGACGGTGCCGCCGATATAGAGGGCCGCCGCTCCCATCGGGTTGCCCGGGCCACCGGCCATGAAGCGCGGCAGATAGGGCTGGCGGGCGATCATCTCGGGCGGCGGCGTCCAGTCCGGCCACTCGGCCTTGCGGACGATCGACTTGAGGCCCTGCCACTGGAAGCCGTCGCGGCCGACCCCGATGCCGTAGCGCATCGCCCGGTTGTTTCCCTGCACCACGTAGAGAAACCGCTCCGACGTGACGACGATGATGGTGCCGGGCGCCTCGGTGGTGCGGAAGAACACCATCTGGCGTTGCAGCGCCGGCGGCAGCCGCTCCTCGTCGGCACCCGGCTCGTATCCGGGCTGATCATCGATCGTCATGGTCTCGACCGAGGCGAAACGGCCCGCCTGGGCGAGCGCCGGGGTGCCGGCCGCCACGACTGCAAGGGCCAGAAGCGAGGCAAGGGTCACGATCCGTCTGTGCAAAGTCGGTCTCCCCAAAAAAGCGTGTGTGCTCCCCCCGAGCGGGACCACAGGATTGGAGCAGAAATCGGACGGCAGATCACTACTCCCGCACCGTGACGACAATTCACGCCGGGCGGCCGTCGGCATGCAGGATCAGCACGTCCCGGATCGCCTGGTTGAGCGGGGCCGGCACCCCGACGGCAGCCCCGAGATCGACCACCCCGCCCGACAGCCAGGGCAGCTCGAGCCGGCGCCCCGCCGCGAGGTCGTGGAACATCGAGGCGACCATCCCGGCCGGCAGGGTGTCGATGAAGCCGAGCCGGTCGGCGGCGAAATCGTTCGGAATCGCAACACCATGGGCGCGGCCGACCGCCACCACCTCGGCCATGACGCCGAGCAGCATGGCCCGTGTATGCGGGTTGTCCCGCACCGGCCCGATGGTGCAGCGGGTCGCGCAGGTGAGCGCCGAAAGCCCGACGAGAAAGACGAATTTCTGCCAGATCTCGCGGGCGATGTCGGTCGCGATCTCGGCCTTGATGCCGCCCGCCAGGCAGGCGGCCAGGAAGGCCTCGGCCCGCGCCGAGCGGGTGCCGTCGAACTCGCCGAAGACGAGGCGCTGCATGGTCCCGGTCTGGGCGATGACGCCGGGCCGGGCGATCGTGGTGGAAATCTGGGCGATCGCCCCCATCAGGGCGGCGGAGCCGACGATCGGCCGCAGCATGTCATCCTTCTGGACGCCGTTCTGCAGCGATACCACGGCGGTTTCCGGGCCGACGATCGGCGCCACGGCGCGGGCGGCCGCCTCGGTGTCCCACAGCTTGACCGTGAACAGAACGAGATCGACCGGACCGATCGAGGCCGGGTCGTCGGTCGCCTGGACCTTGGGCAGCGTGACGGTCTCCTCCGGGCTCTCGATCGACAGCCCGTTCGCCTTCAGGGCGGCGAGATGCGCCCCCCGGGCCACGAACACCACATCGGCCCCGCCCTTGGCCAGCCGTCCGCCATAGAAGCCGCCGAGCCCGCCCGAGCCCATCACCGCGATGCGCATGGTCCTCTCCGAGTTGGAAATCCGCGGTCCGCTCTACTCCTTCGGCCGGGCCCGCGACAGGGGGGCGGGGCGTCAGGCTCGGTTGCATGGCGCGCGGTCCCCCCCCACTATGGGATGCACAGATCTCGTTTTGTCGAGACCATCGGGTGTCACGGCAAAGAGCGCACCTTCCCGCCGTCGTCATCGCCGGGCTTGACCCGGCGATCCATCATTCTGCGACCAAAGCGTTTTTGCGAAACGTGATGGATGCGCGGGTCGAGCCCGCGCATGACGCTCGCATGCATGGTGAGCCTTGTGTGCATCCCGTAGCCCCCCTGGGAGGGGCGAGGGTGACGAGCGGAGGCGCCCGATCCTTCGCGGTTGCGGCAGTCGCGTTCTTGAACCCTTAAAAGTTCTGACCATATTCTGGGGTGTCCGCCGTCGGCAGGCCCAATCGGCTGCCGGTGCCGGGCTGGGGCGCCACAAGGGCCCCAATCGCAAAGTCGCTGAACAGGACTTTGAGACCATGTCGCGTGTGTCTTCGCTCTCCAGCCCCTTCCTGCTCGGTTTCGACGAGATCGAGCGGGCACTCGACCGGGTGACCAAGGGGGCCGACGGTTATCCGCCGTACAATATCGAGCGGATCGCCGGCGGTGACGGGCAGCCCGAACGGCTGCGCATCACGCTCGCCGTGGCCGGCTTCACACGGGAGCAGCTCGACGTCACGGTCGAGGAAAGCCAGCTCCTGATCCGGGGCCGGCAGCAGGAGGAGAAGACACGCCAGTATCTGCATCGCGGCATCGCCGCACGACAGTTCCAGCGCACCTTTCTGCTGGCTGACGGGATGGAGGTATTGGGGGCCGACCTGAGGAACGGGCTGTTGTCGATCGATCTGGCGCGTCCAGAGCCGGCGCGCATGGTACGGTCGATCGCCATCAAGCAGCAGGACTGACGGTCACGCACAGGACTCGGCAAAGCCACGAAAACAAGGAGTCGAGGGCCATGAACAACGAAACCACCCCCCGCAATGCCACGAATCCCGCGATCACGCAGGAAGCGCTGGCCCATCTCGGCGACGGCCGCCTCGCCTATGTGAAGGCCATCCGGTCCGAGGACTTGCCCGCCCTGTTCCCGCAGGCGCCGCAGGTCGAGCCCGGGCTGCAGCTTTTCGCCCTGCACGCCGCCGACGGCACCCCGATCATGATCACCGACAGCCGCGAGGCGGCGGTCGCCAATGCCTGGAGCCACGAGCTCGAGGCGGTGAGCGTGCACTGACGCGAACGGCTCGCGCCGCGCGCGCGGCCATCACGACCGACGAATTTTCAATGCCCGGCCATTGCGCCGGGCATTGTCGTCTGGACGACGTCGTTTCAATGAGATGATCGGCGCAGCGTCGCTCAGGCGACCGGCGGCGGCATCGCCAGCACCGCATAGAGCGCCTCGCGGTCCTGCGAGTCGCGCAACATGCGGGTGATCTCCGGCTCGCGCAGCATGCGGGCGACCCGCGCCAGCGCCTTGAGATGATCGGCACCGGCACTCTCCGGCGCGAGCAGCAGGAAGATCAGGTCGACGGGCTGGCCATCGAGCGCCTCGAAGTCGATCGGCCGGTCGAGCCGCGCGAACAGGCCGAACAGGCGCTCCAGCCGCGGCAGCTTGCCGTGCGGAATCGCGATGCCGTTGCCGATCGCGGTCGAGCCGAGACGCTCGCGCTGCATCAGCACCTCCAGGATCTCGCGCTCGGTGCGGCCGGTGAGATCGGCGGCACGTTCGGCGAGTTCTTGAAGCGCCTGCTTCTTGTTGTTGACCTTGAGCGCCGGGATGACCGCTTGCGGCGCTACGAGATCGTTCAGCGGCATGGAACGGTCCGACTCGGGGAAAAGGCGCTCGGCGCTCACCCATGGGGCGACGGCGCGCGGACGATAGGGACCGCTCCCCGCCGCGTCAATAGGCCCTCCCGGAGGGCGGAACCGCGGTGGACGACTGCCGCCGGAGGCGGCCTGCCCCGCGGCCGGCGCGCGTTGACTTTCTCGAACCGGGGCAGAAGCTTGGCGTGTCGACAAGCAAACCGAGAAGAGGGTGGATAATGCCGTCTCCCATGCTGCCGCGCGACCGGATCGACTATTCCGCCATCGTCGACCGTCCGCCCCTAAAGCTCCCGGGCGGCGCCAGGATCGTGATCTGGAGCTTCGTCAATTACGAAGTCTGGGACATCGGCCGGCCGATGCCGCGCCAGGTCCTGCCGCCGCCGACCGGTGTGACGCTCCTGCCCGACGTGCCGCACTGGAGCTGGCACGAATACGGCGTTCGGGTCGGCGCCTGGCGGTTCTTCTCGATGTACGAGAAGCTCGGCATTCGCCCCACCCTCGCCATCAATGCGCGTGTCTGCGAGGACTACCCGCGGGTCGCCGAGGAGGCGCGCCGGCTCGGCTGGGAGTTCATGGGTCACGCCTACGACCAGATGCCGACCCACAAGTGGGACGACCAGGCCGGGATGATCGGCCGCACGCTGGACATCCTGGAGAGGTTCGCCGGCAAGCGCCCGGTGGGCTGGCTCGGCCCGGGCCTGACCCAGACCCTGGACAGCCCCGACCTGCTGGCCGAGGCGGGCGTCAAATACATCGCCGACTGGGTGCACGACGACGAGCCGACCGTGATCCGCACCACCAAGGGCCCGCTCGTCACCTTGCCCTACACCGTGGAGATCAACGACATCAGCGTGATGGCGGTTCAGCATCACGAGAGCAGCTACTTCCTCCAGCGCGCCATCGACCAGTTCGACCGGCTCTACGAGGAGGGGAAGGACCGCGCCAAGATCATGGCGGTGGCGATCCATCCCTACATCAGCGGCCAGCCGCACCGGATCAAGTATCTGGAGCAGATCTACGAGTATGTGAACCGCTTCGAGGGCGTGCTGCACTGGAACGGCGAGCAGATCCTCGATTGGTACAACGGCGTCCGCGGCACCCGGACGGCCGCCGCAGCGGAGTGACCGAGGCAGAGCGTGCGCGGATTTTCGCGCCGTTTCGACTGATGGCAGCTCCCGTCCCCTTCGCGTCATCGCCGGGCTCGACCCGGCGATCCATCGCCATTCGCAAGATGCCCTTTTTGCGTTTTGGATGGATGCGCGGGTCGAGCCCGCGCAGGACGGCTTTCATGCACGCCGAGCGACTCGGGTGTGTGGCGCGTTCGCAGGACCGCGCGGATGACGGTGGCGCGTCTCGGAGTTTGCGCTCGCCGCGCTCGCATGCGATCCTGCCGTATCCCGCAAGCCACACTGGTGCCGCGCGATGGGTTTCGACGCGCTCCCCTCCCTCGACCAGATCGCCGTGGCGCTGCCGACCTTGGCGGTGGCCTATATCATTTTCGGCATCGCCGGCTTCGGCACGGCGCTGATCGCCGCGCCGGTGCTGGCCCACAGCATGCCGGTCTCGGCGATCGTGCCGACGCTGGCGCTGCTCGACTGCGCGGCTGCGATCGTCAACGGCGTGCGGATCGGCGACAAGGTCGCGCGCGACGAGCTTTTCACGCTGGTGCCGCTGATGGTGGCCGGGAGCCTGGTCGGCGCCTGGCTGCTGCTGATCGTGCCGCCGCGGCCGATGATGCTGGCGCTCGGCGTGTTCGTCGTTCTCTACGCGGTGTACGCGCTTCTCGCCCCACCGCCGCGCGGCCGGCTGGCGCGCCCCTGGGTGCTGCCGTTCGGCGGCATCGGTGGGATCGTCAGCGCCATGTTCGGCAGTGGCGGCTTCATCTACGCGATCTATCTGGGCCGCCGACTCGACGACAAGGACGCGATCCGCGCCACCCAGAGCGCGCTGATCGGGCTCAGCACGTTCACCCGCGCCGTCATCTTCGCGTTCGCCGGCGTCTATTCGGACGGGCGGCTGGTGGTGCTGGCGCTGCTGCTGGTGCCCGGCATGCTGCTCGGCACCTGGGCCGGCCACCACGTCACGCTGCGGCTCTCCCGCGAGCAGTTCTTGCGCATCCTCTACGTCGTTCTGATTGGTTCCGGCATCACGCTGGTGATCCGGGCGTTGCCGAGCATGTGAGACAGACGGGCCTCGTGCCCCGGGCGCGGCGCAGCATGCAGCGAATGACTCGGCGCCGCCTTCGTACTTGGTCCAAGGCCTCGCGCCAATCGGCGCGGTCGTCGTTGGTCGCGGTCGTCGCTGGCGAGGAGGCCGAGTGCATGGGCGGCGCAGCGCCGGCGGCCCGTGGCATGGTCGATCACCTCGCTGCGCCAAGCCGGATCGTCGTTCACGCCGCAAGGCGGGTCGCCGAGGCGATCGGGATGACGTGAGTCGTGCAGGCGCTCGTCCGGCATTCGGACTTGCGCCCGTTCGAGTGCGGAGCCCCGCGAGCCTCGGCCGACTACTTGATCGTGACGGTCAGGCTCTGGAACTTGTTTCCGTGCGGCGCTCCTTCCGGATACATGTCGAAGGCGAACGTCGAGCCGACCGACCCGGTCGGGAAGCTGAAGGTCCCGATCCCACTCCCCTCCTCGTCGGTCTTGATGTCGCCGAGTTGCCGCACGCACTTCAGGAAGACGTGGTAAGTGGTGTTCGGTGTCGCCGTCATTCCGACCTGCACGGTGGTCGTCCCGCCGTCCTGACGGGTCACGGTGATCTCGCCGCCGCGGGTCCGGTTGGGATCGTCCTTCACGGTGGTGTTGGTGCAGTCGGACTCATCCTGGGCGATCAGCGAGACCTGGGCCACGTTCGCGGGCAGCGGCGCCCTCGTCGGCATTTGCGCCGTTGCGGGCAAGCCGAGCAGACAGCACCCGGCGAGCGCGGTCGAGATCGAGCGAGTGGCGAATTGTCCCTGTTGGCGCATCCTTGTTCTCCTCGGATCACGTAGGAGTTGGGTCCGGGCAAAGTCGGGCGGCGTGATCAGGCACGCGCGGAGCCGACAAACCGGCTGATTAATATCGTTCAAGCAGGTCGACATCCGGCGCGGGGCGTCGGATGTCGGGACGGCTTCATGGCGTCACTGCTGACCGAACGTGTTCGACACGCCGCCGATCGGGGTCGGAGCGGTGCCGACATTGGTGTTGCCGGAGATGCGATTGTTGCCGAAGGACTGGGTCGCCCCGGAGACAGCGGTGGCGTTGAAGGCGATGTCGGTATTGGACAGGCGAACGATCCCGCCGCCCGACACGCCGATTCCGTTGCTGCTGACGACCGTGTGGTCGATGTTGACCTCGCTCCCGGCTGAACCTGCAATGCCGGCCTGCGTGTTCCCGAACAGCAACGAGCGGGTGATCATCATCTTCACATTGGTGCCGGCGACGATGCCGAAGCTCGCGTTGTAGACGCGCACATTGTCGACGCTTGCGTCGATCCGCGTAGCGGCGCCCGGGAGTCTGATTCCCGTCACTCCGACATTGCGGACCGTCGTGTTGAGGACCGCGAGTGTGCCGCCTCCCGTGCGCTCATCGGTAATGCCGGTCCCCGTGCCGCCGAAATTGCCGTCGATCAAGCAGTCTTCGATGAAGACCTCGCTGCCGGCCGCGCCGGCCGCGCCGAGGATGCGGATGCCGTTCAAACCGGTGTCGACGCCGTTGAAGTTGATGTTGCGGATGCGGACGGTCCTTCTCGCGTCGGTAAAGGAATCGAAATTGATGATGATCCCGTTGGTGCCGGAGTTGAGGATCGACGCGAAGACCTCGTGACAGTCTATGGTGATCGACTTGGTGATGGTCACCGCGCCGAAGCCGCCGGGATCGAGGCAGTTGATCTCGCCGAGCGCGGCGGTCTTCGAGATCGCGCCGGCAAAGGTCTTGCACGGAGCCGTCCGGCTGCACGGATTGGCGTCGTCGCCGACGCCGGAGACCCAGGTTCGCGATGCCTGGGCGTGTGCCGGCGTCGCGACGGCGATGCCGAGGGCGATCGTCGAGACCGCGAGCAGCACGGCGAATGTCCCGGAAGCTCCGAAATTCCCAAAGGTTCTCATCTATCATCCTCCCGCTGCTCTACCCGCGAGCAAGGGTCGCCGGCGAGCGTTTTGGTTGCATTAATGATATGTCGCAACCCATATCAGCGCAACCAAAGGAAGTGGGGGTTCGGCGCTTCGCCGAAATCTTCTGCGGGCACTGTGCGTTTGTGCCGATGACCAAAACGGCGAAAGCCTTGTCCGGACCGACCAGGCGCGGCAGCCTCTGGGTGCCGCCGGCGCCCGGGATCAAGCCCGAGCTTGATCCCGGCAGGCCCATGCGGGTGCCGGGCACGGCGACGCGATAATGACAGCCGAGCGCAATCTCGAGCCCGCCGCCGAGCGCGGTGCCGTGCAGGGCGGCAACCACCGGCTTCGGGCTGCACTCGATCGCGTTGACGACATCGTGCAGGAACGGCGCCAGCGGGGGTCTGCCGAGTTCGGAAATGTCGGCGCCGGCCACGAAGGTGCGCCCGGCGCAGCGGATCAGCATCACGGCGACGGCCGGGTCACCTTGCGCTGCAGCAAGAGAGGCCCCCGGGCCGGCCCGCACATCCACGTCGAGGGCTCGACCGGCGGGTTGTCGATCGTGATCGCGGCGACGTCGCCGTCGCGGTGGAGTCCGACGAGATCGGTCACGGGATCCTCCGGCGCAGTGTTTGGGGGTCGCGGAACGGACTGGTTCGCTCGGCGCCGGCGATCCGGGGCGACGATCCGGGGCGACGATCCTGCGTCCTAGGACGTGCAAACCGTTCCGGCCGGCTCTCCGTCCAGCGCCGGGGAACGCAACGGCCGCGGTGCGCTGCACCCACGACCGGCGCAGCCGGAGGCGGCAGCGGCGCCGGCCGGCGACGAGTGCTGCATCCCGACATGGAAGCATTGCAGGACGGGTCTAGCCGCGCGGTTGACGGCGTAAAGTCGCCGTGATCACGTCGCGCAAGCTCAAGAAAAAAGGTCGGGGGTTGATATGAAAGGTCGGACGCCGAAGAAGCTCGGGCTGGCGATCGTCGGCGCCGGGCGCGTCGGATTGTTTCGGGGCGAGGTGGCGACCCGCCATCCTTCGGTCGAATGGATCGGCATCGCCGAGCTCAATCCGAACCGCGCCGCCTCCGTCGCCGACAAGATCGGCGCCGACTTCGTGACCAACAGCCACCGCGAGCTGCTGGCGCGTCCCGAGGTCAACTGCGTCATCATCGCGACCGACGAGCACCTGCACATCGATCCGATCATGGCGGCGATCGAGCGCGGCCTGCCGATGCTGATCGAGAAGCCGCTGGCGACCGACCTCGGCGCCTCGGCAAAAGTGCTCGCCGAGATCGAGAAGGCCGGCCTCGATGCGGTGGTCGGCTACACCCAGCGCTTCCGCCGCCGCTGGCTCGCCGCCAAGGAGAAGTGCCGCACCAAGGCGCTCGGCGAGGTGGAGCTCGTGACCTCGCGGGCGTTCATGAACCGGCTGGTCGCGATCGACAATTACAAGCGCACCGACGATCCGAGCACGATCTCGCCGCTGGTGATCTCGGGCACGCACGCGCTCGACATCTGCATGTGGTGCCTGGAGGGCAAGACCGCGACCGAGGTGTACGCCCGCTCCGTCGACAAGGTGCTGGGCCCCCTCTACAAGGGAATCGACGCCACCGCCGGGATGATCATGTTCTCGGACGGCACCGTCTATCATCTGAGCATCTCCTGGGCCATGCCGGTGACCTGGCCGGCGGCCGTCTACAGCCTCGAGGTCGGCATCGCCGGCACCACCGGGGTGCTGACCATCGACGACACCCATCGCGACATCGTCCTGGCCGTATCGAAGGCGCAGTCGGAGGGCTACAATCCGGACGAGAGCCGGCTGGTCGACTTCATGGGCAGCTATCCGCCCGGCGACATGGCGGTCGGCGAGCTGCGCGGGCCGATGGCGGAGGAAACGATGTCGTGGCTCAACCGCATGGCGCTCGGCATCCCGACGGTTGCGGCGACCGCCGCCGAGGCGCACAACCGCCTGATGCTGACCAAGGCCCTCGACCTCTCCGCCAAGCTGAAGAAGCCGGTCTCGCTACCACTCGACCCGGCAGCGCTCGCTGCCGCCTGATTCTCGGCGTGAGCCCACCGCGGTTTGCCGCGGCGCACTTGCCCACGCCGCCCGCGTCCACGCCATACGTGCCACCGCCCGTCTCCCGGGACGACACTGGAGGACCAGGATGAATCGTCGACAAGCCATTGGACTCTTGCTCGGGACCGCCTCGGCGGCCGGGTTCGGCCATGTCAGCGGCGCCGTCGCCGCCGAAGATCCGTCGAAGTATCCGACCCAGCCGGTCCGGGTGATCGTGCCGTTCGCGCCCGGTGGGGCCTCCGACTTCGCGATGCGCTTGCTGCAGGCGCCGATGTCGCAGGCGCTCGGCCAACAGGTCATCATCGAGAACCGCACCGGCGCCGCCGGCAATGTCGGCATGGACGTCGCCGGCCGCGGCGCACCGGACGGCTACACGGTGTTCTTCGGCAATGTCGGCACGGTGTCGATCAACCCGACCCTCTATCCCGACATGAGCGTGAAGCCGGACAAGGCCTTCATCCCGGTCTCGAACGCCTCCGAGACGCCGAGCGCCCTCATCTGCAGCATGAAGTTCCCGCCCAACAACGTCAAAGAGCTGATCGAGTACGTGAAGGCGCGGCCCGGCAAGGTGAACTTCGCGTCGCCCGGCAGCGGCAGCGTCGACCGGCTGGAGATGGAGCTGTTCCGCAAGGCGACCGGCCTCGACATGAACCACGTTCCCTACAAGGGCGGCGCGGGACCAGCGGTCGCCGACATTCTCGGCGGACACGTCGAGCTGATGTTCGTCACCCTGGCCGCGGCGATGCCGCACGTCAAGGCGAACCGGATCAAGATCCTGGCGCTGTCCAGCAAGGAGCGCAGCCCGATCCTCCCGGACGTGCCGTCCGTGGCGGAGCTCGGCTATCCGGAGCTCGTCGCCACCTCGTGGCAGGGATTCCTGGTACCGACCGGCACGCCGCGTCCGATCGTCGACAAGCTGTTCCAGGCGATCGTCAAGGCCGCCTCCGATCCGACCGTGAAGCAGCGCCTGATCGACGGCGGTTCCACGGCCTCCGCGAGCGAGTCGCCGGAGGCGTACAAGGCCTTCATCGAAAAGGAAACGGCCCGCTGGACCGTCGTGGTGAAGGAATCCGGCGCGGTGCCGGACTGAGCTCGAGACTCGAAGCGGCCGGGCACCCACGTCCGGCCGCGCTCTCCTGATGCGCCCGCGTCGCGTGCCGCCGCGACGTTGAAAACGGTTGCGCCGCACGACGGCGAAGGGGGTACGCTTGCGTATTCGCATCACCACCGATCTCGTGACCGGCATTCTCTTCGTCTCGCTCGGGCTGTTCGCCATCGGTTACGGCTGGAACTATCCGCTCGGCACGCCGCAGCGCATCGGCCCCGGCTATTTCCCGCTGCTGGTCAGCTCGGGGCTCGTCCTGCTCGGGCTCATCCTGGTGATTCGATCCTTCTTCATCGCCGGCGACCGCATCGAGGCGATCGCGCTGCGGCCGCTGCTGGCCGTGCTGCTCGGCACGCTCTTGTTCGGAATTTTGGTCGAGAAGGCCGGCTTCATCATCTCCGCCGTGCTGGTGGTGGTGCTCGCCCGGCTCTCCGACCGCGACTTCCGTCCGCTCGAGGTGGCGATCCTCGCCGTCGTTCTCGTCGGCTTCATCGGCTCGTTGTTCTGGTTCGGCCTGAGCCTCCCGCTCCATCCGTTCCCGCAGTGGTGAGGACACCATGGACGTTCTGAGCAATCTCGCCCTCGGCTTCTCCGTCGCGCTGGAGCCGATCAACCTGCTCTACGCGTTTCTGGGCGTCTTGCTCGGCACCGCGATCGGCGTGCTGCCAGGCCTCGGCCCGGTCGCCACCATCTCGATTCTGCTGCCGGTCACCTTCACGCTGCAGCCGCAGTCCGCCATCATCATGCTGGCCGGCATCTATTACGGCGCCGCCTACGGCGGTTCGACGACCGCCATCCTGGTCAACCTGCCCGGTGAATCATCCTCGGTGGTGACGACCATCGACGGCTATCAGATGGCCCGTCAGGGCAAGGCGGGGCTCGCGCTCGCCACTGCGGCGCTGTCCTCCTTCATGGCCGGCACGATCGCCACCTTCATCATCGCCTTCGCGGCGCCGGTTCTGGCCGAGTTCGCGCTCGACTTCGGCCCGGCCGACTATTTCTCGCTGATGGTCTTCGGCCTGGTCGCCGCCGTCATCCTGGCGCACGGCTCGGTCGTGAAGGCGATCGGCATGATCCTGGTCGGCGTCCTGCTCGGCACCATGGGCATCGATGTGAACTCGAGCCTGCCGCGCTTCACCTTCGGTGTGCCGCAGTTCGGCGACGGCATCGACTTCGCCGTCATCGCCATGGGCATCTTCGGCATCGGCGAGACCATCTCGAACCTCGGCCGGACCGAGGGCGAGCGTGAGTTCGTCAAGGACTACAAGGGACTGTGGCCGTCGCCGCGCGACCTGAAGGCGATCGTCAAGCCGGCGCTGCGCGGCACGTTCCTGGGCGCCGCGCTCGGCATCCTGCCGGGCGGCGGCCCGGTGCTCGCCTCGTTCTCCGCCTATGCGCTGGAGAAGAAGATCGCCAAGGACCCGAGCCGCTTCGGCCGCGGCGCCATCGAGGGCGTCGCCTCGCCCGAGGCCGCCAACAACTCGGCCTCGCAGACCGCCTTCATCCCGCTTCTGACCCTCGGCCTGCCGGCCAGCCCCGTGATGGCCCTGATGGTCGGCGCCTTGATGATGCACGGCCTCTATGCCGGCCCGCAGCTCATCGCCGAGAAGCCCGAGCTGTTCTGGGGGCTGGTCGCGAGCATGTGGATCGGCAACTTTCTGCTCGTCGTGCTGAACCTGCCGCTGGTCGGCTTCTGGGCGAGGCTGCTGACGGTGCCTTACCGGCTGCTCTATCCGTCGATCCTGCTGATCTGCTGCATCGGCGTGTTCTCGATCCGCAACGATGCCCTCGACGTCATCGTGGCGAGCGTGTTCGGGCTGGTCGGCTACGTGCTGACACGGCTGCAGTGCGAGCCTGCGCCGCTGCTGCTCGGCTTCATCCTCGGCCCGCTGATCGAGGAGAACCTGCGCCGCGCACTGCTGATCTCGCACGGCAGCCCGAGCGTGTTCGTCGAGCGCCCGATCAGCCTGGTGTTCCTGATCCTCACCGCGCTGGTCGTGCTGGTGCTGGTGCTGCCGGCGATCCGCTCCGGCCGCGAAAAGGTGTTCGCCGAGGAGGCGAACTGAGCGGAACGCCGGACGCGCCCCATCGTTTGCGTCGTCATGGCCGGGCTTGTCCCGGCCATCCACGACCTTGCTCGATGATGGACGCCCGAAGACCTGGATGCCCGGCACAAGGCCGGGCATGACGGCTCGCTCGTTTCTGCTCGCGTCCCAGGTCTCAGCGCTCGAACAGCAGCGTCACGCCGAGCTCGCCGGCGAGCGCGTCGAGCTGGGCGATCAGCGCCGGCGGCAGCGGAATGCCCGCCTGCCTGCGTTCGACCCGGCAGTCGCGACGGCGGTCGCCGGGCAGCCGGATCGCGTCGACGCCGGGCAGCCGCGCCGTGGCGCGCAGATCCGCGATGTGGCGGTCGACCTCGGCGACGAAGCGGTCGAGCGGCACGAAGCGGGCGATGTCGACCGCGATGACGAGCTGGCCCGTGTTCGTCTCGGCGGTGTCGTCGGCGTTGAAGTCGACGCAGTCGCGTCCGAACGCGGCGCCGTTGAGGATGCCGGCCAAGACGCCGAGCATCAGCGAGAGGCCCGAGCCCTTGTAGCCGCCGATCGGCAGCAGCAGGCCCTCTCCGCTCCTCTTCGGATCCGTGATCGGCTCGCCGGTGTCGCGGTCGATCAGCCAGCCTTCCGGCAGCGGCAGGCCCTGCAGCGCATATTTCTTCACGGTGCCGTAGGACACGATCGTGGTCGCCATGTCGAGCACCATCGGCCCGGCGCCGGTCGGCACCGCGATGGCGAGCGGGTTGGTGCCGAGAAGAAGCTCCTTGCCGCCCCACACCGCCATGTGGTTGGCGCTCGCCACCGCCGCATAGATGCCGACCATGCCGTGCTGGACCGGCATCTCGGCATAGAGGCCGGCCGAACCTGCATGGTTGGAGCGGCGAACGCCGACCCAGGCGACGCCGGTGTCGCGGGCGATGTCGATCGCCGTCTCGGCGGCGCGCTTGACCACCAGGTGGCCGAAGGCGTTGTCGCCGTCGACCAGCGCGCTCGCCGGCGCCGTGCGGGCGACCGTGATCGCAGGAGCCTTGTTGAAGCCGCCGGCGCGCAGCCGCCGGACATATTGCGGCAGCCGGAACACGCCGTGGCCGTCGGCCCCGGTGAGATCGGCCTCGGTCATCAGACCGGCGACGGCCGCGGCGTCCTCGCGCGAAATGCCGGCCGCGACAAGGCAGTCGGCGATCAGCCCCGAGACGGCGGCGACGGACGCACGCCGGAACGACGTTGCGGGGGCATTCATGCAGCGCTCCGTGCAAATGCACCGCCGACGAGCGTCAGCGGGCCGACGCCGAGGATCCGGCTCTTGTCGGCGTCGGAGATCGACAGCGCCCGCACCTGCCGGACGCATTCCAGCGTGCCCATGTCGTAGGGATAATCGCTGCCGAGCACGACGCGCGACGCGCCGGCCGAGGCGACCAGATATTCGAGCGGCTCCTTGGCATGCAGGATGGTGTCGAACCACAGCGTCTTCAGCGCCGCCTCGGGCGACTCCTTGAGATGCACCTGCGGCTCGGGACGCACCTTCCAGCCGTGGATCCAGCGGCCGAACTGATAGGGCACGAAGCCGCCGCCATGCACGAACAGGAACCTGATCCTGGGGAAGCGCGTGACGACGCCGCCGAACACCAGCGAGGCCGCCGCGATGGTCGAGTCGAGCGGATTCCCGATCAGGTTGCCGAGGTAATAGGACTTCAGCCGGTCGGCACCGGCGACCAGCATCGGGTGGATCATCACGAAGGCGGAGAGCTCGTTCGCGGCCGCCCACAAGGGCTCCAGCGCCGGGTCGTCGAGATTGCGGCCGTTGACGTTCGACCCGATCTGCGCGCCCTTGAGGCCGAGCGTGCGCATCGCCCGCGTCAGCTCGGCCGCCGCCTTTTCGGGCGCCTGCATGGGCAGGGTGGCGATGCCCATGAAACGGTCGGGCACCTGCTTCACCGTCGCGGCGATCTGGTCGTTCTGCAGCGCGGCGAGGGTAGCGGTCAGCGACGCGTCGACGTTGTACAGGAAGGTCTGCGGCGTGTTCGACAGCACCTGCATGTCGACGCCGGCGAAATCCATGTCGGCGAGCCGCTTCTCAAGATTCCAGCCGCCGCGCGGAAAAGGCCGGTACGGCACGCCGGCGACCTCCAGGACCGACATCTCGTCGTCGATCGGCGTGATCTTCGGCGAGATCGTGGGCGCCTCCTTGGCGATCAGGCGCATGGTCTCGTCGCTCAGGATGTGAGCGTGCGTGTCGATGGTCTTACCTTGCGGCATTGTTCTGTTTCCTCCAGCGGACCGGCTGTCATAGCCGCTGCCGAAGGCACGGACCAGATCCTTGTATGACGAGTGGCCCCGCGCTGCCCGCAGGGATTTCTTGCATTTTTGCCGTACCGGTTCGTCCGCCGCGCCGTCTGCGCCTCGGGGCGCGTCGACCTATGTCAGCGCGATCCGCCCGTCTCCGGCGGATCGGCCTCGCTGATCACCAGGCCGGACATCGGCTCGATCCAGGAGAGATGGCTGACCACGCCCTTCACGCCCGGCACGTTCTCGCAGCAGACCTTCAGGGCCTCACCCTGCTTCGCCTCGGTGATGCTGCCCCACAGCTCGACGATACCGTCCTTGACGACCACGTCGACCAGCGCGACCGGCGCCCAGGGCTGCCGCCCCAGCTCGTCGAGAACGCGCGTGCGGATCTCGGCGTCGCCGCCGGAGGCCGCAGGCAGGTCGCGGCTGACGCTCGCCAGCGCGTGCAGCAGGTTGGCGCGGCTGACGATGCCGACCACCTCGCGACCGCGCACCACCGGCACGCGCTTCACCCGCTTACGCTCCATGATGGCGACCACCTCGTCGAGCGTCGCCTCCTCGCCGATGGTGACGGGCGTGCGGGTCATCACCTCCTCGACCCGGCGCCCATGCGAACGCACATAGTCGGTGGCGAGGCTGTTGGGTCCGATCAGGATCTCGAGCCAGCGCGACCGCTTGCGCAGCGTGCCGGTCTCGGGGCGGCGCAGGAAGTCCCCCTCGGTGACGATCCCCACCAGCGCCCCCGTATGGTCGACGACCGGAAGCCCGCTGATCCGGTTCTCCAGCATGAGCTGAATGGCGTCCAGAATCGTCGCCTCGGGGGCGATCGACACCACCCGGCTGTTCATCACGTCTCGGGCTTTCATCGCGGCTTCTCCTGATCCGACCCGGGCCGGTGCCGCCGCTCGCCGCGCCCGCGGCGCGCATAGGCGGCCGCACCGAGCACCGAGGCGACCGAGTATCGGCCCCGGATCCGTGCGTCGCAATCGGAATTCGGCCGATGCGGCAGGGCCGCGATTCGCGCGAGGCCCCGCCGCCTCTATAGTGCGACAGGTGATCCGAAATAAGCGCCGACGCGTAAGACCCGCATGACAGCAGGTCTGTAAAGCCATGGATGTTGCGGCCCGCGCCTGTGTGCTATGCGGTATGGTTCGGAGTTATTCGTTCGGGGAATGGGGGGAGCAGGACATGGATTCAGCGGTCGCGACGCCGGCAGGCCCGTGCACCAATCATGCCGGTCTGCCGCATCTCGGGCCGCAGTCCGCCCAGCCGATCCCGCCCTATCTCGATGTTCACTACTGGTGGGCCTATGTGCACCCCAACGCGGTGCGGGTGTTCGAGCGCCAGTGGCTCGCGAATCTCATACTATGGGGAAATTACGCGCGCCTGCGCGACGCCGCCCTGGGCGCGCTCGGCGAGCAACTGCCCGGCCGCACCCTGCAGGTCGCCTGCGTCTATGGCGATCTCACCGGGCGGCTGTGCCGGCGGGTCGCCGCCGGCGGCGGCTCCCTCGACGTCGCCGACGTGCTGCCGGTCCAGCTCGACAATCTCCGCCGCAAGCTGCCGCCCGACGCACCGGCCCGCCTGGTCGAGACCGATTCGGCCGCGCTGCCGCTGCCCGACGCGGCCTACGACCGCGCGCTCCTGTTCTTCCTGCTGCACGAGCAGCCCGAGGCCTATCGCCGCCGCACCCTCGCCGAGACGCTGCGGGTGGTGAAGCCGGGCGGTCGCATCGTCATCATCGATTACGCCCGCCCGCGCTGGTGGAACCCGCTGCGATACGCATTCGCACCGGTGCTCGCCGCGCTGGAGCCTTTCGCGCTCGACTTGTGGCGGGACGATATCACCAGATGGATTCCAGAACCGTGGGACCAACGGAAAATCGAGCGTCGGTCGTATTTTGGCGGACTTTATCAAGCGATCGTAATCAGCCGCTGAGCGGTGTCTCGACGGGTCCGCATAGCGGATGTGTCAAACGGCGAGTCTTGCTTTTTCTCAAGGTGTTGTACGAGGGTGAATGCGATGGTCGATCTCGGGGGGCATGAACTCTTGCGGGATCCCCCACCCGCTTCGAGGCCATTACAGATGCAGACTGTTGCAGTACGAACGTCGACCTCGGTGCGAACCGAGGCCGGCTCGCCGGTAGACAGCGCGAAAGCTCCAATCGTCTCCATTCCTCAGTATCTCGAGAAGCATTACTGGTGGGCCTATATTCATCCGAACGCGATCCGGTTCTTCGACCATCAGCCGATCATCAACTTCATCCTGTGGGGCAACTACGCCAAGCTGCGCAATGCCGCGCTGGCCGAGATGGGTGACGAGCTGCCGGGACAGACCCTGCAGGTCGCCTGCGCTTATGGTGACCTCACCCCGCATCTATGCGAGCGGGTGTCGGCGGGCGGCGGGCGGCTCGACGTGATCGACATCGTGCCGGCCCAGCTCCGCAACGTGCGGCGCAAGCTCAAGTCCGACTCGCCGGTGCGGCTCCTGAACATGGATTCGGCCGACCTCAACCTGCCGGACGCGAGCTACGACCGCGCCATCGTCTATCTGCTCTTCCACGAGCAGCCGGTGGAGCACCGCGAGCGCACGCTGGCCGAGATCTTCCGGGTGGTGAAGCCGGGCGGCAAGGTGGTGATCGTCGACTACGCCAAGCCGGACTGGTGGCACCCCTGGCGCTACTGGTTCAAGCCGGTGCTGGCCGTGCTGGAGCCGTTCGCACTCGACCTGTGGAACAACGCGCTGCAGACTTGGATGCCGGCCCCCTGGTCGAAGAAGCAGTGGCCGCGGCAGTCCTATTTCGGCGGGCTGTACCAGAAGATCGTGGTGACGCGCTGACCCGCGTCGCGTCGAAGACGGCTTCGCCAGTGCGCTGACGCCGCTTCGCTCATGATGCGCTCGGGGGCCGGGCCGCCGCGACGAGCCGAATGACCTCGGGCTCGGGAAAGCTGCGGTCCATCGCCCGCGCCAGCGCGTCGACATTGGCGCGGATCGCCACCTCGGGCGATGTGCGCTCGCCGCCGGCAATCCGCCCGGCGAGACCGAAGAGCGCCTCCTGCTCGAGGCGCTCGGCCTCCAGCTCCAGCCGCTTCACCTGGGTGCGGAACGCCTGCGCCGCCTCGGTCGCGACCAGCGGCGCATCGTCCTTCAGGCGTCGCCGCACGGTTCGAAGCGGCACGACCACCTCGCCCGCCCAGCCGGCCGCCTCATCCAGGACAAACTGCATCTCGACGTCGTCGAGACGACGTCCCTGCGCCCCGAGCCACAGGACGAACAGCAGCACGTTGACGTCGACGCCAAGACCGTCCTGCAGGGCGAGGCACGCCTCCGCCACGCCCGACTTGCGGTAGGTGGCCAGCGAGAAGCGCCAGAACGGCGAGCCGGCCCCCACGTCCGGGGCGGCCACGCGTCAGCGCTCCCGCGAGGACAGCACGGTCGCCAGCGCATTGGCCGAATAGTCGGCGAGCCCGCGCGGCTCCATGTGATAGGCGACCCGCAAAAAATCCTTCACGGCGACGAGCGACGGCGCCGCTCGCGACGTCACGGTGGCGAGCAGCTTTTCCAATGCCGCGGCGAGCTGGGCTTCGGGCACCACGGTACTGACGAGGCCGATCTGCAAGGCCTGCGCGGCGGAGAGTTCCTCCAGGGCAAAGACCATCCAGCCGAGCGCCTTTCGCGAGACCTTGGGGACCAACGCCGACATGGCGAGCGTCGGCGGCAAATTATGCTCCATCTCGGGCAGCTTGAAGCGCGCCGTATCGGCCGCGATGGCGATGTCGCAGGCCGACGTGACAGCGGAGCCGAACCCGTGCGCGGCGCCGTGCACCAGCGCGATCACGGGCTGCGGCGCCGCCTCGATGGCCGCATAGGCGGCCAGGATCGGCTCCAGCGTGGTGGTGCGCAGCGTCAGCGCGTTGGTGAGCCCCGAGCCGTCGCGCGGATCGCGGCCGCGGCAGAAGTCGGCGCCGTTCGCCCGCAGCACGATCGCCTTGGCGTCGCTCGCCGCCGCCGCATTGATAGCCGCGGTCAGCTCGCGCACCTGCGCGATGGTGAGGAGATTGTTCTCCTCGGGCCGGTCGATCACCAGGGTGACGACGGCACCGGCGCGCGACGATCGGATCACGTTGGTCATGGTGGTCCTCTACTGGCTCGAAGGGCCTTGCACTCGTATTCACCCTCCCCTGGAGGGGGAGGGTCGGGGCGCGCCGAAGGCGGGCACCGGGGTGGGGTGAAGCCCCACGCACCGGCACCGCTGTCACCCCCACCCGACGCACGCCGCTTCGCGCCGCGCGTCGACCTCCCCCCTCCAGGGGGAGGTGACGAAAACATCGGCGACCACGGGGATATGCTCCGTTCTTACCGCCCGGCCGCATAGCCCTGCATGCCGCGCGGATTGGCGGCGGCGCGGCGGCGCCAGCCGTCGCGCGAGGCCGCCGTGAGGCGCCCCTCCGACCAGGCCGGCCCGACCTCGACAATGTGGCCGCGTGCCGAAAGCTCGCGCCGCGCCTCCGGCGAGACGCGCTCCTCGACGACCAGCACGCCGGGGCGTGCCGTGCGGGGCCAGAACGAGATCGGAAAATGCTCGCTGTGCCAGGCCGGCGCGTCGATCGCCTCCTGCAGGTTCATGCCGGCATGCACATGCCGAAGGAACAACTGCGTCGTCCACTGGTCCTGCTGATCGCCGCCCGGCGTGCCCCAGGCGAGGTAGGGCTCGCCGTCGCGCAGCGCCAGCGTCGGCGACAGCGTGGTGCGCGGCCGCTTGCCGGGCGCGAGCGCCGCCGGGTGCCCCTCCTCCAGCCAGAACATCTGGGCCCTTGTGCCGAGGCAGAAGCCGAGATCCGGAATGACCGGCGACGATTGCAGCCAGCCGCCCGACGGCGTCGCCGAGATCATGTTGCCGGCGCGGTCGATGATGTCGAAATGCACCGTGTCGCCGCGCACCTCGCCCGGCTTGGTTCCGATGCGGCCGACGGTCGGCTCGCCGGCTCCGGCCGTGGCGCCCGCCTCCTCGGCCCGGCGCAACTTCACGGTCCCACCGAACCCCTCGACCGAGCCGGGACGGAACTCCAGCGACGCGGCGTGCTGGACGAGCTTGCGTCGGGCATCGTTGTAGGCGTCCGACAGCAGCACATCCATCGGCACCTTCACGAAGTCGGGGTCGCCGTAGAAGGTCTCGCGATCCGCGAAGGCGAGCTTGGCGCACTCGACCACGGTGTGGATGAACTCGGGACCGGCGACGTCGAGCCCGTCGAGATGGAAGCCCTTCAAGAGCGCGAGTTGCTGGAGGAGCACCGGCCCCTGCGACCAGGGCCCAGCCTTGCACACCGTGTATCGGCCGTAGTCGTAGGTGAGCGGCGCCTCGATGCGGGGCTTCCAGATCGCCATGTCGTGGCCGGACAGGACGCCGCGATGCGGCTCGCCCGAGGTGTCCATCACCTTCTGGGTGCGGCAGAAGCGGTCGACCGCGTCGGCGACGAAGCCCTCCGACCACGCCTTGCGGGCGCGGGCGATCTCCTGCTCCCGGCCGCCGCCGCCGTTCGAAGCCTCGCGCAGGATCCGCGTGTAGGTGTCGGCCAGCACCGGATTGACGAAGCGGCTGCCGATCTCCGGCACGCTGCCGCCCGGAAGGTAGACGGCGGCCGAGGTCGGCCAGTGCTGACGGAACAGCGTCTCGACCGAGCGGATGGTGGCGTTGGCGCGCTCGACCAGCGGATGGCCCTCGCGGGCATAGAAGATCGCCGGCGCCAGCACGTCGGCCGGGCGCATCGTGCCGTATTCGAGCAGCAGCGTCATCCAGGTCTCGAACGTGCCGGGCACGCAGGCGGCCAGCAGTCCGGTGCCCGGCACCATGTCGAGCCCGAGGCCGCGGTAATAGGCGATGGTGGCGCCGGCCGGCGCCGGGCCCTGGCCGCAGATCACCTCGGGGCGGCCCTTGCGCACGTCGTAGAGCACGATCGGCACGTCACCGCCGGGACCGTTGAGGTGCGGCTCCACCACCTGCAGCGTGAAGGCGGCCGCGACCGCCGCGTCGAAGGCGTTGCCGCCCTTCTCCAGCATGCCCATGCCGACCGCGGTGGCGATCCAGTGGGTCGAGGTGACGACGCCGAAGCTGCCTTCGATCTCGGGACGGGTGGTGAAGGGATTGGGATTGACGATGGCCATTGTGCAGTCCGGGGTGGCGGGGAGCGCACTTGACCACAGCCGCGCCGGAACGCCAAGCCCTTGCGGGACTGACAAAATCAACGTGCAATCAGGGTCGGTTTCCAACACGGTCATTCCGGGGCACGGGCCGAAGGCCCGCGAGCCCGGAATCCATAACCCCTGTCCGTGAGTATGGATTCCGGGCTCGCCGCTGCGCGGCGCCCCGGAATGACCAAACGTCACACCTCGGCCATCGGGCCGTGGGCGTGCTTCTCGATCACGCGCGACGGCGTGCCGCCGCGGTGGTTCACGCCCATCGGGATCCAGGTGCAGATCTTCGACGGATCGGCCCAGACGGTGGCGACCGCGCTCGGCACGAAAAACTCCGAGAAGATCATGTCGCCCTCGTCGCCGCCCTTCACCCAGTGCGGCTCGCGGTCCGGATAGTAGACGAGGTCGCCGGTCTTCACGCGCATTTCCTGGTCGTCGCCGGCATAGCAGGTGCCCTGCCCGGCGAGGAAATACATGAAATGGGCGCCGCCCTCGTGATGATGCACCGGGCATTCGGTGCCGGGCGGATAGATGATCATCTCGCCCCTTATGGCGCGCACGCCGAACATCTTCGGGGTGACGATGTAGACGCGCTTGCGCGCGTCGTGCTCGGATTTCAGCAGCGGTTCCTCGCGCCAGTCGACCAGGCGGAACGGCGGCGGGTGGGCGATGACGGCGGCGTCGAGACGGCCGGCGTCGGGCACCGAGGCCCACAGCAGCGTCGCGCCGGCCTCGCTCTCGAGCGTGCCCGAAAAGCCGGGCGGCAACAGCCCGATATGGGTCGGCGCCACCGCGACCTCATCGTCCGCCGTGCGCAGCATGGCGGAGCCGTCGATCATCTGGAACCAGGACAGCGAGTCACTCGGCACCGACAAGGCGACGGCGCCGCCAGCCGCCAGCACCAGCCGGTCGAGCGCGAACAGGATGTCGGGCACCCGGGTCTCGTCGAGCAGCCGCTGCCGGGTGACGCCCTCGCCGACCGGCACCGGCGCGACCTCGCTCTCGTTGAAATGAATTGCCATCGAACACTCTCCTGCGGGCGGCGCGCACGCCGCGTTCGAACGCGCTATTCCTGGAACGCCTGCTCGCGGGTGGAGCGGATCGCCGGGAGGGCGACAATCAACAGCAGAATTGCGGCGGTGATCAGGAGGCCGAGCGAAATCGGCCGGTTGAGGAAGATCATCGGGTCGCCGCCGGAGACCCGCAAGGCCCGGCGCAGGTTCTCCTCCATCAGCGGCCCCAGCACGAAGCCGAGGATCAGGGGCGCCGGCTCGCAATTGAGCCGCTGGAAGACGAAGCCCAAGAGCCCGAACACCGCCGCGATCACCACGGCGGCGGGGCTGTTGCTCACCGTGTAGACGCCGATGCCGCAGAACAACAGGATGGCCAGATAGAGGAACCGGTACGGAACTTTGAGGAGCTGCACCCAGAAGCCGATCAGCGGCAGGTTGATGATCACCAGCATCAGGTTGCCGACCCACATGCTGGCGACCATGCCCCAGAACATCTGCGGCCGCTCCGTCATGATCTGCGGGCCCGGCTGGATGCCGTGGATCATCAGCGCGCCGATCATCAGGGCCATCACCGGATTGCCCGGGATGCCCAGCGTGAGCATCGGAATGAAGGAGCTCTGCGCGCCGGCATTGTTGGCGGCCTCGGGCGCCGCCACGCCCTCGATGGCGCCGCGGCCGAACATCTCCGGGCGGTTGGAGACGCGCTTCTCCAGCGCATAGGCGGCAAACGACGACAGCGTCGCGCCGCCGCCGGGCAGCACGCCGAGCACGGCGCCGAGCCCGGTGCCGCGCAGCACCGCCGGCCAGCCGCGCCGGAAGTCGTCGGCCGTCGGCCACAGCCGGGTGATTTTTTTGGCAACGACGTCGCGGGAGGACTCGCGCTGCGCCAGGTTGGCCATGATCTCGCTGATGCCGAACAGGCCGATGGCGAGCGTCGCGACGTCGAGCCCGTCGGCGAGATCGTTGAGCCCAAAGGTGAAGCGCTGGCCGCCGGTGTTGCCGTCGGTGCCGACCAGCCCGAGCAGCAGGCCGAGCACGATCATGGCCACGGCCTTGATCACGGAGCCGTGCGCCAAGACCACGGCGGCGATCAGCCCCAAGACCATCAGCGAGAAATACTCGGGCGAGCCGAAGGACTGGCCGAGCCGCGCGAGCGGCGGCGCGAAGGTGGCGATCAGGGCGGTCGAGACGCAGCCGGCGAAGAACGAGGCGAGCGCGGCGGCGGCGAGCGCCGCGCCGGCACGGCCCTGCAGCGCCATCTGGTGCCCGTCGATCGTCGTCACCACGGACGAGGTCTCGCCCGGCAGGTTGATCAGGATGGCGCTGGTCGAGCCGCCGTACTGGGCGCCATAGAAGATGCCGGCCAGCATGATCAGCCCGGCGGTCGGCTCGAGATGGAAGGTCAGCGGCAGCAGCATCGCGATGGTGGCGATCGGCCCGATGCCGGGCAGCACGCCGATCAGCGTGCCGACCATGGCGCCGATGAAGGCGAACAGCATGTTCCACGGGGTGAGCGCCACCGAGAAGCCGAGCGCCAGGTTGGACAGGAGTTCCATGCCTACCACTCCGGCCAGACCGGGATCGTCAGTCCCAGCCCGGCGATGAACACGGCCCAGGCGAGCGTCACCAGGAAGGCGGCGGCCAGCACGGTCTCGGCGAGGCGCAGGGTGCGGCCGGCGAGCGCCCCGATCGCGACCAGCAGCAGCACCGCGACGACGAGCCCGAGCCGCTCCAGCGCAAGGCCGAACACCACCAGGGCGACGAATACCAGGAGGACCGGCCACAGCGCCTCGCGGCCGATCGGGCTCTCTCCCGTGGATCCGCCGGGGTCGCGAAAGCCGCGCGCAGAAATCAGGGCGCCCAGGGCGAGCAGGATCCAGCACAACAGCCGCGGCATGTAGCCGGTGCCCATCCGCAGCGCCGTGCCGACCGGATAGTCTCGAGACAGCCACAGGCCGAGCCCGGCAACGGCGATGAACAGCAGACCCGCCAGCACGTCGCGGTGGAGCAAAATGCGTCGCCACGGACGCGACAGCGCGAAGCCGGAGTCCTCGGTCATGGCCGGCCTCCGGCACACTGGATGACGTCATCACGTCCGTCATTCCGGGGCGCGCCGCAGGGGCGAACCCGGAATCCATACGCCCTGTGATTCCTTTCGAGCACCGGGGTTTTGGATTCCGGGACCGCTGCTTCGCAGCGTCCCGGAATGACCGAGGAGATTTGATCGAGCACACTTTTCATTTGGGCGGAATCTCGGGCAGCAGCAGGAACGACTCCTTGTCGCCGCCGGAATAGATGGTGTTGGTGCCGGTGTTGTAGTCGGCGTGGTAGTGCGTGTAGTGGACGCTGCCGACACCGTCGCGCGGCTGGATGTCGAGCCGGATGCGGTGGCCCTTGCGGAACACCATCGAGGTCGGCCAGATCTCGACCTCGACCTTCACGACTTCGCCCGGTGCCAGATAGAGCCGCCGCTGGTGCCGGTGATAGGGTCGCCACGGCTTTGTCAGCTCGGGGTCGAGCTCGCGATGCGAGACGCGCAGCCAGCCTTTCGCCACCGGCACCTGCTGGCCCTGCTGGCCGACCTCCCAGACGTCGTTGCCGTCCTGATCGATGTCGCGGATGGTGAGGAACAGATCCATGTCCTCGGTGGTGCTGGACACCCACAGCGTCGCGGCGACCGGGCCGGTGATCTCGGTATCCTGGGCGAGCGGCGCGGAATCGAGCGAGATGCCCATGCCGGCCTGCATGGCGCCCGACGCCAGGAAGGTCGACGACGCCGAAGACGAGCCGCCCTTGGAGGCGCCGCTGGCGAAATAGGTGCGCGACGCGGTCTCGGCCGGATTGTCCGCGATCAGGCCGCCGCTGTTGACCGGCGCGCCGGCCTTCGGCGCCGAGAGGTCGAGATGCATCTTGGTCCAGCGGGTGCGGGCGAGCGGCCACTCCTGCTCGTCGCGCCAGACGCCCTCGCCGTTGCCGTGGCGGATGAACAGCCGCACCGGCGGCTCGTCCATCACGCCGTTGTCGATGCCCTTCAGCCAATGATCGAGGAAGCGGAGCTGCTCCTGCCGGCCCTGCTCGGTGTAGAACGGGTGCACGTGCGTGCCCGAATGCATGCGCAGCTTCTTTTGCTTCGACGCCGCGCGCAAAAAAGCTTCGGTGTTGCCGCGCAGATGCAGGCCCATGCCGGACCAGTTGCCGACCGAGAACAGCGGCAGCGTGATCTTGTCCCACTGCGCCTGCTCGCCCGCGAAGGTGCCGGAATCGAGATTGTTGCGCACCCAGCGCCACAGCGTGTCGGCCGTGAAGGTGTCCGGATTGTCCCGGTAGGCGCGGCCGATCAGGTGATGGCACAGGTGCGTCACGAACCAGTTGGTCATGAACTGGTTGAGAATGCCGCCGTGAAACAGCGCATCGCGGTAGAGATCGGCAAAGCCTTCCCACGGCACGATACAGGCGAGCGAGGGCGGCTGGTGGTTGGCGACGAACCACTGGTTGATGGCGAAATACGAGATGCCGATCAGCCCGACCTTGCCGTTGCACCAGGGCTGCGCCGCCGCCCATTCGATCGCGTCATAATAGTCGAGCGATTCCTGCAGCGACCACGGCTCGGTGCGGCCCGGCGACTTGCCGGTTCCGCGCGCATCGATCCGCACGGAGGCATAGCCGCGCGGAATCCACCATTCGGGATTGATGGTCTCCCAGTTCATCAGCGGGTTCGGCTTCTCCTCGAGATTCTCGGGCGGGATCCAGACCTTGTCCTTCTGGTAGGGACCGAGATTGAGCAGCGCCGGAAACCGGCCGTCGGCATCGGGCCGCAGCACGTCCGCCTTCAGGCGCGAGCCGTCGCGGGTCGGCACGTCGACGTTCCGCTCGACCAGGATGCCGCTCGCGGCGCCGCCCGTCGTCGTCTCGCTCTTCACGTCCAGCACTGAGGACTCCGTTCTACGACAATCGAGCCAAGTCGGGTTTCACCTCTCCCCGCGTGCGGGGAGAGGTCGACGCGCGTAGCGCGGCGGGTGAGGGGGCGCTTCGAGGGTACGGAGGCGCCCCCTCACCCGTCTCGCCGCTGCGCGGCGAGCCACCCTCTCCCCGCGCGCGGAGAGAGGCAAAGCAGGCGCCGCGCCAGCAGACGCCCTCACTCGCTCAGCTCGATCTTCACTTCGTTGGTGATCTTGCGCCATGTCGCCATCTCGTCGGCGAGCCAGGTTTTCGCGTCGGCGATCGACGTGTTCGGGACGATGTTGAAGTTCTGCTTCTTGAAGGCCTCCTGCACGGCGGGCGCCTGCATGGCCTTGACGGCGGCCTTGAACAGCGTGTCGAGCACCTCGGGCGGCGTGCCGGCCGGCGCGAACAGCGCCTGCCAGGCGATGGTGCCGACGCCCGGGAAGCCCAGCTCCTGCATGGTGGCGACGTCCGGATACTCGGGCAGCCGCGTGTGGTTCACCAGCGCCATGGCGCGCAGGTTGCCGGCCTTCACCATCGGGGCGGTGCTCGCCACGTTGAGGAAGGAGAACTGCGTGTCGCCGGAGACGAGGTCGTTGATCACGCCGGAGGCACCGGCCTTGTTGTGGATCGCGATCATGTCGAGATCGCCGGCCCGCTTGGCGAACAGCGCCGCGTCGTAATGCGGATAGCTGCCGACGCCGACCGATCCGTAGCGCACCTTGCCGGGGTTCTTCTTGGCGAAGTCGACGAGGTCCTTCACGTTGGTGGGCGGGAAGTCCTTGGTGGTGGCGACCATGAACTCCGGGATGTCGACCAGGCGGGTGACCGGCACGACGTCCTTCTCGTAGTCGATCTTGAACTTCTTCGGGAAGAGCACCGGCGTGATGGCGTTGGTCGAGACGTTGCCGATCATCACGGTGTAGCCGTCGGGCTTGGCCCGGGCCATTTCCTCGATGGCGATGATGCCGAAGGCGCCCGGCTTGTTCTCGACCACGAAGGACTGGCCGAGATCCTGGCGCATGTGCTCGCCGATCACCCGCGCCACGATGTCGGTGGCGCCACCCGGCGCGTAGGGAACGATGATCTTGACGGGCTTGGACGGATACTTGTCCTGCGCTCGAGCGGCCATGCCCGTCACGGCCAAACCCGTCACGGCAATGGACGCGGCCGACAGCAGGGCCAGCACGGTTCGCTTCATGCTCTCCTCCTTCGATGGTCGTCCGTCGGTTCCGCCGGGACGGTGACGGATCGTTGTGTTCTGGAGCGGCCCGTGCCGCGGGCCGATCGTAGGCCGAGCACGCCCGTCGCACGGCTCGCGCGCGGCGAGCCGCCTCAGGCCTTGATGCCGTGCAGGCCGTGCGAGGCGTCCTTCACGGTGAAGAACAGCACGTCGCCATCCGCCGTGGCGCCGCCGGAATGGATGGTGTCGGCCGGGATGTAGACCAGCGAGCCCGGACCGGCCTCGACCGGCTTGTCGCCCACGGTCGCCCGGAACGTGCCCTCGAGGATGTAGATCCACTGCTCGTTCGGATGCGAATGCGGCTGCGCCCCGGTGCCGGCGGCCATGCGCATCAGGCCGACGATCATCCGGTCGCCTTCGACGCAGGCGCCGTTGGCGGTCGAGTAGTCGGGACCGCCCAGGATGTGATTGACCTTCGCGAGCTCGAACACGTATTCGCCCGGGCCGGCCCGCTTGGCTCCCGGAGTCCGGGCCACTGCCGGCTCGCTCATGCGTCTCTCCCGTCAGTTTGCTTCTTGCCCGCCGATTGTTCGGCGGTTGGACGGACATTCGGCGGGCCATGGCCCATTTGTCAATCGCCGAATCCTGCGACCCTGCGAAGCGGGCCGCGCAAAGCGTGCAGTCCCGACAACTCTGTATAGAAGGCACGCAGAGACGCCGCGGCCGGCCTGCCGCGACCCGCCCTGGCGTTCCCGCCACCGGCGCACCTCGTCCGGCTTGCGCATTGCCGATCGCCGCGGCAGCATGCGTGCGATCTTCTTCCCCCGCGTCCTTCCGTTCCGCGGCCCGCGACGACCCACTCGGCCCACCGGTTTCGGCGGGCCGAGCGGTCCCGGGACCGCGCCGGATCGGCGCCAACCCCCGAGGAGAACCTCACGTGGAGATCGGATTCGTCGGTCTCGGCGACATGGGCTCGCTGATCGTGCCGCGCCTGATGGCGGCCGGCCACCGGGTGACCGGCTGGAACCGCACCCGGGCGAAGGCCGAGCCGCTGATCGCGGCCGGCATGGCCTTCGCGGACACGCCGCGCGCCGCCGCCGCCTCGGCCGAGATCGTCTTCTCGATCGTCACCGACGGCACCGCCGTCGAGCGGGTGGCGCTCGCCCCGGACGGGATCCTCGCCGGCCTGCGCGAGGACGCCGTCTACGCCGACATGAGCACGATCGCGCCGCATGTGAGCCGCGGCGTCGCCGAGCAGTTCGCAAAAGCCGGCCGGGTGATGCTGGACGCGCCGATCTCGGGCAGCCCGGTCACCATCCAGGCCGGCCAGGCCTCCGTCATGGTCGGCGGCGACGAGACGGCCTACGAGCGGCTGGTGCCGGTGCTGCTCGCCATCGGCCCCAAGGTGATGCGGGTCGGCGGCAACGGGCTGGCCTGCCAGATGAAGATCGCCGTCAACCTGCTCTTGATGGTCGAGGTGATCTGCTTCGGCGAATCGGTGGCGCTCGCCGAGAAGGGCGGCGTCGATCGCGCCGTCGCGGTCGAGGCGATCCTCAAGAGCGTCGCCGCCTCGCCGGTGCTCGGCTATCGCGGGCCGTTCATCCTGGAGGGCAAGATGCCGGCCAAGCCGCTCGCCGACGTGACGCTTCAGCAGAAGGACATGCTGCTGGCGCTCGATCTCGGGCGCCGGCTCGGTAGCCCGGTGCCGCTGGCGGCGGCCGCCAACGAGATGATGAACGCCTGTCGCGGGCTCGGCATCGACCACCGCGACTTCGTCGCCGCGCACGAGGTCTACCGGCGGCTGGGAGGACAATGATGAGCAAGATGTTCCGCACCAACATGGCCGACGTGCCGCTGGTCCAAGGCCTGAAGCGCGACGACGGCTGGATCGACATGCGGGTCCAGTTCCTGATCGACAAGAAGTCCGCCGGCGCCGACAACGTCGTCGGCTGGACCGTGCTCAAGCCCGGCGCCAGCCACGAGTGCCATCGCCACCGCAATTGCGACGAGTTCTTCATCGTGCTCGAGGGCAAGGGCCACATCATCACCGAGAAGGGCCTGGAGGCTTCGGCCAAGGGCGACGTCGTCTATTCGCCGCGCGGCTGCTGGCACGGCTTCAACAACACGTCCGACAGCGACGTCGTGCTCGTGTGGGGCTGGATGGGCGCCGGCTCGATCGCCGACTCCGGCTACGAGAGCCCCGAGAAGCCGGCGGAGGGCAAGCGATGAGCGGGTCCCTCGGCGGCAGGCCGCCCGGCGCCGGGCCGCTCGCCGACCCGCGGCTCGCCCGCGGCATGGCGGCCCAGATGGGTCTGCGCAAGACCGCACTCGCCGAAGGCTTCCGGCCGATCGGCTGGAAGGTCGGGTTCGGCAGCGCGGCCGGGCTCGCCAAGCTCGGCATCGCGGCGCCGCTGGTCGGCTTCCTGCTCGAGCGCGCCGTGGTGGCCTCGGGCGGGACCGTGTCGCTCGCCGGCTTCGCCATGCCGGTCGCCGAGCCGGAGATCGCGGTCGAGATCGGGACGGATCTCCCGGGCGGCGGCGACGAGGCTGCGGCGGCAGCCGCCATCGCGGCGCTCGGCCCCGCCTTCGAGCTCGCCGACTTCGCGCCCCTGGACGATCCCGAGGCGATCCTGTCCGGCAATATCTTCCAGCGCCACGTCGTCTTCGGGCCGCGGCAACCGCGACCGGGCGGCGCCACGGACGGGCTCGTCTCGACGGTGCGGCGCAACGGTGCCCCGATCCCGGCGCCCGCGGACGTCACGGCGAACACCGGCCGGCTTCCCATGATCGTGCGCCATGTCGCCGACACGCTGGCGGCCCTCGGCGAGACGTTGCGGGCCGGCGACGTGATCATCGCCGGCTCGATCACGGCGCCCCTGATGCTGACCGCGGAGGACCGGCTGCTCGAGCACGCCCTCGACCCGCTGGGCGAGGTCTCGGTCCGGTTCGGCTGAGACGCCGCTCTCGTCCGCCCTCGCGCGCGGGCCGGCGGGCGACCAAACCGAGCCCGCCCGATTCGCGGCGAGGCCGTCGAGGGTTTCGGCGGGGGCCGGAGTGTTCCGCCCGGCCCTTTGGGCGACAACCGCGCCGCACACACACGCCAGGGTTGCCGATAACGAAAAATTGCGTTGTTTCAGGACCTAACGCAATATTAGGACACCATCGTAACGCACCGTAAGGACTCGTCCGACTAGGTACTTTTCTCCTTTCTTGATACTCCGCAACTCCGAACGTTTATTGCGTGTCGTGAGTGCTGATTGCGGCAGCGATCGTCTGCTCGCGCGGGATCCGGATCAGGAGAATCCAATGACTGCTATAGTACGCAGCAACCCGAGAGGGCACTGGGCCCTCTGGGCACTGATCGTCGTGATAGGGACCATCTCCCTCGGAGTCGTGGCGCTCAGCCGGGGCGAGGGCATCAACGCTGCGTGGCTGGTGGTCGCGGCGGTCTGCGTCTACCTGATCGCCTATCGGTTCTACGCCCTGTTCATCGCCGAGAAGGTGCTTCAGCTCGATCCCGCGCGCCTCACCCCGGCGCAGCGCCACAATGACGGCCTCGACTACGTTCCGACCAACAAATACGTGCTGTTCGGGCACCATTTCGCCGCCATCGCCGGCGCCGGCCCGCTGGTCGGCCCCGTGCTGGCGGCCCAGATGGGCTACCTGCCCGGCACGCTGTGGATCCTGGCCGGCGTGGTCTTCGCCGGTGCCGTGCAGGACATGATCGTGCTGTTCATGTCCACCCGGCGCGACGGACGCTCGCTCGGCGACATGATCCGCTCCGAGATGGGCCCGGTGGCCGGCGGCATCGCCCTGGTCGGCGTGCTGCTGATCATGATCATCCTGCTCGCCGTGCTGGCCCTGGTGGTCGTCAAGGCGCTGGCCGGGAGCCCGTGGGGCACCTTCGCGGTGGTCTCGACCATCCCGATCGCCATGCTGATGGGCGTCTACTGCCGCTTCATCCGGCCCGGGAAGATCGGCGAGATGTCGGCGATCGGCTTCGTCCTCTTGATGTCGGCGCTGGTCTACGGCCGCACCGTCTCCGAGACGCCCGAGCTCGCCGTGCTGTTCAACTGGAAGGGCGAGACGCTGGCGCTCGCCATCATCGGCTACGGCTTCGTCGCCTCGGTGCTGCCGGTGTGGCTGCTGCTCGCCCCGCGCGACTACCTATCGACCTTCCTCAAGATCGGCACCATCTGCCTGCTGGCGATCGGCATCATGATCGTGCAGCCGGACCTGAAGATGCCGGCCATCACCAAGTTCATCGACGGCACCGGCCCGGTGTGGTCGGGCAGCCTGTTCCCGTTCCTGTTCATCACCATCGCGTGCGGCGCCGTTTCCGGCTTCCACTCGCTGATCGCGTCGGGCACCACCCCGAAGATGATCGAGAACGAGAACCAGATCCGGCTGATCGGCTACGGCGGCATGCTGATGGAGTCGTTCGTCGCCATCATGGCGCTGATCGCCGCCACCGTGATCGAGCCCGGCGTCTACTTCGCCATGAACAGCCCGGCCGGACTGATCGGCACCACGGTCGGCCAGGCCTCGCAGGTCATCTCCGGCTGGGGCTTCGCAGTGACGCCCGAGATGCTGGCCCAGATGGCCAAGGACGTCGGCGAATCGACGGTGCTGTCGCGCGCCGGCGGCGCCCCGACGCTCGCGGTCGGCATGGCCCACATCCTGTCCGGCATGTTCGGCGGCCAGGCCCTGATGGGCGTGTGGTACCACTTCGCCATCCTGTTCGAGGCCCTGTTCATCCTGACGACGGTCGACGCCGGCACCCGGGTCGCCCGTTTCATGATCCAGGACATGATCGGCAGCGTGATCCCGGCCTTCAAGAACACCGAGTCGTGGACCAACAACCTCGTCGGCTCGGCCCTTTCGGTGATGTGCTGGGGCTACTTCCTGTACCAGGGCGTCATCGATCCGCTCGGCGGCATCAACACGCTGTGGCCGCTGTTCGGCATCTCCAACCAGATGCTGGCCGGCATCGCTCTCACGCTGTGCACCGTCGTGCTGTTCAAGATGAAGCGCCAGGCCTACGCCTGGGTCACCCTGGTGCCGACCTCGTGGCTGCTCGCCTGCACGCTCACGGCCGGCATGCAGAAGCTCGTCCATCCGTCGCCGCGCATCGGCTTCATCGCCCATGCCCAGGTGTTCGGGGATGCGCTGGCCCAGGGCAAGATCCTGGCTCCGGCCAAGACCATCGAGGAGATGAGCCGCATCGTCTTCAACGACTATGTCGACGCCGCGCTCTCGGCCGCCTTCATCGCGGTCGTGCTCGCCATGGTGTTCTACGGCGTCGTCAGCATCTGGAAGGCGCTCGGCACGTCGCGCGTCACGACCGTCGAGGTCGGGGCGCCGGTGGGCAGCGGGGTCGCCCATGCCTGACACTCTGGGCATCACCGGGTGGGCCGTTCGTGCGGCCCGCCTGATGGTCGGGGTGCCGGACTACGACACCTATGTGGCGCATCGCCGGGTCACCCATCCCGACGAGGCCGTGATGACCTACGAGGAGTTCTTCCGGGAGCGACAGGACGCGCGCTACTCCTTCGGCAAAGGCGGCCGTTTCCGCTGCTGCTGAAGCGGCCCGCCGGACGGACTTTTGGGGGCGGCCTCCGGGCCGCCCTTTCCTTTTGCGGTGCGTCGAGGCCGGGCGTGAACCAGCAACCGAGCCCTGTCCGTCCGCTCGTCCCCGCGAAGGCGCTACGGGATGCACACATCGCTTGCCATGCATGAGAGCGTCATGCGCGGGCTCGACCCGCGCATCCATCGATTTTCGCAAAAATGCTTTGTTCGCAGGATGATGGATCGCCGGGTCAAGCCCGGCGATGACGACGGTGGGGAAGGCGCTCTTTTTGCCGTACCACCAGATGGTCTCGACAAAACGAGATCTGTGCATCCCGTAGCGCGAAGGCGGGGACCCAGGGGCAAGAAAAGCTGGATTCCCGCTTGCGCGGGAACGAGCGGAGATCGGGGAGCCGCTCCGGCCCACCGCGATGGCACTTGTCTTGGCGACGGTGGGTGCGAGCGCCCGTGACCGCGCTCCGGTTCGCGGCTATGCTCCGGTCGGCCCGGGCGAGGCCCGGCCCAGATCGCCATCCAGGTGAGTCCCCGTTCATGATCCGATTGCTCGTCGTTCTCGGCCTCTCGCTCGCGGTCGCCGGGTCGGCGGCGGCGCAGGCGCCGTCCCGCGTCACCGTCGTGACCTCGTTCTCCAAGGACGTGACCGATCCGGTGAAGAAGGCCTTCGAGCAGGCCGCCCCCGCCTTCACGCTCGAGGTGCAGAACCGCAACACCAATGCGGGCGTGAAATACATCGAGGAGACCCGGGCCAAGAACCAGGTCGACCTGTTCTGGGCTTCGGCCCCGGACGCCTTCGAGGTGCTGAAGGGCAAGGGCCTGCTGGCGAAGTACCAGATCAACGCGACCGGCATCCCGGACAAGATCGGAGCCTTCCCGATCAACGATCCCGAGGGCTTCTATTTCGGCTTCGCCGCATCGGGCTACGGCATCATGTGGAACACCCGCTACGCGCGGGCCAACAAGCTGCCCGATCCGAAGGAGTGGAGCGACCTCGCCAAGCCGGTGTTCTTCGATCACGTGGCGATCGCGGCCCCGTCGCGCTCCGGCACCACCCATCTCACCATCGAGACCGTGCTGCAGGGCGAGGGCTGGGACCAGGGCTGGCGTACCATCAAGGAGATGGCCGGCAACTTCCGCCAGGTCACCGAGCGCTCCTTCGGCGTGCCGGAGGCGGTCAATTCCGGCCAGGTCGGCGTCGGCATCGTCATCGACTTCTTCGGCTTCTCGGCGCAGGCCGCCGGCTTCCCGGTGAAGTTCGTCTATCCGAGCATCACCACGATCGTGCCGGCCAATGTCGGCATCGTCGCCAATGCGCCCAACCGCGCCGGCGCCGAGGCCTTCATCGAGTTCCTGCTGTCGGACAAGGGCCAGGAGGTGCTGCTCGAGCCGAGCATCCGGCGCCTGCCCGTCAACCCGGCGACCTACGCCAAGGCACCGGCCGACTATCCCAACCCGTTCAAGGATCCGTCGCTGGGGTCGCGGGTGAAATTCGATCCGGACGTGTCGGAGAAGCGCACCAATGTGGTCGATGCGCTGTTCGACCAGACCATCACGTTCCAGCTCGACAACCTCAAGGCCGCCACCAAGGCGATCCACGAGGCCGAGGCGGCCCTCGCCAAGACCGACAATGCGAAGGCCCGCGCCCTGGTGAAGGAGGCCCGCGATCTCGTCGCCGCCGTGCCGTTGAGCGCCACCGAGGCAGCCTCGCCCGAGATCGCCGGGGCCTTCACGGGGGCCAAGGAGAAGGGCGCCCGCCAGGCCGAGCTGGAGAACCGCTGGGCCGGCTTTGCCCGCGACCACTACGCCAGCGCCAAGGCGAAGGCCGACGAGGCGGCGCGGCTGGCGAAGTGACGAGGCGCGATCTCATGCTGGCGCGATCTTCACCTCTCCCCGCTCGCGGGGAGAGGTCGACGTTCGCGCGTTCAGCGCGGACGTCGGGTGAGGGGGCGCCTCCGTATCCACGAGACGCCCCCTCACCCGTCCCGCCGCTTCGCGGCGAGCCACCCTCTCCCCGTAAACGGGGAGAGGGAACTGCTCCGTGCCGGATCGCCGCGTCCTGGACATCAACCCAAGCCGCTTCATGACCCTCGCCTTGCCCACCGCACCCGCGCGCGCAAAGACCGCCGCGACGGCGACGCCCGGCCAATGGGCCGCGGCGATCGCCATTGCGGCCTTCCTGCTGGTGGCGCTGGTGATCCCGGTCGGGACCGTGGTCTACGTCGCCTTCACCGAGAAGGGCACGGGCGACTTCACGCTGGTGAACTTCGTCGACTTCGCCCGCACCGACCTCCTGGTCCGCTCGACCTGGAACTCGATCTATGCGGCCGTGATGACGGTGCTGCTCGCGACCGCGCTGGCACTGCCGCTCGCCGTCGTCACCACGCGGTTCGAGTTCCGCGGCGCCGCGCTGGTGCAGACGCTCGGCTTTTTGCCGCTGATCATGCCGCCCTTCGTCGGCGCCGTCGCCATGCAGCTCTTCTTCGGCCGCAGCGGCAGCATCAACCTCCTGCTCGGCGACTGGCTCGACATCGAAATCCCGTTCATGGAGGGCCTGAACGGCGTCATCTTCGTCGAGGGCGTGCACTATTTTCCGTTCATCCTGATCAACCTCTCGACCGCGCTGCGCACCATCGACCGCAGCATGGAGGAGGCGGCGCAAAACCTCGGCAGCTCGGGCCTGCGGCTGTTCCGCCGCATCGTCTTCCCCCTCGCCATGCCTGGCTACATGGCCGGCGCCTCGCTGGTCTTCGTCAAGGTGTTCGACGATCTCGCCACGCCGCTCCTCCTCAACGTCAAGGACATGCTGGCGCCGCAGGCGTACCTGCGCATCACCTCGATCGGCATCGCCGACCCGATGGGCTACGTGATCTCGGTCGTGCTGGTTCTCCTGTCGGTGTCGGCCGTGATGCTGTCGACGCTGGCCATGCGCGGGCGCGACTACGCCACCGTTCAGCGCGGCGGCGGCGGGCTCGCCAGGCGTGCGCTGCGCCCCGCCGAACACGCTATCGCCTGGGTCGTGGTGACGCTGATCCTCATGTTGGTGCTCGCCCCGCACGCGGCGCTGCTGATGCTGTCGCTGGCCACCGTGTGGTCCTACAGCCCGCTGCCGGACGGCTTCACGCTCGCCCATTACGCCCGCGTGTTCGGCGACTCGTCGGTCTACATCACCAACACGCTGCTCTATGCGTCGCTTGCCGGTCTCATCGACGTCGTGCTCGGCGCCGCCATCGCCTACCTGGTGCTGCGCACGACGCTGCCCGGACGCCAGTGGCTCGACTGGACCGCGATGGCGGCCGTCGCGGTGCCGGGCGTGGTGGTCGGCATCGGCTATCTGCGCACCTTCTACGGCATCGATGTCGGCGGCGTGCCGCTCGCCACGCTGTGGATCGTCATCGTGCTGGCGCTGGCGGTGCGCCGCCTGCCCTATGCGCTACGCGCCTGCTACGCCGCGCTCCAGCAGATCTCGGTGTCGCTCGAGGAGGCGGCCGAGAATCTCGGCGCCACCAAGGCACGCACCATCCGCCGCGTCGTCGTGCCGCTGATCTCGGGCGGCATGCTGGCCGGCTTCATCTCGAGCTTCGCCACCGCCTCGGTCGAGCTCGCCGCCACCCTGATGCTGGTGCAGTCGAACTCCGACGCGCCGCTCGCCTACGGACTCTATGTCTTCATGCAGTCGCCGGCGGGCCGCGGGCCGGGCGCGGCGCTCGGCGTCATCGCCGTGGTGCTGGTGGCGATCTGCACGTTGCTGTCCCATCTCGTGGTCGAGCGCCAGCACCGCCGGCAGAGCCGTGCCGGCGCCGGCCCGGCCGTGCCCGGAGCCACCGGATGACCGCCCTGCCCGCCGCGATTCCTACGACGCCCTCGGTCGACATCGCCATCGAGCATGTCGACCTGTGGTACGGGACCAACCATGTGCTGCGCGACGTCGACCTGAAAATTCGGCCGGGCGAGTTCTTCGCGTTCCTGGGGCCGTCGGGCTGCGGCAAGACCACGCTGTTGCGGCTCATCGCCGGCTTCAACCAGGCCGACCGCGGCCGCGTGCTGATCGCCGGGCGCGACGTCTCGGATCTGCCGCCGTGGAAGCGCGACGTCGGCATGGTATTCCAGTCCTACGCCCTGTGGCCGCACATGACGGTCGAGCAGAACGTCGCCTTCGGGCTGGAGGAGCGGCGGCTGCCGCGCCAGGAGATCGTGAAGCGCGTCGCCGCGGCGCTCGACCTGGTCGGCCTCGGGGCGCTCGGCAAGCGACGGCCGGCGCAGCTCTCCGGCGGCCAGCAGCAGCGCGTCGCGCTCGCCCGCACCATCGTGGTCGAGCCCAAGGTCCTGCTGCTCGACGAGCCGCTGTCGAACCTCGACGCCAAGCTGCGGGGCGAGGTCCGCCGCGAGCTGCGCGAGCTGCAGCAGCGTCTCGGCCTCACCGCCATCTTCGTCACCCACGACCAGGAGGAGGCCAACACCATCTGCGACCGCATCGCCGTGATGAAGGACGGCACCGTGCAGCAGGTCGGCGCCCCGTCCGAGCTCTACGACCGCCCCAGAAACCTGTTCGTCGCCGGCTTCCTCGGCAGCACCAACACGCTCGACGGCATCGTGCGGGGCGACGGCGCCGCCCGCGTCTTCGAGACCGCGGCGGGAAGGATTCCGTTACCGGCGTGCCGGGTCCCGGAGGGCGATATGCCGCCCGGCGCCAAACTGGTGTTCCGCCCGCACCACGCGATCCTGTCGCGCCTCGACTCCCCGCTCGCGCCCGGGCGCACCCGGCTCGACGGCAAGGTCCGTTTCATGGAATTCCTGGGGGCGACCGAGCGCTACGGCATCGCGGTCGCCGGCGGCGCCGAGGTTTTGGTGGACCTCTCGCACGGAACCGCCCCCGAAGGGCTCGACGTCGACACGGCGGTCGCGGTCGACATCGCCACCGACCGCCTGCTGGTGCTGGGGGAGTGAGGGCACAACCACACGACAAATGTGTATGCTGCTGACTGACGCGTAACGTTGACGCGATATAGCTTCGAGGCTATATATGGCGTGGACAGTCGTCTTCGACGACGCCTTCGATCCGGAGTTCCAGAAGCTGGCCGAGGCGGTCCAGGATGCGCTGCTCGCCTCTGCGAAGCTGCTCGCGGAATATGGCCCCGGCCTGGGTCGCCCTCATGTGGACACGCTGGCCGGCTCCGTCCACGCGAACATGAAGGAGCTGCGGTTCGACGCAGCCGGCGGTGCCTGGCGGATCGCTTTCGCGTTCGATCCTCGTCGCAGCGCGATTATTCTCATCGCCGGCGACAAGGCGGGCGTGAGTTCGAAACGGTTCTACCGGTCCCTGATCGCCAAGGCCGACAAGCGTTACAGTGCGCATATCGCCCGGCTCGACAAGCAGAAGAAGGGAACGACGTAAGATGGCCCGCACGCTCGACGAGGTTCTCGCGACGCTGCCGAAAGACCGGCGCCGCCGCGTCGAGGACCACTTCGCCGAATTGAAGGACGAGGTCGAGAGCCTTCAGGAACTGCGCCGCGTCGCAGGCAAGGTGCAGGCCGAGATCGCCGCCGCGCTGGCCATCACCCAACCGTCGGTCTCCAAGATCGAGAAGCAGACCGACATGTATCTCTCGACATTGCGGAGCTTCGTCGAAGCCATCGGCGGTGAGCTCGATCTGGTCGTCCGGCTCCCGTCGCGCGCGCCGATCCGGCTGCGGTCTCTCGGCGAGATGACGTCGTCCGGGCCGCACGGCACGCCCGCCGTCCCCACCACGGGCGCGCCGAAACCCAAGCCGAAGCACACGGCACGGTCTCGCTGATCGGCGGCCTCGGCCCCTCTCGCGCACCCGCGTGCGAGACACTATCTTGGCGGCAACGCCGCACGCAGCCAAAGAGCCCCCATGACCGCCACAACCTCCCTGATCGACCGCGCCGGGCTGGACCGGACCAAGGTTTCGACCCTGATCGCCCGCGGGCTCGAGGGGGCCGACGACGGCGAGCTGTTTCTCGAATACCGGCAATCCGAGGCACTCACCTTCGACAATGGGCGGCTGAAGCAGGCGACCTACGACACCACGCAGGGCTTCGGGCTACGCGCCGTGAAGGACGAGGCGGTCGGTTACGCTCATTCGTCCGACCTGTCCGAGGAGGCGATCGGCCGCGCCGCCGATGCCGTCAAGGCCGTCAAGGGCGGCTACTCCGGCACCCTTGCGGCCGCCCCGGCGCGCACCAACGCAAAGCTCTACACCGACGCCAATCCGCTCGCCGGCATCGCCTTCGCCGAAAAGGTGAAGCTGCTGGAGGCCATCGACGCCTACACGCGCGCCAAGGACCCGCGGGTCCGGCAGGTGACGGCGAGCGTCGCCGCCTCGTGGCAGGTGGTCGAGATCGTCCGCCCCGACGGCGGGACCTATCGCGACGTGCGGCCGATGGTGCGGGTCAACGTCTCGGTCGTGGTCGGCGACGGCGACCGCCAGGAGACCGGCAGCCATGGCTATGGCGGGCGCGCCACCATGGAGCAGTTCGTCGGCGAGGCGGCTTGGCGCGGCGCCGCCGACGACGCGGTGCGCCAGGCGCTGGTGAACCTCGATTCGGTGCCGGCCCCGGCCGGCGAGATGGACGTGGTGCTCGGCGCCGGCTGGCCCGGCGTGATGCTGCACGAGGCGGTCGGCCACGGGCTCGAGGGCGACTTCAACCGCAAGAAGACCTCGGCGTTTGCCGGCCTGCTGGGCCAGCAGGTCGCCGCCCGGGGCGTCACAGTCATCGACGACGGCACTTTTGCCGCGCGGCGCGGCTCGCTCTCCATCGACGACGAGGGCACGCCGACCAACCGCACCGTGCTGATCGAGGACGGCATCCTGGTCGGCTACATGCAAGATCGGCAGAACGCCCGGCTGATGGGCATGACGCCGACCGGCAACGGCCGCCGCGAAAGTTTTGGCCATGTCCCGATGCCGCGTATGACCAACACGCTGATGACGGCCGGCGACCGTGATCCTGCAGAAATCCTCGCCTCGGTGAAGAACGGCCTCTATGCGGTGAGCTTCGGCGGCGGCCAGGTCGACATCACCTCGGGCAAGTACGTGTTCCAGTGCACCGAGGCCTACCGGATCGAGGACGGCAAGATCGGCGCGCCGGTGAAGGGCGCCATGCTGATCGGCAACGGGCCCACCGATCTCCACCGCATCAGCATGGTCGGCAACGACCTCGCGCTCGACCACGGCATCGGCACCTGCGGCAAGAACGGCCAGGGCGTCCCGGTCGGCGTCGGCCAGCCGACGCTGCGCATGGACCGCATCACGGTCGGCGGCACCGGCTGATCTTTTCGCGCGCCATAACGCCGCGGACCTCGTCGACCGGAAACGCCGACCGCGATCCTGCCGTCATCGCGATCTATTGGACCGTGGTCCGTTCCCCGTCCGGAGCCCGTGCGACATGACATCCGAAGACCGACCGTCGACGCAAAACTCCCGACCGTGGGTTCGCAGCCTCGCCGAGATCGCGGCCGCCGTGCTGGTGATCACGGTGGCCAAGGCCGCCATCGCCGAGCCCTACTACATCCCGTCCGGCTCGATGGAACCGACCCTGCTGATCGGCGACGGCCTGCTCGCGACCAAGTACCCTTACGGCTACAGCTCGGCCTCGCTGCCGGCGAGCGTGGTGCTGCCGCGCACCGAGCGGCTGTTCGGCACCACCCCGGAGCGTGGCGACGTCGTCGTGTTCCGCTGGCCGGGCGACCGCGCGCAGGTGTGGGTCAAGCGGGTCGTCGGCCTGCCGGGCGAACGCATCCAGATGCGCGCCGGGCAACTGTGGATCGACGGCCGGCCGGCGCGGCTGCGGCCGGACGGCGCCGATGCGATCGAGAATCGCGACGGCTCGACCATTCCGGCACTGCGCTATGTCGAGACGCTGCCGAACGGGCGCGAGCATCCGATCCTGAAGCTCGCCGGCCGCCAGCCACTCGACGACAGCTTCGAGATCACGGTGCCGGCCGGGCACCTGTTCGTCATGGGCGACAACCGCGACGATTCGGCCGACAGCCGGGTCCCGACCGAGCAGGGCGGCGTCGGCCTGCTGCCGGTCGAGGACGTGATCGGCCGCGTCGAGGCCGTGGTCGGCTCGTGGAATCCGGCGATCACCAGCGAGCCGGCCTGGCAGTGGCCGGCAGGCCTGCGGCTCTCGCGGTTTTTCACCGCGGTGCGCTGAACTCTAGGGTGCACTGAGCGAAGCGACGTGCACCGCCGGAAAAACTGCAGCCTGTGTGGGTTGTTCCGGCGCAATTCGCTGCGCTCATTGCGCCCCGCGAGCATTTGCGCTTTGCGCATCACGACCCCAGCGCCGCGCGGGCCCAGGGCAGGATGGTGGCACCGTCCAAAAGCTCCTGCACGCGCGCGCGCACCGACGGCGTGATGCCGACCGCGTCGACCACGGTCGCCACCATGACGTTGCACTGGTCCGAGAAGGCGACGGTGATCACGGTTCCGGCCGGATCGCCCCGGCGGCCGAGCACGTAGTCGCGCGTCCAGCCGGTCAGCCCGCCGACCGGCATGGCGCGCCCCGGCCCCGCCGGCCCATAGGTTTCGCTCAGCAGACCGACGTCGCCGACCCGGTCCATCTCCTCGTCGTCGGCGACCCCGGTGGTGCAATTGCAGAAGCCGATCTTCGGCCGGACATAGACGGTGACGTCGCTGCCGCAGTCCGCCGCGCTGCAGCGAAAGGCGCGGCCCGTGCCCCACTGATCCATCGAGAACGGCCAGCTCACCTCGGTCCAGCGCGCCACCGGCGTGGCCGATTCGGTCGCGCTGCGCGGCGCCGCCGGCCCGTCGGCCGCGAGTGCGGCCGCCAGCAGAACGACGATGATCGGGGCCATCACGGAGGATCCGGCGCGGCGCGGCAGCATGACTCACTCGTTGCGCGAGGCAAAACGGCGTCGGGCTATGATGGCCGGTGCATCCTTGCCTGTCGAGAGGCGCATCTGCCGAGAAGCCCGGATCGCATCTGCGAAGACGATGACGCGCCGCACCCGGCGCCCGCCGTGTCACGATCGCGGTCGTGCGACGGGAGATTGCTTTCGCGACACCGGCTGCGTAGGCTCTCGCAAAACGATCACCCGACAAGAACCGTGAGGAAACGCATGATCGGGACGGCAGCCCCCTCTATCCGTATGCTTTGTATGCTGAGCGTATCGCTCGGTCTCGGATGCGGCGCAGCGAGCGCCGCACAGATGCAGAAGGTCGGCGACCCGCCCGAGGCGAAGAACATGCGCCTCGTCGGCTACAGCGACCTGCAGGCGCGCAGCGCCTATCAGCCGACCATCGCGCACCAGGGTGACCGCTACATCGCCTATGTGGGCCACCACGGCGGCACCGACGCGGTGCCCAAGCCGGTCAATCCGATCACCGGCCAGCCGGAGTTCAACGGCACCTCGATCATCGACGTCACCGATCCGAAGAACCCGAAATACCTGAAGCATCTGCCCGGCCAGGAGGGCCTCTACGAGGGCGGCGGCGGCCAGATGACAAGGGTCTGCGCCGGCGCCAGCCTGCCCAAGGGCGACCGCAGCAAGTTCTATCTGCTGAAGGTGTTCGGCGGCCAGGCGCACGAGATCTGGGACGTCACCAAGCCGGAGGAGCCGGTCCTGCTCACGCGGCTCGACGGCCTGCGCGACACCCACAAGAGCTTCTGGGAGTGCGACACCGGCATCGCCTATCTGGTCTCCGGCGCACCCGGCTGGCGCACCCGCCGCATGACCCAGATCTACGACCTCTCCGATCCGGCCAAGCCGCGAAAGATCCGCGACTTCGGCCTGCCCGGCCAGGAGCCCGGCTCGACCGGCGACGTGCCGACAGAGCTGCACGGTCCGATCTCGACCGGCCCGGCCGGCAACCGCGTCTATTTCGGCTACGGCACCAACAAGGGCGGCATCATCCAGATCGTCGACCGCCAGAAGCTGCTCGAGGGGCCGGCCGAGCCGACGCCGGAGAACCTGAAAGCGCCCGAGGTCGGCCGGCTGGAGACGCCGCTCAACGGCGCCCACACGGTGTTCCCGCTCTTGAAGATGCCGATCGCCGAGTTCGCCAAGGACAAGTTCGGCAGCACGCGCGACATCGTCATGATGGTCGACGAGGCGCTCATCAACGAGTGCCAGGCCGGCGAGGCCCGCCAGATGGTGTGGTTCGCCGACGTGACGATCGAGCGCCGGCCGATGGTGATCTCGAACTACACCGTGAAGGAGGCGAGCGGCGACTTCTGCGAGCGCGGCGGCCGCTTCGGCTCGCACTCCTCCAACGAGAGCACGGCGCCGGTGTTCAACAGGAAGCTCGCCTTGATCACCTGGTTCAATGCCGGCGTGCGGGCGCTCGACATCCGCGACCCGTTCAACCCGCGCGAGGTCGGCTACTTCATCCCGCCCATCACCGAGGCGACCGACAAGCGCTGCATCAAGGTCGACGGGCAGGACCGCTGCAAGGTGGCGATCCAGAGCAACAATGTGGAGACCGACGACCGCGGCTACATCTATGTGGTCGATCGCGCCAACACCGGCATGCACATCCTCGAGGTCACCGGCGAGGCGCGCAGCATCGCCGGGATTCCGTGAACGCGCTGCCGACACGATAGGCTCGGTCATTCCGGGGCGCGGGCTGAAGGCCCGCGAGCCCGGAATCCATACTCACAGACAGGGGTTATGGATTCCGGACAGCCGACCTGCGGTCGGCTTCCGGAATGACGCGGCGGGGTTCGGCAGCGGCCGTCACACCTTGATGTCGAGCACCCGGCCGACGGTCCTCTCGGTCGCCGTGGAGGCCGGCTGGGCCGCGGCCTTGCTCTCCGGCGGCGGGGCGGCGCCGCCGGACTTCACGGCGCGCTCGATGACGTCCGTGAGGGTGCGCTCCCGATAGGACGGGGCGGCGTCGGGCGCCTGCCGGGCGAAACGCTGCGTCATATCGGACTGGGCGCGGCGCACCGCGTCGAGCCACGCCGCTGTCAGCCCGGTGGTGATCTCCATGGCGGTGTCCTCCGAGACGACACAACCTGTCCGTGCCATTGCGCGCCCGACCCGGTTGACGAGTCCTTGACGGCGGGGCCGCGCGACCGCCGCACCGCTGCGGCCGGTTAACAGAACCTTTTCGGTTGCGTCGCCTTTGAGCGGTCCCGCCGGCGAATTTCGGGTCGCGCCGCGCCCGCATCCCCCCTAAAAGGAGGCATGCGCCACCGCCCTCTCCTGACCATGTCGCCCGGCGACTGGATGATGCTCGTCGGCCTCTCCATGCTGTGGGGGGCGGCGTATTTCTTCGCCAAGATCGCCGTGGCCGAGGTGCCGCCGATGACCATCTCGCTCGTGCGGGTGGTCATCGCCGCGCCGATCATGCTGGCGATCTGCTGGCGCCAGGGCGAGCTGCGGCAGATGCCGGCCTACTGGTTCCCGTTCCTGGTGATGGGGTTCCTCAGCAACGCCGCCGCCTTCGCGCTGATCTCGTGGAGCCAGATTCGGATCGGCAGCGGGCTCGCCGCCGTGCTCAACGCGACGACGCCGCTGTTCGCCATCGTGCTGGCGCATCTCACCACGCCGGACGACCGCATCACCCCGGCCCGGATGCTCGGCCTCGTGCTCGGCCTCGCCGGCGTCGCGGTGATGATCGGGCCGGGCGCGCTCGCCGGCTTCGGCGGACATCACCTCGGCGAGCTCGCCTGCCTGCTCGCGGCGTTTCTCTATGCGGTCGGCGCCATCTACGCGCGCCGCTATCGCCATCTGACGCCGAGCGTCATCGGCGGCGGCCAGGCGGTCGCCGCCATCGTGCTGATGCTGCCGCCCGTGCTGCTGATCGACCAGCCGTGGACGCTCGCCGCGCCGTCCTGGCGCGCCGTCGCGGCCCTCATGGCGCTCGGCGCCTTCTCGACCGCGCTCGCCTATATTCTTTATTTCCGCGTGCTGGCCCGCGCCGGCGCCACCAATGCGCTCCTGGTGACGTTCCTGATCCCGGTCAGCGCCATGCTGCTCGGCACCGTGCTGATGGACGAGCGGCTGGACGCCCACCAGATCGCCGGCATGCTCGGCATCGCCGCCGGCTTGGTGGCGATCGACGGGCGGCTAGGGAAGGCATTGGCAAAGTGGTGGGAGCGGCGGGGCGACTGAGTCTACGCGGCAGTGCGAACGAACAGACTCGGTCATTCCGGGGCGTGGGCCGCAGGCCCGCGAGACCGGAATCCATGACCCCTGCGCGGGTGGCTCACGACAGACAGGGGTTATGGATTCCGGGTTCGCTGCTTCGCAGCGCCCCGGAATGACGGGCTTCGGATTTGGATTATCGACCGTGCGTCACCGCGTCGGGACGGGCTTCTCGCCGCGATAGTCGTAGAAGCCGCGCTGGGTCTTGCGACCGAGCCAGCCGGCCTCGACGTATTTCACCAGCAGCGGGCACGGCCGGTACTTGGAGTCGGCCAGCCCTTCGTGCAGCACCTGCATGACCGACAGGCAGGTGTCGAGGCCGATGAAGTCGGCGAGCTGCAGCGGCCCCATCGGATGATTGGCGCCGAGCCGCATGGCGATGTCGATCGCCTCGACGTTGCCGACCCCCTCGTAGAGCGTGTAGATCGCCTCGTTGATCATCGGCATCAGCACGCGGTTGACGATGAAGGCCGGAAAGTCCTCCGATACCGCCACCGTCTTGCCGAGGTGCTGGCAGAACGCCTTGGTCGCCTCGTAGGTGTGGTCGTCGGTGGCGATGCCGCGGATCAGCTCGACCAGCTCCATCACGGGCACCGGATTCATGAAATGAATGCCGATGAAGCGCTCGGGCCGGTCGGTCGCGGCGGCGAGCCGGGTGATCGAGATCGACGAGGTGTTGGAGCCGATCATGGCGTCCGGCCGCAGCGTCGGGCAGAGCTGGACGTAGATCTTGCGCTTGACGTCTTCCTTCTCGGTCGCCGCCTCGATGACGAGGTCGCAGTCGCCGAAGCCGTCAAAGGTCTTGGCCGGCACGATCCGGGCGAGCGCCTTCTGGCGCTGTTCCTCGGTGATCCGGTTGCGCCGCACCTGCCGCGCCATGTTGCCGTTGACGGTCGCCAGCCCCGCCTTGATGCGGTCCTCGGACACGTCGTTGAGCACGACGTCCAGTCCAGCCAGGGCGCAGACATGGGCGATGCCGGTGCCCATCTGCCCGGCCCCGATCACGCCGACCTTGTTGATGCTCGTCATCTCATCTTCCCGAGGGACCTGACGGCCCAGGCGATCCGGCCCGCCATGGGCGACGGACCCGGCCGGGGACCGGGATGCTCTTATACTGCCAGTCTCGCTCCCCCGCCACGTCCGTGATGACCCACGGACGGCCGGTCACTTGCCGATCTTGGCGAGCTCGTCGACCAGCTCCGGCAGGACCTTGAAGAGATCGCCCACCAGCCCGTAGTCGGCGACCTGGAAGATCGGCGCCTCCTCGTCCTTGTTGATGGCGACGATGACCTTGGAGTCCTTCATGCCGGCGAGGTGCTGGATGGCGCCCGAGATGCCGACCGCGACATAGAGGTCGGGGGCGACGATCTTGCCGGTCTGGCCGACCTGCCAGTCGTTCGGGGCGTAGCCGGCGTCGACGGCGGCCCGCGAGGCGCCGACCGCGGCGCCCAGCTTGTCGGCCACCGGCTCGATGTACTTGGCGAAGTTCTCGCGGCTCTGCACGGCGCGACCGCCCGAGACGACGATGCGGGCCGAGGTCAGCTCCGGCCGCTCGGACTTCGACAGCTCCTCGCCCACGAAGCGCGAGAGGCCCGGATCGTCCGCCGCCGCCACCGCTTCGATGGGCGCCGCCGCACCGCCGGCCGCGGTCGCCTGGAACGAGGAGATGCGGACCGTGATGACCTTCTTGGCGTCGCGCGAGCGCACCGTCTGGATGGCGCTGCCGGCATAGATCAGCCGCTCGAACGTGTCGGCCGAGATCACCTTGATGACCTCGGAGACCTGCATGACGTCCAAGAGCGCGGCGACGCGCGGCATCACGTCCTTGCCGATCGCGGTCGCCGGCATGACGATCGCGTCGTAGCCGGGCGCGAGCGCGACCAGAAGGGCGGCGGTCGGCTCCGCCACCAGATGGGCGTAGCGCGCCTCGTCGGCGATCAGCACCTTGGCGACGCCGTCGAGCGAGGCTGCCGCCTCGGCCGCACCGCGGCAGCCCTGCCCGGCCACCAGCACATGGACCTCGCCGCCGAGCGCGCGGACCGCGGTCAGCGCCTTGGCGGTGGCATCCTTGAGGCGGGCGCCGTCGTGTTCCGCAACCAGAAGATTGGCCATCTCACAGCACTCCGGCTTCGTCCTTGAGCTTCCCGACCAGCTCGGCGACCGAGCCGACCTTGACGCCGCCCTTGCGGCCCGGCGGCTCGGTGGTCTTGAGCACCTCGAGATGCGGGGCGACGTCGACGCCGTAATCGGCCGGGGTCTTGTCGGCGATCGGCTTCTTCTTCGCCTTCATGATGTTCGGCAGCGAGGCGTAGCGCGGCTCGTTGAGCCGCAGATCGGTGGTGACGATCGCCGGGCCCTTGAGCGCGACGGTCTGCAGGCCGCCGTCGACCTCGCGGACGACCGTGACTCCGTCGCCCTCCAGCGTCAGCTTGGAGGCGAAGGTGCCCTGCGGCCAGCCCAGGAGCGCGGCCAGCATCTGGCCGGTCTGGTTGCAGTCGTCGTCGATCGCCTGCTTGCCCATGATGACCAGGCCGGGCGCCTCCTCGGCGACCACCTTGGCGAGGATCTTGGCCACCGCCAGGGGCTCGACGATGCCGTCGACCTTCACCAGGATGCCGCGGTCGGCCCCCATGGCGAGCGCCGTGCGGATGGTCTCGGCCGCCTGCGCCGGTCCGATCGACACGGCGACGATCTCGGTCGCCTTGCCGGCCTCCTTCAGACGGATCGCCTCCTCGACGGCGATCTCGTCGAAGGGGTTCATCGACATCTTGACGTTGGCGAGCTCGACCCCGGAGCCGTCCGACCTCACTCGCACCTTGACGTTGTAGTCGACGACCCGCTTGACCGTGACAAGGACCTTCATGCTGCATAACTCCCGCGGCGGCGGCGCAACCTATGGCCCGGCCAGGGGGCTGTCAACGCGCGTGCTGCACTGCCAAAGAACACCGGCCGCCCCGGCCGAAAAACCTTCAAAGCGTAGCAGAATCCGGCGGGAGCGCCATGCGCCGGCGCCACTTTTCAGCGGTTCTGTCCGGGCTGCCAGAGCACGTCGCCGGCGCCCCGGTCGTTGCTCCAGCGCGCCGCCACGAACAGGAAATCGGACAACCGGTTGATGTATTTCAGCGCCGGACCCGAAACCTCCTCGCCGGGCCGCTCGGCGAGTTCCGACATCAGCCGCTCGGCCCGCCGGCACACCGTCCGGACGACATGCAGGGCGGCCGCGGCCGGCGTGCCGCCCGGCAGCACGAAGGAGCGCAGCGGCGCCAGATCGGCATTGAGGGTGTCGATCTCCCGCTCCAGCCGGTCGACCTGCTCTTGCGTGACGGCGAGCCGGGCGCCACCCGGCCCCTTGCCCGCGTCGCCCGGCATGCACAGGTCGGCGCCGAGGTCGAACAGGTCGTTCTGGATGCGCTTCAGCATGGCGTCGAGGTCGGGCGCGTCCCCGGTGTGCAGCCGGACGACCCCGAGCGCCGCATTGGTCTCGTCGACGGTGCCGTAGGCGGCGATCCGCAGGTCGTGCTTCTTGCGCCGCTCGCCGGTCCCGAGCGCCGTCGTGCCGTCGTCGCCGGTGCGGGTGTAGATGCGGTTGAGCACGACCATGCGGGGTCTCCGGGAGAATCTCGGGACTGCGGTGAAGACCGGACCCTAGAGGGTTTTTTGGCCGAGGCAAACCGCGCCGGCGCGGCTCACCGCCCCATCGCCCAGACGGTCGCCATGATCACCGCGATGGCGACGAGCTGCAGCACCACACGCCAGCGCATCAGCGTTTGCGAGGTCGACGGCGAGCCGCCGCGCAGCATGTTGGCGAGACCGAGCAGCAGCACCACGGCGACGGCCCCGATCGCCACCGGAACCGCATACATGCTGAGCGCGTGGGCCATGGCGGTCTTTCCTCTCTCGCCTGCCCGGCCCGCGCGGCCGCGACAGAGCCGTCATCCCAAAGGTCCGTCATACTACAGCCAGCGCCACGCCGACGCCTCTTGTGCATCGCGGCCCTTTCGCGCCTATACGGGGAGCCGCCCAAGGGCTCGGCCCGCCGGCAGCGAGAACTCCCGCAATACGGACCGTCATGAGCAAGCCCCCCGCCCCCAAAAAACCCCGCACGCTGGCGGCCCAGGCGCTGGGCGACATAGAGCCGCAGACCAAGGGGATCGTCCCGCCCATCCATGTGGCGACCACCTTTCTGCGCGACCCGGACAACGCCTACTCGTCCGGCTACGTCTACGGCCGGCCCGACAATGCCACGGTCCGCCAGGCCGAGGCCGTGCTGGCGGCCCTCGAGGGCGGCGCCCGGGCGATGCTGTTCGGCGCCGGCATGGCCGCCGCGACCGCCGCCGTGATGGCGCTGCCGGAGCCCGGCCACATCGTCGCGTCGCAGGTGATGTACTGGGCGTTTCGCGATTGGCTGCTTCGCGAGGCGCCGCGGTTCGGGCATACGGTGGAGATCGTCGACACCACGAACCTGGACGCGGTGCGGGCCGCGGTGGTGCCCGGCCACACCAGGCTGGTGTGGATCGAGACGCCCGGCAACCCGCTGTGGACCATCACGGACATCGCCGGCGTGGTGGCGATCGCCAAGGCCGCCGGCGCGCGCGTGGCGGTCGATTCGACCGTCGCCACCCCGGTGTTCACCCGGCCGCTGGCGCTCGGAGCGGATCTGGTGATGCATTCCGCCTCGAAATACCTCAATGGCCATTCCGACGTGATCGCCGGGGCCCTCGCCACCGCCACCCCGGACGACGCCTGGTGGACACGCATCGGCGAGCTGCGCAGCCGCCACGGCATGATCCTCGGGCCGTTCGAGGCGTGGCTGCTGCTGCGCGGCATGCGCACCCTCGACGTGCGGGTCCGCGCCCAGTCGGAGGCCGCCGCCCTGCTCGCCACCTGGCTCGGCCATCACCGCAGCATCGAGCGGGTGCTCTATCCGGGGCTGCCGCAGCATCCGGGCCACGGCGTCGCCACCCGCCAGATGACCGGCTATGGGGCGATGCTGTCCGTCCAGGTGCATGGCGGCGCCGCGGCCGCCATCGCGGTCGCGGCGGCCGTCGCATTATGGAAGCGGGCGACCTCGCTCGGCGGGGTCGAGAGCCTGATCGAGCACCGTGCCTCGATCGAGGGCCCGGGCTCGCCCTGCCCGGCAAACCTGCTGCGCCTCTCGGTCGGCCTCGAGGACCCGGAAGACCTCTATGCCGACATCGACCAGGCCCTGGTGAGGAGCGCGCCGTGAGCCGCCGCATCCTGGTGCTCGGGGCCGCCGGCCGGCTCGGCCGGGTCGCCGCCGAGGCGTTTCGGGACGCCGGCTGGCAGGTCGGCAGCCTGGTGCGCGGCAGCGCCGCCCCGCGGGCCGCGCCCGGCACCGAGCTGATCGAGCTCGACGCCCGCGACACCTTGTCGGTGGTCGAGGCGGCGGCCGGCGCCGACGTGGTGCTGCACGCCCTCAACGTCCCCTATGCCCAGTGGCAGGCGAGCGCCTTCGGCTTCGCCGAGACCGCCATCGCGGCCGCCCGGGCCGCCGGGGCGACGCTGCTGATGCCCGGCAATGTCTACGGCTACGGCACCGGCATGCCGGAGCTGCTCGACGAGGACACGCCGATGCAGCCGACCTCGCGCAAGGGGGCGCTGCGGGTCGCCATCGAGGAGCGCCTGCGGGCCGAGACCGAGCAAGGCCTCCGGGTCGCCATCCTGCGGGCGGGCGACTTCTACGGCGCCAGCGGCGGGAGCTGGCTCGACCGCGTCGTCGTCAACCACCTCTCCCACGGGCGGATCGCCTATCCGGGTCCGCTCGACATCGTCCACCCCTGGGCCTATTTGCCCGACCTCGCCGCCGCCGTCGTCCGGGTCGCGGAGAAACGGGACGCGCTGCCGCCGTTCGCCAGCTTCGGCTTTCCGGGCCATGCCGTCACGGGCCGGCAGCTCGCCGCCGCCATCTCCAAGGCGGTGGGCCGATCGCTGACGATCGACAAGATGCAGTGGTGGATGCTGCGCGCCCTCTCGCCCGTGGTGCCGATCTTCCGCGAGCTGTGCGAGATTTCCTACCTGTGGAAGGTCCCGCACCGGATCGACGGGCGCCGGCTCGCCGCCGCGATCGGCACGGTGCCGCATACGCCGTTCGAGACCGCCGTGACGGCCGCCCTCTACGAGCTCGGCGCCACCAAGCGGCGCTGAGACCTGCCTTTACGGCCGCGATCCTCGGCCAACGTCATCGCCGGGCTTCGACCCGGCGATCCATCATCCTGCGAACAAAGGAATTTTTACGCTCTGGATGGATGCGCGGGTCGAGCCCGCGCATGACGGTTCCTATGCATGGCAAGCGATGTGTGCATGCCGTTGCACAGTCGCGGGGACGAGCGGAACAAGCGCAGATTCACGCCGACAGATGCTTCTCGATCTCGTAGATCGGCATCTTGGTGAGGTCCTTGTCGATCTCGGCGACCACGCGGGCCTTCACCTCCGCATGCATGACGCGCCGCAGCTCGGCCAGGGTTCGCGGCGGCGCGGCGATGACCAGCGCCTTGACCTTGCGGTCGCGCACCAGCCGCTGCAGGGCGGCGGCGGCGTCCTTGGCGAAGCGTTGCTCCCCGATCTCGTGCCAGTCGGTCTGCTCGACCCCGCTGCGCCGGCTGCCGTCGCTGGCGAAAGCGCGGCCGGGCGCATCGGTCCCCTGCTCGTGGGCGGGCGGATTGTCGTCGACGAAGACCTGCTCGGTGCGCAGGTTGGGGAACTTCTCGTCACCCTCGTTGCGCAAAAACAGCGCCTTGCGGCCGTCTCCGACGAAGACGAAGGCGTCGTGCGGAATGCTCAATTTTGTCATTAGGGTCGCCTTTCCAAACCTGAAGGCAAGCCCTGATCAGGATAGGCCGACCCCGCCGGCCGTCAACCCGGCCCGAGGATCGGGTGCTCGCCCGACGATCGAGACAACTGATTGTCAAACATAACCAGATTTACCAATGATTAGCCGCAACCATTAAGGTGGGTTGCAGGGCGCCCACGCCATCATGGCACCGGAGGCGGGGTGTAGGATGACAAGCTGCGCGACCAGAACGACCCGTCGCTTCTCGGGCGTTCGAATCCGATTGCTGGGCGTGATCATGGTGGCCGTGCTGCCGTTGATCGCGGCCATGGCGGTCGGGTTCCATCGCGACCGCGTCCACGAGATCGACACCGCCGGGCGCCAGGTCGAGAGCCTCGCCCGCCGCGCCGCGGCTCGCTACAGAGATCTGCTGCTCGAGTCTCGGACCCTGCTTCAGGTCGCCGCCTTCGTGCCCGAGGTGACGCACGGCTCGACCCAGAGCTGCATCCGCTTTCTCCTCGAGGTCGAGCGGAACCGGCAGTGGACCGAAGGCCTGTCGGTGATCGACATCAACGGCAGGATCGTCTGCAACACCGCGCCCGCCGGAGTCGGACTCGACGTGTCCGACCGGCTCTATTTCCGCAGGGCCATGGCCGAGAAGCGCCTGGTCGTCAGCGACTACATCAGCAGCCGGGTGACGGGCGCTCCGGTCAGCCTCGTCATCGTGCCGATTCTCGACGCCAACGGAATCGTCACCCGGCTGCTCGGCGCCACCCTGCTGCCGACCTGGCTGACCGATTTCGCCCGCCAGCTCCCTGACCAGTCCGACATGACGTTCTGGCTGACCGACTCCGCCGGCACCGTGATGGCGCGCTATCCGGACCGCCCCGAGTCCGGTCCCGCCCTCGACCTCGACCGCGAGCTCCTGCAGACCATGATCCAGGACCGTGAAGGCTGGATCGACGGTACGGCGCTCGACGGGCGACCACAGATCTTCGGCTTCATGCAGATACCGGAGTCAGGCGCCCGCATCGTCGTCGCCGTCGACCGCACCAAGGTGCTGGCCCGCGTCGACAGCCAGATCGGCCGCAGCGTTCTGATCTCCGCCTTGGCGCTGGTGGCGGCCATGCTGTTGGGCCTCGCGATGGCGCGCCGCATCGCCGCCCCCCTCACGACCCTGACGGTCGGGGCCGAGGCGGCACGCCGGACCCCCGACATCGACCTGCCGGCGGTCCGCGGCTATGCCGAGGTCGACTCGCTGTCGCGGTCCCTGCAAGCCCTGGTCGGCGACAGCCGCAAGCGCGAGCAGGCTCTCGTCGCCGCCCGAGCCGAGGCCGAACGCGCCTCCGAGGAGGCCCGGGCCGCCCATGCGCGCCTGCGCGAGGCCATCGAGGCGGTGCCGGTCGGCCTCGCCTTCTTCGATGCCGAGGACCGGTTCGTCCTGTGGAACCGGCGCTACGAAGACATCTATGGCGGCAATCCGCTGCCGCTCGAGCCCGGCCTGCGGCTGGAGGACAGGCTGCGGGCGCGCCTTCAGGCCAGCCTCGTCCCCTCCGCGGTCGGCCGCGAGGAGGAATGGCTCGCCGAGCGGATGGCCAGCTTCCAGGCCCATGTGGGCAGCCACGAGCAGCACCTGCCCGACGACCGCTGGCTCCAGGTCGAGGAGCGCCGGACCAGCGATGGCGGGTCGATCGGCATTCGCATCGACATCACCGAGCTCAAGCGCAGCGAGCAGTCGTTCCGCCTGATGTTCGACAGCAATCCGGTGCCCATGTGGGTGATGGACGTGGAAACCCTGAGGTTCCTCGCCGTCAACGATGCCGCCGTGCAACACTACGGCTACAGCCGCGAGCAGTTTCTCTCGATGTCGGTGCTGGATCTCCGCGACGTCGCCGACCACGACGAGGTCCGCTCCGCCGCGCGGTCGCTGAAGCCGTCCCGCGGCGAGCGGGTCTGGCGCCACCGGCGCGCCGACGGCAGCGAGATCCTCACCCAGGCCTTCACGCGGCTCCTCTCCTACGAGGGCCGGCCGGCCAAGCTGACCGCCCTGATCGACATCACCCAGCGCTGGCACGACGAGGCCCATATCCGCCGTCTCGCCCACTACGACGGGCTCACCGAGCTCGCCAACCGGACGCTGTTCCGGGCGCGGCTGGAGCAGGCGCTCGAGCGGCCGCGCGATCCCGGCGAGGGCATCGCGCTGATCTGCATCGATCTCGACGGCTTCAAGGACGTCAACGACACGCTCGGCCATCCGTTCGGCGACGAGCTGCTCAAGCTGGTGGCGCAGCGGCTGCGGCACTGCGTCCGCGAGCGGGACACGGCGGCCCGGACCGGCGGCGACGAGTTCGCCGTGATCCAGGACGGGATCGCCGGCCCGGCCGACGCTCAGATCCTGGCGGAGCGGCTGATCGCGGTGATCAGCGCACCGTATCTGCTCGACGGGCACGCGATCACGGTGACGCCGAGCGTCGGCATCGCCACCACGATGGAGGACGGCGGCGCGCCGGACGACCTGCTGAACCACGCCGACATGGCGCTCTACCGGGCGAAGGCGCGCGGCCGCCGCAGCCACTGCTTCTTCGAACCCGAGATGGATGCCGAGCTGAGGGCGCGGCGCGCCCTCGAGGTGCATATGCGGGCCGCCTTCGAGCAGCGCCAGTTCGAGGTCCACTACCAGCCCTGGGTCGATCTGCGCAGCGGCGAGATTCAGGGCTTCGAGGCGCTGCTGCGCTGGCACCATCCGGAGCGGGGCGCCGTCTCGCCGGCGGAGTTCATCCCGCTCGCCGAGAATATCGGCCTGATCGTCCCTCTCGGCGAATGGGTGCTGCAGCAAGCCTGCGCCGACGCGGCGCGCTGGCCGGACCCGGTCAAGATCGCCATCAATCTCTCGCCGATCCAGTTCCGCACCGGCGACATCGTCCAGACGGTCCGCAGCGTGATCGCCGACAGCGGCCTCGACCCGGCCCGGATCGAGCTCGAGATCACCGAGACGGTGCTGCTCGAGGACAACGACGCCAACCTCGCCACCCTGCATGCCCTGCGCGGCCTCGGCGTGCGCATCGCCATGGACGATTTCGGCACCGGCTACTCGTCGATCGGCTATCTGCGCCGCTTCCCCTTCGACAAGATCAAGATCGACCGCTCCTTCATCAGCGAGCTGCCTTTCGACGTCGACTGCCTGACCATCACGCGCGGCGTTTCCGAGCTCGCCGCCGGCCTCGGCATGAGCACCATCGCGGAAGGCATCGAGACCACCGCCCAGCACGAGATCCTGCGCGCGATCGGCTGCACGCTCGGCCAGGGCTATCTGTTCGGCCGCGCCATGCCGGCCGCCGCAGCCGCCGCTCTGCTGGCGGACAACCGCAGCGCCGCGGCCGGCTGAGGCGAATCCCCACCCCGATGCCCTCCCGTGCCGGTGGTGCCGACCGGCCGCTCCGGCGGTCTGCGCAAAGGATGACGGCATCGGTGGCGACCCTCGTGATCAGATCACGGGCAACGCGAGCCTTCACGAAGACATCACCCGAACCGACTGGTCGAGATGGCGCCGATCGAGGGAGCACCCGCGTCTTATTCGAAGAAGACGGCTGCGTGGAGAGCGCAATCCGCCTGCCGTGCGGATTATGCCGATCGTAATCTTTTCCCGATACGGTCCGCCCTCTTGGCTCACGCCGAGGTTCAGATTTGACCGGCTTATTTCCATTTCGATCCATTTTCATCGTCGCTCTGGCCGTCTGCGCGATGGCGACGGGCGCCGTCACCCTGTCGATCTGGCAGAACCGGAACGACGACATCGCCGACGCGATCCGAAGCGACCGCAACAGCGCCATCTTCCTGGCCGGGCAGATCGAGCAGGTCGTCCAGGCGATCGACAACATCCTGAGGGACTACCAGACGCTGGCCGAGAGCCTCGACGTCTATTCGGACCAGGAGTTCCGCCAGCACTTCACGCCGGAGCGCCGCTACACGCTGCGTGGTTCGCTGCTCGCCACCCTGATGCGCATCCCCAATGCCAATCATCTGTCGGTCACCGACAGCGAGGGCACCGTGGTGGTCTCGACCCATGTGTCTCCCACGCCCCTCAACATGGCGGACCGGCAGTATTTCCAAGACCTCGTGGCCAACGACGACGACCGCCTGAGCGTCTCGCTGCCGCTCGACAGCCGGTTCACCGGCGAACCCGTGATCGTCTTCGCGCGGCGCATCAACGGACACGACCGCAGCTTCCGCGGCGTGGTCTTCCTCAGCCTCGCGACGCGCTACCTGGAACGCACCTATCGGGCCGCCGGATTTCTGCGAAACCAGACATTCTCGCTGGCACACCAGGACGGAAGCCTGATCTTCCGCCTCCCGGCCCCGCCCGAATCGGCGAGCAGGACGATCCCGCCGATGGACCCCTGGCACGCCACGGTGGCGCAGCGAGGCGGCAGCTTCCGGGCGTCGGGCCTGTTCGACGATTCAGTTCGCTGGATCTCGGTCCAACCGGCCGGGAACTATCCTCTGGTGGTGTCCATCACGGTTCCCGAGGCTAGCATCCTCGCGAACTGGCAGTCGCGATCCACCATCACGGCCCTGGGCGCCCTGGGCTTCGTCGTCTGCCTCGTCGTTCTCCTGATGATCCTGGCGCGCCAGTTCACCGTGCTGTCCCGGTCGCGCGCGGATCTGGCCGAGGCGAACCTGGCCCTCAACGCCGCCCTCGACAACATGTCGCACGGCCTCTGCATGTTCGACGGCGCCGGCTTCCTGAGATTGTGCAACGAGCGATTCCTCCAGATCTACGGTTTCCCGGCGGCGTTCGTCCGCGGAGCCCATCGCACGATGATCGACGAAGCACGCCGCGACCGCGTCGTTTCGGAGATGCCGGACGCCCGGCTTCTGTCGCGCGACGACGGACCTGTATCGGACCCCGCCTGCCTGGTCAGCGAGCTGGACGACGACCGCTTCGTCAAGGTGAGCCGGCAGCCTCTCTCCTACGGCGGCTGGCTGGAGACGCACGAGGACGTCACCGATCGACGGCGCTATGAAGGCCGGATCGAGTTCCTCGCCCGGTGCGATCCGCTGACCGGCACGGCGAACCGCGCGAACTTTCTCGAGCGCCTGCACGAGGAGCAGACCCGGGCGCGCACGCTCGACCGGCCCGTGACCGTCGTCATGGTCGACCTCGACCGCTTCAAGGAGGTGAACGATTCGCTCGGGCACGCCGCCGGCGACCTTCTCCTGAAGACGACCGCCGAACGTTTGCGGGCGTGCATCCGGGCCGAGGACACCATCGCCCGGCTCGGCGGGGACGAGTTCGCGATCCTTCGGCCGCCCCCGTTCGAATGCAATCTGCGCACCCGGGACCTCACCGCGATTCACGCGGACGCGGTCGCGCTGGCCGATCGCATCATCGCGGCCGTCGCGGAGCCTTACGCCATCGATGATCACAAGGTGGCGATCGGCGCGAGCGTCGGGCTGGTGATCGCGACCGATCCGGCGGACGAGTCGATCGATCTCTTGAAAAAGGCCGATCTCGCGCTCTACCAGGCCAAGGAGCAGGGTCGAAGCGGTTACTGCTTCTTCGACAAGGCGATGATGGAGCGGGTGGAGACGCGCCACCGGCTGAGGACCGACCTCCGCCAGGCGATCGAGGACGACGAGTTCGTTCTCCACTACCAGCCGCTCGTCGACCTCGTCAGCGGCGCCGTCTGCGGGGTCGAGGCGCTGGTGCGCTGGATGCATCCCGAGCGCGGCCTCGTCCCGCCCGACCAGTTCATTCCGCTCGCCGAGCAGACCGGGCTGATCGTGCCGCTGGGAGACTGGATCCTGAAGACGGCCTGCATCGAGGCGGCGACGTGGCCGGCCTGCGTGAAGCTCGCCGTCAACATCTCGGCGGTCCAGTTCCGCAGTGCGACCCTGCCCGACGCGATCATGCAGGCGCTGGCCGACACCGGCATGGCGCCGGAGCGCCTGGAGATCGAGATCACCGAGAGCGTTCTCCTGGACAACGAGGAGAACAATCTGTCGATGCTGCGCCGCCTGAAGGAGGCCGGAATCTCCGTCGCCCTTGACGACTTCGGCACCGGCTACTCGTCGCTCGGCTATCTGACCATGTTCCCGTTCGACAAGCTGAAGATCGACCGGTCCTTCACCCAGGATGTCCTGAGCCGATCGGACTGCATGGCGATCATCTGCGCGGCGGCCACGCTCGGTCGGAGTCTCGGCATGACGGTCCTGGCGGAAGGCATCGAGACGCACGGCCAGCTCGAGCTGTTGTGCCTCGCCGGCGTGTCGCAGGCGCAAGGGTACTATTTCGGCCGGCCGGTGCCCGCCGCGGAGATCGGCCGCACCATGAGGCGCGCCGGATCGCTTCAGGTATCGGCGGGGGCGAGAGGGTAGCGCAGGCCTGCGCGACCCGGTGCCGTCATCCCTCGTCCTGCGCCATCACGACGAAATCCTTGGCCGAGACCGTGTCGGGATGCCCCGTCTGGTCGCTCAGCACCATGATCATGCCGGGATGCATGTGGGCATGGATCGCCGCATCGAGCGCCGGCGGGGTGCGGACGCGATGCAGCGCGCCGACATCGGCGAGCTCGGCGGCCATATCGGACGTGTGGGCGAAGGCGTGCCAGACCAGGCCGGCGACGCCGTCGCGGCCGCCGTCCAGCACATAGACATGCGAGCCGAGCGGACGGTCGGGTGCCTCGATGATCGCCTCGCCTTCGGCGACGACCTCGCCGTCGGCGAACAGCCTCACCCGCCGGTCGGCCCGCGTCACCACCACGCTGGCGAACATTTCGCGCGGCGCACCGGGCGCGGCCTCCGGCCAGTCCTTGGGATGCTGCTTGGCGCCGAGCTCGGCGACCTTCTTCTCGAACTCCTCCTTGGCGACGTCCGACAGCACCAGCCCCGGATGGACGAGCTGGGCCGGATCGCCGTGTGCGCCGGCGAGAATCACCGGCGTCCCGACATGGGTGACGTCGAACAGACGCCTGGAAAACTCGACCGGCAGCCGCACGCAGCCGTGCGAGGCCGGATAGCCCGGCAGGTTGCCGGCATGCAGCGCGACGCCCTGCCAGGTCAGCCGGTTCATGTTGGGCATCGGCGCGTTGTCGTAGGTCGACGAATGGTGGTTCTTGTCCTTCTCCAGGATGGTGAACACGCCGGTCGGCGTCTCGTGGCCCGGCTTGCCGGTCGAGCAGGTCGACACCGCGATGCGGATGCCGTTGCGATAGACGTGCACGCGCTGGTCCGGGATCGAGACGATGACGGCGACCGGCCCGTCGGGCGAGCGCGCCGGATCCCAGGTGAACTCGCCGGGCTTCAGGTCGCGGGCGTCCTTGACGACCTCCTGGGCACGCACGACCGCGGCGAGGCCGCCGATCAGCGTCAGCCCGGTCGCAGCGTAAAGGACACGACGGCGGTTCAGCATGGGTCCTCCGGGACGATGGCCGATGCGGCGTCGATCGGCGCCGGCCGGGACGGTATCGATTCACCGGGGACAATGCCACGGCCGACCGCGCCGCGCCAACCGGCCGGGAGCGGCTCGCCTCAGGCTCAGCTCACGTATTCGCGCAGCCGGCTCGGCTCGCCGCGGGCGCCCATCACCTGGTCCTCGACCAGCTTGGTCAGCTCGGCCTTCAGCGCGATCGCCTCCGGCGCCAACAAGTCGCGCGGACGCGGCGCCTCGACCGGCACGATCGCGGTGATGCGGCCGGGCCGCGCCGACATCACCACCACGCGGTCGGCCAGAAAGATCGCCTCGTCGACGCTGTGGGTGACGAAGATCACGGTATGACGCTCCTCGAGCCAGAGCTTCAAGAGGTCGCGCTGCAGGATGTTGCGCGTGATGGCGTCGAGGGCGCCGAACGGCTCGTCCATCAGCATCACGTCGGGCTGGTTCGCCCACACCCTGGCGATGCCGACACGCTGCTTCATGCCGCCGGAGAGCTGGCGCGGGAAATGCTGCTCGAAGCCGTCGAGCCCGACGCGGGCGATCTGGGCGCGCGCCCGCTTCTCCGCCTCGCGCCGGCCGAGGCCACGCACGGTCGGCCCGTACATGATGTTCTGCATCACGGTGAGCCAGGGAAACAGCGCGTATTCCTGGAACACCAGGCCACGCTCCGGGCCGGGGCCGGTGATGGTCCGCCCGTCCATCGTCACGGTGCCGGCGCTCGCCGCGATCAGGCCGGCGACGATGCGCAGCAGCGTGCTCTTGCCGCAGCCGCTGGGCCCGAGAATGCAGACGAACTCGCCGTCCTTCACGGCGAGATCGACGGGCTGCAGCGCCACCACCTCGCGGCCGTCCGACGCGAACGTCTTGGCGATGCCTTCGGCGCGGATCTTGGCCGGCTGCTCGCGGTCAGTCATTGCGCGACAGCCCTTCGTGCCAGCGCAGCAGCCTTCGGCCGGCGCGGCTCATCGTCTGGTCCGACACGAGGCCGAGCACGCCGACCATCAGCATGCCGACGATGACCAGATCGGAGCGCATCATCAGCCGGGCGTCCCAGATCAGATAGCCGACGCCGGATTTGGCGCCGATCATCTCGGCGACCACCAGGCCGGCCCAAGAGTTACGCAGGCCCAGCCGCAGCCCGGTGAAGATGTTGGGCAGCGCCGCCGGCAGCACGATGCGCCAGAGAATCTGGCGCGGCCCGGTGCCGAGCATGCGGGCCGCCTCGATATACACGGGCTCGACCCATTCGACGCCGTGGACGGTGTTGATCAGGATCGGCACGGCGGCGCCGAGCGCCACCAGGAACACGGCCGAGGCGTCGCCGATGCCGAACCACACGATGGCGATCGAGATCCACGCCGTGATCGGGATCGGGATCAACAGCAGCAACGTGATGTGCGAGAGCTTTCGGAACAGCGGCGACCAGCCGACGACGACGCCGAGCGGCACGGCGATCGAGGTGGCGATGAGAAAACCCGCGATGCTGCGGAACAGGCTGGCCTTGACGTGCGTCCACAGCGTACCGTCGGTGGCGATCTCCCAGAATCCTACGGCGGCGCGGCTCGGCGGCGGCAGCAGATAGGCCGAGACCCAACCGAGCTCGGAGGCGACCTGCCAGGCCGTCAGCAGGCCGACCGGCATCACCAGATAGACGAGCAGCGTGGTGAGCAGCCGGCGCACGGCGCCGGCCTTGCGGGCCGGAACCGGAGCGCCGCGGGCCGGCGCGCCGTCCTGGACCGCCACCGTCATCACGCGGCCTCCATCACTTCGCTTCGGCGGCGGCGCGCGCCTTGTCGAGGAAGCGCAGGTCGAACACCTTGTCGACGGCGACACTCCGGTCGAGATACTTGATCTTGATGAGCTGGTCGATCAGCGTCGCGGTCTGCTGCTTGAACGCGTCGTCGATGTCGATCGACAGCGCGCTGTTGGTCATGGCGAGCCGCACCACGTCCTCCTTCTGACGAAGAATCTTCGCCAGCTCCGCGGCCGTCTCGTCGGGATGGCTCTGCACCCAGGCGGTCGCCTTGGCGTGCAGGTCGGCGATGAGCTGCACTTTCGCCGGATCCTTCTCGATGGTGGCGCGGGACACCGCCAGGACGATGCCGACCTTGCCGGTCGAGGTCTCGTAGAGGTCCGGCGCGATGTCGGTGCCGACCCCCATGGACAGCATGATCGAGCCGGCCGGCTCGGTGGTGGCGGCGACGTCGATGCGACCGGACGCCAGCGCCTCGACATGCGCATTGGTCGGCAGCAGCACGAACTCGACGTCCTTGCCGGCCTCGAGCCCGGCCTTCTGCAACAGCTCGCGCATCATGATGTCGGTCTGGGTCGCCTTCGACACCGCGACGGTTTTGCCCTTGAGGTCCTTCACGGCGGCGATGCCGGAGCCCTTGCGGGCGACGATGCGGCCGCCCTTGGAGCTGACCGCGGCGATCACGGCGACGGGCCGGTCCTGCGCCACCGCCAGCACCGAGGTGACGAGGCCCAGATAGGCGGCGTCGATGTTGCCGGTGAGGAGCGCATCCATGGCCTCCGCCGAGGTCGCAACCTCCAGAAGGTCGATCTTGACGTTGGGCGGCGCCACCTTGGCCAGCATGTAGGAGCTGGCGTAGTGCGGCTGGCCCTTGAAGGTGGAGATGCGCAGCGTCGTGGGCGCCGCTGCGGTCTGGGCCTGCACGGCCGGTGTCGCGAGCAGAAGCGCCGCGGCGCCGGCGAGGGCCGCAAACATTCTGCGGTCGAGTTTCGGATGGCGCAGCATCGACGACTCCTGGTGACGGCCCGGCACCGCCATCTTGTCGCAATGCGGCCCCCTCTGCCATTCGAATTAAATCATGGAATATTCCGTCTGGCTTATGAGCTGCCGACGGTACGAGCCGAGCCGACAACGCAACCACAGCCACGCGTCGTCAGCCACGCCGTCGTCGCTGCAATGTGATCGCCCGCGACCCATCGTGCGCCCCGCCACGGTGGCGATGACAAAATGAGCCGCTACGATCCGCCCGCACACCGCACACGAAGGCGCCGCGGTCTCGCGTGCCGCCCAGGAGGCCGCCATGCCCCGCTACGAGATCCGATTGAACGGAACCTCGCGGACCATCGAATCCGCGGATCCCGACCAGCCCCTGCTCTATGCGCTGCGCGGCCTCGGCCTGACTGCGACAAAGTTCGGCTGCGGCCTCGGCCAGTGCGGCGCCTGCAACGTGCTGGTCGACGGCAAGGCGATGCCGTCCTGCCGGGCGACCGTGGCCGAGACGGCGGGCAAGTCGATCACCACGCTGGAAGGGCTGGGGACGCCGGCGGCGCCGCATCCCCTGCAGGCCGCCTTCATTGCGGCGCAGGTGCCGCAATGCGGCTACTGCACCAGCGGCATGATCGTCAGCGCCGCGGCGCTGCTGCGCGAGACGCCGAAGCCGAGCGAGGCGGACATCCGCGCCGCGCTCGACGGCAATCTCTGCCGCTGCGGCACCCATGTGCGGGTGGTGCGCGCCGTGCTGGCCGCCTCGGGCCAGACGGGACAAGCCGGACAGGGGGGCTGATCATGACCACGTCGCAAATCGCGCCAAACGTCTCCCGCCGCGCGCTGCTGAAAGGCGGCGCCCTCACGGTCGGCTTCGTCCTCGGCGGCGGCCGGCTCGAACCCATCGCCGTGCTGGCGCAAGGCGCGGCCCAGGCCGCCGCGCCCGCCCGCGTGCTCGATCCCAAGGAGGTCGATGCGTATCTGGCCGTCAACGGCGACGGCACCGTCACGGTGTGGTGCGGCAAGGTCGATCTCGGCCAGGGCCTGCGCGTCGCCATCCCGCAGATCGCCGCCGAGGAGCTCGGCATCGGCCTCGACAAGATCACCTATATCGAGGGCGACACCGCGCTGACGCCCGACCAGGGCCGCACCGCCGGCTCCTACGGCATCGCCCGCGGCGGCATGCAGATCCGCCAGGCGGCAGCCACGGCCCGCAAGGCGCTGGTGGAGATCGCCGCGCAGCGGCTCGGGGTGCCGGCCGAGACGCTCGTCGCCGAGGGCGGCGCGGTGCGGCCGAAGGCCGGCGGCACCGGCCTCGGCTTCGCCGAGCTGATCGGCGGCAAGCGCTTCGATCTGAAGCTCGACCCGAAGGCGCCCGTGAGGGACCCGGCGACCTACACGCTGGTCGGCAAGCCCTTGCCGCGGCCCGACGTACCGGCAAAATGCACCGGCACGCTCACCTATGTGCACGACTTCGCGGTGCCCGGCATGCTGCATGCCCGCATGATCCGGCCGCCCGCGCTCGGGGCGCATCTGGTCGCGGTCGACGAAGCCTCGGTGGCGGGCCTCGCCGGCGTGCGCGTAGTGCACATCAAGGATTTCCTCGCCGTCGTCGCGGCGGACGAATGGACCGCCGTCAAGGCGGCGCGCGCCCTGAAGGCCCAGTGGACGGAAGGCTCCGGCCTGCCGGCGCAGGACCAGCTCCCGGCAGTCCTCAAGGCGTCGCCCGGCGCCACCGAGCAGGTGCTGGTGACCAAGGGCGCCGAGGCGCCACGCCCCGACGGCGCCAAGACGCTGCAGGCGACCTATTTCTGGCCGATGCAGAGCCATGCCTCGATCGGCCCGTCCTGCGCGGTCGCCGACGTCAAACCCGACAGCGCCACGGTGTGGACCGCCTCGCAGGGAACCCACGGCAACCAGGACACCTTCGCTCGCTTCTTGAAGCTTCCGAAGGACAAGGTGCGGCTGATCTACCTGGACGGCGCCGGCTGCTACGGCATGAACGGCCACGAGGACGCGGCCGCCGACGCCGCCGTGCTGTCGCGCGCGGTCGGGGCGCCGGTGCGGGTGCAGTGGTCGCGTGAGGACGAACTCGGCTGGGACCCCAAGGGCCCCGCCCAGCTCATCGACATCGCCGGCGCGATCGACGCGGCAGGAAAGATCCGCGACTGGCGCACCGACATGTGGATTCCCGAAAACACCCGCGGGCTGCCCAGCATCCCGCTGCTGGCGCCGGAGGCCGCCGGCCTCGACCAGATGCCCGGCCTCAACTCCGGGCAGATCGCGCAGAACGGCGATCCGCCCTACCGGACCGACCGCGTGCAGGTGGTGGCCCACTGGCTGAAGACATCGCCGCTGCGCCCGGCGCCGCTGCGCTCGCCCGGCAAGCCGGCCAATTGCTTCGCGGTCGAGAGCTTCCTGGACGAGCTCGCCGCCGCGGCGGGGCTCGACCCGCTGGCGCTGCGGCTGCAGGGGCTGACCAACCCGCGCGGCATCGCCGTGGTCGAGCAGGTCGCCCAGATGATGAGCTGGCAGGCACGTCCCTCGCCCGGTCCCGGCCGTGACGCACCGGTCGGCCGCGGGCGCGGCATCGCCTATATCCACTACAAGCACGAGGAGGCGCATGTGGCGATCGGCATGGACGTGGCGGTCGAGCGGTCGAGCGGCGCCATCAAGGTCGAGCGCGTCGCCTGCGCGCACGACTGCGGGCAGATCATCAATCCGGACGGCGTGCGCGCCCAGGTCGAGGGCAGCATCCTGCAGACGCTGAGCCGCGTGCTGATGGAGGAGGTGCGGTTCGACCAGAAGCGCGTCACCAGCACGGACTGGTCGAGCTATCCGCTCTTGACCTTCTCGGACGTGCCGAAGCTCGACATCGTGCTGATCGACCGGCCGACCGATCCGCCGCTCGGCGCCGGCGAGGCGGCCTGCGCGCCGGTCGGCGCCGCGCTCGCCAATGCGGTGTTCGACGCCACCGGCGCGCGGCTGCGCACCGTGCCGTTCACGCCCGAGCGGGTGAAGGCCGCGCTCGGCGGCCAGGCGGCCACACCGCGGACGTAGGGCGCAATGAGCGCAGCGAATTGCGCCGAACCAACCGAATGAACGGTCCGCGCTTCACGGTGCAATTCGCTTGCGCTCATTGCACCCTACCAGGAACCCCGGTGCGCGCGTCTGCTCAGTTCCCCCGGTCCATCAGGCGGCGGGCGATCACCTGGGCCTGGATCTCGGCGGCGCCTTCGAAGATCGACAGGATGCGGGCGTCGCAGAGGATCCGCGAGATGCGGTACTCCAGCGCGAAGCCGTTGCCGCCGTGGATCTGCACGGCGTTGTCGGCCGCCGCCCAGGCGACGCGGGCGGCCAAAAGCTTCGCCATGCCGGCCTCGAGGTCGCAGCGCTTGCCCTCGTCCTTCTCCTTGGCGGCGAAGTAGGAGATCTGGCGGGCGATCATGATCTCGGCCGCCATCATGGCGATCTTGTCGGAGACGCGCGGGAAGGCGACGATCGGCTGGCCGAACTGCACCCGCGTCTCGGCGTAGGCGAGCGCCTCCTCCATGGCGGCCTGCGCCACGCCGATCGCCCGGGCGGCGGTTTGAATGCGGGCCGCCTCGAACGTCTGCATGAGCTGCTTGAAGCCCTGCCCCTCGACGCCGCCGAGCAGGTTCTCGACCGGCACCTCGAAGCCGTCGAAGGCGATCTCGTATTCCTTCATGCCGCGATAGCCCAGGACCTCGATCTCGGTGCCCGACATGCCGGGCGCCGGGAACGGCTCGGCGTCGGTGCCGCGCGGTTTTTCGGCGAGCAGCATCGACAGACCCTGATAGCCGGGGTCCTTCGGGTTGGTGCGGACCAGCAGCGTCATCAGGTCGGCGCGCACCGGATGGGTGATCCAGGTCTTGTTGCCGTTGACCTTGTAGACGTCGCCCTCGCGCACCGCGCGGGTGCGCAGCGAGGCGAGGTCGGAGCCGGTGTTGGGCTCGGTGAACACCGCAGTCGGCAGGATCTCGCCCGAGGCGATCTTGGGCAGCCATTTCTGCTTCTGCTCGTCGGTGCCGCCGCCGAGGATCAGCTCGGCCGCGATCTCCGAGCGGGTGCCGAGCGAGCCGACGCCGATGTATCCGCGCGACAGCTCCTCGGAGACGACGCACATCGACTCCTTGCCGAGCCCCATGCCGCCGTACTCCTCCGGGATCGTCAGGCCGAACACGCCGAGCTCGGCCATGTGGGTGACGGTCTCCATCGGGATGTAGGCATTGGCGCGGTGCCAGCCGTGCGCGTGCGGGATCACCTCGGAGTCGGCGAATTTCCGCATCTCCTCGCGGATCTGCTCGTAGGTGTCGTCGATCCCGCAGTCGCCGACCGTGGACGAGTGGTGCTGGCGCATCAGCTCGACCAGGCGGGCGCGGTTCTCCGGCGTGTTGCCGACCCCGGCGAGCGCATCGAGGCTCGGGCCGAGGCGGCGCAGGACATCGGCCGTGGCGAGGCCGAGATCGGTCGGGCGGACGAACTCGCCCTGGCTCATCGGGATGCCGCCGGCGACCTGGGCGACGTACTCGCCGAGCCCGATGCGGACCACCAGCTCCTCGATCTCGCCGAGCTTGCCGGCCTCCGTCATCCGGGCCGTGTAGGCTGCGAGCTGGCGCACCGCCTCCGCATAGGTGGCGAGCCAGGCGAGGCCGTGGGTGGCGCGCTGCTCGCGGTCGAACAGCCGCGCCCCGGTGCCGGCCGCGCCGACCCGGGCCTTAACGCTCAGGATGGCGTCGGCCAGAACGGCGTCGAGCGCCTCGGCGGCCCGGCTGGCGAGGGCCACGAGATCAGGGCCGGACTCGGATCGCTTTGCGGCTAACGACATGGTTTTCTCCGAAATCAGCATCGCGAACGCCCCCGAGCGCAGGCCGCGAGGGTCGCGATGGCCCCTTGATGAAAAATCGACATGACGCCTAATGATTGCATCTTTTCGCACCTGCGTGGAGAGGGAATTCGCCTTGCGAAGAAACCCGAAGCAGCCCCCGGCGACCCCCGTCCGGTTAAGGCCATGTCCTTGCGATTCATAACGTTTCCGGCCCGGATCGCAGTCGACGCCTTCCTCGCTTTCAGCCGCGACGACGGCTGGGCGATCGCCAGCCATATCGCCCTGTCGACCCTGATGTCGCTGTTCCCCTTCCTGATCTTCGTCACCGCCCTGACCGGCTTTTTCGGCACCCAGGACCTCGCCGACCAGGTCGCCCTGCTGCTGCTCGAGGCCTGGCCCGAGGAGGTCTCGGGACCGATCGCGAGCGAGATTTCGAGCGTGCTCACCACGGCGCATGGCGGCCTGCTCACCATCGGGGCGGGGCTCGCCGTCTACTTCTCGTCGAGCAGCATCGAGAGCCTGCGCATCGGCCTCAACCGCAGCTACGAGGTGGCGGAGACGCGGCCGTGGTGGCTGCTGCGGCTCGAATCGATCGGCTACGTGCTGGTCGGCGCCTTCGGCATGATCGCGCTCGCCTTCCTGATCGTGCTCGGCCCGCTGATCTTCGGCGCGCTGGTCCGGTGGTTTCCCAATCTCCGTCAGTTCGAGGTGTCGCTGACGGTGGCGCGCTTCGCCATCGCCAGCGTCGTGCTGGTGGTCGCGCTCACGCTGATCCACAAATGGCTGCCGTCGGGTCGGCGCAGCCTCGACGAGATTGCGCCGGGCGTCGCCGTCACGCTCGCCATGTGGCTGATCACCGGCGTGCTGTTCGGACGTTATCTGGCGGAGTTCGCCAGCGCCTATGTGTCGATGTATGCGGGGCTCGCCTCCGCCATGATCGCGCTCGTGTTCCTGTACTGGACCGCGAGCATCTTCGTGTACGGGGCGGCGCTCAACCAGGCGATCATCCGCCGCCGCAACGCGACGCACGCCGGGCGCGCGGCGCCGACACCAGACGATTCGTGAGAGCGGCCCGGATCACCGCAACCGCAGGCACGGCGCCCGAGAAACGATCGGGACGAGTACGTAGAAGGGCCGAAGCGCGCGCCTGTGGATACGCAATTCAGCTCGATTCCACGGGCACTTCCTGCACCGGCCGCGGCGCCCGCGCAGCCCGCCGGGCGGGCCCGGAGCCCCCGCCAAAGTGCCGCCTTAGTTTTGGTTACAAATCGGTAAATCGACTTGCCGCCGACGCACGGGGGTGTGGGGGTGCCGAGGCGCGATGATGGCGACAGCCCGCCGTTCGGGACCGTCGCCATCATCGCTCGCCCGGTGGCGAATTACTCCGATCGTCCTTCTCCGATCGGATCGCTCAGCAAGACACCGAAGGCTAGATGACCGGCGTCGCGTTCGCGCGTCGCTCGGCCTGCAGGATCGTGCGCGTCATCACGCGTGCGACGTGCAGATTCGTTTACACGACGTTAACCGCGCTGACGCAGCATGGTTGACGTGTTGCGAACGTGCACACCTCACTTTTGCCGGTTCGCGTGACGATCGGTAAATCATGGGTGCGCTTCGCCGCTGCGGGGACGGCCGTTTGGGCTCGCTGTTGCGATCATCGCTGAAGGCTCGGGGCGCCGTGGTGGCGCCGTTCGGGTTTGCGCTGCTCACCTTCACGGCGGTGCCGGGCTCGATCGGCTATCAGGATCTCGCCTCGCTGATCGCCAGCCGCACCGCGCTCGGCGCGCAGTCCGGCGAACCGGCCCGGTCGCCCTTGGGCACCTTCCACGCCGCCACCTTCAGCTTCCCGCGTCCGGTCGGCAGCGCGATCCCCGAGCCGGTCGGCTACCGCGTCGCCAGCCTCGACATCGATGCCGATCGCGACAGCCTCACGGGCTCGACAGCCTCGCGGGCCCTGTTCGATCTGAGCGCCCGCCCGCCGGCGCTCGACCGCGACACCGTCAACCGCACCCGCAAGGGCGACCGCCTGGTTCCGCGCGCCGTCGCCGAATGGGTCGCCCGCGAGCAGGCAGCCCGCACGGCCGCCACGCCGCTCGCCGCGCCCGAGGCGCCCGCCGTCGCCGCCGCCTTGCCCGACGCAGCACCCAAGCCCGAAGCTCCGGCGGCCTCCGCAGCTCCGACGGTCCGCACCGGCTGGCCCTTGGCGCTGCCGCAGACCCAAGCGCAGGTCGCGGCTGTCGATCCAGCCGTCGCCGACACCGCAGCCGCGGCGACGCCGGCCGCGCCTGTGGCGACGCCATCTGTCACGGCCGAGGTCGTGGTGCCGCCGCTGCCCGCCGAGGCATTCAGCGCCGCGTCGATGGCCTGGCTCGGCAGCGAACCGGCGCCGGCCCGTCCGGCCCGGACCCGCCGGGCCCCGGCGGTCGCCGCCACGGCGACGCCGTCCGCCACAACCGCCTCCGCCGCTGCGGCGCCCGCCGTCATGGCCACAGCGACGATCGAGGCGCCCGCGCCCATCCACGAGATCGAGGCTGCGCCGAAGGCCGAGCCTCAGCCGAGCTTCATGCTGGCCAGCGCCTCGACCGAGATCGTGCTGCCCAGCGCCGTCACGCCGAAGGCCGACCTGGCGGGGCCGCCCGCGGCGCCCGTCGTCGAGATCCCGGCCGTCGATGCGCCGCCCGTCGGCGCGCTGCCGCACGACGGCGAGACCTCGCGTCCCGACACCGCGGTGCCGACACTGGGCGAGACCGGCTCGCCGGCCCTGGTGACGGCCAATGTCTATTTCGGTGCCGCGCCGCTCGCCGGCGACGGCGGCGCGCTGCAGCCCTGGAGCCCGGGCGCGGTGTCGATCGCGCCGGACCCGGACACCGACCTCGCCGCGCTCGACGAGATCACGCCCAGCCCCGCGACGCTGCGGGCCGCCATCGATCCGGACGGCGGCGAGACCATCGTGCGCAAGGGCGAGGTGATGCCCGGCGACGGCCGCGCGCTGCGCAGCCCGGCCGAACGGCTCGGCCTGTTCGGCACCGAGCGCGCCAAGGCCGAGCGCTGCCTCGCCGACGCCGTCTATTTCGAGTCGCGTGGCGAGCCGCTCCGCGGCCAGATCGCCGTCGCCCAGGTGGTGATGAACCGCGTCTTCTCCGGCTACTATCCGGGCGACGTCTGCGGCGTCGTCTACCAGAACGCCCACCGCCACCTGTCGTGCCAGTTCACCTTCGCGTGCGACGGCATCAAGGACAAGATCACCGAGCCGGACGCCTGGGAGCGCGCCCAGCGGGTCGCCACCGAGACGCTCGACGGCCAGCACTGGCTGCCCGACGTCGGCAAGGCGACCCACTACCACGCCTACTGGGTGCGTCCGTGGTGGGTGCGCACGATGAACAAGCTCGACAAGATCGGCGTGCACACGTTCTACCGCCCGCGCAAATGGGGCGACGGCGCCGACCGCCCGGCCTGGGGCGACGCCGCGCTGCCACCGCCGGCCGAGAAGATCGCCGACAAGCTCTGAGCCGAGCTCCGCGGAATTCCGTATTTTCATGTCGACGGGCCGGCCCGCAAGGCTGGCCCGTCGTCTTCATTGCGGAGGCTCAGCGGTACTTGCGGGCCTCGCCGGGCAGGGCGTCGCGCACGGACAGGACCACGATCAAGCCCAGCACGCCGTTGGCCATCAGCATGTAGGTGGGGATCATGATGTCACCGAAGGAATCGATGAGCATCGTGGCCAGATAGGGCATGAACCCGCCGCCGATCACCGATCCGAAGCTGTGCCCGAAGGAGACGCCCGTGCTCCGCACCCGCGTCGGCAGGAGCTCGGGATACATCAGGTAGGAGCCCGCCTGGCACAGCGTGTAGGGCAGCATGGTCACCACGAGGGCGAACACCGTGAGATTGAAGGACTCCGGCCCCATGATCGCGTACATCGGGTAGCTGAGCGCGATGTAGAAGACGTAGGACGCGGCGAGCACCTTCCTGGCCCCGAAGCGGTCCGTGACCATCCCGAACACGGGAATCAGCAGCGCCGCGCTGGTGATGGCGATCAGCACGATGAAGCCGACCTCCGCCTGCGGAATCTTGAGAACCGCCTTCATGTACACGGCCACATAGACCGTGCCGATATACGTGCCGACGGTCTGCACCAGGGCGAACAGCATCAACTTGATCAGCGACACCGGATAGGCCTTGAACAGCTCCGTCAGCGGCGCCTTGGAGATTCCGCCGGCGGTCTGCAGGTTCTTGAACTCCGGGCTGTCCTCGATCTTCAGGCGGATCCACAAGCAGCCCAGCATCAGCGGGAACGCCGCCAGGAACGGCACGCGCCAGGCCCAGTCGGGTGCGCTCTTGGCGAACATGGCGGCCGCGAGGCCCGCCATTCCGGCCGCCGTCGCCTTGCCCAGCACGGCGATGCCCGGGATGAAGGAGATGTAGAGCGCACGCCGATGGGGAGGCGCCCATTCCCGGACATAGGAGGCAGCGCCGCCGATCTCGCCGCCGGCGGACAGTCCCTGGAGCAGGCGCAAGGTGATCAGCAGCGCCGGCGCGACCACGCCGATGGAGGCGTAGGTGGGCAGAAGCCCGATCGCTGTGCTGGAGAAGCCCATCAGCAGCACCGTCGCCAGCAGCGCGGGCTTGCGCCCGTAGCGGTCACCGATGCGGCCGAAGACGATGCCGCCGAGCGGACGGACGATGAAGGCGCTGCCGAACACCGCGAGCGTGGAGAGCAGCGAGGCGGTGGGGTTGTCGCTGGGGAAGAAGCTGGAGGCGAGCATCGCCGCCACATAGCCGTAGCAACTGAAGTCGTAGTACTCGAGGAAAGTCCCGAACGAGGCGGCCACGGTCGCCTTCTTGGCCTCGCGGACGTGGCGGGCCTGGGCGTCGGACTCGAAGGCGGTCGTGAATGTGACGGCTTGTTCCATGTCGATGTACCTTGGGCTGAGCGACCGTTCCGTGCGGCGCGATCCCGGTGGGGGCTTCAGAGGATCGCGGCCCGTCGAAGCCTGTTCAGAACTGGTAGACGTCGTCGACGATGTCCGTGCCCGTCTGGCGCAGCTTCGCGTCCACCCAGGTCCGGTCGTAACAGCCGGCCTTGATGTCGGCGAAAATCTGCTTCTCCTTGGCCGAGATGGCTTGCGTGGCCGCCAGCACGTGTCTGGCGTCCTGCACCGGGATGAACACCACGCCGTCGGCGTCGCCCACCACGATGTCGCCGGGGCGCACCACGGCTCCGCCGCAGGCGATGACCGTGTTGATCTCGCCGCAGCCGTTCTTGTACGGCCCCATCGGCGTGTAGCCGCGCGAAAAGACGGGCAGCGCGCCGAAGGCCGCGATGCCGTCGTAGTCTCGCATCGTGCCGTCGAGCACCAGGCCTCCGATGCCGCGCGAGGCGGCGTAGCGCACCATGATCTCGCCGATGAGCGCGTTGGTCGGGTCTCCCTGGCCGTCGACCACCACGATGTCGCCCGGCTGGGCCAGATCCAGCGCCTTGTGGATGAAGAGGTTGTCGCCGGGATTCACCTTCACGGTGAAGGCGGGACCGCACAGCTTCATGTCCGGCAGGACGGGGCTGATGGCGCTGCAGGCGCAGAACATGCGCGACATGTTGTCGGCGATGTTGGGCGTGGCCTGCCCTCGGAAGGCCGCGACGAGATCCGGATCGGGCCTGTTGATCCGGGTGTAGATTCTGTTGCCTGGTAGGGACACGGCTTGCTCCGCGGATGGCTTCGGGTTGACTGCAGTGGCTCTTCGCGCCGGCCGGGGGCTCACGACGCGTAGGGGAATTCGGGTTTCTCGCCGCGCAGCACCGCCAGCACGTCGCTGACGACGGTGTGTCCCACCCGCAGCAGCGCCTCGTCGGTGGCCGCGCCCACGTGCAGCGAACCGATGAAATTGGGCAGCGCGAGGAGGGGATCGTCGGGCCGCGGAGGCTCCGTCTCGAAGACGTCGCAGGCGGCCGCCGCCAGGCGGCCGTGACGGAGTGCGTCGACCAGCGCGGCTTCGTCGACGACGCCGCCGCGCGCGGTGTTGACCAGGATGGCGCCGGGTCGGCAGAGCGCGAGCTCGGCCGCACCGACGAGGTGGTGCGTCCGCGGCGTGTACGGAACGCTGACGCTGATGACGTCCGATGCCGCCAGGAGCGACCCCAGCGCCGCATGATGGACGATGCCCAGCTCGCCGAAGCGCGCCGGGGCGACGAAGGGATCGTAGCCCGCGACGTCCATGCCGAAGCCGTTGCGGCAGATGTCCGCGGTGCGTTGCGAAATCCGGCCGAGGCCCACCAGACCCAGGGTCTTGCCGCCCAGTTCCACTCCCGTGAGCTCGGGCGGAGAGATGCGGCTGGCGCCGGCGCGGAGCATGCGCGTATTGGCCGGAAGCTTGCGCGCCAGGGCGAGCATGAAGCCGACGACGAGCTCGGCGACCGAGTTCACATTGGCCGTGGGCGTGTACACCACCTGCACGCCGCGCTCGCGCGCGGCCTCCACGTCGATGGCGTTGACCCCGATCCCGTGCTTGCCGATCACCTTGAGCCTCGGCGCCGCCAGAATCTGGGAGCGCGTCACGACGGCGGCCCGCACGATGACGGCGTCGGCCTGCGACCAGTCGGTGGATCGAGGATCGTCCCAGGTCAGCACGTCGGCCGCCTCGCGCAGCCGGGCGAGAGGGGCCGAATGGATGGGTTCCGTCACGACGACCTGCATGTCCCCCTCCGGTATGACGACCGTGCGAGCGCCGATGGCGCCTTGGCCGATCAGCCGTTCGCCTTGGTGCTGGACTTATTATTCGATAAACGCATAATTCGACCGCCTCCGTGTCGCCACGCAGGCTTTCAACCGGCCGCGCGCCGGCTTGTTCAGTATTCGGGCAGACCGGAAGATTTGGTCGTCTTCCAGGATTTCGCCGTGTCCATGACACGAACTTGAATATCGATAAAGTGATTATTCTGAATGATTATAATCGGAAAATAGAATAATTTAGGCGGAGTGCTACCGTGCAGTTCCAGGACATCGAGATCTTTCTCCAGGTGGCCCGCCACCGAAATCTCTCGCGCGCCGCCGAGGTGACGCATTTCGCCCAGTCGACCATCAGCAAGCGGCTGCAGATGCTGGAGGAGAAACTGGGCTATCCGCTCCTGGAACGGGGCAAGGGGCTCAAAAAGGTCGAGCTGACGGCTCAGGGCGAGGCGTTCCTGCCCATCGCGGAACGCTGGCAGGAGCTGCTGCGCGAAGCCCACGAGGTCAACTGGGCTCAGCCGCGCCAGCACATCGTCATCGGCACCGTGTCCAGCGCCAACATGACCTTCATCCCCGAATTGTGCCGCCGCCTGTGGAACCGCAAACCGCGCCTGGGCTATCGCACGATTTCGCTGCATTCCCCGGAGATGTACGACGCGATCGAGAAGCGCACCATCGACGTGGGCTTCGCCCTGGTGGAGCAGACGGCCCAGAGCGTCGCCGTGTCGCCGTGCTTTTCCGTGCCGCTCATCGGCGTGCGCGTCAAGCAGGGCGGAGCCAAGAAGGTCGACGTCCGTTCACTCGACCCGGAGCACTGCATCTTCGTTCCCTGGGGCACCAGCTACCTGACGTGGCACGAATACTGGTTCCATTCGGGCAAGAAGCCGTGGGCGGCCGTCGACAATCCGCTCATCCTGTTCACCGTGATGGAGCACCCGGAGCAATGGGCCGTCGTCCCTCGCGGAATCGCCCACTCCATGCTCGCCACCGGCCGCTTCGAAATCTTCCAGATCGACCCGGCACCGCCGGAGCGCACCTTCTACAAGATCACCCACAAGAACCCGAGAAGCAGCGCGGTATCGGCGCTCGAGGCGTTCAACGAAGAGCTAGCAGGCACGATCCGCGATGGCTTCCCGGACATCTACACGGACGTCCAGGGGAGCCGCCTCGGCAGAACCGTCAAGCGGCGCTAGACCGCACGTCCGGCAAACGGGGCGGCCGGCCTCGCGGTCGAACCGCACCAGATCGTGCCCCGGCAGCGGCCCGCCCGGGAACCACACCAGCCACGCTCTGCTGCCGTCCGAGACCCTGGCCTTGGTCGACGTCGTCCCCGAGGCGCTCCGGCACGAGCGGCTGGCCGATGAGCTCGCCGGCGGCCTGGGGCGACTCCATCGCTCGGGGCCGACCCGACGATCACCCGGTCCGGCGAGCCCGGTCGGGGCAAGGTATTAATACTCCGCGTTGCAGCTTGCGTATTTTCCCTCTCCTGTTTTTAAGTACAATCACCGATGAGGTGATCGCTCCAGGAGGGGGCCCGGAATGGTCGCAGAGGGGACGTCCGCGCGTCGGTTCCAGCTCGTCCTGATCAAGCCGTCGCACTACGACGACGACGGCTACGTGATCCAATGGATGCGCTCGTCGATTCCGGCGAACTCGCTCGCCTGCGTTTATGCGCTCGCGGCCGACGCCGCGGAACGACGCGTGCTCGGCGCGGACGTCGACATCGACATCACGGCCGTCGACGAGACGAACACGCGCGTCAAGGTCGACGAGATCGTCACCCGGATGGCGCGGCACGGCGGCTTCGGCATGGTCGGCCTGGTCGGCGTGCAGTCGAACCAGTTTCCGCGCGCCATGGACATCGCCCGGCCGCTGCGCGCTGAAGGCGTGCCGGTGGTGATCGGCGGCTTCCACGTCTCCGGCCTGCTCGCCATGCTGCCTGAGATGCCGGCCGACCTGCAGGAGGCGCTCGATCTCGGCTGCAGCCTGTTCGCCGGCGAGGCGGAGGGGCGCATCGACCGCGTGCTCGCCGATGCCGCGGCGCGGACGCTCGCACCCATCTACAACTACATGGACGACCTGCCGGGGCTGGAATCGGCGCCGGTGCCGTTTCTGCCGCGCGAGACCGTCGGCCGGGTGTTCGACCATCACGCCAGCTTCGACGCCGGGCGCGGCTGCCCGTTCCAGTGCTCGTTCTGCACCATCATCAACGTGCAGGGCCGCAAGTCGCGGCGCCGCTCGCCCGACGACGTCGAGGCGCTGATCCGCCGCCACTGGGAGCACGGCATCAAGCGCTTCTTCATCACCGACGACAACTTCGCCCGCAACCGCGACTGGGAGGCGATCTTCGACCGGATCATAAAAATCCGGGAGGAGGAGAGGATCGACGTACGCCTGATCATCCAGGTCGACACGCTCTGCCACAAGATCGAAAACTTCATCGAGAAGGCGCGCCGCGCCGGCGTCACGCGGGTGTTCATCGGGCTGGAGAACATCAATCCGGCGAACCTGATGGCGGCCAACAAACGGCAGAACAAGATCACCGAATACAGGAAGATGCTGCTCGCGTGGAAGCAGGCGGGCGTGATCACCTATGCGGGCTACATTCTCGGCTTCCCGGCCGACACACCGGACTCGATCCGCGCCGACATCGAGATCATCAAGCGCGAGCTGCCGCTCGACATCCTGGAGTTCTTCTTCCTGACGCCGCTGCCCGGTTCGGAGGATCACAAGGCGCTGTGGCTGAAGGGGGTCGCCATGGACCCCGACATGAACAAATACGACCTCGAGCATGTCACCACGGCGCATCCGCAAATGTCGCGAGCCGAATGGGAGGCGATCTATCGCGAGGCGTGGGAGACCTACTACACGCCCGAGCACGCGCTCACCATCTTCCGCCGCGGCGCCGCCACCGGGATGGGCCTGTCGCGCCTGCTCGCCGTGCTGTTCGTGTTCTCGGCGGCGCTGCGGATCGAGAAGGTCCACCCGCTGCAGGTCGGCGGCTTCCGCCTGAAAGTCCGGCGCGACCGCCGCCCAGGCTTCCCGATCGAGGCGGCATGGTCGTTCTATCCGAAATATCTTTGGGAGATCGTGTCCAAGCACGCGCGGCTGACCAGGCACTGGATCGACCTCGACCTGATGCGCCGCAAGGCCAAGCGCGAGCAGGCGGTGCGGCCCTATACGGATCTCGCGCTGACGCCGGTCACCGACGAGGAGACCGAGACGCTGGAGATCTTCACGCACAGCGAGGACGCCCGTCGCGGCGTGGCCCACATCCGCAAGGTCGACGCGCTGACGCACCGGCCGCCGCAGCCGCCCCAGCCGCACACCGTCGCGGCGGAGTGAGGGCCGGCAGGGGACCGTCATCCCGAGGTGCTCGACCAATGATCTAGGGCATGCCCGGGACCAACATGATCAGTGCGCAAGCCGGCAATAGCCGGCTTTGCCTGGCCGGGTCTCGAAGGATGAACGGGCCCGGCACCTCCGCCGTCGCCGTTCGAGTGCGGCGCATTTGGCGCCTGCCCGCATAAAATTTGATCGATCTCGTTTACCCAGCATCGACCGTCGCGCCGCCCGCCGCGCGCAGACGGCGCGCCCGGCAACCTGAAGAAAGCCGGGCGTTAATACCTCCATGCTAGTTGTCCTGCTCGACCGGAGGGGGGGGCACACCGTGGGATCGATCATCCGTTTCACCATGCTCGTCGCCATCATGTTCATGGCGGGATTCGCGGTGGTCGGCTGGATCACGCGGGGCTCCCCAGTGCCTGTTCTCGTCGCCCGGGCGCCCGCCCCCGTCGTGTCGGCGCCGACCTTCACCGAGACGCGCGAAGAACTGGCGCGCGGCGGTCCGCCACCAAAGCCGCAGCCGAGCGACGACGACGCGCAGCGCAATGCGCTGCGCCAGGCCGCCTTGCAGGCTGCGACCGGCTTCAGCCTGTCGCCCTGCGACGCCGGCATGAAAGCCGCGGCGATCCGGGACATCACCGCCTATGCGCGGGAGATCGCCGACAAGTCCGGCTGCGGGCGCTTCATGTGCGGCGGCGAGGCGCGGATGGAAATGGCGACGCGGCTGTTCTCGACGGCGCTCGACGAGCGAGTGAGGGAGCAGGTCGCCGCCGCCTTCGAGGTGGGACTGCGTCTCGACGACTTCCCACCATCCCTGCGGCTTGCTTTGCTGATGGTCTCGAAGGGCAATGGTGACGGCCAGTCGCCCTGCGGCAAGCCGCGCGAAGCGCGGCGCTGACCATGGTGCGGGCGTTCGGCCTCGGCGTCCTGCTGGTGATCGGCTGGGTGCTGCTCGCCGGCATCCGGATGGAGCCGGTCGCGGTCCCGGCCGGGCCGATGGACAACCGCGCCACGCGGCAGGGACAGGATCCCTGGGCGGCGAACGAGCCGACGCGGGAGAGCGTGCGGGAGAATGCACGGCAGAGCGCCCTGCGCGGGCTCGATCAGGCGTGGTCCGCCATGTGCGCCGGCGAAGGACGCCAGCGCCTCCTCGCGGGCCTCGGCTATTACTTCGAGCAGCGCGGCATGCAGGAGCGGGGCTTCCCGATGTCGTGGGGCGAAGCCGGCGCCCGGCACATCGCACGCGCTTGGCGTACGGCAGACGACGCCCGCATCGAGCGGCTGACCCGCGAGACCTACGCCCGCGGCTACTTCGCGCTCGCCGACCTCGACCCGCATGTCCGCGAGCGGACCGCCGCCCTGCTCCGCGCCGAGCGGGTCACCGGACATCCATGCAACGCTTCACGGGAGTGAGGACCATGGGCCTGATCAAGAGCGTTCTCTTCGTCATCGCCGGAATCATGGTGGGCTCCTACGTGCTGAACATCCTGATTCATCCGGGCGACGCCCTGCCGCGCAACGCGCGGATGGGCGAGTGGCGCAACGCGCAGGTGCGGCCGGCCTGCTACGAGGCGCTCGAGGATCTCGGCGATCCGCAGCTCCCGAAGCTGCCTGCGGGTCCTCATCACATCGATTTCGGCGATTTCTCGCGCGCCGTGCAGCTCACAGCGGCGTCGAACTGCTACGTCGTCACCCAGCGTGACGCGATCTGCGATCCGGCCAACCGGGCCTGGATCGTCGATTATCTCGGCAAGTATTTCGGCAAGATGGACGACATGCTCTCCGCCGCGCGGCGCCACGGCGAGCCGGAGGTCGCCAAGGTCCGCGAGCTGTGGTCGAGCTACCGCAACCGCGCGATCACCTACGCGCTGGACAACCACATCCGCGACGGTCGCCTGATCAAGGCCGATTTCGGCTGGTCGGTGCCGAAGGCGCTCGCGCCGATGCTCGAACGCCATGCCGGCGCCGTGGACCGCTGCCCGGTGCGAACCGCGGGACGTTGAGCTCTGCCGCGACCCGAGGGGTGAGGCTGGCGCCCCGCCCCGTCGCCGTGATCAGGTCGCGACGCCGTCGAAGGCGTCGACCCACATGGCACACGAGCCGGCCCCTCCGCTCGTTCCCGCTGTGCGGCTGCATCCTCACCCCAGCGAGCCGACGATGTGCTCCTTCAGGCGCTGGGCCGGCAGCGAGAGCCGCTCGCGCTGGAGGAGCGCGATCTCGGTGTCCTTGAGGCTGGGCAGCGGTCCGCCGTCGACGACGTGCAGGTCGCCCGGCACCATGTCCTTCGGCAGCACCGTGACGCCGAGCCCGGCGCGCACCGCGGCAAGCGAGCCGGCGAGCGAGCCGCACGTGTAGGCGACCCGCCACGGCCGCTTGGCGCGGTCGAGCGCCTCGGTGGCGCGCTTGCGATAGACGCAGGGGCTCGGCGAGACGACCAGCGGCAGCGGCCCGTCCGACCGGTCGAGCTCCGTCTCCGCCGTCACCCACACCAGCGGCTCGCGCCAGACCCTGATGCCGCTGGCCTCGGCGAGCCGCTCGCGCTTGATCAGCGCAAGATCGAAGGCACCGCGACGGAACCGCTCGATCAGATGCAGGGTGAGGTCGCAGGTCACCTCGAGGGCGACCGCCGGATAGGTCTTGGCGAAGCGCGACAGCACGTCGGGCAGATGACGCGAGGCGAAGTCCTCCGGCGTGCCGAGCCGCACGACGCCGTGCAGGGCCGGCTCGGTGACGCGGGCGACCAGCTCGTCGTTGACGTCGAGCAGGCGGCGCGCATGTGCCAGGAACGTCTCGCCGTCCGCCGTGAGCTTCACGCTGCGCGGCGTGCGGTCGATCAGCCGGCGGCCGAGCCCGTCCTCGAGCCGCTGGAGCTGGAGCGACACGGTCGACTGCTGACGGCGCAAGCCCTCGGCGGCGCGCGTGAAGCTGCCGAGCGTCGCGATGGCGACGAAGGTGCGGACCAGGTCGAGATCGAGATTGAGCAGCGGGCGGGGCACCGGCCTACCATCATATTTGTCAATTATAGAACTTTGTACTATCAATTATCGTCATGCTGCAAGTGCGTCTAGGGTCGTCCCCGTTCGCCTGCCGCATCGCGCCGCGGGCTCGCATGGACGAGGCGACGATGCTCGAGCTGGCACTGCAGAACCTTCTCTCCCCCATGGTGCTGTTCTTCGTCCTCGGCGTCGCGGCGGCGCTGGCGCGCTCCGATCTCTCGGTGCCGGAGCAGGTGGCGAAGCTGCTCGCGCTCTATCTGCTGATGGCGATCGGCTTCCGCGGCGGCGTCGAGGTCGCCCATCAGGGGATCGACGCAACCATGATCACGACCATCGCGGCCGGGATCGGGCTTTCCTTCGCGATGCCGTTCCTCGCCTATCTGATCCTGCGCGCGACGACCCGGCTCGACCCGGTGAATGCCGCCGCGGTGGCGGCCCATTACGGCTCGATCTCGGCCGTCACCTTCGTCGCCGTCACCGGCATGCTGGGCCAGCTCGGTATCGCCTGGGACGGCTACATGGTGGCGGTCGCGGCCGCCATGGAGACGCCGGCGATCGTCGCGGCACTGCTGATCGCCCGCGGGCGGAGCGACGGCGACGCGCCCGGCGAGAGCCGCTCGACGCTCCTGCGCGAGGTGGCGCTCAACGGCTCGATCGTGATCCTGCTCGGCGCCTTCGCGATCGGCGTCGCGACCGGGGATCGCGGCGCGACGATGCTCAAGCCCTTCCTGGTCGACGCCTTCGCCGGCGTGCTGTGCCTGTTCCTGCTCGACATGGGGCTCGTCGCCGGCCGCGGGCTCGCGCAAGGCCGCCGCCACCTCTCGGCGCCGGTGGCGGCCTTTGCGATCGTGATGCCGCTGATCGGCGGCACGCTCGCCGGTGCGCTGGCCTTCGCGATCGGCCTCTCGGTCGGCAGCACCGCCGTGCTGATCACGCTCGCCGCCTCGGCGTCGTACATCGCCGTGCCGGCGGCGATGCGGCTCGCTCTGCCGCAAGCCAATCCGGCCATCGCCCTGACGCTGTCGCTCGGCGTCACCTTCCCGTTCAACCTGCTCGTCGGCATACCGCTCTATATCGCGCTCGCCGGGCGCATCGCATCGTGAAGACCGCGCCCACGCCGGCCGGAGGAGGAGCCATGCAGACCTATCCGAAGAAGCGCATCGAGATCATCGCCGAGGCGCCGCTGCTGCGCCGGCTGACGGCGCGGCTCGACGAGGCCGGCGTCGGCGGCTGGTCGGTGGTGCCGATCCTGGCCGGCCACGGGCATGGCGGCGACTGGTCGGCGGAGGGCCAGATCGGCACGGCCACCCAGATGGTGATGCTGATCTCGATCGTCGACGCGGCCCGGCTCGATGCGGTTCTCGACGCCGTGTTCGGCCTGGTGTCGGGGCAGATCGGCTTCGTCACGGTGGCGGATGTCGCCGTGGTGCGGCCGGAGCGGTTCTGACGCCCCGGCCGCGCCGTCGCGATCAGGTCGCGACGCCGTCGAAGGCGTCGACCCACATGGCGCACAGGCCGGAGCGCACGATGTCGTCGCGCGTGAACTCGATCACGGGCACGGGCAGGTCCTTGGTCCTGATCAGGTCGATGACGGCCCGCAGCCCGGAGTCCGACGGCAGGTCGCACTGGCTGACGTCGCCGTCGACCACCGTGATGCAGTTCTCGCCGATCCGGGTCAGGAAGGTCTTCATCTCGGCCGCGGTGGTGTTCTGCGCCTCGTCGAGCAGCACGAAGGCGTCCTTCCAGGAGCGGCCGCGCATCACCTCGAACGGCACCATCTCGATGTCGCCGTTCTTCAGCGCGATGTCGAAGGCCGCCTTGCCGATCCGCTCCTTGATGGCCTCGATCACGGGCGCGGCCCACGGCGCGAACTTGTCCTGCAGCGAGCCCGGGAAGAAGCCCAGCGAGCGGCCGCACGGCACGTTCGGCCGGGTGAGGATGACGCGCTCGACCTGCCGGGTGCGCAGGAGGTCGGCCGCATGGGTCGCCGCGATCCAGGTCTTGCCGGTTCCGGCCGGGCCGACGACCACCACCTGCGGGCTCGCGCGCAGCGCCGCCAGATAGGCGCCCTGCGTCGGTGTCAGCGGCTTGATCGGCGGCAGGGCGCGGGCGGCCGTGAACTTGGCGCCGGAAAAGGCGATGATCTCGGCCGTCTCGACCGAACGATCGCTGCGACGCTTCTTCTTGCTGGACTGCTTGCCCAAGGAACGACTCCTTTCGCCGAATCGACGGGACGACGCCGGCGCCGGGGCACCGCGTCTCGCGACAGGTTCTGGTGAGGACGTGATTTCGGAGGAGACTTCGAAGGAGGCGGCGCGGCGACGATCCGCCGGTGTCGGAGTCGTCTTCTTGCTCATCGATTCACCATCCACGAGCCGCCATGGATGAAAGGCTACGTGATTCGTATGACGGTTTCACGGAGCAAATTTCGGCAGACGATGACCACCGTGCAGGCAGCCGCGGCTGTCCACCGAAGGTTAAGAGAGTGTCAACGCGCACGCGGCCGCCGGCGAATCTCCTCGCCGCTCGCGACGCTTCAGAGATCGATCTCGGTGAGATCCTCGCCGATCACCAGCCGGCCGGAGAAGTCGCGCGCCACCTCGTCGGCGAGGCGCTGCAGCATGGCGTCGCCGCTGCGCGGCCGGTGATGGGTCAGCGCCAGCGTCTTGACGCCCGCCTGCGCGGCGATGCGGCCGACCGTGTCGCCGCAGGCCAGCGTGTGCTTCGCCAACCGCTCGAAATGCTCGCCGCGAATCTCGGCGCCGGCGAGGAAGCAGCACTGCACCAAGAGGTCGGCGCCGGCGGCCAGCCGCGCGAGCCCGTCGCACGCCACCGTGTCGCCCGAGATCGCGACCACCTTGCCGTCCGCCTCGAAGCGATAGCCGAGGCAGGTCCAGCGCGCCATGAAGGCCGGCGGAATCCCCAGTCCGTCGCCGTGCGAGACGGTCTCGGCCGTGACGGTCCAGCGCCCGGTGTCGACCACCAGGCCGGCGCCCACGTCGCACACCGTCACGGGCGGGAAGCCGCCGAAGCTCGGCTCGCCGGCGCTGCGCCAACCGATGTCCTTGTCGTAGACCTGGGTCAGCAGCGCGTCGACGATGCGCTCGGTATCGGGCGGGCCGAAGACCTGCAGCGGCGTGCGGCGGCCGGCCAGCCAAGTGTTGAGCACCACGTCGTAGAGATCGCCGATGTGATCGAAGTGATGGTGGGTCAGGAACACCGGTCCGACCGCCGCGAGCGGCACGCCGGCCTTGACCATCTGCACCGTGACGCCGCGGCCGGCGTCGAACAGGATGTTCTCGTCGCCGAGCCGGATCAGCGTCGTCGTCGCCATGCGGCGCGGATCGGGCCGCGGGCCGCCGGTGCCGAGCAGGACCACCTTCATGGGCGTCGTCCGATCATGGACGTGATCATGGGCGTCACTCCAGCGTGAAGCCGCTCGACCGGATCACCCGGCCCCAGCGCGCGTGGTCGGCCTTGACGATCTCGGCGAACACCGCCGGCGTGTCGGCGACGACGGCGACGTCGAGGCCGGCGAGCCGCTCGCGCACGGTGGCGTCGGCCAGTGCGACGCCGATCGCCGCGGCGTGGCGCTCGACCGTGTCGGGGGGCGTGCGGCCCGGCGCGAAGAAGCCGTACCAGAGATCGGCCGCCTCGATGTCGCCGAGCCCGAGCGCGAGCTCGCCGAAGGTCGGCACCTCGGGCAGGCGCGGCGAGCGCCTGCTGCCGGTGACGGCCAGCACCCGCACGGTGCCGGCCCGGTGCTGCTCCATCAGGCTCGCCGTGGTGTCGAACACGGCCTGGATCGAGCCGCCGACGAGATCCTGCAGGGCCGGCGCGGAGCCGCGATACGGGACGTGAGTCAGGTCCGTGCCGGTCGCGTTGCTGAACATCAGGCCGAGAAAATGCGACGGCGTGCCGGCCCCGAGCGAGCCGAAGCTGACCTTGCCGAGGTTTTGCTTGGCGTAAGCGATGAAGCCTGCGACGCTGTCGACCTGCAGCCTGGGGTCGACCGCCAGCGCGAACTGGAACGTGCAGAAGCGCGTCACCGGCACCAGGTCGGTCAGCGGATCGAACGGCAGCGTCTTGTAGATGAAGGGATAGAACGCCGTGACGACGATCGGCGCCGCCAGCAGGGTGGCGCCGTCCGGCTCGGCCCGCGCCACCGCCTCGGCGGCGAGCCGGCCGGCCGTGCCCGGCCGGTTCTCGATCACGATGGTGGTGCCGTGGATCTCACGCAGCTTGTCGGCGATGATCCGCACCATGGTGTCGAGGCCGCCGCCGGCCGGAAAGCCGACGAGCACCTTCTGGGTCCGCGGCAGCGGCTCGGCGGCGGCAGGCCCCGCGGCCGCGAGCGCCGCGGCCCCGAGCATCAGGGCGCGCCGGTCCAACACCGCTCCCCGGCGAACGCGACCCTGCTCCATGTCCAAAATCCCTTCGCGCGACGCCGGCCCGACCGGCTCCACCGACGGTCCGTCATGTCGAGGCGACGTTCAAGTACCGCCGGCGCGGGACCGCCATGAGGCGGACGGGCGGGATGCCCGACGCGGCGCGGCCTCAGTAGATCGCCGGCACGAAGCGCTGGCTCGACTTCTTCGGCCGGCGATAGCCGGTGTCGGGCTGGCGCGGCGGCAGCTCGACCTCGGTCGGGCTGACGGGCTGATAGGGAATCTGCTTCAGCAGATGGGCGATGCAGTTGAGCCGCGCCCGCTTCTTGTTGTCGGCGTCGACCACGTTCCAAGGGCTCTTCCGGGTGTCCGTGTGGGCGAACATCTCGTCCTTGGCCTTCGAGTAGTCGACCCAGCGGGCGCGCGACTCGATGTCCATCGGGGAGAGCTTCCAGCGCTTGAACGGATTACGGGCCCGCTCGACGAAGCGCACCTCCTGCTCCTCGTCGCTGACCGAGAACCAGTACTTGATCAGGTGTACGCCGGAGCGGATCAGCATGTCCTCGAACACCGGGCAGGCGTGCAGGAACTCGCGATACTCCGGCTCGGTGCAGAAGCCCATCACCCGCTCGACGCCGGCGCGGTTGTACCAGCTCCGGTCGAACAGCACGATCTCGCCGGCGCCCGGCAGCTCGGCGACGTAGCGCTGAAAATACCACTGGCCGCGCTCGCGCTCGGTCGGCGTGCCGAGCGCCACGACGCGGCAGATGCGCGGGTTGAGCGGCTCGCTGATGCGCTTGATCACGCCGCCCTTGCCGGCGGCGTCGCGCCCCTCGAACACCACGGCCACCTTGAGGCGCTGGACCCGCACCCACTCCTGCAGCTTGATCAGCTCGTACTGCAGACGCGCGAGCTCCTCGACATATTTGTAGTTCTTCGGCGGCTTTCGCGGGCCGTTGCGGGCGATCTTCGACCAGATGGTCTCGATCTCCGCCTTCTCGACCGCGGTGCGCAGCACCTCGCCGTGATGGGGCGGCACCGGGCCGGTGCCGCCGTTCGCCCCGGGCCCAGGCGCATTGCGGGTCTTGGTCTTGGCATGAGCGGTCTTGCGGCGCGCTTTTGCCTTGTCCCGGGCGTCAGCCTTGCTGCGGGTCCCACGCTTGCTCATCGCGTCCCCTCCCGACGGCTCGGCGCGCCGACGCGCGGCGATTCACTGGAGCCGACGACAGAGCCTACGACGAGGGGATTCCGGTGTTCAACCCGAGACGGAGCATTCTACCGCCCGACAACCGGCGCCAGGGGCGCCGTGGTCGGAACGACCCGGACCGCTGCGAAGAAGTCTCGGCATGTTCAGCATGACCACCGTCATTCCGGGGCGCCGCCACCGGGTCCGGCCTTTGGCCGGCCCGATGACAGGCTCCGCGGCGAGCCCGGAATCCATACGCTCAGACAGCGATTATGGATACCGGACAGCCGATCTTTGGTCGGCTTCCGGAATGACCATAGAGGCTCAGCAATCCTTCGCCTCTTCCAGGAACGCGATCACCTGCTCCCGGGTCACGCTGGGAAACCCGGCCAGGAACTCGTCGATGGTCTCGCCGGCTTCGAGATAATCGAGCAGCGTCTGCACGGGCACGCGCGTGCCGGCGAACACGACGGCGCCGCTCATCACGTCGGGGCTGCGCGACACGATCCGCGATCTCATTGCCGAGGGCTACTCCAGGGCCGACCCACCCGCAATCAAACGCCCGCTACGGTCGCCTGCCTCGACTGCTCGCCCGGATGCCCCTCCCCCACCGCATCCTCCGCCAGGAACGCCCGCACCGTGTCGGCGATCGCGGCGATCGCCGTGTCGAACGGCCCGAGCGGCCCGCCCGTCACCATCCAGGCCGTCAGGGCGGGCGCGAAGTCGTCGACCGTGACGACCCGCACGCTCTCGCGCCAGGACGACCCGACCAGCAGCCGCTCGGGGATCAGGCCGATGCCGATGCCGCGGGCGATCAGGGCGAGCTGCAGGCCGGCGCCCCAGGTTTCAGCCACCACCTCGACGGGAGCGCCGCGGTCGGCGAGCGCGCGGTCGAGCTGGGCGCGAAAGCCGCAGCCGTCCGGATTGATCACCCAGCGCTGGCCGGCGAGGTCGGCGACCGCGATGCGGTCCGGCAAAGGACTGTCGGTCGGCACCACGACCAGCACGCGCTCGGTGCCGAGCGGGGTCGCATGCGCGGTATCGAGCGGGCGCTCCGGCCTCTCGGCCACCACGGCGGCGTCGAGCTGGCCGTCGGCGACCTGGCGGCGCAGCACGGCGCTGCGGTCGGCGACGAGGCGCAGCGACACGGCCGGGCAGAGATCCCGCACCGCCTCGATCGCCGACGCCAGCACCGCCTCGGACAGCGCCAGGGTGAGGCCGACCCGCAGCGGCCCGGCCGCGATGGTGCTGCGGCTGTCGCGGGCGAGCGCCTCGGCGGCGCGCAGCAGGGCGATGCAGCGCCGGTAGGCGCTCTCGCCGGCCCGGGTCGCCCGCGCCGGCTTGGACTCGCGGTCGAGCAGGGTGATGCCCAGCGTCTCCTCGAGCCGTTGCACCCGGCGCGAGATCGCCGGCTGGGTGAGGTTGAGGCAGCGCGCCGCCTTGCCGACCGAGCCGGTGTCGACCACGGCCACGAAGGCGCGCACATCGTCGAGGTTCATGCGCGCCCCCGGACGGCGGCCGGCTCGCGCGGAGCGTCATCGCCGGGCTCGACCCGGCGATCCATCGTCTGACGAAAAGAGCTCTTCTTGCACTGACGATGGATGCGCGGGTCGAGCCCGCGCATGACGACGCTCAGGCGCAGCTCCGTCGCACCATCATTATTCCGATCCGTCATGTTCTTCATCAGCATGTTTCATTTTCATCATGATAACGAAGCTGCTATGAGGATGCAAACGCGCCGGCTGCCCCCCGCCGGCGCGACCATCGTCTCCGGAGGCGCCCCAATGTCCGCACCGACGTCCGCCATCGAGTCCACGGCCCGCTCCGTCGGCTGGCGTACACCCCTGGTCGTGATCGTCTGCGGCTGCACGGTGGCGCTGCTGGCGTTCGGGCCGCGCTCGGCGCTCGGCTTCTTCCTCACCCCGATGTCGCAACAGAACGGCTGGGGCCGCGACGTGTTCGGGCTGGCGCTCGCCATCCAGAACCTGCTGTGGGGGCTCGGCCAGCCCTTTGCCGGCGCCGTCGCCGACCGCTTCGGCACGGTGCGGGTGATGAGCCTCGGCGCCCTCCTTTACGCGGCCGGCCTCGCGCTGATGTCGCAGGCGACTACCCCGGGCGCCCTCGACCTCACGGCCGGCGTGGTCATCGGCTTCGGCCTGTCGGGCTGCTCGTTCAACATCGTCATCTCGGCCTTCGGCAAGCTGCTGCCGCCGGAGTGGCGGGCGCTGTCCTTCGGGGCCGGCACGGCGGCCGGCTCGTTCGGGCAGTTCCTGTTCTCGCCGCTCGCCGTGGCGCTGAACCAGACCATCGGTTGGCAGAACACGCTGCTCGCCTTCGCGGCCGCCATGCTGATCATCGTGCCGCTGTCGCTGGCACTCGCGACCTCGCGCACCGACACCCATGCCTCCCCGCTGTCGCCCGCCGCCGGGCCCGCGGGCGTGCCCGCCCAATCGCTCCGCCAGGCGCTCGTCGAGGCGCTGGGTCATCGCTCCTATGTGCTGCTGGTGCTCGGCTTCTTCACCTGCGGGTTCCAGCTCGCCTTCATCACGGTGCACATGCCGGCCTATCTGATCGACCGCGGCCTGTCGGCGGCCGTGGGCGGCTGGACGCTGGCCGTGATCGGCCTGTTCAACATCGTCGGCTCGCTCGGCTCCGGCTGGCTCACCAGCCGGTTTCCCAAGCGGTATCTGCTCGCCGCCAACTATTTCGGCCGCGCCATCGCCATCGCGGTGTTCATCAGCGTGCCGGCGACACCGGCCGGCACCATCCTGTTCGGCGCCGTGCTGGGCCTGCTGTGGCTCTCCACGGTGCCGCCGACATCCAGCCTGGTGCTTCTGATGTTCGGCACCCGCTGGTTCGCCACCCTGTTCGGCTTCGCCTTCTTCAGCCACCAGGTCGGCGGCTTCCTCGGGGTGTTGATCGGCGGCATCGCGTTCGAGCGCACCGGCTCCTACGATCTCGTCTGGTGGCTGTCGGTCCTGTTCGGCGTGCTGTCCGGCCTGATCAACCTGCCGATCGTCGAGAAGCCGGTCGCCAGGCTCGCCGCCGCCCGCGCATGACCGGAATGGAACCGCCGCCCTTGTGTGGCCCGATTGCCGCCGCTTAAGTTCCGCCGGAGGGGTGGGCCGCGGGTCCGCCCCGGGCAAAACGGGGGCTTCAGGTGTCGACCTTCAAGGCGATCGTCATCCGCAAGGGCGAAGGCGGGCAGACCGCAGGGCTCGCCGATTTCGACGAGAGCGAGCTGATGGAGGGCGACGTCACCCTCCGGGTGGAGTGGTCGACCATCAACTACAAGGACGGCCTCGCCGTCACGGGCAAGGCGCCCGTCGTGCGGCGCTTTCCGATGATCGCCGGCATCGACGGCGCCGGCACGGTGGAGACCTCGAGCCATCCCGACTGGAAGCCCGGCGACCGGGTGGTGCTCAACGGCTGGGGCTGCGGCGAGACCCATCTGGGGTCCTTCGCCGAGAAGGCGCGCGTCAAGGGCGACTGGCTGGTGCCGCTGCCGCCCGGCATGGAGGCGCGCGACGCCATGGCGATCGGCACGGCCGGCTATACGGCCATGTTGGCCGTGCTGGCGCTGGAGCGCCACGGCCTCACGCCCGATCGCGGCCCCGTGGTGGTGACGGGCGCGGCCGGCGGGGTCGGCTCGGTCGCCATCTCGATCCTGGCCAAGCTCGGCTGGCACGTCATCGCCTCGACGGGCCGGCCCGAGGAGGCCGACTACCTGAAGGAGCTCGGCGCCGCCGAGGTGATCGCCCGCCAGGAGCTGTCCGGGCCGCCCAAGCCGCTCGCCAAGGAACGCTGGGCAGCCGGCATCGATTCGGTCGGCTCGACCACGCTCGCCAATGTCCTGTCGATGACCCGCTACCATGGTGCCGTCGCCGCCTGCGGGCTCGCCGGCGGCATGGACCTGCCGTCCAGCGTCGCCCCGTTCATCCTGCGCGGGGTGTCGCTCCTGGGGGTCGATTCTGTGATGTGTCCGCAACACCTCCGGCGAGAAGCGTGGCGGCGGCTGGACAGCGATCTCGATCGGCGCAAATTGGCCAAAATGACCGAAGAAATCGGATTGGACGGTGTTCTCGACGCCGGCCGCCGCATCGTCGAAGGGCAGGTGCGGGGACGAATCGTGGTCAAGATCGCGTAAACGCGTTCAGACTTTATCGACGATCTGCCGGCATCATCGCGCCCGGGTATGGTTAAGCCCGTGTAACGAGGTTTGTCGCAGTTCACTGACGTACGGGGTCCGACATGCGTGTGCGCCATCTTGCTCTCATCCCGGCCGTGCTGGTGCTGGCCGGCACGGTGTTGGCCGGAACGGGCCAGGCCGGAGCCGGCTCGCTCAAGCCGGACGAGGCGCGCCGCTTCGTCGCCGGCAAGCTGTTCGCCTACACATGCTTCGAAGGCACCCAGGGCCTTGGCCGGATTCTCCCCGACGGCTCGGTGATCGGCACCCTGCAGCCGAAGGGCCGGCCGCCGCGCTTCGTCGCGCTGCCGGCCGGCACCATCCGGGTCAGCTCGAGCGCGATCTGCGCCTCGGTGAAGGGGCTGATGTTCCAGCCCTGCTTCGAGGTCGACCAGACCAGCCCGCACAGCTTCCGCGGCTCGGTCTCGGGTCTCGGCTTCGCCTATTGCGACTTCGTGCGGCAGAATCCGCGCACCCGGCTGACCGGCTCGGGCGGCGGTTCCGAGGGGACGACCGGCTCGGTCCGGACGTCGCGGCCGCAGCCCCTCAACCTGCGCCCGACCTCGATCGCCGTGCCGGCGTCGGCGCCGCCGCCCGTGCAGTCGGCCGTGATCCGCACCACGGACTGAGACGCGATCCGGGGGCTCGCGGCGGATTACTCCGCCGCTTCGCGCCCCACGCCCGTCCAACCGGAATAATCCTCGGCGACGAACCGCTCGACCGGCCACCGCTCCGCGATGGCGCCGAGGCGGTGCTGCAGCGCCACGGCATTCTCCAGGCCCTGCCGGTCCAGGAGGCCGTCGATCCCGATGAACGGCTGCTCGCGCGCCACCGCCACCTCGGCGGCGATGCGCGGAATGCCGAAATGCGCCGCCGTGAAGTCGATCCATTCGTCGCGATGCAGCGCGAGATGGCGTGACGCCCGCCGCGTCACCTCGACCACGGTGCGCACCAGGTCCGGCTCGGCCGCCAGAAATTCCTCGTTCGCCACCTGGATGACCCACTGCAGCGGCGGCACGTCGGCGAGCGCATGGACGTCGCCCCAGGACCGCACCAGGCCCAGATACTCGCCGAGCGCACCGTTCGGCTCGGCCGAGAGGAGCGCTGCGATCTCGCCGCGCCGGAACAGATCGAGCTGGTTGGCATAGTCGTCACCGAGGCCGCGGATGGTCACGTCACGGTCGGGATCGAGCCCGTGCTGGGCGAGGAGATCGCGTAGATACCAGTAGCTGCAGGAGCCGAGCGTCAGCGCGCCGAGCGTCTTTCCCCGCAGCCCGTTCCAATCGGCGACGTCCGGGGCGACCAGGAAATTCAGGCTGACGCCGCGCTGCAGGCCGCTGCCGACGATCCTGAAGCGGTGCCCCCTGGCGATCGCGGTGACGCCGGGCGGGGTGCCGAGTTCGCCGATCTTGAGCGCGCCGGAATCATAGGCGGCGGAGATTTCCGGGCCGCCGAACACGACCTTGACGTCGAGGTCGATGCCCTCGCGGGCGAACCAGCCCTTCTCGACCGCGAACCGCACATTGAGGCCGGAGCGGTCGGTCGGCACCCCGTAGTCGAGCCTGATGGCCATCGCCTGGTCTCCCGAACGATCACGCTGCGAGGGCGGTGAGGCGGGCGCGGACGCGCTCCAGCGGTCGCGGATCGATCCAGCCGCCGATGTCGACGTCGCGGGCGATGAAGCCGTGCCGCAGCAGGAAGTCCTTGCGGACCGTGAGCGCCTGCACCAGCGGCGCATCGAGCGAGATCGCCAGCCTGGCCGCGATGTCGGGCGCCGTGCCTTCGTCGAGCCAGTGCTCGGCGCTGCCGGTCTCCCGCGCGATGGCGCGGCGCGCCGCATCCTGGTTGCGCGATGCCCAATCGGCCGCCCGCACCAGGGTCGCCAGATAGTCGTCGACCAGGTCGGGATGCTCGCGCAGCAGTCCGCCGCTCACCGTCAGGGTCTTGGGCTGGCCGTTGTTGACGGCGAGCGCCGGATCCTCGGCGTGCGCCAGGTTGATGACCTCGACGGCGCCGAGCTGCTCGCGCAGCGCGACGCCCCAGACGCTGTAGGCGAACACGGCATCGACCTCGCCGCGCAGCAGCGCCGCGAGCTCGGCCTGGTGCTGGCGGACCAGCCGCGCCGGACCGAAGCTCCCGTCCTGGCCGGGAATCGGATCGACAAAGCTCTCCACGACGGGCAGATCGACCAATGTCACGTCGTCGAGGGTGAGGCCGGCGGTCGCGAGCGCGTTGTGAAAACCCTGCAGGCCGATCGAGCGCCAGAAATCGATCTTGTCGTTGAGCCGCCGCGGCAGCGCCAGCCGCCGCCCGGCGAGATCGCCGACCGTTTTTATGTCGGAGCCCGGCAGCGCCAGCACGGCTTCGTATTGCGGCACCCATTGCAGGCCGATCAGCACGGTGTCGCGCCCCTCGGAGCGCGCGAAGATCGCCGGCGCATTGCCGCCCTGGCGGAACGAGTTCTCCAGCGTGTGGGTGAAATGCGACTCGCGGGTCGCCCGGTCGGCCGAATGGCGCAGCGACGTCACGGCGATGCCGTGCGATGCAAACGTCTGGTCGAGCCAGCCGTTCTGCACGGCGATGCCGCTCGCGGTCGGCACCGGGCAGCGGGTGTACCAGAGCGTGTCGGGACGCGGCGAAGCGGAGACGGGGGAGGACATCGTGATCACCTCGGTTTTGACGAGATCGGGCTTGAACGATCGGGGTCAGGCGGCGAGCCGCCCATCAGCGGGAAACAGTTCGCCGAGCAAAAACTCCTTGATCTCCTGGAACGCCGCGGACGTGCGCTTGCGCGGTTTCGGGAGATCGACGACGACGTCGCGGCGGATGCGGGCCGGCGGCCCGTCCAGGACGATGATGCGGTCGGACAAAACGATCGCCTCCTCGATGTCGTGGGTGATGAGGAGCACGTTCGGCACCTCGCCGCCGACGATGTCGAGCAGATGGTCCTGCATGCGCATGCGGGTGAGCGGATCGAGCGCCGCGAACGGCTCGTCGAGCAGCAGGAGCCGCGGCCGGCCGACCAGCGCACGGGCGAGCCCGACGCGCTGCGCCATGCCGCCGGAGAGCTGCTTGGGCAGCGCGTCGGCAAAGCCCGTGAGCGACACCTTGGCCAGCGCAGCGTCGACCGCGGCGGCGCGCTCGGCCGCCGGCCAGCGCCACAGGCCGAGCCCGACATTGCGGCGCACGTCGAGCCACGGCATCAGGCGGGGATCCTGGAAGGCGACCCCGATCTCGGAACGCGGCCCGTCGACCGGCGTGCCGTCGAGCCTGATGTCGCCGCGGGTCGCGGTCTCCAGCCCGGCGACGAGGCGCAAGAGCGTGCTCTTGCCGCAACCGCTCGGCCCGATCACGGTCAGCACGTGCTCGCGGTCGAGCGTGAAGGACATCGGCCCCAGCGCCGCGAAGGAGCCGAAGCTTTTTGCGAGATCACGGATCTCCAGCATGTCACACCGCCATTTTCCGCCAGGAGCACTGGCGTCTCGTCGTCACGGCCGGGCTCGTCCCGGTCTTGGTCGTTCCGGGGCGCGGCCGGTAGGCCGCGAGCCCGGAACCCATAACCCCGGTCTGTGTGTATGGATTCCGGGCTCGCCGCTGCGCGGCGCCCCGGAATGACGGTGAACTGATCAGCCGAGTGTGCATCAATCCTTCTCCACCGTGTCCTGCCAGCGCAGCACGCGGCGCGAGATCGCGGCCAGGATCATGTCGGTCGACTTGCCGCTGAGCGCGAAGACGATCATGCAGGCCATCACCAGATGCGGCCGGCCCGTCATCTCGCCGTCCATCAGCATGTAGCCGATGCCGCTCGACGCCCCCATCAGCTCGGCGCCGACCACCACCAGCCAGGCGACGCCCATCGACTGGCGCAGACCGACGAACAGGAACGGCAGGCTGTAGGGCAGCAGGATGGTGCCGACCAGGCGGGCGCCGGCGAGCCCGTTGACGCGGCCGACCTCGATCAGCTTGCGGTCGACCCGGGCGATGCCCGACATGAAGTTCAGATAGGTCGGGAAGAAGTTGGCGAGCGCGATCAGGGCGATCTTCGAGCCCTCGTCGATGCCGAGCCAGAGGATGAACATCGGGATCCAGGCGAGGCCCGGAATGGTGCGCAGCGCGTGCACGCTCGGATCCAGATAGGCGCGCCACTGCAGCGAGTAGCCGGTCAGCGCGCCCAGCGCGGTGGCGACCAGCGTGCCGGCCGCAAAGCCCAGCATCACCCGGCGGAACGACACCGCGAGATTGGACAGAAGCTCGCCCGACGTTGCGAGGCGCACGAGCTCGCCCAGCACGGCGAGCGGCGTCGGCAGCAGGGTCGCGTCGGTCCAGCCGAGCGCACCCACCGCCTGCCAGGCGGCGAGCACGGCCAGCGGCAGCGCGAGGGCGCGCCAGCCGTGGGGCAGCACGCCGCGGGGCAGACGGAGCCGAAACCCGCCTCGCCCGCGGCCTGCCGCGAGCGAGGCGCCGGCGTCGGTGACGATGTCGGTCACGGCGGCCCTCAGTGGCTGTGGCTCTTCACGGGCGCAGCCGTGAAGGACGGATCGAGGGTGTCGCGCGCGACCTTGTCGATGTCGGTGTCGGGCGCGATGGCGCCGATGCTCTTGAACAGCCGGCCCCACACGATCAGCCCGTCGGCGTCATCCGCCGTCACGGCGGGACGGTCGGTGGCGCTGCGCAGCAGCGCGCTGCGGGCGACGTCGCGGTCGAGCTTGGACCCTTCCGCGAAGACATCGATCGCCTCGTCCTGGTGCTCGTCGGCGTAGCGGCGGGCGCGATCGATGTTGGCCACGACCAGCGAGACGATCTCGGGATATTTCTTGGCGAACTCCTCGCGGACATTGTAGACGCCGCCGCCCGGCAGGGTCTCGTCGATGAACAGCACGCGCGCCTTGTTCTTGAGCTCGGCGATCGACCAGTCGGGCTCGAGCCCGGCCCACGCCTCGACCCGTCCGGAGGCGAGCGCGAGGCGCCCTTCCGGATGCTGCAGCGACACGATCTGCACGTCGTCCTTGGAGAGGCCGTGCGTCTGCAGGGCAGCGATCAGGCCGATATAGGGGCCGGTGCCCGGCGTCGCCGCGATCTTCTTGCCCTTGAGATCGGCGATCGATCGATAGGGCGAATCCTCGCGCACCAGGATGGGCGCGCCGTTCTTGCGCTCGGTCCAGTAGATCAGCTTGGTCGGCGTGCCGTTGGCGCGCGCCAGGAACGCCGAGGCGTTGCTGGACGGGCCGAAGTCGATGCTCTTGCCGCGCAGGAACTCGATGGTCTTGTTGCTGCCGAGCGACAGCACCCACTTCACCTTGATGCCGCGCGCGCCGAGCTCCTGCTCGAGCCATCCCTTCTGCTTCAGGATCAGGCTCGCCGGCACGATATAGGTGTAGCCGACCGCCACCTCCTCGGGCTCGGCGGCGACGGCCCGCATGGGCGCGAGCGCGAGAGCGGCGAGGAGAAGGGCGGCAAGGATTTTCGGGGATTTCATGTCCTGTGCTCACGTTGAAGCGGGACAGGACTCCTAGTACGCGGCGCAAAGACGCCGCCAATGGAATGATTTTCTTGACTGCAGTTTGGGGCGATCGCGCCGCCACAGCGTCGCCACGAGAACAGACGTGTCGCCGCCGCGCCCCGGAGGGTGGCAAATTCTCTCGCGCGCCGCGCACCATCTGACGCAGCGCTGCGGCGGGAACGACGATCTCCCGCGGACCTCCGCGCCGATCGTGTTTCTCTCCCGGCTCAGTCGACGGCGAGGCGGAACGGCGCCGCGGACAGGCACGGGATGTGCGGCGCGATCGAGTCCACCGCTTTGACCATCCGCCCCTCGCGGCCGAGCAGGCGATCGGCCAACGACACGATCAGGCGGTTCGGACAGGCGGTCGCCGAGGCGGTGCGCAGCGCCTGTGCGATGGCGCGCTCGTCGCGATCGGGATGCACCATGCAGGCGGCAACATAGGCGGCGGCGCTGGAGCGGCTGATGCCGGCATAGCAATGCACCACCAGGGGCGCCGCCTGGTCCCATTCGCGCACAAAACCGATCAGCCGCTCGACATGGTGCTGCTGCGGGTGGATGCAGCCTTCGCTCGGAAAGCAGATGTCGTGGATTTCGAGATGCAGGTGGTGCTCGGCTGCGATGCTGCCCGGCCGCGTCACCGGCGTGCCGATGTCGATCAGCGTGACCACCCTTCGGGCGCCGGTCGCCTCCACGGTCTCGGCCAGGCGCTGCAGCGAGCAGACGTGAATCATCTTTCAGTCCTCGTCTTTCGCTCGGCTATAGCGCCGCGATGTGGCGGCTTCGTGCAAGTGGCGTGCCGTCGTCATTCCGGAAGCCGACCAAAGGTCGGCTGTTCGGAATCCATAACCCCGGTCTGTGGATATGGATTCCGGGCTCGCGGGCCTACGGCCCGCGCCCCGGAATGACGTCATCTGAATCGGCTCACCCCGCGTCGAGCTTGGCGAAGCGCTCCTTGAAGCGCCGTTCCGCCTCGCCGGCCGGCCAGGGGCGCAAGAAATCCTTTTCGACGCGGGCCGGCAGCCCGGGCGGCGCGCCGAAGAATTTTCGCGCTTCCGGTTCGGCGAAGCCGGCGAGCCGCGTCGCCTCCAGGTAGGCGGCGCCGCGGTCGGCCTCCTTGACGATACGCACCGCCTCGTCGGGCAGCGTCGGCGGCAGGCCGAAGCGCAGATGGATGGCGGCCAGCAGACGCGCCTCCACGGCCTTGTAGGCGCCACCCATCACGGCCTTGAACGGCGAGATCATGTCGCCGATCACGTATTCGGGGGCGTCGTGCAGCATCAAGGCGAGGCCGAGCCTTCGGTCGACGGCGCCGCAGCGGCGGCGCGCGACCTCCTCGACCAGGAGCGTGTGCTGGGCGACCGAAAAGATGTGCTCGCCGTTCGTCTGGCCGTTCCAGCGCGCGACCCGCGCGAGCCCGTGGGCGATGTCCTCGATCTCGACGTCGAGAGGCGAGGGATCCAAGAGGTCGAGCCGCCGGCCCGACAGCATGCGCTGCCAGGCGCGCGGCCCCTCGGGGACTGGCGTCGGCACGGGTTTTGGAGCAGGTTTGGGCTTGGCTGGCATCGTCAGGTCTTCTTGCTGGGCGGCTTGCCGGCCGGGCGGACAGACGTCCCCGGCTTCGCCGGCCGAGCGGTCTTCGGCGCCTTGACGGGCCTGGGCGGACCGCCGGCGAGCGCGGCATGGCGGTGGCACGTCACCAGATGGTCGTTGACCATGCCGACCGCCTGCATGAAGGCGTAGACGATGGTCGGCCCACAAAACTTGAAGCCGCGCGCGGACAGTTCCTTCGACATCGCCCGCGACACCGGCGTCTCGGCCGGCACCTCGCCGACGGCGCGGAAACGGTTCACCTGTGGCCGGCCGTCGACAAAGCCCCACAGCAACGCCGAGAAGCCCGGCCCCTTCTCCATCACGTCGAGCCAGGCGCGCGCCGAGGCGACGGCGCCCTCGATCTTGGCGCGGTTGCGCACGATGCCGGCGTCCTGCATCAAAGCCGCGACCTTTTCGGCGTCGTAGCGGGCGATCGTCTCGGGATCGAAGCCATCGAACGCGGCGCGAAAATTCTCGCGCTTGCGCAGGATGGTGATCCACGACAGCCCGGCCTGAAAACCGTCCAGCACCAGCTTCTCGAAGAGGGCGCGGTCGTCGTGCTCCGGCACGCCCCATTCGGTGTCGTGATAGGCGACGTAGAGCGAGTCCTGCTGCGGCCAGGCGCAGCGCTTCAGCCCGTCGGGATGCAGCACCGCCGTCATCACGGCGCCTTTGCGGCCGTGTCGCCCGGCCAGGCGAAGCCCGCCCAGCCGGGTTTTTCGGGCACGAGCGTGATGCCGCCGGCGACGAGCGGCGTGCCGGCGACCATCGCCTCGCCGACGCGGTCGAGCCGCAGCGCCGCAAGCCCGCGCCCGGGCACGGCCGAGCCCATGGCGCCGACCGCAATCTCGCCCGCCATGACCGGCATGCCGGGCGGCGGCGCGAAGCCGTCGAACGTCACCGGCACCACGCGGGTGCGCGCGCTGCCGCGATGCTGCATGCGCGACACCACCTCCTGGCCGACATAGCAGCCCTTCTTGAAGTCGATGCCGGCGAGCTGGTCCATGTCGGTCTCGTGCGGGAAGGCGTCGCCATAGGCGAAGTCGACGCCGCCGCGCGGGATCCCGAGGGCGATACGGTGCGCCTCCCAGGCGGACGCATCGGTCAGCGTCGCACCGAGCTTTTCGGCCACCGCCGCGATGCTGCCGGCCGGCACGATGGCGCGGAAGCCGAGCGCCGGGAGCCGCGGATCGCGAAACACCAGGCCGTCGATCGCGGCCGGCTCCGTCGCCGCCGGATCCGCCCCCTCGCCCCACAGGGCCAGCACGGCGAGCGCCGAGGAGCGGTCCTCGACCGAAACCTTGGCGCGGAGCTTGTAGAATTTCAGCTTGGTGACGAGCCCGTCGGCGAGCGCGGCCGGGACATCGAGCAGGAAGCCGCCGCCGGTTTGGGCCGGGCCGTCTTGGGCCGGGATCTCGACGATCAGGAAATCGACGACGATCTTGCCCTGCGGGGTGAGCAGCGCAGCGAAGCGCGGCGTCGCCGGACCCATGGTCGCGACATTTGCCGTCACCAGGCCGTTGAGGAAGTGGCGGCCATCGTCGCCGGAGACATGGACGATGGCGCGGTCGGGGAGAGGCGCTGCCTGCATGATTCTTTCGGACCAGGGTCAGCCCGAAAGGTAGGGCGCGCGCGAGCCCGGCTCAAGGCCCGTGGGGCCACCGGCGGCCGAAACGTCCTACTGGCGCGCCAGGACGATGGAGAATTCGCCGGAGGAGATGCGGCGGGACAGGCCTTCGGCGAAGCGCGCGGTGGCGTCCTCGCCATAGGTGGAGACCAGCTCGGTCAGGGCGCAGAACAGCGAGGCCTGCGCCAGGCAGTCGCCGTCGATGCCGTCGGCCCAGCCTTCGGCCCACGCCTCCTTGATGACGCCGAGCGCCGCCCGCTTCTGATCCTGATCCGATATCGGATCGTGGGCCTCTTCCGTTGCCATCGACATGCCGCGACTCACCCGATCCCCGCGCCCAAACCGTCGTCTCGTCTCGATGTTTCTTACCAGAAGGATTCGGGCGGACCAGCCAATCCTTTAGGAAAGGTTAACCGGTACGACGGTAGTCGACGGACCGTCAGTTGGCGTAGCGGGCCGTGACCTCGCGGGCGATCTTGGAGCCCTCCTGGAGGTAGCGGCGGATCGCCGTGTCGGCGGCCGGCGTGCAGCTTCGATAGCTCTGCTGATAGAGCCGGTAGCCGCGGTTGAAGCTGGCGATCATCTGCGAGCGCCGCGCCCCGCTCGGCGCCTCGGCATCGACGAGCTGCTGCATCTCGACGCGCCATTTCTGGCCCTCGCCGGCCCCGCAAATCTCCCGCAGGTAATGCAGCGCGCCGAGGATTTCCGAGAGCCGCCGCAGATCGCCGTCGAACGGGATCGTCTGCTGGGCGGAGGCCGGACGCGGCGCCACCAGCGCGAACGCGACCAGGAGGGCGAGGACGGGAACGGAGACGGCGCGGATCATCGAGGCGTTTCACAGGGTTGGGTGCCCCTATGTGCGACGCAATCGCGTCCGGGGCAAGGCGGGACGGGCTCGGACACTGTGGTCGTCATACGATGGCCTCGACCCGCGTATCCATCTTCGAACAAGGACTTTTCGACGAGATGGGTCGCCGGGTCGAGCCCGGCGACGACGCAGGCGAAGCGCTACCCCTCCCCCACCAGGGCCTGGGCGGCCGCGACGATCTCGGCCAGCCCCTCGGTGGTGTCGAGGCCGGCGACCGCGTCGGGTGGGTGCCAGGCGAAGGCGGCGTGCTCGGCGTCGAGGACCGGCTCGCCGGCGAGCCAGCGCGCCGCGAAGGCCAGCACGACGAAATGGCGCTCCACCCGCCCCTCGGCGTCGTGCAGGATCACCTCGCGGTGCCCGGCGAGGCCGGCCGGCGCCACCCGCAGGGCCGTCTCCTCGAAAACCTCGCGCAGCACCGCCTCGTGCAGCGTCTCGCCCGTCTCGACGGCGCCGCCCGGCAGCGTCCATGGCCCCGTCGACGGCGCCTTGGCGCGCCGCACCAGCAGGACACGGCCGGCCCGGAACACCGCCGCGCTGACGGCCAGGAACGGGCGGGTCGGATAGGTGCGGGCCTCGCTCACGCGCGACGCCCGCTCACGCGCCGCGCTCGAACACGGCGTCGACCATCGCCTGGCGGCCCGTCTCGTCGGACGTGGTGGCCGGCATGATGTGCTCGCCGTTGATCACCGAGCCGGCCTTGGCCACCAGCGGCTTCAGCCAGCCCGACGCCTCGGTGCCGAGCTTGGCGCAGGCGGTCGGCGACAGGTCGTGCCGCAGGGCGTCGAGCGTCGCGGCCAGGATGGCGTTCATGTGGTCGATCACGGCCTCGAGCTCGCTGCGGGACGCCGGGTCGGCGAAGTCCCAGGCCGCCCGCGCCAGCTCGCGGTCCTTGAAGGTCGATCGCGCGAAATACTCGACGTAGCCGCGCGGCTCCCAGCCGAGAATGTCCTCGGTGAACTCCGGGCATGACTCGAGCATCTCGAGCAGCATGATGACTTCGTTGTAGTGGTTGAGATAATCGGTCGCGAGCCGGGTCAGCGGATTGATGTTGGCGCGCGCCAGCACGGCCGGATCGAGGGCCTGAGCGCGCAGGTCGGCCGATGATGGTCTGGGTTGCGGGTTCATCGATGACAAGTGCGCGTGCTTTTCAGAAAACTGTCGGCTGGGCCGGTTAAGGGCGCATTAAAAGTTGCACAAGGGAACGGCAATCGAGCCATGTGCGGTCGCTACGCCATCACATCCTCGCCCGAAGCGATTAGGGCCCTATTCCGTTACGGTGAGCAGCCGAACTTCCCGCCGCGCCACAACGTGGCGCCGACCCAGCCGGTCCCGGTGGTGCGGCTGGCCGACGGCGTCCGCCAGTTCGCGCTGCTGCGCTGGGGCCTGATCCCGGCCTGGGTGAAGGACCCGCGCGGCTTCTCGCTGCTGATCAACGCGCGGGGCGAGTCGGTCTGCGACAAGCCGGCGTTCCGCAACGCCATGAAGCGGCGGCGCTGCCTGCTGCCGGCCGACGGCTTCTTCGAGTGGCAGGCGACCGGCGGCCCCACCGGGCCCGAGGGGCCCAAGGGATCCAAGCGGCCGTTCTTCATCCGGAAACGGGGCGGCGGCGCGCTCGCCTTCGCGGGCCTGTGGGAGGCCTGGATGGGGCCGAACGGCGAGGAGATGGAGACCGTCTGCATCGTCACCACCCGGGCCAACCACACGCTCGCGCCGATCCACGACCGCATGCCCGTGATCGTGCCGCCCGAGGGGTTCGACCTGTGGCTCGACGCCGACCATGTCGACGCCCTCACGGCCTCGGCCCTGATCGCGCCGGCCCCGGACGGGCTCCTGGAGGCCTGGGAGGTGTCGACCGCCGTCAACCGCACGGCAAACGATTCGCCCGACCTGCTGGCACGGCTGACGCCCGCGGCGGACTCAACCGCGCCCTTGCCCGCACCGGCGAAGCCGGCGGCAAAGCCAGCCACCCCGCCACGCCGCGCCCAAAAACCCAAGGGCGCGCCCGACCAGGGCTCGCTGTTCTGAGCGTGTCCTCGCCCCGGGTTGCTGCCGCGGCCGACATCGACTATCCAACCCGGCCCTCGGATCGTCTGACCGATCCAAAGCTGTCGCGAGTCCGCACCCGGACTCGTTCCTCCGTCATTCCGGGGCGCCGCGCAGCGGCGAGCCCAGAATCCATACCCCCTGTCCGTGCGTATGGATTCCGGGCTCGCGGGCCTGCGGCCCGCGCCCCGGAATGACCGAGTCCTTTGTCCGGAGCCGGCATGAAGCCTTCAGCGAAAACCCCGCATCGCGCCTGCGGGCTCGACTTCGGCACCTCCAACTCGACGCTCGGCGTGGTGACGGACGGCGCGCCGGCGCTGCTGGCGCTCGACCACGGCAGCACCACGGTGCCGAGCGCCGTGTTCTTCGGCCTCGACCACGACCATGCCTTCGTGATCGGCCGCGACGCCGTCGCGGCCTATGTGGACGGCGTCTCGGGCCGCTTCATGCGCTCGCTGAAGTCGATCCTCGGCACCGCCCTGATCGACGAGAAGACCCACGTCTTTCGCCGGCGCATCACCTTCCAGGAGATCGTGCGGCGCTATGTCGAGGCGCTCAAGCACCGCGCCGAGGCGCAGGCCGGCTGCGTGCTCGACCGCGTCGTGCACGGCCGCCCGGTCCACTTCGTCGACGCCGACCCGGCGGCCGACGCCCGCGCCGAGGCGACCCTCGTCGAGATCGCCCGCCAGGCCGGCTTTCGCGAGGTGTCGTTCCAGTACGAGCCGGTGGCGGCCGCCTTCGAGTACGAGCGCGGCATCGCGGCTGAGACGCTGGCGCTGGTCGCCGATGTCGGCGGCGGCACCTCGGACTTTTCGGTGGTGCGGCTCGGCCCGGCGCGCCGCGATCGCGACGACCGCGCCAGCGACATTCTCGCCAGCGGCGGCACCCGGCTCGGCGGCACCGACTACGACCGCGCCCTGGCGCTCGCCGCCGTGACGCCGGCGCTCGGCTTCCGCACCCTGATGACGCGCGGCGATATCGAGGTGCCGTCGGGGCCCTATTTCGATCTCGCCACCTGGGCGACCGTCAACCGGCTCTACGACAAGAAGGTGGTGCCGGAGCTGAAGCTGGTGCGGCGCGACGCCCAAAAACCGGAGCTGCTCGACCGGCTGATCCATCTGATCGAGATGCGGCGCGGCCACTCGGTGCTGATCGAGGTGGAGCGCGGCAAGATCGCGCTGTCGGACCAGAGCGAGACCAGCATCCCGCTCGACTGGCTGGAAGCCGGCCTGACGCCGCCGGCGACCCGCCCCATGCTGGAGCAGGCGACCGCCCCGCTCGCCGATCGGCTGAAGGCGACGGTGCACGGCTGCATCGCCACGGCCGGCCTGGTGCCCGAAAACATCGACGCGGTGTTCTTCACCGGCGGCGGCAGCCTGGTGCCGAGCGTGCGCGCCGCGGTGCGCAGCGTGCTGCCCGACGCCGCCGTGATCGACGGCGACCGCTTCGGCGCCGTCGGCCTCGGCCTCACCATCGAGGCGAAGCGGCGCTACGGGTGAGACCAAATCCGGCCGTTCGTCCTGCCCCTCACATCCCCTGCTCGATCGGCGTCTCCACGGCGCCGCCGCTGTCGGCCCAGTCTTTGAACGCGCCGAGATTGAAGACGCGGGCGTAGCCGAAATCCTTCAGCACCTTGCCGGCCAGCGCCGAGCGGCCGCCGGAGGCGCAGTAGAGGATCACGGGCTTGCTCTTGTCGAACGCCTTGTCGTGATAGGGCGACTCGGGATCGGCGCGGAACTCCAGCATGCCGCGCGAGACGTGCACGGCACCCGCCACCTTGCCGCTCTTCTCCACCTCGGGCGCGTCGCGCACGTCGACCACCAGCACGCCGCCGGCGGCCATCATCTCGCGCGCCTGGTCCGGCGTGATCTTCGGCACCACGGCGTTGGCTGCCGCGATCATCTCCTTGACGCTTCCGGCCATCTCGGTCTCCGTCGTTCCGGCTTTGAACATATTCAAGACTCTGTAGCCGTCCGCCGCTGGTCGCGCAATGCCGGGCGCCTGGCGCCGGCCGGGGCCACGAGCCCGGCCGAGAGTTTCGTGTGGCTCCTGCCGCGGCGGTTCACCCTCGTCCGCAGGTCGCCGGCCTCGCGATCGGTATTCGTTGAAGAGTCGAAAATGAGTCTTTTCCGTACCCCGCCGGCCGGGTTAACGTTTCGTTCATGGCCACCGAGAAAGCCGAGACCGACCGGATTCCGATCACGCTGTCGCTGGCGACGATCGGCTTTATGGAGCGCCTGGTGCGCCAGGGCACCCATGGCACCAGCGTGCCGGGCGTCGCCCGCACCCTGATCGAGGAAGGCATCCGCAACGCCATCAAGGATGGGCTGTTGGCGATCCGCGACACTTCGCGAAACAACCACCACGATTGAGGGCGGCTCGCGATCGCGGCCGCAGGAACCCGGACGGAGCGCAGCGACATCGGGGGCGGTCGTCGCCGCGGCGCCGGCCCCGTATCGCGGGTCGAGCCATGTGGGGTAAGACGGCCGCTCCCTACCCGAAAATGTCGGTCGTCATGCCGCGGTACCAGCCGGCCGCCTCGTGCGCCTGCTTGGCGCGCAACTCCGCGCTCTCGTCGCGCTGCGACGTGTAGGGATCGAGCATGACGATCTTGCCGTCGCGCGGCTCGTAGCGGGCGCCGTTCTTGATCGCATCCTCGGGCGCGATCGTGCTCCAGCAGTGATTGGTGAAGCGCACCGGCAGCAGGCGTGCGCCGAGCAGCATGTGGCGGATCACCATCGCAGTGTTCTTGGCCTCGTTGTTGGCCGCGAAGCCGGATTTGGGGAAATCGCCGCCGATCGCCGCGTCGCCGATCACATGGATGTCGGGGTCGATGAGCGACGTCATCGTCGACGCGTCGACCGGGCAAAAGCCGCTCTCGTCGGTGAGGCCGGCGTCGCGGCCGAGCTTTCCGGCGATCTGGGGCGGGATGACGTTGACCAGCGCCGCCTTGTGGGTCTCCAGGTCGGTCGTCACCGTCATGGCCTTGGGATCGACCGCCTTGATGCCGCCGTGCACGCCCGGATCCTGCCACTCGATCATCCCGGTGTAGTGGCGGTCCCAGCCGTCCTCGAACAGCGGCTGCATCGGGAAGTGATCCTTGGTGTCGAGGATGACGATGCGGGCACCGCCGACGCCGCGCGCCTTCAGGGCATACGCCATCATCGAGGCGCGCTCGTAGGGGGCCGGCGGGCAGCGATAGGGATTGGGTGGCGCGATGATGACGATCACGCCGCCGTCCGGCACGGCGCGGAGCTGTCGCTCGAGCAGACGAATCTGGTCGCCGCCGCGCCACGCATGCGGCATGCGCTCCGCCGCCTCCTCCGACCAGCCGGGTACGTCGCCCCAGCGGAAATCGATGCCAGGCGACAGCACCAGCCGGTCGTAGGGAACCAGCGTGCCATCCTCGAGCCGGACGCGGCGCGCCGTCCGCTCGATCGCGACGACGCGGCCGAACACCGGCCGCACCCCGCGGCCGATCAGGTTGTCGTAGCCGAAGACGAGCTGCTCGTAGGGCTTCAGCCCGGCCAGGAACAGGTTCGAGGTGAACGGCGTGACGAAGTTGTGGTTCTGCTCGATCAGGGTGACGTCGAGCTCGGCCCCGCCCGTGACCAGATACTTCGCCGCGGTGGCACCGCCCGCGCCGCCGCCGATCACCACCACCCGCGGCCGCGCCTGCGCGACGGCCGGCGCAGCCATGGCCGGAGCCGCGAGCGAGGCGGCCAGGGTCCCGCGAACGAAACTGCGTCGATCGATCACGGCACTTGTCTTCGTCGCGCGGGCTTTTCGGGTCAAGGCGTGCTCCCCTCACTCGGTGTCATCGCCGGGCTCGACCCGGCGATCCATCCGAATGAAAAGCTCTTCTCGTTCGATGGATGCGCGGGTCGAGCCCGCGCATGACGTTGTCCAGCATGCTCACGCAAAAACGTCGGCGACGATGCCGGAGTACCAGCCCATGTTCTCCTCGCTGGTCTGGCGGCGGACATCCGCCGTCTCGCCGGTCTTGGAGACGAAACCCTCGACCTCGGCGATGGCGCCGTCCTTGGCCTCGTAGCGGCCGCCGACCTTGACGGTGTCGTCGGGCGCGATGATCGACCAGCAGGTGTTGGCGTAACGGGCCGGGAAGGTGCGCGCCCCGGTCAGCTCGCCGCGCGCCGCCATCGCCACCACCTTGGCCTGGCTGTTGGCCGCGAAGGCCGACTTCGGCATGGCGCCGGCGATCGCCGCGTCGCCGAGCACGAAGATGCTCGGATCCTGGCTGGACTTCATGTTGGTCGGATCGACCGGGCAGAAGCCGGACGCATTGGCGAGGCCGGCGTCGCGGGCGATCTTGCCGGCCATCTGCTTGGGGATGACGTTGACCAGATCGGCCTTGATGGTCTCGAGATCGGTCGTCACCGTCATGGCCTTGGGGTCGACGTTCTTCAGGCCGCCGTGCATCTTCGGGTCCATCCACTCGACCATGCCCGGATAGTGATTCTGCCAGCCCTCCTGGAACAGCGCCATCTTGGAGAAGCGGTCCTTGGGATCGATCACCACGATGCGCGACTTCGAATGGCCCTTGGTCTTGAGGATGTGCGCCATGCAGGAGACGCGCTCGTACGGCCCCGGCGGGCAGCGATACGGGTTCGGCGGCGCGATCATCACGATGGTGGCGCCGTCCTGCAGGGCGTCGAGCTGCTTCTTCAGGAGCTGGGTCTGCGCGCCCGGCTTCCAGGCGTGCGGCATGATCTCGGCCGCCTCCGCGGACCAGCCGGGCACCGAGGCGAAGTCGATGTCGATGCCGGGCGCGACGACGAGGCGGTCGTAGGGCAGCACCGTGCCGTCGGCGAGCCGCACCTCCTTCTTGTCGCGGTCGATGGCGCTCGCCATCTGGTTCACCTTCTTCACCCCGTAGCCGGCGAGCTTGTAGTCCTGGGCGAGCGCGTCCCAGGGCTTGAAGCCGCCGAGATAGAGGTTCGAGTGGAAGCAGGTGACGAATTTCGGCAACGGCTCGACCAGCGTGACGTCGACGGCGCCATTGGAGTCCTTGGCGACGTATTTGGCGACGGTGGCGCCGGCCGGCCCGCCGCCGATCACGACCAGGCGCGGCTTCGCCTGGGCGCGCAGCACGGCCGGCAGCGCCAGCGTCGCGGCGCCGGCGAGCGCCGCAGCGGAAAATCCCCGTCGGGTGATGGCAATCATCTGTCGTCCCTCCCAATCTCTTTTCGTTTCATGGCCCGATCGTCCCTTCAATCGCGGCCTGTTTGCACCCTCCCCTGGAGGGGGAGGGTCGGGGCGCGCGACAGCGCGCACCGGGGTGGGGTGAAGCCGCAAACGCCGGCTTCGCCGATCACCCCCTCCCGCCGCGCTGCGCGCGGCGACCTCCCCCCTCCAGGGGGAGGTGAAGAAGCCCGCCCTCAATCCGTCTTCGGCTTCAGGCTGCCGAAATAGGCGGCCAGCGCCGCGATCTCCTCGTCCGAGAATTTCACGGCGATGCTGCGCATCACCTGGTTCTCGCGTTTCTTGGCGCGATACTCGTCGAGAATCTCGACGAAACTGTCCTCCGGCCAGCCGACGATCGGCGGGATGCCGTCGTAGCGCCCGCTGATCTGGTGGCAGGTGACGCATTCCGACGAGAGATACTGGCCGAGCTCGCGATCGCCCTTGACCCCGTCGGCCGCCACCGCGACCGCGACCGCAGCCACCGCCAGCGCCGCGATCGCGGCAGCGGCTGCAAGCACGGCGGGCGCAGGGCGCGGCGTCATTCGACCCGCGGCCCCTTGCCGTCCTCGGGGGTGACGTCGATGGCACGCGCGCGTCCGAGAACCTTCGGCGTGCCCGCCACGCAATTGCTCATGCACGGCTCCTTCTTCCAGAAGGACTTCTCGGCGACCTCGCGGTCGTCGTCGAAGAAATTGTCCTCGTTGGTGAGCTTCACCGTGGGGAACGTCTTGTCCGACAGCTCCTGGTCCTGGTCCGTGATCACGTCGTTCAGGTAGAGCAGATAGGCGACGATCGAATACAGCTCGTCGCCGGACAGCGACTGCGCGTTGCCGAACGGCATCGCGCGGCGCACATAGTCGATCACGGTCGAAGCGTAAGGCCAGTACGAGCCGATGGTCTTCACCGGATCGTGGCTGGCGAGCGAGCCGGCTCCGCCGGCCAGCACCGGCCAACGGCCGGCGCTCTCGCCGAACTCGCCGTGGCAGGCGGCGCATTGCGCGACGAACAGCTCCTCGCCCTTGCGGGCCGTGCCTTTGCCGGGCGGCAACCCCTGTCCGTCCGGGCGCACGTCGATGTCCCAGCCGGCGATCTCGTCCGGCTTCGCCTCGCGACCGATGCCGAAATGAACTTTTGCAGGAGCAGCCGCCGTCGCAACCGCCGCCGCGGCAGCCCCGGCCGCAGCCGCGGGACCGGCCGGCGCCGGCTTGGCCGCATCCTTGGCCGGCGCGTCCTTGGCGGTCGGCTTCGCCGACGTCTCCTTCGCCGCGGGCTTGCCGCTCTGCGCCACGGCGACCGACGCGGTGCCGATCAGGACCGCAGCGAGGAGAGCGGCGATCTCACGCGATCTCGACATTTTCCACCTCGCCCTCGGGCGACACCCGCCAGGTCTGGATGCCGTTGTTGTGGTAGACGGAGTTGACGCCGCGCACCTTGCGCAGCTCGTCCTTGGTCGGCTGCACGTAGCCGGTCTCGTCCATGGCGCGCGACTGCAGGAACAGCTCGCGGCCGTCCCAGTCGAACTCCACGTAGAAGCGCGCCATCGAGCGGTCGAGCACCGGCCCGTCCAGCCGCGCGGTGCGCCAGTTGCGGCCGCCGTCGAGCGTCACGTCGACCCGGGCGATCTTGCCGCGGCCCGACCAGGCGATGCCGGAGACGATCGTGATGCCCTTGCGATGCTTGAGCGGCGCCTGCGGGCTCGGATTGGTGATCACGGACTTGGCGTCCATCACATAGGTGAAGCGGCGCGCCTTGCCGTTCTCCAGGAGGTCCGTGTATTTCGACGTCTCCTCGCGATGGTGCCAGGGCTCGTCGCCGACCTCGATGCGGCGCAACCACTTGACCCACATGTTGGCTTCCCAGCCCGGCACCACGATGCGGACCGGATAGCCGTTCTCGGGGCGCAGCCGCTCGCCGTTCATGCGGAACGCGATCACGCAGTCGTCGAGCGCCTTCTGCAGCGGCAGCGAGCGCGTCATCGCGGCGGCGTCGGCGCCTTCGAGCAGCAGCCACTTGGCGTTGGTCTTGAGGCCCGCCTCCTCCAGCAGCACCTTCAGCGGCACGCCCGTGTACATGACGTTGTGGATCATGCCGTGGGTGAACTGGCAGGCGTTCATCTGGGCGCCGCGCCACTCCATGCCGGAGTTCGCGGCGCATTCGGCGAAGTAGATGCGGTTCACCCGCGGCAGCCGCTCCAGATCCTCGAGCGTGAACATCAGCGGCTTGTCGACCAGGCCGTGGATCATCAGCCGGTAGTCGTGCGGATCGAGCTCGGCGATGCCGGAGTGGTGACGCTCGAAGCACAGGCCGTTCGGCGTGATGATGCCGTCGAGCTCGTGCAACGGCGTGAACGACACCGAGCTCTCCCGCGACGCGGTGAGCCATTCGACGTCGCGCCGGATGACGTGCGCCTCGTGCTTCGACGGCTTGCCGTAGGCCCGCACCGCAACACCGTCGCCCAGCGTCTTCGACCACTCGGGCACGTTCGGCGGCAGGTTCTGCGGGTTGCCGGATTCGGCGGCTTTCGCACCACCGGCACCGGCCAGCGCCGCAGCACCGCCCAGCGCGAGGCCCCGGCCGAGGAGCGACCGCCGCGAGACGTCGGCTGGCCGATCTTTGTCCTTGTTCAGCATTCACGCTCTCCGGTTCGTTGCTTGCCGGCGCATATGACCCTCGCCTTCACCCTCTCCTGGAGGGGGAGGGTCGGGGCGCGCGACAGCGCGCTCCGGGGTGGGGTGAAGCCACACGCTCCGGCACCGCTGTCACCCCACCCCGCCGACCTTCGGTCGGCGACCCTCCCCCTCCAGGGGAGGGTGAAGAGGGCCTCACGCTCCAAGAATCTTCACCGTCGAGGCGCCCGTCGGCGCCACGGTCGGTTTCTTCTTCAGATGGTCGAACACCACGTCCCAGATGGCCGGGCCCTCGGTGCCCTCGTTGACGCTCGCCCAGCCGGCGACCGTGTAGTCCTTGTCGGGGGCGAGCGACGCACCGGTGCGCGCCAGCGTCAGGTCGCCGATGCGGCTGCCGATCGGCTTGCCGATGTCGATCGTGTAGGAGAGGCCGCCGACCCGAACCATGTCGCCGCCCTGCTGCAGATAGGGGTCCGGATTGAAGATGTTGTCGGCGACGTCCTCGAGGATCTCCTTGAGCCGCGTGCCCGTCATGGCCATGCGGTAGGCCGCCGGATACGTCATCGCGGTGGCGTTGTAGACGTCCTCGCGGGTGATGCTTTGGCCCGGCAGCAACGACGGGCCCCAGCGGAAGCCCGGCGACAGCGCGATCTCGGCATCGCGCTCGGCCAGGAGCGCGTCGCAGATCACGTCGTCGAGGGTGCCGTTGAAATTGCCGCGCCGGTACAGCGTGGTGTCGGTCTTGCCCACCACCTCGCCCAGCATCTTTTCATGCGGCGCGCGATGCTTGGCGATGGTCGCGGCGACAGCGGCGTTCGGCTTGATCACGTCGGACAGAACCGGGATCAGCCGGTAGCGGAAGTCCCGCACCGTGCCGTCTCGCACGTCGAGATCGAGCCGCGAGACGAACTTGCCGTGGCTGCCCGAGGCGATCAGCAGCGTTTTGCCGACCTTGACGGGCGCCGGCAGCGCGTCGTGGGTGTGCGCCGTGAGGATCACGTCGATGCCGGTCACGCGGCTCGCCAGCTTGCGGTCGACGTCGAAGCCGTTGTGGGAGAGCAGCACCACGAGGCCGGCGCCGGCGGCCCGCACCTTGTCGACCTCGGCCTGCAGCTCCTTCTCGCGGATGCCGAACGTCCAGTTCGGGATCATCCAGCGCGGATTGGCGATCGGCGTGTAGGGCAGCGCCTGACCGATCACGGCGATCTTGACGCCACCGCGCTCGATCATGGTCGAGGGCTTGAACACCTCGTCCTGGAACTCGCTCTCGCGGACGTTCTGGCACAGGAACGGGAAGCCGAGCTTCTCGACGATCTCCTTGACGCGCTCCTCGCCGAGCGTGAACTCCCAGTGGGCCGTCATGGCGTCGGGCTTCAGGAGCGCCATGCAGTCGACCATGTCCTGGCCCTTGGTGGCCAGCGACGTGTAGGAGTTCTGCCAGGTGTCGCCGCCGTCGAGCAGCACGACGCGGTCGCCGCGCGCGGCCCGGATCGACTCGATGACGGTGGCGACCCGGTCGAGCCCGCCGACCCGGCCATAGCTCTTCGCCAGCGCCTCGAAATCGATATCGGCGAGCGCATAGGCGAGCGGGCTGCCGGGCGGGATCTTGTAGGTCTCGAGCAGCGCCTTGCCGGTGACGTGCGGCGGCACGCCCTTGGCGTCGCCGACGCCGAGATTGAAGGTCGGCTCGCGGAAATAGACCGGCATGAGCTGGGCATGGATGTCGGTGACATGCACCAGCGTCACGTTGCCGAGCGGCTCGAAAGCGAGCAGATCGGCCTCGCCCACCCGCTGCTGCGCGAAGGCGCGCGTCAAGCCGCCGGTGCCGAGGCCCGTGGCGGCGAATGCGGCGGCCGCCGCCGCGGAAAACTGCAGCAGATCTCGTCGCGTCGTCATGGCGCGCGTCCTCCCGCGCCGGAGCAAGGCTCCGGCGGCCCGACGTTTCCAAATATCCGATCGTTGCAGTGCCGGGGCGGCTGCGCCGCCGTCAGGTCACCGTGATCGTGTCTTCGCCGACGATCTTGGTGCCGTCGTCGTCGACCCAGGTGAGCACGACCTTGCCGCTCTCCTCGGCCTTGAACTTGAACTGCAGGTAGGGATTGGCCGAGATGGCCGGCTCCAGATCGACGGCGAAGACGAGCTGGCCGTTCACCTCGCAGGTGAACTTGTTGATGATCTTGCGCGGGATGACGTTGCCGTCCTTGTCCTTGCGCTGACCCGACTCCATGATGTGGGCCACCAGGGCCTTGACCTCGACGAGGTCGCCCTTCTTGGCCTCCTTCTTGTCGAGACGGATGCGCGGCCGCGGCGCGGGTGTCGACATGGCACTCTCCCCTGGATTTTCTGAGACTTTTGGGCGATCAGCCGCCGCAGCCGCCGATGGTGACCTTCACCTGCCGCGTGTCCATGAACAGCGTGCCGTCGTTCATCTTGGCGATCGCGATCACGTTTTGGGTCTCGGCGAGACGGATGCGGGTCGCCGCCTCGGCGACGCCGGAGCGCGGGGAGAAGTGGAAGGTGGCGAGGCCGCCGCGCGGATTGCCTTCGGCGACGATCAGCACGTCGGTGACGTGAGAGGCCTCGGTCATCGGGCTCTCGACCGTGAAGGCGAGCGGCACCGTGTTGCCGTTCTCGGCGATGTCCGGCAGGTCGAGCTTGACCTTGCCCTTCACCGGCGCCTTGCCGCCCGTGAACGCCTTGATCAGGTCGTCCGAATCGTTCTTGGCGAACGCCTTGTCGGCGCCACCGAGCGCCAGAACCGCCACCACACCGGCACCCAGCGCGAACGCCTCGCGTCGGCTCACAGTCGTCGTCATCGAGACCCTCTCCTCTCGGCGGAGCCCGCGGGCGCGCCGTACCTGGGTGTTTGCGTCGATGCCGGAGCCGGCGCGTTCAGCGCCGCCGGAACCAGCGTCCTCCATACATTCACTTTTTTGAAACTAGTAGCCGGTCCGACGAAAGGACGCAATAGGCGAAAAGGCGAACGACAGTGCATTTGTTGCTGCAGCGCAGCGAACCGTGACAAGTTGTCCTCCTACTATCGTCGAAAGGAGAAGAAAGCACTTTTCATTCGTCTTCGAGAATATAAGCTGATCAGGCGCGCGACGCCTCACAAGACCGGCAATGGCCGGCCGCCGCGCGTTCCCATGGTCGGAGGAAACATGATCCCAGGACTGAAGACCCTGGCGCGCGCCGTCGTCACGGTCGCGTCTGTCGCGGCGACGCTGTCGGTCGCCGCCGCGCAAACCCCCGCTCCGGCGGCTGCCGCCGAGGAAGATGCCGACAAGCTCTTGGAAAAATACCGGGCCATGATCTCGGACCCGATGTCGAACCCGGGCTATCTCGCGGTCGACACCGGCGAGACGCTGTGGACGACGGCGCGCGGGCCGAAGAACGCCACGCTCGAAACCTGCGATCTCGGCAAGGGCCCCGGCAAGGTCGACGGCGCCTATGCGGAGATGCCGCGGTATTTCGCCGACGTCGACCGCGTGATGGACGCCGAATCGCGCATTCTGTGGTGCATGGAGACGGTCCAGGGCATCGACACGGCGCCGATCCGCAAGAAGCCGTTCGCCTCGTCGGGCGGCAATCCGGCGACCGAGATCGAGGCGCTGGTCGCCTACGTCTCCAACAAATCGAACGGCTTCCCCTACGCGGCCAAGATGGAGCACCCCAAGGAGCGCGAGATGGTGGCGCTCGGCGAGGCGCTGTTCTATCGGCGCTCCAGCGTCAACGACTTCTCCTGCCAGACCTGTCACGGCCAGGAGGGCCAGCGCATTCGCCTGCAGACCCTGCCCTATTTCGAGAATCCCAAGAACGCCCGGGCGACCATGGGCTCGTGGCCGACCTACCGGGTGTCGCAGGCGTCGCTGCGGACCATGCAACACCGCATCTGGGACTGCTTCTGGCAGATGCGCATGCCGGATGTCGGCTACGCCTCCGACGTCACCGTCGCGCTCGCCGCCTATCTCACCAAGAAGGCCGAGGGCGGCACCATCGAAGTACCCTCCATCAAGCGCTGAGGACCCCCGATGATCAGGATCTTTTACGCGACATTCGTCGCGGCTCTCCTCCTGTCGGCTCCGGTCTCGGCCGCCGACGAAAAGCCCGTTGCCGGGGCGAAGCCCGGCGAGGTCGCGCCCGGCATCGGCCGCGACCGCCTTGAGCAGGCCGTCGCCGCTGCCTGGGCGGGCCTGCCGCCCGACATGCAGGCGCGCGTGACGCAGGACGACACCATGCGGGTGTGCTCGCAATATCGCAACACGCCACCGCAGGCCGATGCGGACGCCATCCTGGTGCGAGAGAAGAAGACCGTCGTCTATCCGGGAGACGGCAAGCTGCTGGGCAACTGGAAGGAGGGCGAGAAGATCGCGCTCTCCGGCTTCGGCGGCCGCATGGGCGACAACCCCAAGCTCGCCAACGGCGGCAACTGCTACGCCTGCCACCAGCTCGCGCCGGCCGAGATCAGCTACGGCACGCTCGGCCCGAGCCTGCTGGGCTACGGCAAGCTGAAGGGCAACTCGGCCGAGGCCCAGAAGGAGGTCTACGAGCGGGTGTTCAACGCCCAGGCCGTGTTCGCATGCTCGAACATGCCGCGCTTCGGGCACAACAAGTTCCTCACCATCGAGCAGATCAAGGACGCGGTGGCGTTCCTGCTCGACCCGGAGTCGCCGGTGAACAAGTGAGGGGACGGATCCGCCTGAGCCGTCATTCCGGGCGCACGCGGCACCCTCTTCACCTCTCCCCGCTTGCGGGGAGAGGTGAAGAAGAGAGATGCCGCAGTCTTCACGCCCCTTGCGTGCGCAGGTAATCCCGCAGAGAGCCCTTCTCGTAGGCCTTGTCGGCGACGAAGCGGAAGAGTGCGACAAAATGCTTCGGCTCGAGATAGCCCTGCGCCCGCGCCACCTCGCGATCGCGCGGCTTTTTCGCCTTCATGGCGTCGGCGCTTTCGCCGAAGAACTGGAAGGTCGGGGTGAAGCGCACGCCGTACTTGTCGGCGAGCGCCTTCTCGGTGAGCTTCTCGCCGTCGAAGTCGACCACGGTGCGGGCGCCCGTGATGTTGAGCTGAAGCACCTCGAAGTGCTCGCGGATGTAGCCGCTGATCGCCGGGTCGCCGAGATTCTTGACATGGGTCTCGCGGCAATAGGGACAGCCGCGCAGCTCCCACATCACGGCGAGGCGCTTGCCGTTCTGGCCCGCAAGCGTGACGTCGTCGGCGAGCTCGAGCAGGCTCTGCAGGAACCACTCGACATGCGGCAGCCCGTCCTCGCCGAGCGTCAGCTCCTCGGCAAAACCCGGCCGGCCGGCGAGGCCCGAACCCGCCAGAGCGGCGGCGAGCAAGAGACGGCGTGACAGCATGGACGTTTCCCTCATGAGCTTTTTTCGAATGCTACCGCAATTTCGTCGGTCTCGCACCAGCACGCCGCTCATCCTCGCGCAAGCGGGGATCCAGCCCTTGTCCCGACCCCAGGATCCCGGCCTTCGCGGGGACGATCGGAGGCTGCGGACCGTCGTGGTGCTGATCATGACGGTGTTGCTCATCGCGACAGCCGGCCCGGTCTTCGCACAAACGCCGCTCCCCGCCGCCGACGAGTCCGTGCTGGCCGACCGCCGGCTCGCCGCCGGCTACATCCGCACCGGCAATGCCGATCTCGCCGCGCTGGCGCTGGAGCGGCTGATGAAATCCCTCGGCCAGCCCTATGCGGCGCGCGCAAAAGCGGCGCTGGCGGCAGTCGACGACGGCGACCTCCAAGCTGCCGGCCAGGAGACCGAGGCGCTCGCCGCCGATCTCGCCGCGGCCCGCCGCGCCGCCGGCCGGCGCGTGCTGGCCGACTGCGTGGGCGAGCTCGTCGACATCTATGCGGCGCTCGACCAGCACCGCACGCGTGCCCCCGATCTCGGCGACGGCAGCCTGCGCGCCGCGATCACGTCGGCTGCGGCGGCGAGCGATGCAGCCTTTGCTCGCTGCGACGGCGAGGCGCCGGCGGCCGTGAAGACCGATCCGGATTTCCGCCGCCTGGTCGACGGCGCCCGCGCCTCGCTCGACCGCCTGCCGGCGGCGGTTGCGGCCGGCGACGGCGAGCTGCTGCATCGCTTTCTCATCGAGCTGCGCGCCTTCGAGCAGCTTTTGCGCTTCCGCTACGGCTGACCTCATCCGATGCGCCCCAGCGCCGGCACCGCGTCGAGCAGCCAGCCGGCGACATCGGCCATGGCGCCGGTGAAGACCAGCACGCCGGTGACGATCAGCATCACGCCGATGGCCTTCTCGATCGCCCCGAGATGGCGGCGGAACCGCTCGAGGAAGCCGAGGAACGGCCGCACGAACAGGGCGGCGAGCAGGAACGGCACGCCGATGCCGGCCGCGTAGGCGGCGAGCAGTGCTGCGCCCTGCCCGGCCGAATCCTCGGTGCCGGCGATCAGCAGGATCGAGGCGAGCACCGGGCCGACGCAGGGCGTCCAGCCGAACGCGAAGGCGAGCCCCATCACAAAGGCGCCCAAAAGTCCCGCGGACTGGCCACCCAGGCCGAACCGCGCCTCGCGATAGAGCAGCGGGATTCTCAACAGCCCGACGAAATGCAGCCCGAGCACCACGATGACGACACCGGCGATTCGCGACAACAGCGCCAGATGATCGACCAGCAGCCGGCCGAGCAGCGAGGCGCTGGCGCCGAGCGCGACGAACACGGCCGAGAAGCCCGCCACGAAGAACAGCGCGCGCAAGAACGCCCGGGCCGTGGTGCCGGGACGGGGCGCGTCGCCGGCGATCTCGTCGAGCGACGCGCCGGCCAGCCAAGTGAGATAGGGCGGCACCAGCGGCAGCACGCACGGACTGAGGAACGACAAGAGGCCCGCCATCGCGGCCGCGGCGAGCCCGACCTCCAAGGTCATGCGCAGTCCCCCCACACCGCGGGTGTGCCCCGCAGCCATTCGTCGTATGATGCGTATGGTGACCCGAACGCAGCCGTCTTTGCAAATATAAGATATCGTGCATCCATGACGCAGCGACAATCGAGCCCGCGACCCGTGAGCCGCCGGACTGCCCTGCTGATCGCCGGCGGCGCCGTCGCCATGCCGTTCGCCGGCGTGGCGACGGCGGCGCCCGCGGTCGCGCTGGTGTACGTCCGCGAGGTCGGCTGCCCCTATTGCCGGGAGTGGGATGCGCGCATCGGCCCGGTCTACGGCAAGACGCCGGAGGCCCGCCGCGCGCCGATCCGCGAGATCGAGAAGCGGGACGTGCCGACATCGAGCCTGAAGCTCACCCGCCCGATCCGCTACACCCCGACCTTCGTGCTCACGATCGGCGACGCCGAGATCGGCCGCATCGAAGGCTATCCGGGCGAGGAGTTTTTCTGGGCCCGCCTCGACAAGCTTTTGGAGCTGCTGCCGGCGGAGTGATCACCCGGCCCGGCCGGAGGCCGGCTCGGCGGCCGGCAGCGGGGCCTCGCGGTCCATCAGGAAATCCGTGATGCCGGCGGCCGCCCAGATGCAGGCGAGCGTCACCCAGGCGGTCAGGGCGAAGATGGCCCCGCCCGACACGCCGGCGCCGACCGCGCAGCCGCCCGCCAGCATGCCGCCGAAGCCCATCAGCACGGCGCCGACGATGTAGCGCCGCATGCCGAGCGCATCGCGAAACCCCTGCAGCTCGAACTCCTTGAACAGCAGCGCGCCGGCGAGCGAGCCGAGAAAGACGCCCGGCACCAGGCCGATGTCGAAGTTCCAGATCATCCGCGACTGGTCGAGCACGAACATCAGCGTGTCGGCCGACGGACCCGTGAACGTGATGCTGGTGATCCGGGTCGGCGCGAAGCTCGCCTGCGAGATCCCATAGGTGAACAGCCAGCCGACCGCCACCATGCCGCCGACGCCCGAGGCCGTGAACCAGGTGCCGGCCGGCAACTTGCTTTTCACCGCATAGAAATACGCCGCCGCGCACCACACCAGCCCGACCGCAAGCGCGTGCCCGTGGCCGAGGCCTAGCACCACCAGCAGATCGCGGGCGCCGGCGCCGTCGATGGTCCACCAGCCCGTGATGATTTCGCGCAGCGGCGCCAACGCCCCGCGGAACGCCGACTGCGCCGTCACGGCCATCACCAGGCCGGAGAGCAGCGCCCGCAGGTTTCCGGTCGCCGACAGCACCAGCAGGCGGCTGGCGCAGCCGCGCGTCATGATCATACCGGCGCCGAACATCAGGCCGCCGACGACGGCGCCCGACAGGCTGCCGCGCTGGGCGAGCTGGCGCGCCTCGGAGACATCCAGCAGGCCGAGCAGGATGAAGGCTTGCGTCCACACCACCGCGGTGGCGAAGGCCATCAGCCAGATCGCGACCTTCTGGCCGACATGGCCGTGAAAGAACTCGATCGACGCGGCGCGCAGGCAGAAGCGGCTCCTTTGCGCCGCGAACCCGAAGGCCGCCCCGACGGCGACGCCGCCGAGCGCCAGCACGGGGCCATCGCCCAAGGTTTCGATGATCGTGATCAGATCCACGCGTGCCACGCCTCCGCGGCCCTCGGGGGCCGTGCCGGACAAGCATGCGGGGCTACGAATGCGTCAGCTTTGATAAACCGCAACCCGGCGAGCCGGACGGCCGCTGGGCCTCGCCGGTCCGAGACGAGCGAGTGTCGGCGTCGACCCAGGTCGGCCCCGACAGTCGGTAGCAGATCAGGCCGGCGAGGACGCCCAGAATGATCAGCGCGATCAGAACGATCAGCGCGGCCGCCGGCCCGATATCGCCCGGAAGGGCCGTCCACGGCATAGCCCCCGTCCACAGGACGGCGAACACCAGGGCGGACGAGCGGCGCGACATCGGGAAGCTCCTCGCTCCCCATTTACGCCCCGGGCCGCCGGCGGACCGTGATCGGCCTCACACGGCGACCCGCAGGTCCCCGGCCCCGGCCCCGAGGGCGGCGCCGCGGCGCAGCGCCGCGATGGCCTCGCCATAGTCCTTCGCGCCAAAAATCGCGCTGCCGGCCACGAAGGTGTCGGCCCCGGCCGCCGCCGCCTCGCCGATGGTGGCAGGCGTGACGCCGCCGTCGATCTGCAGCCGGATCGGCTTGCCGGTGGCGTCGATCATGCGCCGTACGGTTTTGATTTTCTCCAGCACCGGGCGGATGAAGCTCTGGCCGGCGAAGCCGGGATTGACCGTCATCAGCAGCACGAGGTCGACCCCGGGCAACACGCAGTCGAGCGCCGCGGCCGGGGTCGACGGGTTGAGCACGACGCCGGTCTGCTTGCCGTTGGCGCGGATGAGCTGGAGGCTGCGGTCGAGATGCGGGCAGGCCTCGACATGGACCGAGATCAGGTCGGCGCCGGCCGCCGCGAATCCCTCGATCAGGGCGTCGACCGGCTGCACCATCAGGTGCACGTCGATCGGCAGCGCCGTGTGCGGCCGCACCGCCTTCAGCACCATCGGGCCGAAGGTGAGGTTCGGGACGAAATGGTTGTCCATCACGTCGAAATGGATCCAGTCGGCGCCGGCCGCCTCGACGGCGGCGATCTCGGCGCCGAGACGGGCGAAATCGGCGGACAGGATCGAGGGCGCGATCACGGGCATCATGGCGGTCACTCGCTGAGGCTGGCAGGACTGGGCGGCCCCCGGCGGGGCGACGCGACACGGAGCGCCGGGGGGCCGGGAGCGACGGACAGCTTGCGCGCCGCCCATACATCGGTAAATTTGAATGTTCTGAAGAGCCGCTTCAGCCCAGATGAAGCGGCGCGGCGCGCGGCTTCTCTCCGGGCGTCATGAAACCGTCATCACCCGGGGCGTACCGACCGGGGTCGGCTTTGGCCTCGGCGCCGGAGCCGCAGCTTGGAATGGGTCGCGTGGTCGCAGGCTTACGTCGTGTGTGGCACGAGACTTGCCGGTTTCGAGCGGAAACACCAGCCCGCACGGAGCCCGACCGTGGACCCGCGCACCCGGACGCCGATGACGCCGTACCCCCGTCGAGACCGTCTGCCGTCGCGACGAACCGCGGCAGTGTCGTCGTGACGAAGCCGCGCAGCGCGCCGGCCGGACACGAGCTGCGGTCCGGATCGCGCATCGGTGCAGCCGAGCGCGCCATCATCCATGCGGCGGCGCGTGACCTGGTGCTGCATCTCGCCCGCACCCTGCCGCCGCAGGAGCGGCGCCCGCGCCCACGCCGCGAGGACGACGGCGCCTGAGCGCGCGGGGCGGACGACGCCTTCGGCCCGCGCCCCGGAACGGCGGAGAACGAACTGCCCGGAGCCTTATTCGCCGCGAGACGCGGCCTCGACCAGCGCGCCCGGAAGCGCCTGTTCCAGCACGTCGAGCTCGGCCGGCAGGCCGCAGCCGATGCGGATGCAGCGGTCGAGCGGCGGGACGCCGGGCATGCGCACGAAGACGTCGCGCTCGATCAGCGCGTTCAGCACGCGGCGCGCATAGGCGCCGTCACGGCCGCAGTCCACCGTGACGAAATTGGTCGCCGACGGCAGCGGCGCGAGCCCGTGCTGTTGCGCGATCGCGCCGATGCGGGCGCGCGAAAACTCGACCTTTTCGCGGACCCGGACGAGATGGCCGGGATCGCCGATCGCGGCGAGCGCGCCAGCCTGGCCGATGCGGTTGACGCCGAAATGGTTGCGGATCTTGTCGAAGGCCTTGATCAGGGCCGGCGCCCCGATGGCGTAGCCGACCCTTATGCCGGCAAGGCCGTGCGCCTTGGAGAAGGTCCGCAGCCGCAGCACCCGCGGGTCGGCGGGATCGAGCCGCGGCGAGACGCCGTCGGGGGCGAACTCCGCATAGGCCTCGTCGAGCAGCAGCAGCGCGTCGTCCGGCATCGCGTCGACCATGCGGGCGATCTCGGCGGCCGGCCACCAGGTGCCCATCGGGTTGTCGGGATTGGCGATGTAGACGAGCGAGGCGCGCTCGCGCCGCACGGCGTCGAGCAGCGCCTGCGGATCCTCGCGATCGTCGCGATACGGCACCGTGACGAGGCGCCCACCAAAACCGGCGACATGGAAGTTGAAGGTCGGATAGGCGCCGAGCGAGGAGACGACCGGCTGTCCGGGCTCGATCAAGAGGCGCACGACGAGCCCCAAGATGCCGTCGATCCCCTCACCCACAAAAATGTTCTCGGGCGCGACGCCGTGCGCCGCGGCGATCGCCCGCTCGAGGTCGTGGTTCTCGGGATCGCAGTATTTCCACGCCTCGGCGGCGCCTGCGGCCATCGCCGCGATGGCCTCGGGCGAGGCCCCGAAAGCGTTCTCGTTGGCGCCGATGCGGGCCCGGAACGGCTTTCCGCGGGCGCGCTCCTGGGTTTCCGGGCCGACGAACGGCACGGTCGCGGGAAGGGTCTCGACGAGGGCGGTGAAGCGGGCGGGCATGGCGGGATCGGTCTGATGGAGCCGGAGGGGGCGCCCGTGTTTGCCGCCGCAAAGCCGGGCGGGCAACCAAAATCGCACACGGAGAACAAGCGGGCTACGCCGGGCCGATTCGCCGCCCGGCTTGTTTGCTCTCCAGGCCCGGGCGGGCGAAAAATTTCCCCGTCATTCCAGCACGACCGGCAGCACGGTCTCGCCGCGCCGGCGCAGGACCTTCAGCAAGCTGCGCACCACGGCGGCGTTGCCGCTGCGCCGACAGGCGGCGGCGAGCTCGGCATGGACGAGGCAGTCGGCAAGCGGCCGGTAGGCGATATCGGCGAGCCGCACCCGCTGCAGCGAGGACGGCACCGCGGCGACGCCGAGGCCGACGCCGACCAGGTTCAGGACCGAGATGAAGTCGCGCACGTGATGGACGATGCGTGGCGTGAAGCTGCCGGCCCGGCCGATCGCCAGGGTGTGGCCGCCGAAGCCGAGGCGGTCGTCGGCCTGCGGCACGATGAAGTCCTCCCCGGCGAGCCGGGCCGCCGCGATCGGGCCGCCGCCGGCGGCGAGCGGATGGTCGGCGCGCAGCGCCACCAGGATCGGCTCGCGCAGTTGCGGCACCACGACGATGCCGGACGGCGTATCCGGCCGCGGCCGCAAAAAGCCGACATCGATGCGGCCCTCCGACAGCGCCTCGAGCTGGCGCCAGGTCTCCATCTCGGTGAGCGAGACGGTGATGCCCGGCCGCTCGCGCCGGAACTCGAACACGGCGGAGGGCAAGAGGCCCGAATAGGTCGCCGACGCGACGTAGCCGATCTCGATGCGGCCGCGCTCGCCGCGCCCGGCCTGGCGCACCACCAGCTCCGCCTTGTCGAACTGCGCCAGCGCCGCCCGCGCCTCGTCGAGGAAAAGCTCGCCGGCCGGCGTGAGGCGGATCGGCGCCCGCTTGTTGCGTTCGAGGAGGCGCACCGACAGCGTCTCCTCGAGCTGGGCCACCTGCCGGCTGACCACCGACTGGGCAAGCCGCAGCCGCTCGGCGGCCCGGCCGAAATGCAGCCGCTCCGCCACCTCGACGAAACAGCGAACCTGCTTGAGATCCATGCGGGGCTCCACAACACCCGTCGTTCCGGGGCGGCGCGAAGCGCCGAGCCCGGAACCCATAACCCCTGTGTTTCAGAAACCATCGGCGCCGGGGATATGGATTCCGGGCCCGCGCGCTCATGCGCGCGTCCCGGAATGACGTTTGAGTTTAATCCATTTCTGCGATTAAAAAAGTGCAATACAGCATTGGACCGCCGGGGGCCGCGGGAGCATGGTCGCGCCGTCATCCCACGGGCGGAGCACGTGAAAATTGCGCGCCCCCGCGCCCGCAAGCTCCGCGTTCCGCATGCTCTCGCTCTCCGCTCTGCAGCTCGCCGGCCTCGCCGGCACCGTGCTGGTCGTCGTCGGCATCGGCACCTGGTCGTCGCGAAAGGTCCGCTCCGCCCAGGGCTACAGCCTGAACGGCCGCTCGGCCGGCGCCATCCTGATCGCCGGCAGCATCTCGGGCACCGCAGTCGGCGGCGCCTCGACGGTCGGCACCGCCCAGATGGCGGCCGCCTTCGGCCTCTCGGGCTGGTGGTTCACGCTCGGCACCGGCATCGCGCTGCTGGTCCTCGCCGTGTTCTACGCGCACCCGCTGCGCAAGAGCGGGCTGGAGACGATCCCGCAATATCTCGCGATCCCCTACGGCCCGACGGCCGGCCCGCTGGCCAGCCTGGTATCGTCGCTCGGGATTCTGTTCAGCGCCGTGGCGAGCGCGCTCGCCGGCATCCACCTGATGGTGGCGATGTTCGGCCTGACGCCGCTGATCGCCGCAGCCGTGCTGGCCGCGCTCGTGCTCGCCTACGGGACCTTCGGCGGCCTCAAGGGCGCCGGGGTTTCGGGGCTCCTGAAGATGGCGGTGCTGTGGGCGACGCTGTGGATCGCCGGCGGCGCCGCCGGCCTGTCGCTCGCCGAGATGCCGGATTTCGACGCGCAGTTTCCCGCCTTTCCCTGGTTCAGCCTGTGGGGCCGCGGCATCGGCGAGACGCTCTACAATCTGATGTCGCTGATCGTCGGCGTGATCTGCACCCAGACCTATGTGCAGGCGATCTACGCGGCCTCGGACACGCGCGTCGCCGCCGTCGGGGCCGCCACCGCGGCCCTGATCACGATCCCGATCGGCCTGCCGTCGATCGCGGTCGGCATGCTCATGCATGCGCGCCATCCGGAGCTCGCGCCCGTGCTGGCGCTGCCCATGTATCTGATGCTCTATCTGCCGGGGTGGCTCGGCGGCATCGGGCTGGCCGGCATCCTGCTCTCGGTGGTGGGATCGATCGCCGGCCTGGCGCTCGGCATCGGAACCATGATGGCCAACGACATCGGCCGCGGCCTCGTCGGCGTGCGCAGCGACGCGGCGCTGCTGCGCATCAACCGCGCCACCGTCGTCGCCGTGACGGTGGCCGCGATGCTGATCGCGCTGTCGGCCCTCGACTCCTATGTGCTGGACTGGAACTACATGTCGATGGCGCTGCGCGGGGCCGCCGTGTTCCTGCCGCTGTCGCTGGCGATCTTCTGTCCCGGCCGGCTGCCTGCCATGTGGGCGATCGCCTCGATGATCGGCAGCACGGCGGCTGCCGTGGCGGTGCGCCTGCTGGTTCCCCTCCCCATCAATCCCCTGCTGACCGGCCTCGCGGTCAGCGCCGGCGTGGTCGGGCTCGGCCTCCTGCGCGGACCACTTGCGACCGGACGCCGCAGCAAATCCGGCCCCTGACGCCAATTTTGCAGCGCAGCGCGGCTGGATCAAAATCAGGCAGCGCCCCGCCGGCCACGCTCGATTCCGTCGCTGTCGCGGCGCGAAACCGCGGGTTTTTTGGCGGATGACACGTCCAAACAATATGCAATGATGCGCCGCCGCTGCCTGCGTTTCGTTCTTGCGCGCGGACGCGGAGTTGATACCGTTAGTGTGCAAATGAATTCGCGACGATCGCGGACCTTTCGGATCCGATTCGACGACGCATTGAGCGCCCGAGACCCGGTATCCAGGACCGCTCAAGACCGGCCGCCTGCGAGGCCGGTCGCACAGGAGACCGGACACGCACTGGCCGGTCGATCGCACCGAAAAGAGGGACCCTCGCCGTGCCGAAAACCGTGACCTACCGCCATATCCTCGCTGCCGCGTTCGCCCTCGCGATGCCGGGCCAGCTCCTCGCCGAGGACATCAAGATCGGCGAGATCAACAGCTATTCGGGCCTGCCCGCCTTCACCGAGCCTTACCGCAAGGGATGGCAGCTCGCCGTCGAGGAGATCAACGCCAAGGGCGGCATCAACGGCAAGACCCTGGTGGTGATCTCCAAGGACGACGCCGGCAAGCCGGCCGACGCCGTGACGGCGGCCAACGAGCTGGTCTCCAAGGAAGGCGTGGTGATGCTCACCGGCGCGTTCTTCTCCCATATCGGCCTGGCGATCTCCGACTTCGCGGCGCAGAAGAAGATCTATTATCTGGCCGGCGAGCCGCTGACCGACGCGGTCGTCTGGTCGAAGGGCAACCGCTACACGTTCCGCCTGCGCCCCTCCAACTACATGCAGGCCGCCATGCTGGCCGAGGAGGCGGCGAAGCTGCCGGCCAAGCGCTGGGCGACGGTGGCGCCGAACTACGAGTACGGCCAGTCGGCCGTCGCGGTGTTCAAGCAGCTCCTCTCGGCCAAGCGGCCCGACATCGAGTGGGTCGGCGAGCAGTGGCCGCCGCAGGGCAAGATCGACGCCGGCGCCGTCTCCGAGGCGCTCGAGGCGACCAAGCCGGAAGCCATTCTCAACGTGACGTTCGGCCCCGATCTCGTGAAGTTCGTGCGCGAGGGCAACACCCGCGGCCTGTTCCAGGGCAAGACCGTGGTCAGCTTCCTGACCGGCGAGCCCGAATATCTCGATCCGCTGAAGGCTGAGACGCCGGAAGGCTGGCTCACCACCGGCTATCCCTGGTACGGCATAGACACGCCCGAGCATCAGGCGTTCCTCAAGGCCTACCAAGCCAAGTACAACGACTATCCGCGGCTGGGCTCGGTGGTCGGCTACGCCCTGATGAAGTCGGCTGCCGCGGTGCTCACCAAGGCGAACTCGACCGACACCGAGAAGCTGATCACGGCGACCGAGAACCTCAAGGTCGGCACGCCGTTCGGCGAGGTGACGTTCCGCGCCATCGACCATCAGTCGACCCTCGGCGCCTTCGTCGGCAAGACCGCCGTCAAGGACGGCAAGGGCGTGATGGTCGACTTCAGCTATCGGGACGGCGCCAAGTATCTGCCGAGCGACGACGAGGTGAAGAAGCTGCGTCCGCAAAACTGAGCGGCGGCGCGATGACCACCCTCCCCTGGAGGGGGAGGGTGGGGCGCGAGCGCAGCTCGCGACCGGGGTGGGGTGAAGCCCCGCATACCGGCTTCGCCGATCACCCCCTCCCGGACCGCTTCGCGGTCCGACTTCCCCCCTCCAGGGGGAGGTATGGGCGGGGCCGCAATCGCCGATCATTCAACAGACCGTATTGGAAGAACCGACGGGCCGTCCCGTCCCGAGCCGCGGCTGCGTCGCGGACGATTGCCGAAATCCCTCGGCCAACCCGACCGTGACCACCGATGCAGCTCGTCTTCGTTCAGTTCATGACCGGCCTCGCCAGCGCGGCCTCGCTGTTCCTGGTCGCCTCGGGCCTGTCGATCATCTTCGGCGTCACCCGCATCGTGAACTTCGCCCACGGCGCCTTCTACATGCTGGGCGCCTATGTGGCCTACACGCTGACCGAGCGCCTGACCGGCGTGTTCGGATTCTGGTTCGCGCTCCTGGCCGCCGCCGCGTTCGTGGCGCTGCTCGGCTGCCTGCTCGAGATGGTGCTGCTGCGCCGCATCTATCACGCGCCCGAGCTGTTTCAGCTCCTCGCCACCTTCGGCGTCACCCTGATGGTCGAGGATCTGGTGCTGATCATCTGGGGGCCGGAAGATCTGGTCGGCCCGCGCGCCCCGGGCCTCGCCGGGGCCGTGGTGATGTTCGGCAAGCGCATCCCCTCCTACGACCTGTTCCTGATCGTGCTCGGGCCGCTGGTGCTGGCCGGCCTGTGGGTGCTGTTCCATCGCACCCGCTGGGGCGTGCTGGTGCGCGCCGCGACCCTCGACCGCGGCATGGTGGCGGCGCTCGGCATCAATCAGAAATGGCTGTTCACCGGCGTGTTCGCGCTCGGCGTCTTCCTCGCCGCGCTCGGCGGCGCGCTGCAGATCCCGCGCGACGCCGTCAACCACGCGATGGATCTCCGCATCATCGTCGAGGCCTTCGTCGTCGTGGTGATCGGCGGGCTCGGCTCCACCACGGGCGCCTTCGTCGCCGCCATCATCGTCTCCGAGCTCAACGCCTTCGGCATCCTGGTCTTCCCGAAGATCTCGCTGGTGCTGGTGTTCGTCGTGATGGCGATCGTGCTGGTGGTGCGGCCCTGGGGCCTGTTCGGCAAGATGCCGCCGCCCGCCCAGGCCGCGATCGGCACCACGGTGCGGCCGTGGCGGCCGCTCAACCGGACCGAGCTCATCATCGCCGGGATCGTCGTGGCGTTCGTCGCGCTGCAGCCGCTGTGGCTGTCCGACTACGCCCTCACGGTCGGCAGCGAGATCCTGATCTTCACGCTGTTCGCCGCCAGCCTGCACCTTCTGATGACGGTCGGCGGCCTCGCCTCGTTCGGCCATGCCGCCTATTTCGGGCTGGGCTGCTACGGCGCCGCCTTCGGGGTGCATGCCGCCGGCCTCCCCATGGTGCTGGCGATCTTCGCCGGGCCGGTGCTCGCCGCCTTCGGCGCCGCCATCGTCGGCTGGTTCGCGGTGTCGCTGTCCGGCGTCTATTTCGCCATGCTGACGCTCGCCTTCTCGCAGATCGTCTGGTCGATCGCCTTCCAGTGGGTGTCGGTGACGGGCGGCGACAACGGCATCCTCGGCATCTGGCCCGCCCCCTTCGCGTCGCACCCGTCCGGCTTCTTCTGGCTGACGCTGGCCTTCGTGGTGCCGGCGCTGGCGTTCCTGCACATGGTGATCTTCTCGCCCTTCGGCTACGCGCTGCGGGCCACGCGCGACTCCGAGCTGCGCGCCGAGGCGATCGGCATCGACCGCAAGCGGGTGCAGTGGATCGCCTTCGTGGTGGCGGGCGCCGCGGCCGGCCTCGGCGGCGGGCTGTTCGCCTTCCTCAAGGGCAGCGTCTTCCCCGACGTGATGGGCATCCCGACCTCGGTCGACGGGCTGGTGATGGTGCTGCTCGGCGGCATCGAGACGGTGCTGGGGCCGATCGCCGGCGCCGTGGTGTTCAAGGCGCTGTCGATCTGGCTGATCAGCCAGACCGACTATTCGAAGCTGATCCTCGGCGCCGCCATCGTGGTGATCGTGCTGGCCTTCCCCAAGGGAATCGTCGGCGCGCTGTCGGACTGGCGGGCGCGGTTCGCCGAGTGGCGCAGCGACCCGAGGCCGTCGCCGGGCGCGGCGGCCATGATGGCCGCGGCGGGCGCCGGCGGCATCTCCGGCCGGTTCGCCGACCCGGATGACGTCGCGAAGAAGTCCGTCAGCGGGAGGGCGAAGCCGTGACCCACCTCCTGGAGGTCGAGAGCCTCGCCAAGTCCTATGCCGGCGTCCAGGCCGTCCGCGACGTCTCCTTCGCGCTCGACCGCGGCGAGATCCTGGCGCTGATCGGGCCGAACGGCGCGGGCAAGAGCACCTGCTTCAACATGCTCAACGGCCAGATCAAACCGGATGCCGGCGAGATCCGCATCGACGGCGTCTCGACCCGCGGACTGCCGCCACGCGCCGTATGGCGCATGGGCGTCGGCCGCACCTTCCAGATCACCGCGACCTTCGGCTCGATGACGGTGCGCGAGAACGTGCAGGTGGCGCTGCTGTCGCACGCCCGCTCGCTCGCCCGCTGGTGGGGCCACGGCGGCGCCGCGCAAGCCGCCGAGGCCGACCGGCTGCTCGACCTGGTCGGCATGGGATCCTACGCCGAGCGCGCCGCCGCCGAGCTCGCCTACGGCGACCTCAAGCGGCTCGAGCTCGCCATCGCGCTCGCCAACACGCCGAAACTCCTGTTGATGGACGAGCCGACCGCCGGCATGGCGCCGAAGGAGCGCATCGGCCTGATGCGGCTCACCGCCGAGATCGCCCGGCGCGAGGGCATCGGCGTGCTGTTCACCGAGCACGACATGGACGTGGTGTTCGAGCATGCCGACCGCATGATGGTGCTGTCCCGCGGCATGCTGATCGCCGAGGGGCCGCCGGCCGAGGTGCGCCGCGACCCCGAGGTGCAGGCCATCTATCTCGGCGAAGGGCTGGTCTACGACGCCCGCCACCAGGATTTGGGCGCAGCCACGCCGGGTGCGGCCGCAGAGGAGGCGCACCGATGAACTGGCCCAGAACCTCCCAGCTCGACGTCGTCAGTCTCAACGCCTTCTACGGGCAGGCCCACATCCTGTTCGACGTCGACTTCACGGTGCACACCGGCGAGGTGGTGGCGCTGCTCGGCCGCAACGGCGCCGGCAAGTCGACCACGTTCCTGTCGATCATGGCCATGGTGGCGCGCCGCACCGGCACGGTGTGGTTCGACGCCGACGAGATCACCCATCTGCCGACCTACGAGATCGCCCGCCGCGGGCTGGGCTTCGTGCCGGAGAACCGCCGCATCTTTTCGGACCTGACCGTGGAGGAAAACCTCCTGGTCGGCCGCCAGGCGCCGCGCGAGGGGGCGCCGACCTGGGAGCCCGAGAAGCTCTTCAGCCTGTTCCCCAACCTGGCCGAGATGCGCAAGCGCCCCGGCGGCCGGATGAGCGGCGGCGAGCAGCAGATGCTCACCATCGCCCGCACCCTGATGGGCAATCCGTCGCTGGTGCTGCTGGACGAGCCGTCGGAAGGCCTCGCCCCGAAAATCGTCGAGCAGATGGCGGCCGCCATCCTGGCGATGAAGCAGGAGGGCCTGTCGATCCTGCTCTCCGAGCAGAACCTGCACTTCGCCCGGCTGATCTCCGATCGCGCCGTGATCCTCGAGAAGGGCCGGGTTCAGTTCACCGGCACGCTCGCCGAGCTCGACGCGCGCCCGGACGTGCGCGATGCCTATCTGGCGGTGTGAGAAGAACGAAGGGACGACTGCAGCCGTTCGGGGCGGTGGGACCTCGCGTGCCGCTGTACTCCGTCACCTTACGGCGGAGCGCTTTGCACCTTTCGTCATTCCGGGGCGCGGACCGCCGGTCCGCGAGCCCGGAATCCATATCCCCGGTGCCGGCGGCTCACGAAAGACAGGGGTTATGGGTTCCGGGCTCGGCGCTTGCGCGCCGCCCCGGAACGACCGGACAGCCGCCTCACCTCTCGGCAAACGCCTTCTCGACGACGTAGTCGCCCGGCTCGCCGGTGTTGCCCTCGGCAAAGCCGGCCTGCTCCAGGATCGGCGTCATGTCGGCGAGCAGCGCCGGGCTGCCGCACATCATCACCCGGTCGCGACCGGGGTCGAGCGCCGGCAGGCCGATGTCGTCGAAAAGCTTGCCGGACGTGATCAGATGGGTGATGCGGCCGCGATTGCGGAACTCCTCGCGGGTCACGGTCGGGTAGTAGGTGAGCTTCTCGGTGATCAGCTCGCCCAGGAACTCGTCGTTCGGCAGCTCGGTCTCGATCAGCTCGCGATAGGCGAGCTCGGCGATCGTCCGCACGCCGTGCACCAGCACGACCTTGTCGAATCGCTCGTAGGTCTCGGGATCCCGGATGGTCGAGAGGAACGGCGCCAGCCCGGTGCCGGTCGCCAGCAGATACAGGGTCGCGCCGCTCTTCAGGTTGTCGATCACCAGCGTGCCGGTCGCCTTGCGGCCGACGATGATGCGGTCGCCCGGCCTGATCGTCTGCAGCTTCGAGGTCAGCGGCCCGTTCGGCACCTTGATGGAGAAGAAGTCGAGCACGTCGGCATAGTGCGGCGACGCGATCGAGTAGGCGCGCATCAGCGGCCGGCCTTCGCCCGGCAGGCCCTCGGCCGGCAGGCCCAGCATGACGAACTGGCCGCTCTTGAAGCGGCAGCCGGGGTCACGGGTCGTCGAGAAGCTGAACAGCGTGTCGGTCCAGTGACGGACGTCGAGAACCTGCTCTTCGAAGACATTGCTCATGGGTCGAACCTTCGAGGGATTCCAGGGGTACGGCTTGGCGGCCGGAGATCGTTAGTGTACTAACAATATGGCGGAGCCCGGACGACCTTGTCAACGGCCCGTGCGGCCGATACGCAGACGAACGGGTCCGCCCTGCAACGAGGAGAAGAAGACATGGCTCACGATGCTCCGGCGGGAGCCGCCGGCCCGACCAAGCTGGTGATCCGCAATATCGGGCTGCTGCTGTCGGGCGCGATGGAGAACCCGATCCTCGACGCCGACACCATCGTCGCGGTGGACGGCAGGATCACCGCGATCGGCCGCGCCAAGGACGTCGACGTCGAAGGCGCGACCACGACGGTCGACGCGCACGGCACCGTGGTGACGCCGGGACTGATCGACAGCCACGTGCATCCGGTCGCCGGCGACTGGACGCCGCGCCAGAATCAGCTCGGCTGGATCGATTCCAGCCTGCACGGCGGCGTCACCACGATGATCTCGGCCGGCGAGGTGCACACGCCCGGGCGGCCGCGCGACATTGTCGGCCTCAAGGCGATGGCCATCACGGCGCAGCGCTGCTTCGATGCGTTCCGGGTCGCCGGCGTCAAGCTGCACGCCGGCGCGCCGGTGCTGGAGCACGGCATGGTCGAGGAGGATTTTCGGGAACTGGCCGCCGCCGGCGTCAAGCTGTTGGGCGAGGTCGGGCTCGGCGGCGTCAAGGACGGCGCCAACGCCCGCCAGATGGTGGCGTGGGCCAGAAAATACGGCATCCAGTCGACCATCCACACCGGCGGCCCGTCGATCCCGGGCTCCGGCCTGATCGGCGCCGACATGGTGCTGGAGGCCGACACCGACGTGGTCGGCCACATCAATGGCGGCCACACGGCGCTGCCGGACCGCGAGATCCGCTGCATCTGCGAGGGCTGCCGCCGTGGCCTGGAGATCGTCCACAACGGCAACGAGCGCGCCGCGCTCTACACGCTGCGCGCCGCCCGTGAGCTGAACCAGATGGAGCGCATCATCCTCGGCACCGACGGCCCCGCCGGCTCCGGCGTGCAACCGCTCGGCATCATCCGCATGGTGTCGATGCTCTCCGCGCTCGGCGAGGTGCCGGCCGAGATCGCCTTCTGCTTCGCCACCGGCAACACGGCGCGCATGCGCTCGCTCGACTGCGGCCTGGTCGAGGTCGGCCGCGCCGCCGACTTCGTCATCATGGACAAGGCGCAGCATTCCGCCGGCAAGGATTTTCTGGAGTCGATCCGGCTCGGCGACCTGCCCGGCATCGGCATGACCATCATCGACGGCATCGTGCGCACCACCCGCAGCCGCAACACGCCGCCGGCGACGACCGTGCCGGCGGTGGTGTGACAGAAGCAGTCATTCCGGGGCGCGGGCTGAAAGCCCGCGAGCCCGGAATCCATAACCCCGGTCTGTGATTATGGATTCCGGGCTCGCTGCTTCGCAGCGCCCCGGAATGACGAAATTCACCGCAGCTTGGTCAGCAGCGCCATGAAGGTGGCGCGGTCTTTCGCCGACAGCGGCGCCAGGGTCTCGTCGGTGATGGCGCGCGCCTGGGCGACATGGGCGTCGACCAGCGCGGAGCCCTTCGGCGTCAGCGAGACGAGGCGCCGGCGGGCGTCGTCGGGATCGGGCGCGATATGGCACAGGCCGCGGCCGGTGAGGCGGTCGACCACGCCCTTGACGGTGGCGACATCCATGGCGGTGTCGCGGCCGAGTTGATTCTGCGACGTCGCGCCGATCTCGCGCAGCTTCGACAACACGGCCCACTGCATCGAGGTGAGGTCGCAGCCGATCTTTTCGGCGAAGATCGAGGTGTGGCGCTGGTTCACCTGGCGCAGGATGAAGCCGACCTGCTCGTCCAGGCAGTAGGCGCCGGCGCGAGGCTTTTGGGTCGTGACCTTCTTCATGCCGTGCCCTCGTGAGACGCGATCAGAGTGAACACCCCGCCTCCGTCATTCCGGGGCGCGGGCTGAAAGCCCGCGAGCCTGGAATCCATAACCCCGGTCTGTGAGTATGGATTCCGGGCTCGCGCCTTCGGCGCGCCCCGGAATGACCACCCACATGCCATTCCGCTCGGCGTCATCACCCTCAGCGCAGACCGTCCTCGCCCTTGATCTCGCTGGTCTTGAGACCGCCGACGCGCGGCAGCGGGCGTCCGCCGGTCGTCACCGCGACCGCGACCATGATCTCGCCGGGACGCGGCGCGTCGTTGATCGACACCTGCATGCCGTCGAAATGGCTGCGCACGAAAGCCGCGTCCTTGTGGCCGAGCGGAATGTCGAGCTCGGCGCCGGGACCGCCGCGCTTCTTCGAGGACGGGATCAGGGCCGCGCCCTTGCCCAGTGCCTTGCGCACCGGCGCGCCCATCTTCGGATGCAGCAGCGCCGCCGCATGCTCCAGCTCGCCGTCGACGCCGACCAGCGCCGCCTTGCCGTAGCTCTCGCAGGTGTCGCCCGGCACCCCGAGCGCCGCCACGGCGCGCTCGGCGAGGATTTTTCCCAGCTCCTCGCCCATCTCGATCAGTGGCGACAGGTCCTCGACATACTGGCCGGCGTAGGGATTCTCGATCACGGCGATGGCGGCGGCGCGGCGCACCGGCGGCGACACCTCGCGGCCCATCTCGGTCAACGTCTCGTCGACGACCGTCACCAGCTTGCGGATCTTTGCACTCATCGCAGTCCATCCCATTTTTCGATCTGATGCGCCAACAGGCCACCGAGGCGCGCATGCACGCGTCCGCCCATGGTCATCACCAGCACCAGCGCGATCTCGTCGGCGCGCGGCGCGTCCGGCACGCCGACCTCCATGGCATCGTAGTGCGTGCGCACGTAAGACGCGTTGATGTGGGTGATCGGCACGTCGAGCCGCGTGCCCGGACCGCCGACCTTCTTGGTCGAGGGGACGATCGCCTTGGTGCTGCCCAGCACGTCGCGCATCGCGTAGCCGCCCGGCACGTGCCACAGCGCGCCGTGCTCGATCTCGCCCGCCGTGCCGACGATCGCCCCCTTGCCGTAGCCCTCGACCGCCTTGGCGTCGCCGCCGAGCGCATCGAGCAACTGCTGCGCCAGCGAGACGCCGAGCGGCTCGAGGTCCTTCATGAAGAAGGCGATGTCCTCGACATATCGTCCCGCGAACGGGTTCTTGATGACGGCGACGGCGGCGCCGCGCTTGATCACCCGGTCGGAGACGGGACCGCCTTCGTGGAAGATCTCTTCCACCGTGACGAGACGTTTTCGGACCAAGACTTCGGCCATGGACGGATGCCCTGTTAGGTTGGCTGGGAGAGATGAGGAACGGAATTCTGCATCAGCGAGCCGACCAGCCGCGTCGTGCCCTGCAGGTGCAGAGCGGCGGCGGCGATCAGGCCCTCGTCGAGAAGCGATTGCGCCACCGCGACGCCGGCGTCGAGCGCCGCGTCGACTTCGGGTGCCGCCAGCGATGGCACGCTGCGCGTGACCAGGCGGTCGCCGAGGTCGCTGTCGGGCTGCAGATCACGCGCCGGCACGCGAAGAATGCCCGGATGGGCGATGTCGACGGCATTGGCGACGACCGTCGCGGCCGCATCGGCGCTCGCGGCGTCGCGTGCAAGGATCGTCACGGCGTCGGCGATGCCGAGCGAGAAGCTGCGCCCGCCGGCGCCCGACGTGGCGATGCCGCGCACCGAATCGGCCGCCTCGATGGCGGCGGTGGCAAAGAGGCTCGGCTTGTCGGGACGGTCGATCAGGCCGGTGGTAAAGCGGGTGCCGGGCGACAGATAGAGCGCGATGTCGCCGCCATTGTTGACATAGGCGCGGATCAACGCGTCGCCGCAGGCGGACCGCATGGCGGACAGAATTTCGTCGGCGACGCTGCCGGCCACCGCCGCCATCGGCGTGATGAACATCTTTTTCGAATACGGCGCGACGGCCGCAGCCATCCGGCGGGCCACAGGGCCGGACAATTCGCCCTGCGGCTCGGGGCAAAAGCCCCCCACCCCCGGCGCGCTTCGCGCGCCAAACCCCTCCCCGCCATTCGCTGACGCGAATGGGGGGAGGGGAGCCGCAGCGCCTCGCCTCCCCTCCTCCCGCGCGCGAAGCGCGTAGCGGGGAGGGGTCGGGGGTGGGGGGCAGGACTCCCTGTGCTGATGGTGTGTCGATGATAAAGGTCGTCTGAGCGCAGGAAGCTCGCCGCACAGCTCGTCCAACAGCCCAGTGAGCCGCCCCAGCGCTGCGCGATACGCGGTCTCGATCACGTCGGGCGGCCCGAACGCCTCGATGATCAGATCGATCGGCCCGTCCTGCAGGTGCAGACGACGGCCGTCGGGCAGCAGGCGGGCGAGCGGCCGCCGCGCCGCGCTGTCCGCAACGGCCGGCGCCGCCGCGCTCATTCGCGTCCCCAGCGCGGGCCCTCGGGCCCGAACGGCCACACGTTCCCCTGGATCTGCGGCACCAGGCGGCTCTCGTGATCGCCGAGCGTCGAGAGCGGGCGGACGTGGTCCATGTGGCCGCCGAGCGCCGCGTAGTCCTCGAGCTTCAGCGTGAACTCGATCGGCGCCACCAGCGCCGGCGTCGGCACGTAGCCGAAGGCGTTGGCCGGCAGCCGCGTGACGTCGACCATGAAGGTGATGCCGCCGCCCGGCCAGACATAGACCGGGGCGCCGCCGCAGGTGACGCGCGTCAGCGTGTCCTTGACCGAGCGCGTCAGCCGCACCGGGTTCTCGGTGACGCCAGCGCGCAGCGAGCCGCCGGCGCCGGCGATGAACAGCACGGTGGAGAGCGCCGGCTCGCAGTTCTCCTTGATGCGCTCGGTGGAGGCGCGCAGCGCCTCCGGCATCTCGGCCTCGACCGGCTTCAGGTTGTCGTCGAGCCGGAAGAAGGCGGCGTGCTCGCCCGTGGTCGACACCATGAACAGCGTCATGCCGGGCTTCGCCACGGTCTTGTCGAAGGGATCGAGAATCGACAGCGGGTCCGTGATGCTGGTGCCGCCCCAGCCGGTGCCGGGATCGGCGACCTGGAAATAGCGGCCCGGCGTCGAGCGCCGCCCGCGCATCTTTATCCCGGTCGGCGCGACGCCCAAAACCTTGCCGGAGGCGTGCTCGGACAGGACGCCGGTGATGTGGTCGTCGACCACCACCACGTCGTCGACCTTGCCGAACCACTGCTTGGCGAAGATGCCGATGGTGGCCGAGCCGCAACCCACCCGCATGCGCTCCTCGGGAACGCCGTTGATGATCGGCGCCTTGCCGGCCTCGACCACGATGGTGGAGCCGCCCTCGATGGTCAGCTCCACCGGCTTGCCGTTGGAGAGCTCCAGGAGCGTGTCGCAGGTGACGCGGCCCTCCTTCTTGGAGCCGCCCGTGAGATGATGCACGCCGCCGAGCGACAGCATCTGCGAGCCGTACTCGCCCGTGGTGACGTGGCCGACCGCCTCGCCCTGCGCCCGCACGGTCGCCTGCTCGGGGCCGAGGAAGCGGTCGGTGTCGACCTTCACCTTGACGCCGCAGTAGCTGAAGATGCCCTCGGTAACGACCGTCACCATGTCGACGCCGTCGACCTCGGCCGAGACGATGAACGGCGCCGGCTTGTAGTCCGGATAGGTGGTGCCGGCGCCGATGGCAGTGACGAACAGCGTGTCCTCGGGAACGATCTCGCCGGCCCACTCGCTCTTGCGTTGCGTGAACGGCACGACCCGCCCGCCCTGGTCGAGCGTGCGCTCCAGAATCACATGCGGATCGACCCGGATCAGCTCGCCGTCGCGGTTGGCGTAGCGGTCGCAGGCGCCGGCCATGCCAGGGCGGATCCAGCAGGCGACCGGACAGGCGTCGCAGCGGATTTTCTGGTCGGCGGCCGGCGGGGGCTGAATCGTCATCGTGTCGTCTCTCGTGAGGTCCGGCCGCTCGGCGCGTCGCCCGTCAGCATGGCGCAGGATCGCATCGTGCACGCGACCCGAGCGTCGCGCCGCGCGCGGCTTCGCCCGACCGGCCATTTGTTAGTGTACAAATGATCTTGCATCGCACGATCCTTGTCAAGGTACGGTACGGCACGGCGCTGCACTTACCCTCTCCCCGCGCAGCGGGGAGAGGTGACGACCGTGCACGCCGCGCCGTCTCGTCTCATCATCGCGCCCCCGCATGGGCCCGCAGCCGCGCCACCGCGGCGTCGAGGTCGGGCCAGGCGGCACGTTCCGGGGCGAAGCGGCCGCGGACGTAGCGGGCGATCTCGGCGATCTGCCAGTCGGACAGATGGTCGGCGAAGGACGGCATCGCCCCGAGCGTGCCCAGCCCCGGCGGATGGATGCCCTCCAGGATCACGCGCACCACCGTGTCGGGCGTCGCCGACTGCACGGCCGTCACCAGCGCCAGCGACGGTTTTGTGCCGTAGAGCGCCGGCCCCCGGCCCGGCTCGTGGCACATGGCGCAGGCGCCGTCGAACATGCGGCTGCCCGGCACCGACACGGGCGTGCTTTTGCGCACGGCCGTAGCGGCCTCGCGCGCCGCGGCCAGGGCCTGGATCTCGGCCGCGCTCTTGGGCGCATCGCCGTACGAGGCGAGATAGTGCGCCATGGCGCGGATGTCGTCGTCGGGCAAAGCCTTCAGCTCGGCGACCACGGGCGCCATCGGGCCGGCGACGGCGCCGTGGTGGCGCGACCAGCCGGTGCGCAGATAATCGTAGAACGCCGTCTCGTCCCACGGCACCGGCGCGCGGCTCGCCCGCGTCAAGGCCGGCGCCTCCCAGCCCTCGGCGATGCCGCCGGAAAGATGCAGCGCGCCCTTCTCCTCGGCCCCCATCGCGTTGCGCGGCGTGTGGCAGGCCGAGCAGTGGCCGAGCCCTTCCACCAGATACGCGCCGCGGTTCCACAGCGCCGAGCGCGCCGGATCGGCGACGAACGGCGCGGCCCGATGGAACATGGTGTTCCACAGCGCCATCAGGGGCCGCTGATTGAACGGAAACTTGAAGTCCGGCGCCGGCGTGACGCTGCGCACCGCCGGGACCGACATCAGGAACCCATAGAGGGCCTGCAGATCCGCGTCGCTGGTCTTCGCATAGGAGGTGTAAGGAAACGCCGGATAGAGATGGCGACCGTCGCGGTGCAGGCCCTCGCGCATGGCGCGCTCGAAGGCCGGATAGGACCACGCGCCGATGCCGGTCTCGACGTCGGGCGTGATGTTGGTCGCCGTGATGACGCCGAACGGCGTCTCGATCTTCAGACCGCCGGCGAGCGGCGCGCCGCCCTCCGCCGTGTGGCAGACGAAGCAGGCGCCGAGATGGGCGAGCACGCGGCCGCGCTCGATGGTGGCGGCGGAGAACACCGCCGGGTCGGGCCGCGGGATCGGCGCAATGGCGCCCCGCCACGGCAGCGTCATGACGCCGAGCGAGCCGACGGCGCCGAGCGCGGCGGCCACGAGCGGCATCACCACGGTCTTCAGACGTGAGGGTTTTCCGGACGACGCGCATGCCGGGAGCGCCAGCGCGGCCGCCGACGCCTGCGGGGAGACGCCGGCGGCGCGCAGGCCCGCGAGCACCCGCTCGGGCGTGAGCGGCAGCTCGCGGAAACGGACGCCTGTCGCATCATAGATGGCGTTGGCGATGGCGGCGGCGCTCGGCACCGAGGCGGACTCGCCGACGCCGAGCGGCTCGTCGTCCGGCCGCGGCACCATCATGACGTCGATCGGCGGCAGCTCGGGGAAGGAGAGAATCGGATAGGCGCCCCACTCGCGGCTCGCCACCGCGATGTCCGAGAACGTCACCTCCTCCTTCAGCACCCGGCTGGTCGACTGGATGACGTTGCCCTGGATCTGATGGCGCACGCCGTCCGGATTGATCATCAGGCCGGAGTCCTGCCCGACCGTGATCTTCGTGAGCGCCACCTCGCCCGTGTGCTTGTTCACCGCGACGTCGGCGACCCAGGCCGACCACGCGGCACCATAACCGGGGAACTTCGAGTGGACGTAGAGCGCGTAAGCGAAGCCGCGCCCGCGCATGACGCCTTCAGAGTCCTCACGCAGCCGCGGCCCGACATGCGGCTCCCACTGCGCCCGCTCGGCGAGCTTTTGGACGAGGTCGCGGGCGCGAGACTCTTTCAGATAGCGCAGCCGGTACGCGATCGGGTCGACGCCGGCCTCCGCCGCCAGCTCGTCGATGTAGCACTCGTGCGCAAACGTGTTGGGCAACGCCGAGACGCCGCGCAGCCAGGCGGCCCGCACGATCGGCGGCATGTCGTGGCAGACGATGCGCTTGTGATCGAAGTCGTAGGGGCCGATCGCGGTGCGGTCGCCCATCTGCAGCACGACCGGGCCGGCCGCGACCTTGCCGGTCAGCAGCAGCGCCAGCGTGGTCGAGGCGTTGGACGGATAGCGCGTCTGGAAATCGTAGGCTGCGACGCCGCCGGAGGCGTCGAGCCCGCCGTCGACCGTCATGAGCTGCGCCGCGCCCTTCGGCTCCCAGGCGTGCTCCTGGTCGCGGGTGAGCTGCACCCGCACGGGCCGTCCCACCGCGCGCGAGAGAAGCGCCGCGTCGGCCGTCACGTCGTCGGCGCAGTTGCGGCCGTAGCAGCCCGCCGCCTCCAGCCGAACGATCTCGACGGCGTCTTGCGGCAGATCGAGGAGCTTCGCCAGATCGGCGCGCAGCGGAACCGGGTTCTGGGTGCCGGACCACGCCCGCACCCGGCCCCCGGAATAATCGGCGACCGCGCAGGACGGACCGATCGAGCCGTGCATCTGATACGGCCAGACATACTGCCGCGGCATGCGCTTGACCGCCCCGGCCAGCGCCGCATCGACGTCACCGGTGTCGAGCAGCACCCGCGGCGTCGACGGATTTTTGCTGAGCGCCCCGGCGAGGTCGTCGAGATCGGGGAGTTTCGGCGTCGGCTTCCAGGCCACCCGCAACGCCCGCAGCGCCGCCTCGGCATTCTCCTCGCGCTCGGCGACCACGCCGATGAAATCGCCGAGCGTCACCACGGCGACGATGCCGGGGATGTGGGCGATCGAGCTTTCGTCGACGTTCAGCAGACTGGTGCCGACGAAGTCGCCGACATCGACGCCCGCATAGGGCGGCCGCACCACGCGGCCGTGCAGCATGCCGGGCACGCGCATGTCGTGGACATAGACGAGGCCGCCGGTCGCCTTCGACGGCAGGTCGACGCGCGGCTGCGAGCGGCCGACGATGCGATGCTCCGACACGGGCTTGACCGCGACGTCGTCGGCGAGCGCGAGCCGGATGCAGTCGTCGGCCAACAGCTCGCCATAGGTGACGAAGCGGTTGTCGCCGCTCGGCGGCGCGTCGGCCACGGTCTCGCCGGAGCCGCCCGCGGCCGCCATTCGCCGGCCGATGACGCCGTCCTCGACGACCAGATCCTGCGCCGGCACGCCGAGCTTCGCCGCGGCGCGCGCGACCAGGAACTGCCGCGCTTGCGCGGCGGCGCGTCGCAAGGCGGGCGCCGTGATCTGGATGGTCTCGCTGGCGATGGTCGGCCCCTGGTCGGGCGTCACCGCAGTGTCGCCCAGCACCATGGACACGCGCCCAAACCCGACGTCGAGCTCCTCGGCGACGATCTGGGCCAGCGCCGTGCGGATGCCGGTCCCGAGATCGACATGACCGTTGAACGCCGTGACGGCGCCGCTCGCCTCCACCAGCACGAAGGGCTCGAGCGTTTCGGGATCGGCGGCAGCGACATCCGGACCGGCGCCGGCCTGCGGCCGCACCACGGCGAGGCTGCCGGGCCGCGTCAGGTAATCGGTACGGCTCAGGCCCTGCGGCTGCAGCATCACCGGCGCCTCCCCGGCGCAGCGGGACGCTGCGCAGCGGACCGGCCCGCAGCGAGGCGCTGCGCGGCGAGCCGCTCGGCAGCGAGCCGCACGGCCGCGAGGATCTCCACATGGGTGCCGCAGCGGCACAGATTGAAGCGCAGCGCCTCGCGGATCTGCTCCTCGCTCGGATCGGGGTTAGCGTCGAGCAGCGCCGCCGTCGTCATGATCATGCCGTTGAGGCAGTAGCCGCACTGCGCGCCGGCCGTCTCGACGAAGGCCGCCTGCACCGGATGCAGCGCCTCCGGCGTGCCGAGCCCTTCCAGCGTGCGGATATCGCGGCCGTCGACGTCGGCGATGTGCAGCACGCAGGCGCGCGCCGCGACGCCGTCGACCAGCACGGTGCAGCTCCCGCATTCGCCGATGCCGCAGCCGAATTTCGGGCCGTTGAGGCCGAGATCGTTGCGCAGCACGGCGAGCAGCGGCGTCGCCCCGGGCAGCCGCAACGCATGCGTCTCCCCGTTGACGGTCAGGCGGATGGTCGGGTCGCGTAACGTCATGGTCTCGGGCAGGACTCTTTCGGGCGCGCTCTTCATTCGTATACTAACGAAAAAGATCGCCCCGATCGACTGTTTGTTTGATGCTGCAGCGCATCGTCCACGCGATCGTGAGAACGCCGCGAACCTGCCGCGAACAGCGGCAACAAACTGCCGTTTGCAGTGCGAAGAGGCAGCCACCGCCCAGGGAGAAGGCAGAGCGCATGCGCTCCCTCTCCCCGCACGCGGGGAGAGGGTGGCTCGCCGCGGAGCGGCGAGACGGGTGAGGGGGCGTCTCGTGGATACGGAAGCGCCCCCTCACCCGGAGCCCGCGCTTCTCGCGCGGGCCCCGACCTCTCCCCGCACGCGGGGAGAGGTGAAGGACGACCGCCTGTCCGCTTCTCCCGCGCCTGGGCTATCATGGGCCAAATCGGAGGCCGCGATGCACACACGGCGAACCCTGCTGACGGGCGCGATGGCGGTGGGCGGTATCGCCGCCTTGTCGCGTGCAGGCGGCGCCCAGCCGGCCGCCCCCGCCCCGGCTCCACTGACCAAAAGCATCCCGTCGAGCGGCGAGGCGCTGCCGGTGGTCGGACTCGGGACCTGGATCACCTTCAATGTCGGCAATGATGCCGCGCTGCGGGACGAGTGCGCCGCCGTGGTGGCGGCGTTCTTCGCGGCCGGCGGGCGGCTGATCGACTCCTCGCCCATGTACGGCTCGTCGCAGCCGACCATCGGCTATGCCCTGCAAAAGCTCGGACGGCCGGAGGCGCTGTTCTCGGCCGAGAAGGTGTGGACGTCGAGCCCGCGCAACGGGCCGCCGCAGATCGCCCAGTCGCTCGCGTCCTGGGGCGTGCCGCGCTTCGATCTCGTCCAGGTGCACAACCTGCTCTCGTGGGAGGCCCATCTCGACACGCTGCTCGCCATGAAGGAGGCGAAGCAGATCCGCCATGTCGGCATCACCACGTCGGAAGGCCGCCGCCACCGCGACATGGAGGCCATCATGGCGAGCCGGCCGCTCGATTTCGTCCAGGCGACCTACAACCCGGTCGACCGCGAGCTGGAGGCCCGCATCCTGCCGCTCGCCCGCGAGCGCGGCATCGCCGTCATCGTCAACCGGCCGTTCCGCGAGGGCGAGCTGACCCGAAAACTCGCGCGCCATCCCCTGCCCGGCTGGGCCGCCGAAATCGGCGCCATGAGCTGGGCGCAGCTCGTGCTGAAATTCATCGTCTCGCACCCCTCCGTCACCTGCGCGATTCCGGCGACCACGCGGGTCGACCATGTGCGGGAGAACCTCGCGGCCGCCGCCGGCCCCCTGCCGGACGAGGCCTTCCGCCGCCGCATCGCCGAAGCGATCGGGCACATCTGATGCTTGATGCGGCAGCTCCGTTCGCCGTCATTCCGGGGCGCGCTGAAAGGGCAAACCCGGGCTCCATCGACAGGGTCGGCACTCGTGGCTGGATTCCGGGTCCGATGCTTCGCATCGTCCCGGAATGACCGCCGGGTAATCGTCAGGACACTGAACAATGTCCGAGTGGTGGACCTACGAGCTGTCCGATTTTCTGATGTTCTCGCCGCGGGTCTATGTCCGGCTGCTCGCCGCGTACAATGCCGCGATGTGGCCGGCCCAGGTCGTGACGATCGCACTCGGCCTCGCGGCTGCGGCGCTGCTGCTGGTGCCGATGCGTGGGCGTGAACGACTGGTCCCCGCCGCCCTCGGCGTGCTGTGGACCCTCGTCGCCTGGGCTTTCTTGTGGGAGCGCTACGCCACCATCAACTGGGGCGCCCTCTATGCGGCACCGGCCTTTGCGCTGCAGGGCGTGGTGCTGATCGCAGCCGGACTCTCGGGACGGCTCTCGTTTCCGGCGACACGAAGCGCCGGCGCGATCGCGGCTGCCGCCCTGCTCGTCGCGATCGTGCTCGGCTGGCCGCTGCTGGCACCGCTTTTCGGCCGCCCGTTCGACGCCGCCGAGGTGTTCGGCCTCGTCCCCGATCCGACTGCGCTCGCCACGCTGGCGCTGCTCGCCGCGATCGGCGGCGGTGCGCGTATCGTCCTGATGATCATCCCGGCGCTGTGGAGCCTGATCGCCGCCGCGACGCTCTTCACGCTGGGCTCGTCGGCGTGGGTGCTCGTTCTTGCCGCGGCGGCGGCAGCGGTCGCGCTGTCCGTCAGCCGGCGGACGCCGCCCGCGCCTCGGCGATGGTGAAGCCGGAGAACTGTGCCGCGAGCCGCGCCGCCGCGTCGAGATCCGAGGCGGCGCCGGCGTGAATCACGAACAGCGCATCGCCGGCCGACACCGTGTCGCCGAGGCGGGCGCGAAGATCGATGCCGGCGCTCTTGTCGAGCGGCGCACCCGCCACCCGGGCGATGCCGGCGACCGCGAAGCCGTCGATGTCGGCGACGATGCCGGCGCGCTCCGCCACGACCGCGGCGGTGAGCCGGCCCGGCCGCACCGGCTCGGCCTGCGCGCCCTGCGCCTGGATGATCCGGTCCAGCGATTCCCGCGCGGCACCGGACGACAGGAGATCCTCGGCGCGGCGACGCGCCGCCTCCGGTCCACCGACCGAAGGATCCCAGGCGAGGATGCGGCTGGCGAAGTGCAGCACCTTTTCGCGCAGATCAGAGGGGGCCTCGGGGTTGTTCTCCAGCACCCACAGCACGTCGCGCGCCTCCAGCGCCGGACCGATGCCGCGGCCGATCGGCGCCGTGCCGTCGGTCGGCACCGCCTCGACGAACAGCCCCAGTCCCGCCCCGACGCTCTCGAACAGCCGCGCCAGCGTCGCCGCCTCGGCGGCGCTCTTGATGCGGGCGCGCGGCCCGTGCGGCAGATCGACCACGACGTGAGTGGCGCCGGCCGCCAGCTTCTTCGACAGGATCGAGGCGACCGACCAGCGGCTGGACTCCAGGCCCAGCGGCCGCGTGATGGCGTTCATCACGTCGTCGAGGGTCGAATGGTTGAGGCGGCCGTTCCAGGCGATGCAGCCGCGCGCCGCGCCGACCACGCGCCGCACGTCGTCGGCATCGAGATCGACGCGCGCCAAAGTCTCCATCGCGTCCGCCGTGCCGGCCGCCGACGTGATGGCACGCGACGACGTCTTGGGGATCGCCAGGCCGTGCGCCGCGATGATCGGCACCAGCACCATGGTGACGCGCGAGCCCGGGATGCCGCCCATCGAATGCTTGTCGGCGACGATCGGCTCGTCCCATTTGATCTTCGAGGCGAAGCTCGCCCGCACCTTCGCCAGCGCCAGAACCTCGGCGTCGTCGAGGCCGCGGTCGGCGGCGACCAGGAAGCCCGCCACCTCGCTGTCCGGATAGCGGCCCTCGACGATGTCGCCGACGACGCGCGCATAGTCGGCCTCGTCCAGCACTCCACCGCGGATCTTCTTGCGCAACGCTGCGCGACTGGCCGGCGTCGGCGTGCGGGTGAGAACGACCGGGGTTCCCTCCGGCAGGCCGAGCCGTTTGAACACCTCGTCCGTGAGACCGACCGCGTCCGCCGGCACCAGCCCGGGCTCGGCGAGCGCCACCTCGGCCCGCACGCTCTTGCCGCGCGCCGCGAGGTCGATCCGGCCGGGGCCGATATAATCGGCGGCCGACACCACGGAGGAATCGCACGGCAGCACGGCGAGCGCCCGCTGCCCCGCCGCGATCGGCAATTTGGTCAGCCGCAGCCGCACCGTCTGGGATTCCAGCGCGGCGACGAAACGCTCGATGCCTACGTTCGGGGTGGACTCGTTCCCCACCCGCACCACGGTCGCGTTCGCCGGAAACGCCGGCGTCTTGCGATCGAGCCGGGCGCGGATCACCTCGTCCGTCTCGCGCCCACGCCCGGCGAGACGCGCCGCCAGAATGTCTGCGGGCGCCGTGATCTCGACGACGACCAGATCGGGCACGCGGGATAGCAGCTCCGCCACCACGGCGCGCGAGCCGTTGGCGACGACATGCTTGCCGCGAACGAGCTCGTCGAGCACGCCCACCGGCACGCCGTAAGAAAGCCCGTGCGCCGACCAGTCGATCAGGAAGGCGCCCGCCTGCTTCATGCGCGAAAACGTCGCCGCGTCCACGGCCTCGTGCGCCTCGCCGCCGGCGTCGGCCGGCCGCGTGATCACGCGCCGCGCGAACACGAACCGGCCCGAGCCGCCCAGCGCCGCGCGCGCACCGTCCAGCAGCGTGTCCTTGCCCGACCCGCTCGGCCCGACGACGAAGAACAGGACGCCCGGAGTCATCGGAGGAACTCCCGCATGTCCCCTTCACCTCTCCCCGCTGCGCGGGGAGAGGTCGGAGTCCGCGCGCCCAGCGCGGACTCCGGGTGAGGGGGCGCTTCGGGGATAAGGAGACGCCCCCTCATCCCGACCTTCTCCCCGCGCGCGGGGAGAAGGGGAGCAGGCGCCGTGCCTGGGTGGGGAGCATCAACAAGCATCGATCGATACCCGCCTCACGCCTCGTCGAGGCCGATGTCGACGGCCGGGGCCGCTTGGGTGATCTTGCTGGTGGAGATGTAGTCGACGCCGGTCTCGGCGATCGCCTTGATGGTGTCGAGCCTTATGCCGCCCGACGCCTCCAGCGGCACCTTGCCGGCGACCAGCTTGACGGCCTTGCTCATCTCCTCGCACGACATGTTGTCGAGCATGATCACGTCGGCGCCGGCGGCGAGCGCCTCGGTCACCTGTTCCAGCCGGTCGCACTCCACCTCGATCTTGGTGAGCGTCGGCAGCTTCTTCTTGGCCCGCGCCACCGCCGGCGCGATGCCGCCGCAGACCGCGATGTGGTTGTCCTTGATCATCACGCCGTTGTCGAGGCCGAGCCGGTGGTTGAGCCCGCCGCCGCACGTCACGGCGTGCTTCTCGATCATCCGCAGGCCGGGCGTCGTCTTGCGGGTGTCGATCAGCCGCGCCTTGGTGTGGGAGACCATGGCGATATAGCGGGCCGTCTCGGTGGCGATCGCCGACATGTGCTGGACGATGTTGAGCGCCGTGCGCTCGCCCGTCAGGATGCCGCGTGCCGGCCCCTTCACGGTGAGCAGGATGTCGCCCTTCTGCGCCGTGTCGCCGTCCTTCACCTTGACCACCACATCGAGGCGCGGCTCGTAGCGGCGGAACACCGCGGCCGCGATGTCGATGCCGGCGACCGTCATGGGCTGGCGGGCGTTCATGGCGAAATGCCCTGTCTCGTCCGGCTCGATCATGGTCTGCGCCGTCAGGTCGCAATAGCCGATGTCCTCGGTGAGCCACAGATCGATCAGGCGATCGACGGCGAAGCTGTCGTACATGGTCGAACCTTTCCGCTGAGTCTGTGTCAGGGGTGCGACCCGGCCGGGCCGCGTGTCCACGCGCGGCGCGCGCGGGCCCACGGCCGGCCGGAGCGCCGCGTCAGTGGCGCCATGCCCGGTCGAGGGCGAGCAGCGCGGAATTGACCAGCAGGGCGAAGATCGCCAGCAAAAGCGCGACCGCCAGCACGGTCGCCATGTCGCCGCGCTCCATCGCGTGCATCACCATGTAGCCGAGCCCGTTGCGCGCGGCGAACATCTCGCCGATCAGCACGCCGAGCAGGCAGAGCGAGACGCCGAGCCGCGCCCCGGTGATCACCTCGGGCAGGATCGCCGGCAGCACGACCGTCACCGAGGTCTGCCACGGCGACAGCCCCATCACGGCGGCGCTGCGGCGATAGACCGGCTTCATCTGCAGGATGGCGTTCATGGTGAACAGCGTCAGCGGGATCATGCCGTGCATGACGCCGAAGGCGATGCGGGCCGAGATGCCGAGCCCGAACACCAGCAGCACGACCGGATAGAGCGTCACCTTGGGCAGCGAGTAGAGGTTCACCAAGATCGGCTCGGAGACGCTGCCGGCGGTGCGGTTCATCCCCAAAAGCACGCCGAGCGCGATGCCGCCGACCGTGGAGAGCACCACGGCGGCGCCGAACGCCTGCGCGGTCTGCGAGGTCTGCTTCCAGAAGTCCGGATCGCCGAACAGCGCGACGAGCTGAACCAGCGTGGTGACGGGCGACGGCAGGGAGCTGTTGGCGACGGCGAGGTGCAGCCCCTGCCAAAAGAGCATGAGCACGAGGAGGACGGCGGCGGACCCGATGGCGCTCTTCATGTCAACGCCTCAGCCGGGCCTGGAGACGGCGGTCGACCGTGTCGAGCGCCGTGTTCACCACCGTCACCACCAGCACGATCAGCAGCATCAGGCCGTACATCTCGCGATTGTTGAAATTGTTGTAGGCGTAGGCGATGGCGTAGCCCATGCCGGCGCCCGACAGGATGAACTCCGAGGCGATGACGCCGATGAAGGCGTAGGCGACCGCGAGCTTCACGCCGGTGAACAGATACGGCATCGCCGCCGGCAGGCTGATCCGGAAGGCGCGCTCCACCGGGCCGAGGCGCATGATGCGCGCCGTCTTGCCGAGCACGGTCGGGATGCGGTCGAGGCCCGTCAGGGTCGCCGAGATCATCGCGACGATGGCGAGCAGCACCGCGATGGCGATGATGGCGCCCGACCCGACCCCGAACAGAATGATGAAGACGGGATAGAACATGAATGTCGGCACCGCGTAGTAGCTCGCCAGCAGCGGCTCGACGGCGCCGCGCACCACCGGGAATGCATGGATCACGGCGCCGACCAGGAAGCCGAGCAGAACCGCGATTACGGCGGCGGCGACGACGCTGCGCAGGCTCACCAGGATGTCGTTCCAGTGGGTGCCGGAGGCGATGATGTCATAGAGGCTCGTCGCCATGGCGGAGGGCGGGATCACCACGGTGACGGGGATCCAGCCGACCCGGCAGGCGATCTCCAGCACCGCCACGGCGGCGGCAATGACGAGAAGGCGTATCCAGCCGGCGCGGGTCATCGGCTGCGACCCGTGATTGGCGACTCGCTCCGCCTCGTCCTGAGGAGCGGCCGCAGGCCGCGTCTCGAAGGACGGGCGGCCCATGGTTCGAGACGCGCTCCGCCGGAGCGCTCCTCACCATGAGGCCGAGAAAGGCTGAAAGCGTGGGAAGCGATCGGATGCATCCCCGCTCACCCGTCGCGCAGGTGCTTGAGGGATTCGGTGCGCAGCTTCTCCCACAGATGGCCGGTGAGATCGCCGAAGCGCGGATGCGAGACGATGCGGCTGTCGCGCTCGGCGTCCCAGCCGGTCTCGACGATGTCGATGAACACGCCGGGGCGGGCCGACATCACGCCGACGCGGTCGGACAGCATGGCCGCCTCGTCGAGCGCGTGGGTGATCAGCAGCACGGTGGCGGCGGTCTCGCGCCACAGGCGCAGAAGCTCGTCGCCCATCAGCAGGCGGGTCTGCTGGTCGAGCGCGCCGAACGGCTCGTCGAGCAGGATCAGGCGCGGCTGCGTCACCAGGGTGCGGGCGATGCAGACGCGCTGGCGCATGCCGCCGGAGAGCTGCGCCGGATAGGCGTCGACGAAGCCGCGCAGGCCGACGAAGCCGATCGCGTAGTCGACCCGTCGCGCGATCTCGGCCGGATCGACGCCGGCGCGACGCAACCCGAAGGCGACGTTGTCCTCGACCGTGAGCCAGGGGAACGAGGCATCCTCCTGGAAGACGACGCCGACGCCGGCCGGCACGCCGTCGATCGGGCGACCTTCGAACTCGGCCGTCCCCTCGGTCGGCTTGGCTAGACCCGCCAGCACGTCCAGCAGGGTCGACTTGCCGCAGCCGGAGGGACCGACCACGGAGAAGAACTCGCCGCGCATCAGATCGAGATCGATGGGCCCGAGCGCGTGCACGCTCTCGGTCGAGCCGCGCCGGCTGAACACCCGCGTGACGCCGGTGAGGCGCACGTGAGGATCGGCGACGGCGGCCACGACCGCGGGCTCCGCGAGGGCGACGCTCATTTCGCGCCCTGGGCGGCGGGCGGCAGGAAGGACGGGTCGATCAGCTTCGACCAGTCGACCGGGTCGGTGATCTCGCCGATCAGGCGCAGGCCGTCGACCGTGCGGTCCATCTCGGCCAAATCGAACGCACCGGTGCTCCACATCCGCGGACCCAGCATGTTGTCGACCGCGACCTTGGCGATCGCCGGCTCCAGCTTGAACGCTTTGCCGATGATCTCGGCCGCCTTGGCCGGGTCCGCATAGAGCGCCTCGACGCCGGCGGCGCGGCCGGCGATGATGGCCTTCAGCTTGTCGGGATTGGCCTTGGCGAAGGCGCGCGTGGTGATGCCGACCGAGGTCGTCATCGGCGGCAGGATTTTTCCGTAGTTGGCGACGGTGCGGTACTTCGCCGCGCGCATGATCGACAAGGGCTCGATCAGCGCGGCGGCCGCGACCGCGCCCTGCTCCAGCATGGTGAGGCCGTTGACGTAGCCGCCCGAGGCGACGCGCTCGACTTTCGAAGCGTCGACGCCCTCGGCCTTGAGCGCCATCAAGAGCAGCATCTCGGAGACGCCCTTGGGCGACGTCACGGCGACCTTCTTGCCCTCGAGATCCTTGAGCGACTTGATCGGAGAATCCGGCATCGTCACCAGCGACGCCTCGGCGGTCGAGCGCGTGCCGGTGTTGACGATGATCACGTCGAGGCCTTGGCGCTGCGCGGCGAGCGCCGCCGCGATGGCGACGTCGCCATAGGGCGTCTCGCTGGCGAGCAGGTTGCGCACCGTGGTGCCGCCACCGCCCGAGCCGATGATCGAGGTGATGTCGACGCCCGCCTTCTTGAACAGGCCCTCCGACATCGCCACCGCATAGGGCGCGCCGTACATGCTGGTGCCCCACTGGGTCACCGAGATTTCCTCGGCGAGCGCCGGCGCGGCGGCGAGCAGAACGGCCGCGGACAGAACGGATCGGAATGTTTTGGACAACGACATCATCGATCTCTTCACGGTGGGGGTTGCCGCTGAGCGCCGCGGGCGCCAGGCGCCGCGACGATGGATGGTTTTGCGTCCGCGGTCACGACCGAGCCGAGAAGACTCGTCACGTCGCAGGCGCATGCCCGATCTCGCTCCTGTCTCGTGGCGCGGCGGCGGGCCGCGTTTCGGGCACCGACACGCCACCGGACCGGTGGTCAAAGAAGAGTGTACTCACTTTATCGGGCCGACCCGGGCGGACCAACCGGAAAGTCCGCCCCGATCTCACATATTTTGTGCAGGCCATGGTGACGAGCAGAGCAATCGGACCGGAATCCGGTCACGCCGTCAAGCCGCGGCGTCTTGTGCAGAGCGAAGCGTGTACACTATTGTTGGGGGTGCGGCGGCGGCGGCGTGTGCGCCGTCCGGTTGCGCCGCGTCGGCCCGCCGCGACGCAAACGCCCGCCTGTCCGGCATCACGGGAGAGCCGTCACGCATGTCCGCCAAGGCTTCGGCACCGCCGCAACCGCCGCGCGGAAAGCGACCGGCGCCTGCCGTGCGCGGCAGCTATGACTTCCGCGAGCAGGTCGGGCACCTGCTGCGCCGCGCCTATCAGCGCCATGTCGCGATCTTCCAGCACACCGCCGCCGATCCGCAGCTCACCGCGGTGCAGTTCGTCACCTTGTGCACGCTGCGGGAGCAGGGCCCGAGCTCGCAGAGCGCGCTGGTGCGCGCCACCGCGGTGGACCAGGGCACCATCCGCGGCATCATCGACCGGCTGAAGGCGCGCGGTCTCGTCGTGCTGTCGAACGACGGCGAGGACCGCCGCAAGGTGATCGTGCATCTCACACAGCAGGGCGCGGCGGCGCTCGACCGCATGGTGCCGTGCGCGCACGAGATCACCGAGCTGACCATGGGCGAGCTCGAGCCGGTGGAGCGCGTCGCCCTCGTCTACCTGCTGCGCAAGATGATCGGCGTGAAGGCCGCGCCGTAGCGCGACCTTCGCGCGCCGCGCAGCCGGCGGTTTCCGGCGACGCCGTTCCGTGCCACAACCCGTCCGGCACCGCAGGGAGGCGACATGTTGGTTCTGCCGCGCCGCCGCGTGCGCCGGGGCGAACCCGTTCCGGTCTGGCGGCAGATCGAGATCGACCTGACCTTCGAGATCCGCACCGGCTTCTACGGTCCGGGCGACCGGCTGCCGTCGGAGGCCGAGCTCGCGCACGCCTATGGCGTTCACCGCCACACGGTGCGGCCCGCCCTCGCCCGGCTCGCGGCCGCCGGTCTGGTGGTGGCCCGCCAGGGCAAGGGCGTGTTCGTGGCGCAGCGTCCGGTCGAGTACGCCGTCACCCGCGAATCGAAATGGAGCGAGTTCGAGCAGCGGCTCAGCGCCAGCCCGGACGGCCGGCTGCTGCGCTCCTCGCTGCGCACCGCCAATGCCGAGCTCGCCGGCCTTCTGGCGTTGGCGCCCGGCACCGAGCTCCTGATGGTCGAGACGCTGCGGCGGGCCGGCTCCGGCGTCGCCGCGTACTGCTACCATGTGTTCGAGCGCACGCGCTTCCTCGGCATCGACGCGGCGTTCAAGCGGCTGCGCAGCTACACGCCGGCGCTCGCCGAGTTCGGCCATCCGAGCTTCTTCCGCACCTCGACCTGGATCGACTGCCGGTTGCCGCGCGCCGACGAGGCACGCGCGCTGGCGATCCCGTTCGACTCGCCCGTGATGGTGATGAGCTATGTCGACGCCGACCGCGACGGCGCCCCGATCCTGTTCGGCACTGCGGTCTTCCCGAACGGCAAGCTGCGCATCCGCATCGACAGTCCGTGACGGCGGCATGCGACGGCGGCATGCGACGGCAATCGGCACCGGCCGGCGCAGCCGCCGCGGCCGGGTGTCACATGTCCGTCAGCTTGTCCACCTAGACTAGACAAGTCGCCCGAATGCCGGCGCGCCAGCAGCCCGCGCGGGCCGTCGGCCGCAGGCGTCCCGGGCCCGTTCATCCGGAGACGCCGAGACATGATGCACCGCCGCCGCTTCCTCGCCACCACGGTCGCCGCCGGCACCGCGCTGGCCGCCCCCGCCGTGCTGGGCCAGACGCGCCAGACCATCAAGATCGGCCTCGCGCCCCAGCAGGCGACGCAGGCCGAGACCCGGAAGGTGTGGGAGCCGCTCTATCGGCTCGTCGCCGACCGCATGGGCGTCGGGCTCGACCTCACGGTCGCCAACGACTGGGCCGGCATCTCGGTGGCGCTGGCGAGCGAGCAGATCGACGCCACCCAGATGGGTCCGTGGGGCTACGTGCTGGCCCGCGCCAAGGGCGAGGCGAAGATCGCCTGCACCATGCTGGTGAACGGCGAGCCGACCTATCGGGCCGTCATCGTCGCCCGCCCGGGCCTGAAGATCGAGAGCTGGCCGGAGGGCGCCCGCGGCCTCTCCATGCAGATGCTCGACGTCGGCTCGACCACCGGCTGGATGGTGCCGACCCACTGGTTCCGCCAGCGCGGCATCGAGCCGAAGACCTTCTTCGGCCGCTATGCCGAGGGCGCCTCGGCCGCCGCCGCTCAGGTCGCCGCCGCCAACGGCCAGGTCGACCTCGCCACCGGCTGGGACATTCACCGCAACACCATGATCCGCAACGGCACCATCCGCGAGGACTCCAACACCGTGGTGTGGCAGTCGGATCCGCTGCCCAACGAGGTGGTGGCGGTGCGCCGCGGCTTTCCGGAGGAGATGCGCGTGAAGCTGCGCGATGCCCTCACCGGGCTGAACGAGGACGAGCGCAAGCTGCTGCCCTGGCCCTACACCGGCTTCGTGCCGGCCGAGCACGCGCCCTACGAGGTTCTGGAGAAGATGGGCCGCGACCTCGGCGTGCTGAAAGCGTCGTAATCAGATGAAGGTCGGTCCGGGGCGCGAGCCGAAGGCTCGCGAACCCGGACTCCAGCGGCAGACACCGTCACGGCGGCTGGATTGCGGGTCCGGCGCGTTGCGCCGGCCCGGAACGACCAGTCCAGGAGTCCCCCTTTGTCCAATCTTCCCGTCCGCGGCGCCGACGGCCGCTACATCGAGCCGCGGCTCGATCCGCTCTCGCGCGACGTGATCGCGCGGGCGCTGGTCGCGCTGGTGCTCGCCGGCGCCTTCGTCGCCTGCCTGCGCCTCGCCGAGGTCGATCCGGCGGCGCTGGTGCGCGGCTTCCCGCGCCTCGTCGCATGGGCCGGCAAGGGCTGGCCGCCCTATCTCGACGACCTCGACGTGTTCGCCTACCGGGCCGTCGAGACGGTGGCGATCGCCACCGTCGGCACCGTCGCCGCGACCCTGATCGCCTTCCCGCTCGCCGTGTTCGTCGCCCGCAACGTGACGCCTTCGCCCGTGCTGTCGTTCCCGGTGCGCTGGATCGTCAACGCGTTCCGGGCCATCGACACGGTGGTGTTCGCGCTGCTGTTCGTCACCGCGGTCGGGCTCGGCCCGTTCGCCGGCGTGCTCGGCATGATCGTCCACTCGGTCGGCGTCATCACCAAGCTCTATGCCGAGGCGATCGAGACCATCCCGGGGGCGCCGCTCGAGGCGGCGGCGATGTCGGGCGCCAACCGCACCAAGATCGTCACCTATGCGATGCTGCCCTCGGTGCTGCCGAGCCTCGCCTCGGTATCGCTCTATGTCTGGGAGTCGAACGTGCGCACCTCGACCATCCTCGGCATCGTCGGGGCCGGCGGCATCGGCATCGAGATCAAGGCCGCCATCGACCTACTCGATTTCCAGAAGCTGCTCACCCTCTCGGCGATCGTGCTGATCATGGTGACGGTGATCGACCAGCTCTCGGCCTGGCTGCGCCGCCGGCTGGTCTGAGGAGCATTCTCCATGACCGCGCATCCGCATCTGCCGCTCACCGCGGAGCCCATCATGGGCACGCCGCTCGCCGAGACGCACGCCGAACCGCTCGCGCCGCCGGCGCTGTCGCTCGCCGGCGTCACCAAGCGCTACCGGGAGACGCTGGCGCTCGACGACGTCTCCTTCATGGTGCACCCCGGCGAGCTGGTCGCGCTGGTCGGTCCGTCGGGCGCCGGCAAGTCGACCGTGTTCCGCTGCCTGACCCGCCTCGTCACGGCCGACGCCGGGCATGTCGCGGTGCTGGGCACGAGGCTCGACGATCTCCGCGGCTCGCGCTTGCGCGAGGTGCGTCGAAGAATCGGCCTGATCTTCCAGCAGTTCAACCTGATCGGCCGGCTCTCGGCGCTCGACAACGTGCTGGCCGGCAGGCTCGGCCATGTCTCGACGCTCCGCGTCGCGACCCGCCTGTTCCCGGCCGAGGACCGGCAGATCGCGCTCGCCGCGCTCGACCGTGTCGGCCTGCTGGAGAAAGCCTATCAGCGCGCGGATTCTCTTTCCGGCGGCCAGCAGCAGCGCGTCGCCATCGCCCGCGTCCTGGCCCAGCAGTCGCGCGTGGTGCTCGCCGACGAGCCGGTGTCGAGCCTCGATCCGAGCTCTGCCGCCAACGTGATCGGGGTCTTGCGCGACATCGCGCGCGAGCACCGCATCGGCGTGTTGTGCGCGCTCCACCAGGTCGACTTCGCCCGCGACTACGCCGACCGCATCGTCGCGCTGCGCGCCGGCCGGCTGGTGCTGGACGTGCCGGCCCGACACTTCGACGACGCGGCCTTTGCGCGGGTCTACGGCGCCACGGCGGCGTGACACGGGAGTCGGGTGATCAGCTCGCCGTCATTCCGGGGCGCCGCGCAGCGACGCTGTCCGGAATCCATAGTCCCAGACCGGGGTTATGGATTCCGGACAGCGTCGCTCCGCAACGCTTCCGGAATGACGAAGGTGAAACGTTCGCCCGAAACGCGGCGTTAGCGCGGCCGCGTCACCGCGGCGGGATCACGGGCAGCAGCAGGAACGACTCGCGCTCGCCGCCCGAAAATATCGTGCTGGAGCCCGAGAACTCCGGGCCGCCACGGTCCTGCGGATGGTCGTGCCGCATCCGGCCAGGGATGCCGGGATACTCGAAGTCCTTGCCCATCAGGGTCAGCACCAGCCGGAACCCCTTCGGCAGCACCACGCTGGTCGGCCAGATTTCGAGATCGACGGGGTAAGCCTGACCCGGCTCGAGCTTCTCGATGCGATCATGCGCCGGCACGGGCCGGTACGGCCGCGAGCGCCCGGGGTCGAGCCGGCGATGCGAGGCGCGCAGCCAGCCGCGGCTCACCGGCGTCTTCTCGTGGGCGCCGTCGAACACCACCTCGCTGCCGTCCGGCCCGAAGGCGCGCAGCACCGCAAAGATGTCCATGTCGGTCGTCGACGAGGCGATCCACAGCCGCACCGAGACGAAGCCGGTGATCTCGGTGTCGCGCTCGAACGGCGCGGTGGCGAAGTCGATGCCGTCGCCCTGCGCGTCGTAGGAGACGGCGGAGCCCGCCGCCGGCGGCGTGGCGCGCAGCGCACGCGCCTGCGCGTCGAGATACATCCGCATCCACTGCGTGCGCGCCAGCGGGAGCTCGCTCTCGTCGCGCCGCATCGCGCCGTACGGGCTGCGGATCGACAGCTTTACGCGCGGCTCGTCGTCGAAGCCGTTGCGCTCGTCTTTCAGGAAGCGGTCGAAGAAGCGCTTCTGCAGCGCGACATAGGCGGGCAGGTAAAAGCTCTCGAAATGCGTGCCGTCATGCACGGAGAGCCACTTCTGCGGGCTCGCGGCGCCCAGATAGCCGTCGATATTGCCGCGCAGATGCAGCCCCGGTCCGCCCCAGTTGCCGGCCGAGAGCACCGGCACGGTGATGCGGGAGAGATCCGGCGTGCGCTCGCGGTACCAGGCATCGCACAGCGGGTGGCGCAGGAACTCGCCGACATAGTCGGTGCGGTTGCCCGCGAGCAGATCCGGCGACAGCGCCGGGCCGGTGTTGGGCAGGCCGGTGTCGCGGTCGCGATAGCGCGTGCCGCCGTTGCCGTGCTGGTTGACCAGCACCTGGCGCGGCCACCACGCCGAGGTGAAGCCGTTGCTGAAGATGCCGCCGTGCCGGTAGGCGTCGCGATAGTAGTCGACGAAGCCCTCCCACGGCACGATGGCGGCGAGATGCGGCGGCTGCAGCGCGGCGACGGCCCATTGCGTGAAGGCGTAGTAGGAGATGCCGATCAGGCCGACCTTGCCGTTCGACCACGGCTGCGTGCCGGCCCATTCGATCGCCTCGCAATAGTCCTGGATCTCGCGCGGCGAGCGCGGGTCGAGATAGCCGGGCGATTTTCCCGAGCCGCGGGAGTCGACCTGCACGACGACGAAGCCGTCCGGCACCCAGGTTTCGGGATCGACCGTCTCCCAGCGCAGGAAGCGGCCGCTGGTGCCGGTCCTGAACAGGTCCGGATGCAGCGCGTTCAGCCGCTCCCACTGGGGCGAAAAGCCATCGGCGAAATGCACGTCCTTGCCGTAGAGCCCGTGCGCCATCACCACCGGAAAGCGGCCCTCGCGATCGGGGCGAAAGACATTGGCGCGCAGCACCGTGCCGTCGCCGACCGGCACCGCCACGTCCTTCTCGAAGATCATCTTCGGACCGCGTGCCGTCGTGACGGTCTCGACGATGGTCTCCACGGGACCGGCCACAGGCGTGCCGGCGGCGGGCGAGGAAGCATCGTTCATGGTCGTCTCCAGGGTGTCGTGGTCACTGCGCCTTGAGGCCGATCTCGTCCATCAGGCGGGTCTGATAGTCGAAGTCCTTGCGCAGGAAGGCCTGGAACTCGTCGGGTCCGGCACCGTCGACATAAAGGCCGGAGTCCTCGATCAGCTTCTTGAGCTCGGGGGTCTGCAGGGCGCGGGCGATCTCGCGGTGCATGCGCTCGACGCGGTCGCGCGGCGTGTTGGCCGGGAACAGCACGCCGAACCAGCCGAGCAGCTCGTAGTCCTTGTAGCCGAGCTCCTGCATGGTCGCCGTGTCGGGCAGCGCCGGCGTGCGGCGCGTGCCCGTGATGGCGAAGGCCTTGACGGTCCCGGCGTTGACCAGCGGCACCGCCGTGACGGTCGACACGAAGGTCATCGACACGGTGCCGCCGATCACGTCGGTCATAAGGGCCGGCGTGTTGTAGGGCACGGCCGTCATGCCGATGCCGGCCCGCACCTCGAACAGCCGCCCGGCCACATGGGTGAGATTGCCGACGCCCGAGGTCGCATAGGTGAGCGTGCCCGGCTTCGCCTTGGCCAGCGCGACGATGTCGGCGAGCGAGCTCGCCGGCAGGTTCGACACCAGCGCCAGCCCGTAGGACTGCGCCAGCAGGGTCACGGCGGAAAAGTCCTTCACCGGGTCGTACAGCACGTGCTTCTGCACGATCGGGTTCGCCACGTGCGAGCCGGTGGTGAGGAGCATCGTATAGCCGTCCGGCTCCGACTTGGCGACCGTGGTCGAGGCGAGGATGCCGTTGGCGCCCGGCCGGCTCTCGACGATCACGGACTGGCCGAGATACTCGGTTAGTTTTTGCGCCAGCCCGCGCGCCAGCACGTCGGTCGAGACGCCGGGCGGGAACGGATTGATGATGCGGATGATCTTGTCGGGATACTCGGCGCGGGCGGGCCCCGGCCGGAACGGCACCAGCAGCATCGCGAGCGCGACCACGACGGCCGCGCGAAACAGCACGGATTTGGGCACGAGAACCTCCCGGGGCCTCAGGGTTGTGGATCGTTCTTGTCGTTGCGGCGGGGCCGGCGCGGCGTGTCGGCCGCGTCCGTGAGAGTGGGGGGAGCGCGAAACACGGCGGCGAGCAGCGGCACCAGCACGCGCTGTGCCGTCGCCATGTCGTCGGGATCGTAGGTGTCTTCGGGGGAATCGCCGGCGACCGCCTGCACGCGGCCCGGCTTGCTCAGCATGTGGATCAGGGTGCCGATCATCACGTGATAGCGCCACTGCAGGTCGGGCGGCGTGAGATCGGGGAGCAGGCAGGCGACGCCGTCGAGGAAGCGGCGGCCGGGCTCGCGATAGTGGCGACGCAGAATCTCCTGCACGCGGGCGTCGCCGCTGTCGGCCGTGATACGGCCGCGCAGCCGGCCGAAGCGGGTGCGCGCCTCGCTCGAGCCGAACCCGATGGTGAGGCCGGGCGCCAGATACGCCTCGATCAGCGCCTCCAGCGTGAGCGCCTCGCCGGGTCCGTCCAGAAGCGCGTCGAGGCGGCGCCGGCGCTCGGCCGCGAGGGGCGCAGCGCGCCGCTCCAGCACGGCGGCCAGCAGATCCTCCTTGCGGCCGAAGTGATAGAAGATCGCAGCGCCGTTGACGGCGGCCGCCGTCGTGATCTCGCGCACCGAGACGGCATGGAAGCCGCGATCGGCAAACAGCGCCTCGGCGGCGTCGAGAATGCGCGCCGGGGTGGCGGCGTCGTCCGCTGCCGCCTCGCCTCCGGTCGCCGGCGCTCGTCTTTCCCGCGGCACGTCGCTCTCCTTGCGGCCCCTGTCGATCTCGGCGCGAGCCGCGCGCGGCACGGAGCCCACCACAGACGCCTCAGTCAGTCAACTGACTGAGGCAAGAGAAGCCGGCACTGCAGACCTGCGCGCTCCGCCGGGCATTGCGCCGGTCATGCCCTCAGTCCGCCCGTGGTCCCCGCCGCGGCACAGGCCGGCGGGCGCCTGCCGGGCTTTGCGCCGTAAACAATCCCGGCTACCACGCGGCCTCGTGCCCATGGAACGAGTGACTCGATGCCCGACCTCTCCGCCGATCTCCGCACCGACGACAACTTCTTCGCGCTGCTGACCGAGAGCTACGCGCGGCTGACCGGCCGACCGCTGGTGCCGCCCGGCGCCGACGCGGCGTGGCTGTACGAGCAGGCGCCTTTCGTCGTGGTGGCGCACAACACCGAGGCCGATCCGCGCTTCGTCTATGCCAACGCGGCCGGGCAGCGTTGTTTCGAATACGCCTGGGACGAGTTCATCGGCCTGCCGTCGCGCCTTTCGGCCAAGGCGCCGGAACGCGCCGAGCGCCAGAGCTTCCTCGACGCCGTCGCGGCGAACGGATACGTGGCCGGCTATCGCGGCCTGCGGGTGAAGAAGTCGGGGAAGACGTTCTGGATCGAGGACGGGCTGGTGTGGCAGCTCCTCGACGAAGCCGGCACCTTGCGCGGCACCGCGGCGACGTTTTCGACATGGACCGAGGTGGGGTAGCGCGGCGCTTGGAACTCCCATCGCAGGCCGTCGCCTGCGGCCTACCCCCCTCCCCGACCCTCCCCCCCAAGGGGGGAGGGAGCAGGCTGCGGTGGGTCGCAACGCTCTCGACACCCATTAATGCCGGGCTTCAAGCAAGGAAAGCCGCAAACAAAGAAAGCCGCGGGTCCATCGTTCCCTTCCCCCTTGTGGGGGAGGGACAGGGAGGGGGGTGCTTCACGGCACATTGTTTCGATTAACAACGCCCCGGCCCGTACACGCCCGCCACGCTCACACCCCCAGATACGCCGCCCGCACTTTCGGATCCTGCAGCAGGGCCTGACCGTTGCCTTCGTGGACGATGCGGCCGACCTCGAGCACATAGCCGCGGTCGGCGATGGCGAGCGCCGCGGAGGCGTTCTGCTCCACCAGCAGCACCGTGATGCCCTTGCGCTTGAGGTCCACGACGGCTTCGAGAATCTGATCGACCAGCAGCGGCGCGAGGCCGAGCGAGGGCTCGTCGAGCAGCAGGAGCTTGGGCTGCGCCATCAGGGCGCGGCCGATGGCGAGCATCTGCTGCTGGCCGCCCGACAGGCTCGATGCCGCCGTGCGGCGGCGCTCGGACAGCACCGGGAACATCGTGTAGACGGCGTCGAGCCGGCTGTTCACCGTGCCGTCGTTGCGGCGGAAGGCGCCGAGCCGCAGATTGTCCTCGACCGACAGCGGCCCGAACACCTGCCGGCCCTCGGGCGACTGGGAGATGCCGCGCACGACGCGGGCATGCGCCGGAAGGCGCTGGATCTCCTCGCCCTCGAACACGATGCGGCCACCGCTCGCCGGCTGCACGCCGGAGAGCGTGCGCAAGAGCGTCGTCTTGCCGGCGCCGTTGGAGCCGACGAGCGCGACGATCTCGCCCGCCGCCACGTCGAGCGACACCGCGTGCAGCACCTCGATGCGGCCATAGGCCGAGGTGAGACCATCAACCGTGAGCACGATCGGCCTCCCTGGCGCCGTGCTCGCCCAGATAGGCGGCGACGACGGCCGGATCGTTGCGCACCACCCTGGGCGAGCCTTCGGCGAGGCGCTTGCCGTGCGCGAGCACCAGAACGCGGTCGGAGATCTTCATCACCAGCTTCATGTCGTGCTCGATCAGCACCACGGCGACGCCGCTCTCGGCGATCTGACCGATCAGCCGGTCGATCGCCTCGGTCTCGACGGCGTTGCAGCCGGCGGCGGGCTCGTCGAGCAGCAGCACCTTCGGATCGGCCGCGAGCGCGCGGGCGATCTCCAGCCGCTTGAGCACGCCGTAGGACAACTCGCCGGCCGTCGTCTCGGCGTGATGGGCGAGGCCGACGCGCTCCAACAGCTCCAGCGCGCGCTCGCGGGTGCGGCGGTTCTGCCGCGCGACCGAAGGCAGCGCGAACAGATCGGCGAGCAGCGAGGTGCGCTCGGAGAGATGGTTGCCGACCATGACGTTCTCGATCGCCGTCATGCGGAAGAAGATCTGCAGGTTCTGGAAGGTGCGCGCCATGCCGCGGCGGACCAGCAGATGCGGCGCCAATTGGGTGACGTCCTCGCCGGCGAGCCGGATGCTGCCGCGCCCCGCCCGATAGATGCCGGTGACCAGGTTGAACAGCGTCGTCTTGCCGGCGCCGTTCGGCCCGATGATGGAAAACACCTCGCCGAGCGACACCTGGAACGACACCCCGTCGACGGCGCGCAGGCCGCCGAACGTGATGCCGAGATCGTTCACCTGGAGGATGGTCATGCGGCGCGCTCCAGCACGAGGCGCCTGAGCGACGGCACGATGCCGGCCGGCAGCACGATCATGAACACCATGATCAAGAGGCCGAGCACGGCCTGCTCGTACTCCTGCAGCACGGTGAGGGCCTGCGGCAGCACCACCAGGAAGGCGGCGCCGACCACGGCGCCGACCACGGAGCCGAGCCCGCCGATGATCACCATGGCGACCAGCTCGATCGAGTGCATGAAGCCGGCCGCCTCCGGCGTGATGAAGCCGTTCATCAGCGCCAGCAGGCTGCCGGCGACGCCGGCATAGACGCCGCTGATGACGAAAGCCGCGAGCTTCTTGGCCGCGACGTCGACGCCGACGCCAGCCGCCGCAACCTCGCTGTCGTGCAGGGCGCGCAGCGCCCGTCCGCTCGGGCTCGCCAGAATGTTGAGGGCGAGCAGCGCGCCGATCAGCAGGGCGCCCCCGGAAATCCAGTACCAGGGGACGACGCCGGCGATGCGCCAGCCGAACAGCACCACCCGCGGCACCTGCATGCCGTCCGGGCCGCCCGTGATCGCCCCCTCGCTGGTCAACACCAGCGCAACGATCAGGCCGAAGCCGAGCGTCGCGATGGCGAGATAGTAGCCCTTCAGCCGCAGGATCGGCTTTCCCACCGCATAGGCGACGAGGCCGCACAGCACGGCACCGAGCAGGAGCGAGAGCAGAGGATCGAGCCCGAGCTTGGCCGGCCCGACCGCCACCGCATAAGCGCCGATGCCGAGGAAGCCGGCGTGCCCGAGGCTCACCTGCCCCGCATAGCCGGTGAGAATCGTCAGCCCCAGCGCCGCGAGCCCGAAGATCCACACCAGCGCCGCGACCCGCAGATAGAACGACGACGGGGCCAGCACCGGCACGATCGCGATCATGGCAGCGAGCAGCAGCAGCACGGCGATGCGGGACGAGAGGATTTTTCGGAGCATCATTGGATCCCCGCATGCTGGGCGCAGGCCGCTGCCCCCCACCCCCGACCCCTCCCCGCCACGCGCTTCGCGCGCGGGAGGAGGGGAGCAGAGGCGCTGCGGCTCCCCTCCCCCCATTCGCCGTTGCGAATGGCGGGGAGGGGTCGGGGGTGGGGGGAATGCAGCGGAACGCCGAACGAAAGGTCCGACGGCTCTCCCCGACGATTCCGATCACATGCTCGCGCCATCACACCCGCTCCACGGCGCGGCGGCCGAACAGGCCCTGCGGCATCACCAGCAGCACCACCAGGATGGCGACGAAGGCCACCGCGTCCTTGTAGGTGGAGGAGAGATAGCCGGCCCCGAAGGCTTCCATCAGACCGATGAGCAGACCGCCGACGACGGCGCCGATGGGATTGCCCATCCCGCCCACCATGGCGGCGGCAAAACCTTTCAGGGCGAACAGCGTGCCGACGTCGTAGCGGGTCAACGTGATCGGCGTGACCAGAATCCCGCCGACCGCGCCGATCGCCGCCGACAGGCCGAAGGCGAGCGCCAGCACCACGGTGACGTTGATGCCGACCAGCCGCGCCGCCAGCCGGTTGGCGGCGGTCGCCAGCACGGCTTTGCCGATCAGGGTTTTTTCCAGGAACAGCCACAGGCCGGCAACCACGCAAAACATGCCGCCGATCACCCAGAAGCTCTGCGGCAGGATGGTGGCGCCACCGATCGCGATGGGTGCCGTGCCGGAGAAGGCGGGCAGCGAGTGGAACTGCTTGTCGAAGACGAGCTGCGCCACGCCCTTGATGAAGATCGAGGCGCCGATCGTGATCATGATCAGCGACACCGGCGAGGCGCCGCGCGCCGGCTCGATGGCGAGCCGATGCAGCAGCAGGCCGACCAGCACGGCGGCCACGATGGCGATCATGGCGGCGACCGGCAGCGACAGCCCGGCGGCCATGAGGAACACCGTCCCCATGCCGCCGATCATCACGAAGTCGCCCTGGGCGAAGTTGATGACGTCGGAGGCGTTGTAGACCAGCGTGAAGCCGAGCGCGACCAGCGCATAGACGGCGCCGATCGTCAGGCCGGAGAAGACGAGCTGGAGGAATTCGGCCATTCTTCTTCTCTTCGGCGCGGCGTGTCTGACACGGGACTCGCTATTCAGGCCCGTCATTCCGGGGCGCCGCGAAGCGGCGAGCCCGGAATCCATACTCACCGACCGGGGTTATGGGTTCCGGGCTCGCGGGCTTTCAGCCCGCGCCCCGGAACGACGGAGACTGTGCCGCGCGGCTCGGGTAAAGCTCACTTCTTGTCCTGCGGCACCCAGTCGCCACCCTTGATCTCCAGCATGTGGAACGATTCCGTTCCGAGGCCGAGGTGATCGGTGGGCGTCATCGTGTAGAGGCCGGTGGCGCCGACATGGCCCTTGGTGCCTTCGATGGCGTCGCGGATCTTCTGCGGCTCCACCGACTTGGCGCGCTCGATCGCGCTCACCAGGAGCTGGATGCCGTCGAAGCCGTAGCCGCCGAAGGTCGACACCGGCTGGCCGGTCGCCGTCTCGTAGCTCTTCTTGTAGTCCATCACGACCGGCTTCTGCGGATCCGTGTCGGCGAGCTTGTCGGCGATGAGCAGCGCGGGCGCCGGGAGCCGGACGCCTTCGGCGGCCGGCCCGGCGAGCTCGATGAAGCTCTTCGAGGCGACGCCATGCGACTGATAGAGCGGCAGCTTGATGCCGAGCTGGGCGTAGTTGCGCGTCACGATCGCCGGGCCCTGGCCGAAGCCGGGATTGAGCACCGCCTGCACGTCGGCCGTGTTCTTGATCTTGTTGAGCTGCGGCGTCATGTCGGCGTCGGTCGGGCCGTAGCTCTCGTCGACCAGCGCCGTGATGCCGTAGTCGCCGATCACCTTCATGCACTGCGCCCGCATCGACTTGCCGAAGCCGTCTGTGCCCGAGATCATGCCGATCTTGGTGAGGCCGCGCGCCTTCATGTCCTCGAAGATCTTCTGGCAGGCGGTCTTGTCGGTGTGCGGCGTCTTGAACACGAAGGCACGCACCGGCTCGACGATCTCGATGGCGCCGGCGAGCGAGATGAACGGGATCTTGGCGTCCTCGAACACCGGGATCATCGCCATGGTGGTGCCCGTGGTGGTGCCGCCCACCATGGCGACGACCTTGTCGTCCTCGATCAGCCGGGTGGCGAAGGTGCGCGCCTTGTTGGCGTCGCCGCCGTCGTCGTAGAGCACCAGCTCGACGGGCCGGCCGAGAATGCCGCCCTTCTTGTTGAGTGCCTCGACAAACAGCTTGAGCGTCTTCTGCTCCGGATCGCCGAGGAACGACGCGGGTCCGGTGGCGGAGAGGACGGAGCCGATCTTGATCGGGTCGGCCGCGAGGCTCGGGCCGATCGTCAGGGCGGACGTGATCGTGACGGATGTGACGACGGCGGCGGCGCGCAGCGCCCGGCGGGCGGCGGTCTGTTGCATCTGGCGTTGCTCCCAAAGGGTCGACGTGTCGACGAGGACGGTTGGTCCGCCTTCTCACGCCGCTGCCCGCACGGAGGCGAGCGAGGCGGCCATTCGAAGCCTAAGATTAACCGAACGATTGGTCAATGATTTCGTGCGCTCGGGGGGGGATGCCGTTTCGTCGCAGTGTTTCCGGTGTAGCCGGCGCGGCGGCGGCTGCCGAGACCGACCTTCGTCGGGCGCGAGGCGGCCCGAGGCTCAGGAGCGGAACCGGCGCAGCACGTCCTTGCCACGCCGCAGCGGCGCGCCGTTCTCGTCGATCGCATGGGCATCGAGCCAGCGCTCCGACGGCTCCAGCAGTTCGCGGTAGAGGGCGGTGCAGAGCGCTCGGGCGGCGGTGCCGGGCCAGTCCTCCGGAAGAAGCGCGGCCGGCAGCAGCGGATCGCGCAGCACGATGCGTCGGTATTCGTGGATCAGCAGGACGCGGGCGACCAGCGCATCGGCGTCGCTCGGGACCGCCCCGTTGCCGAGGGCGGCCCGCAGCGGCTCGAACGTCTCGACGAAGTGGTGGTAGGCGTCGGCGGTGGCGTCGAGCGGCCAGCTCCGGGCGGCGAGGTCTCGCAGCGCCGGCGCGTCGCCGGCGACCGCGAGGACCAGCTCTCCCGCCGCCGCCGTCGGCAGCGACCATCCGGGCGCGACGAACACGCCGGGCAAGGGCGAGCCCCAGCCGGCGGCATCGAACGCGCCGCGTACGGCCTCGCGGCCGGGGCCGTTGGCGAGCAGCACGAGATCGACCCGCCCGCGGTATTCCGGCGGCCGCGCCGAATAGATGTGCCGCGTCGCCGCCGCGAAGGTTTCGCGGCCCTTGTCGGCAAGCCGGTAGAAGCTGTTGCGGCCGACCTTGTGGCGCTCGAGCCAGCCGTCCGCCGCGAGCCGCGACATCGCAGTGCGAACCACCCCACCGGCGATCCCCAGCTCCTTGAAGAACAGCAACAGCGTGCCGAGCCACACGCTGCCGCCGCGCGGAACGATCGCGTCGCCGTAGACCGTAACGATGATCGACCAGGTGCGCGACGGCTCGTGGTGGAGCCGATCGACGATCTGGCCGAGCGCGGCGCGCGGCAGTTTTCGCACCACAGGAGAGGAGTGCCGTGCGCTCATGCGCCGCCGGCGCGCCGGGCGGGCGCCGAAGCGCTCGGGGCCGCCAGGGCGGCGCCGGCCGATTCGGCGCCGGCCGCGATCAGCGTCGTGACCAGCCGGGCATAGTCCTCGCGGCCCAGCCCCTTGCCGGGGCGGAACCAGAGATAGTGCCAGTTCAGCATGCCGAACAACGACATGGTGAGTGGCTTCAGGAGCGGGCCGCCGCCGATCGACGGCACCGCTGCAGCGATCGCATCGGAAAAGATCCCGACCAGCTTGCGCTCCATGGCGCGCAGTTGCTCCTGCTTGGCGTCCGGCAAGAGCTTCAGGTTGGCGATCTGGACCTGATGCTCGGCGTCGGCGTCGCGGTACTCGTCCAGCAGCGCCGCCGCGATGGCGAACAGGCGCTCGTCCGCAGCCGCATCGGCCTTCGCGGCGGCCTTTTCCACCGCCGCGATGAGCTCCTGCAGATGCGCCGACAGGATGTCGAACAGGAGCGCCTCCTTGTCGGAATAGTAGTGGTAGAGCAGCGCCTTGGACATGCCGCAGGCCTCCGCGATCATGGTGATCGAGGTGCCCGAATAGCCGTGGCGGGCAAACAGCTCGGCGGCGCGGTGCAGAATTGCATCCCGCTTTGCGTCGTAGTCCTGGGCGCGCGTACGAGCCATTCCGGCTCCCCTTCCCTGCGGTCGATTGTCGCGGCCGACGGCGCGGGTCGCGGCGGCGGTTCACCCGAAAATACATTAACCGGATGGTCGATCAATAGTCCGACCAAGAGCTTGCCGGCAGCCGCCCCGCCGAGCGTCGCGCGACCAGCGCCGCAATTCCATGCCGCGGCGGCGCATCGCCGGGTCGACGCTCGCGATCATGTTACAAAATACGGTTGCAGCCTCCAATCCTGTTACATAAGATTTTTCCAACGAGCACGAGGACGAAACCTCGAACCCCCCGGGAGACGCGCATGTACACGCAAGGCCTGAACACCGGCCCGGAGAGCGGCGAGCGGCAGCTCGAGGATGCAGCGATGCTGCAGGGCTTCCAGGCGCGCATCGACGCCGAGGACCGCATCGAGCCGAACGACTGGATGCCCGAGGCCTATCGCCGCACGCTGGTGCGCCAGATCTCGCAGCACGCCCATTCCGAGATCATCGGCATGCAGCCCGAGGGCAACTGGATCACCCGGGCGCCGTCGCTGCGCCGCAAGGCCGCGCTGCTCGCCAAGGTACAGGACGAGTGCGGCCACGGGCTCTATCTCTACGCCGCGGCCGAGACGCTCGGCGTCGCCCGCGAGGAGATGGTCGACCAGCTTCTGGCCGGCAAGGCCAAGTACTCGTCGATCTTCAACTACCCGACCCTCACCTGGGCCGACATCGGCGCCATCGGCTGGCTGGTCGACGGCGCCGCCATCATGAATCAGATCCCGCTGTGCCGCTGCTCATACGGCCCCTATGCGCGCGCCATGATCCGTGTCTGCAAGGAGGAGTCGTTCCACCAGCGCCAGGGCTACGAGATCATGCTGACGCTTTCGCGCGGCACCGCCGCACAAAAAGAGATGACGCAGGACGCGCTCGATCGCTGGTGGTGGCCGTGCCTGATGATGTTCGGCCCACCCGACGCCGCGAGCCAGCACACCGACGCCTCGACGCGCTGGAAGATCAAGCGGTTCACCAACGACTCGCTGCGGCAGAAATTCATCGACGCGACAGTGCCGCAGGCCCACTATCTCGGCCTCACGGTGCCGGACCCGGATCTGAGGTTCAACGACGAAACCGGGCACTGGGAGCACGGCACGATCGACTGGGAGGAGTTCAAGCAGGTGGTCGCCGGCAACGGTCCCTGCAACGCCGACCGCATGGAGACGCGCCGCAAGACCGAGGAGGATGGCGCCTGGGTGCGCGACGCCGCCCGCGCTTTTGCGGAGAAGGAAAAGAACCGCCACCAGGCGGCGGCTTAAAGAGTCCGTCATTCCGGGGCGCGGGCCGCAGGCCTGCGAGCCCAGTATCCAACCAAGAACTCAGAGCACTGCGCTGGATTCCGGGTTCGCCGCTACGCGGCGCCCCGGAATGACAAGAGACAAAAAATCAGGAAACGCCCAAGGAGCCCGCCTTGACCCAACCCGCCGCGACCGAGCCGAAGATCCCCCTGTGGGAGGTGTTCATCCGCGCCCGCAACGGCCTCTCCCACAAGCATGTGGGATCGCTGCATGCGCCCGACGCGACGCTGGCGCTGCAGGCCGCGCGCGATCTCTACACGCGGCGCGGCGAAGGGATCTCGATCTGGGTGGTGCCGTCGAGCGCCATCACGGCGTCCGATCCCGCCGAGAAGGGCATGATGTTCGAGCCGACGGCCTCGAAGATCTACCGCCATCCGACCTTCTACGAGATCCCCGACGAAGTCGGACATATGTGAGAGTGCGAGGCCCGTGCGGCCCCGCCCGCCGCAGCCTGCTCTCTCCCCCCTTGTGGGGGAGAGGTGGAGAGGGGGGGTGAGCCCCGAACTCCGAGCTTGCGGCCTACCCCCCTCCCTGTCCCTTCCCCACAAGGGGGGAGGGAACGATAGAACCGCACGGGCGGACTGAAGCCGGCTGCCACAAGCCGACAGCGAACGAGAACACCATGACCAGCATCCGCGTCACCGAGACCCCGCTCGTCACCACCGTGCTGCGCCGCGCCGACGATGCGCTGGTGCTCGGGCATCGCCTCTCCGAGTGGTGCGGCCACGCGCCCATGATGGAAGAGGAGATGGCGCTCGCCAATATGGGCCTCGACCTGATCGGCCAGGCGCGTGCGCTCTACACCTGTGCGGGCGAGGCGGAAGCGGCCGGACACGACGAGGACGCCTTCGCGTATCTGCGCGACGAGCGTGCCTATCGGAACCTGCTGCTGGTCGAGCAGCCGAACGGCGACTTCGCCAAGACCATGGTGCGTCAGCTCCTCTACGCCGCTTTCGCGGATCCGTACTGGCGCGCCATGATGGCGTCGCGCGACGCGACGCTGGCGGCGATCGCCGCCAAGGCCGAGAAAGAGATGGCCTATCACCTGCGCCACTCCGCCGAATGGGTGGTGCGGCTCGGCGACGGCACGCAGGAGAGCCACGAGCGCACGGCGCGGGCGCTCGCGCAGCTCTGGCCGTTCACGGGCGAGCTCTTTGAAACCGACGACGTCGAGCGCGCCATGATCGACGCCGGCATCGCCGTCGATCCGGCCACGCTGCGCGACACCTGGCGTCAGACCGTGTCCGACGTGCTGTCGCGGGCGACGTTGAAAATGCCGGAGGACGCCTACATGCAGAAGGGCGGGCGCAGCGGCCGGCACAGCGAGCATCTGGGCCATCTGCTCACCGAGCTGCAATACATGCAGCGGACCGTGCCGGGAGCGACCTGGTGAGCGAAAGCACCATCGACGAAGCCACGGCTCCGAGCGCGGAGTCGGGCGAAGGCATCCGGGCAGCGGCCTGGCGCGTCGCCGGCGCGGTGGCGGACCCCGAGATCCCGGTGCTCACCATCGCGGATCTCGGCGTACTGCGCGACGTGCGGGTCGTCGGCTCGGGGATCGAGGTCGACATCACGCCGACCTATTGCGGCTGCCCGGCCATGAGCATGATCACCATGGAGATCGAGCTGGCGCTGGAGAAGGCCGGCTTCGGCCGGCCGAAGGTCAACACCGTGCTGTCGCCGGCCTGGACGACCGACTGGATGACCGACGAGGGCCGCGCCAAGCTGAAGGACTACGGCATCGCGCCGCCGAACAAGGGCAGCGGCCGCCGCGCCCTGTTCGGCGTCGAGCAGGTGGCGTGCCCGCATTGCGGCGCGACCGACACGGCCGTGATCGCCGACTTCGGCTCGACGGCCTGCAAGGCGCTGTGGCGCTGCAACGCCTGCCGCGAGCCGTTCGACTATTTCAAGTGCCATTGAGCAGATGCCACGGAACAGGTGACGCATGTCGATTGCGACCGAGACGGCCTTCCCCGCCGCACCCACGACCGCGCCGACCGAGACCACCGGCGTCGCCCCGCGGTTCCACACGCTGACGGTCGCCGACGTGCGGCGCGAGACGCCGGACGCCGTGTCGGTCGCCTTCGCGGTGCCGGCGCATCTCACGGCCGACTACGCGTACGAGCCCGGGCAATACCTGACGTTGCGCACGACGATCGACGGCGAGGAGGTGCGGCGTTCCTACTCGATCTGCACGGCGCCGGAAGACGGCGAGCTGCGCATCGCGGTGAAGCGCGTCGAGAACGGCCTGTTCTCCTGCTGGATCAACGACAGCCTGAAGGCCGGCGACACGCTCGACGTGATGACGCCGACCGGCCGCTTCGGTCTCGCGCACAAGCCTGGCGACGGGCGCGTGCACGTCGCCTTCGCGGCGGGTTCAGGCATCACGCCCGTGATCTCGATCATGCGCGGCGTGCTGGCGCGCGAGCCGAACAGCCGCTTCTTCCTGTTCTACGGCAACCGCTCCACCGCCGGCATGCTGTTCCTCGAGGAGATCGAGGAGCTGAAGGACAGGTTCCTCGGCCGCCTGTCGATCTTCCACGTGCTGAGCCAGGAGGAGCAGGATCTCGACGTCCTCAACGGACGGCTCGACGGCGACAAGGTGCGCCGCCTCCTCGGCACGCTGGTGCCGGCCGCCGTGGTCGACCACGCCTTCGTGTGCGGCCCGACCGCCATGATCGAGGATCTGGTGCCGACGCTCGCGGCGCTCGGCATCGCCGAGGACCGCATCCATGTGGAGCGCTTCGTCTCGGCGCTCGGCGGCCGGCCGCGGCCGCAAATCGTGGTGGCGCCCGATGCACCGCCCGCCCACATGGCATCGCTGATCGTCGACGGCAAGCGCCGCGAGGTCCCGGTCGCCGCGGGCGAGGCGATCGTCGACGCGGCGCTGCGCGCCGGCCTCGACCTGCCCTTCTCCTGCAAGGGCGGCATGTGCTCGACCTGCCGGGCCAAGGTGGTCGAGGGCACGGTGGAGATGACGGTGAACTACGCGCTGGAGCCGTGGGAACTCGCCGCCGGCTACGTGCTCACCTGCCAGTCGCGGCCGACCTCGCCGACCGTGGTGATCGATTACGATCAGGTGTGAGTTTCTGCACCCGTCATTCCGGGGCGCGGGCCAAAGGCCCGCGAGCCCGGAATCCATACACACAGACAGGGGCTATGGATTCCGGGTTCGCTGCTTCGCAGCGCCCCGGAATGACGACGCTTCTGTGCTTGTGCGTGTGGCCGTCCCTCACCCCTTCGGGCGGTTGTCGACGATGCGCTTGGCCTTGCCGACCACGGTGCGCTCGACGCCGCCGGGCGGGTGCAGCACGAGGTGCGTCGTCACCCCGATCATGTTCTTGATGTGCTTCACCAGCTCCTTCTCGCTCGCGGCCCGATCGATGCTTGCGGCGCGGTCCTCGCGGACCTCGGCATGCACCGTCATCTCGTCGAGTCGCCCGTCGCGGGTCAGCTCGATCTGATAGTGGCCGGAGCAGAACTCGGAGGCGAGCAGGATCTCCTCGATCTGGGTCGGGAAGACGTTGACGCCGCGCAGATTGATCATGTCGTCGGAGCGCCCCGTCACCTTCTCCATGCGGCGCATGCCGGGCCGCGCCGTGCCGGGCATCAGCCTTGTGAGGTCGCGGGTGCGGTAGCGGATGATCGGGAAGGCTTCCTTGGTGAGCGAGGTGAAGACCAGCTCGCCCTTCTCGCCCTCCGGCAGCACCACGCCGGTGACCGGATCGATGATCTCGGGCAGGAAGTGATCCTCCCAGACGTGCAGGCCGTCCTTGGACTCGACGCACTCCTGGGCGACGCCGGGGCCGATCACCTCGGAGAGCCCGTAGATGTCGGTCGCGTCGAGCCCGAAGGCGCGCTCGATCTCCTCGCGCATCGCATTGGTCCACGGCTCGGCGCCGAAGATGCCGAATTTCAGCGACGAGCCGTGCGGATCGAGCCCGGCCTTCACGAAGCCGTCGAGGATCGCCAGCATGTAGCTCGGCGTCACCATGATGGCGTCGGGCCGGAAGTCGTGAATGAGCTGCACCTGCCGCTCGGTCATCCCGCCCGACATCGGCACCACGGTGCAGCCGAGCCGCTCGGCCCCGTAATGGGCGCCGAGCCCGCCCGTGAACAGGCCATAGCCGTAGGCGATATGCACCATCATGCCGGGCTTGACGCCGGCGGCGCGGATCGAGCGCGCCATCACGTCGGCCCACATGTCGATATCGGCCTGGGTGTAGCCGACCACGATCGGCTTGCCGGTGGTGCCGGACGACCCGTGGATGCGGGCGAGCTTTTCCCGCGGCACTGCGAACAGGCCGAACGGATAGTTGTCGCGCAGGTCGTTCTTCATCGTGAACGGGAACTTGGCGAGATCCGACAGCTCGCGAAAATCGGAAGGGTGCACGCCGGCCTCGTCGAACGTCTTGCGATAGAACGGCACGTTCTCGTAGGCGTGGCGCAGCGACCAGGCGAGGCGCTCGCGCTGCAGCGCCTGAATGGCGTCGCGCGTCGCGCGCTCGGCGGCATCGAGCCCGTTCACTAGGGTGCGGTCGAACGCAGCAACCGGGGGTGCCATGGTCATCGTTCCTCCAATCGTCTTCTCGTTATGGTGCCGGGGTGTCGACCTTGGAGACGTCGCCGTCGATGAACGAGCCCCCGACGATGCGCGAATGGCCGCGGAACTCGGCGATGACGGTGCCGTCGACGCTTATCGTCACGTCGTAGATGCCGTTGCGTCCCTGGCGCGACACCTCGCGCGCGGAGGCGACCAGCCGGTCGCCGCGCCGGCCCGGACGGATGAAGGTGATGCTGCATTGGGCCGCGACCGTCACGGTGCCATAGGAGTTGCACCCATAGGCGAAGGCCGTGTCGGCGAGCGCGAAGATGTAGCCGCCATGCGCAGTGTCGTGGCCGTTGACCATCGTGTCCACGACCTTCATGGCGAGGGTCGCGGTCCCCGGGCCGACGTCGAGGATCTCGATCCCGAGATTCCGACAGGCGGGGTCGTTCTCCCACATGGTGTCGGCGGCGAGACGTGCGGTCTCGTCCGGCGTGCGCGCGGAGGTGAAAGGGGCCGTCACGACGATCTCCCGGTGAAGGTGGGGGTACGCTTCTCCATGAAGGCGCGCACGCCCTCGGCATAGTCGGGCGTGCTGCCGGCCTTGCGCTGCAGGTCGCGCTCGAGATCGAGCTGCGCATCGAGGTCGTTGGCGGCGGAGGCATTGAGCGCCTCCTTGGTCAGCGCGAGCCCGATGGTCGGCTGGGTGGCGAGATGCGCCGTCAGCTTTTCCGCCTCGCCGCGCAGCGCGGCGTCATCGAGAACCTTCCAGATCAGGCCCCAGGCCTCGGCCTGCTCGGCCGTCAGCGGCTCGGCCAGCATGGCGAGGGCACGGGCGCGGGCGTCGCCGATCAGGCGCGGCAGGAAGAAGGTGCCGCCCGAGTCCGGCACCAGGCCGATCTTCGAGAACGCCTGGATGAACTTGGCCGAGCGCGCGGCCAGCACGATGTCGCAGGCGAGCGCAATATTGGCCCCCGCTCCCGCCGCGACGCCGTTGACGGCGCACACCACCGGCTTGCGCAAGCCGCGCAGGCGCCGCACCAGCGGATTGTAGAAGGCGTCGATGGTGGCACCGAGATCGGCCGGTCCGACCCGGTCGGAGAGGTCCTGGCCGGCGCAGAAGCCGCGCCCGGCGCCGGTGAGCAGCACGGCGCGGCAGCCCTGGTCGGCGCCGACCTCGTCGAGCGCGCCGGCGAGACGGCCGTGCATCTCGGCGTTGAACGAATTCAGGCGATCGGGCCGGTTGAGGGTGAGGATCACCCACCCGTCGCGACGGTCCACGAGAACCGAAGGCTCCACGAACTTCTCCCTTGGTCAGGCTCTGCGGGCCCTTGAATTAACCGATCGATCGGTTAATCTTTGAGCCAATCTAGCGAACGGGGCGCCCTTGTCAACGTCGGGCGAGCGGCGACGGCCCCGAAAAGATACGCCGCGGCCCGGCAGGAGGAACCCCGATGATCCCGACTCTCGAAAGCTACGTCCAGGACCGCTGGGTTGCGGCGACCGGCGGGCTCGTGGACATCCCGAGCGCCATCGACGGCCGCGTGGTGGCGCGTGCGTCGAGCGACGGCGTCGACTTCGCCGCGGCGGCGCGGCATGCCCGCGAGGTCGGCGGCCCGGCGCTGCGCGCCCTGACGTTCCACGACCGGGCCGACCGGCTCAAGGTGCTGGCGACCTTTCTGTCCAGGCACAAGGAGACGCTTTACGCGCTCGCGGCCGACACCGGCGCGACCAAGCGCGACAACTTCTTCGACGTCGACGGCGGCATCGGCACGCTGTTCGCTTACGCCTCGCGCGGGCGGCGCGAGCTGCCCGCCGAGCGCTTCGTCGTCGAGGGTGACACCGAGGCGCTGTCGAAGGGCGGCAGCTTCGTCGGCCTGCATGTGCTCACCCCGCTCACCGGCGTCGCCGTCCACATCAATGCGTTCAACTTCCCCGTCTGGGGACTTCTGGAAAAGCTCGCGCCGACGATTCTCGCCGGCGTTCCCGTCATCACCAAGCCGGCGACCGCCACGGCCTATGTGGCCGAGGCGCTGGTGCGGCTGATCGCCGAGGCCAACCTGCTGCCCAAGGGCGCGCTGCAATTCGTCTGCGGCTCCGCCGGCGATCTGCTCGATCATCTCGGCGGCCAGGACGTCGTCTCCTTCACGGGATCGGCCGACACCTCGGACCGGCTGCGCAATCATCCGTCGATCGGCAAGAACGCGGTGCGCTTCATCGCCGAGCGCGACTCGCTCAACGCCGCCGTGCTCGGCCCGGACGCCGTCAAAGGCACACCGGAGTTCGATCTGTTCGTGAAAGAGGTCGTGCGCGAGATGACCGTGAAGGCCGGGCAGAAATGCACGGCGATCCGCCGCGTCATCGTGCCGCGCGCGCTCGCGGACGCCGTCACCGAGGCGATCGCGGCGCAGCTCTCGAAGACGCCGCTCGGCGATCCACGGCGCGACGAGGTGCGCATGGGCCCGCTGGCCTCGCTCGCACAACGCGCCGCCGTGCGCGAGGCCATCGCCGATCTCCTGGCCGAGGCCGAGATCGTCGCCGGCGACCCGCTGCACGCCACGCCGATCGGCGGCGACATGGACAAGGGTGCCTTCATGGCGCCGGTGCTGCTGTGTTGTGACGAGCCGCTCCGCGCCACCCGGGTGCACACCATCGAGCCGTTCGGCCCGGTCGCGACCCTGATGCCCTACGACACGCTGGACGACGCGGTGGCGCTGGTCGCCAAGGGAGAAGGCAGCCTCGTCGCCTCGGTGTTCACCCATGACGATGCGGTCGCCGATCATCTCGTCTACGGGATCGCACCGTGGCACGGGCGCCTGCTGATCGGCGACCGCGACTGCGCCAAGGAGTCGACCGGCCACGGCTCGCCGCTGCCGAACCTCGTGCACGGCGGACCCGGCCGCGCCGGTGGCGGCGAGGAGATGGGCGGCCTGCGCGGCGTCTTCCACTACATGCAGCGCACCGCGCTCCAGGGCTCGCCGGCGCGTCTCGCCGCGCTGACGCGGCGCTGGATCAAGGGCGCGCCGGCCCCGGTCGCCGCCGTGCATCCGTTCAAGCGCGAGTATGAGGCGCTGACGGTCGGCGACACCGTCGAGACGGGATCGCGAACCATCACGATCGCCGACATCGAGCATTTCGCCGACTTCACCGGCGATGCGTTCTACGCCCACATGGACGAGGCGGCCGCCAAGGCGAACCCGTTCTTCCCGGGCCGCGTCGCGCACGGCTATCTGATCCTGTCGTTTGCGGCCGGCCTGTTCGTCGACCCGGCGCCGGGGCCGCTGCTCGCCAATTACGGGCTCGACACTCTGCGCTTCCTCAAACCCGTCTCGCCCGGCGAGGCGATCAAGGTGCGGCTCACCGTCAAGGAGAAGCGGCCGGCTCGGAAGCCGGAATACGGCGAGGTGCGCTGGGACGTCGAGGTGTTCAATCAGGACGGTGAGACGGTGGCGCGCTACGACCTGCTGACCATGAGCGCCCGCGCCGGTTTTGCGAGCGGAGCCGAGGCGGTGGCCTGACAGCCGCTGCGCACCCTCGGGCGAACGCAATTTCGTCACGACGCCGCGACGAGCAATACTGTTGCTCGAGCGGATGCTTTGATGCGCCGGATCTTCTCTTCGCGGCACCGCCATTGACGGACGCGTGCACCGCACCCAAGTGAAGCGTGGATGCCGGTCCTCGACCGGCGTCTCCGTTCATGCGCGCCCCGCGGCCAAGCTCGGCGCAACCCCCGGACGTAAATTTCCGACGCCGCTCACGAGGACATCATGACGAACACCCCCGCTCCTTCGGGCACGCTCTTCGAGCCATTCCGGCTCGGGGGGATCGAGCTTCGCAATCGGATCGTGATGGCGCCGCTGACGCGCAACCGCGCATCGGCCGGCAACGTGCCGGGTCCGTTCGCCGCCGAGTACTACGCGCAGCGCGCCTCGGCCGGCCTGCTGATCACCGAGGCGAGCCAGATTTCGCCCGAGGGCCAGGGCTACGAGGCGACGCCGGGCATTCATTCGCCCGAGCAGATCGCCGGCTGGCGCACCGTGACCAACGCCGTGCACCGGAAGGGCGGACGCATCTTCATCCAGCTCTGGCATGTCGGGCGCGTCTCGCACGTGTCGCTGCAGCCGGGCGGCCGCCCGCCGGTGGCCCCGTCGGCGATCGCGGCAAAGACCAAGACCTGGGTCGGCGGCGACTTCGTCGAGACCTCGACCCCGCGCGCGCTGCGCACCGGCGAGCTCCCCGGTATCGTCGATGCCTATCGGCAAGCGGCTGCCAACGCCATCGCGGCCGGTTTCGACGGTGTCGAGGTGCATGCGGCGAACGGTTACCTGCTCGACCAGTTCCTGCGCGACAGCACCAATCATCGCAGCGACGACTACGGCGGCACGATCGAGAACCGGGTGCGGCTGACCCTCGAGGTGCTTCGCGCCGTGATCGACGAGATCGGCGGCGACCGCGTCGGTATCCGCATCTCGCCGGTGTCGCCCGCGAACGACATCTCCGACAGCAATCCGTCGGCGCTGTTCGGCCATCTGGTGGCCCGCATGAACACGCTCGGCCCGGCCTATCTGCACGTCATCGAGGGCGCCACCGGCGGCCCGCGCGACAACGCCCCGTTCGACTACGGCGCGCTGCGCCGCGCCTTCAAGGGCGCCTACATCGCCAACAACGGCTACACGCCGGCGCTCGCCGCCGAGGCGGTGGCGCAGGGTCGCGCCGATCTCGTCGCCTTCGGCAAGGCGTTCATCGCCAATCCGGACCTGGTCGAGCGGCTGCGCCGCGGCGCGCCCCTCAACGAGCCCGACAAGGCGACGTTCTACGGCGGCGATGCGAAGGGTTACACGGACTATCCGGTCCTGCAGCCCGAGCCGGCGTGATCGCCACAGTCTCCGCTCATTCCCGCGCAAGCGGGAATCCAGAGCCACACGTTCCGCGCCCCTGGGTCCCCGCTTTCGCGAGGACGAGCGGAGTGACTGGCGGTCAGTCCCGACTCGAGCCCTCCGGCGGGCCATAGCCGCCCGCCGTCGGCGTCTGGATGACGACGGCGTCGCCAGGTTCGAGCACGGTGGCGTTCCAGCAGCGCGTTGGTCGCGACCGTGGTGCCCATCTTGACGGCACCGATGCGCCCGGCCGGGATCCGTGCCCCGGGCGCGACGCCGAGCAGATGGCGGATGCCGGCGACGGCGGCGTCGCGATAGGCTTCCGGATTCTCGGAGAGCAGCTTGTGGGTGACCAGCGTGCCGTCGGGCCGGCGCGCCACCACGTCCGTGAAGGTGCCGCCCCGGTCGATCCAGAAATCCCACGTGCCGCTCATCCGTCCTCTCCCCGCGGCCACGCTGCGGCGCGACCCGCGCTCTCGATAACGGCGGGCGCGTCCGCGGCAAAGCCTATTTGACGCGCACAGTCCGACGTGCCGACGCCATGCGCGATCCGTGCCATTGCGGGCCGGCGCGACGGAGATCTGATCCTTGGCGCGCCGTTCCGGGGAAGGTCGGCCGGCGCGAGATCGCTGCGACGCGCGACAGATCGTGCCGCGTCATCGCAGCAGGTCGTGCGCCGCCGCCTCGTCGGTGATCAGCACGTGGACGAGCCCCGCCTCGATGGCCGCTCGGATCGCCGCGACCTTGTGCCGGCCGCCGGCGGCGAGCACGCGCTGCGGCACCATGCGGAGCGCATCGAGGTCCGGGCCGACGGTGCGGTCCGCGATCGGGTGGTCGACCGGCCGGCCGGCCGCGTCGAGATAGTGGCCGCAGATGTCGCCGACGGCTCCGGCCTCGCGCAGCGACCGCCAGAGCTCGGGCGTGATCACGCCGTATTCGAGCGCCTTCGAGTGCGAGGTCAGGTCGATGGCGCTCAGCAGCACGAGGTCGAGCCGCTCCACCATGGCGAGAACGCGCCGAACAGGATCGCTGCGGACCAGCGCGTCGCGCAGCTCCCGCGTCTCGGTGTGCATCGGCGCCGTCACGTAATAGCAGGTGGCGTCGAGCGCCCGCGCGAACGAGGCGGCGTTGTCGTAGGGGTTGATGGTGGTGCTCTCGGCGAGCCCGCCGCACAGCAGCACCACGGTGTTGTTCTGCCCCGTCCGGCGCGCGAGGTTCTGGCCCGCGGCGTGGATGGTGCCGCCCCAGGTGATACCGAGCGCCGCCGCCGGCGCCAGACGCTCCGACACGAAGCGTCCCGCCGCCGCGCCGACGATGCCGCGGACGTCCATGCCCTCGGCCGGCGACGGCACCACCACGGCCTCGCGCAGGCCGAAGCGGGCGATCAGCCGGCTCTCCAGCGCGACGCAGGGCGCCACCGGCCCGGTAATGGTGATCTGCACGATCCCGGTCTCGCGGGCGTCGCTGAGGATGCGGTTGACGCGCTTGCGGGTGAGGCCGAGCCGCTGGGCGATGGCGTCCTGGGTCTGGCCTTCCTTGAAGTAGTACCAGCAGATCCGCACCGCGAGCGCCGCGTCGTACGGGGCGTCGCCGAGCTCGAGCGCCGTCACCTGTCCCACGTCGTCCTCCAAGTCTCCGGTCCCGCGCGGCAGCACCGCTCGATTCGGTCTCCCAGGCCAGCGAACCATCGGGGTGGCCCTGCCCGACCGTCAAGGGACATTTGCGCACAGACCGTCACAAATGTGTCAGCGAGTGTGGGTAAGGACGGGAGATGCACCCACCATGAGACCGGTGCCCCGCGAGGACAGCCGTGCCGAACCCCATCCCTGCCGTCGCCGTTTCCGCCCCCCTCCCCTCGGCCGCCGCGCTCGAGGTGAACGGCCGCGCCTATGGCTGGCCGCGCCGGCCGACCGTCGTGGTCTGCTTCGACGGCTGCGATCCCGCCTATATCGACGCGGCGCGCGCCGCCGGCGTGGTGCCGACCATCGAACGCATGATCCGCGGCGGCTTCCATGACATCGCGCTCGCCGCCATGCCGACCTTCACCAACCCGAACAACGTCTCGATCGTCTGCGGCGCCCCGCCCGCCGTGCACGGCGTCTCCGGCAACTATTATCTCGATCGCGCCAGCGGCCGCGAGATCATGATGCTCGACGCCTCGCTGCTGCGCGCCCCGACGATTCTCGCATGCTTCTCGCAGGCCGGCGCGCGCGTCGCCGCCGTGACGGCGAAGGACAAGCTGCGCAAGGCGCTCGGCCACGACCTCCACGGCATCGCCTTCTCGGCCGAGAAGGCCGACGCCGCGACCATGCCCGAGCACGGCATCGACGAGGTGCCGGCGCTGGTCGGCCGCGGCACGCCGGACCCGTACTCGGCCGACCTCTCGCTGTTCGTGCTCGACGCCGGCATCCGCCTGCTGGAGACGCGCCGGCCGGAACTCCTCTATCTGTCGCTGTCTGACTACGTGCAGCACAAGCACGCGCCCGGCACGCCGGAGGCAAACGACTTCATGCGCGCCGTGGACGCGCGGTTTGCCGCGCTGATCGCGCGGGGCGCGACGCTCGGCATCGTCGCCGACCACGGCATGACCGATATGGCCCGGCCCGACGGCACGCCCGCCGTGCTCTATCTCGGCGACCGGCTCGACGACGCGTTCGGGCGCGATGCGACCCGGGTAATCTGCCCGATCACGGACCCGTTCGTGCGCCACCACGGCGCGCTCGGCGGCTTCGTGCGGGTCCATCTGATGCGCGACGATCTCGATGCCGACGCGGTCGCGGCCTTCGTCCGCGCCCTGCCCGGCGTCCAGCACGCGCTGCGCACCGACGAGGCCTGCGCACGGCTCGAGCTTCCGCCCGATCGCGAGGCCGACATCGTCGTCGTCGCCGCGCGCGGCATCGCCCTCGGGGCGCGGGCCGCCGATCACGACCTGTCGCAACTCGCCGGCGAGCGGCTGCGCTCGCACGGCAGCCTCGCCGAGCAGCCGGTGCCGTTCCTGCTGTCGCATCCGTTGACGGCGGACTACGCGGCGCGCGCCGCGAACGGTCTGCGCAACTTCGACATCTTCGATTTCGCCATCAATGGAGTCGCCTGATGCGACGCGCCGTCCTGGTCGTTCTCGACGGGCTGCGCCGCGACTTCGTCACGGCGGAGCAGACTCCTCACCTGGCCGCCTTCGCGGCGCGCGCCGAACGATTCCCCTTTTATCGCTCAGCCTTCCCGTCGGCGACCCGCGTGGTCTCGGCGACGCTCGCGACCGGCTGCTGGCCGGCCCGCCACGAGCTGCAGGGCAACTCGCTCGCCCTCGTCGAGAACGGCGCCCTGGTGCCGCACGACGCCGGCCATCCGGACTTCCTGCAACACAAGCGCCGGGCCACCGGCCGCTCGCTCGCGGTGCCGACGCTGGCCGAGCGGCTCGCCCCGCATGGCGGCGCGATCGTCTTCAACAATGTCTCGCCCGGCGCCGCCTACGCCCACGACCCCGACGGCCACGGTCACGTCTATCACCGCGTCGGCTCGTTCGGGCCGGGCCGCACGCCGCTGCCCGAGGCGGAGCAGCTCCGCATCACGCTCGACGCCGAGGGCGACCGCCGCATGACCGAACGCTTCGTCGCCGAGGTCCTGGCCGCGCGCCGCCCGGCACTCGCGGTGCTGTGGATGGGCGAGCCCGACCACATTCAGCACAACGCCCCGCTCGGCTCGCCCGCGCATCTCGACACGCTGCGGGCGGCCGACCGCAACGCCGCCACCGTGATGGCCGCCGTCGACAAACTGCGCGAAAGTGGCGACGACGTGCTGCTGATCGTCGGCTCCGACCACGGCCACCAGACGGTCGGCGGCATCGTCGACATCGACGCCGAGCTGATCGCGGCCGGCCTGAAGGAGAGCGAGGCGTCGCGCGACGTGCTGGCGATCTCCAACGGCACCTCGGCGCTCGTCTATGTCCACCCGGACCACCATGACCGCCTGCCGCGGCTCGCCACGTTCTTCCGCGCGCAGCCCTGGGCCGGCGCGGTGATCGCTGCCGATGCCCTCGGCGACATCGGACAAGCGCCGCGGCACGGGCTCGCCTTCGCGATCTCGATGCGGGCCGACGACACGCCGAACCAGCACGGCGTTCCCGGCACCAGCCTCGCGGCCAAGCCGCGCGACGGGAAGCCGGACCGGCTCGGCTGCGGCCAGCACGGCGGCCTCGCGGCCTTCGAGCAGTCGCCGTTCCTGATGATCGACGGAGCCGGCTTCGGCCGCGGCGCGGAACGCGCCGAAGAGGTTCGCGTCGTCGACCTCGCCCCGACCATCCTGCGCCATCTCGGCGTCGGCCATGGCGACATGGACGGCCGGCCGCTGCAGAGCTCCGCGCCTCGCGCCGAGACGCAACCGAAGGAGACACCCCCGTGCGAAGCGCCCCTCGTTCCGTGAACCGCCGCCACGTTCTCGCCGGCGCGGCCGCGCTCGGGCTCGCCGCCGCGCTGCCCGGCCCGTCTCGCGCGGCGGATGCGCCGCGCCGCGGCGGCGTGCTGAAATACGCGACGCTCGGCCTCGACACCTCCGATCCGCACCGCCACACCGGCAGCATCGGGGTGCAGCAGCTCTATGTCGAGGCGCTGACCTCGATCGGGCCGGACGGCGGCATCGAGCCGTTCCTGGCTGAGTCGTTCGACATCTCCGAGGACGGCAAGACCTACCGCTTCACGCTGCGCGACGGCGTGACGTTCCATGACGGCGCGGTGCTGACGGCGGCCGACGTGGTCGCCAATATCGAGCGCGTCAAGACGCGCATCTCCGGCGGCTGGCTCGCCTCCGCCATGAAGCTCGTCGACGCGGCCACCGCGCCCGACGCCCGCACGGTCGTCGTCTCGCTGAAGGAGCCTTACGGCCCGCTGCTCGGGCTGATGTCGGAGCTGTGGATCGTGTCGCCGAGGTCGGACGGCTGGACCGACACCGTCCGCACACCGATCGGCACCGGGCCGTTCCGGTTCGGACCCTGGCAGCCCAAGGTGCGGCTGACGGCGCCGGCCCATGCCGGATACTGGCGCGCCGGCATGCCCTATCTCGAGGCGGTCGACTGCGACCTGCGCGACGACGTCGACAAGGCCCTGGCATTGCGCGCCGGCGACCTTCACATCGCCAATGTCACGCGTGACGTCGCGGCGCAGCTCGCCAAGTCCGGCGAGATCGCGGTGCGGCCCCTCAAGGACACGAGCTGGTACTTTCTCTCGTTCAACAACCGCAAGCCGCGCCCGCCCTTCGACGATCTGCGGGTGCGCCGCGCCATCGCCTACGCCATGGACAAGACCGCCTTCATGCGGTTCGTCGCCGGCGACAACGGCGTCGTCACCAACCAGATGGTGGCGCCCGGCAACGTCTATTTCGACCAGGCGCAGCACGACCGCGATGCCCACGCCAGGCCGGACCTCGACAAGGCGAAGGCGCTGCTCGCCGAGGCCGGCGTCAAGCCCGCGGAGGTGCGCATCGAGCTGGTCTCCTGGCAGGAGAGCTATCCGCAGGTCGCCGTCCAGATGCTGCGCCGGCTCGGTTTCCAGGTGAACCACGTGGCGCTCGACGACATCGGCACGCAGAAGCGGCTCGGCCAGTACGACTGGGACGTCACGGTCATCCATTCGGGTCCGCGCGCCGACGTGTTCCTGCGCTATGTGCGGCTGATGAGCGACGGCCCCAACCCGGTGCTGTGGGGCGGCGTGCAGGATCCCGAGTTCGACCGGTTGGTGAAGGCCGCCGTCGCGGCGCCCGATCCCGCCGGCCGCAAGGCATCCTACACGGCGGCCTGGCAGCGCGTGATCGACAACTATTACACGGTCGTGCTCGGCCATGCCGCCGATCTGATCGCGTTCCGTCGTCAGGTGCAGGGCTACGATCCCGGCTTCACCTGGTCGCCCAACTGGGCGAGCGGCGGCCTCGCCCGGACCTGGCTCGCAGGCTGACGCCATGTCGCTCGCGCTGACGTCTGCGACACGGCTCGATCGACGCTCCGACCGGCCGCCCGTCACGGTCGTCGTCGCCGGCCTGCTGGTCGCCGCGATCGTGGTCGTGGCCGCGGTCGCGCCGGCGATCGCTCCCTACGATCCGCTCGATCAGGATCTGCTCGCCCTCAACCAGGCGCCGAGCGCGGCGCACTGGCTCGGCACCGACCATATCGGCCGCGACGTGCTGTCCCGCCTGCTGGTCGGCACCCGCACGACCCTGCTGATCGGCGTCGGCGGCGCCGCCATCGCCTCGCTGATCGGCGGCGGCATCGGTCTTGTCGCGTTGGCCCTCGGGCGCGTCGCCGACACGTTGGTGTTCGGCGCCGTCGATCTCGTCCGCGCCCTCCCGCCGATCCTGCTGGCGCTGCTGCTGGTGGTGGCGCTCGGGGCGGGCGTCGGTTCGGTGGCGATCGCGCTCGGCCTGTCGTTTGCGCCGTTCTTCGCCTATGTGGCGCGCGCCGCATACCGCCGCGAGATGGCGCAGGACTATGTGGTGGCGGCACGCACCTTCGGGGGCGGCCCGCTGCACGTGCTCGGCCTGCACGTCCTGCCCAATCTCGCCGGCGCTCTGATCACCCAGGCCGCGATCGTGCTGCCGCGCTGCATCGTCACCGAATCGGTGCTGAGCTTCCTCGGGCTGGGCTCCTCGCCGGACGCGCCCACCTGGGGCCGCATGGTCGCCGACTCGAGCCGCTATATCGAGATCGCGCCGCACGCCATCCTGGCGCCCGTGATCGCCATCGTGGTCTTGACCGCGAGCCTGTCGCTGATCGGCGACGACCTGCGGCATCGCCTCGATCCGCTCCGCCATGCGCGCGGCGCCGCCGGACCGGAGCCGCAGCCATGAACACGCTCGCCGGCCTCGCGTTACGTCTGGGCAAGATGCTGCTGCAGGCCGCCGCCATCGTCGTCCTGGTGTTCCTGCTGGCCCGGGTGGTGCCGGGCGACACCGTCGACGTGCTGGCCACGCAAGGCGACCTGACCGACGCGCAGCAGCAGGTGATGCGTCACGAGCTCGGCCTCGACCGCTCGATCGGGGCCCAGCTTCTCGCCTGGAGCAGCGCCGCGCTCGCCGGCGACTTCGGCGAGTCGATCCGGTTCCGCCGGCCGGTCGCCGGCATGCTGGCGACGGCCCTGCCCACGACTCTCAGGTTCGCCGGCATGAGCTTCGTGGTCGGCCTGGTGATCGCCTTCGGGCTCGCCGTCATGGCGGCGACCAGCGGCAGCCGCCGCACCACCGCGCTGATCGATGCGGTCAACATCTGGTCGATCGCCTTCCCGACCTTCTGCGTCGGCGTGCTCGGCATCCTCGTGTTCTCGGTGTGGCTCGGCTGGCTGCCGGTGCTCGGCAGCATGGTGCTGCCCGTGCTGATCGTCGGGATCGACAGCGCCGGCCAGATCGTCAAGCCGCTCTACGAAGAGCTGCGCGAGGCGACCGCGGCCGCGCATGTCCGCACCGCCCGCGCCAAAGGCCTGCATCCGCTGCGCGTCGTCGTCGTCCATCTGCTGCCGACCGCCCTGCCGATCGCCCTCACGCTGTCCGGCCTGGTGCTGGCGGGCCTCGTCGCCGGGACGCTGACCATGGAGGTGCTGTTCGGCCTGCCCGGCATGGGAAGCCTGCTGCTCAACGCGATCCATGGCCGCGACTATCCGGTCATCCAGGCGACCATCGTGGTGATCGCGGTCGCGCTGGTGGTGATCAATGCGCTCACCGACATCCTGCATCGTCTGATCGACCCGAGGGTGACCGCATGACCGCCGCACCGCTGCTCGTCGTCCGTGACCTTTCGGTGCTGGCGCCGCACGGCGCGCTGGTGCGCGACGTCGCCTTCGAGGTCGCCCACGGCCGCACGCTGGCGCTGGTCGGCGAATCCGGCTCCGGCAAGTCGCTCACGGCGCTGGCCACGATGGGCCTGCTGCCGCCCGGGCTCGAGGTCGGGCCCGGCACCCGGGCCACCTTCGAGGGCGCGCCGCTCGCGCTCGGCGACGAGCCCGCCATGCGGGCGCTACGCGGGCGCCGCATCGCCATGGTGTTCCAGGACCCGATGTCCTGCCTCAACCCGTTCCTGCGGATCGGCGCCCAGATCGCCGAGGCCCTCCAGCGCGCCGGCCTGCGCGGAGCCACGGCACGCCGGCAGCGAACCCTCGCGCTGCTGGGCGAGGTCGAGCTCGCCGATCCGGCTTACGCTCGCCGCTACCCGCACGAGCTGTCGGGCGGCCAGCAGCAGCGCGTGATGATCGCCATGGCGCTTGCCGGCTCGCCCGACCTGCTGGTCGCCGACGAGCCGACCAGCGCGCTCGACACCAGCGTCCAGGCCGAGGTGACGCGGCTGCTGCTTCGCCTGCAGGACAGCCGCGGCATGGCGATGCTGTTCATCACCCACGACCTCGCGCTCGCCCGCACGCTGGCCGACGAGATCGCGGTGATGCGGACCGGAGAGATCGTCGAGGCCGGCCCGGCCGCCCGCGTGCTGAGCGCGCCGCGGCTCGCCTATACGGAGCGGCTCGTCTCGGCGCGGCGCATTCTGCTGAGCGCCCCTGCGACCGAGCGGCCGGGCAGCGACGAGCCGGTGCTCGCCGTCGAGGGTCTCGCGGTCGACTATCCGGGCAAGGGCCTGTTCGGCAAGCCGCTGCGCGCGCTCGCCGGGGCGAGCTTCACGCTGGCGCGCGGGCGCACGCTCGGCCTGCTCGGCGAATCCGGCTCCGGCAAGAGCACGCTGGCGGCCGCCATCGTCGGCCTGCGGCGACCGGCCGAAGGGCGCATCCGGCTGCCCGGCTGCACCCTGACGGCGGAGCGCCCGACAATCCCGCAGGCGCTGCGGCGGCGCTGCCAGCTCGTCTTCCAGAACCCGGCCGGCGCGCTCAATCCGCGCCTGACCATCGAGCGGCTCGCCGGCGAGCCGATGCGCCTCGCCGGCATGTCCCGCGCCGAATCCCGCGACCGGGTCGCCGACGCGATCGCCGCCGTCGGGCTCGACCCCGCGCTGCTCGGCCGCTACCCGCACCAGATCTCGGGCGGACAGCGCCAACGGGTCTGCATCGCCCGGGCGCTCCTGTGCGAGCCCGACCTCCTGGTCTGCGACGAGGCGGTCTCGGCGCTGGACGCCACCGTCCAGGTGCAGATCCTGATGCTGCTGCGACGGCTGCAGCAGGAGCGCGGCTTCGCCATGCTGTTCGTCGGCCACGATCCGGACGTGGTGGGCTGGATCGCCGACGAGGTTCTGGTGATGCATCGCGGCCGCATCGTCGACCGCTGCGCCGCCCGCGACCTCGGTGCCGACGACCGACACGAGCACACGCGCTGCCTGCTCGCCGCAAGGCCGGATCGCCTCGCGGCGTAGCCGTAGCGGACGAACACCCTTCGTCTTGGGCCGCCTCGGCGCCAATTCGTCGCCCGCATCCGCGACACGGCGACGGGCCGGGCCCTGCTCGGCCGGCGCGTGCGGCGGACCGCGGGATAACCCCAGGCTATGGAGCCTGTCGCCGATTCTATTTCGTCCCGGCGACCGCGACCGGCATGATCCGCCGATGCGACGCTCGATCGTCCAGCCGCAACCCCGCGGAGCGTCTGTCCATCACCGAGCAAAACCATGCCAGACAAGCCCCGATCCCCGTCCGGAAGGCGCCCCGTCGTCGTCACCTGCGCCATCACGGGCGGCGGGGACACGGTCGGCAAGCATCCCGCGATTCCGGTGACGCCGGAGCAGATCGCCGTCTCGTCGCTCGAGGCGGCGCGGGCAGGTGCCGCGATCGTCCACATCCATGTCCGCGATCCCGCCACCGGCAAGCCGAGCTCCAGGCTCGAGCACTACGCCGAGGTGGTGCAGCGGATCCGCGCCGAGAACACGGACGTCATCATCAATCTCACGACCGGCGCGGGCGCGCGCTTCATTCCGTCGGTCGAGGATCCGAAGGTCGGCGGCGCCGGCAGCACGCTCGCCACGCCCGAGGCGCGGGTGCGCCACATCGAGGCGCTGCGGCCGGAGATCTGCACGCTCGACATCACGACGATGAATTTCGGCGAGTTCGTCTTCGTCAACACCCCGGCGCATCTGCGCACCATGGCGGCGCGCGTGCGGGCTGCCGGCGCGACGGCCGAGCTCGAGCTGTTCGACACCGGCAACATCCGCCTGGCGCTGCGGCTGATCGAGGAGGGTGCCCTGGCGACTCCGGCGATGTTCCAGATCTGCCTCGGGGTCCCGTGGGGCGCGCCGGCGACCATCGAGGCGCTGCTGCTGATGCGCGACATGCTTCCGAAGAACGCGTTCTGGACCGGGTTCGGGATCGGGGGGCACGAGTTCCCGATGGTGGCGCAGGCCGTTCTGCTCGGCGGGCACGTCCGGGTGGGACTGGAGGACAATCTCTATATCGAGCGAGGCGTGCTGGCACCGAGCAATGCCGCGCTGGTCGACAAGGCGTTGCGGATCGTCGAGGCGCTCGACGCGGTGCCGGCGACGCCGGACCAGGCGCGCGATCTTCTGGGGCTGGCGCGTCCGACGGCAGGATGAGCGATCGGCTCGCTGCACTCAGATCGGATCGAGGTCCAGAGGATCGGGATCGGGCGGCAAGAAGGACGCGCGCAGCATCGCGGAGAACGCCTTGACGACCGGGATGGGGGTATTGGTGCGCCGATATGCGATCCCGGCCGAGAATTCCCACAGGGTGCCGTGGATCGCCAGCCGGGTGAGGCCGAACGCCTCCATGTAGGGCAGCATCACGGTCGGCAGGTTGACGATGTAGTCGCCGGCCTGCAGCAGCGACAGGATGCTGGCGATCGAGCTCGTTTCCACCGCGACGCGCGGCGGCGCGAGTTCGTTGGCGGCGAAGAACGAGTTGACCCGGCTGGAGCCGACAAAGTCGTTGGCCAGCGCGATCCACGGATATTTCAGGAGATCGGCGGCCGCGATGTCGTCGCCCTGCGCCAGCGGGTGCCGTGCGCTCGTCGCGAGCATGTGATGGATGTCGGTCAGGTGCTCCTTGACGATCTCGGGATGGCTCGGGAAATCGAGGGTCGAGCAGATGAGGTCGAGCTCGCCGCCGAGCAGCGCCGGGACGAGCGTGTCGATGACGCCCGTCCGCATGCTGATCTTCACGCTCGGCTGCTGGCGCTGGAACTTGGCGATCACGGGCGGCAGCAGGCGGAGCATCCAGACCGGCCCGGCCCCGATCTGGATGGTGCCGCCTCGACCGCCGGTGATCGCCTGGATCTCGGCCACGGCGTGGTGATACTCGAGCGCCATCAACCGCACGCGGCGAGCGAGAATGTCGCCGTAGGGCGTCGGCACCACGCCGTTCGGACGCCGCTCGAACAGAGGCACGCCGAGGCTGGTCTCGAGCTGGTGGATGCTCTTGGTGAGCGCCGGCTGGCTGATGTGGACCGCCTCCGCCGCCGCGCTGATTCGCCCGTGATCGATGACGGCGAGGAAATGGCGGAGCAGACGGGAGTGCATCAGGCGCGATCCTGCTCCCCGAACGGGCGGCACCAGTCCGCCCTCGGGGGCCGTCGAGGAGGCAGAGCCTAGTCGATTGGACCGCTTTGGCACGATCGGAGGTCTCCCGCAAGATCGACCGCTCCCCGGCCGTGGTGCCGCCGGCCGGGCCGGGCGGGCTGCCGAGCCCTAGAGTCTTTTCCGCTGAACTCGACCCAGCCTCCGCTCATTCCCGCGAAAGCGGGAATCCAGGGGCCACACGTCGAGCCGCCCCTGGGTCCCCGCTTTCGCGGGGACGAGCGGAATTCGGGTCCGATTCATCGCCACCGAAAACTGCTCTAGCAGCACGCCGATCAGCCGCGCAGCAGGGCCGGCAGCCAGAGCGCGAGATCCGGAAACACCGTCAGGAGGCCGAGGACCACGATGTCGGCCACCACGAAGGGAACGATGTTGCGGTACAGGCTCGGCAGCGGAATGTCCGGCCGCATCGCGTTGATGATCAAGATGACGAGCCCGATCGGCGGGATGATCAAGCCGAGCTCGACGATGATGACGTTGATGATCCCCCACCAGACCGGGTCATAGCCGAGATGGAGGATGATCGGCAGCGCGAAGGGCAGCGTGACGATCATGGCCGCGAGCTCGTCGAACACCGAGCCGAGGATCAGGTAGACGCACAGCATCAGCACGATGATACCGGCCGGCGGCAGGCTGACCTCGCCGACGAGCTTGATCAACTGCTCCGGAATCATCGGCAGGCTGATGAAATAGGTGAAGACGGAGGACCCGATCAGGATGAAGTAGATCATGCCCGCCGTCGCCGCCGTGTCCCGCATCCCGACGACGAAGTTCTCGATCGTGATCGTCCGTCGCAATGCGGCAAATCCGAACGACACGACGGCGGCGACGGAGGCGGCCTCGTTGACCGTGAAGATGCCGCTGTAGAGTCCCGTGAAGATCGTTCCGATCAGCAGCACGGCGGGCGCCGCACGCCTGAGTGCCGCGAGCTGCTCGGCACGCGGCACCCGCTCCGAGATCGGAGCGATGCCGGGAGTCAAGCGGACCAGCAGCGTGATCGCCATCACGTTCGCCGTGATGGTGATCAGTGCCGGAACGACGGCCGCGATGAACACGTCGAAGATGTAGGCGCGGGCGACGACGCAGTAGATGATCATGCTGAGAGAAGGCGGAATCAGCGCCTTCATGGCACCGCCCGCCGCGATGGTGGCGCCCGAGAAGCTCGGCGAGTAGCCGCGGCTCAGCATCTCCGGCAAGGCGACGCGCGTGAAGGTGGCGACCGTCGCGGGCGACGATCCGCAGATGGCGCCGAAAGCGGCGCTGCCGCCGATCGTGGCATAGGACAGGCCGCCCCGCCGGTGGCCCAGCAGGGCGGCGGCCGCGCCGTAAAGATCCTTGGAGAATCCGGAGACGTTGACGAACGCGCCCATGATCAGGAACAGCGGCACGGCCGTCAGATCCATGCTGCTGAGCACCTGGGCCGGCTCGGTCGCCAGGAAGGTGAGCGCCGGCCCCCAGTTCGTCTGCAGCGCGAAGGCGACGATGCCGACCGCGATCATCGCGAAGGCGAGCGGGACATGCAGCGCCACCAGGACGAACAGCGCCACCAGGCCCGCAATGCCGATTTGGGTCGCTGTCACGCCGTGAACTCCGGACCGGTTTCTTCAGGGGCACCGCGGAAACGGCGCAGCACGACGACGGCCTGCGCCAGGACCGCGAAGCACAGGATGCCGTCGACGACGAACCAGAACGGCGCCCGCGGCAGATTGAGCATCCAGGTCACCTCTCCGGCCCGCAACGCCTTCACGCCGTAGAGCCAGAACTGCCACGCCATGCCGATCATCACGACCTCGACGACGAGCGCCGCGACCAGGTCGACGCCGCGCGCCAACAGGGCCGGAAGCACCTTGCCGAGCGACTTCAGCACGATGTTGGTCTCACGCAGCAGGGCGATCGGGAGACAGGCGGCGCCGCTGATCGCCGCGATCAGGTCCCCGATCTCACGGACGAAATCGAGAGGGTAGTTGGCGAAGGCCCGAAGGAGTCCGTCGAGCATCGTGAAGGTCGCCATGATCAGCAGCAGGGTGAGCCCCGCCACCGCGAGGCCGTTGGCGACGGCGCTCACCACCCTCTCGAACGTCGCCATGGTCACTTGGCCCGGATCTGGGGCAGCAGCTCGTTCACCTTGGCCAGAATCTTCGCATTGTTCGGATCCTTGGCGGCCCACTCTGCCGTGACCTTCTCGTAGGAGGCCTTGGCCGCGGCGAGGTCGGCGGCGGAGGGCGTCACCACGGTGCGCTTGGGATCGGCCTTGAAGCGGGCGATGATCCCGTCGTTGTGCTCGATCAGCGCCTTGATGTAGAGGCCGTTGATCCAGGCGCCGGAATACTTGGCGATCACGTCCTGCGCGGCCTTCGGCAGGGTATCGAACTTGGCCTTGTTCATCACCACGGCGAGCGGGCCGCAGCCGAGGTCGAGCAGGTAGCTGTGGCTCGTCACCCGGTCGACGCCGAAGTCGATCACGGCCGCGGGCACCAGCGTCGCGGCGTCGACGGTGCCGCGGCCGATCGCCTCGACGATCTCGTTCGGCGGCATCAGGATCGGCACCATGCCGAGCTCCTTGACGGTCTGGCCGACGATCGGACCGACGATCCGCACCTTCATGCCCTTGAGATCGGCGTTCGAGCGGATCGGCCGGCGGGAATAGATGTTGTAATTGGCGTTCGCGAACGACCCGATCACGTAGTAGTCGGAGTAGCCACGCAGGCTGTTCGACTTCACCAGCGCGGCGTAGAGGTTGGTGCCTTCCTCGAGATCCTTCAGGAGACCCGGCAGCTCGAACACCTGGTCGTCCGGAAAGCGGCCGGGAACGAGGCTCGGATTGATGAAGGCGATGTCGGCGACGCCGTCCAGCACGAGCTGCGGTTGCGCCGGCAGGCTCTTGCCGAGGGCTCCGTTCGGATAGGCGTCGATCTTCACGGCACCGCTGGGGTCGGCGTTGACGGCATCGACCCAGAGCTTGATGACCTTCGCGTAATTGACCTCGGTATCGGATGCGAAGAAGGACAGCTTCAGCGTCACGGTCTGTGCGACCGCTTGGCCCGCGGCGAGCGCGAGACACGCTCCCAGCAAGGCCGCAAAGACTTTCGTCATGGCTTCTCTCCCTTTCCCGACCGGTTCAGTGGCGTCTGGTTCGTCCAGTGTCTTTCACCCAGTGTTCTTCGTCTCCCCGGACCCGCCCGCCGCGTCGAGCAGGGCGGCGTCGAGCCGGTTCTCCAGTTCCGCCCGCGCCTCCGGCGTCCAGTCGCGAAAGCCGCGGCCGACCGCGGCGCCGGTCTCTCCGGCCGCGACCTTGTCGACGAGCAGGCGTTGCGGCGCGCGGCTGCAGTCGAGATCCGACAGCAGCACGGAATGGATCGCCAAGGTCAAGCCGAGACCGACGAGATCCGACTGCTCGAGCGGTCCCATCAGCCCCAGTCGCGCGCCGAAGCTGTTCTTGACCACGAAGTCGACCGTCTCGGCGTCGCACACCCCGTTCTCGACCAGCGCGATCGCCTCGCGCTTGAGGGCGTGCTGGAGGCGATTGCCGATGAAGCCGGGCACGTCCTTGCGGACGTGGACGGGCTTCTGCCCCACCTCGGCGAGCAGCGCCATCGCGGGAGCGATCAGGGCCGGGTCGGTGCGCTCGGCCTGGATCACCTCGACGAGGCGCACCGCGTAGGGCGGATTCCAGAAGTGCATCCCGAGCACGCGCCCGGGGTGGCGAACGTCGGTGGCGACCCGCGAGACCGGGATCACCGACGTGTTGGTCGCGAGGACGACCTCCGGACCGCAGCGCGCGTCGAGGTCGCGAAAAATCCGCTGCTTCAGCTCCACCGTCTCCGGGGCAGCCTCGATCACCAGCACGCAGCCGGCGATCTCGGCCGGCGCGGTGGCGTGCAGCGACACGCGGTCGACCACGTCGGCCGCCTGGCGCCGGCGTGCCGTGATGGCGGCGAGCCGCTCGGGCACCTTGGCGCGCGCGTCGTCAATCGGGTCCACCAGATGGACCCGGAACCCGCCGGCCGCGAAGATCTGGGCGATGCCCACACCCATGCGGCCGGCGCCGATCACGCCGACGGCGCGATCAGCCGGCCGTGTAGCCTCCGTCGACATACATCACCTGTCCCGTGCAGAAGTCGGACGCCGGCGAAAGCAGGTAGAGCGCCATGCCGATCAGATCCTCGGCCTCGCCGAGCCGCCCGAGCGGAATGCGCGACAGCGACCGCTTCTTGGTCGCCTGCCCGAGTTCGTCGTCGCCGAACATCCAGGCCGTGAGCTTGGAGCGGAAGACGGTCGGGGCGATGGCGTTGACCGTGATGCCGTGCTTCGCCCATTCGGTGGCGAGCACGCGGGTCAGCGCGTCGGTGGCGCCCTTCGAGGTGCAATAGGCCGTGTAGCCCGAGACGTTGCCGTGGCGGCCGCGCACCGAGGACATCAGCAGCACCTTGCCCTTCACCTGGTTGGCGATGAAGTGGGCGCCGACCGCCTTGGCCATGAACCAGGCGCCGCGGACATTGGCGTCCATCACGGCCTGCCAGTCCTCGTACTTCATCTCGTGGATGAACCCGGCCTTGTTGTAGCCGGACGCGACCACGAGCTGGTCGAGGCGCCCATACGCGGCGAGGGCCGCGTCGACCATCGCCTGCGCGTCCTCGAGACTGTCGGGCCGGCGCGGCACCGTGATGCAGCGTCCGCCCAGGCTCTCGACCTCGGCGGCGACCTCGGCGAGTTCCTTGGCGGAGCCGCCGGCGAGCGTGAGGGTGGCGCCCAGCGAGGCCAGCATCAGGGCGGTGGCGCGCCCGAACGCGCCGGAGGCGCCGGTGACAATCGCAGACTTGCCGCGCACGTCGAACAGCGACAGCGGATTGCGGAGCGGTTCGGAAATCATCGCCGTCACCCTTTGGTCTTCGACAGGATGACCAGCATGCTGGCCACCGCATTGCCGCGGTTCTCGATGGCGCGCGCCTCGCCGGGGGCGAGGTGGCACGAGTCGAGCGGGCCGAGCGTCACCGCTCCCGCGTCGGTGAGCACCGTCACCTCGCCGCTGACCACGATGTAGACCTTCTCGGAGGCCGAGGCCGACATCTCGGCGCCGCCGCCGGGCAGGAAATGCGAGAGCCCGCAGGTGAACGCCTCGGTGTCGCTGGCGGCGCCGCCCTGGAGTTGCAGCGCCACCATGGCGTGATGGCGCTTGGCCTCGTAGGGCTTCGCCTCGGCGAAGCGGGTGAGCTGCATGTCAGGCCCCCGTCGGGATGCGGAATTTCTGCTCGGGATCGAGCACGGCGACGACCCGGACCACGCAGCCTTCGCCGGTGTGCCAGCGCCAGGGGAACGCCATGATGGTGCAACGCTTGCCGGTGACGAGATCGACGTCGCCGCCGATGTTCTCGATGCCCGGGATGCCGGCCCCCATCATGATCTTGTGGGCAGGCTCCCAGTGCGGAAAGTCCTCGAGGATGTGGCGGCCGGTGAGCGCCTTGTACTCCCCGTCGAGATGCGGATGCGACGGCCCGAGCCCGTGGTCGGCCAGCTTGGTGCCGAGCGGGTGGTCGAGCGCCTGCACGTCGATGCCCAGCATCTTGACGCCGCGCTCGACGATCCACTCGGCCGCCTCCTTGTAGAGGCCGGGCGAGTAGGCGAAGTAGTCGTCGTTGTCGCCGAGCTTGTGGTGCGAGCCGGTGTTGATGATCAGGATGTCGCCGCGCTGGATCTTCGGGTTCGCCTTCTCGAGGTCGTCCGGCGTGATGACCTCCCACTTGCCCTTCGGGATCGACACCACGACGCCGGTTCCGAAGAACCGCCAGGTGTCGTAGCCGGTCAGCGACTTGCCGTTCTCGGTGACGTGCAGTTGCGCATCCATGTGGGTGCTGCGGTGCATGATCGATTCGATCTGCTGCACGAAGATGCCGTCGTTGGCGTGGAACTTGTGAACCCTGACGTTCAGGTTCGCGGCGGAGGGCCATTGCGGCACGCCGTGCCCGTAGACGTTGCTGAGCTCGTAGTAGCGCAGCCCGTTGGCTCCGATGATCTCGCCCATGGTGATGTCGTCCGTGTTCTCGTGTGGGTCGACCGTCGCAGGTCAGTTGGCTCGGCCGGACTCGATGCGATACGCACCGGACGGATCGAACATCGCCATCAGCCGGACGACGCAGGCGTCGCCCTGGCTGAACCGCCACGGATAGGCGTGGATAGTGCACCGCTTGCCCGCCACCTCGGCGAGGTCGCCGCCGACATTCTCGATGGTGGGGATGCCGGCTTTCAGCAGCAGCTTGTGCGCCGGATTCCAGTCCGGGAAGTCGGCTTTGGCGCTGCGGCCGGTCTCGGTCTCGTAGAGCTTGGGCAGCCGCTTCATCAGCGGGCCGCCGCGGTGCAGGCCGAGCGAGGTCGCCAGCGGATGATCGACATAGGCGGTGTCGACGCCGACCAGCCGGGCGCCGCGGTCGATCAGCCACTGCGCCGCATCCTTCGCGAGCCCGGGGCCCTGGCCGAAATACTCCTGGCTGTCCGAGTATTTCTTGTGCCAACCGGTGTCGATCAGGACGATGTCGCCCTTCTCGACCGCCGGCGTCGCGGCCGCGAGGTCGGCCGCCGTCACGTACTCCCAGCGGCCCTTCGGGATGTCGAGCACGACGCCGTTGCCGAAGAACAGGTCGATCGGCATGTTCGCCACGTCGGCGCCGCCCTGCACGAGGTGCAACGGCGCGTTCACGTGGGTCGACACGTGCATGATCGTGGTGATGCGTTGGCTCAGCACGCCGTGCGCCGCGTGATAGACGGCCCGCTCGATCCGGATGTCGGGGTCACCCGGATTGATCGGGGTGCCATGCCCCCAGGGATGGCTGAGTTCGACGAAGACGATCCCGGTACCGGGTTCGGTGATGCTCATGTGCTCGCTCCGCTCGGGGCGCGCGGATCGCAGTCCGGCGCTCGTCGTTGGCCGACGTTAGGAGCGGGGGGCGAAGGCCGTCCAATAGCGACCTCACCCCAAGGGATATCTGAAAGTTATGGTGCAGTGCGGGATGGCGCCCGCGGCGCCAGCAGTGGCCCGGCCGTGCCGCGGAGCGCGCGGCTTCCGGCCCTCGGCAGGCGTTTCATTCCGCGCGGCCAGATGGTGCAGCTACACGGCCTGCTTTCGCGAGACGGCCGGCGCGAGCCGTTCGCCGTCGTCGTTCTGGTCCTGGCGCGCGGCGACATCCGTGGCCGGGTTTGGATCGATACCGACCAGCAGCGTGTGGGATATCCCGTCGAGAGGAACACGCACGGCTCCGGCCGAGGCGATCCGCACGCCATCGAGCAGCGCATGCGTGGCCTCGCCCTGCGGCGCCGCCTCGACCCGGATGTCGTAACGGGTCGATCCCACGATCACCTGCGCCTCGAACCCAGGCCAAGCACGGGGCATGCAGGGATCGACGACGAGCACGGCGCCCTCCCGGCGCAGCCCCAGAATGCCCTCGATCCCGGCCCGGTACATCCATCCGGACGCGCCCGTGTACCAGGTCCAGCCGCCGCGCCCGACATGCGGCGCAACCGAATAGACGTCGCCGGCCACCACATAGGGCTCGACCTTGTAGCGGTCGACCGCGGCGGGCGTGCGGGCATGGTTGATCGGGTTGACCATTGCAAACAGCGCGGCCGCCTTGTCGCCCTCGCCGAGCGCCGCAAACGCCAGGATGGCCCACATGGCGGCGTGGCTGTACTGCCCGCCGTTCTCGCGCAGGCCCGGCGGATAGCCCTTGATGTAGCCGGGGTCGTGCGTCGTCTGGTCGAAGGGCGGCGCGAACAGCAGCGCGAGAGCGTCCTCGCGGCGGACGAGATGGCGCTCCAGCGAGGCCATCGCGGTCGCGGCGCGGACCGGATCGGCGGCGCCCGACAGCACCGCCCAGGACTGCGCGATGGAATCGATCCGGCACTCCTCGCTGTCCTTCGAGCCGAGCCAGGTGCCGTCGTCGAAGGTCGCGCGGCGATACCAATCGCCGTCCCACGCCACCCGCTCGATCGCCTCGCGCACCGCGGTCGCGTGCGCGGTCCAGCGTCGGGCGCGGTCGGCGTCGCGGTCCTTCGCCAGCGGCGCGAACAGCCCGATCGCCCGCACCAGCAGCCAGCCGAGCCAGACACTCTCGCCACGGCCGTCCTGACCGACACGGTTCATGCCGTCGTTCCAGTCGCCGCTGCCGATCAGCGGCAGGCCGTGCTCGCCGGTGAGCGCAATGCACTGGTCGAGGCCGCGGGCACAGTGCTCGAACAGCGAGGCCGGCTCGTCGCCGACCATCGGCTGGAACAGCATGTCGTGCTCGCCTGGCTTGAGCACCGGCCCCTCGAGGAACGGCACCATCTCGTCGAGCACGCCGGTGTCGTGAGACCACGTCACATAGGTGGCGGTCGCGAAGGCGAGCCAGACCCGGTCGTCCGAGATTCGCGTGCGCACGCCGAGCCCGGTATTCGGCAGCCACCAATGCTGGACGTCACCTTCGACGAACTGCCGCGACGCGACGCGCAGCAGATGGCTCCGCATCGCATCGGGCTTGGCGAAGGTGAGCGCCATGGTGTCCTGGAGCTGATCGCGAAAGCCGTAGGCGCCACTTGCCTGATAGAAGGCCGAGCGGGCCCAGATGCGGCACGCGAGCGTCTGGTAGAGCAACCAGCCGTTCAGCATGATGTCCATGGCCCGGTCGGGCGTCTTCACCTGGACGGCCCCGAGCAGCGTCTCCCAATGCGCCGTCACCTCGGCGAGGACGACGTCGAGGTCGGCCTCGCGATAGCGGCCGATCAGCGCCCGGACCTCGTCGGCCGACCCGCACTGTCCGAGGAACATGGCCACCTCGACGGTCTCCCCCGCGGCGAGATCGACGATGACCTGCTGGGCGGCGCACGGATCGAGGCCCGCGCCGGTCGTGCGCGACAGCGGCGTCCGCCCGAGCAATGCGGCAGGGGCCGCGAGCGAGCCGTCGCGGCCGAGAAACTCCGTCCGGTCGGCTGTCCAGGCGGTCTGGCGGCCGGCCAGATCCGCGAAGGCGACACGCCCGGCAAACGAGATGCTCCACGGATTGCGGGCCAGGATCGCGCCGGTCGCGCGGTCGATCTCGGTCGCGATGAACGGACCCGATGCCGACCGCGACACGCCGAGCACCCAATCGGCATAGGCAGTGACCGACAGCCGGCGCGGCTGACCCGAGAGGTTCCGCAGCGTCAGCCGCGAGATCTTGATCGGATCGGCGAGCGGCACGTATTGCAGCAGGTCGGACGCGATGCCGTTGGCCTGGTGCTCGAAGCGGCTGTAGCCCCGACCGTGGCGCGCCACATAGGTCCCGCCGTCCCCGATCGGCCGGGCGGTCGGGCACCAGAGATCCCCGGTCCCCTCGTCACGGATGAAGAACGCCTCGCCGGCCGGGTCGACCACCGGATCGTTCGACCACGGCGTGATCTGGTTCTCGCGGCTGTTCTCGGCCCAGGTGTAGCCGGTTCCCTCCGCCGCCACGTGAAAGCCGAAGCCGGGATTGGCGATCACGTTGATCCACGGGGCCGGCGTCGTCCGGCCGTCCTCGAGCATGGTCACATATTCGCGGCCGTTCTGGTCGAATCCGCCGAGGCCGTTGAAGAACTCGAGGTCGACGGGCAAGCGGACCGGAGAACGCCGCAGCGGCATCGACGGCGTGCGCGCACGCGCCGCGGGGGCGCGGGCCGGCGCGGCGCGGAGCAGCGACACCGGCAGACGGGCGAGCTGGGCCGCGATCGATCCGCGACGTGCCACCAGCACGACCCGGGCGACCGACTGGAGCAGCGCCCGAACCTCGACACTCATCAGATCGGCCCGGAGCGTATAGACCGACCCCTGCGCGAGCTCGTCGCCGAAGCGCGGCCGGGTCTGGCTGCTGCGCACCGCGGTCTCGATCGCCACCTGCAGATCCTGCAGATAGGACGAGGCGTGCTCGTTGACGATGACGATGTCGACGGCGAGACGCTTGATGCGCCAGTATTCGTGCGCCCGCAGGAGCTGGCGGACCTGGGCGATGTCCTCGACATCGTCGATGCGCAACAGCACGATCGGCAGGTCGCCCGAGATGGCGAGCGGCCACAGGCCGGTCTGCGAGCCCGCCCCGCGCATCATCGCGTCCGGGGTCGCTCTGAACCGTCGGTCGGCATACAGGATCGGCGCCGCCAGGCCCTGGAAATCGGCCGCTTCCTCGGCATCGATGCCGAGATGGCGAAGCTGCACCTGGGCCTGGGTCCAGGCCAGCGTCCTGGCGCGGTCGTAGGCGTTGCGGTCGATGAGCTTGTCGACGAGGTCGAGGAGCTCGGTCCGCGAGGATGCCACCACGGTCCAGAACGCGACCCGCACCATCCGGCCGGGCGGGACCACCACCCGCTGTCGCAGCGAGAAGATCGGATCGAGCACGGTGCCGACCGTGTTCGACAGCGGGCGGCCATCGACGAAGCCGGCCGCCGTGGCGACGGTCCGGCCGCGGCCGATGAAGCGCGCCCGGTCGGTCTCGTATTGCGGATCGGCGGCGATCTCGCCCTCGACCACGGCGAAGTGGGCGGCGAACACCTGGGGCTCGCCGTGCGAGCGCGGGCGGCGCGTGGCGACGAGAGCCCCGAACTCGGCGACGTGCTCGGTCTCGACGAACATCTTGGCGAACGCCGGATGCGCGGCGTCGGCGGCCGGCGTCGTCAGCACCACCTCGGCATAGGACGTGAGCTCGATCTCGCGCGGCTGGCGCCCGCTGTTGGTCAACGTGACGCGGCGGACCTCGCCGTCGTGCTCGCCCGAGACCAGGACCTCCATGATGCTCGCCAATGTCCCGTCGTGACGGACGAACTGGGCATGGTCCTCGCCGAAGACGACCGCCTCGTCGTCGGCGGCAGCTCCCATCGGCTGCGCACCGGCCGACCAGACATGACCACTGCGGGTGTCGCGCAACACGATGAACGACCCCCAGTCGTCGCAGGTCGCGTCCTCCCGCCAGCGCGTCACGGCGATGTCGCGCCAGCGGCTGTAGCCGGCCCCGGCGGCCGTCAGCATCACGGCGTAGCGGCCGTTGGAGAGAAGGTGGGTGATCGGAGCATGGCCGGCCGACGCCGACACGCGGCGCACCGTCGGCGGCGCGGTGCGGCCTTGCGTGGTCGCGGCATTGAGCTCCTCGGCACGCGGATGCGCGACCACGACGTCGCGGGGCATGCGCTCCTGCAGCAAGAGCTCGCTCGCCTGGATCATCGGCTCGCGGTGGAACCGGGCGCGCATCCGGCCGTCCTGGACCGTGTTGGCGATCGCCACGATGGTCATGCCCTGATGATGGGCCATGACGGTGCGCACGATGGCGAAGCGCTCGTCGTCCGGTAGCCGCGACGGCGTGAAATCGAGCGCCTCGTAGAAACCGTAGCGGCCGCATGCGCCCATGTCGGCGAGCCGCGCGTAGTTGGCGCGCGCCCCTTGCGGATCCACCATGGTCGCCAGCCCCGTCGCATAGGGCGCGATCACCACATTGTCGGAGAGGCCGCGCTTGAGGCCGAGCCCGGGCACGCCGAAATTGGAATATTGGTAGGTGAACTCCGCGTCGCGGGCGTTGTAGGCCGATTCCGAGATGCCCCACGGAATGCCGAGCGAGCGTCCATAAGCCTCCTGGCGCGCGACCACCAGCCGGCTGGTCTGCTCGAGCAGGCTGCCGGCCGGCGCCCGCATCACCAGCGCCGGCATCAGATACTCGAACATCGACCCCGACCAGGAGATCAGCGCCGACCCGTTGCCGAGCGGCGTCGCGGTGCGGCCGAGGCGGAACCAGTGCCGGGTCGGAACATCCCCTTTGGCCACCGCGAACAGGCTGGCGAGCCGCGCCTCCGAGGCGAGCAGGTCGTAGCAGCCGTGGTCGAGCCGACGATCGGGAACCGAATAGCCGATCGACAGGAGCTTGCGTTCCGGGTCGACCAGGAAGGCGAAGTCCATCGCCAGTGCCATGGCGCGCGCCGTGTCGGCGAGCACCTTCAGTCGGCCGTTCAGGGCCTGCGGAGCCGCTGCGCCGAGGCTGTCGCGGCCGTGCTCGACCACGGTCTTGCGTAACGCGTCGATCCAGAACACCAGATCCGACGGGCCGTCGCCGGCGCCCGCCGGCACGAGGTCGCGGGCCATGCGGCCGGCCTTCTCGGCAAGTCGCTTCAGGGTCGGCGACACCGTCTCGATCGCCTGTCCCCCCTTCAGTTGGGTGTCGATCTCGTCGAGAACGGCGCCGAGTTGCCGCCCGGGCTCGCTGGTCGCGGCGGGCAGAATGCCGGCGGCGTCACGCACAAGGCGGAGATGGTCGAGCATGCCGTGCCGCGCATCCGCCACCAGGAGGGCATCGATCCATTCCTCGCAGGCGTTGGCGAGCACGAGCAGGTAGCCGGCGAGATTGCCGCTGTCGACCGACGAGACATAGGGCGGGTCGAGCACCTGCCGATCGAGGGTCCCGTACCAGTTGAAGAAGTGTCCCTTGAAGCGCGGCAGCGCCTGCATGGAGACGATCGTCGCCTCCAGCCGCTCGACCGTCTCGATCGTGCCGGCCCAGCCGAAATCGCGGGCCGCGACGGCGGAGAGCAGATAGAGGCCCATATTGGTCGGCGACGTGCGATGCGCGACGACCGGCTTCGGATCCTCCTGGAAATTGTCGGGCGGCAGCATGTTGTCGGCCGGCGTCACGAAGGTCTCGAAGAACCGCCAGGTCCGTCGCGCGACGAGGCGCAGGTCCTGCCGGTCCTGGTCGGAGATCGCCAGGCGTCCGGCGACTGTCGGCGACCGGCTGGCCCGCTGCGCGAGCGCCGGCGCCGACAGCCACAGCAGTGCGAACGGCAGCGCGAGCGGCCACGACGCCGGCGCGAGTGCGACGGCGCCCGCCGCGACCGCGACCCCGAGGGCGGTACCGCCCGCCATGTCCCGATAGAAGCCCTGAACCCCGAGCCGCGGCCGGCCGGTCGACTGCGCCGCCGTCGTCCATTCGAGCAGATGGCGGCGCGTCGCGAACAGCCGGGCGAGCGTTCGCACGATCGCATCGCCCGCCCGCCACGCCTGATCGGCCGTCAGCGTCACCGACATCAGCGCCTGCAGGCCCGCGAGCCGCAGGTCAGCGACGAGCGAGCCCATGTGATTGCGAAAGCGGATGCCGCTGCGGCGCGGCAGCACCGAAAAGACGGTCGGGAGAAAGGCCGGCACGGCGATGGCGGCAAGCACCAGAAAGGTTGCGAGCGCGGCTGCGTGCAGCGGCAGCAGCCAGCACGCCCCGAAGGTCGCCAGCGTGAACGGCGCGAGCAGCGAGCGCCGGAGATTGTCGAGCATCTTCCAGCGGCCGACGGCGGGCACCGCACGCAATCCGGTCCGATGTCCGAACACCCAAGGGATGAGCTGCCAGTCGCCGCGCATCCAGCGGTGCTGGCGCTTGGCGGCGACATCGTAGCGCGACGGGAAGTCCTCGACGACCTCGACGTCGGAGGCGAGGCCCGCGCGTGCAAAAATGCCCTCGTACAGATCGTGGCTGAGCATCGCATTTTCGGGGACGCGGCCGGCGAGCGCCCGCTCGAAGGCGTCGACGTCGTAGATGCCCTTGCCCGTGTAGGAGCCTTCGCCGAACAGGTCCTGATAGACGTCGGAGACGGCGGCCGCATAAGGGTCCATGCCGCCGGGGCCCGACACGATCCTCTGATAGAGCGAGCCCTCGCGCCCGACCGGCAAGGACGGCGTGACGCGCGGCTGGAGAATGGCGTAGCCGTTCACCACGCGCTGCTCCGCATCGCTGAACTTCGGTCGATTGAGCGGATGTCCCATCTTGCCGATCAGCCGGAGCGCCGCGTCCCGCGGCAGCCGCGTGTCGGCATCCAGCGTGATGACGTAGCGCACGTCGGCCGGCACGTGCGGCGCCTGCCCGGCCACCGCCACGAAGGTCGTGTCGGTGGCGCCGCGCAGGAGCTGGTTGAGCTCGTGCAGCTTGCCGCGCTTGCGCTCCCATCCCATCCACTTGCCTTGCCCGGCGTTGTAGACGCGGCGGCGATGCAGCAGCAGGAAGCGCTCGCCGTCGGGACCGGGACCGTAACGTTGGTTCAGCTCTCCGATCGCGGCGGCGGCCTTGGCGAGAAGATCGGCGTCGCGCTCGACGACCTCGCGGTCCGCGTCGACGCCGTCCGACAGGAGCGCGAAGGTGAGGTCGCCGCCGCTGGCGAGGTGATGCACCTCCAGGCCTTCGACCTGCTCCAGGAGGTCGGCCTCGCTGGTCAGCAGCGTCGGCACCGCGACGAGTGTCCGCAGCGATGGCGGAACGCCCTCCGTCAGTCCGAGACCGGGCAGCGTCACCGCGCCGAAGCTCCAGGTGATCGCCCGGTCGACGAGGGCGGTCGCCGCGGCGCTCGCCGGAAGAGCGCCGACCAAGGCGAGCAGGACGAAGCGGCCGAAGTCCGGCCCGGGCTCGAGCACCCACAGGACGCCGGCCAGCAACGCCGCGGTGACGAGCAGGATCGCACCGACATAGCCGCCGATACCGAGGCGAACATTGAAGCGGCTGATCCGCAGCCGCACCGGCGGCCGGAACCCGATCGCGCGCTCGAGCGCGCCGCGGCCTTCGGCGATCAGATGGTAGCCGGGGTCACCGGCCCGCTCGGCCTCGACCACGTCGCACGTATCGGCCGTCCGCTCGTGCGCCGCTTTCAGCGCGTGGTCGGCGATGTCGAGCTCGGTGCAGGACGAGCCGCGGGCCAAGAGCTCGATGGCGCTCCGGTACAGATTGCGGGTCGGGAAGTCCATCGCGGCGAAGGCGCTTGCGGCGCGCAGCCGCGCGTCGACGAGACTCACGCTCTCGAACAGCTCCGACCAGTCGACGTCGGAGATCAGCCGCATGCTGGTGATGACGTTGCGCACCGAGACATTGGAGGCGCCTTGCCGCTGCTGGGCATGCCGGACCACGTCGTCCATCGAGACACCCTGCCGGGCAAGCCGCTCCTCCAGCCAGCCGAGCGTCGGCGTCGTGCGCGGATCCTGGTCTCTCAGTCGCTTGGCGAGCTGAGCGGCGAAAAGCTCCGACAGCGGTCCGGACGAACGGCCGGCGATGTCGGTGTCGAGGGCCGAGCGGGCGCCCCCCGTCGCGAGAAGCCGGTTTGCGAGCGCATCGGCATCGGCCCGCGCGGCGCGCCCCGCGGTGATCTGGTCGGAGAGCCGGCGCAGGTTTTCGATGAGAACGATGCGAAGCGTGATCGCGACCGCCCACAGCTCGCCGATCGTGAGCGGTTGGACCCGCTGATAGGCGGCGATGAACCGGCGCAGCGTTTCGGGATCGAAATGGCTGTCGGTGTGTGCATTGAACGCCCAGGCGAGACCGAACACGCGCGGATAGCCGGCGAACGGCCCGGTCGCCAGCTTCGGAAGCTGGCGATAGTAGCCCGCAGGAAGGTCCTCGCGGATCTCGCGGATCTGCTCCTCGACGAGGTGATAATTGTCGAGCAGCCATTCGGCGGCGGGAACGACCCCGCGGCCGCTGTCCAGCTCCGCCGCGCTCGCGCGGTAGGCGGCCAGCAAGGTGGCGGCATTGTCGTCGAGGCGACGGCGCAACGGCAGGACCGATATCGGTCGGTCCGTGACGGACTGGGCGGCTGCAAGGCTTTCCGCGTGCTGCTCGAGCCGCTCGACGCCGAACAGCTCCTCCCGCACCGGCGCCTTGTCGGCCCATGGCGAAGAGGCGCGGCGTCTTGCGAGCACACGGCGAAGGATCGAGGTCATAACTGCCTTTCTGGCCGGGGTCGGCTCACGAAAGACGCGACCGGCGAACCGTTCGGGGACACAGCAGGATCTGCCGCGGCGGTCCCACGGCGCACGATGCGACGACCGACGAGGACGGACGGTCGGCAGAGCGCAGCTCCGACCGGCATCGAGCAAACCGCGGAGCCGCCGGTCTCCGGGTCAAAGCGCGTTCGACGAAAGCGGATTGCGACTTTGCGTTCGATCGCGCTCCAGATTTATGACGAAGAGCGCTTTACTTCACACGATCCGGGTTCCGTTTCGCGCGAGAGCGCCCTAGTGGTGCCACTCGGATTCGGCCGGCAGTTCGCCGACCACGTCCACATGAGCGGCTTCGCTCGACGACGCCAGCCGCTTTTCGGAGAAGTGCAGCCGGAGCAGCCGCCCGTCGTCGGTCTTCAACAGAAGACCCTTCCGGCCGAACACATCCTTCATGATGCCAGCCGACATGCGGATTTCGCCGCTGCTGGTCACCTGGCCGGGATTGGTGAGAAAGCCGTCGAAATCATAGTCGGCGCGGGCGATCGTCCGGTCGCCGCAGATCAGATCTCCGGCGCCGGACAGCCCGCCGAGATAGTGCAGCATCGATCCTCTCCTTCACGGTGAGCGCGCCGTGCGCACGACAACCCGACGCTGCGGAGCCCTCACCGGAAACTCCGCATCGCGCAAACCGGGTCGGAGCCGACGAGGGCGCGGATCAGGCCTTCTTCTTCAGAAGCCCGTTCGACGAGGTCATGCCCTTGGTCAGGCCGATCGGAGCCGCCGGCGGCTCCTTTTTCTTCTTGGGCTTCTTGATTTCCCGATTGCCGTGCTTCTGTCCCTTGGCCATGCCGTCCTCCTGCGTCACCCGATCCGCGGTTGCGGCTCGGTCAGACACGAAAAGCCCCGCGACCTCGACGAGGTGCGGGGCCAGGAAGGCGCCGAAGCGCCCCGTCGGGCAGATTGCGGCCGCATCGGTCCTGTCGAGCCGACGGTTCATCCGTGGTCGACTCGGGGCGCACCGATGCCGGTCGCCGGCGCGCCGGTGGCGAGCACCGGCGCCGACGCTGCAATCAGTCCAGAACTTCCAGCTTTTCGGCGGCCATCTTGCCCGTCTTGCGATCGGACACGAGCTCGAAGCTCAATTTCTGGCCCTCGCGCAGATCGGAGAGACCGGCGCGTTCGACGGCGCTGATGTGAACGAATGCATCAGCGCCCCCATTGTCTGGCGCGATGAAGCCGAAGCCCTTTTGCGCGTTGAACCACTTCACGGTTCCCTTGACCATCAGGACCGCCTTTCGTGTACGGAATTATCGCTCGCCCGCTGTCGCGAGCCGTCGAAATCGCGTTTTCGGGAAAGATAATCGTCGGCGCGATGCTGATGATCAGCGTGGAGCCACGTCTTCTCGCCGTCTATCGACTTCCCTGATATGGGTGCAAATTCGCAAACATCAAGGCTGCCATGCGTCTTTTGACGGAATGACACCGAGCAACGTCATCGGGGCGGGCTCCGAGAACCGGGCAAACGGACGCGCTCAATCCGCCAAGATGTTGCGCTGCCGCGCGATCGTCCGCCATTTCTCGATGTCGAGGCGCACATGCTCGGCGACCTGCGCCGCCGTCATCGTGATCACCGGCTCGGCGCCCTCCTGGGCGAAGCGCGCCCGCATGTCCGGCTCGTCGACCACGGTCCGGATCTCGGCATTCAGGGCCTCGGCCATCGCGCCCGGCATGCCGGGCGGCGCCAGCACGCCCCACCAGATCTCGACGTCGTAGCCCGGCAGCGTGTCGGAGACCGGCGCCAGGTCGGGCACCAGCGACGAGCGCTCCTTCGACGACACCGCCAGCGCCCGCACATGCCCGGCCGTCACCTGGCTGGCGACCGACGGCAGCGTGGCGAGGGTGAACTGGATATGGCCGCCGATCACGTCCGTGATGGCGAGCGAGATCCCCTTGTAGGGAACATGCGTCATCTCGACCTGGGCGAGCGAGTTCATGATCTCGATGCCCATGTGGTTGATCGAGCCGAAGCCGGCCGAGCCGTAGCTGAGCTTGGACTTGTCGGCTCGGGCGGCGTCGAGCAGGTCGGAGAGCGTGCGATACGGCGTCGCCGCACCGACCGCGATCACCAGCGGCCCCTTGGCGACCAGCGCCACCGGCGTGAAGCTCTTGACCGGATCGTAGGGCAGCTTGCGCTGCACGGCCGCGTTGGTGGCGAAGGTCGACGAGGTCAGCATCAGGGTCGCGCCGTTGGGCGGCGCATTGGCGACCATGCCGGCGCCGATCGACCCGCCGGCACCCGGCTTGTTGTCGACCACGATGGTGGCGCCGAGGCGCGGGCCGAGCTTCTGGGCCAGAGCGCGGGCGAAGGTGTCGTTGCTGGCGCCGGGCGGGAACGGCACCACCAGGGTGATCTGCTTGGGCCAGGCGACGGGAGCCGGCTGAGCGACCGCCACGGCGGTGGCGACGACACAGGCGGTCAACACGGCCGAGGCCCAGGCGAGGCGAGGACGCGATCCGGCACGGCTCATGGTCCTTGCTCCTTCCACGCTCATCCCTGCCGCGCCAGCAGGGCGCGGGCGCGGGCGATCACCGGGACGTCGATCATCTTGCCTTCGAACATGCAGGCGCCGGTGCCGGCCGCGAGAGCGGCGTCGTAGGTCGCGATCAGCCGGCGGGCGCGGTCGAGCTCCTCCGCCGACGGCGAGAACACTCGGTTGAGGATCGGCACGATGCTGGGATGCACGCAGGTGGCGCCGTCGAAGCCGAACGTCCGCGCCTCGTGCGCGGCCTTCTCGACGGCATCGATGTCCTTGAAGTCGGCGACCGTGCGCAGCAGGCCGAAGGAGCGCACGCCCGCCGCCTTCGCGGCCATGTGCACCAGCAGCTTGGGCAGCCGCAGCACCTCCGGGGTGGGCTCGGCATCCATGGCAGTGGCGATGTCCTCGCCGCCGACCATCAGGCCGAACACGCGCGGCGTCGCCTTGGCGATGATGCGGGCGTCGAACACCGCGCCGGGGTCCTCGATCATCGGCACCAGCACGGCCGGGTCGGTGCGGCCGGCCTGCCGCTCGATTTCGCCGAGATGGGCGGCGAGCCGCGCCAGCCGCTCCGGATCGTTGGTCTTGGGCACGAGCATGCCGAAGGCGCCGGCCCGGCAGGCCGCCGCGGCATCGGCGAGATGACGCTCCTCCTCGGCGTTGATGCGCACCAACGCCTTGGCGCCGTTGCGGGACACCGACGGAACGGCGGCGGCCAGAGCCGCGCGGGCGGCATCCTTCTGGTCGGGCGCGACCGAGTCCTCGAGATCGAGCACGACGGCGTCGGCGCCGCGCGTATGCGCATTGGCGACGAACCGCTCGGAGCTCGCCGGAACATAGAGCAGCGACCTGAACATCGTGGCGGACACTCCCTGGGCCGCGCTGCGGCGCGGGCAATCACGTCATTCGGCGTCGGGCGACGAGGCGGGCTCCCCCTCGGAGACGATGCCGGCCGCGAGCAGCCGGTCATATTCGTCATCGCAAACGCCGAGTTCGGCGAGCAGCCCGCGGTTGTGCTCGCCGATGGTCGGCGCCGGACTGCGGATCGAGCCCGGCGTTCCCAGCAGGCGCGGCACGACATGGTGCATCGGCACGCGGCCCATGTCGGCGTCCGGATAGTCGGCGACGATCTCCCGCGCCTTCACGTGCGGGTCCTCGACGATCTGCGCGATGTCGTAGATCGGCCCGATCGTCACCTCGGCCTTCTCGAAGAAGGCGACGTTCTCGGCCTGGGTGCGCTCGGCGATGAAGGCGGCGATGATCGGCTCGAGCGCATCGGCGTTGGCGACGCGCTCCGCGTTGGTGGCGAAGCGCGGGTCCTGGGCGAGCTCCGGGCGGCCGATCGCCTCGAACAGCCGGCGGGCCATCTTCTCGGTCGAGGCCGACAGCCCGACATAGCGGCCGTCGCGGCACAGGAAGGCGTTGCGCGGCGCCGAATTGGTCGACCGGCTGCCGGTGCGCTGCTTGACCTTGCCGGTGAGCCGGTGATTGGCGGCATGCGGCCCGAGCACGGAGAACAGCGGATCGAGCAGCGGCAGGTCGATCACCTGGCCGCGGCCACCGTTCACCTCGACCTCGCGCAGCGCGATCATGGCCGCCGAGGCCCCGTACAGGCCGGCAATGCCGTCGGCCAGGTAGATCGGCGGCAGCACCGGCTCGCGATCGGCGAAGCCGTTCATCGAGGCGAAGCCGGACATGCCCTCGATCAGCGTGCCGAAGCCGGGACGCCGGCTGTAGGGGCCGTCCTGCCCCCAACCGGAAATGCGGACGATGACGAGCCCGGGATTGCGCTCGAGCAGCAGCTCCGGCGCCAGCCCCATCTTCTCCAGCGTACCGGGCCGGAAGCTCTCGATCAGCATCCGGGCGGACGGAACCAGCCGCAACAGCAGCTCGCGCGCCTCCGGCCGGCGCAGCTCGAGCGCCAGGCTCTTCTTGTTGCGTGCGTATATCTTCCAGTGGGTGGACACGCCGCGCGTGCGCCAGGCCCGCAGCGTGTCCCCGGCCGGCGGCTCGACCTTGACGACCTCGGCGCCGAAATCGCCCAGCACCTGGGTCAGCACATTGCCGGCGAACAGCCGCGACAGATCGAGGATACGCACGCCGGTCAGCGGCCCCGTCGCCTGCGACGCGTAGCTGTCCTCGCATGCCTCGTCGGATGTCGTCATCTCGAACAGGTCTCAGGCCCTGATGGTGAAGTCACTGGCGGGGCGCCTCGCGCCTTGCGGAGGGTCTTCGACAGGATGGCCGTGAGGGCCGATCTCCTGCGCGGAAATTTTCTGCATGAAGGCACGGACTGGCGGGGCGCGCGGATCGTCGAGCGTCACTGTCGTTGGCGATGTCGCCGTCGAACATGGCGCGAGCAGCGATGGAGGGCAAGCCACGAATGCCTGCTGAAACAGCCGGTCGGCTGCGCGGGGCGGAGCTCGGCCGACGAGGGCGGCACGACGCGTCGTTCCGCGACGGCATCGGGGCGAACGCGAGACGGCGGATCGCCACGCTCGCGAGACGACACCAGCGGCGCGTGCGCCCGCCCGCGGCCCACCGGTGTGTCGGAGCGCCGCGCATCACCGCGATTCGGGATTTTCAGCCGAGGATTCGCAAGCCTTGACAGAGACTTGAAAAGGGCTGGCTGGGGCGCCTGGATTCGAACCAGGGAATGGCGGAATCAAAATCCGCTGCCTTACCACTTGGCTACGCCCCAAGGCGGCGGGCCGCGCGGGCGGACCATACGTGCCCCGTCGGCCGGGATCAACACGCGCGGGCGGACGGCACGCCGAATTCGAGCCGGCCGTTTCGGCACCTGCCGGGCCGTGCACCGGGCGCTCCGGGCGCCGGCGCGGCCGGCTCCCACGCCCCCCGGCCGCGGCCGGCTGCCGCCTTCGCCCAATTTCTTTTTGACACCGGGGGGCGGACGACGCGATATGGTTGAATTCCCATAACCGATACATCCAATGACGACACTGTACATCACCCATCCGGCCGGCCTCGATCACATTCCCCCTCTCGGGCATCCCGAGCGGCCCGACCGCCTTCGGGTGGTGGACCGCGTGCTCGAGCAGGAGGCGTTCCAGTCGCTCGCGCGGGAACAGGCGCCGGTGACGGCGATCGACCGCATCGCGCTGTGCCACACGCCCGACTATATCGACGCGATCCGTGACGCGAGCCCGACCGAGGGCATGGTGAGGCTCGACGCCGACACCTCGATGTCGCCCGGCACCTACGAGGCCGCCCTGCGGGCGGTCGGCGGCGCCGTGCTGGCCGTCGACGAGGTGATGACCGGCAAGGTCGCCAACGCCTTCTGCGCCATGCGGCCGCCCGGCCACCATGCCGAGATCACCCAGCCGATGGGGTTCTGCTTCTTCAACAACGCGGCGATCGCGGCCCGCCACGCCCGCGACCGGCACGGCGCCGATCGGGTCGCGGTGATCGATTTCGACGTCCACCACGGCAACGGCACCCAGGACATCCTGTGGGCCGACCGCAACGTCATGTACTGCTCGACCCACGAGATGCCGCTCTATCCCGGCACGGGTGCGGCCTCGGAGCGCGGCGAGCACGGCACCATCGTCAACGCGCCGCTGCGCGCCGGCGACGGCGGCGACGAGTTCCAGGAGGCGTTCGAGAGCGTCATCATCCCGCGCCTCGTCGACTTCCGCCCCGACCTCCTGGTCATCTCGGCCGGCTTCGACGCCCACATGCGCGATCCTCTGGCCAACATCAACCTCTTGGAATCCGACTTCACCTGGGTCACCAAGCGGCTGATGGAGGTCGCCGACGGCTGCTGCGGCGGCCGCGTCGTGTCGCTGCTCGAGGGCGGCTACGACCTGCAGGGCCTGGCGCGCTCGGTCGCCGTCCACGTGACGGCGCTGATGCGGGGGTGACGCGAGGCCGGGGCCGGCCCCGTGGCCACGGCCGTGCATCCGGCAGTCCCTCACAAGGCCACCGCAAATTCGACGCAACTCTCCGGCACCCGGAAAGGCGGGACGGCATCGACGGGACGGGCGTATTGCGTACGGTATCGACGACCGGCAGAAGCTCCAGCCACCATGCCCACGCGGCATGCAAGGAATCGCGCGTCGCGTGTGGCCGCCGATCGACGGCCGCGCTGGCGCTCTCGCTAACCCTGTCGGGCTGCAGCCTGAGCGGCCCCTTCTTCGACGACAGCTTCGAGAAGAGCCAGGTGCTCTCGCCCGAGCCGGTTCCGCCCTATCGGAAGCTGGTCTCCGCCGCTATGAAGACGCTGAGCAGCCCGATCGACCCAGCCGGGCTGCAGATCGCCGAGCCTCGCTGGATCGAACGGGTCGGCGGCCCTGCCTGGATCGTCTGCCTGAAGGCGGAGCCCAAGGCGAGCGGCGCGGTGTACTACGCGTTCTTCATCCAGAAGGAGAAGGTGGTGGACACCCGTACGGCGATCGGCACCGACCGCTGCGTCCACCAGGAGTTCGTCCCCTTCGACGCCACCGCGGTGCGTTGACGCCTCGGGGCGGCAGGACGCCGGCGGTTTCGCCGGCGTCGGCCTGTCGGGATCGACGATCCTATTTCTTCAGGACGTCCGGATTGACACAGGTCTCCGGCGCCTCGCCGGTCAGCACCTTGACGATGTTGCGCACGGCGATCCGCCCCATGTTCATCCGGGTCTCCGGGGTGGCCGAGGCGATGTGAGGCACCACGATCACGTTGTCGAGGCCGAGCAGCTCCGGCTCGACGGCCGGCTCGTTCTCGAACACGTCGAGGCCGGCGCCCCAGATCACCTTGTCCTTGAGGGCGCGCGCCAGCGCCTTTTCGTCCACCACCGGACCGCGGCTGGCATTGATCAGCACGGCGGTCGGCTTCATGGCAGCGAGCTCCTTCTCGCCGATGTAGTGACGCGTCTCGGGAATCAGCGGTACGTGCAGCGTGACGAAATCCGACTCGCGCAGCAGCGTGGCCTTGTCGACGAAACGGGCTCCGAGGGCCTTCTCGAAGTCCGGGTCGGGCTTCACGTCGCTGTAGATGATCTTCATGCCGAAGGCCGCCGCCTTGCGGGCGACGTTCTTGCCGATCCGTCCGGCCCCGGCGAGACCGAGCGTCTGCCCGTCGACGTCGAGGCCCATGAAGAACAGCGGCGCCCAGCTTCCCCATTTGCCGGCGCGGACGAACTTGTCCGCCTCGACGATGCGGCGGGCGACCGACAGCATCAGCGTGATCGTATGGGTCGCGGTGGCGTCGTCGAGAACGCCGGGCGTGTTGGTCAGGATCACCTTGCGGCTGGTCGCCGCGGCGACGTCGAAATTGTTGTAGCCGACCGCGAAGTTCGCGACGATCTTACACTGCGATCCGGCGGCGTCGAGCACCTCGCCGTCGATCGTGTCGGTGAGCATGGACAGAACCCCGTCCCTGCCTTTCACCTTCGCCATCAACTCGGCTTTCGAGTAGGCGCGATCGTCCGGGTTGATCTCGACCTCGAAATGCTCGCGCAGGCGATCGATGTTCTCCTGCTGGATCATTCGCGTGATGAGGACTTTCGGCTTGGACATGGGAGATCTCGGGTTCTGTGTTCGATGGAATTTTTCATCCGGGACCGGATGATCGAGTGGCGACGATCGGAGACGGCGCCGGCGAACCGCGGACGTCGTCCGGAGAGACGGCTCGCACCCGGACGCGCGCCGCGCAATCCGGGTGCAGGGCCTTCACCGACAAAGACCGGTCGTCCGGATCCGGCTCAGAGCGTTCCGGACCCGACGAGGCCTGCCAGCGTGTGGACGATCGCCTGATCCTCCTCGGACTTCAAGCCGCTGACGCCGACGGCGCCGATCACCTCGCCGGATTGGCTCTTGAGCACCGCGCCGCCGGGCAGCGACGTGATCTTGTCGTCGCAGAAGTCGCTGGCCGTGATCTTCTCACGGTGCAGCCGCTCGAGGAACGCGTCGGTGTGCACCCCGAGCCGGGCGGAGGAATACGCCTTGCCGATGGAGATCTGGACGCTGCGCAGCGGCGCACCGTCGACCCGGGCGAAGGCGATCAGGGTCCCGGTCCCGTCGCAGACCGCGACGCAGATCGGGCGCTGGTAGTCGGCGGACGCCTGGCTGAGGGCGCGGGCGATCAGCTTGCTGGCGGTGTCGAGCGTGATGGTGTTCATGACGTTCTGCCCTCGTCTGTTGGACGATGATCACCGTGCGGCGGGCGCGGCGGGCGCATCGGAGGCGCCGACCGGGACGGAATCCGCAACGGCGGCCGCGGCGGGTACCGGCCGTCTCGCCGCTTCGGCTGCCCGCTGCTTCTGGACGCGATTGAACATCCAGGAGGTGAGCAGAGGCGTCAACACGGCCGTGACGATGACCGACGCCGCGACCTGCACGGTCGCGATCGGGGCGATCGCCGCATAGGTCGGGTCGGCCATGGCGACCGCCTTGGGAACCGCCGCCGAGTTGCCGGCCGTGCTCGACGCCGCCGCGCCGGCAATGCCCGAGCCGCCGAGGAGCTTGTCGGCCAGGATGCAGCAGATGCCGGTGATCACCAGCGTCATGATGCCGAGGACGATGCCCGGCAGGCCGCCGGTGAGGACGTTCATCAGGTTGATGTTCTGGCCGAGCGTGAAGGCCATGAAGGGGACGATGATGGGCTCGTGCGAGCCGAAGAACTCGCGCAGATCCTCGTCCAGATTGGCGAGCAGCGCGCCCGCGAAGATCGGGGCGATCACCGACACCATGGTCATCCACGGGATGTTGGCGAGGCCGGCGCCGACCAGGATGATCATGGTCAGGAACGGGCCCGTCTCGATGCTCTGCGGCACGTAGGTTCCGGCATCCTCCTTGTCGCCCATGGCGCTGGTGAGGGCGAGGAACATGCCGCCATTGGTGTCGCTCATGGCGACCAGCAGCGCGAGCGTGCTCAGGCCGAACAGGTCGCCGCCGAGGAAATAGGCGACCGACAAGGCGATCGTGGTGGCGATGCCGACCTTGGCGAGAAGGATGCCGAAGCCGCGCTTGAGCATGCGGGGCGCGGTCCGCAGCGTCATCTTGGTGCCGGCCGTGAACAGGAACATGCCCAGCACGGTCGGATAGCCGATGCCGCTCAGCGCTTCGGTGAAGCCGCCGATCTTCAGCAGATTGGGCGTGAAGGTGTTGATGACCATGCCGATGAACAGGGGCACGACCATCAGCCCACCCGGGACCTTGTTGATGGCTTTCAGAATCCTCATGACCTGCTCCGAGTCGATTATTCGATTGTCCAGGCGGCGTCGGTGAGGACGCCCGGGGCTCGGGGGTCGGCGTGGGCACGGCCAGCCTGTCCGGTCGGCGCCGTCTCGGGCGTCGACCCGCGGAGCGCGTTTCGTCGAAGGTTTTCGCTGAACGGAAAGGCGGCGGCGGGTTTGGAGGCCCTCTTTCGTGACCCGAAAGATGATTACTCTCGAAAGGGCGGGGAGGATATCCGGAAGCACTGCCATTCCGGAATAGCGGCTCCGCTCGAACAGCTTCCGATGTAAACGCTTTTACTGATTCCCAGCCGCTGCGCACCCGCGAATCCACGCGTTCGGCAACCGCTCGACGTGGCCGCGCGCGACGGTCGGCACGCGCGCGGGCCGACCGGACACAAAGCGGAAACTCCGGCGCCGCATCAGCCGCCGGATCGCTCGTCGAAAAATCGCCGCCACCACGAGACGAATCGCGCGACGCCCTCCGCGATCGGGGTCGCCGGGCGGAAGCCGACGGCGTTCATCAGGTCATCGACGTCGGCGCAGGTCTCCGGCACGTCGCCCGGCTGCATCGGCAGCATCTCGAGGACAGCCTTCTTGCCGAGTGCCTCCTCGATCAGGCGGACCACCTCGGGCACGTCGACGGGCCGGTTGTTGCCGATATTGTAGACCCGCCACGGCGCCCGGCTCGCGGCCGGATCGGGCGCGTCGCCGGACCAATGCGGATCGCCTTCGGGCGCGTGGTCGACGAGCCGCACCACCGCCTCGACGACATCGTCCACATAGGTGAAGTCGCGCCGCATTTGCCCGTGGTTGAACAGGCGGACCGGCTTGCCACGGGCGATCGCCTCGGTGAACAGCCACATCGCCATGTCGGGACGGCCCCAGGGACCGTAGACCGTGAAGAAGCGCAGGCCCGTCGCCGGCAACGCGAACAGGTGGCTGTAGGCGTGCGCCATCAGCTCGTTCGCCTTCTTGGTGGCGCCGTAGAGGCTGAGCGGATGGTCGACGTTCTGGTCGGTGGCGAAGGGCACCCGGGTGTTCGCGCCGTAGACCGAGGACGACGAGGCGTAGAGGAGATGCCGGCACCCGTTGTGCCGACAGCCCTCCAGCACGGCGAGGAAGCCCGCCAGGTTCGAATCGAGATAGGCGAACGGATCGGTGAGCGAGTGGCGCACCCCGGCCTGCGCCGCCAGATGGATCACCACCGGGAATTTTTCGCGGGCGAACAGGCTCGCGACGGCGGGCCGGTCGGCGAGGTCGAGCCGCTCGAAGCGGAACGCCTCGAAGCGTGCGAGCGCGTCGAGCCGCGCCTGCTTCAGGGCGGGGTCGTAATAGGTATTGAGATTGTCGATGCCGACGACGCGGCACCCCTGCTCCAGCAGGCGGCGCGCCACATGGAAGCCGATGAACCCGGCCGCGCCGGTGACGAGGATCATGTCTTGGTCGGACGGCATGGCGTCTCGCGCAGGCGGCAGGCCGCGGGCCCCGGCCCGCGGACCTCGTCGTCATGCCAATGCGGGCCGGCCTTGTCCAGCCGGACTCGTCGGCCGCGGCGCATCGACTGCGCCGGGCCTTCCCGGCGCCACGGAACGCCCCTAAGCTTCGATCGGGTGGGCTCTATCCCGAGGTGCGCCGGCGTGGACCGACCGTTTCGAACGATGCGACGACTGCTCGACCTGCGGCAGCCGGCCGTGCACACGATCTCGGCCGACGCACCGCTCGCCGACGCGGCGCACCTGATGGCGACGCATGCCGTCGCCGCCGTGGTGGTCCTCGGCGTCGCCGACCCGGAGCGCGATCGACCGGTCGGCGTGCTGGCCGAAAGGAGCTTCGCCGCCGCCGCGGCCCGGCATCCGGACCGCGCGCCGCGCGATCTGCGTGTTCGCGATGCCATGACGGCGACGACCGTCCACGCGACGCTCGACACCACCGTCCCGGATGCATTGGCCTTGCTGCAGGACAGACTCGACCACCTGCCCGTGACGGCGGACGGGCAGGTGGTCGATCTGCTGTCGCGGTCGGATCTGCTCGCCGAGCTCGTCTGGCACCACGCCGAGGTGATCCGCGAGATGCGGCTGCAGGAGCACATCATGCATCTGCAGGGCGTCTACAGTTGCTGACGGACCACGGCGCGACGCGGCCGGGCCGGCTCCGGCAGTCTGGGGCATCATCGATCTCCGGACGGCCCGGCGTCCGTTCGCCGCCCTAATCCCTGAGCTCGATGTTCGCCTTGGTGAGGATCGCGGTCCAGCGGGCGACCTCGTCGTCGACGAGCCGCTTCATGTAAGGGCCGCCGCGCTGTTCCGGCTTCGGTGCCTCCGCACCGATATCGGCGAGGCGCTTCTGGACGGCGGCATCGGAGAGCGCGTCGAGCACCGCCCCCCTCAGGGTTTCGACGACGGGTGCCGGCGTTCCCGCCGGGACGAACAGCCCGGTCCATGTGCTGGTCTTGAACGCCGCGAGGCCCGCTTCGGTGGATGTCGGGGCATTCGGCAAGACCAGCGACCGCTCGTCCGCCGCGACAGCGAGAACCCTCAGGTTGCCCGACTGGGCCTGGGCGCTCACCGACGCGAGGAGATCGCAGCCGCCGTCGATGGTGCCGCCGAGCAGATCGTTCACGGTCTGACCAAACCCACGATAGGCGACCAGCGTCGGCTCGACTCCGATGAGCTGAAACAGCATGACACATGTCACATGGGACGCGGCGCCGATCCCTCCGTGCCCCATCGTCAGTTTGGACCCGTTCTTCCTCGCATAGAGGATGAACTCCTGCAGGTCGTTCGCCGGAAACCCCTTCCTCACATAGACGACGTTCGGGCTCACGCTGACGAGCCCCAGATACTCGAAGTCCGTACGCGGGTTGTAGCCCAGCTTCCGGTTGATCGGCACCGCCGCGGCGAGCGTGCCCATATGGCCGAGACCGATTGTGTAGCCGGTCGGATCGGACGCCTTGACCCGGATCGTGCCGATCGCCCCACCCGCTCCGCCGATGTTCTCGACCGTGATCGACGTCCCCAGCCTCTTCGACATGGCATCCGCCATGATGCGGGCCGTCGTATCCGCGGCTCCGCCGGCAGCGAACGGCACGACGATCGTGATGTTCCGAGTGGGGAAAGACGATGCGTGCGCGGGCATTCCGCCGATCATGCCGACGACAGCGAGCGCATGCACCAGTGAAGACGAGCAGATCGCAGATAGCCGGCGACGGATCTTGGACGACGTGTGTCGCATGGATGCCTCCCACCGATTGGCCCGTCCCTGATGCCGGCCGGCACGGAACGGCTTTATGTCTTCTGCCGTGACGACTTCCGCCGTGATCACAGGGTCACGGAACACCCCTTGTCCGGTCCGGCCGTGACGACCACGGCCGGCGTCTCATCGACGCTCGGACGTCGTCTGCCTGTTCGAAGGGGCAGCCGCCCGAGCGGCCTCAGAACCCGTAGAGACGAGCAGCATTGCCTCCGAAGACGGCATCGATCGTCGATGGCGACCCGATCGCGTCGACGAACCGATCCACGAGCGCGCCGTAAGCGATCTGCCGGTAGGCCGTGATCACGTCCGGACCCGTGTGGGTGTCGTGTGGCGGAGGATGCGGCCAGTCGCTTCCCCAGACGCATCGGTCCGGCGCCGCAGACAACAGGGCCCGCAGCCACTCCGTGTCCGGCTCGACGGCCAGTGGCCCCTTGTCGTGACGATAAGGAGCGGACAGCTTCATCCAGACATGGCCCGCTCCGACCAGGTCGAGCAGGCGTCGCCCCTCGGGGCTCGTCGGCCTGGCGTTCCCGTACAGTCCGTAGTGGTCGATCACCACGGCCACGGGCGAGCGCACGATCTCGCTTTCGTTGTCGAGGAGAACCTGCAGCGACGCGACGATCTCGACATGCCACTGCATGCTTTCGGCAATGGTGGCCGCCTGGCCGAACATGACGGACGACGGCTGGTGATTGCGCCCCGCCGCGGGACTGTACAGGTTCACCCGTAATCCGCGTACGCCCTGCCTGCGCAGGGCGACGAGGTCGAGACTGCGCGCCGAGCCGGCATGCAGCACCGCCACGCCACGCCCTCTCCCGTTCAGATCGGTCAACGCCCTCAGGAGCACGGAGTTGTCGTCACCATAGAAGCTCGGCTGCACGATCACGAAGCGGTCGATGCCCCGTGCTCCGCCGAGCCGAACGAGCGTCTCGAGAGGCGCGGGCGCCGCGAGATAGGTCCGTTGCGGAACCTGGGCGCTTTGCCCAATCGGGTCGACGACATGAACGTGACAATCGCAACGCATCGTCTTGCCCTGACGTTTCGGGGTCGTCCGCAGGTCGGCGTCGAGATTTCAGAACCCGCGGGATCGTCTGCCGATTCTCCGTACGACGTATCCTCGACACACGCCCGGGGGATATGACCGCCGACGCCCGGCAACCTCACACGTTCGAGCTGAAGATCGCATCGACGACGGCGTCGGTGACCTCCTTGGTGGTGGCGGTGCCGCCGACGTCCGGCGTGAGAATGCCGGCACCGGTGACCTGCTCGACGGCCCGCATCAGACGGATCGAGGCCTCGGCCTCGCCGAGATGATCGAGCATCTGGGCGGCGGTCCAGAAGCTCGCCACCGGATTGGCGATGCCCTTGCCGGTGATGTCGAAGGCCGAGCCGTGGATCGGCTCGAACATCGAGGGGAAGCGCCGCTCGGGATCGATGTTTCCGGTCGGCGCCACGCCGAGGCTGCCGGCGAGCGCACCGGCGAGATCCGACAGAATATCGGCGTGCAGGTTGGTGGCGACGACGGTGTCGATGCTCTGCGGCTTGAGGGTCATGCGCACCGTCATGGCGTCGACCAGCATCTTGTCCCAGGTGACGTCGGGAAACTCGTCGGCCACCTCGGCCGCGATCTCGTCCCACATCACCATGCCGAAGCGCTGGGCGTTCGACTTGGTCACCACGGTCAGCAGCTTTCGCGGCCGCGACTGCGCCATGCGGAAGGCGTAGCGCATGATGCGGGTGACGCCGACCCGGGTGAAGATCGCGACCTCGGTGCCCACCTCTTCGGGCAGGCCGCGATGGGCGCGCCCGCCGTTCCCGGAATACTCGCCCTCGGAATTCTCGCGCACGATCACCCAGTCGAGATCGCCGGGGCCGACATTGCGCAGCGGCGAGGTGATGCCTTTCAGGATCTTGGTCGGCCGCACATTGGCGTATTGATCAAAACCCTGGCAGATCGGCAGCCGCAGACCCCACAGGGTGATGTGGTCCGGCACGTCCGGTGCGCCGACGGCGCCGAAATAGATCGCGTCGAACTTTTTCAGCGTCGCCAGCCCGTCGGCCGGCATCATCAGGCCGTGCTTGCGATAATAGGCGGACCCCCAGTCGAAGCTGGTGACGTTGAACTTCATCTCGCCCGTGCGCTGCTGCAGCCCGTCGAGAACCTTCAGGCCGGCCGCGATCACCTCGGGGCCGATGCCGTCGGCCGGAATGGCCGCGATCGAATATTCACGCATGGTGCGTCTCCGTCTGTTCGTTCGATGTCAGTGTTGGGCAGCCGGCTTCGACTCGGCAGCGGCGGCGGCGGCAGCAGCAGCCCTGCGTCCGGTGCCGGCGAGCACCAAGGTGAGCACGGCCGACAGAACCAGGAGGCCGGCCACGAAGTAAAGGCCCCCCATGAAGCTGCCGGTCAGATCCTTGATCCAGCCGATCATGGCGGGTCCGACGAAGCCGCCGAGATTGCCGATCGAGTTGATGGTGGCGATGCCGGCCGCCGCGGCGGGGCCGGACAGGAACAGGGTCGGCATGCTCCACAGCGGCGGCTTGGCCGACGTGATGCCGACGTTGACGATGGTCAGCGCCGCCATCACCGAGACGACCGATGCCGCATTGCCGGCGAACACGAGCCCGGCGGAGGCGAACAGGCAGGCGGCGACCACGTGCCAGGTGCGCTCGCCGGTGACGTCGGAATGCCGCGAGTACAGGATGGTGACGATGACGGCGACGGTCGGCGGGATCGAGTTGAGGAATCCCACCGTCATGGAGGAGAGGCCGAGCTGCTTGATGATCTGCGGCGCCCAGATGCCGAGCGTGTAGAGGCCGGCCGAGGTGCCGAAATAGACCAGCGCCAGCGCCAGCACCCGCAGATCGGCGAGGCCACGCCAGATCGAATGGCTCGCCACCGCCGCCTTGCCGGCCTGCTCGGCCGCCATGGCGTCGACCAGCCATTGCCGCTCGTCGTCCTTCAGCCAGGTGGCCAGCTCGGGCCGGTCGGTCATGTAGAACAACACGACGACGCCGAGCACCAGCGCCGGTACCGCCTCGATGATGAACATCCACTGCCAGCCGGTAAGCCCGAGGATGCCGTTCATCTCCAGCAGCGCGGCCGAGACCGGCGAGCCGAGCACGACGGAGAGCGGCGCCGCCGCCATGAAGATCGCCGTCACGGCGGCACGCTTGCGGGCCGGAAACCAGAAGCTGAGATACAGGATGATGCCGGGGAAGAAGCCGGCCTCGGCGGCGCCGAGCAAAAAGCGCAAGGTGTAGAAGCTCGTCTGGCCCTGGACGAACGCCATGGCGCCGGAGATCAGCCCCCAGGTGATCATCACCCGGGCGATCCAGAGGCGCGCCCCGACCTTGTTGAGCACCAGGTTGGACGGCACCTCGAACAGGAAATAGCCGAAGAAGAAGATACCGGCACCGAAGCCGAACACGGTCGGGGAGAAGCCCAAGTCCTTGTTCATCGTCAGCGCCGCGAAACCGATGTTCACGCGGTCGATGAAGGCGATGAAGTACAGGAGCATGATGAAGGGAACGATGCGCAGGCTGATCTTGCGCAGCACGCGCGTCTCGAGCTCGCTGGCCATTGGAGTCTCCGGTCCCGGGGGTCTTTTTATGTTTTGTCCGCGCACCGCGACGGATGCGCCGGACCGGGAGCTTCCGCCCGATCCCGACGCGGGTTCAATCGTCGTTGGATTGTACAAATTTTTGATATAATAATTGAAATCCACGGTCGCCGTCCGGCATACCGTGAGTCTTATCTCCCCCAGGAGGGGGAAGGTCGACCGGCCGCAGGTCGGTCGGGAGGGGGTGTTCGGCGAAGCCGGCGTTTGCGGCTTCACCCCACCCCGGTCGTCCGCCTCGCGGACGCCCGACCCTCCCCCTCCAGCGGAGGGTGAGCGCGGAGGTCTGCGAAAAGGGTCATGGACCTGCACCAGTTGCGCTGTGTCGTGGCGGTGGCGGACGAGCTGCATTTCGGCCGCGCGGCGCAGCGGCTCGGCATGCTGCCGTCGGCGCTCGGGCGCCATGTCCGCCTGCTCGAGGAGGAGCTCGGCACCCGGCTCCTGGCACGCACCACCCGCAATGTCGCGCTCACGAACGACGGCACCGCCTTCGTCGAGGAGGCACGCCGCCTGCTGACGCAGGCCGATCTGCTCGCGGCGCGGTTTCAGGCGCGCGGCCGCGATCACGCCGCGACGCTGCGCATCGGCGCGATCGACAGCGCCGCCGCCGGTCTCGTCCCGCTGCTGCTGCGCGATTTTCGCAGCGACCACCCCGAGGTGGCGGTGCAGCTCGTCGAGGACAAGACCGTGCGGCTGCTGCCGCGGCTGATCTCGGGCCGCCTCGACCTCGCCTTCGTGCGCCCGCCGGAAAACACCGGCCCCGCCGTCGAGCTCATGTTCCTGTTCAACGAGACGGCGGTCGTCGCGGTGTCGAGCCATCACCCGCTCGCCGCCCGCAAGCGCCTGAAGATCCGCGACCTCGCCGATGCGCCCCTGATCGTGCCGGAGCGCCGCTCGCGCCCGCACAGCCACGACCTCACCATGAAGCTGTTCGCCGAGGCCGGACTGCATCCGACGGTCGCCCAGGTCGCCGACGAGAAGCAGACCATCGTCAACCTGGTCGCGGCCGAGCTCGGGGTGGCGATCGTGCCGCGCTGGACCTCCCGGATGGCGGCGCCCGGCGTGCGCTACATCCGGCTCGATCTCGGCGCCGGGCCGATGACCAGGCTGCCGCTCGCCGCCGCCTGGATGCGCGGCTCGCGCGATCCCGTCCGCGACGCCATGCTGGCCGTGCTGCGCACGCACCTCGCCGACTATGCGGCGCAGGCGTGAGGACCCGCGCCGGCACCGAGCGTGCCCGGACCGACGGGCGGACTCCGGGTCGACTTTTGTGATCCGACTGACATAGGTCAAGGCGTGACCATGGCCGGCGCCCTACGGTTCTCCTCGCGCCGCTTCACGGGGGTGAGCGGTGCGCGATGAAATGGGCGGTCCTTCGCGGGCCGCCCTTTTTTCTTGCGCGAGACCCGCTTGTGCGAGGCGGCCGGCGTTCGCCGCGACCGGAACCAGCGGCTCTCGCCGACCGTCAACCGCACGCTGTCGACTAAACGTGGTCAACGAAACACAGCGTCGATCGCTCGGATGGACCAGAATACCGCTAAGCGATTTTTCGGTTCTTTTGTCTAGGATGCGCCCCGGAAGTCGTTTCGGCGTCTCTGGTTGACCCGAGCCGCCTGTATCGACGAGGTCGTCGTGGGCCGTGCATCGCAAATCCTCTGGTTCGCGCTCCTGCCGCTCGTCGCGACCACGAGCGTCGGAACGTCGTCGATGGCCGCCGAGCCGATGTGGCGCGTCGCCAAAGTGTCGGGCGACGCCCGTCTGACGACGCCGGCGGCGCGGACCGCGGTGTTGACGGCCGACACCGTCGTCGGCCCCGGCGAGACCGCGTCGACCGGCCGAAACGGCAGGGTTCTCCTCGTCCATGGCGAGGGGGACGAGTCGATCCTGATCGCGCCGGACTCCGTCGTCGCGATTCCAGCCGCGGCCAACCCCGACACGACCTCGACGATCCTCCATCGTGCCGGCTCGATTCTCGTCAAGGCCGAGAAAAGCCTCACACGGTCGCTCGCGATCAGGACGCCCTATCTCGCCGCGGTCGGCGGCGACGCCGAGTTTCGGGTGACGCTCGGCGATCTCCGATCCAGCGTGGACGTCGTGCGCGGACAGATCGAGGTGACGGACCTACGCTCCGGGCAGCATGCGCTCGTCCTCCCGCACCAGCGGGCGAGCGTGCCGACGGTCGAGTTCGGCGGCTTGTCCTTGAGCGGCAGCGGGTCGCTCAGCCCGATCCTGACCAGGGACAGCCGGCCTTCGACCACAGCGGCAGAGAGCCGGGCAGCGGGTCTATCGACGCCGACTCAGGATGCGCGCGACCCGTTGTCCGAACCGGACGCGCCGCGGACCGTCGAGCCGCTGCCGCCGCTGTCGGCCCAACCGCGCGGATGGGACAATCCGCTGCGCCGGGCCTTCGAGATTCTCGGCGAGTCGATCGGGCTCAGGGCGCGGCGCGGCGCCGCCGAGGACGACACGATGATCACGATCGCGGTCGCGGCCGGGGTCGGCCTCCTGGTCGCGCTCGTCGTCGGGGTGCTGCACCATCTGATGCGCAAGTCCCTCGGCGCGCAGCCGTCGATCCGTCGGCGCCGGCCGGACGGAACGTCCGACCGCCGGCCGGGCCTGCGCCGCGCGCGGCCCACCCAGGATCCGCTCGGTCGCCTGAAGGCCCTCGACCGGCAGGCCATCCGGACCGCATGCCATCCCAAGGTTTGAGCCGACAAACCGTCGTGGCGATCTACGGTCGCATCCGCACCGTGGACAAGGTCCCGCGGAGCGGCCACCGAAGACAAAGGGCTCTGATCTCGAAGAGTAAATTGGCGCTCCCTGGCGGCGCCTATATTCTCCATTGTATCAATCTTTTAGTAGAGAATTTGGGTAGACGAGCGCGCGGTGCCGCATAAGAGCTATCTCTCGGCCACCCCAAACCGAATCACGGTCTCCCCGCCGCCGATCCGTCCAGACCTTCGATCGGAGCGGACTTCGGCCCGTCCCCTGCCGAAGCCGAAATCAGCAACGCTCACCGCCCGCGGCGAGGCGAGCACTGAACCTTTTCGCCGGGCATCTGTTTCCAGGGCGAGCGAATGTGCCGGGGCGATGAGCGGTTCTGCACAGACCCAGCCTTCAAGGGCGCACTTAATGCCGTGAGAGTTCCTGAACCCCAAGGCGGGTCGGAACTGAACCTTCTATCGCCGAAAGCGATGCTCCAAGTGCTTCGCCGTGGCCGCAGTGGAGTGGGTACTTGGGCAAAGCAGTGGCAGGCGGAGACAACGAACTGCTGCGGCAGCAGACCACCCTCGCCCGATTCGGGGAACTCGCCCTGAGGTCCGACGACCTGGACGAGATCCTGACCGAGGCGTGCCGTCTGGCGGGGGAAGCCTTGGGCACCGATCTCGCCAAGGTTGTGGAACTGCAAGCGGACGGCAAGACCCTGTTGGTGCGCGCGGGGGTCGGGTGGAAGCCGGGTGTCGTCGGAGCGGCCACCATCACGGCCGAGAGCGACACCTCGGAAGGCCACGCACTCCGGACCGGGGAACCGATGATCTCCCCCGACATCGCGACCGAGACGCGATTCAAGTACGCGCAGTTCCTGATCGACAACAATGTCAGAGCGGTCGCCAACGTCGTCATCATCGGCGGACACGGAAAACCGCCGTTCGGCGTCCTGCAGATCGACAGCCACATCCCTCGCCAGTTCACCGAAAGCGACACGCTGTTCCTGCGCAGCTACGCCAATCTGTTGGCTGCCGCAGTGGACCGCATCCGCGTTATCGAGGAGGTGCGCGACAGCGAGGCACGGCTCCGAACCGCCTTAGAGGATCGGGTGGCTGAACGCACCCGCGAACTGACCGCCGCCAACGCCAAACTGCACGCCGAGGCCGAGGAGCGCAGGCAAGTCGAGGAGACGCTGCGCCAGTCGCTCAAGATGGAGGCCGTCGGCAAGCTGACCGGGGGACTGGCGCACGACTTCAACAACCTGTTGACCGGCATGTCCGGAAGCCTGGAGATGATCCGCAACCGTATAAGCCAGGGGCGCGCGGCGGAAATCGGCCGCTAAATCGAGATTGCGACGACCTCGGTCAACCGCGCAGCCGCACTGACCCACCGGCTGCTCGCCTTCTCGCGCCGCCAGACGCTCGACCCCAAGCCGACCGACGTAAACAAGTTGATCGGCGGAATGGAGGACCTGTTCAGGCGCACGGTAGGGCCGGGAATTCAGATCCAGACCAAGCTGGCAGGCAACCCGTGGCCGGCCCTGTGCGACTCGAACCAACTCGAAAACGTGCTGCTCAATCTTGTCATCAACGCCCGTGACGCAATGTCCGATGGCGGGCATTTGCTGATAGAGACCAGAAACAGTGTCCTCCCCGCATGGCACGGCGGGGCAAACGATACGCCGGCGGGCAAAATGCCCGCCGGTGAATACATCGGTCTGTTCGTCACCGACACAGGCATCGGAATGCCCCCGGACGTGATCGCGCGCGCCTTCGATCCTTTCTTCACGACGAAGCCGATCGGGCAAGGCACGGGCCTCGGCCTGTCGATGACGTACGGCTTTGTCCAGCAGTCGGGTGGCCACGTGCTCCTGAGCAGCGAAGAGGGGCGGGGCACCACGGTGTCTGTCTACCTGCCGCGGCATATCGGGTTGGTGGTCGAAGTGGAGAAGGCCAACGCCCGGAACAAGCCGCCGGAGGCGAAGACGGATGCGGTCGTGCTGCTGGTCGACGACGAGCGTGCGGTGCGGATGGTCGTCGCCGACGCGCTCTCGGATCTCGGCTACAAGGTGTTGGAGTCTGAAAACGGGCAGTCGGGATTGAATATCGTGAGGTCCCGCGCCCGCATCGATCTCCTCCTCACCGATGTCGGCATGCCCGGCGGAATGAACGGACGTCAGCTCGCCGATGCGGCGCGGGAGCATCGTCCCGGCCTCAAGGTTCTGTTTCTCACCGGATACGCCGAGTATGCAACCGCCGTCGGCAACGGCCGAATGGAACAGGGCATGGAGGTCATGACGAAGCCGTTCGCACTGGACGCGCTCGCGGCCAAAGTCGAGGGGATGATCATCGGCTGATCGCTGCACCGAGCCGGGTCATTCTGTGGCTCTGCCGCCGGCCGCATACATCTCTGATCGATTTGCGCCGCGTGTTCGGCGAGCTGGCCGACGCTTCGATCGCCTGTGCCGAACACGGAGCGTCGAGCCTCGCCCGACTTGCGGTGAGCGTCGCCGCGGGACAGCGAGCGCCGTCACACACGAGTCTTGATGCTCTGCGCCGGAACAGCCCGCGTCGACGTGCACAAAAAGACTTGGCAGGAGATCGATGCAGTTTGGGGGGCTGATCTTCTGCTCTCGGAATTATGGCCGTGCTCGGCCACACAACCCAGGCCGGGGCCGAGCGGTACACCCGCGAGGCGGACCGGCGCCGCACCGGCCGCGTGACGATCGCGCGCGGAGAAGCCCACAAGGCGAACAGGTCCACCCAAACCGCGTCGACCGGTTTGGGGAATCACGCCAATTCTGTAGGGAAATCAAATTGAAGAGCAGCCGGTTGGCGCTCCCTAGGGGACTCGAACCCCTGTTTTCGCCGTGAGAGGGCGACGTCCTGGGCCGCTAGACGAAGGGAGCGTGGCGCTCGACATAGCCTCGATCGTTCCGGAGCGCAAGTCGGCTGAGCACGCTGTCCGGGCGGCCCGGCGCGAACCCGCACGCGCCTGCAAAAGACCGCCGCGCCGCGTGCCCGCGGGCACACCTTCCCGGCCGCCCTGCCCGACCTCAGGGCTCGACCGCGAAGCGCAGGCGGCCGGCCGGTTTCAGCGTCTGGGCGTCGAAGGTGCGAATCTCCAGCCCGGCGCCCGATTCGACCGTGACGACGATGCGGTCGCCGGCGACCGCGGTCGCCACCACCCGGCCCCCCTTGGGCAGCAGCACAGTGGCGTCGGTCTCGGCGCTTCCCCCGCTGCGGGAAACGCGGTAGCCCACGACACCGAGCACCACGGCGATGCCGAGGAAGGTGGCGACCCCCGACAACGCCATCAGCAGCTTGACCCGCGCCATGAAGCTCGCCTGCTCGGGGTCAAGCGGCTTGTCGTCGGGGCCGGGTTTGTCGACGGGAGACTGCGGAGAGACCATGACTGAGGAGGATCGCCGGATCGAGACGGTCGTCGTGGCGCCTGCCGAGGCCGGCGACCGGCTCGACCGTGTGCTCGCCGCCCGCCTCGCCGATTTCTCCCGCTCCCGCCTCAAGAGCCTGATCCTGGGCGGACACGTCGCGATCGGCGAGCGCACGATCCGCGATCCCGGTCAGCGCGTCAATGCGAACGACCGCGTGCGCGTGACGGTGCCGCCGCCGGAGCCGCCGGAGCCGCAGCCCGAGCCGATCGACCTCGACGTCGTCTACGAGGACGAGGACCTCCTGCTGATCAACAAGCCGTCCGGCCTGGTCGTGCATCCGGCCGCCGGCCACTGGAGCGGGACCCTGGTGAACGCGCTGATCGCCCATTGCGGTGACTCACTGTCGGGGATCGGTGGGGTGGCGCGGCCCGGCATCGTCCACCGGCTCGACAAGGACACCACGGGCTTGATGGTCGTGGCCAAGACCGACCGCGCCCACCGCTCGCTCGCCCGCCAGTTCGCCGACCACGGCCGCAGCGGGCCGCTGGAGCGCGGCTATCTCGCCTTCGTCTGGGGCGCGCCGGATCGGCCGCGCGGGACCATCGACAAGCCGATCGGCCGCCACCCGCAGGCCCGCGACAAAATGTCCGTCCGGGCCGACGGGCGCGAGGCGATCACGCACTGGGAGGTGGTCGAGCGGTATCGTGGGAAGGCCGGCGAGCCGATCGCCGCCCTGCTCGCCTGCCGGCTGGAGACCGGCCGCACACACCAGATACGCGTGCATCTCGCCTCGATCGGCCATCCGCTGATGGGCGATCCGGTCTATGGGCCCGGCTTCCGCACCAAGGCGGCGCTGCTTCAGGCCGAGGCGCAGGCGGTCCTCGAGGAGCTTGGCAGACAGGCCCTGCACGCCTATCTGCTTGGAATACAGCACCCCAAGACGAAGAAACACTTGGTTTACCGCGCCGGCTTGCCTTCCGACCTGGCCCACCTACATAAGGTGCTGGGTGGGGGAACCATCGACCTTGCGCGGCGTTGATGCTGCGTGCGCCGATTATTCGGACGAGCGACAGCGCCCAGCGCGTCATCATTCGTATGGCGATTGGTCACAGGGTCGTCACGCCACAGTGACGGCCCTACGTGTTTCTTCGAAGGACCCACCCGTGTATGCTGCACTGCGCGATCGACCGAAGTGGTCGCGCACAGCAGGGCGTCGTCGGCTCCTGGAGCGGCGGCGCCGAACCGCCCGCCGCGACACGGGGGCAAAACAAGGAGGGCGCTTCCATGGCCCAAACCTCAGCGTTGCCGCTGATCACCGCCGAATCCGGCCTCGCCCGCTATCTCGACGAGATCCGCCGGTTCCCGATGCTGGAGCCGCAGCAGGAATTCATGCTCGCCAAGCGGTGGCGTGAGCACGGCGACCGTACCGCAGCCCAGCAGCTCGTCACCAGCCATCTCCGGCTCGTCGCCAAGATCGCCATGGGCTATCGCGGCTACGGCCTGCCGATCGCCGAGGTGATCTCGGAAGGCAATGTCGGCCTCATGCAGGCCGTGAAGCGGTTCGAGCCGGACAAGGGCTTCCGCCTCGCAACCTACGCGATGTGGTGGATCAAGGCCGCAATTCAAGAGTACATCCTGCGGTCATGGTCGCTGGTGAAGATGGGCACAACGGCCAACCAGAAGAAGCTGTTCTTCAACCTGCGCAAGGCCAAGAGCAAGATCTCCGCCCTCGAGGAAGGCGATCTGCGGCCCGACCAGGTGAAGATCATCGCCAAGCGTCTCGGCGTCGGCGAGCAGGACGTCATCGACATGAACCGCCGCCTCGGCGGCGACGCCTCGCTCAACGCCCCGATCCGCGACGACGGCGATTCCGGCGAATGGCAGGATTGGCTGGTCGACGACAGCGACAGCCAGGAGACGCGGCTCGCCGAGAGCGAGGAGCTCGGCAACCGCCGCAAGGCGCTGTCCGAGGCGATGGACGTGCTCAACGACCGCGAGCGGCGCATCTTTCAGGCCCGCCGTTTGGCGGACGACCCGGTGACGCTGGAAGAGCTCGCCGAGGAGTTCGGCGTATCGCGCGAGCGCGTCCGGCAGATCGAGGTGCGGGCGTTCGAGAAGGTCCAGAAGGCGGTGCGCAACCGCATTGCCACCATGGAGCAGCCGGCGGCCGCCCGCGAGACGATATCGGCGGCGGCAGCGTCAGCCCACTGAGGCACGGTGCCGCCTGGCGCAGCCTCCGGGCACGCCGCCTTGGCAAAAGTAAAAACCGCCGCTCGTTCGAGTGGCGGTTTTTCGTAGCGGCTCACGGTATCGACGTCCCGGACGACGGCGTCCGGGACGGTCTTTGTTCCACGGCGGTTTCGTATCGTGATCCCGCCGGTCAGTGGCTCGTCGCCATCTGGGTGTTCGCAGACCCGGCGCCGGCTTCGGCCACCACCAGGTCCGGCTGCGGACCGCGGTCGAGCTCGCGGCGCGCCACGGTCAGGTCGATCGCGTTCTCCCACCGGGCGACGGTCAGCACCGCGACGCCGTTGGCGATCAGGCTGGTGAGGGCACGCGCCTCCGACATGAAGCGGTCGACGCCGATCAGCAGGGCCAGGCCTTCGATCGGGAGCAGACCGTCGAGGGTCGACAGCGTCAGCGCCAAAGTGATGAAGCCGATGCCCGCTACTCCGGCGACGCCCTTGGTCGTCACGGTCATGATGGCGATGAGCATGAGCAGGTCCTGGAGGCTCAACGGCTTGTTCACGGCCTGAGAGATGAACAGGACGCCCATCGCCACATAGAGGACCGTGCCGCAGAGATTGAAGGAATAGCCGGCCGGCAGAACAAGCCCGATGATCGAGCGCTGGCAGCCGAGCTTCTCGAGCTTCCGCATCATCTGCGGGAACACCGGCTCCGTCGAGCAGGTGGCGAAGACGATCAGGATCTCCTCGCGGATGTACTTGATGTACTTCCACAGGCTGACGCCGGCGAGCCAGCAGCTCCCGCCCAGCACGACGGCGACGTAGATGATGTTCGTCAGATAGACGACAGCCACCATCTTGCCGAGCGACATGAGCGACCCGAGACCGAAGCGACCGACCGTGAAGGCGATGCCGCCGAACGCGGCGATCGGCGCCAGGTACATGATGATGTTGATGACTCGGAACAGGATGATCACGAAGTCGTTCAACATGTCGGTCGTTCGCTTGCCGACGGCTCCCGAATTGCCAAGAACCACGCCGAACAGACAGGCGAGGACCACGACCTGCAGGCTGTTGCCCTCGGCGAACGCGCCGACGAAGGTGTTGGGGATCAGGCCGAGGACGACGCCGAAGAAGGTCGGCATCGATCCGGGCGCCATGTACATCTTGACCGAGGACGAATCCAGCGACGCGGGATCGATGTTCATGCCGGCCGCGGGCTGCGTCAGATACATTGCGGCGATGCCGATGATCATCGCCAGCGTAGTGACGATCTCGAAATAGACGACCGCCTTCGCGCCGGCGCGTCCTACTCGCTTGAGATCGCCGAGCTGGGCGATACCGACCGCCAGGACGACGAACACCAGCGGCGCGATCAGCATCTTGATGCACTTCACGAACATGTCGCCGAGCGGCTTCATCTGCGCGCCGTAGCTCGGATAGAGATATCCGAAGATCGCGCCGAGGATCAGTCCGACGATGACCTGGAAATACAACGTCTTGTAGAGCGGTTTCTTTCCCATGGCAGCTCGCCCGTTTCGGTTGTCTCGCGCCGACGCTCTACGCGCCGGCCGTCATGGTCGAATGGGAGGCGAGGCCGGCCGCAGGTCGCGGAAGCGCGAGGAAGCGGCGGGCTTCGGACGGTGTCGCCGGCTCGCGGTCGAGAGCACGCACGATGGCGGCCGCCTTGTCGACGAGCCTGGCGTTCGAAGGTGCCTGCACACCAGGGCCGAGATAGAGATTGTCCTCGAGGCCGACGCGGACATGGCCTCCCAGCAGAACCGCCTGCGCGACCATCGGGAACTGTGCGCTGCCGATACCGAAGCCGGTCCAGAAGCTGCCTTCGGGAAGCATGTCGCGCATGAACATCATCGCCTCGGTCGTTGCAGGGGCGCCCCACGGCACACCAAGGCAGATCTGGAACATCGCCGGTGCGAGAATCACGCCTTCCTCGATCAGGCGCAGGGCGAGCCGCACATTGCCGGTGTCGAAGCACTCGAGCTCGGGCAACACGCCGACGTCGGCGACCGCCTTGCCCATGATGCGAAGGTGGCTCGGGGTGTTGATGAACACGAACTCGCCGAAGTTCATCGTGGTGATGTCGAGCGTGCAGATCTCGGGTGTCAGGGCCTGGATGTGGCGAACCCGGTTTTCGGGAGACGCCATGGTCGTGCCTTCGCCGCCGATGTGAGGATGGTCTTGCGACGGAACGAACCGGGCGCCCGCGCCCGTGGTGAGATTGACGATGACGTCGTCGTTGACGGATCGGATGCGATCGACGACCTCGCGGTAAAGCTCCAGCTCGGAGCTCGGCTTGCCGGTCTTCGGATCGCGGACATGAATGTGCACGATCGCTGCACCCGCATCGGCTGCCTCGAGCGCCGAGGCCGCGATCTGCTCGGGCGTGACCGGGATCGCGGGATGCTTGCCGACGGTGTCGCCGCCACCGGTGATCGCGCAGGTGATGATGACGGCCCGTGAGTTGGCCGCGGGTTTGGACGCTTGCGACACAATAGTTCTCCTTCGGCCGCGAGCGGCCGTGCGCAGGGATTGTTGGATGGCCTGGGGTCGAGGCGGACTCGGGACTCCGCAGCCGCGATCGTCAGCCTTGCGCGATGACGGTCGTCGCGCGCCGTGAGTAGGGCCTTGTCGCGTCGCCCGAGAGCTCGAGGACGGGGATCAGTCGGGCCTTTCCCAGACAAGCCGGTGCGTGCGGCGAACCCCGCCGACCTCGTCGTCTGTGGAAAGTGTCAGACGGCGGCCTTCGAAGGTCACGTGGCGCCGCTGCTCGGTATTGCAGAAGTTCGGATTGAGCGAGAACTCGACGTGATGCACCACGTCGGTATCCTCGATCGTGTAGGGGCCCGAATAGGTGAAGTAGCTGTCGAACGCGGCCAACCTCTCCTCCACGGGCGCCTTGCGCACGTTCTCGGTGGCGAGGTGCGCTCGCTTCGGCCGGCAGATGGTCACCGACATACGCCCGTCGGGCGTGTACATGATCCATCCGGCCGCATCGGCGCCGAACGGATAGGTCGGCGCGCGCCCGTCCGCGTACAGAATGTCCCACGTGTGGAGCTTCCAGGCGCCGAGAAATCGGGCGGCGTCGAGCCGCCCTGCTGCGAAGGGAGGGGACATGCGATGCACCTCATTGTTCGAGAATGGCGACGGCCCGCGTCCAGCCCGCGGAAGCCGCGTGGATCTTCACCGGAAAGCAGACGACGGTGAAGCCCGTGGGAGGGAGCTGCTCGAGATTGTGCAGCTTCTCCAGATGGCAGTACCCAATGGTGCGCCCGGCCTTGTGGCCCTCCCAGATGATGGAAGGGTCCTTGGTCGCGGCATAGCGTTTGGCAGTCGATACGAACGGAGCGTCCCACGACCAAGCGTCGGTGCCGGTAACGCGAACACCGCGCTCGGTGAGATACAGGGTGGCGTCCCGCCCCATTCCGCAGCCGGAGTCGAGATAGTCCTGCTCGCCATATCGTGCTGCTGCGGACGTGTTGATCAGCACGATATCGAGCGGCTTCAGAACATGACCGATCCGCTTCAATTCGGCTTCGACGTCGGTGGCAGTCACCACGTAGCCGTCGGCATAGCGGCGAAAGTCGAGCTTCACGCCGGGGCAGAAGCACCACTCGAGCGGCACCTCGTCGATCGTGGCGGCGCGCTCGCCACCGTTCATGGTGGACGCGAAGTGCCACGGCGCATCGAGGTGAGTGCCGTTGTGGGTCGAAAGATCGACGCGTTCCACCGCCCAGGCTTCTCCGTCCGGAAGGTCGGATGACTGCAGCCCGGCAAATGGCTTGGCCAGCGCGGCGAACGTCTCCTGGTGGTTGAAGTATCTGATGGAAGGCCCATTTCCGGGTCTGTCCACGGGCAGATCGTTCTGCAATGCGACTGACAGGTCGATCAGGACAGGAGGCATGGCTCGCCCTCTTTTTATCGATAAAAATGTGTTTATCGCTATTTTTGGCTACCGGCAACGACCCTGTGGGCGTATAAGTACGATGACGGATGCCGGGGGCCCGGATCGAACGGTCAAGGAATCGGCCAGCAGAAACGACGGTCATCGTGGAACGACGAGCCAATCGGAGCGTGGACGTGAAATCAGGATCGTGTCCGGTGGCGGAACCGGCGTCTCGGTTGTTCCGGCCGGACGAGGCGGACGACGACACCCCGTCGACGGCCACGGAGGCGGCGCTCAAGAGATTGAAGCGCGACCTCATCCGCGGCGTGCTTCCGTCGGGCCGGAAGCTCAAGATTCGCGAGTTGACCGAGCGCTACGGCATCGGCGCGAGCCCGATGCGGGAGGCGCTGGCACAACTGGCCTCGGGCGGGTTCGTCAACATCGAATCCAACAAGGGCTTTCGCGTCGCGCCGGTCAGCCGCTCCCATCTGGTGGACATCACCCAGACGCGCCAGATCGTCGAGGGAGAGGCTCTGCGTCACGCCATCGCCAACCGCACCGAGGCGTGGGAGGAAGAGATCTTCACCAGCTTCCAGTTGCTCAAATGGGAGATCGATCGGCGCGACTCTCGTTCCGAGGAATGGCTGGATGCATACGAGGAGCGCCATCGCCGCTTCCATCTCGCCCTGATCGCCGCGTGCCCGCTCACCGCGCTGAAGCAGTTCTGCGAGGATCTCTACACGCAGATGACGCGATACCGCCGCATGCTCAAGGAGATGGGGTTTTCCGAACAGATCGGCAGCAGCCAGCACGAAGAGATCATGTCACTCGTGCTCGACGGCGATGTCGAGAAGGCCGTCGCGACGCTTCGCGACCACATTGCGATCACGGCCACTGCGGTGCTCGCCGACGATCGAATCTGATCCGGCACGACGAGCCCCGCCCTCGAAACGAGGGCGCCGACATCGGTTCATCGAAACGCCGATATTACTCGCCCCAGGCGGCGAAGGCCTCGGCGAAGGCGCGCTCGCCCGGGGTGCCCTTCTCGATCGCCATGATGGCGCGGCGGCCGTTGCCGAAGACCACCGGCACGTCGAACCAGGCCCGCTCCTTGAGGAGCTGGATGTTGCGCTGCATGTCGGTGTCGGTCGACGACAGGCCGATCAGGAAGAAGCCGGTCGTCACCTTGACGGCGAGGCCGGCCAGCGGCACCCCGCGGGTCTGCTCGGCCTGCTTCATCAAGATGCCGGGAATGTTGGAGATTCCGCCGTTCGGAAAGTCCGGCGGCAAGGTGAACATGATCTCGATCGTGTGGCTCGCCGGCAGCGAGCGGTCGGAGTTTCGGCGCAGCGACCAGCGCACCGAGGTGTTGCGCTCGGGGATCTCGATGTCGGCGCGCACCACCATGTCGGGCGCCTGTCCGGGCGCCGCGACGATCGTCTCGGTCCGCCAGACCGCCGTGCCGACAGAGCGCTTGCCGCCCGGGTCGGCAGGATCTTCCTCATACAGAACAACGCGTTGGGCGACCGCCGGGGCGTCCTGCTGAGGCCGCGCGCCGGCCCCCGGCTGCTGCGATCCGACCCGGTCGGTGATCTTGCCGCCGCGGCCGGGCTCGCCCGAGGGGGTTTGGGCCGGCGCCGTCACCACGGACTTGGATGGGCCGAACAGGCCGGACAGGGTCGGCCAGGCGAACCAGCCGAGGCCGACCACGGCCAGCACGGCGACGAGCGCCACCGCGCCCTTGATCAGCTTGCCGCCGATCGGCATCCGCAGGGGTGAGCCGAGATCCTCCTCGCCGCGCGGAAGTGCCTCTGGCTGCAGGGGAAACGGGCGTCCCGAGGTCTCGCGATAATCGTGGTCGTCGAGATACGGACGCACCCCGGACTTGGTGCTGAAGTCGAGATCCGCGCTGTCGCCACGGCCGCTGTCGGAGCCTCCGGGGGAGCGCGGCGGCGCCTCCGAGGCCGGCGGCGAACGCTTTGGAATATCACGAGAAAACGGCGGGTTCTCGCGCGTCAGCGGGGCCGGCGAGCCGCGCTTGCCGGACGGGCGCAGGCCCTCCGGCTCGACATGCGGCTCGATCCTGGTGCCGTCGCGGCTCGGGGCCGTGGCGGCGAACGCCTCGCGGGCGGTTTTCGAAGCCTGGGCAGTAGCTTCGCCGAGGCTCTCGGCCTCCGCGACGACATCGCGAAAGCCCTTGAGGCCACGGTCGGTGAGCGACGGGCCGAGCGGCCGCCGCGCCTCGCGCCCCTCGTTGCGCCCCTCGCGCCCCGCCTCGCGCCCCTCGTTGCGCCCCTCGATTCCGGCGCCGACGGGCCGATCGGGCGCGGACGGCGCCGCGCCGAGACCGCCCGGCCGGTCGCCCGGCCGATCGGGCGACTTGTCGGCCGACTTGTCGGCGGGCTTCTCGGCCGGCTTGTCGGCACCCGCCCTGTCGACTGCGCTACTCGAAGCCGGCGACCCCAGCGCGGTCCGCTCGGCCCGCTCGGCGGTGCGCTCGGCCCGCTCCGCCCGCTCCCGCTCGGTGCGCTCGGCCCGCTCGGCCCGGCCGGGCATCGAATCGCTGCGCGCCTTTCGGGCCGCGTCGGCCTCGACCTTGCGGATCGCCTCCTCGAGCGCCAGCCGCTCGCGGGTGATCTCGGATTCACCCAACGCCGGCGTCACGCCGCGCAACTGGGTGACCAGTGCGTTGCGGGCCCGCTCGTAGAGAATGCGGCGCGCTTCCCCGGTGTTCTTCTCGAGGCCGGCGACCGCCTTGGCGATCAGGGGATAGTAGTCAGCCATCAGGTTCAGCAGTTCTCGAGCGATCCTCGCCCCCGAGGCTCAGCTTTCGAAGGGATTGTGCACCAGGATAGTGTCATCGCGTTCCGGGCTCGTCGAGAGCAGAGCGACCGGGCAGCCGACCAATTCCTCGATCCACCGCACGTATTTGATCGCCTGGGCCGGCAGCTCCGCCCACGAGCGGGCGCCCGCGGTCTTGTCCTTCCACCCCGGGATGGTCTCGTAGATCGGCTCCACCTGCGCCTGCGCGTGCTCGCTGGCCGGCAGGTAGTCGATGGTGCGGCCGTCGAGGCGGTAGCCGGTGCAGACCTGGATCTCGTCGAGCCCGTCCAGAATGTCGAGCTTTGTCAAGGCCAGCCCGTGGATGCCGCTGGTGCGCACGGTCTGGCGCACCAGCACGGCGTCGAACCAGCCGCAGCGCCGCCGGCGTCCCGTGACGGTGCCGAACTCGTGGCCGCGGTCGCCGATCAGCCGGCCGATCTCGTTGTCCTGCTCGGTCGGGAACGGCCCGGCGCCGACCCGGGTCGTGTAGGCCTTGCAGATGCCCAGCACATAGCCGATCGCCGACGGCCCCATGCCGGAGCCGGTGGCCGCCTGGCCCGCCACCGTGTTGGACGAGGTGACGAACGGATAGGTGCCGTGGTCGATGTCCAGGAGCGCGCCCTGCGCGCCCTCGAACAGGATGCGCTTTCCCTCGCGCCGCACGTGATCGAGCAGCACCCACACCGAATCCATGTAGGGCAGCACTTTCGGGGCCACCGCGGCGAGCTCGTCATAGAGATTCTTCGGGTCGTATTCGGGCAGTCCGAGGCCGCGCCGCAGCGCGTTGTGGTGCACCAGCAGCCGCTCGATTTTTGGAGGCAGCGAGTCGAGGTCGGCGAGGTCCATCAGCCGGATGGCGCGCCGCCCCACCTTGTCCTCGTAGGCCGGGCCGATGCCGCGCTTGGTGGTGCCGAGCCGCGCTTTTTCGCTCGCCGCCGCCTCCCGGTTGGCGTCGAGCTCCTGGTGCAGCGACAGGATGAGCGAGGTGTTTTCCGCGATCCGCAGCGTCTCGGGGCTGATCGCCACCCCCTGCCCGGCCAGCCGCTCGATCTCCTCCACCAGCGCGCGCGGGTCCAAGACCACACCGTTGCCGATGACGGAGAGCTTTCCGCGCACCACCCCGGAGGGCAGCAGCGACATCTTGTAGGTCTTGCCGTCGATCACCAGCGTGTGGCCGGCATTGTGGCCGCCCTGGAACCGCACCACCACGTCGGCCTGCTCGGACAGCCAATCGACGATCTTGCCCTTCCCCTCGTCGCCCCACTGGGAGCCGACGACCACGACGTTCGCCATGTGCTGCCTTCTTGTCTCGCTGGTGTGTCTCGCCGGCCTCTCGCCGGTATGTCTCGCCGGCTCCGCCGGTATGCCTTGCCGGCTTCGCCGGTATGCTTTGCCGGCTTCGCCGGTATGCCTTGCCGGCTTCGCCGGTGCCGTCCCGGACCCCTGCACCCTCGCCGTGCCGAGATTGCGGCACGCCAAAACCGCCCGGCCCGCCTTGGCGCCGGATTTTCGAGGAAATCCAGCCCCCGGACCGAGTCCGAGCCGCCGGCGGGTGTTTACCGCTTCGGGAGGGGGCGGTCGAGTGGGGGATGACGGAGAGGGAGGAATTGGTCGAGCGGGGTTGGTGGAACCGGAATGGCGGGCGCAGGGCTGTAAGTCCGGGACAAAATCACCGATTCCGGACCTCGTGGTCGCGCCAATTGGAGCCATTTCCGTTGACTCGCCCCACCCTCCGCTCATTCCCGCGAAAGCGGGAATCCAGGTCCCACACGTCGAGCCGCTCCTGGGTCCCCGCTTTCGCGCTACGGGATGCACACAAGGCTTGCCATGCATGAGAGCGTCATGCGCGGGCTCGACCCGCGCATCCATCGATTTTCGCAAAAATGCTTTGTTCGCAGGATGATGGATCGCCGGGTCAAGCCCGGCGATGACGACGGTGGGGAAGGCGCTCTTTTTGCCGTACCACCAGATGGTCTCGACAAAACGAGATCTGTGCATCCCGTAGCGCTTTCGCGGGGACGAACGGAAATAGGATCCGATTCTTCATCACCGGAATTCGCTCTGAGCCGACCGGGGTGCGACCTCCAAAACCGCGCGCTGCATGTTATGTTTGTCTCATGACCCGCGCCGATGCCCTCGAAACCCTGAAGCATTCAGAGGCGGCTCTGCGCGCGCGCGGCGTGCGGCGCGCCGCCGTGTTCGGCTCGGTCGCGCGCGGCGACAACCGGCCCGGCAGCGACCTCGACATCATGGTCGAAATCGATCCCGAGGCGCACCTGACGGTTTACGATTACGTCGACCTCAAGGATTACATCGCCAGCCTGTTCGACGGCCCCGTCGACGTGGTGAACCGCGACAGCCTCAAGCCCCATGTCGGGCCGGCCGCGACCGCCGACGCGCACTATGCCTTCTAATTCGGCGCCTTCTAAATCGGCGCAAGCCGCGCTGCGCGACATCCTGCATCAAATCGACCTCGCGACCGAATTTACGCGCGGCTTCACGGCCGCGACGTTCAAGCAGGACCTGCGCACGATCTATGCCGTGACCCGCTGCCTGGAAATCATCTCCGAAGCCTCGCGCCGCCTGCCGGACGCCTTGAAGGCCCGCCACCCCGACATCGCATGGAAGCAGATGGCGGGCGCCGGCAACGTGTATCGTCACGACTACGAGGACGTGGCGGCGCAATTCGTGTGGGATACGGTTTTACGCGCGCTCCCGCCCCTCGAGGCGGCGCTGGAGGGAGAGATCGACCGGAGCTGAACCGGCGCCACAGGCGGACGCGGGTGATGCGCCCAGATCATTGGTCGCAATATGACTTTAATCAGAAACGTTCCACATATTACTTTTGGAAACTCTGCCTCCGCCAAGTCTTCACGGCGTTAGGGGTGTCCGACTTTGGAGTATCTTCGTTCCAGCAATCCCAGAATGCGACCGTCTGACTGTTGGGCTTCCTACGAGGTTCAGCGACGCGCACGCGCGTTGGTAGTAAACTCGCATCACCCACAACTAGCGCCTCCCCAATATCAAGTACAGGCAAAAGATCGCCAAAGCTTCCAAGACTGTCCGGCAATAATCTACGAATAACACTTTGATCGTCTCCGTTTGTCAAACGCATCGCAATCACGTTATTGCACTGGCTGAGAACTGTTCTGTTAACCTCCGCTGGTCTTTGACTTATAACAACAAGACCAATACCATATTTTCGACCTTCCTTAGCAATCCGTTCGAAGATTTGAACAGAAACGGCATCACTGCTGTCCGCGTTTGCGCGCTCGGGAATGTAGAGATGTGCCTCATCACAAAGCAAAGCGATCGGGTGTCGTTTTGAAAGCTCAGTCCACTGATTTGTCGTGAAGATAAGTCTTGCTAACAAGCTGACCATAAGCGGCAGGACATCCGACGGAACTTCAGAAAAATCAACGATTTTGATGCCGCCCTTACTGTCTGGTTGAGAGCCGCGCCCGCCGATGAGGATGTGAACAATTTTCTCCAGCCAGCCCATGTCCATACACTCGACTGGCGGCTGAAACAGGAAGCCAAGACGGCGGTCCTGTCGCTTCGCCTCCAATCGCGCGATCAGTCGGCTCAGCTTATCGAAATAAGGCCCTTGCTTGTCGCCGCGAGCACCTTGGACCATCTCGCTATTTAAACGTTCCAGCTCCGCCAGCACCGAGCCTATATCGAAGGGAACCGGGCTATCTATTGTAAAATTTGCAAGGATGTCTTTGTGGGCCGGATCGGCAAGTGTTGCCTTCTTCGCATCGGTAACACAGCGAGTCATCATCATAGCTTGATTAGGTGCGTTTTGATCGCTGCGATCCACGAATAAAGATAATAATGCCTCATACCCCAGCAGCCAATAAGGCAAATGGAGAACCCCATCCGCAAGGCCGACCCCTCGCTCGATATCGACAGGCCCAGCTATCCTGATGTGCCGAAACTCATCGCCATCCAAGGGCTTGTATTCGCCATGAATATCAAACAGAATTGCATTGGCTTGCGGAAGTTGGGCTACCTGATCGAGCAAGCGAGCGGTCGTCCATGATTTTCCGGAGCCTGTGCTACCAACGATAACTGCATGTCTCTGGAATAACTTATTTCCATTTAAAAAAGCTTCAGCTTCTTCGTCGATAGTAAATGCACCCAACGATAATCTGGGTCCGCCCGCCCCGACGTTGGATATAACTTGCATAAACTTCGTAAGGCGCCCCCCTTCCATAGAAAAACAGTTTGCGTCGATTTCTGGAACGGTCTCAAGCGTCCGACGAAAGACATTTTCTTGCATTCCAACACGATCGAGCAGCGTTCCTATCAATGTAATGCGAACGAGATTATTTTTCGGCGGAGCTTCTTCATCCGGGCCAATAGAGCTCGCTTGAACTTCGCGCTCATCATCCGCTCGACGGGTTATGCGGGTCACAACACCGATCAAATGTTGGCCCGCCCTACTGCTTTGTAAAACGGCCAGTCGATTAACTTGGATCCGCCTCAGTCGCTCGATCGCATCGACCCGAATAGTCACGGTCGCGGTATCAACAGAGATCACACAGCCAAGGGTCTCATCATCTGTATAGTCAAATATAGACATGTTAACCTACGTGACAAGTTTGAGAAAACCATCGAGAGACCATAGGTTACGAACCGGCAAGTCGATCCCATCCGGTCTTTCCGCGATATAGGCTCGAGAGCCGGCCGAGGTCGCCTCCAAGCCAACGTACTTCGAGCCTGCCTTCCCTTTAAGAAATGCTTTAGCTTCATCCGTCAATGTGCGAGCGATTACGGCGATCGGTATATTCTTCCGGCGGCAGCGCTCAAGCATCTTAGGTTCGATATGAAAATCTCGGAATCCGAATCCAACACAAAGATAGCCTTCCGCACCTTCAAGTGCACGGTCGGCCCCTTGAATAGCCGAACGAAACGGCTCATCGTGTGTTCGTTCGTACTTATTAAACCCAGGCGTTACGATTAGAGGCGCAAGAGTTGAGGCAGGCAACTCAAAAAATGGCCCTGAGACTGTCGTTCCATCTGGCCGTTCAAACCAATCAAGAGAGCCATGGACCTTCCAGATTCGGACGGTTCGCAGCGGCTTCCCGCTTCGATGGAATGAGATGGGGGCAGTTCCTTCACGTGATTGTATGTAGCCTGGCAGAAACCCCACCGAATGAACGATTTCCATCGAATTACATGCATATTCTGCAGCCCGATCGTAATTCGTCGTCACGACATCAACCGTTTTCTGGTTGCTTTGGAACAATGCTTTCATCAAATCGCCGACAGGAAACCGCTCCTGTAGCTGTACCGCTCTAAAAAAAAGCGTACGATCTTTGCTATTTATGCACGCCCACGTAGAGGCAACTATTTTTTTGATCAAAGAGTGGGGGAGCACCTTTCCGACGAGCGCTTGCTCAAGATGGTCACCATTGGCAAGAGCGGTTCTAACAAGCAACCATGCGGCTTCTTCTTCCGGGCCGGCTGGGACAACTTCTTCCAACAAACAATCTTTGAGAGCATCCATACCGGGAAGGCCGTGCGGAGCTGACGCACCGCTACCCAACACAACGACAGGGCCGCTTGTAAAACAAGCTTGGGCAAGCCTCGCAATGGCATCTATTTCCATGCCAAGCACCGGGAGTGGTAAGGATCCGCGCTAAGAATCGGCACGTTATTGAATGGAATTTTGGGCCTCGGCACCTCCTCCCGCAAGACCTATCGGAGCGCCCGGCGGGCTTTCTGACAGATTAACTGCCAGCGAGCATAGCGCGAATTACGGCGAATTACGGTGACAGTGCACTAAATTGACGAGAGCATGGATTTCGGTGATCATGCGGCATGGCTCGTCTCGCCCGCGTGGTCGTTCCGGATCATCCGCATCACGTCACCCAGCGTGGCAACGGCCGCGCCCGCACCTTCTTCGGCGACGACGACTACGCCCTCTATCGCGACCTGCTCGCCGAGCACTGCCGGACGGCCGGCGTCGCCATCTGGGCGTGGTGCCTGATGCCAAATCACGTCCATCTGATCCTGGTGCCCGCCGACGCCGACGGGCTGCGTCGGGCGCTCGCGCCGGTGCACCGGCGCTACGCCGGCATCGTCCAGGCGCGCCGCCGGCGCACCGGCCATTTCTGGCAGGGCCGGTTCGGCGCCGTCGCCCTGGACGAGGCGCATCTCTTCGCCGCGCTCGCCTATGTGGCGCTCAATCCGGTGCGCGCCCGGCTGGTGGCGCGGGCGCGCGACTGGCGGTGGGCGAGCACGCGCGCGCAACTGACCGGCCGCGACGACGGCCTCACGGCGACGGCCCCGGTTCGAGAGCGCATTCCGGATTTCGCCGCGTTCCTGGCCGGGGCCGAGGACGCCGAAGCGTTCGCGCGGCTACGGTCCGCGGAGAGCATCGGCCGGCCGCTCGGCGACGAGATGTTCCTGGCCGCCGTCGAGCGTTCGACCGGCCGCAAGCTGCGCCCCGCCAAACGCGGCCCTAAACCAAAGCAGGAATAAAGTGCACTGTCACCGTAATTACCGTAATTACGGCAGCGCGACGATTGGTGCTGATTGCGGAGCCCGTCGATGGGTCGAGCCGGAGGCGAAACCCATCGCTTGCTCGCCCCGATCGGAATGATGGGTTTCGCTGCGCTCGACGCATCCTACACCTCTGCGACGCCTCTGCGCTCGGCCCACCCTGCGCCTCCAGCAAGCGCTGGCAGGTCGTTGAAAAGCCCTGCTCGTCATTCCGGAAGCCGCGAAGCGGCTGTCCGGAATCCATAAGCCCGGTCGACGTTGTTACGGAAAGACAGGGGTTATGGGTTCCGGGCTCCGGCCTTCGGCCGGCCCCGGAACGACCGGAAACCGAGTTTCGACGTCCTGCTAGGTCCGCGCGTCGCGGGCGGCCTGCGCCCGCTTGGTGGCCTGGGAGACGCGGCCGATGCGGGAGGGCGGCACGATGGTCTTGCGCCGGCTGCTCGGCAGCGACCGCATGCCCTGGTTCGCCGTCGGGCCGCCCGGCGGGGGCGACGGGAACCAGGCGGCGCGGCGCAGCGCCAGCGCGCGGCGCGCCGCCTCGACATGGGCGGAGCGCACCTCGAGCTTCTCCATGCGGTCGATCTCCTTGTTCACCCGCTTGAGGGCGCCGGAGAAGACCTGCTTGCGCTGCAGCGGATGCTCGGCCGTGCCCGGAAAGCTGCCGCCGCGCGGCGCGCGCTTGCCGCGCACCTCGCCGCGCTTTTCGCGCGCCAGCGTCCGCTCCCGGTCGCGCATGTCGCGCAGCCGCAGGCGCAGCGCCTTCAGCGCGTCGAGCCCGACCTCGTAGATGCCCGGGTGATGGCTGCGCGCGACGATGGCGTGCTCGTCGTGGCTGAGAACGCTCTTCTCGAATTTGCACGGAATGGTCATGACGGGCCCTCGGGTTCGCTGAACAGTCGCGGTGCAGACCGCGGCCGGCTCCGGATGCCGGCCCGTCGCACATCGGGCAGTCGCACATCGGTCGGTCGCACACACGAAAAGGGTCGCCCTGGGAAAAGGGCGACCCTTTGCCTTGCGGCTTTCTCGGAGACGACATCACCGGCTCAGAAGGGGGGGCCGTCGGGGACCAGCGATCGCGTCTGCGAGGACAACACCGCTCTTGCCGATCGGTTCCATCGCACCGACGAATGTTTTTCGAGTCGCGGGAGGCCCCGCGAAAGCCGCGATCCGCCGGGCCGCCGCTTCAGCCGGAGTCCGTGCGCGGGCGCCCGGACTCCGATCTCGCCCGGCGACGCGGGGACGCGTCGCCGACGCCGGCGATCGACGCGCGATCAGACCAGCTCCACCCCGCCGCGGGCCAGCGGCCGGGGATCGCCGACCGTCTCCCAGCATTCGGGGGCGCAGTAGTGATGGCCGCGGGTGTCGAAGAAGCGCGGCGCCTCGACGTCGCTGCCGCAGGCGCGGCAGTGGGCGTCCAAGGTCCGACGATCGCCCATCTCTTGGGTTCGCATGGTCCCCTCCTTCTCAGTTTCTTCCCTGACTTTTCGCGAGCGCAGCCCCTGTCGCGGCAACGACGCCCCTGGTCCCATGTCGTTCAGCCGCATGGGATCGACAAATGATGACACATAACTGTCACTTGGCGAGAATCAAATCACCTGAACACCCGCTTCATCGTTTCTGATCTCGCTTGTGCGTGGCGGTGCGAGCACAGCGATCTGCGTTGCAGTGCAGCGCGCTCCACGCGGGCAACGGCGCGCAAGCGCCGGCACCCCGCGATCTCACGACCAGATCACGACCGTCGGCCGTCACGCTTCGCCATGCCGCTACCGCGGCGGCTGCGGCTGCCGGCGACCTCCCGGCGGGATCTGCTGCGGCGGGATCGGCGTCGACGTGCAGCGCCCGCTCTTGCCGTCCCAGTAGCGGCGGTCCGGCGGGCAGATGCAGCGGCCGGCGGCGGCGTTCCAGACGCGACCGCCCGTGCAGGCCGGCGGCGCCGGGGCGGGGCGCATGCACTGCTGCCGCGCCTCGTTCCACACCGATCCGCTGCGGCAGACGCAGCGCGCCTGCACGGCATCCCAGTGGCGCCCGCCGGTGCAGTCGCGCCCCGACCCGGTTCCGGGCGGACGCGCCGCGGCCGGCGTGGCGGCGACCACCAGGGCCAGGGCGGTGACGGCGACCAACAAGGTCCTGAGCATGACATCCTCCTTCCGACGGCGGCCGGCTCGTGCCTCCCCCCATCCGGAGTTGTCCGGTCTGCTCGAACCGTGCTTTCGGGCGCATGGCATTGACGGCCGTCAAGTTCCTCGGCGCGGATGGCGATGCATGCCACGCCGGCGCGCGGCGGCCTTGGTTTTCCCGAGAATCCGGTCTCGATAGGCGGACGATCGGGGCGCCGCGATCCCGGTCCGACACGAGGCGCGACGATGGCCACCGACATCCCCTCCCCCGGCCCGCAGGGTTCTGCGGTGCCGGCCCCGCCAAATCCCGCCCTTCCGCCGGCCGACGCCGCGGCCGCCGTCGACCCGCCGCAAAACCCCACGGCGCTGCGGCTGTTTCTGATCTTTTCCCAGCTCGGCCTGTCGAGCTTCGGCGGCGGGGTGTCGGCCTGGGTGCACCGGGCCTTCGTCGAGCACCGCGGCTGGATCGGCGAGAAGGATTTTGCCGCCATGCTGGCGATCTGCCGGGTGCTGCCCGGCACCAATGTGGCGAACCTCGCGGTGCTGATCGGCCAGCGCTCGCGCGGGCTTGCCGGCGCCGCCGCGGCGCTGCTCGGCCTGCTGCTCGGGCCGACCCTGCTGGTGATCGCCATCGCGGCCGCCTACCGCCGGGTCGCCGGCGCGACGCTGTTGCACGCGCTGTTCGGCGGCGCCGCGGCGGCCGCCGTCGGGCTTTTGATCGTCATGGCGATCCGGTCGGAGATGCGAAGCGGCAACGGGCGCACCGGCTGGCTGGTGCTCGCCGGCACCTTCGTGGTGGTCGGCGTGCTGCGGGTGCCGCTCGTCCCCGCGGTGCTGTGCCTGGTGCCGGTCAGCGTGCTGTTGACCCGGCGGGCGACCGCCAAGGCCGGCGGCGAGGCGCCCGATGAGTGACCACGACGCGACCCTGGCGGCGCTGGTCGTCGTCTTCGTCCAGCTCTCGCTGGTCTCGATCGGCGGCGGGCCGTCGGTGTTTTCCGAGATGCAGCATCAGGCCGTGGCGGTGCACGGCTGGATGACGCAGCGCGAGTTCGCCGACCTGTTCGCCATCGCGCGGGCGGCGCCCGGCCCCGGCTCGCTGCTCGCCCCCCTGATCGGCTGGCAGGCGGCCGGATGGCAGGGGGCGGTCGCCGTCTCGCTCGCCTTCTTCGGGCCGTCGTCGGTGCTGGTCTACGTCACCTCGCAGGTGTGGAACCGATGGCGCGGCTCCGCCTGGCACCGCCTGATCGAGGACGCGCTGGCGCCGGTCGCCGCCGGGCTGGTGCTGGCCGGCGGCTACACGATCCTGGCGGGCGACGAGGACGCCGGCATCGCCGGCTGGGCGACGGCACTCGGGGTCGCGGCGCTGCAGTTCCGCTGGCCGCGGCTGCACCCGCTGGTGCTGCTCGCCGTCGGCGCCCTGATGTTCGTCGCGCTGAGCTGTTCGTGGCGCTGAGCGCCGCCGTGCCGCCGCCCGCGTGAAACCGCCGGCGGCCGGGCCGAAGCCCTGCTATGGCGAGGCCCGGGCCCGAGGGCGGCCCAAGGCTCCCGCCGTTTCCGTGCGAGCGGGACTCGGGATCGCCGCGGCGTCCCGAGTCCCCGCTCGTCATTGCCTGAAGAGGGGATGCCGTCCGGGCCAGCACGCGGCCCCGTTCGGGGGCGCAGCACAGACGGGCGCCGTGTACCAGGACATGTCGTCGACATATAACGCCTCTCGCGGCGCGCCGCGATCGTCGCTCTCCGCCCACGCTCCCGGGTTCGTCGGACCCGATGCCGTGACCTCGTACGAGGTCTGGTCCGATGATGCTCCCGTCGACACGTGTCGGTTTCCGATTGGGGCTTGCATGGCCTGTCCTCTCGTCTGATGCGCGCGAGCCGCCGAGGCGGGCGTGATGGACCGACATGCGCGGCGTCGCGCACGTGCCGACTGCAACAGAACCAACTGCAACAGCATGGACACGCACGACGCGGCGGTCGACGCGATCGCGCGTGCGATCAGCGGCCGTCGACGAACGCGGATGTCGATGTCGATGTCGAGTGTGACGCTGGAACTGGCAGTTCCACGGAGGTGACTCTCGAGCGCGCCGAGGGGCCTGTTCGCTCGCACCCATCCGCAGCACCGATGTCGTCAACCTAAGCACGACGCCGCATCTCCGCGTACGCACACATGCGTAGGCCTCGAAATTGTTCTCGACGCCATCCCGTGCGTCCGATCCGGATCGTCGCTGCCCCGAGAGTGCATCACGCGCTGGCCGCGACGGCACGATCCACGTAATCTGACTCGTCTCGGGCGATCGGAGGGACGCGAGCGTGGACGACGGCATTCCGACGGTGGCGGTCGCCTGCCAGGGCGGCGGAACCCATGCGGCCTTCGAGGCCGGCGTGCTGACCGAAATCTTGGGCGACCTGTCGGCGGGACGGTTCAGGCTGACCGGGCTCTCGGGCACCTCGGCCGGCGCCCTGTGCGCGCTCGCCGCCTGGTACGGCCTGGTCGGCAAGGACGGCAAGCCCGGATCGCCGGACGAGGCGATCAGAACCCTCAACGGATTCTGGGACGGCTTCGCCGCCGTCACCCCGGCCGAGATCCTTCAGAACAGCACGGCGCAGTTCGCGATCAGGGCGCAGGAGCAGGAGGTGCCGCTGCTCGGCCTCACTTTGCCGGGCTTCGGCTTGACACCGCGCGGCCTGTTCAGTCACGCGCTGATCACGACGTTCCGGCAGCTCGGCGTGCGCGAGACGTATTTCGATTTCGACGTGCTGCTGCAGACGGCGTTCCCGGGCTTCGACGCGATCGACTGGACGAGCGCGCCGACGCGCCTCCTGCTCGGCGCCTCCGAGATCGTCGACGGCATCGAGACCGTGTTCGACTCCGACTGCAACGCCGCGGCCGAGACGACGGCGGCGACGACGGCCGAGAAGCACGCCCCCACCTCGATCGAGAACCGCTGGCGCACGCGCAAGCCGCTGTCGCTGCGCGGCGCCGCCGCCTCCGGCACGCTGCCGGGCGTGCGCGAGGCCGAGGAGGTCGACGGCGGCTTCTACTGGGACGGCCTCTACTCGCAGAACCCGCCGGTGCGCGAGTTCTTCTCCGGCGTGCGCAAGGAGGCGGTGCCGGACGAGATCTGGGTGATCCGCATCAACCCGCAGCAGACCCCGACCGTGCCGGTCTCCAATGCCGATATCATCGACCGCGAGAACGAGCTGATGGGCAATCTCTCGCTCAACAAGGAGCTCGACTTCCTGCTGATCGTCAACAGCATGATCGCCCGCTTCGGCGACGGCGTCGCGCACACCTATAAGCCCGTCACGGTACGCACCATCAAGATGACCAGGGAGACGGCGTTCGGGCTGCGCGTGTCGTCGAAATACGACCGCAGCCGCATCTTCATCGACACGCTGCGGGCCGAGGGCCGCAAGGTCGGCCGCGGCTGGCTCGACGCATGGCCGAATGTCGGCCGCTATCCGGACGACGCCGCCTACGACCGCTGACGCCGCGCCTGAGCTGACCCGCGCCGCGCCACAGCCCCGGGGGCGCGCTCGACCAGCCACGCCGATGAACCGGGCTGATGCATGTTCCGGCGACCTCGACCTTCACCGTCATTGCCGGGCTCGCCCCCATAGGCGCTAAGATAGGCGATAGGCGAAGCTTCTGGGCCGTCATACGCGGGCTTGACCCGCGTATCCATCAAGAGAAGACAACTGCATCTCACGTTTAGATGGATGCGCGGGTCGAGCCCGCGCATGACGGGTCGGAGCTTCTGAGAGGTCGTATGATCCCGCTCGATCGGCTCGGGTCGGGTGCCGCCCGGCCACCCGCATGTTTCGCGAGCGGGGATGGGACGACTCAGCTAAACACCGAGCGAAATTTCAAACCGACGCCGGGAGCCTCCCCATGGTGCTGCGAACGTTGCTCAGTTCCGTCTGCGTTCTCGCGACATTGAATGCCTCGCTCGCCTGCACGGCCGTGGACGTGGTCGCCGGTGACGGCACCGTCGTCGCCGGCCGCACCATGGAGTGGGCCGTCGACATGAAATGGACCCTGGTGAGCCAGCCGGTCGGCACGTCGCTGACGATGTCGGCGCCGCCGAGCCTCGGCCTGCCGGCCCGCACCATCACGACGAAATACGCGGTGGTCGGCGTCGCGCCCGGTGTCATCCCCGGCAACGCCCTGCTGGAGGGGCAGAACTCGGCCGGCCTCGGCATGAGCGCCAATTTTCTCCCGGGCTTCACCCAGTACCAGACGGTGACGCCGCAGGACCGGAACTACGTGTCGGTGCTGTCGTTCGGCACCTGGAGTCTCGGCAGCTATGCGACCGTCGCCGAGCTGAAAGCGGCGCTGCAGAGCACCAAGGTGTGGTTCGACGCCGCCGCGCTGGGCACCGGCGACACGCCCACGACCCTGCATTTCGTCTTCACCGACAAGACCGGCGCGAGCGTCGTCGTCGAGTATGTGGCGGGCGAGCTGCGGCTCTACGACAATGCGACGCACGTGCTCACCAACGCGCCTACCTACGACTGGCAACTGCTGAACGTCCGAAATTATCTGAACGTCTCCACGGTCGGCGTGCAGAGCGTCCGCATCGGCACGGCGAACGTCACGGCGCTGGGCCAGGGCGGCGGCATGGTCGGCATCCCCGGCGACTACACGCCGCCGTCGCGCTTCGTGCGGGCGACCTTCCTGCGCCACCATGCGACGCAGCCGGCCACCGGCGCCGACGCGGTGCAGGCCGTCGGGCATATCCTCAACACCGTGGACATCCCCCTCGGCATCGCCCAGAGCCGCGACGGCAACCAACTGGTCTCCGATTACACGCAGTTCGTCGCGATCAAGGATCTCACCAACAACCGCCTGATGATCACGGACTACAATCACCGGCTGACCTACCTGACGCTCGACCTGAACACCATTTTCGCCCAGGACAAGCCGGCCACGATCCCGATTGCCGACCTGCCGTATCCGAAGGGCATCGACGCCACGTCGAGCCTCAAGAAGTAACGCAGTCTTCCACGCCGGGTCGGTTCACGCCGGGTCTGCCGTCGCCGGCATCGTCGGCGATTCGGTCGAGACATAATACCTGTCTTCACAAACTCCGACTCGTCATGCGCGGGCTCGACCCGCGCATCCATCGCTTGAAATTGAGCTTCTTTCGAAGATCGATGGATTGCCGGGTCGAGCCCGGCAATGACGGTGAAGGTCGAAGCCGACGAAGACTGGTATATCGGCGTTGCCCGGCATTTATCCGGTGAAGACCAAGATCCGGCAGGTCATGGCATATATCCCCGGCGGCGGCCGGAGCCGCCGAAACGGCCGCCGTACGAATTAACTGGCCGCTAACCTTGTTTTAACTTCAAGCTTCAAGTACCCGCGCCCCAAAGCGCGGGCGAGCACCGGCCCTAGCGGGCAGCCAAGGATCGCCCTGACAATGCTATTTAATATTATTTTTCAATAGTTTATCTCAATGTGCACAGCACCCGTTTCGGCCGCGAATGGCGGAATTTCCAACGAAGGTGCGGAGCGAATACGCTGCAAATTGGCGGCGTCATCTATCGAGTGTGGCAGATTTGCAACCACTGAAGAAAGGACCCGGCGTAGGGGTAGCCACGACGGTAAAACTCTGCTGAGGGGGAACTCACGTGAAGAAGATCCTGCTTGCGACGATCGCGACGCTCGCCATGACCGGCGTTGCTGCTGCGGCCGACCTGTCGACACGGATGCCCGTGAAGGCGCCGCCCGTGTACGCGCCCGTGTTCTCGTGGACCGGCTGCTACGTCGGTGCTTACGTCGGCGCGGCATGGGCCGGCAACTACACGGCGACCGACAGCTATTATCTCAACAACTGGAGCTACAAGAACGACGCCAGCTTCACCGGCGGCGGCACCGTCGGATGCAACTGGCAGCCGGTCGGCTCGCCGTTCGTGCTCGGCCTCGAGGGCGAGTTCGGCTACCTCAATCTGGAAGGCAACGCCTACGCGCCTTGGCTGACCACGCTGGCTGCGAACAGCAAGGTCGGCGACTGGTATGGGATGATCACCGGCCGCGTCGGCTACACTTTCGACCGCGCCATGATCTACGTGAAGGGCGGCGCGGCTTTCGTGAATGCCGAAGCGTCGATCTACAGCACCGTGACGGGCGTGGGCATCTCCGCGAGCGAGACGGTGACGACCTGGACGGTCGGCGGCGGCCTCGAATACGCGCTCGACATGAACTGGAGCGTCAAGGCCGAGTACATGTATATCGGCATGAACGACACCATCCAGACATGCGGCAATTATGTTCGCGTCGGTGTCTACGGCTGCAACAGCCATGATTTGCCGGGCATCTCGACCGCCAAGATCGGCCTCAACTACCGCTTCGGCGGCGGTGCTCCGATGGTCGCACGCTACTGATCCTTCTTATTCGGAGAACCGGAGTCCCAGCAAGGAACTCCGATAGGTGAGGATTGAGAAGAGGACCCCGGGCGGAGCCCCCCTGGGGTCCTCTTTGATTTCAGCAGAACCTTGCGTTCAGCAGAACGGTCCCGGTCAATGACGGCGTGACGATCGGACCGCTGGAGAACGGATTCAAAATCGCCCCCGACCCCACGGCCGGTGGTTCCGTTCAGGCCCGACACTCATGGGCCGCGCGTGGTGCACGCCATCGTCCCGGTCATTCGTCGGCACGGCGTTCCCGACGGCCGACAGCCGGCAGGGACCGGCGATGCGCCGCAGAAACCGGCCCGTGGTCCGCTGGCGCTCTGGTCCATCATATCTGGTCGTTCGCCGGCGAGCAGGATCGCACGAGGTCGGCAGCACGTTGGTTCAGCCGTTCATCGCGTATAGCGCGAGCGGCGACTGCACCACGCCGAACACGGAGTCGACACGATCGGGGCGCCCGGCCGTGGTTCGTGATCCATGTGATGATCGCCAAACTCGCGACGATCGGCGACCAGCCGATCCGCACGCGCCGTGCTGCCGCGTCCGCCGCAGCCCGCGCCGCACCGTCCGTCGTCAGGTGTGGTTTTCGGCGATCGCGGCGAGAGCCCGTTGACGCTGTTCTCACCGCCCCGCGCCGCGTCCCGTCCCAACCGTCTTTTGCGCAGGCTCACCCTCCGGATCACGGCTGCGCTTGTCCCGGCCCTCCACGGTCTCTCTTCCGAAGGCTTTCAAGATGTGGCTGGCCACGACGAGCGCGGTCATGAGAAGTCCGCGTTTGTGGAGGCCGTCATCACCCGAATTTACGAGAATTGAGTCCGACCAACCAGAAGCGACTAGGGTCGATTGGATCACCTGAACGATTGCATTACACGTACGAGTATTCGGTCGGTCATTTATATATACAGTTTAACGCAAAATTGAGCCCGGACGGCGCAACGTCGCGTCATCGCTTCTGGTCGGGCTTCATTTCGACGTGCCCTCTCAGGCCTGCTGATCAGCTCCGTCGTTCCACGGCACGGCGTATCCGCCGGATGATGCCGTGCGTCTCCACGTGTCGCCAGATGTCCGGGCGCCGCTCGGGCGAGGCAGTTTGCAAACTGCATGGAACAACCCGATGCGCATGAATCTCCCGGTGACCAGCGTCGAGTATCCGCTCTCCGACGACACGCTGATCGTGTCCAAGACGGACACCAAGGGAAAGCTCACCTATTTCAACGATCAGTTCGTCCTGGCCTCGGGCTTCACCGATGAGGAGCTGATGGGCCAGCCGCACAACATCGTGCGGCATCCCGACATGCCGCCGGAGGCGTTCGCGGATCTGTGGGACACCTTGAAGGCGGGCAAGCCGTGGGCCGGCGCGGTGAAGAACCGCCGCAAGAACGGTGACTTCTACTGGGTGCTGGCGAGCGCCACGCCGATCTTCGAGAACGGCACCGTCACCGGCTACATGTCGGTCCGCACCAAGCTGCCCGCCGAGCAACGCGCCGAGGCCGAGCACGTCTCTGCGCTGCTGCGCGCCAAGAAGGCGGGCGCCTACGCGGTCACGGGCGGCCTCATACGCAAACGCTCGCTGGCCGACCGCCTCTCCATCTTCACCGGCACCCTGAAGGCGCGCCTGACCACCCTGACCGCGGTGATGGCGACGGTCCTGGTGGTCGTCGGCCTCGCCGGCGTGCTCGCGACCCGCGACAGCAATGCGCGGCTCAAGTCGCTCTACGAGGATCGCGCGGTCCCGCTCGAGCAACTGTTCGAGATCAACGACCGCATGAAGGACAATTTGATCGCGATGTACGACGCGATCGCCAAGGGCCGCGCCGGCGCGCCGACCGGGGACGTCGCCGGGCGCGTCGGGACCAACATCGCGACGGTCACCAAGATTTGGGGCGAATACCTCGCGACCTATCTCACCCCGGAGGAGAAGGCGGTCGCCGACTCGTTCGCGCCGAAGCGTCAGAAATACGCCGCGGAAGCCGTCACGCCCGGGCTGGCCCTGCTCGCCGACCGCAAGTACGACGAGCTGGCGAATCTCCTGTCCGGCACCGGGGCCACTCTGTTCGGCGCCGCGAAGCAGGATCTGGACAAGCTCGTCGCCATCCAGGTCACGGAGGCCAAGTCGGAGTTCGACGCCGCGCAGAGCCGATACGCCTATGTGGTGGGCTTCGTCGCCGTCATGCTGCTGCTCGGCCTCCTCTACGGCGGCTGGCTCGGCGTTCTGACCATCCGGGCCGTGGTCCGGCCGCTCGAAGGCCTGAACGCCGCCATGAACCGGATCGCCCGCGGCGAGTTCAACGGCCGCATCCTGATCCAGCGCGACGACGAGATCGGCACGGCGCTGCGCAACGTCCAGGCGATGCAATCGAAGCTCGGTTTCGACCGGGAGTCCCAGAAAGACCTGGAGAAGCGCGCGGCCGCCCAGCGCAGGCAGGCGATGCTCCAGCTCGCCGGCGACTTCGAGAACGCGCTCGGCGAGATCATCGAGACCGTGTCGTCGGCGTCGACCGAGCTGGAAGCGTCCGCCCACACGCTGGCGTCGACGGCGGAGCACACCCAGGAGGCCACCACGACGGTCGCGGCGGCGTCCGAGCAGGCCTCCGCCAACGTGCAGTCGGTCGCCTCGGCGAGCGAGGAGATGTCGTCGTCGGTCGACGAGATCAGCCGCCAGGTGCAGGACTCGGCGAAACTCGCCGACGGCGCCGTCGAGCAGGCCCGCCACACCAACGAGCGCATCGCCGAGCTGTCGCAGGCGGCGAGCCGCATCGGCGACGTCGTCAAGCTGATCACGGCGGTCGCCGAGCAGACCAACCTGCTGGCGCTCAACGCCACCATCGAGGCCGCCCGCGCCGGCGAGGCCGGGCGCGGCTTCGCCGTGGTGGCCTCGGAGGTCAAGGCACTGGCGTCCCAGACCGCCAAGGCGACTGGCGACATCGCGGCGCAGATCGCCGGCATGCAGCAGGCGACCCAGGGCTCGGTCGCCGCCATCAAGGAGATCGGCGACACCATCGGCCGGCTGTCCGAGATCTCGTCGAGCATCGCGGCCGCCGTCGAGGAACAGGGCGCCGCGACGCGGGAGATCTCCCGCAACGTCCAGCAGGCGGCGCAGGGGACCATCCAGGTGAGCACCCGCATCGCCGACGTCCAGCGCGGCGCCGCCGAGACCGGATCGGCCTCCTCGCAGGTTCTGTCCGCGGCCCGATCGCTGTCGCAGGACAGCAACCGGCTCAAGACCGAGGTCGGCAAGTTCCTCGGCTCGGTCCGCGCCGGCTGAGGCGGAGACCGGGAGCTCTCGACTCGTCATTCGCGGGCTCGACCCGCGAATCCATCATCTCATAACGCTTTGTTTCGAAGAGATGGACCGCCGGATCAAGTCCGGCGGTGACGGTCCGGACGGGTCGTCGTCCCTCGCCCTTGGCATGAGGAGAACAGCCGGAAGGGATGAGGCCGTAGAAGAAGAAGCCCCGGAGCGACGGCTCCGGGGCTTTGTCTTGTTCGTGCGTGACCGAACCGGCGTTGCGCCTCAGTGCGAGGACGCGCCGGCGGCGCCGAAGCCCGTCTGGGCGCGGACCCACTGGTCCTCGAAGGCCTTCTTCTCGGCCGTCGCGGTCCGGCTGGTGTCGAGCATTGACACCACGATGGTGACCAGGAAGGCGAGCGGCATCGAGAACAGCGCCGGCTGGTCGTAGGGGAAGATCGGCTGGGCGAAGCCCAGCACCGACACCCACACCAGCTTCGACAGCACCACCAGCACGACGGCGCAGACGAGCCCGGCATAGCCGCCGGCGAGCGCACCGAGCGTGGTGAGGCCGCGCCAGTACATCGACAGGATCAGCACCGGGAAGTTGGCCGAGGCCGCGATGCCGAAGGCCAGCCCGACCATGAAGGCGACGTTCATCCGCTCGAACAGGATGCCGAGCGTGATGGCGACGATGCCGAGCCCGATCGAGGCGATCTTGGAGACGCGCAGCTCCGACGTCTCGGTCGCCTTGCCCTTCATGATCACCCGCGAGTAGAGGTCGTGGCTGATCGCCGAGGCGCCGGCGAGCGCCAGCCCCGACACCACCGCCAGGATGGTGGCGAAGGCGACGGCCGCCAGGAAGCCGAGCAGCAGATCGCCGCCCACCGCCTTGGCGAGATGCATCACCACCATGTTGCCGCCGCCGATGATGCGGCCGCCGACCTGCCCGCCCTCGAAGAACTCCGGATTGGTGCCGACGATGACGATGGCGCACAGGCCCATCAGGAAGATCACGTTGAAGAAGTAGCCGACGAAGGCGGAGGCGTAGAGCACCGATTTTCGCGCCGCTTTCGCATCGGACACCGTGAAGAACCGCATCAGGATGTGCGGCAGGCCGGCCGTGCCGAACATCAGGCCGACGCCGAGCGACACCGCGTTGACCGGATCGGCCAGAAGCGCGCCTGGCTGGAACAGCTTGAAGCCGAGCTTGTGCACGGCGGTGGCCTCGTTGACCACGGTGGCGTAGCTGAAGCCGAAATGGCTCATCGCCAGCACCATGGCGAAGGTGCCGCCGCACAAGAGCATGCCGGCCTTGATGATCTGCACCCAGGTGGTGGCGATCATGCCGCCGAAGGTGACGTAGATCATCATCAGGCCGCCGACGATGAACAACGCGAACACGTAGTCGAGCCCGAACAAGAGCTTGATGAGCTGGCCGGCGCCGACCATCTGGGCGACCAGGTAGAAGCACACGACGGTGAGCGAGGAGACCGCCGCCATGGTGCGGACCTTGCCCTGATCGAGCCGGTAGGAGGTGATGTCGGCGAAGGTGTAGCGGCCGAGATTGCGCAGCCGCTCCGCCATCAGGAACAGGATGATGGGCCAGCCGACGAAGAAGGCGATCATGTAGATGTAGCCGTCGTAGCCGGTCGTGTAGACCATGGCGGTGAGGCCCAGCAGCGTCGCCGCCGACATGTAGTCGCCGGCGATGGCGAGCCCGTTCTGCAGGCCCGTGATGCCGCCGCCGGCCGTGTAGAAATGCGCCGTCGAGCGGGTGCGCTTGGCCGCCCAATAGGTGATGCCGAGCGTCAGCAGCACGAAGGCGACGAACATCGAGATGGCGTGGATGTTGATCGACGACTTGGCCTCGGCCCCGAGGGCCGGGCCGGCCGCCAGCGCCGGGGCGGCGAGCGCGACGCCGGCACAGGCGCCGAGCAGCGTACGGATGGCCATGCGCACGGGCGTGCGAGAGGTCGTGCGGGTCATCGCGCCGCCCTCCCCGAGCCCCTTTCGGCGGCCCCGGCGGCGAGCGCGTCCTCGATCACCTCGGCCGTGAGCGCGTCGTAATCGGTGTTGGCCTTGTTCACGTAGAAGGCCGTCAGGATCCAGAAGAAGACGAACTGGAACAGGCCCGCCGCGATGCCGACCGACAGGGTCGACCCCTCCATCACCCGCATGCCGATGACGGTCGGCGCGAAGGCCACCGTCAGGACCAATGCGTAGAACAGGACCCAGACGACCCAGGCGAGCGCCCAGGCCAGCCGGCCGCGCCGGGTCACCAGCTCGACGAACTTCGGATTGGCGCGGATCCGCGCATAGACTGCTTCACTCATCGCAACGTCTTCCCCCTGGTCTCGGCCGCCGGAGCGGCGAGTTCTGAACGTTCAGAGCGCGTCCGGACGCAATTCCGGAATCGATCTTGTCCGAACGGCGCTCGAGGCTTCACTTCATTGGTGAGCTTGCATGCGAGCACGACACGGTTGCGATCCGATCAGATCCTGCAACCGGCGACTTTGCGTTTTGTCATGACGGCGCGGCGCGCGCCCTCGACTTTCGCAGGGGGTGCGGGGGGGTTGTTGCGATCATCGAGACACGACGCCGAGCGGCCGCCGGCGGGAGCCGGTTCGCGCGCGTCTTCGTCCGCACCACCGGCGAGACGCCCGGCGCCTGGCGGCGGATGCGGCGAGCGGCGTGAGAGAGGCGGTGCCGTCCGGTGAGCGCAGTCATGCCCGCGCTTGTCGCGGGCATCCACGTCTTGTCCGAGTTTCCGTGAAGAAAGACGTGGATGGCCGGGACGGGCCCGGCCATCACGGCCTCGGGGGCAACGCGAAGATCAGAACCGCAGGGCGCGGGCCTGCTGCACGTTCGGCAGCGCGCCGACCTTGTCGAGCACGGCCTGCGGCACCTCGCCGTCGACCTCGACCAGCGCGATGGCGTTGCCGCCCGGCGCGTCGCGGCCGAGATTGAAGGTGGCGATGTTGATGCCGGCCTCGCCGAGCAGCGAGGCGAAGCGGCCGATGAAGCCAGGCGCGTCGTCGTTGGTGACGTAGAGCATCGACTTGCCGAACTCGGCGTCGACCCGGATGCCCTTGATGTTGACGATGCGGGGCCGCCCGTCGGCGAACACCGTGCCGCAGACCGAGCGGGTGCGCCTCTCGGTGACGACCGTGACGGTGATCAGGCTCTCGTAGTCGCCTTCGTGCTCACGGGTGACCTCCTCGACCACGATGCCGCGCTCGCGCGCCATCACCGGAGCCGAGACGAAGTTGACGTCCTGCAGCATGGGGCGCAGCAGCCCGGCGATCGCCGCGGAGGTGAGCGCCTTGGTGTTCATGGTGGCGACCTCGCCCTCGTAGACGATCTGCACCTTGGTGAGACCGGTCTCGGTGAGCTGGCCGGCGAACGAGCCGAGCTTCTCGGCGAGCTCGACCATCGGTTTCAGGCGCGGCGCTTCTTCCGCCGTGATGCTGGGGAAGTTCACGGCGTTGGAGATCGCCCCCTGCAGCAGATAGTCGGACATCTGCTCGGCGACCTGCAGGGCGACGTTCTCCTGCGCCTCCGAGGTCGAGGCGCCGAGATGCGGCGTGCAGATCACGTTGGGATGGCCGAACAGCGCGTTCTTGGTCGCCGGCTCCTCGGTGAACACGTCGAAGGCGGCGCCGGCGACATGGCCGGAATCGAGCGCGGCGCGCAGCGCAACCTCGTCGACCAGGCCGCCGCGGGCGCAGTTGACGATGCGCACGCCCTTCTTGGTGGTGGCGAGCGCCTCGGCGCTGATGATGTTGCGGGTCTTGTCGGTCAGCGGCGTGTGCAGCGTGATGAAGTCGGCGCGGCGGAAGAGATCGGCGAGCTCGACCTTCTCGACGCCGAGCGCCACGGCACGCTCCGGCGACAGGAACGGGTCGAAGGCGATGACCTTCATCTTCAGGCCGTGGCCGCGGTCGGCGACGATCGAGCCGATATTGCCGCAGCCGATCACGCCCAGCGTCTTGCCGGTGATCTCGACGCCCATGAAGCGGTTCTTCTCCCACTTGCCGGCCTGGGTCGAGGCATCGGCCTGGGGAATCTCGCGCGCCAAGGCCAGCATCAGCGTGATGGCGTGCTCGGCCGTGGTGATCGAGTTGCCGAAGGGCGTGTTCATCACGATGATGCCCTTGGCGGTCGCGGCCGGGATGTCGACATTGTCGACCCCGATGCCGGCGCGGCCGATCACCTTCAGGTTCTTGGCCTGCTCGATGATCTTCGGCGTCACCTTGGTGGCCGAGCGGATGGCGAGCCCGTCATAGTCGCCGATGATGGCGGCGAGCTTGTCCTTGTCCTTGCCGAGATTCGGCTGGAAGTCGACCTCGATGCCGCGATCCTTGAAGATCTGCACGGCGGCGGGTGACAGCGCATCGGAGATGAGAACGCGAGGAGCCATGGGATGTCCAATCGTTTGCTTTGCCGCCGTCATCGTCCGCGAAGGCGGACGATCCAGTAGTCCGTGACGTCTCGGTTCGAAGCGAGGCTCGGTGATGACTGGATGCCCCGCCTGCGCGGGGCATGACCGGCGTCTACAGGATGCGACGCGACTCTCACGCCGCCTTGGCGAGCGCGGACTTGGTCTTGGCAAAGGCCCAGTCGAGCCAGGCCGTCAACGCGACGACGTCGTCGCGCTCGACCGTCGCGCCGCACCAGATGCGCAGGCCCGGAGGGGCGTCGCGATAGGCGCCGAGGTCGTAGCCGACCCCCTCCTTTTCCACTGCCGAGGCGAGCGATTTCGCGAACGCCGCCTGGGCATCCGCCGACAGGGCCGCGATCTGCGGATCGACCACCTTCAGGCAAACCGACGTGTTGGAGCGGATCGCCGGGTCGACGGCGAGGAAGTCGACCCACGGCGTCTTCGCCACCCAGTCGGCGATGGCCCCGGCATTGGCGTTCGCGCGTGCCATCAGGGCGTCGAGGCCGCCGATCGACACGGCCCAGTCGAGCGCATCGAGATAGTCCTCGACGCACAGCATCGACGGCGTGTTGATGGTCTCGCCCTTGAAGATGCCCTCGTTGAGCTTGCCGCCCGAGGTCATCCGGAAAATCTTCGGCAGCGGCCAGGCCGGCTTGTAGGTGACCAGACGCTCGACGGCGCGGGGCGACAGGATCAGCATGCCGTGCGCGGCCTCGCCGCCCAGCACCTTCTGCCAGGAGAACGTCACGACATCGAGCTTTTGCCAATCGAGCGGCTGCGCGAACGCCGCCGAGGTGGCGTCGCAGATCGAAAGGCCCTGGCGGTCGGCGGCGATCCAGTCGCCGTTCGGGACACGGACGCCCGAGGTGGTGCCGTTCCAGGTGAAGACCACGTCGGTCGACCAGTCGACCTTGGAGAGATCGGGCAGCGTGCCGTAGGCGGCGGTCGATACCGTCACGTCCTTCAGCTTGAGCTGCTTGGTCACGTCGGTGACCCAGCCCTCGCCGAACGACTCCCAGGCCAGCATGGTGACCGGGCGGGCGCCGAGCAGCGACCACAGCGCCATCTCGACGGCGCCGGTGTCGGAGGCCGGCACGATGCCGATGCGATAGTCGGCGGGAACGCCGAGCACCGAGCGGGTCAGCTCGATGGCGCGCTCGAGCTTCGCCTTGCCGATCTTGGCACGGTGCGAGCGTCCGAGCGGAGCGTCTGCGAGGTTTTGGAGGGACCAGCCGGGCCGTTTGGCGCAGGGGCCGGACGAGAAATTCGGCACGCGCGGGCGCGCGGCAGGAGCGTCTGTCATGGTGTCTACCCTTTCAGATAGGCGCCCCTCGGTGGGGAGGGGTGTCCCGCCGCCGGGAATATGAGAGCGGGCCGCGCGAGTCAACCCTCGGTCGCCCTTCACGCGCGAATAAATCGATGCGACCCGCGCCTGATGCCGCTCGGCGCCGACTGTCGCCTAGCCGTCACCGAGCTGTCGCCGGACCGGCCGGAGCGAAATATTAACAAGATTTAATCGGACCTTCCTGATGACGTCAGGCAAGCTGGCATGATCTGACAAGATTGCGATCAGTCGAAGGAATCGCATTCATGCCGACTCTGTCGGACGACATGCCCGCCCGCCCCGTCGCGCTCGCGATGCTGATCAAACGCGAGGTCGGCGCGGCCGTCAGCGCTCGGCAACTCGGATATCTGGTCCAGGCCGTCTACGCGCTGCGGCACCGATCCGGCGACGCGTCGCGGCCGACCGAGGCCGCCGCGGGGCGCCCCGAGCAGCAGGATCGCTAGCAACTTCCCCGCCGGTCCGGTGCAGGCGCGCAGGCCAGCAAATATTTCCCAGTGTGTCGGTCGATTTCGCCGCATCGACTCCCGTCGCCGCGTCGACATCTCATTATTTCAACGGCTTCGGCGCGGCCCGCCGCTTGCATTGCCTGTCTCGGACAGACCGTTCCGGTCGTGTCGATGGCAAGGGAGCGTACCGTGTCGACGTCAGCCGTCGGCTCCGGCGGAGCCTATGCGTATCTGAGATCCCTCCTGCAGCAGCAGCAGCAATCGTCGAAGGCCGGAGCCAATCCGATCCAGACGCTGCTCGATGCGTTCTATCCGAACGGAAAATCAGGCGCGGGATCGTCGGGCACGAGCGCGTCCGGCACCGGCGCGTCCGGCACCGGCACGACGTCGGGATCGTCGAGCGGCGGCGTGGCGTTCAGCCCCGACATGTACGGCGCCATGCTGTCGATGCAGAGCGCGGGATCGGGAGTCGATCGGATCACGGCGCGGTCCCAGTCGATCTTTTCTCAGCTCGACGCCGACGGCGACGGGGCGGTGAACAAGTCGGAGCTCGAAGCGGCGTTCGGCTCCGGCGCCGACACGACCAAGGTCGACGGGCTGTTTTCCGCCCTCGATGCCGACGCGGACGGGTCGATCAGCCAAGCCGAGCTGACGTCGGCGGCCCAGCAGAGCCACGCGCGGCATCGCCACCATCGTCACCAGGACGGAGACGGGTCCGGCGGCGGCGATCCTCTCGCCCAACTGATGGCCGCCGCGCAGGGCGCCAGCAGCAGCAGCGCGACCGGTACCGACGGCGCGACATCGACCACGATCACGTTCGCCGACGGGTCGACCGTCACGATGAACGTCCCGGCCTCGTCGTCGACCGGCCAGTCGACCACCGGCACGGCCGCCTCGACCACCAACACCTGGAACATGCTCGAGCAACTGATCAAGCTGCAATCCCAGATGATCGCACAGACGTCCGGCACGACGGCGGGATCAGGGGCGCTCAATCGGCTGACCTGAGTCCCGCGATCGACGCGGGGCCGTCACCAGAGGGTCGAGCCCCATAGGCGCCACGACCAGCCTCCCGTCATTTGCGCCGACTCGCCTCCCTGGTCATGGCCGGGCTTGTCCCGGCCATCCACGACCTTTCTTCCGACGAGCGCTCGAGACGTGGATGGCCGCGACGAGCGCGGCCATGACGGGTCGGAGTTTCCGAAGGCGTGGGCCGAGATGTGCGCATCCCGTGACGCGACAGCGGGGACCCGAAGCCCCGGGCGTGGCCCCTAAATTCCCGCATGCGCGGGAATGCGCGGAGGGTGGATCGAGATTGCCGAAAAGCGCTCTAGAATTTCGCGCCGAGGCCGGCCCGGACCGTGTTGACGTTGAGCTTCAGGCTCTGGAAGTCGCTGAAATTGACGTATTCGTACTCGGCCCGCAGGAACACGTTGCTCGTCATTGCGACGTCGATGCCGAGGCCGGCCGTGTAGCCGAACGCGTAGGCGGCGGTGCGGTTGTCGGACGCGGTCTGTGGCGCGACGGTGTAGAGCAGGTTCCAGTTCGCATCGGAGACCCGCTCCGACACGGTCGCCGATCGTGTCACGTCGGCGCGCCCGACCGCCACGCCGATGAAGGCATAGGGCATGAACCACGACGCCGCCCAGCCGCCGCGCAGCCGTGCCGTGCCGAGATCCGTGAGGTTGATGCCGGCATTGGTGGAGACGCTGACCGCGTGATAGTAGCCGTCGGTCAGCATCATGTAGCGCGACATCGAATCGCTGGCGTTCGCCTGCATGTTGACGCGCGTGTAGTTGAGCTCGACGCCGAGGACCGCGTCGTCCCACTGCGCATTGTAGCCGATGAAGCCGCCCCAGCCGGCGCCGGACACGCCGTTGTGCGTCGGCAGCGTCGTCCACGACGACACGTTCATCTGCTCCTCTTCCATCGTGTTGCGCATGATGTAGGCGACCAGGTCCTTGGTCCCCTGCGACAGGTCCGCGCTGCCGGTCGAATAGCCCGCGTGCCCGCCGAAATAGACGCCCTGCCAGCGGAAATAGACCGGCTCGGCCGGGGCAAATGCCTGCGAGCCGCGCAGAGTCGGCATGTCGGCGGCGAAAGACGAGGTGGTGAGGGCGACGAGCCCGAGGCCGCACAGGCCGGCGATACGCATGGACTGATCCTCTGTCCGGGCCGCGCACTCCCGCGACCACGCCCATCATCGGGCATTAACCTTAATGCGCGGTTACTGGCCCGTGCGGGGCTTATGGGAGATGCACGCAAAAAGCATTTCATGCGCGTCGAAAAAGGGTCGGACAAACATAAAAACGGCGCGGATCGCTCCGCGCCGTTTGTCGCCGCCGGTGCCGTTACGCGAGACCTTATACGGCCCGGCGGAAGAGAATTCTCGAGAGCTCGGACGTCCGGACCGCTCAGCCCTTGCGGATCAGCGGGGCCTGATAGACGGGCTCCGGCGGCTGCAGCATCCAACGCAGGCCGAGCTTCAGGTCCTGCGACGTGATCGTCTTGAACTCCGTCGGGTTATAATAGCTGTTGCCGCCCGTGTAGGTGTACAGGTCGCCCGCGAGGCCATCGCCCAGATTGAGATAGCGGTAGGCGAGCTCGACCGTGAAGTTGGGCGTCACCTTGTAGGCGAGACCGGCGTGCAGGGCCCAGGCGAGGTTCCACTTGCCGGTGTCCGCGCCGAAGGCGGCACCGACGCCCGTGGCGTATCCGATGCTCGGTCCATAGTACTGCAGCGACGTCGAGTGGTCCTGGAAGTTGCTGATGCGATTGTACGACGCACCGATACCGGCGCCGATGAACGGCGTCACGCACCACCACGTTCCGAGGTCGACATAGGCGTTGGCCATCACCAGCCACTCGGACTTGCTCGCCGTGAACGTGTTGCTTTCCCAGCTCGGGAGCCCGTAGGAGGTGTTGGTGATGATGTCGGAGCCGTGGAAGTTGGCATTGGCCCGATATTCGCCGGTCGCATCGAAGCGCAGCCAGCTGTTGAACTGATAGCCGACGCCGAGGCCGAAGAACGGCGCCGCATCGAAGCTCTTGTTGTTGACGTTGACCCCGGTGATCGACGCCCCATGATAGTTGGCGTTGTCGATGCTCTTGACCTGCTGGTTGCTGAAGCCGATGTCGCCGCGCAGATACCAGCCCGAGTACTCCTGAGGAATCGGCATCGGAGGCGGTGCGAGGGGGAGGTCCGCGGCGCCGGCCGCGTTCAGGGAGAGGAGCACGGCCGCCCCCGCGACTGCTGAGATTTTCACGCTTGCCATGACTTCGTCCTTCCGTGTGGCAGGGCGCGAGGACGCGACCCAACTTGTTACTCACTGGCCGGACCATCCTGACAACCAACGGTTAAAAGGGGCTTAACCCTAAAACTTAACCCTAATGATTAATGAGAATTAAGCATTTATGAAAGCTTAACACGGGTGACAAGCGCCTGCCCCGGAACGAAAAACGCGGATTCGGCGGTGCGCCGGGCGGCGTCGCGAAGACACCCGCCCGCGGCCCGCGGCGACGCCGATCCGGGCCACGCGGCATGATCGTGGGGGTTGCAGAACGGGCCGCCGCACCGCAGCGAATCGCTGTCTCGGGCGCGGCGCGGCTGCGTTTCGCCTCTCCCCGCACGCTGGCTACCGCATGCACATCTCGCTTGCCATGCATGGGAGCCGTCATGCGCGGGCTCGACCCACGCATCCCTCGAGCTTCGCAAAAACGGCTTGGTCGCAGGACGATGGATCGCCGGGTCAAGCCCAGCGATGACGACGGCGGGAAAGGCGCGCGCCTTGCCTCACCACCGGATCGTCTCGACAAAACGAGATCTGTGCATCCCTCTCCGGCGCGCCGGGAGAAATGAATAGAGGGTGCGCCGGGTGCGCCGGCTGCTCGTCCGCCCGTCGAAGCGCGATGCGCGAAAAAATCAGCCGGCCGAGACCTCGGTGATGGCGGCGGCGATCTCGTCGACCACCTCCTCGATCAGGTCCGGGTCGTCGCCCTCGCCGGTGACGCGGATCACCGGCTCGGTGCCGGAGGGGCGCACGATCAGCCGGCCGTGGCCGTTGAGGCGCTGCTCGGCGTCGGCGATGGCGCCCAGGACCTTGGCGTGCTCGGTCGGCCTGCCGCCGGCGCTCTTGTAGCGGACGTTCTTGGTCACCTGCGGCAGCGGATCGAAACGGTGGCACACCTTCGACAGCGGCTGGTCGAGCTTCTTGAGCACCGCCAGCACCTGCAGGGCCGCGACGAAGCCGTCGCCGGTCGTCGCATAGTCCGACAGGATGATGTGGCCGGACGGCTCGCCGCCGACATTGTAGCCCTGCTCGCGCATCTGCTCGAGCACGTAGCGGTCGCCGACCGCGGTGCGCACCAGCGACAGGCCGAGGCCGGCGAGATGCCGCTCGAGCCCGAGATTGGTCATGACGGTGGCGACGATGCCGGGCTTCGACAGCCGGCCGTCCTCCTGCCAGCTCTCGGCGATGACGGCGAGGAGCTGGTCGCCGTCGACCAGGTGCCCCTGCTCGTCCACCATCACGACCCGGTCGGCGTCTCCGTCGAGCGCGATGCCGACATCGGCACGCATCTCGCGCACTTTTGCGCGCAACGCCTCGGGAGACGTGCTCCCGCATTCGTGGTTGATGTTGAGGCCGTCGGGGTCGACCCCGACCGGGATCACCTCGGCGCCGAGCTCCCACAGGGCCTCGGGCACCACCTTGTAGGCCGCCCCGTTGGCGCAATCGACCACCACCCGCAATCCGTCGAGCGACATGTTGCGCGGCAGCGTGCGCTTGGCGAACTCGATGTAGCGGTCGTGCACGCCCTCGATGCGCTTGGCGCGGCCGAGCGCCGCCGACTTGGCGAACTTTTTGGTGAGATCGGCGTCGATCATCTGCTCGATCTCGCGCTCGTCGTCGTCCGAGAGCTTGTAGCCGTCCGGGCCGAACAGCTTGATGCCGTTGTCGTCGTAGGGGTTGTGCGAGGCCGAGATCATCACCCCGAGATCGGCCCGCATCGAGCGGGTCAGCATGGCGACGGCCGGCGTCGGCATCGGGCCGAGCAGCAGCACGTCGAAGCCGACCGAGGTGAAGCCCGCCACCATGGCGGTCTCGATCATGTAGCCGGACAGGCGGGTGTCCTTGCCGATCACCACCCGGTGGCGATGCTCGCCGCGCCGGAAGACGAGACCGGTCGCCTGGCCGACCCGCAACGCCAAGTCCGCCGTGATGACGCCGTTGGCCCGCCCACGGATACCGTCGGTGCCGAAATATTTGCGAGACATGAGGCCCCTGGGAAGAATCGTGAATCGTTCCGGCGGCGCGGCTTTTCGCGCGGCCGGGTTTGGGCGGATTGTAGGGCTTCGGGGCCGGGCGCGCTTTAAGAAAATTGTCTTATCGTGAATGCGGCGAGGGTCCGTCACGGCGCATCCGGCGCGGCCATCGCCCTCTCGGTCGTCATCGCCCGCGAAGGCAGACGATCCAGTGTCCACCGGACTCCATCGTGTCACTCGAACCGCTGCGGCGTCCCGGGTGCTCCGCCTTCGCGGAGCACGACGGAGGAGAGGCTGCGGTGCTCGACCCGGCCGCTGCTCACCGGACCCGGGGCGGGGCCGATAACATCAACAAGCACAATAACTTGAGGTTTTGGGGCGTCACGTCTCCTCCTTGTCGGCCGGGCTCGGGGCCGGTTGGCTCATCGAGACCGGGTCGGACCCCGGAAAGCTCTCCTCCAGAGCCTCGTCGAGCTTGCGGTCCAGGGCCTCCTTGGACTTGCCGAGCGGCAGCTTCTCGCGGCGCTTCGTTTCGACGGCGGGCTTCTTCTCGGCGGCGTTGGGCATGGACGGCTCCTCGGGGGTTTCCGCGCGACAGGGCACGCCGCGGGGGCGGCGCGCGTGCGGGATGTCCGGACCTCAACGCCGGCGGAGGATCATGGTTTCGTGGTGCGGCTTTGGGAGGCCGGGTTCTCGAAGAAGTCCGTCATTCCGGGGCGCGGGCCGCAGGCCCGCGAGCCTGGAATCCATACTCACAGACAGGGGATATGGATTCCGGGCTCGCCGCTTCGCGGCGCCCCGGAATGACTGAGAGTTGCTTTCAGATTCGGGTGCTGTCAGGCCGGCCCACCCACCAGCATCACGTGCAGCCGCCGCGGGCCGTGGGCGCCCAGAATCAGCGTCTGCTCGATGTCGGCGGTGCGCGACGGCCCGGTGATCAGATGCACGGCGCGCGGCAGCCCGCTGGGCGGCGTGCCGCCCGCCCCCCGCTCCTCGCGAAGCCGTGCCAGGGCGGTCTCCAGATCCCCGACCACCGTCGCGGCCGCGACCACCACGAGATGATGGTCGGGCAGGAAATTCAGCGTCGTCGGGTTGTCGGGGCCGGACAGGAGCACCAGCGTGCCGGTCTCGGCGACCGCCGCGGTCGCATGCGAAAGGCCGACGAGGTCGTCGCCGCTCGAGGCGCCGACCGTCACGGCGAGGGCCGGCTCGCGCTCCCAGGGCAGCGCGGCGAGCCGCGCATCGGCGCCGCGCCGAGCCGCGAGCGGCAGCCCGTCGGTGCGCAGATAGTCGGCGACCGCGGCCGGCACCTCCTCGATCGTCGCCAGCCGCACGACACTGCCGGCCGCCGCCTCGATCTTGCCGACCAGGAGCGCGAGGCGCTCGGCGTCCGGCAACTGGCCCCGCGCCGGGATGACGCCGCGCGGATGGTCGGCAATCCGATCGGCGACGATTTTCTTGCGCGACGCTTCCTCGCCCGTGACGGCGAGCGCACGACGGATGCTTCCGAAGATCTGGTCGCGGGCGCTCATGGCCGGGACTCCGGATCGGACGCAGCGGGCTCGGTGAGTTGCGGCTCGCTGCCGCGGCCGTGCGGGTTTCCGGACGGAACCGTGCGGGCATGCTCCGCCACGCCCTGCGTCCCCGCGCGTCGCCGCCATTGCGCCTGGAACGTCGGGCCCTGCGGGGCGGCGATGTCGCGCGTCGCCGTAAAGCCGCCGGCGAGGGGCAGCCAGCCGAATTTTCCGCGTGCGCGGCCGACCCAGGCGAGTGCCCGCACGCCAATTCCGGTGACGGCGCCATAAAGCCACGGGCGTCGCGCGAAAAAGCCCCAGGCCGCGAGGCCTGCGCGAGAAACCGGCGACGAGAGCTGACGTGAAAACTCGCGGTCGCGCCAAAAGCGCATCAGCCGCGGCAGCGGAATCCTGACCGGGCACACCTCCTCGCAGCGGCCGCAGAACGTGGAGGCGTTGGGCAGGCGACCGGCCCGGTCCACGCCGAGCAGGCTCGGGGTGAGCACGGCGCCCATCGGCCCCGGATAGACGAAGCCATACGCATGGCCGCCGACCGCGTGATAGACCGGGCAGTGGTTCATGCAGGCGCCACAGCGGATGCAGCGGAGCATGTCGCGGAACTCGCCGGCCAGCATGGCGGAGCGGCCGTTGTCGACGATGACGACGTGATACTGGTCCGGTCCGTCCTGATCCTCGCCCCGGCGCGGGCCGGTCGTGATGGTGGTGTAGACCGACATTTCTTGGGCCGTCGCCGAGCGCGCCAGCACGCGCAGGAGCTGGGCCATGTCCTCCATGGTCGGCACCAGCTTCTCGATCGAGGCGAGCACGATGTGGACGCGCGGCAGCGTGCAGGTGAGATCGCCATTGCCCTCGTTGGTGACGATCACCGAGGAGCCGGTCTCGGCAATGAGAAAGTTCGCGCCCGTGATGCCGACATCGGCCGCCAGAAACTTCTTGCGCAACGTCGTGCGGGCCTCCGACAGCAGCGCCATCGCGGTGTCGAGGTCGCGGTCCTTCGGCAGGTCGGTGTGGACGCGGCGGAAGTCGGCGGCGATCTGCTGGCGGTTGAGATGCACGGCCGGCATGATGATGTGCGACGGCAGCTCGTCGCGGATCTGAATGATGTACTCGCCCAGATCGGTCTCGACCGGCACGATGCCGTGCTGCTCGAGATGCTCGTTGATGCCGATCTCCTCGCCCACCATCGACTTGCCTTTGGTGACCGTGCGGGCGTTTTCCGCACGGCAGATGTCGAGGACGATGCGGTTGGCGTCGGCGGCGGTCGGCGCGTAGTGCACGTGGCCGCCCTGCTCCTTCACGCGCGCCTCCCAGGCCTCCAGATAGAGGTCGAGATGGGCGAGCGTGTGGGCTTTGATGTCGCGCGCGGAATCCCGCAGCGCGTCGAACTCGGGCAGCGCGTCGACCACGGCGCGGCGGCGCGCCGGAAAATTGGCCTCGACGAAGGCGAGCGCGCCCTGCAGGGCCGGATCGGCGAGCGCGCGCCTGGCGTTGTCGTCGAATTTTTCCGACGTCGCGGCGCGGCTCATGCGGCGCCTCCATGATCAACGGTCGTCATTCCGGACGCCTCGCGCAGCGAGGCGATCCGGAATCCAGCGGCGATTTCGGTGCACGTGGCTGGATTCCGGGTTCGTCGCTGCGCGGCGCCCCGGAATGACCGGCGCATGTGAGCGGCGCGGCTCATCGCTTTGCCTCCGCAGTAGGTGTAGGCGCTGGCGCGGCGGCAGGCATCCCGATCGGCGGCGCGTCGAGATCGCCGGCCAACACCTCGGCGATGTGGCGGACCTGGACCGCAGCGCCGTCGCGTAGAAGCTTGCCGGCGATGTTGAGGAGGCAGCCGAGATCGGCGGAGAGCAGCAGGCCGGCGCCGGTCGCCGTCACGGCCGCGGCCTTCTTGCCGACCATGCGGTCGGAAATCTCCGGATACTTGACGCAGAAGGTGCCGCCGAAGCCGCAGCAGACGTCGCTGTCGGCGAGCTCGGTCACGCTCAGGCTCTCGACCGTGGCGAGCAGCTTTCGCGGCTGCAGGCGAACGCCCAGCTCGCGGAGGCTGGAGCAGGAGTCGTGATAGGTCGCGGCGCCGGGCACGCGCGCCTCGACGCCGCTGACGCCCAGCACGTCGACCAGAAACTGGGTCAGCTCGTAGGTCTTGGCGGCGACCGCGTCGGCGCGCGGCTGCCAGTTGGGATCGCCCTGAAACAGCTCGGGATAATGCACCCGCACCTGCCCCGCGCAGGAGCCGGACGGCACCACCACATAGTCGAACGGCTCGAACGCCGAAATCACCTGCTCGGCGAGTTTTCGCGCCGTCGCGCGGTCGCCGGAGTTGAAGGCCGGCTGACCGCAGCAGGTCTGCGGCGGCACCTCGACGGTGCAGCCGGCGTGCTCGAGGAGCCCCACGGCGGCGAAACCGACCGATGGGCGGATCAGATCGACCAGGCACGTGACCAGGAGGCCGACGCGTTTCGACACGGCCATGCTGCCGGCTCCTCGGGAGAGTTGGTTTTCCGGCAGGATGGCGGAAAGGACTTCCGGGCGCAACGGAGCGAGCGAGCGCTCTTTTCGCCTCTCCCCGACGGGGAGAGGTCGGATCGCGTCAGCGATCCGGGTGAGGGGGAGTGGGAGCCGGCCATCGGCGCCGGCCCCCCTTGTCACCCCTTCGCCGGCCCGGCCTTGCGGGCCCGCTCGGTGAAGCGGCGCATCGCGGTCAGCGTCTCGTCGCTGACATGGTGCTCGATCCCCTCCGAATCGAGCCGCGCCGTCTCCGGGCTGACCCCGAGCGCGCAAAGGAAGGCTTCCACCACCCGGTGGCGCGAGCGGCTGCGGTCGGCGAGCGCCTCGCCAGCCTCGGTGAGAAAGACGCCGCGATAGGGGCGCTGCTGCACCAGCCCCTCCTCGGCGAGCCGCTTGAGCATCTTGGCGACCGTCGGCTGGGCGACCCCCAGCCGGGCCGCGATGTCGACCTGGCGGGCCTCGCCGGCCGCCCGGATCAGGTCGGCGATCAGCTCGACATAGTCCTCGGACAGCTCGATGCGGCGCGCGTGCCGGGCCTGCCGGAAGCTTTCGGCACGGGCCTCGGGCTGCAGCGGACCGGCCGACGCGGTCGGGTCGTCCCGCCCGTCCCGGGGCTGTCGTCTTTTGATCGTCATCGGGCCGTCATCCGCAAGTCGCCGGTGCGTGATCCAGGCTCATTCTACCGCTGCCGGCCGGCGGGACCACCCCGCGTCTCGGCAGCCCGGCCACGCCGCCGACAGGGGCGGGGATCCCCGCGCCGGTATGGCGCGTCGATCGCGCCGGTATGGCGCGACCGGATGGCACCCTTGACGAATTAGCAATACCCCCAATGTATAGCAACGGCTATAATGCGAGCGTGAACATTCGGGGCGCCCCATGGTGATCGGCTCCAGAGAAGCAACCGGCGACCAGCCGTCCGACCGCACGACCGATGCGATCCGGGACGTGCTGGCGGGGCGACGGCGCGGCGGCTTGTCGTTCCTGCTGTTCGCCGGCCCGGCCGTGATCTCGTCCATCGCCTACATGGACCCCGGCAATTTCGCCACCAACATCCAGGCCGGCGCCAAATACGGCTACACGCTCCTGTGGGTGGTGCTGCTCGCCAACCTGGTCGCCATGGTGTTCCAGGGCCTGTCCGCCAAGCTCGGCATCATCACCAACCGGAACCTCGCCGAGATCTCGCGCGACCATTTCCCCAAGCCGGTGGTGTGGGGCATGTGGGTGGTCGGCGAGATCGCCGCCATGGCGACCGATCTGGCCGAGTTTCTGGGCGGCGCCATCGGCCTGTCGCTGCTGTTCGGCATGCCGTTGATGGCCGGCATGGCGCTGACGGCGGTGATCACCTACGGCATCCTGCTGTTCGAGCGGGTCGGCTTTCGCGCCATGGAGATCATCATCGGCGCCATGGTGGCGATCATCGGCCTCTGCTACCTGGCCGAGGTGTTCATCGCGCCCATAGCCTGGGGCGAGGCGCTGGTCGGCCTGGTGACGCCGAGCATCCCGTCGGCCGAGGCGCTGACCATCTCGGTCGGCATCATCGGTGCCACCGTGATGCCGCACGCCATCTACCTCCATTCGGGGCTGACCCAGGCCCGCGCCCCGGCCCGCGACACGCGTGAGCGTCGCGCTCTGTTACGCTGGTCTAACCGCGAGGTGGTGATCGCGCTCGGCATCGCCGGGCTGGTCAACATGGCCATGGTTATGATGGCCTCGGCCGCCTTCCATCTCGGCCACAGCGACGTCGGCGAGATCGAGACCGCCTACAAGACCCTGACGCCGCTGCTCGGCGCCGCGGCCGCCGCCGTGTTCCTGATCTCGCTGATCACCTCGGGCATCTCCTCCTCGGTGGTCGGCACCATGGCGGGCCAGCTCATCATGCAGGGCTTCGTCGGCTTCTCGATTCCGCTGTGGCTGCGTCGGCTCGTCACCATGATCCCGGCCTTCGTCGTGGTGGCGCTCGGCGCCAACGCCACCGATGCGCTGGTGATGAGCCAAGTGGTGCTCAGCCTCGCTCTGCCGATCCCGATGGTGGCGCTGGTGTGGTTCACGGGCCGTCACGACATCATGGGCGAGCACGCCAACGGGCGGGTGCTGCAGACCGCCGCGATCGTCGGCGCCGTCGCGGTGTCGCTCCTCAACGTCGTGCTGCTGCTGCAGACTTTCGGGGCGCTCGACGGCTGGCTGCCGGGCTGACGGCGTTCGGGCACGCGCCCGGGCGGCCCGCATGTCATCCGCGTTTTAGCTGGTCAGCTCGGCTGCAGCCCCCCACCCCCGACCCCTCCCCGCCACTCGCTTCGCGAGCGGGGGGAGGGGAGAAGACGGCGCTGCGGCTCCCCTCCCCCCGCGAAGCGGCGGGGAGGGGTCGGGGGTGGGGGGAAGCCCCGCGCGCAGACGTCATACGGTTTCCGGGTGATTGACTCGGAGGATTCCGAGACTGTTGCGAAGCAGT
>NZ_JACAAX010000029.1 GCF_013377085.1 Rhodoplanes sp. | reverse complement strand
GGCCGGGGGCCGCGGCGGCTGACCCGGGGCGGGTCGCGGCGGCTGGCCGGGGCGCGGCTCCTCGGTCGCGGGCGCCGGCGCCTGCGCGATCACCAGAGGGGCCGCGGCGACGGCAGCCTGCCATCCCGCCAGGCCCGACAGAACGGTGCCCGCCAGGAGCAGCCGCTGGAACTTGCACATTCGGTGTCCTCGTTGTCGTTAAGGAGTTCGTCGTTTGCGGAGAACGGCGCGCATCGGGATCGCGGGGTGCAGCGCGCGCTTTTTGTCAGACGCGCCCCCGAGCGGTGTCGCCAAGCAACGATAAGCACGACGTTGACGGCAATGCGGCGCAGCCGTGTCGGGCGTGTGCCACGCGTTTGTCAGTTCGGAGTCGCGCGAAAATGCAAGCGTCGGCCCGACGTCACGGCTCGCCGTGCGCGACCCGCTTGCGGAACCCGCGCAGCGCCATCCACACCGCGCCGGCGACCACCGGGATCGAGGCGCCCATGGCGATCTCCGGGCTGACCGGCAGGCCGGCCGTGTAGAGCCCCTTCGCCAGATAGCCGATCAGGCCGACGACGTAATAGGTCACCGCCGCGACCGACAGGCCCTCGACGGTCGACTGGAGCTGGAGCTGCAGCTTGGCGCGGCGGTTCATCGATTCGAGCACGGCGCGGTTCTGCCGCTCGCGGGTGATGTCGACCCGGGTCGAGAGGAGCTGCGTCACCCGCGCGACGCGCGCCGACAGCGACTGCTGGCGCTCGGCGACCGCCTTGCAGGTGTTCATCGCCGGCACCAGCCGGCGCTCCATGAACTCGCGCAGCGTCTGCAGGCCCTGGATGCGCTCCTCGCGCAACTCGACGATCCGCCGCTGCACCAGGTCGTGATAGGCGACCGCGGCGCCGAACCGGAACAGGTTGGCCGCCTCGCGGCTCTCGATCTCGGCCTCGAGCCGGGTGAGACGCTCGAGCAGCACGGGTTCGTCCGCCTCGCCGGCGGCGACCAGCGTGTCGGTGATCTCGGCGAGCTCGCGCTCCCGCTCGCCGAGGAACGGGGCGAGCTCGCGCGCCACCGGCAGGGCCAGCAGCGCCATCATGCGATAGGTCTCGATCTCGAGGAGCCGCTGCACCAGACGGCCGGCCTGCAGGGGTGTCAGGTGCCGGTCCTGCACCAGGAAACGGCCGAAGCCGTCGGCGTGGATGCGCAGGTCCGTGAAGGCGACCGCGCCGCGGTCGGACACCGGCCCGCCGACCAGCGCATTGCCGCTGAACAGGGTCGCCGACACCACCTCCGGATCCGACACCGAGTCGCCGGCCGGCACCACGGCGGCGTGCGCCGCGACGATCACCTGGCCGGGCCGCGCGGCGATCCAGCTCGCCGGAGCGAGCGCGATCGCCGGCTCGGCGAACGGATCCTCGCCCCCGCCGGGCACGATGAAGGTGTAGCGGGCGAACTCGCCGTGCCGCTCCCACACCAGGCGGAACGCCCCGAGCTGCCCGCTGTAGTGGTTGGCGCCCGGGAAGGGCGCGGCTGCGCCGTAGCGGCGGGCGAGATCGCAGACGCCCTGCCACTCGGCCTCGCGTTCATCCCAGGGGGAAACCAGCGCCAGATACGACACCCGCGTCGGCGTGGTCAGCGCCTCGGGCGGTCGGGCATGGACCTCGTCGTTGAGGGCGAAGCGTTGGTCGTGCTCTTGCGGCAGCGTCATGTCGATGTTCTGCACGTAAATCCAATCATTCTCGGCGCAGGCGCAGCCCCCGGACGTGTTCGCCCGGAACATCTGCTGGAGGCATCATACTGCATGAAGATGAATGCTGCACTGCAGCATAAAGACCAATTTGTGCGTGCTGCACAGCCGATTGTTGCCCGGAACGGGCGCATGACGACGCAAAATGCCCTGTCGTGCCGGGGGGCTGCGGCCTCAGTAACCGAGCGTGCGCGGCAGCCACAGCGCCAATTCGGGGAAGGCGATCAGCAGCACCAGCACGACGAACATGGCGGCGATCAGCGGCCCGACCCAGCGCAGCGTCGCCTCCATGGGCACGCCGGCGATGCGGCAGGACACCATCAGGTTGACGGCCATCGGCGGGGTGAACTGGCCGATGGCGATCTTCAGGGTCAGCAGCACGCCGAACCACACCGGATCCCAGTTGAACTTGGCGGCGATCGGCATCAGCAGCGGCAGCAGGATCAGGAAGGTGGAGACGCCGTCCAGGAACATGCCGATGACGATCAGCATGACGATCAGCATGGCGAGGATGACGTACTCGCTGCCGCCGGTGGCGACGATCGCGGTCGCGGCGCGGTCGAAGACGCCGAGCGTCGAGCCGGCCCAGCCGAAGATCGAGGCGAGCGCGACGACGACCAGGATCACGCCGGAGATCTCGGCCGCCTCGACCAGCATCTCGTAGAGGTCGCGCAGCGTCAGGCTGCGATAGACGACGAAGCCGACGAACAGGCCGTAGACGACCGCCATCACGGCCGCCTCGGTCGGCGTGAACCAGCCGGCCCGCATGCCCCCTAAGATCAGCACCGGCGCCATCAGGCCCCAGCTCGCCTCGCGCAGCGATTTCCAGAACGGCGGGCGGGGCAGATCCTTCTCGGCGAGGCCGAAGCCGTGCTTCTTCGACATCCAGAAGATCGGGCCGAGCAGCGCGAGGCCGGCGAGAATCCCGGGGATCATGCCGGCGGCGAACAGCGCCGGCACCGAGGCCTGCGGCACCAGCACGCTGTAGATGATCAGCGCGATCGAGGGCGGGATGAGAATGTCGGTCGCCGCCGCCGCGCCGATCACGCTCGCCGAGAAGGCGCGCGGATAGCCGGCGCGCGACAGCGCCCCGATCATGGCGCCGCCGACCGCCGCGGCATTGGCCGGCCCGGACCCCGAGATGCCCCCCAGGAACATGCTCACCATCACGGTGACGGCGGCGAGCGAGCCGGCGCGCCGGCCGATCAGCACGGTGGCGAAATTCACCAGCCGCAGCGCGACGCCCGAACGGTCGAAGATCGAGCCGACCAGCACGAACATCGGGACGGCGAGCAGCGGATACTTGGCGATGCCCGTGTAGGCGCTGGTCGGCACGCTCAGGAGGCCGAGATCGGCGAGCCAGATGGCCAGGCAGCCGGCCAGCCCGAGCGCGACCGCGACCGGCGTGCCGAGCACGAACAGCACGATGAAGCCGAGAAACAGGGCCGCCGCGATCATGGGAGGCTCGCAGAGAGGAAAGCCGCGAGCCGACGTGCTGTGTGTCGTCCGCTCGTCCCCGCGAATGCGGGGACCCAGGGGCCGCACGACGAAACTGGATTCCCGCTTGCGCGGGAATGAGCGGAGACTGTGGCCGGGGTCAGAACGATCATCACAGCGGCTCGACGAGGTCGTGCACCGGGCGCTGCTTGCGGCGCAGCACGCGGATCAGATGGCCGACGGCGCGGCCGATCACGGCGAGCGACAGCAGAGGCAGGGCGAGCGTGTAGATCCATTGCGGCTCGCCGAGCCCGGGCGACGTCACCTCGAAGCGGTACTCGTCCCACACCAGCCGTCCGCCGAGCCACACCAGCAGCGCAAACATCGCGATGGTGGCGAGTGTCGCGATGATCTCGGCCGCGCGTTCGCCCTTCGGCGGCAGCAGGCTGGCGAAGAACACGATGCGGATCTGGCGGTCGGCCGCCGTGGCGATGCCGGCGCCCAGCATGGTGACGACCACCATCAGGGCGATGGAGAACTCCTCGGTGAAGGCGAAGGAGTAGTTGGTGAGATAGCGGGCGATCACGTTGCCGAGCGTGATCAGGCAAAGCGCCGCCATGGCCACGGCGGCCAGCACTTTTTCCACGGCGAGCGGCACCCGGACGGGCGGGTCCTTCGGGGCGATCAGCGGATCGGGATCGGCGGACATGCTTGCGAGCCTGTAGGGCGCAATGAGCGGAGCGAATTGCGCCGCTCAAAGCTATCAAGGTCGTTGTCGGCGCAATTCGCTGTCGCTCATTGCGCCCTACGGCGCATCACCGCCGCTCCGCCACCGCCTTCTCGGCGGCGTCGACGAGGGGCGCGCCGATGCGCGCCTTCCACTTGTCGTAGACCGGGCGGGTGGCGGCCTGGAACGCCTTCTGCTCGCCGGGGGTGAGCCGGATCACCGTGACGCCGAGCGCCTCGATCGACTTGAGGGTCGCCGGATCGTCCTCGGTGATGCCGGTGCGGGCCAGATGCTTGCTGTACACGCCGGCCTCGAGCGCGGTGTCGCGCAAAAGCTTCTGGTCCTCGGCCGAGAACGTGTCCCACACCGGCTTCGACACCGCGAAGATCAGCGGGTCGGCGACATAGCCCCACAGGGTCAGGTGCTTCTGCCCGACCGTGTTGAGCTTGGCGGCGACATAGACGGCGAGCGGGTTCTCCTGGCCGTCGACCGCGCCGGTCGACAGCGCCGGCTGGGCGTCGGCCCAGCTCATCTGGGTCGGGTTGGCGCCGAGCGCCGTGAAGGTCTCGTTGAACAGCGGCGAGCCGACCACGCGGATCTTCAGGCCCTTGAGGTCGTCCGGGGTGCGCACGTCGCGCTTGGAGTTGGACAGCTCGCGAAACCCGTTCTCGCCCCAGGCGAGCGGCATCACGTCCTTGGCGCCGACGATGTCGAACAGCTTCTTGCCGGCCTCGCCGCCCGTGATGGCGTCGATCGCCTTGTGGTCCGGCATCAGGAACGGCAGGGCGAACAGGTTGAGCTCCGCCACCTGGGGCGACCAGTTGATGGTCGAGCCGACCGCCATGTCGATGACGCCCTGGCGCATGGCGGTGAATTCCTTGGTCTGGTCGCCGCCGACGAGCTGGGCGCCCGGATAGACCTTCATGACGATGCGGCCGTTCGAGCGCTCCTTGACCAGATCGGCCCAGCGCTGCGCCGAGACGCCCCACGGGAAGGGCGCGCCGAGCACGGTCGAGACCTTGTATTCCGGCTTGTAGGTCTGGGCGGCGGCCGGCAGCGGCAGTGCCACCGCCAAGGCCAGTGCCGCGCCGATCGCCAGCGTTGCGAAAAGTCGCTTGGTCATGAAATGTCTCCTGATGGTTCGGCGGAGGGTTTTTCGACCGTGTCGGACGGGTCGTCCAGTCATTTTCTTGCAGGGCCGCAGTGCCGATGCAATCCTTAGTCGATGGCGAGGGGCGCCGGCCGCTCGCGCGGTTGCAGGGGCGGCCCGTCGGCATCCTCCGGATGGTGCGGGCGGGCCGGCCGTCGCCGAAACCGGGCCGGGGGCGGGGGAGCGCGATGGGGACGCGTGACGAGAGGGTCTATTCGGTCATCGTGAAGCTTGCCGACGACGGCTCGCTTGCCCAGTGCGCCGCGATCCGGCACGACGGCAAATTGTGGCTGGTGCCGGAGTGGATCGACGATCCCGCCGCGCCGCTGATGCGCCCCGAGCGCATCGTCTGCATCGACGGCCTGCCGTTGAAGCCCGGCGGCAAGCTCGGATCGCGAAAATTCGACTGGATTCTTCGCCCGGAGATCCCGAAGGCGCTGCTCACCGGCCCGATCCCGGAAGCGCCCGGTCCGCTCGTGGTGGTCGCCCGGCCGGACCTACAGTTTCCGCGGTCGTAGCGCGTAGGGCGCAATGAGCGCAGCGAATTGCGCCGTTGTAATCGGTTCTTGCTGGCGCAATTCGCGTTGCTCATTGCGCCCTACGGAGGAGGGGCATGCCGAACTATCGCCGCGCCTTCGTTCCGGGCGGGTGCTGGTTCTTCACCGTCACGCTGCTCGATCGCCGCACCAGCCTCCTGACCGACCATATGGATCGCCTGCGCGACGCGGCACGGCTGGTCCGATCGCGGCACCCTTTCGAGATCGATGCGCTCGTGGTGCTGCCGGACCATCTCCATGCCGTCTGGACATTGCCGGACGGCGATACCGACTTTCCGGTCCGATGGAGCCGGATCAAGGCGGAATTTTCCCGTGGCCTTCCGCATTTCGAGATCCGGGATCCCGTCCGGCGGCGCCGCGGAGAGCGCGGCATATGGCAGCGGCGCTATTGGGAGCACCTGATCCGCGACGAGCGCGATTACGCGCGACACGTCGAATACTGCTGGATCAACCCGGTCAAGCACGGGCTCGTCGATCGAGTCCGCGACTGGCCGTTCTCTTGGTTCCACAGGGATGTGCGGGCGGGATTAATCTCGGAGGATTGGGCTGGCGATGTCGAGGCGACCGGGGAGTTCGGGGAGCGAGAATCGTAGGGCGCAATGAGCGCAGCGAATTGCGCCGTGAAAAGGATATTGTCGGCGCAATTCGCTGCGCTCATTGCGCCCTACGGCGCGTCGTATTCGCGGCGGCGGCGGATGGTCAGCACGACCTCGCGGATGCCCATGATGGTGAGCGAGGTGGCGAACGGCACGATGAAATACATCAGCCGGAAGATCAAAAGCCCGGCGATCAGCTCTTCCTTGTCGAAGAAGGGCAGGCCCACCAGCATGGCGGCGTCGAACACGCCGATCGAGCCCGGCGCATGGCTGGCGAAGCCCAGAAGGGTCGCGGCGATGAAGATGCCGGCCAGGGTGAAGAAGTGGATGTGCGGCTCGGCCGGCACCAGCATGAACATGGCCAGCGAGCAGAAGGTCAGATCCATGATGCCGATGCAGATCTGCAGGAGGGTCGAGCGCCCGCCCGGCAGCCGCACGGTCCAGCTCTTGCGGCCGATCCGGCGCGGCTTCACCCATACCCAGGCGGTCCAGCCGGCGAGCCCGGAGAGCAGCGCCACCCCGATCGTCCGGTTGACCGCCGGGGCGAGCTGGTCGACGGCGCCGATGGCGACGGGATCGTAGATCATCGCCAGGCCGAGCACGGCGAGATTGCCGAGCCAGAAGGTGAGGCCGGTGATGAAGCAGATCTTGGCGACGTCGACGATGCCGAGGCCGAAGGACGAATAGATCCGCCAGCGGATCGCGCCGGCCGAGAATGCCGTCGCGCCGATATTGTGGCCGATCGTGTAGCTGGTGAAGCTCACCATGGCGGCCACCCGGTAGGGGACGTTGCGGACCCCCAGCGTGCGCAGCGCGAACCAGTCGTAGAGCGTGAGGGTGGCATAGGCCATCGCGACGCACAGGCCGGCCCGCACCAAGTTCCCGGGCGGGATGCTCTTCAGGCCGGTCCGGATCTCGTCGGTGTCGATGTCGCTGAGCACGTTGTAGAGCACCACCATCGACACCGCGATGATGGTGAGGGCGAGCGCGGCGCCGACCCAGTTCCAGGGGATCACCGACACGGCCGACCGGATCGGGCCGAGCCACCGCTTCCAAGGGCGCGGGGGCTGGCCGGCCGCGGCGGTGGACGCCGGATCGTCGGCGTCGGAAGGCTCCACCGGCTCGCGGCGGTCGGGTCTCGGTTTCAGCAAGGTCTCTGACACGCGTCTCTCGGGCCGGTCCGGCGGGCCGCCCGGGGCGCGCGAACCGCGCCCGGCGGAGCCCGGGTTTTTCACAGCCGTGCGACAGAGACACGACAGGGCCGCCCACCTAGCACGCCGGGCGCCTTACGTCACGAACCGTCGACACCCGTCATGGTCCCGTCAAGCGTGCGTCATAGACCTGAGCTGAACAGGGGATGAATCGGCCATGCGGCGAGCGGTGCGCGGGCGCAGAACGAACCGGGGCGGCCGATGCGCATCCTGATCGCCACCGACGCCTGGCATCCGCAGGTCAACGGCGTCGTCCGGACGCTGCGCTCGCTGGCCGAGGCCGTCGAGGCGCTCGGCGCCTCGATCTCGTTCCTCACCCCGGAGCGGATGCGCACCGTCGCGTTGCCGAGCTATCCGTCGATCCGGCTGGCCGTGCCGCCGCCCGGCGAGGTCGCACGCCGCATCGAGGCAATCGGTCCGGACGTCGTCCATATCGCCACCGAAGGTCCGATCGGCCACCTGGCGCGGCGCCATTGCCTGCGCACCGGACGGCGTTTCACCACCAGCTTCCACACCCGCCTCGCCGACTATGCCGCAGCCCGCTGGCCGATCCCGGCAGACGTCACCTGGAGCTGGCTGCGCTGGTTCCACAATGCCGGCGCCACCACCATGGCGCCGACGCCGTCGCTGGTCGCCGAGCTGCAGGGGCGTGGCTTCCGCAAGGTGATGCGCTGGCCGCGCGGCGTCGACGTCGCGCTGTTCCGGCCGCGCCCGGGACGCGATCTCGGCCTGCCGCGCCCGGTCTTCCTCAGCGTCGGGCGGGTCGCGGTCGAGAAGAACCTCGAGGCGTTCCTGTCGCTCGATCTGCCGGGCAGCAAGGTGGTGGTCGGCGACGGGCCGGCCCGGGCCGCCCTGGCGCTGCGCCATCCGGACGTCAAGTTCCTCGGCGAGCGGCACGGCGAGGCGCTGGCCGAGGTCTATGCGGCGGCCGACGTGTTCGTCTTCCCGAGCCGCACCGACACGTTCGGCCTGGTGCTTCTCGAGGCGCTGGCGAGCGGCCTGCCGGTCGCCGGCTTTCCGGTCGCGGCGACCCAGGACGTGGTCGGCGATGCGCCGATCGCCGTGCTCGGCGACGATCTCCGTGCCGCCTGCCTGGCTGCCACCGCGATCGCGCGCGACCCCTGCCGTGCCTATGCCATGACGATGACCTGGGAGGAGAGCGCCCGGCGCTTCCTCGCCAACCTGAAGGGAGCCGGCGTGTGGACCGAGGCGGCCGGCCGCGTCAGCGACCGCCGTCCAAACCTCGTCAGGGCGTGAGCCCCGGACGCTTGCGCCGCACCACGCCGGTGGCGATCAGGGCGACGAAGCCGGCGAGTGCCACCCCGGTGAGCGGCCCGCTCCACGCCCGGCCGAGGTCGTTGGCGAGCACGTCGCAGCCGATGCGCAGCAGTACCGAGAGGTGCAGCACCGCGAGCGGGACGTAGAGGGCCGGCCGATACGCGATCCGCAGCCGCGCCACCGCCGGCAAGATGATCAGCGCGTGGCCGAACACCATCGACAGCACGAAGCCGATCAGCACGGCATGCAGCGCCGCGTCGTAGCCGAACGCCGTGGTCGCCGGCGGCAGCGCGATCAGCAGCACGCCGGCGGCGCCGAGCCAGACATAGCCGGCCATCATGCAGGCCGCCATGAAGCGGGTTTGCCCGGTCTGGCGGATGGTGTGGCGGACCACGTCGTGGCGCACCAGCCAGGCGGTCAGCACCAGCAGCGCGAGGCCGTAGAGCGTCGAGCCGGTCTCGACCATCAGCCCGGTCTGGGCGCCGGCCGCCAGGAGCGCGACGCCGAGCAGGAACAGCGCCTCGCTGCCCGTCTTCGCCGCCATCAGCCGGCCGAGCTCGAGCCGCTCGCCCGCGATGGTCAGGACCAGAAATCCGAGCCACCAGCCGGACACCTCGGGGATGCTGCGGCCGGTGAGCCACAGCACCGTCCCGGCGAGCCAGGCAAGGGCGCCGGCCAGAAGCGTGCCGGTAAAGATCGCCGGCTGCCGCACCGTGACGACCAGCGTCACGCCGGCGAGTGCGGCGGCGGCCAGCGCATAGGCGCTCGCGCCGGCGACGACCGGCGCGCCGGCGAGCAGCAACACGGTGCCGAGCCCGGCCAGCGCGGGGGCCCCGAACGCCCAGTCGCGCCCGAGCGCGACGGCGCGTTCGAGGGAGATCACGGTGCCGAACAGGCCGCAGATCAGCAGTGCGCCGTGCAGATCGGCGACGCTCGCGCCGTGCGGCAGGTCGAAGCCGAGCCGCCACAGCCCGCCCCACAGGCCGCACAGCATGGCGGCGACGCCGAGGCCGAGCAGGGCGACGCGCAGCGCCATCCGGCCGGCCGGGGCCGCCGGCGCGGCCGGCGTGGGGCGTGCGTCAGGGGGCGACACGGCGGATGCGGACGCGCCAGACATCGGGGCCTTCCTCCAGGTAATCCCAACCGAACTCGCCGGGATGGGCCGTGCCGAGATAGTCGCGCATCGGCACCGGATCGTGCGGGGCCGCGATCACCAGCGTGTCGTCGTCGGCGAGCGCGTGGATGGCCTGAAAGATCACGTTGCGGCAGGAGCCTTGCGGCAGCGCGCGGACGTCGATCAGGGTCTCGGTGGGAGCGTTCATCGGGCGGTCCTCGGTGGGCGGCCGAGCAGGGCGAGGCCGCGGTCGGTGATGCGGTCGGGGTTCCACGGCGGGTCCCAGACCAGGGCGACGTCGATGCGCGGCACGTCGGGGAAGCGTGCGGCGAGGGCGTCACGGGCATCCTCGACGATCATCTCGCCGAGCGGGCAGGCCTGCGCCGTGAGCGTGAGGGCGACCGCGACGGCGTCGGCCGAGCGGCGCGCCTCGTAGACGAGACCGAGATCGACGACGCTGAGGCCGATCTCGGGATCGAGCACGGCCCCGAGGCAGTCCATCACGTCGGGATCGAGCTCGGAGGCGGCGGTGAGCGCGGCAGAAGCTGACATGGCGATCCTCGCGGTGACGTGACCGACCATGCGGACGGCGGCGCTCGCGGTCTTTGCCCGGGCACAAACAGCGTGGCGATGGCGCTCGTGCTGCGCTGCGGTCGCGCCGGCTGGTTGTGCCGGCACAAAGAGCGCCGGCCGCCGGCGGCTTACAAAGAGGTCGTCGATCACGCTCCGGAGGGACGATGGCGATTCAAGCGAGCCAACTCGTCGCCGACGTGCTGCACCAGGCGCCGGAGACCCTGCGGGTCTTCCTCGATCACCGGATGCGCTGCATCGGCTGTCCGATCGCGAGCTTTCACACGGTCGCGGACGCCTGCCGCGAGCACGGCCTCGACCCGGCGCGCGTGCTCGCCGACCTGCACGCCGTCATTTTGGTCGCGCCTCATGGTGAGGACGTAGGGTGCAATGAGCGCAGCGAATTGCACCGCTGAACGGTTTGTTGAAACGGTTCATTCGGCGCAATTCGCTGCGCTCATTGCGCCCTACCGAAATTCGGCGAAGCCGAAGTTCGGGCAAGACGATCTGATCACGTCTCGGCGTCGTCGGCGATCAGCAGCAGCTTGTGCGGCTCGCGCACCGTGATCTTCTGGCGGCCGCTCTCGACCAGGCCGCGCGCCTCCCAGGCGCTGATGATGCGGCTGACCGTGTGCAGCGTGGTGCCGGTCATCTCGGCGATGTCCTGGCGCGAGATCGGGAAGTCGATGCGCACGCCGGTCTCGACTTTTCGGCCGGCCTGCTGGGCGAGCCGCAGCAAAGCGTGGGCGACACGCCGCTCGACCTGCTCGGTCGACATCTCGACGACGCGCGTGTGCAGCTCCTGGACCCGGCCGCCGACCGTCTGCAGCGTGTTGGTGGCGAGCGTCGGATGGGTGGCGACGAGGCGTTGCCACGCCGACGAAGGCCATTGCAGGGCGATGCTGTCGACCACCGCGACGGCGGTGCCCGGATAGGTGTCGCGGCCGATCGCCATGGCGACGCCGAACACCTCGCCGGGCGCCACGAACCGCACCACCACCTGCTGGCCGTCCAGGGTCAGCTTGAAGACGCGCAGTCGGCCGTGCAGCAGCACGTAGAAGGCGTCCGCGTCGCCGTCCTGCTGGAACACGGCGGCGCCCTTCGGGTAGCGCACCGCCTGGGCCTCCTGCAGCAGTGCCTCGCGCTGCTGGGGCGACATGCCGGCGAACAGCGGCACGCCGGCGACGAGGGAGGGATCGATAGCGGCCATCAACTACACCTCGGCAGCGGGAATGCTTCGGCTCCGTGCTCCGTTCGTCCCCGCGAAAGCGGGGACCCAGGGGCGACCCGACGTGTGGTCCTGGAGTCCCGCTTTCGCGGGAATGAACGGAGGGTTGGGCGAACGCGGCGATCGATGATTTAGCATGCCGGCGCGGAGGCGTCCTCGTCGGACCCGCCCGGCGCGGCGGCGGGCGTCCCACTGGCCCGCGCCCCCCGAAACGTCTCCAGAATGTCGTTCATCAGATCCTGAGCGGCCGGCGACAGCATGCGGTCGCGCCGCCGCATCAGTCCGACGGTGCGGCTGAGCGCCGGGCGGCTCAGCGGCACGGCGACGACGGCGGCGGTCGGCTCGCCGGCGAGTGCCGGTTCGGGCAGGGCCGATTCGGGCAGGGCCGTCAGGCCGGCACCGGCTGCGACCAGCGCCACGGCGGTCGACAGGTGGCGCACCTCGATCCGCCAGGTCGCATCGACCCGGGTCTGGGCGAGGCCGGCCTCGATGATGCGGTGATTCTCGCTGAGCGGCCCGATCGACACCAACGGTTCCCGGCCGAGCTCGTCCCACGAGACCGAAGGCCGGCCGGCGAGCCGGTGCCCGCGCGGGCAGACGAGAAAGAACGGCTCCTCGGCGAGCGGCGTGCATTCGACGTCCCACGGCTCCGAGCCGATGGCGGCCAGCGCAAAGTCGATCCGGTTGGCCTCCAGCATGGCGCGGATCTCGGTCGCCGACACATCGAACACCGTGATCTCGCCGCCGGTCCAGCGCCGCCGGTGGCGGGCCAGCGCCGCCCCGAGATACCGCACCGCCAGGGTCGGCAGGCAGCCGATATCGACGTCGTGGCCACGGCTGCGGTCACCCGCCCGGCGCATGGCGCTCTGCAGCTTGGCGAGCGCCGCCTGCGCCTCCGGCAGCAGGGCGGCGCCGACCGGGGTCAGCCGCACCGGCTGGGCTCGGCGGACCAGGAGCTTGCTGCCGATGATCTGCTCCAGCCGTTGCAGCCGGCGGGTCAGGGCCGGCTGGCTGATGCCGAGCCGCGCGGCGGCGCGGTGGAACGAGCCGAGATCGGCCACGGCGATGAAGGCGTCGAGCCCGGGCAGGTCGAGATACATGGACCCATGATGCATGGAATGCATCAAACTGTCATCTCGTTGCATTGGACGGCGAAGTCGGGGCCGTCACACTCTGCTCCGAAAGAAGCCGTCAAAAATCTCCGAGGAGAGGAACCCCATGTCGACGATCACGCCCGAGTCGGGGCGGCCGGAGCCGCAGGATCTGCACGCCCGAGATCTGCACGCCCGAGATCTGCACGCCCGAGATCTGCACGCCCGAGATCTGCAGGGTTGGGTGGGCCGCAGCGAGGTCGCCGAGGACGAGGCCGCGGCCGTGCTGGTGCGCCGCGTCGCCGCCCTTCTGGATCGCGATCCGGCCGACTACGGGCCCGGCGCCGTGGTCCCGGAGAACTGGCACGTCGCCTTCTTCACGCCGCTCGCCGTGCAGTCGCAGATCGGCCCCGACGGTCATCCTCGCCAGGGAGACTTCCTGCCGCCGGTGAAGCTTCCGCGAAGAATGTTCGCCGGCCGAAGGCTGCGCTTTCTGTCGCCGATCCGGGTCGGGGCGGCGCTGCGCCGCACCTCGACGGTTGCGGCGATCACGCCCAAGCGTGGCCGCAGCGGCGAGATGGTGTTCGTGCGGGTCGAGCACGCCATCGCGGCGGACGGCACCCTCGCCGTCATCGAGGAGCAGGATATCGTCTATCGCGAGGAGGCGAGTGCGACGGCCGGCAAGCCGGCCGGTGGCGATGCGCCGCCCGCCGAGGAGCCGCTGCCCGAGCCGACCGACCGGGAGACCTTCGCACCCGACCCGGTTATGCTGTTCCGCTACTCCGCCATCACGTTCAACGCCCACCGCATCCACTACGACACGCCGTATACGCGCGACCAGGAGGGCTATCCGAATCTGGTCGTCAACGGCGGCCTGACGGCCCTCAAGCTCGGCGAGCTGGCCAAGCGCAACCTGCCGGGTGGCAGGCTCGGGCGGCTGAGTCTGCGCAACATGCGCCCGTTCTTCCTCGGCCGGACGGCCGAGCTGCGCAGCCGCCGGGAACCGGATGGCCGGCTGTCGCTGTGGGCCGTCGACGATCGCGGCCGCGTGCTGGTGCAGGGTGAGGCCGCCGCCGAGCCCGGATGCGCCGAATGACCGCGCCGCCCCCGCCGTCCGCTCCGCCCGCCGCCGGAGAGGCGAAGCGCGGCCCGCTCGCCGGCATCCGGGTGATCGACACCACCGGCGTCGTAGTTGGCCCGGTGGCGACCCTGATCCTGGCCGAGCAGGGCGCCGACGTGATCAAGATCGAGCCGCCCGAGGGCGACCTGATGCGCCGCCTCGGCGGCCACGTGCGCCAGCCCGGCATGTCGCCGAAGTTCCTCCACTTCAACCGCAACAAGCGCTCGATCGTCCTCGACCTGAAATCGCCCGAGGGCCGCGACGTGATCGGCCGGCTCGCCGCCACGGCCGACGTCTTCGTCAGCAACATGCGGCTGCGCGCCCTGCAGTCGCTCGGGCTGACCTTCGAGGCGCTCTCGGCCGAGAATCCGCGCCTCGTCCACTGCACCATCGCGGGCTTCGCGTCGGGCGGCCCCTATGCGGGCGCACCGGCCTACGACACCATCATCCAGGGCCTTTCGGGGGTCGCCGCCTGCCACGCCGAGGTGCTGGGGGAGCCGCGCTTCTCGCCTTTCGTGCTCACCGATCATCTGGTCGGCATCATCGCGGCGCAGGCGATCTGCGCCGCGCTGCTCGGGCGACAGCGCACCGGCGTCGGCGAGGCCATCGAGGTGCCGATGTTCGAGAACGCCGCCGCCTTCGTGCTGTCCGAGCATCTCGATCAGCGCACCTTCGAGCCGGGCGGCCACATGGGCGACCCGCGCATCATGACGCCCGATGCGCGCCCGCTGAAGACCCGCGACGGCTATATCTGCATCTCCGCCAATACCGACCAGCAGACGCGGGGTTTCTTCGACGCCATCGGTCGGCCCGAGCTGAAGGACGATCCACGCTTCACCACCGTCACGGGGCGGCTCACCAATGTGCGTGACTTTTTCGCCCTGCGGGCCGAGGCGATGGCGGAGCGCACCACCGACGCGTGGGTCGAAATCCTGCGTCGCCACGACGTGCCGGCGATGCCCTATCACACGCTGCAGAGCCTGCTCGACGACCCGCAGCTCCGCGGGTCCGGCGTGCTGACCGACGAAATGCAAAACCAAGAAAACGGCAACGGAAACGCCAATCCCCAGGAGGACACCATGCTCGGACTGAGGCATCCAAATCGTTATTCCGGAACCGGACTTCCCGCCTCGCGGCTGGCGCCGCGCTTCGGCCAGCACGGCGACGAGATCCTGGCCGAGCTCGGCTACGACGCCGACGAGAGGAGCCGCCTGCTCGGCGGTCGCGGTGCGGACACGGTCCGATGAGGCGCCGCGAGTTCCTGGCCGCCGCCGCCGCCGCGCTGGCGTCGGGCCCGGCCGCCGCGCAGTCCGATCCGTGGCCCAGCCAGACGATCCGCCTGATCGTGCCGTTTCCGCCGGGCGCCGCCAACGACACGCTCGGCCGCGCGATCGCCGACCAGCTCGGGCCACGCCTCGGCAGGCCCATGGTGGTCGACAACCGCAGCGGCGCCGGCGGCTCGATCGGCTCCGCCTCGGTGGCGCGCGCCGCGCCCGACGGCTACACGCTGCTGCTCGGCCATATCGGTACGCTCGCCGTCAACCCGGCCATCTATCCGAAGCTGCCCTACGACCCGGTGAAGGACTTCGAGCCGGTCGCCATGATCGCCAGCGTCACCAACGTGATGGTGGTGCACCCTTCGCAGCCCTTCAGAGACCTCGGCTCGCTCGTGGACTTCGCGCGAAAGAATCCGAACCGGCTGCGGTATTGCTCGGCCGGCAACGGCAGCGCCGGCCACATCGTCATGCTGGCCTTCCTGCAGGCGACCGGCGTGCAGATGGAGCACGTGCCCTATCGCGGACTGGCGCAGGGCCTCACCGATCTGGTCGCCGGCGTGGTGGAGCTGACCATCGGCGGTGCCCCGACCGTGATGCCGCTGGTCCAGCAGGGGCTGCTGCGCGCCATCGGCGTGTCGAGCCCGACCCGAATGCCGAGCCTGCCGGATCTGCCGACCGTCGCCGAGACGGTGGCGCCGGGCTTCGACGTGCGGCCCTGGTACGGCATCGCCGCACCGGCCGGCACGCCGGCCGAGATCGTCCGGCGGCTCAACACCGAGATCAATGCGATCGTCGAGACGCCGGCCGTCAAGGCGCGGCTGGAGCAGGAGGGCGCCGAGGCGAACCCGATGACCCCGGCGGCCTTCGGCAGCCTCATCAAGGCCGAGGTGCAGCGTTGGGGCGAGCTGATCAGGGCCGCCGGCGTGACGGCGCAGTGAGCTTCGGGGCGGCGAGGCGCGTCCCGACGGCCGGGTTGCGTCGCGGCCGGAATTCGCTAGACAGCGGAGCCGCCTGTCGGCCCGACACGCGCCTTGCGCCGGGCCCGCCCGACCACGGAGCCGCCGCATGATGCCGCTCGCCCGCTCGCCCGTCCGCACGCTCGTTGTCCTCGCCGCCGCCCTGCTGCTCGCAGGCGCGCCGGCGCAGGCCGCCAAGCTCACCTTCGTGCTGGTCAACGACATCTACGAGATGGCCGAGCAGACCATGCCGGACGGCAGGGCGCGCGGCGGTTTCGCAAGGCTCGCCGCGGCCGTGAAGGCCGAGCGCGCCAGGGGCGCCGCGGGCGGCGCCACCGTGCTGGTCGCCCATGCCGGCGACACCCTGTCGCCGTCGCTGATGTCGGGCCTCGACCAGGGCGCCCACATCGTCGCGCTCACCAACATGGTGGCGCCCGACGTGTTCGTGCCGGGCAATCACGAGTTCGATTTCGGCAAGGCGGTGTTTTTGAAGCGCATGGCGGAGGCGCGCTTTCCGCTGCTCGCGGCCAATCTGCGCGCGCCCGGCGACGCGCTCGTGCCGGGCTTTCAGGACCACCGGATCGTCGACGTGGACGGCGTCAAGATCGGCATCGTCGGGCTGACCTATGACGACACGCCGCGCGCCTCGAATCCCGAGGATCTGGCGTTCCGCCCGTCGGTCGAGACGCTGAAATCGGAGGCGGCGGCGGTTCGCCGCGAGGGCGCCGACTTCGTCGTCGCCGTCGTCCATGCCGAGCGTGACCAGCAGCGCGCCATGATCGCCACCGGCGTGGTCGATCTCGTGCTCGGCGGACACAACCACGACCTGTTCATCAACTACGACCAGGGCAGCGCGCTGGTCGAGTCGGCCTACGAGGCGCTCTACGTCACCGCTGTCGATCTCGACATCCACGTCGTCGCGTCGGAGGGGCAGCGCACGACGCGCTGGTGGCCGCAGTTCCGCGTCATCGACACCGCGACCGTGACGCCCGACCCGGCCGTCACGGCGGCCGTCGACGTCTATCGCCAGGAGCTCACCAACGAGATGTCGGTGCCGCTCGGCACCACGGCGGTCGAATGGGACAGCCGCAGCGCCATCGTGCGCACCCGCGAGACGGCGATCGGCAACGTGTTCGCCGATGCGGTGCGCATCAGCCTGAAGACCGAGGCGGCGATTCTCAATGGCGGCGGCATCCGGTCGGGCCGCGTCTATCCGGCCGGCAGCGCGATCACCCGCCGCGACGTGCTCGCCGAGCTGCCGTTCGGCAACCGGGTGGTGCCGGTCGAGATCGGCGGCGGCGAGCTGCGCGAGGCGATCGAGCATGGCCTCGCGCGGCTGCCCGATGCCTCCGGCCGCTTCCCGCAGGTGTCCGGCCTGAAGATCGAGGCCGACATCTCCAAGCCGCCCGGCAGCCGCATCGTCTCGGTGCTGCTCGACGGCAAGCCGCTCGACCCGCGCCGCACCTACACGGTGGCGGTCAACGACTTCATCGCGCGCGGCGGCGACGGCTACACGATGGTGCGCGATGCGAAGCACCTGCTGCCGACCGACGACTCGCCGCTGCTCGCCAACGAGGTGATGGTCTATCTGCGCCGGCTCGGCCGATCGACCACCGGCGTCGAGGGGCGGATCACGCTGCGGTGAGAGGAGTGCCTGCGGATCACTTCGCCGTCATTCCGGCAGCGCCGGACCCGGAATGACCAAACCGTTCACGCGGCGTCGGGTTGCGCCGCCTTGACGATGCGCGACAGGCGGCCGTGCAGGGCCTCGATGTTCCGCGTCATCCCGGTGATCGATTCTCGCACCTCCACCGAGCTCCGGCCGACCGTCTCGGTCTCGCTCGACACCAGGCCGATGCGCGACGCGACCTCCTGGGCCGCCTCGTTGGTCTGCTGGACGCTGCGGGCGATCTCTCGCGTCGCGGCGCCCTGCTCCTCGGCCGCGGCGGCGACCGCGCCGGTGATCCCGTCGATGCCGCTGATGCGCTCGCCGATCTCCTCGACGGCCCGCACGGCCGCCTCGGTCGCGGCGCGGATGTCCTGGACGTGGCGGTTGATGTCCTCGGTCGAGCGGGCCGTCTGGTTGGCGAGCGTCTTCACCTCGGACGCCACCACGGCGAAGCCCTTGCCGGCCTCGCCGGCGCGGGCCGCCTCGATGGTCGCATTCAGCGCGAGCAGATTGGTCTGCTGGGCCACGTCGCTGATCAGATGCGACACCTCGGAGATCCGCACGACCGCCTCGGACAGCGAGCGGATCTTCGCCCGCGCGTCGGTGCCGGCCGCGACCGCGTCACGGGTCGCCGCACCCGTGCGGGCGATCTGGTCGGTGATCTCCTGCACGGACGAGGACAGCTCCTCGGCCGCCGCGGCCACGGCCTGGGCGGTCGCCTTGGCTTGGTCGGCGAAGCTTGCCACCGAGCGCGAGGTCTCGCCCACCGCGACGGCACGCGTCGCCATGCCGTCGGCGACGTCACCGACCTCGCGGGACACGTCGCCGATGCCGCTGATCGCATCGAGCGATTCCCGCTCGACATTGCGGGCCATCTCCAGCACGGCCTCGCGGCGCATGCGGTCGGCCGCTTCGCTGGCGGCGCGTTGCTCGTTCTTGAGGCGCTCGTTCTCCAGCGCACTGTCCTTGAAGATCTGCACGGCGCTCGCCATGGTGCCGATCTCGTCGCGGCGGCCGACGCCCGGCACGGTGGTGGAAAGATCGCCTTTCGCCAGCGCCGTCATGGCCGATGTCATGTCGAGGATCGGACGCACGATCCCGAAGCGGGCCGCCAGGAAGCCGAGCAGCAGGGCGAGGCCGATGCCGACGCCGGCGATCGTCATCGTGGTTCGGGTCCCGGCCTGGTAGGTCGCCTCGGCCTCGGCGGAGAGGCGCCGCTTGAGCTGCTGAATCTCGTCGAAATAGACTCTCGTGCGGTTGCGCGCCTTGTCCTGGGCGGTGCGGCTCGGGGCGGCCCGGGCGATCAGCTCGGTGCGCTGCGCCGCGGTCGTTTCCTCGCCGACCGTGGCCGCGAAGGCGGCGAGCCCGTCCGAGGCGCCGCGCAGGCTGGCGATCAGCGGGCCCTGCTCGGCGAGATAACGGCGGTCCTCGTCGGTGGTCGCCAGCGTCTGGAGGAGCGCGAGGCGCTCGTCGACGAGCTTCCATTCGGCGCGCAGGAGGTCGGTTGCCTCCTTCACGACGGGGGGCCGCGGGTCGGCGACCATCAGCAACTCGGCCCGCCCGATCGCGGTGAAGTTGGTGTTGAGCCGCGAGCCGAGCACCGCCTTGTCGCCGGCGACCTCGGTCAGGCGGTTGGCGTCGCGCAGCGCCTTCATCGAGTCCACTGCGACGACCACGATGGCGACAGCGGCTAGAGCCAACAGCCCGATAAGGCATAGTATTTTCGTCAGAATTCGAACGCGCGCGAGAAGCGAAGACACGGCTCGGCTCCAATCGGTCCCGGATGGAGACATCAGATTGCATCGCAATATATGATTTAAGGTTAAGATCGGGATCCGAGTACCGTCGAGTATCGACGAATTCTCGCCGCGACGTGGCGAAAACATAGTCTGTTCGGGTGAATCAGCAGGAGGGCGGGCGCATGGAGACGTGGCCGGTCGGCCTGATCGAGGTGATGTTCGACGGCGGCATTCTGCTGGCGGCGCTGTGGCATCTCGGCTGGGGCCGGCGGCACGACGCCGAGCGGCTCGCCCGCCTGCGGCAGGCGCGTGCATCCGCGACGCAATCCTCGCCGGCAGAGCGGGCGCTGCCGCCGGAGGTCAGGCGTGGTCGCGCCGCGTCCGTTGAAAGTCGAGAACCTGCTCGGCGGTTGCGCGCTTGATGCGGTCGAAGCTCGATCGGGCGAGATCGAGGCCCTGGTCGGAGCTGCCATCCTGGCGGAGTCGCATCAGCAGGATGATCCGCGTCGTCGGCCAGCCGAATCCGAGAGCTTTCGCGAGGAACAGCAGCGATTCGGGGCGTTGCTGCAGCAGCAGGCGCTCGACCGTCGGCAGCGGCAGGTCGGCGAGCCGCGCCAGCGCGGCCGTGGTGTGCTCGAAGCGGCCCGAGCCGGCGTAGCCGCGGATCTCCGCCTCGCCGAGGCTGCCGGCCTGGTGGAGGGCGTCGACATCGGCGGTGGCGGCCGCATAGTCCTTCGAGTCTGCGGCGGTCCGGGTCGCGATCGCGTCGGCGACCCGCGACACGACGCTGCGGATGTCCTCTGCCGTCTCCTTCCGGCCGGCCTGGAGCTGCTCGCGCACGGCCTCCGAGGCTTTCGCCAGCAGCCGGACGAAATGGTGGCGCGGCAGGTCCGGCCGCCGGCCGACCCGGGCGGCGAGGACATCGTCGCCGTCGGCCCGGCGGACCAGAGCGCCGAAGCCGGCATCCGAGAAGCGCGAGCCGGAATTGTCGGCGACGCTGCGCACCACCATGTCGCTGCCGCGCACCACCAGCACGTCGGTGACCGGCTCGTTCACCACCGGGCGCTTGGTGATCGCCAGGAGATGCACCTGGCTGCCCTTGCGCGCACAGGCCAGCAGGTCGGCGTCGTCGAGGTTGGCGTTGTGGATCAGCAGCGGCGCCGCCACGGCCGGCGTCTCGTCGAGCGCCAGCGTGCGGGCGACTTTCGGGGGCGGCATGGGCGCCGCCGCGAGCCGGCGGGCGAGCTCGCGCTTGGCGCTCTCCTCGATGTCGGACAGGAGCCGGCCGAGGACATCGTCGAACAGGGAGATCTGCTCGTCGGAATAGTGGATGGCGCCGTCGAGATAGAGGTCGGTGACCCGCCGCAGGAGACGCGTGCGACTGGGGGTGGAGCCGCTCGCCAGCGTCTCGTCGAGCTCGTCCATCAGACGAAACGGTTCTGGCATTGCGCTGCGCGCCTCAAAACGGAGGGCGGCCCGCGATGGCAGACGCAGGGATGCGCCGCGACGAAGGCCCGGTCGCGTCCGCCCGCGCGGCCGGCGTCGGTGACACCGTCGGCAGGCGGACCACACGCCACGGTAAGCGATCCGCTTTGATTAACGGTTAATGCCGTGAGCGCCGCGCCGGCCTGACGGCCGGGTGGCGCCATTTCAGGCAGCGTGCCGCTCCGGCAGGCGCCGCGACTCGTGGCACGTGAAGCGGCGCCGCGGCTCTACCGACGCTCGTGCCGTGCGGGGCGCATGGGAGGCATTCGGGGACCCTCTGTAAGTTGTTCGTCGGATAGTTCGCTCCTGCGAGGGCCTATAGGTGCACGTCAGGTCGTGCTCCCCCCGAACCATCTGCACCGAACGGACGCCATGCCCAACGCATCCCGCATTCTCAATCCCGCCCTCCGCTCCAAGATCATGACGGCCGCAGAGGCCGCAGCCCTCATCCCGCCCGGCGCCAATGTGGGGATGAGCGGGTTCACGGGCGCCGGCTACCCGAAGGAGGTGCCGCTCGCGCTGGCGCAGCGCATCGAGGCGGCGCATGCGCGCGGCGAGCCGTTCCGGGTCGGCGTGTGGACCGGCGCCTCGACGGCGCCCGAGCTCGACGGCGCGCTCGCCAAGGTCAACGGCTTCGCGATGCGGCTGCCCTATCAATCGGACCCGAACTGCCGCAAGCAGATCAACTCCGGCGAGATGGAGTACACCGACATCCATCTCTCGCACGTCGCCCAGTACGCCTGGTTCGGCTTCCTCGGCAAGCTCGACGTGGCCGTGGTCGAGGTCGCCGCCGCGCTCGAGGACGGCCGGCTCCTTCCGGCGAACTCGATCGGCAACAACAAGACCTGGCTCGACCAGGCCGACAAGATCATCCTCGAGGTGAACTCGTGGGTGAATCTCGGCATCGACGGCATGCACGACATCTACTACGGCACCCGCCGCCCGCCGGATCGTCGTCCGGTTCCGATCAACAACCCGGGCGACCGCATCGGCGACCGCTACTACAACGTCGACCTCAGCAAGGTCGTCGCGGTGATCGAGACCGACAGCCCGGACCGCAATACCCCGTTCTCGCCGCCCGACGAGAACTCCAAGAGGATCGCCGGCCACATCCTGGAGTTCCTCGACCACGAGGTGAAGCGGGGCCGTCTGCCGCGCAGCATGCTGCCGCTGCAGTCGGGCGTCGGCAACGTCGCCAACGCGGTGCTCAGCGGCCTGGCCGACGGTCCGTTCGAGGATCTGACGGCCTACACCGAGGTGCTGCAGGACGGCATGCTCGACCTCATCAAGGCCGGCAAGATGCGGTTCGCCTCGGCGACCGCCGTGTCGCTCAGCCCGGAGGCGGCGGTCGAGTTCAACCGTAACGTCGCCGAGCTGAAGAAGAACGTGATCCTGCGCCCGCAGGAGATCAGCAATCATCCGGAGGTGATCCGTCGCCTCGGCATCATCGCCATGAACGGCCTGATCGAGGCGGACATCTACGGCAACGTGAACTCGACGCATATCGGCGGCACCGCGATCATGAACGGCATCGGCGGTTCGGGCGACTTCGCCCGCAACGCCTTCCTGTCGATCTTCATGACCCCGTCGACCGCCAAGAAGGGCGCGATCTCCTGCATCGTCCCGATGGTCACCCACGTCGATCACACCGAGCACGACGTCCACGTGATCGTCACCGAGCAAGGCCTCGCGGATCTGCGCGGCCTGTCGCCCAAGCAGCGCGCCAAGGTCGTGATCGAGAACTGCGCGCATCCCGACTACAAGCCGGCCCTCATCGAGTACTTCAATCGGGCGCTGGAACTGTCGCCGGGCCAGCACACGCCGCATCTGCTCCACGAGGCGTTCCGCTTCCTCCCCGATTGGAAGGCGGCGCACGCGAAGAGCGCGTGAGCACAGGGCGCTTCAGCCCGTCGTCCCGGGGCGGCCCGGGGGGCCGAGCCCGGGATCCATAGTCCCTGTCTTTCGATAACAATCGGCACCGGGCGTATGGATTCCGGGCTCGCGGGCCTGCGGCCCGCGCCCCGGAATGACCAAGTGCTGAACGTTCTCCTCAATCGTGCAGCGACGACAGGAACTGCTTGAGCTCCGGTGTCTCGGGGTGGCCGAAGATCTTGTCCGGGGGGCCGGACTCGTGCACCCGGCCCCGATCCATGAAGATGATGCGGTCGGCGACCTTTCGGGCGAAGCCCATCTCGTGGGTCACCATCAGCAGCGTCATGCCGTCCTCGGCCAGCGATTCCACCACCCGCAGCACCTCGCCCACCAGTTCCGGATCGAGCGCGCTGGTGATTTCGTCGCACAGCATCACGGCCGGGTCCATGGCGAGCGCCCGCGCGATGGCGACGCGCTGCTGCTGGCCGCCGGAGAGCTGGTCCGGCATGGCGTCGAACTTTTCCGCCAGCCCGACGCGGGCCAGGAGCTGGCGTGCGCGCGCCTCGTTCTCGTCCGCCCTGCGCTTTTTCACCAGGCGCGGCGCCAGCATCACGTTGCGGCCGACGGACAAATGCGGGAACAGGTTGAAGCTCTGGAAGATCATGCCGACGCGCTGGCGCAGCTCGCGCATGGCGAGGGCGCTGTCGTGCAGCAGCGGCTTGCCGTCGACGCTGAGCGAGCCCTCCTGAAACACCTCGAGCCCGTTGATGCAGCGCAGCAGGGTGCTCTTGCCCGAGCCGCTCTTGCCGATGACGGCCACCACCTCGCCGCGCATGACGTCGAGGTCGATGCCCTTCAGCACCTCGTTGGTGCCGAACGACTTGCGCAGGGCGGTGATTCGCACGATGGGAGCGCCGACCTCGGTGTGGGGCGAGACGAGCACCGGGTTCGCGGCGGACGGGTCCGCGCCGGACGGGTCCGTTCCGGAGGGGTCAGCGCTGGCCGACATGGAGCTTCCTTTCCAGGGATCCGGCAACGAGGCTGATCGGGAAGCAGATCGCGAAATAGATCAGCGCCACGAAGCCGTAGACGAGCAGAGGCTCGTAGGTGGCGTTGGCGATCATGCCGCCCGCCTTGGTGAGCTCGACGAAGCCGATGACCGAGGCGAGCGCCGTGCCCTTGATGACCTGGACCAGGAAGCCCACGGTCGGCGGCACGGCGATCTTCAGCGCCTGCGGCAGGATGATGTGGGAGAGCTGCTGGCCGAAGCTCAGCGCGAGGCTCGCCGACGCCTCCCACTGCCCGCGCGGGACGGCCTCGACGCAGCCACGCCAGATTTCCGTCAGATAGGCGGACGTGTAGAGGGTCAGCGCCATGCAGGCCGCCACCCAGGGCGAGGTATCGACGCCGAACAGCGCGATGCCGAAATAGAGCAGGAAGAGCTGCATCAATAGCGGCGTGCCCTGGAAGAGCTGCACGTAGCCGCCGATCACCATGTCGGCGAAGCGGTTCCGGCCGAGGCGGAGGACCAGCAGGACGAGGCCCATCACGCCGCCGCCGATAAAGGCGATGAGCGACAGGACGATGGTCCAGCGCGCGGCGAGAAGCAGGTTGCGCAGGATGTCCCAGAGGGTGAAGTCGACCATCACGCGCCCCCTCGACCACCGAAGACGAAGCGTGGCCCCACCCAATTGAGCAGGCGGCGCACCAGCACGGCGAGGCCCAGATACACCAGCGTCGCCAGGATATAGGCCTCGAACGCGCGAAAGTTCCGGCTCTGGATGAGGTTGGCCGCGTGGCTCAGCTCCTCCATCGAGATCTGCCCGCACACGGCCGAGCCGAGCATCACGATGATGATCTGGCTCACCAGCGCCGGCCAGACCCGCTTCAGCGCCGGCGGCAGCACGACGTGGAAGAAGATCTGGACCCGCGACAGAGCGAGGCTTTCGCCCGCCTCGATCTGGCCGCGCGGCGTCGCCACGATGCCGGCCCGGATGATCTCGGTCGCGTAGGCGCCGAGATTGATCGTCATGGCCAGGATCGAGGCGGTGAGCGGGGTGAGCTTGATGCCGGCCGCCGGCAGGCCGAAGAAGATGAAGAAGAGCTGCACGATGAAGGGGGTGTTGCGGATCAGCTCCACATAGACGCCCGCCGCCCAGCGCAGCGGCCGCGGCCCCTTGGCGCGCGCCCAGGCGCAGGCGATGCCGATCCCCGACCCGAGCAGGGTGGCGATTGCGGTCAGCCCCAGGGTCCAGGCGGCTCCTTCGAGCAGCAGCGGCCATTGGACCAGGACGGGCCAGAAATCGAGTGCGATGCGCATGACGCGGATCCGGTGTCCGAGACGGAAGTGCGTGACGGTGCGTCGCGCGGCAGCCCGCGGTCGGCCCGGCTCACAGCGGCAGGTCCCCGGTCTCGCGCTTCAGCCACTTCTGCGACAGCTTCTCCAGCGTGCCGTCCGCCTTGGCCGCGAGGATGATCTCGTTGACCTTGGCGCGCAGCGCATCCTCGCCCTTGCCGATGCCGACGAAGAGCGGGCTGTCGCGCAGCAGGAGCTTGTACTCCACGCCGAGACCGGGGTTCTTCTGGCTCAGCACGCCGATATTGGCGACGCTGGTGGCGATCACCTGGGTCTGACCGGCCGCGAAAGCGGCCGTGGTGGCGGCCTGGTCCTCGAACCGCTTCACGATGACGGTGGGCGGCGCCATCTGGGCCAGCATCTCGTCCTCCATGGCGCCGCGGGCCACCGCGACGGTCTTGCCGGCGAGATCGTCGAAGCTCTTGATCGCCGTGCTCTTGAGCGCGAACACGCCCTGGTAGAAGGGCGCATAGGCGTGGCTGAAGTCGATGATCTTCATCCGCTCTTCGTTGCGGCCGAGGGTGGCGACGATCAGGTCCACCTTCTTGGTCTGCAGGTAGGGAATGCGGTTGGCGCTCACCACCGGGACGAGCTCGGCTTTCGCGCCCAGCTTGGCCGCGATCAGGGTCGCGACATCGATGTCGAGGCCGATCGGCTTCAGGTCCGGACCGACGAAGCCATAGGGCGGATAGTCGGTCGGAATGCCGAGCTTGATGGTCTTGGCCTTCAGGATGTCGTCGAGCGCGGTCTGCGCTCGAGCGCCTCCGAGCGCGATCGAAGCGAGGCAAAGGCTGAGGGCGAGGAGGAAATTGCGCTTGGACAACATGGCGATGAATGTCCTTGACTGAGGGAGAGGCCAGGCGTGCAGGCACGCGGTGGTGTTGGCCCACCTAAATGCAATCCTCGGGCCAGTTTCGGGGCATTTGTTCCCGCGTTGGTGGCTCCGGGCGCGCCACCGAACGCCACCCCGCCGGCCATGCGGCGGATGGTCGGCTCGTCCGGATCGGTGCCGATCGCACCTGTCGTCACCACGCGGTCGAGGCCGCGCTCGCGCAGCGGCATCCGATCCTCGGCGGGCCGAGGCAGGCGATCGGCAGCCGTGCGGCGACCGCCGAGACCGCCGCTTCGCGCCTGGGCCAGCGCGGCACAGTGCTGTTGCCGGTCGGCCTCGTCCGGTGTTCGATCTTTTTGAATAGTCTCATTGATTCAACGCGATAGAGCGATCTTGCCGGTCCTGTCAGGAGGCCCGGCTTAAGTTGGAATTATCTAAGAATCGACGCTCCGCTATACTGTTAAGGCCGTAGCAACGGCACTGGAAAAAGATGGGGCCGTCCCGTTAATAGACCCAAAACCACCCGATGACGCTGCCGATCCTCGAGCTGCCGAAACTGATCGCCGAGCGGCGGAGCTCGGCGATTTTCGGTCTCGTCATCATCGCGATGCTGTGGGTGGGGGTGGCGGCCAAGTACCTGGAGGGCGTGCAGGCCGACCAGCGCGAGGCCGAGCGCACCAACCAGAACTTCGCGATGGTGTTCGAGGAGAACGTGCTGCGCTCGATCGGCGAGATCGACAAGGCGCTTCTCTACCTGCGGCGGAGCATCGAGACCCGCAAGGATTCGACCGACTTCCACACCATCGTCGCCACCACGGACGTGCTCAGCGAGATCATCGTCCAGGTGGCGATCATCGACGCCAACGGCATCATGCGCGGCTCCAACGCCGGGCCGCAGCCGGCGCCGGCGGTCGACCTGAGCGACCGTGAGCACTACCGCATCCATCTCGACAGCCCCGACGACGTCCTGTTCATCAGCAAGCCGGTGGTCGGCCGGGTCAGCGGCAAGTGGTCGGTCCAGTTCACCCGCCGCTTCCTCAATACCGACGGCACCTTCGCGGGCGTCGTCGTCGCCTCGCTGGATCCCGCCCATCTCACCCAGTTCTACGACAAGATCGACATCGGGCCGTCGGCCTCGATCTCGCTGATCGGCGCCGACGGCGTGGTCCGCTCCAGCGGCGGCCGGGCCGGCGGCCTCGGGCTCGGCACCGACCTGCGCGGCACCAAGGCGTACGGCTACGTGATGGCCGGCACCAACGCGACCTTCGAGACCGACGACGCCCAGACCGGGGAGGACAGGCTCGTCACCATCCGCAAGGTGCGAGGACAGCCGCTCTGGGTCGGCGTCAGCGTCGACAAGTCGGGCATCTTCAAGAACTCGCTGACCACGCTCGAGCTGCACGCGACGGTCGGCCTGGTCCTCACCATCCTGATCCTGGCGGCGGTCAACCGCATTCTGAGGTCCGAGGCGAGGGCCGTGCAGAAGAGCGAGCAGCTCGGGCTCACGCTCGAGCATATGAGCCAGGGCATCATGCTGGTCACCAAGGATCTCGAGATCCCGGTGATCAACGGGCGCTGTCTGGAGCTGCTCGACCTGCCGCCGGAGATCGCCGAGCACCCGCCGCATCTCGATCATCTCGCCGAGCGGATCACCCGCCACGGCAAGCTGCGCGACACCGTGATGCCGAGCTTGCGTCCGTCGGCCGAGCCCGTCGGGCCGGCCGGCGTGCCGCGCCGCGTCACCGTGTGCGAGCGCACCCTGCCGGACGGCACCGTGCTGGAGGTGCGAACCGCCTATCTGCCGGACGGCAGCTTCGTGCACACCTTCACGGACATCACCAAGCGCTGGCAGGCCGAGGCGCGCGTCGCCCGGCTCGCCGCCGAGGATCCGCTCACCGGGTTGCCGAATCGGCGGGTGTTCCACTCCGCGCTGGAGCTGGTCGGCCGCCGCGGGGTGGCGGACGAGAGCAGGGCGGGGCGCGACTACGCCGTGCTGTTCCTCGACATCGACCGCTTCAAGGTGATCAACGACACGCTCGGCCACCGCATCGGCGACCGCCTGCTGCAGGAGTCGGCGCAGCGCCTGCGCGCCGCCATCCGCGACACCGACGTTCTGGCCAGGCTCGGCGGCGACGAGTTCGCGATCGTGGTGTCGCCGGTCGAATCGCGCGATGCGCTCGAGGCGCTGGCCGACCGCCTGGTCGAAACCATCGCGCGCCCCTGCGAGATCGACGGCCACCACATCTGCTCCAGCGTCAGCATCGGCATCGCGGTCGGGCCGCAGGACGGCCGCGACGCCGACGATCTGCTGATGGCGGCCGACCTCGCCCTCTATGCCGTGAAGGCCGAGTGCCGCGGCACCCACAAGTTCTTCCATCCGTCGATGAACAAGGAGATCAACGACCGCCGCGACATCGAGATGGACCTGCGCGAGGCGATCGCCCGCGACGTGCTCGAGCTGCACTACCAGCCGATCGTCGACCTGCGGACCAAATCCATCACGGGCTTCGAGGCGCTGACCCGCTGGCGCCACCCGGTGAAGGGGATGATCCCGCCCAACGTGTTCATCCCGGTCGCCGAGGACTCGGGCCTCATCCTGCCGCTCGGCGAATGGGCGCTGGCCGAGGCCTGCCGGCGCGCCGTCGCCTGGCCGAAATACATCAAGATCGCCGTCAACCTGTCTCCCGTCCAGCTCTCGGCGCCGAATCTCGTCGACACGATCGAGCGCACGCTGGCCGCGACCGGCCTGGAGCCGAAGCGGCTGGAGCTCGAGATCACCGAGCGCGTGTTCCTCGAGGACAGCGAGAAGACGCTGCGCATCCTGCGCCGGCTCAAGCAGGCCGGCGTGCGCATCGCCATGGACGATTTCGGCACCGGCTACTCGTCGCTGAGCTATCTGCGCAGCTTCCCGTTCGACAAGATCAAGATCGACCGCGCCTTCGTGCTCGACCTCGACGAAGGGGCCGAGCACGTCGCCATCGTCCAGGCGGTGGTCCACATGGCGCGCGCACTCGGCATGACGACGACGGCCGAAGGCGTCGAGACGCCGCGCCAGCAGGAGCTCCTCGCGGCGCTCGGCTGCGACGAGGCGCAGGGCTATCTGTTCAGCCGCGCCGTGCCGATCGACGAGATCGCCGGGCTGATCGCCGGCTGGCCGAAGCGCCGCATCGTCGCCGCCTGACTCTTCACGACCTGGGTCGTCGCCGCTTGCGTCGTCGCCGGGGTCGTCGACGCCGGCTCGCCCGGTATGGACGCAGGACCAGCCGCGCCGCTCGCCGTGGGGCCGGAGCCGGCCTGGGCGGCCCGGCGCACCTTCGCCTCGTGCCAGAGCAGGAACAGGCCGGACGCGATCACGATGGCCGAGCCGGCGATCAGGGCGAGCGTCGGCTGGTCGCCCCACACGAAGAAGCCGATCACGATCGCCCACACCAGCGTCATGTAATAGAAGGGCGACACCGCGGTGGTCGGCGCGAGGTGCAGCGCCTTGGTCCAGCAATACTGCTGCACGGCGTTGCACAGGCCGGTGCCGACCAGCATCAGCGCGTCGATGCCGGTCGGCATGCGGAAGCCGAACAGCAGCAGGAAGGAGTGGAAGAACGACATCGTCAGCATCTGCCACATCAGCAGGGTGTTGGCCGATTCCGTCTTGGTCATGCCGCGCACCGCGACCGTGACGCTGCCGTACATCACCGCATTGCCGAGCGCGAACAGCGCGCCGAGCTTGAGCGAGTCCGCGCCCGGCTCGGTGACGATCAGTACGCCGGCGAAGCCGGCGAGCAGCGCCGCCCAGCGTGCCTTGCCGGCCCGCTCACCGAGCCAGATCACCGAGATCAGCGCCGCCCACAGCGGCGCCGAGAAGCCGATCGCGATCGCGCCGGCGATCGGCATCAGGCTGACGGCCAGCACGGTCAGGGTCTGCGACACGGCCTGGGAGAGGCCGCGGGCGACATGCTGATGCGCCTTCTTGGTGGCGAACACCGAGAAGCCGGTCACCGGCAGCACGAACAGCGAGCACACCAGGAGCGACGAGATCGAGCGGAACGCCATCACCTCGCCGACCGGGTAGAGCGCCACCTGCCATTTGGCGAAGGCGCTCGACACCGCGAACATCACGGTGGCACCGATCATGAACAGGATGCCGAGCGGGATGTTGTCGACGCGCTCGGACGTCGGCGGTGCGGCCGGCGACGGGGCGGCGGTTTGCGACGGCGCGGGGTGCGCGGGCGCGGTGCCGGTCATACGACGTCCCTCCCTGTCGAGCGGCGACGAGCGGGGCTGGCGCCGCCACGTGCCGGCTGGGCCTGGTCCCGGTGGCGGTCGGCGGCCGATGTCCGGCGCACCGATCCTCGCGGCGTTCGGTCCCGTCAGTCCGGCAGGGCTTCCGACGCGTCGTCCGTCGTGCGGCAGCGGCAGGCGTCGGGTCCGCAGGCCTCGGCGTCCGAGGGCAGGAACCACGGCTTCACGCTCACGCCACGCCGCAGCGAGTACATGTAGAAGACCGGCATGCTGGCCGGAAACAAGCACCGTAGCTTGCTGCCGTTGAAGGTCACGAAGACGGCGCCCGGAAACGCGATCTCGACGGCGCGCTTCTCCACCATGTTCATCCGATAATAGGCGCGCGCGCCGTCCTCCGCGGACCCGTTGCCACGATACCATTTGCCGGCGCTGGCCGCGAGATTGTGCAGAATCTCGTCCGGCACCGGCTGGGTGTCGGCCGTCGCCACCGCCGCCTCGCCCGCAGCGTCGACCAGGGCGGAGAGCCGGCAGGTCTGCAGGCCGCGCCGCGCCGCCTCGTCGGCGATCGCGGCGAAGTAGGACGCGATGCTCTCCTCCGGATGGCCGTTGTGGCGCGCATGGGTGTCGGTGAGGATCAGCGTCACGGCGGCGCCGGCGGCATGCGCCTCGCGCACCCGGGCGATCATGCTGCCGAGATAGTCGAGGCACTCGAGATCCTCGGGCCCGATCCGGCAGCGCGGACCCTTGCCCCAGTACAGCACGAAGCGCAGCGGCTCGGACCGCGCGACCGCGGTGGTCACGACCTGCAGGAGCAGATGCGGGTGCTCGGGCTGCTCGCGCTTGAACGCCCAGGTGTTGAACGCGCGCAGCACCTTCTCGGCGGTCGGCCGCGGGTGGGGTGGCGTTCGGCTGTGTCGCATTGGCTCGCTCGTCGGCGCGCGATTTTGCGTGGGGCGCTCGAACGGTCCGGGCGTGGGGGGGGCTGTTCGGGCGCGATCGTAAGCGCCTGTCGCCGACGTCTCGGCGGCAGCCAAAACCAGACTACGCGACATGTCCCTCTCCGGTTTCTTGACGACCGTTAATATTCGTTAAGAGGAGCCTATCGTCAATTTGAATTAAACTTTAATAAAGATAGAGCAAAAATTAACCTTAACACGCCTCGGAATAGCCTTCATGACAGCAAGTTTTCCGGGCATTCGTGCCAGACCAGGACTTTCGGTGGCGTTGCCTGGCGGAAATTCTCTTCTGCTGATTATACTGTTTCGAGACCTCGACCGGCTCTCCCGTCGGCCTCGGGGTGAGAGCCCCGAGGCCGACGCATGACGGCCATCTCCCGAAGCGAACGGTCTATCGCGAGCCGACGTCTGGCGGTGTGATGCGAGCCGGCGGGGCGATGGCCGCGCGCCGATGGGTGAAGGCCGGGTGGAGCTCCGGCGCCCAGCCGGTGCCCGGTCGGCAATTCACCAGCCATCCCGGCGCGCGTCCTTGGCCTGCGTTTCGGGAACAGCTTGAAGCTTGACGAGTCGCCCGCTGCGGTGGTTTTGTAACTATACAGTTACTTGGTCGACGGATCGATGCCCGCCGGCCTCGCCCGCCGGTCCGTTCGTCCGCGCACGATCCACAGTGCTGCAAGTGGTTCCCGAGGAACTCGGCATCATCGTGCGCGGCGGCAGGGCGCCGGCGGTCGCCAGCGCGAGGTCCCATCGCGTACCGGTCCTCGACGGCGGGTCTTGTGGGGCGTCCGGCCCATCCGTCGTCACCACTCGAGGAGGCTCAAGACATGGCACACGATCGTATGACGGTTCTCGCGGCCATGATGGATCAGGGGGTGATCCCCGTGTTCTATCATCCCGATGTCGAGGTCTGCAGGAACGTCATCCAGGCCTGCGCGAACGGCGGCGCCAAGTGCATCGAGTTCACCAACCGCGGGGACTTCGCCTCGCAGGTGTTTCTCGACGTCGCGCGCCACTTCGCCAAAGTCGATAAAAGCGTGATCATGGGCGTCGGCTCGGTCGTCGATGCGCCGACCGCCGGCATCTACATCGCCAACGGCGCCAAGTTCGTGGTCGGCCCGCTGCTCAATCCCGACGTCGCCAAGGTCTGCAACCGGCGAAAGATCCCCTACAGCCCGGGCTGCGGCACCATGTCGGAGATCGGCTTTGCCGAAGAGCTAGGCTGCGAGATCGTCAAGATCTTTCCGGGCGGACTGGTCGGCGGCCCTGAGTTCGTGAAGTCGGTGATGGCGCCGTGCCCATGGACCCGCATCATGCCGACCGGCGGCGTCGACGCTTCCGAGGACTCGCTGCGCAAATGGTTCCAGGCCGGCGTCGTCTGCGTCGGCATCGGTTCCAACCTGATCACCAAGGCGCTGCTCGACGCCAAGGACTACAAGGGTATCGAGACGAAGGTGCGCGACACCATCGCGCTGATCCGGTCGATCCGGGGCAAGTGAACAACCGGGAAAGATGACATGAGCGACATCCTGAAGATCCGGCCCGCGACCGAGACCCGCTGGGACTGCGCCTCGTTCGGCGAGGTGATGCTGCGCTTCGATCCCGGCTTCGGCCGCGTCCGCAATGCCCGCAGCTTCCAGGTGTGGGAGGGCGGCGGCGAGTACAACGTCGCCCGCGCCATGCGCAAGTGCTGGGGCAAGCGCTCGACCGTCGTCACGGCGCTGCCGCAGAACGATCTCGGCTGGCTGGTCGAGGACTTCATCATGCAGGGCGGGGTCGACACCTCGCATATCGTCTGGCGCGACTTCGACGGCATCGGCCGCAACACCCGGGTCGGCCTCAACTTCACCGAGAAGGGATTTGGGGTGCGCGCCGCGCTCGGCTGCTCCGACCGCGGCCACTCGGCCGCGTCGCAGATCCGTCCCGGCGAGATCGACTGGGAGAAGCTGTTCGGCGAGGAGGGCGTGCGCTGGTTCCACACCGGCGGCATTTTTGCCGCGCTGGCGCCGAACACGTCCGAGGCTGTCATCGAGGCCGTCGAGATCGCCCGCAAATACGGCACGATCGTCTCCTACGACCTCAACTACCGCGCGTCGCTGTGGAAGAGCCAGGGCGGCAAGGACGGCGCGCAGAAGATCAATCGCAAGATCGCCCAATACGTCGACGTCATGCTCGGCAACGAGGAGGATTTCACCGCCTGCCTCGGCTTCGAGGTGGAAGGCCTCGACGAGCACATCTCCAAGATCGACCCGGCCAACTTCAAGAAGATGATCGAGGCGGCCGTGAAGCAGTTCCCCAACTTCAAGGTGGCGGCGACGACGCTGCGCAACGCCAGGACTGCGACCTTCAACGACTGGGGTGCCATCATCTGGGCCGGCGGGGCGTTCTACGAGGCGCCGATGCGCGAGAACCTCGAGATCTACGACCGCGTCGGCGGCGGCGACGGCTTCGCCTCCGGCCTCGCTTACGGCTTCCTCGAGGGCAAGGGCCCGCAGGCAGCGGTCGAGTACGGCGCCGCCCACGGCGCGCTCGCCATGACCACCCCGGGCGATACCTCGATGGTCAACGTCAAGGAAGTCGAGGCGATCATGAAGGGCAAGGGCGCCCGCGTGATACGGTAACGCCACTGCGTTAAAACGAACGTCCGCGCCGCTGGGCTTTCCCCCCACCCCCGACCCCTCCCCGCCACGCGCTGTGCGCGCGGGGGGAGGGGAGCAGCAGGCGCTTCGATTCCCCTCCCCCCGCGAAGCGGCGGGGAGGGGTCAGGGGTGGGGGGAACAGCGCCTGCGCCAAGTCGATGCGCCGGCGAACAGAGCACTGCACCAGGGGGCGAACGCAGATGAAGATCGACACTGCTCTCATGCCGAACGACCTTCTGCCGGCGATCCGCCGCATGTGGGGTCTCTCGGGCGACAAGATCTTGTCCATCGACCGCAGCATGGATCGCGCCGCCGGCGCGCCCGTGCACACGGTGGCGGGCGAGTACAAGCCGCGCGGCTGGACCGACTGGACGCAAGGCTTCGAGTTCGGCAGCGCCATTCTGCAGTTCGACGCCACCGGCGAGGAGAGCTTCCTGGCGCTCGGACTCGACCGCACCTGCGCCGACATGCCGGTCCACGTCACCCATTTCGGCGTGCACGACCACGGCTTCAACCAGATCAGCACCTACGGCAATCTGCGCCGCCTGGTCTCAGAAGGCCGCATCCCGCACGACCCGTGGCAGCTCGAATATTTCGATCTGGCGCTGAAATGCTCCGGCGCCGTGCAGGCGCACCGCTGGACCGAGCTCGGCGACGGTTACGGCTACATCCAGTCGTTCAACGGGCCGCACTCGCTGTTCATCGACACCATGCGGACGCTGCGCGTGCTGGCGCTCGCGCACCAGCTCGGCCACGTGATGAAGGGCGAGGGCGATCAGGTGATCCCGCTGCTCGGCCGCCTCGTCGCGCATGCCCGCACCACGGCGAAATACGGCGTGTTCTACGGCGAGGGCCGCGACATCTACGACGTGCGCGGCCGCACGGCGCACGAGGCGATCTTCAACACGGCGTCGAGCGCGTTCCGCTGCGTCGGCACCCAGCAGGGCTACTCGGGCTTCTCCACCTGGACGCGCGGCCTCGCCTGGGCCATCACGGGCTATGCCGAGCTTCTCGAGTTCATGGAGACGATCGAGGAGGAGGAGGTCGAGGCGTTCGGCGGCAAGGCCGACGTGGTCGCCATGATGGAGAAGGCGGCGGCGGCGACCTGCGACTTCTACATCGCCCACACGGCCAGCGACGGCATCCCCTATTGGGACACGGGCGCCCCCGGCATGCGGGATCTCGGCGACGTCTACGAGCGCGAATCCGAGCCCGAGAACGACATCGAGCCGGTCGACTCGTCGGCCGCCGCGATCGCGGCACAGGGCCTGCTGCGTTTCGGCTACTGGCGCGAGGCGACCGGCCGCGACGACGCGGCGCGCTATCGCCAGGCCGGCCTCACGGTGCTGCGCACGCTCCTGTCGGACCGCTATCTCGCGGTCGATCCGAACCACCAGGGCCTGGTGCTGCACAGCCAGTATCACCGCCCGAACGGCTGGGACTATGTGCCGCCCGGCCGCACGACCCCGTGCGGCGAGGCGACCATGTGGGGCGACTATCACATGCGCGAGCTCGCCCTCTATGTGCAGCGCCTCGCCGAGAACGGGCCTTATCTGACGTTCTTCGGGTGATCTTGCTTCACCTCTCCCCGCCGGGGAGAGGTCGGATCTCGCGCGAACGCGCGAGATCCGGGTGAGGGGGTGCCGAGCCGACCAATTGGCGTCGTGAACCCTCACCCCGGTCGTCCGCTTCGCGGACGCCCGACCCTCTCCCTCAGGGAGAGGGTATCAACAGCTCGCGGCGTCACCGGGCGCGGCCTCACGGTCGTCCCACGATGCCGGCCATGTGGACCGAAAGGCATCGGGGAGAAGAATCATGAACCAGAAATCCGGGCGCCGTGTCGCCCTCGTCACCGGCGGGCGGCGCGGCATCGGGCTCGCGGTCGCCGAGGGTCTCGCGGCCGACGGCTTCGACGTCGCCATCACGGGCACGCGCGACGACGACGTCGCCAAGGCCGCGGTGAAGACGCTCGAGGCGCACGGCGTTGCCGCGACCTACGTGGCCGGCAACGTGCAGGACGTCGGCGACCACGCCCGCGTGCTCGACGCGGTGGAAGCCGCACTCGGACCGATCGACGTGTTCGTGTCGAATGCCGGCGTCGCGCCGCCCCAGCGCCTCGACGTGCTGGCGACCACGGTCGAGAACTTCGACTATGTGATGAACATCAATCTGCGCGGCGCCTTCTTCCTCGCCCAGGCGGTGGCGAACCGCATGCTGGCGACGCCGAGCGACACCTCGCGCGCCATCATCGTCGTGTCGTCCTGCTCGGCCGAGATGGTCTCCAACAACCGGCTGGAATACTGCATCTCCAAGGCCGGTCTCGCCATGGTGGTCGAGGGGCTGGCGGCACGGCTCGCCGGCGACGGCATCGCCGTGTTCGAGGTGCGGCCCGGGATCATCAAGACCGACATGACGGCCGGCGTGGTGTCCAAATACGACGCGCTGATCGAGCAGGGCCTGGTGCCGATGAAGCGCTGGGGCAAGCCGGAGGACATCGCCGCCGCCGTCAAGGCGCTGGCCGATCCTGCCGTCGCCTTCTCGACCGGCACGGTGGTGAACGTCGACGGCGGCCTCACCATCACGCGGCTTTAGTTTCGCCCACCACGGCCCGTCTCTTCGCCGGTGGGAGAGGGAGCGCCGGCAGGAAAACAGGCACAGGGATACGTATCCTGGTGCGAAACGTAGTCCTCCGGACTGTGGTGGCGTAAAGAGTCGTCTATCAGATCCGAAGGTCGTGATCGCCCGGAGGATCGTGGATGGCGAAGCTGACGATGCTGCAGGCGTTGTGCAAGGCCCGCGACCTCGTCCAGGACGGCGTCCACGACGGTATCTTCGAGGCGTTGCACGCGCTGAAGGCCGAGGCGGGCGGGCCGACCCGCGACTGCGCCTGTTTCGCCCTGATGCAGACCGCCGGCGACGCCGGTGCAGGTACCTCGATCGGCTCGCACGGCGGGCCGAACGCCGCCGCCCTGGCACTGCTCGACGCCACCATCGAACGGCTCACCGGCGCGATGCACTGACGGCACATCGGTCCTCGCCCGGTCATTCCGGGGCGCGGGCCGAAGGCCCGCGAGCCCGGAATCCATACACACAGACCGGGGTTATGGATTCCGGACAGCCGACCTTCGGTCGGCTTCCGGAATGACGGAGGCGGAGTGTTCCTTCTCGGCGCGGCGGATGGCAAAGCCCTTCACCAGCGCGTAGACGGCCGGGATGACGACGAGCGTCAGCACCGTCGAGGACACCATGCCGCCGATCATCGGCACGGCGATGCGCTGCATCACCTCCGAGCCGGTGCCGTGGTTCCACAGGATCGGAAGCAGGCCGGCCATGATGGCGATCACGGTCATCATCTTGGGCCGCACCCGCTCGACGGCGCCGAGCACGATGGAGCGGTCGAGATCCGCCACGGTGAGCGGGCGTCCCTCCGCCGTCACCTTGGCTTTCACCTCGGCCAAGGCGTGGTCGAGATAGATCAGCATGATCACCCCGGTCTCGGCGGCGACGCCGGCGAGCGCGATGAAGCCGACCGCCACCGCGACCGACATGTTGAAGCCGAGCCACCACATCAGCCACAGGCCGCCGACCAGCGCGAAGGGCAGCGACAGCATGACGATCAGCGTCTCGGTGAGCCGGCGGAAGTTGAGATAGAGCAGGAGGAAGATCACCAGGAGCGTGACGGGCACCACCACCTTCAGGCGCGCCTCGGCCCGCTCCAGATACTCGAACTGGCCGCTCCATACGGCGTAGGTGCCGGGCGGAAACGTCACCTCGCCGGCGACGGCCTTCTTGGCGTCGGCCACGTAGCCGCCGAGGTCGCGGTCGCGGATGTCGACGAAGATGTAGACGGCGAGCTGGCCGTTCTCGGTGCGGATCGCGGTGGCACCGCGGGTCCGCTCGATCCTGGCCACCTCGCCGAGCGGCACGGCGCCGCCGGCCGGCAGCGGCACCAGCACCTCGCGGGCGATCACCTGCGGGTCGCTGCGCAGCTCGCGCGGATAGCGGACCGTGACGCCGTAGCGCTCGCGCCCCTCCACCGTCGTCGTCACGGTCTCGCCGCCGAGCGCCGTCGTGATCACGTCCTGCACACGGCCGATGGTGAGGCCGTAGCGGGCGAGCGCGGCACGGTCCGGCACCACGTCGAGATAGTAGCCGCCGATGACGCGCTCCGCATAGGCGCTGGCGGTGCCGGGCACGCGCTTCACCACGGCCTCGACCTTTCGCGCGACCTGCTCGATCTCGGTGAGGTCGCGCCCCATCACCTTGATGCCGACCGGCGTGCGGATGCCGGTCGAGAGCATGTCGATGCGCGCCTTGATCGGCATCGTCCAGGCGTTGCTGACGCCGGGGAACTGCAGGGCGCGGTCGAGCTCGGCGATCAGGCTGTCGGTGGTGACGCCGGCGCGCCACTCGGTCTTGGGCTTCAGATTGATGATGGTCTCGAACATCTCCATCGGCGCGGGGTCGGTCGCCGTTCCGGCGCGGCCCGCCTTGCCGTAGACCGAGGCGACCTCCGGGAACGTCTTGATGATCTTGTCCTGGGTTTGCAAGAGCTCGGCCGCCTTGGTCACCGACAGGCCCGGCAGGGTGGTCGGCATGTAGAACAGCGTGCCCTCGTCGAGCGTCGGCATGAACTCGCTGCCGATCCGGGTGGCCGGCCACCACGAGGCGGCCAGCACGGCGAGCGCCAGCAGGATGGTGAGCACTTTTGCCCGCAGCACGCCGTCGATGATCGGGCGATAGAGCTTTATCAGGGCGCGATTGATCGGGTTGCGCTCCTCCGGAACGATGCGTCCGCGCACAAAGATCACCATCAGGGCCGGCACCAGCGTCACCGACAACAGCGCCGCCGCCGCCATGGAAAACGTCTTGGTGAAGGCGAGCGGGCCGAACATCCGCCCCTCCTGCGCTTCGAGCGTGAAGATCGGCAGGAACGACACGGTGATGACCAAGAGGCTGAAGAACAGCGCGGGGCCGACCTCGCTGGCCGCCTCGATCAGGATCTCCAGGCGCGGTTTGCCCGGCGGGGCGCGCTCCAGATGCTTGTGGGCGTTCTCGATCATCACGATGGCGGCGTCCACCATGGCGCCGATCGCGATGGCGATGCCGCCCAGGCTCATGATGTTGGAGCCGAGCCCGAGCATCTTCATGGCTGCGAAGGCCATCAGCACGCCGACCGGCAGCATCAGGATGGCGACCAGCGCGCTCCGCACATGCAGCAGGAAGACGATGCAGACGAGGGCGACGATGACGCTCTCCTCCATGAGGGTGGTCCGCAGCGTCGCGATGGCGCGGCCGATCAGCTCGGAGCGGTCGTAGACCGGCACGATCTCCAGCCCCTTGGGCAGACTCGCGGCGATTCCCTTCAGGGTCGCCTTGACGCTGTCGATGACGTCGAGCGCGTTGGCGCCGAACCGCTGCAGCACGATGCCGCTCGCCACCTCGCCCTCGCCGTCGAGCTCGGCGATGCCGCGCCGCTCGTCGGGGCCGATCTCGACGCGGGCGACGTCGCGCAGCAGCACGGGCGTGCCGCCCTCCGCCTTCAGCACGATCTTCTCGATATCGCCCGTGCCGGTGATGTAGCCGCGGCCCCGCACCATGAACTCGAACTCGGAGAGCTCGACGCTGCGGCCGCCGACATCGGTGTTGCTGGCCCGGATCGCCTCGCGCACGTCGGCGAGCGAGATGCCGAGGCCCCGCAGCCGCCTGGGGTCGACCACGACATTGTACTGCTTGACGACGCCGCCGATGCTCGCCACCTCGGCGACGCCGGTCGCCTTGGCGGCGGCGTAGCGCACGTGCCAGTCCTGCACCGAGCGTTGCTCGGCGAGGGTCAGATCCTTGGCCAGCAGGGCGTACTGGTAGACCCAGCCGACGCCGGTGGCGTCCGGCCCGAGCGTCGGGGTGACGCCGGTCGGCAGGCGGCGCGAGGCGGCGTTGAGGTATTCGAGCACGCGCGAGCGCGCCCAGTAGACGTCGGTGCCGTCCTCGAACACGACGTACACGAACGAGGCGCCGAAGAACGAGAAGCCGCGCACCACCTTGGATTTCGGCACCGTCAGCATGGCCGTGGTGAGCGGATAGGTGACCTGGTCCTCGACCACCTGCGGGGCCTGGCCCGCATACTCGGCGTAGACGATCACCTGGGTGTCGGAGAGGTCCGGGATCGCGTCGAGCGGCAGGGTCTTGATGGCGTAGAGGCCGGCCAGCACGGCGAACAGCGTGCCGACGAAGATCAGCAGCAGGTTGCGGGCCGACCAGGCGATCAGCTTTGCGATCATGGCCGTGCGTCCGCCTCGGTGAGCCCGCGCAGGGCGGCCTTGAGGTTGCTCTCGGCGTCGATCAGGAAGGTGGCGCGCACCACCACCCAGTCGCTGTCGTCGAGGCCCTCGCGGATCTCGACATAGCCGTCGCCGCGCCGGCCCAGCACCACGGTGCGGGGCTCGAAGCGGCCTTCGCCCCGGTCGATGATGACGAGGCGCCGCGTCCCCGAGTCGATCACGGCATCGTCCGGCACGGCCAGCACGGGCGTGTCGGTGCCGGTGGCGATCTCGACCTCGGCATACATGTCCGGCTTGAGGATCGCGTCCTCGTTGGCGAGCTCGATGCGCACCCGGGCCGTGCGGGTCTCCTTGTTGATCTGCGGGTAGATCATCGCGACCTTGCCGGTGAAGGCGCGGTTCGGATAGCCGCGCGGCCGCACCGTCACGGCCTGGCCGGGCGTCACCAGCGGCAGGTCGTTCTCCGACACGTCGGCCAGCACCCAGACGACGGAGAGGTCGGCGAGGCGGAACAGCACGTCGCCGGCCGCCGCCTTCATGCCCTCGACGGCGGTGCGCTGGAGCACGATGCCGTCGCGCGGCGCCGGCCACTCGATCCGCAGCGGCACCTGGCGGGTGCGCTCGATCTCGGCGATGGCGGCCTCCGGCACGGCGAGGTTTTCCAGGCGCTGGCGCGCGCCCTTGATGGAGGACGCGCCGATGGCGCCGTCGCGGCTGCCGATCACCGAGGCGTACTGGGCGGCGTCGGCCGACAGCGTCGGGCCGTAGATGCGCATCAGCGGCTGGCCCTTCTTCACCACGTCGCCGGTCGTGACATTGGCGACCTCGTCGATCCACGCATCGAAGCGCAGCGACACCACGGCCTGGCGGCGCTCGTCCACCTGCACGGTCGCCGGGGCCTGGACGGCGTGGCCGAGCACACGTTGCTCCGCCGGCGCCGACTGCACGCCCGACCTTTGCACCTTGGCGACCGAGATTTTGACGCTGCCGTCGTCGGTGTCGTCGCCCTCGTAGACCGGGACGTAGTCCATCCCCATGGAGTCCTTCTTCGGGACGGGCGAGGTGTCCGGCAGGCCCATGGGATTGCGGTAATAGAGGAGCTTTCGGGCACCCGTGCCCGTGCTCCCGCGCCCCGCCGCGGAGGTCGGGGGCCGGTCCTCGAACGACACGTCCTCGCTCGCCCGCACGGCGACGAAGCTCCTGTGGTCGTCGGTGTGCCTGGGCGTCGCCGACCATTGCGGCAGCCCGTCGGGATGCCGGTAGTAGACGATCGAGCCCGAAGGCTCGCCCTGCTGCGCCACCACGGCCGGTGTCCCGTGCTCGCCGCCGAGGCCGGTGCGCCCGGCCACGAAGCCGATCCCCGCCGCGATGGTCGCGGCGAGGAGGGCGGCGGCGACGGCCTTGGTGCTCACGGTGTCGCCTTGATGATGAATCTCGCCTGCAGCGTGCCGGTCTCGCCCTGCAGCTTGGCCGCCACCGAGAGCTGCCAGCGGCCCGGATGTGAGATGTTGGTCTTGAAGCCGTAGACGCCGGGCTCGCCGGACGGCGCCGGCTCCAGCGGCGCCACCATCGACGCCATGTTGTCGGGCGCCATGTCGAGGCGCTTGGAGAAGACGACGGCGTCGCCGACCGGCTTGCCGGTCTTCTTGTCGACGATGCGGACGGCGACGACGGCGTCGCCGCTCTTCACCTCGCTTTGCACGAGCTGGAGCTCGTAGTCCTTGACGTCGGCGCGGGCCGGCCCGGCGAGGAGGGCAGCGGCCACGGTGGCCAAGGTGGCCACGGCGGTGAGGGCGAGAGGGCGGAACAGGGCAATGGTCTTGAACGGCATGATGATCTCCTGAAAGAGGCTGAGCGGCGTCCGCCCGCACAGGGGCTTCCGGCCGCAGGGCCGGGGACGCAGGCGCGGACGCATGACGACGCGCCGCGCGAAGACAGCGCGGCGACGTCACGCGGCGGAGATCAGACGCGCGGTGGTTTCAGGAGAGGCGGGGGGGCGATGCTCTCGACCTGCTGGTCGGAGGTGCCCGCGACCGACGCCGTGACGAAGGCGAAGCGGGCGATCGGCGCCGCGACGGTCGGCAGCGCCTGGAAGCACTTCGCACACAGCGCCACGACCGGGCAGGGCTTGGTCTTGTCGGGGCTTCCGGTGTCCGGCACCGTGCCGTCGTGGTGACACGGCATCGCGTCGGCTGCGCCCGGGACGCTCCCGTGATCCTGCGGCGCCGTGGACGCCAGCGCCGTCGCGGCGGATGCGTCGGCCGGCACGACCGGCAACACGTTGCCGATCATCCAGGCGAGCGCCACCAGCACGGCGATAATTTGGCGGACCGAGCGGACCATGTCGGCACCATAGCACGGCGCCGGCGACGGCCGGAATAGGGATAGCCCCGAGGGGCCGGCTGGCCGGCCGGGTGCAATCGGAGCCGACCGATCAGATTCGCCCGGTGCCGTCATCCGGCCGCGGCTCTGTCGGCAAACAGTCACAAAGCCTCGCTATGGTTCCTCTGCAGCCGGGTTGTGCGCCCGAATGCCTCAGGGACGGCATCGGGGGCTTGGCATTTCGTCAAGAAGCCCCATATGCAGTCCACGCGGCTCACGCCGCACCCCTCTCACGCGCCGCCTGACCGCGGATGTACCGGCAGGCTTTGGCCGTGAGACGGGGAACCGGCGCCTTCGGGAGCCGGGTTTTTCCCTCCGACAAGCAGGGTCACGTATCGAACTCCGCCGCGCCGGCATGGTGCGGCATCCGTCGAGGACGATATCGGCCTGCTCGATGACCGGCCGTCGTCTCGTGACTTGGCTCGTGACTTGGGCTCGTGACTTGGGCTCGTGACCTGGCCGGCGAGGGAAATCGCCAACTCCCCCTCTCGCGCGACGTCTGACCGCGGATGTACCGGCAGGCTGTCGCGTCGAGACGGGGCACCGGCGCCCTCGGGGGCCGGTCATTCTTTTTCCGCCTCTCGCTCTCTCGCTCCAGATGAACGGCGCCGGCCTGTGCGGTGCGGCCTTGCGCCGCCGTGACGTCGCGCGCCATGGCTGGAGACCGGCGCTGCGGGACGCCGGCGTTCTCCAAAGCGATGGCCAGGAGATTGAAAAATGGAGGCCCAGCCTGGGCTCGAACCAGGATGTGGGAGTGCGGTCGGCACTCCCCGCGTAACCATTCCGCCACCGGGCCATGATCAGACGTTATATGGCGATACCATAAGTCGCAACGAAAAGGGTTGTTTAATCTTAATCTCGGCCGGCCGACCCTTTGTCGTCGGCGGCGACACGGTCGACGCGCTCGCGCACCTCGGGTAGCGCGGCGCGGGCCGCGGTACGCGCCTCGTCGCGTGTCATGCCGGGCGCCAGGTGCGGGTGATAGAGCAGGCCGAGAATGTACTGGTCGTAGCGGCCGAAGCGGCCGGTCCGCACCGCATCGTTGAACATCGTCCACGGCACCGCCGCCGTGTCGTTGATCGGCCCGAGCGCCTGCAGAATCTCCTCATAGGCGCAGTCGCGGAAATCGAAGTCGGAGATGTCGGCGGCCAGCACGGCGACGGCCTGCTCGATCCGGTAGGCGGCGTCGCGTGAAAACCCGCTGACGCATTGCGGCTGCAGCCGGCGCAGGATCTTTCCGCCGCGCTCGCGGCCGAACACGGCCGTGATGGTGCGGCCGAGGTCGCGGTCCTTCACCAGCATCACGGTCAGATTGGTGGCGCCGCGGTCGGGCGTGACCGCGATGTCGAGATGGGCGACGTGGCTCCCGATGGTCGCCACCACGGTCTCGACCATGGCGGTGCGCGCCGCGGAGTCACCGAGATCCGGGGCGGCGTCGATGAAGACCCGGACGGGTCCCTCGAAGCGGCGGATGCGATCGCCGGGCGTGCTCGCATACTCGGCCCCGATGGCGACGGCCAGGAAGCCGCGCAGGATCTGCCGGTCGGTGAAGCGGGTCGGTTCGGCGGATGCAGGCCGGGCCGTCTTGTCCCGCGCCTGGAGAGGGATCGCCGGGGCCAGCAGCGCCAGCACGGCCGCCAGGCCGGCGGCGAACGCCGTCCTCACGGCACGGCGGGCTCGGGGACGGCGGCCGGGGTCGTGTCGGGCGACGGGGCGATCCGCGAGGTGCGCGCCTGCAGGGCACGGATGCGCTCGACCAGGTCGCCGCGTGGCGCGCCGGCGTTCGGCTGCGGCCGGCGCGCGTCGCCTGTGGCATCGGGGCGATCGTCGGCCAGCATCGCCTCGATCGGCGAGCCGGGGCCTTCCAGCGCCGAGGTGAGCCGCACCACCTCGGCCGCGACGTCGTTGATGCGCTCGCGCAGTAGCGCGTTTTCCACCCGCTCGGTCGCCCACGACGCCTCGGCGCCCTGGCGCAGCGCGGTCAGCTCGCTGTCCAGCCTCGTATTCTCGGCGCGGGTCGCCTGAAGTTCCTGCTCGAGCCGCTCCTTCTCGCCCTTCAGGCCCTCCGAGGCGCCAACCTCCTCGCGGGCCTTGCGGGCGTCGTACTCGCGCTCGACCAGCATGCGGCCCTGCTCGGTGAGCCGCTCCTCCAGCTCGTGGATGCGCTTGACGAGCCCCTCGCTCTCGCCGCTCTGATCGCCGATCTGGCGGTCGAGCTCGCCGATGCGGGTGCCGAGCTCGGCCGTGCGGGTGCGCTCCTGGGCGAGCTCGTCGCCCGCCGTCGCGGCGGCGGCGCGCTCCCGGTCCATCCTGGCCTTGGTGTCCTTGAGATCCGTCTGGGCCTGCTCGGCCTTCGCCTTGAGCGACTCGATCTGGGTCTTCAGGGTGGCGATCTCGATGCGCTGGCTGTCCGACACCGAGGTGCGCTCGTCGAGCGCCGCCGTCAGCTTGGCGAGCTCCGCCTCCTTGCCGACCAGCACCGTCTCGACCGTGTGGGCCTTGTCGCTCTTGCGCGAGAACTCCTGCTCGGTCGAGGCGAGCTGCTCGCGCAGCGCCGTCTCGCGCGTCTCGATGGCGAGGAGCGTGGCGGTCTTCTCGTCCAGCTCCTGCTTGAGGCGGCCGATCGCCATCGACTTGCGGCCGAGGTCGGCGAGCTGGCCGGCGGCGCGGGTCTTGAGCTGCTCGACGCTCATCTCCAGCCGCCGCGTCGACATCGCGAACTCGGCCCGGAGCTGGTCCTTCTCGGCCTGAATTTCGGCCATGGAGAACGGCGTCGCCGCCTCCAGGCGCCGCATCGTCAGGCGGACGGCCCGGTTGTGCACCAGCGGCACGAACAGAAGGTTGAACAGGCTCGCGACCAGGAACCCGATCCCGAACAGCATGGCCTGTTCGATCATGACGAACGCCTCCGGCTTCTCACGCGGCCGGGAAACCATGCCGACGGGCGTCTTGGTCTTCCAGCTTCGACAGCAATTTCAATAACCCGACCACAGGTCCCCGGCGGCAGGCCACCGAAAACCGCGCCCGATCACGCAACCGTGTGCCGTGTCCCGGGAGCCGGCCGGCGGGGACCCCCGTCAGAACGGATTCCAGGTCGATTGCGGCGTGAACTTGAGATAGCCGATGCTGGCGCCGAGCCGCAACCCCACTCCGGACCGGATCGGCACCACCACGATGTTGTTCGCCGTCAGGGCCGTCATGCCGAGGCCGCCGATGAAATAGGCGGAGCCGTCGATGCCGCCGAAACGCTGATAGATCGCCTGGGTCGCCGGCAGGTTGTAGATCAGCATCATGCTCCGGGCGCCTTCGCCGCCGACATCCCAGCCGAACGAGGGCCCCTGCCAGTAGACCTTCAGGTCGCCGGCGTTCTTCGTATAGAGGACGCCTTCGCCGTAGCGCAGGCCGCCGAAGAAGGCGCCGCCGCCCTCCTCGCCCAGCACATAGCCGTTGGGCAGGCCCCATTGGCTCACGGCCCGCTCGACCAGAGTGGCGAGGCTGCGCGAGACGCCGCCGAAGAAGCGGTGGCCGGTCGCCACGATCTCACCCGGCGAATAGGTGCTCGGGCCGGCCGGCTGCGGCGTGCTCTGGGCGAAGGCCCCGACCGGGACCGCCAACGACAAAAGGACGACCGCGGCGGCGATCCAACGCGAGGCTCTGCCCATTTCCGACCTTCCCGACGTTTTGTTGCAGCGCGCTAACCGGCTGATTACGAAATCGCGCTAGGAGTGTCTCACCCGAATCGAGACAGCATCTGGCAACACTATGACGCCTTGGCGGCGAACCCGGCAAACGACACGCGCGTTTCTTCCCCTTGCGATAATCGCCTTGGCCCTGGGCCTCGTAGCTTTTCCGGCGATCGGTCTGCACGCGGCGACCACCGAGCGGGTGGTCACGGACCGCTATTCGGGGCTGGCGATCTCCGGCTTCGACCCGGTGTCCTATTTCGTCGACCAAAAGCCCGTCGAGGGCCGTCCCGAATACGAATACACCTATGGCGGCACGGTCTGGCGGTTCCGCAACGAGGGCAACCGCAATGCCTTCGCCGACAACCCTTCGGTCTATGCCCCGCTGTTCGGTGGCTATGATCCGGTCGGCATCGCCCGCGGCGTCTCGCGGCCGGGGCACCCCGAGGTGTTCCTGGTGCTGCGCGGACGGCTGCTGCTGTTCTACGGCGAGGCGGCGCGGGAGCAGTTCCTGGCCGACCCCGTGACGGTGCTGACCGACGCCCAGAGCCACTGGCCGCAGGTGCGGGCCGGGCTGACGCCCTGACCTCGGCTCCGCCGCAGACCGTCGCTCATCCGGCCGCGGCCGGCTCGGATCCGGCTGCAGCCGGATCCGCCCAGGCGACAAAGCCGGGAACCAGAAAGCCTGTTCCGCCGTCGCCATAGCGAAGCGGGCCGCCGTCCGGCCGCACCACGTCGCCGCCGGCCGCCCGCAGCACCGCGTGTCCGGCCGCGACGTCCCATTCGTGGGTCGGGGCGAGCCGCGGATAGACGTCGGCCGTGCCCTCCGCCAGCAAGCCGAACTTCACGGCCGAGCCGCAGGCGATGCGCCGTGCGACCCGGCGCGTGTCGAGAAATCGCTCGCTCGCCGCGTCGAGATGGGAGCGACTGACCGTCGCCACGAGCCCCTCCGCCGGCTGCCCGCGTGTCCGGATCGCTTCGACCGCCCCCGCCGCCGCGCCGGCCGGCAGTGACATCCGCTCCGCCCCGCGGCCCGCTCGGCCGCGATAGAGCAGGCCGCGCGCCGGCAGGAAAACGAGCCCGACGATCGGCACGCCCAAGTCCACGATCGCGACATTGACCGTGTACTCGTCGCTTCCCGCGACGAGCTCGCGGGTGCCGTCGAGCGGATCGACCAGCACGAAGGTCGCGCCGCCGAGGTCGCGGCCGGCATTGTCGATGCTCTCCTCCGACACCACCGGCACGCCGGGCAGCAGTCGGGCGAGGCCGGCCAGGATCACGTCCTGGGCGGCGCCGTCGGCCGCCGTGACGGGGCTGCAGTCGGCCTTGGTCCGCACCGCGAGGGCGGACCTCGTCACCTCCAGAATGGCTCGGCCGGCCTGCGAGACCAGGTCCGTGAGGGCGGCCGCGAGGGCGTCGTCGGTCGAAGGCATGGGAGGCGGAAAACCCTGTCGGAGCGGTTTGCGTTGGTGCTTCGCGACGGTGTATCACACCGCACCCTCGGCGGCGTGGCGCCGATTCGGTGGACCTCGGAGACCCGACTGATGACCAGCACGGCGATGCTCGATGCGCTCGACCTGTCCGCCCTGCTGTGCTCGCGGGTCTGCCATGACCTGATCAGCCCGTCCGGCGCGATCGTCAACGGCCTCGAGGTGCTGGAGGACGCGCAGGACGAGGAGACCAAGTCCTTCGCGCTCGACCTGATCAAGAAGAGCGCGGTTCGCGTCTCCGCCCGCCTGCAGTTCTGCCGGCTCGCCTTCGGGGCGTCGGGATCGGCCGGCGCGCAGATCGATCTCGGCGACGCCGAGAAGGTGGCGCGCGGCGCGCTCGAGGACGAGAAGGTCAAGCTGGTCTGGAGCCTGCCGCGACTGCTGCTGCCGAAAAACCGGGTCAAGCTGGTGCTCAATCTGCTGCTACTCGCCGGCCAGACGATTCCGCGCGGCGGTACCCTCACCATCGATCCGGTCGGGGAGGGCGACACCATGGGGTTCCGGATCGAGACGCGCGGCCTCAATGCGCGCGTGCCGCAGCAGCTTCCGCCGCTCGTCGCCGGCACGCCGGCCGATTCGGCGATCGATGCCCATGCGGTGCAGCCCTACTATGCCGGCCTGCTGGCGCGGGCCTGCGGCCTCGCCGTGACGTTCGCGGCCGAGGGCGAGGCGATCGTGATCGCGGCGGCGGCGGCGCCTGCCGGCACCGAGGTGGTCGCCGACGCCGGCTGAATCAGGATCGTCGTAAGAACAGGTTAGAAAGCGGTTTCCGCGGGTTAGAACGCGCCGCGATGGCTGCTCGGGCCGGAATTATTTTTTGTCGACCCGAGCCCGCGCCACAGCCTTTAACGCTGTCTTAATGCGCTGCCGCGCGCCGACATATTTGCTCTAATTTTCAACAATTCATCATTGTCGACAGGGGCCTTGCCGACCCGTCGAGGCGGGGCCGAGCCATGCATACGGGCGCCCCGGGCCACTCGGTCGCACCGCTTGCGGCATGCGCCGAAACGAAACTTAAACGCTTTCCCAACAGACTGCGGCAGCTCCCGAATTCTTCCCAGGGAAGCACGAGCCTGTAACGCGAGTTTTTTCCGATGGACGACTTGCTCCGGGAATTCTTGACCGAGACGAATGAAAGCCTCGACGTGGTCGACGTCGAGCTCGTTCGGTTCGAGCAGGATCCGAATAACGCCAAGATCCTCGACAACATCTTCCGGCTTGTCCATACCATCAAGGGAACCTGCGGGTTCCTCGGCCTGCCGCGGCTCGAAGCCCTGGCACATGCGGCCGAGACCCTGATGGGCAAGTTCCGCGACGGCACCTCCGTCACGGGCGAGGCCGTGACCCTGATCCTCTCCACCATCGACCGGATCAAGGCGATCCTGGACGAGCTGGAGCAAAATCAGGAAGAGCCGGCAGGCCAGGATCGCGACCTGATCGACGAGCTGGAACGGCTCGCCATCAACGCGCCGGCGCCGGCCAAGAAGGCCGAGGCCGAGCCTTCGGCGCCGTCCGCCGAGACCTCGGGCGAGCTCACCTATCAGGTGCTGGAGCGCAAGCTTCGTCCCGGCGAGGTTTCGCTGGACGACCTCGAGCGCGCCTTCCGCGAGACGCCCGGGCCGACGTTCACGCCGCCCAGCAACACACCGTCCGCCGCCAAGGCGGCCGCCGCGACGGCGACGGCGACGCAGAACGACGCGAAGGGCGACGACGAGAAGAGCGACTCCAAGGTCGCGAACCAGTCGATCCGCGTCAATGTCGAGACGCTCGAGCACCTCATGACGATGGTCTCGGAGCTGGTGCTCACGCGCAACCAGCTCCTCGAGATCGTTCGTCGGCACGAGGACTCCGAGTTCAAGGTTCCGCTGCAGCGGCTGTCCAACGTCACGGCCGAGCTGCAGGAAGGCGTCATGAAGACGCGCATGCAGCCGATCGGCAATGCGTGGCAGAAGCTGCCGCGCGTCGTGCGCGACCTCGCGACCGAGCTCGGCAAGCAGATCGAGCTCGAGATGCACGGCGCCGACACCGAGCTCGACCGCCAGGTGCTCGACCTGATCAAGGATCCGCTCACCCACATGGTGCGCAACTCCGCCGATCACGGCCTGGAGACGTCGGCCGAACGGCGCGCGCTCGGCAAGCCGGAGAAGGGCACGATCCGTCTCTCGGCCTACCACGAGGGCGGCCACATCATCATCGAGATCTCCGACGACGGCCGCGGGCTCAACACCGACAAGATCAAGGCGAAGGCAGTGGCCAATGGGCTCGCCACCGAAGCCCAGATCGAGAAGATGAGCGAGCAGCAGATCCACAAGTACATCTTCGCTCCCGGCTTCTCGACCGCCGCCAAGGTCACCAGCGTGTCGGGCCGCGGCGTCGGCATGGACGTGGTGCGCACCAACATCGACCAGATCGGCGGCACCGTCGACGTCAAGTCGGTGGCCTGCGCCGGATCGAGCTTCATCATCAAGATCCCGCTCACGCTGGCGATCGTCTCCACCCTCATCGTCGAGGCCGGCGGCGACCGCTTCGCCATCCCGCAGCTCTCGGTTATCGAGCTGGTGCGGGCGCAGACCAACTCCGAGCACAAGATCGAGCGCATCAAGGACACGCCCGTCCTGCGCCTGCGCAACAAGCTGTTGCCGCTGATCCGGCTCAAGACCCTGCTCAAGATGGACGAGACCGAGGTCCAGTCCGGCGACGACGCCGAGAACGGCTTCATCGTCGTGACGCAGGTCGGCAACCAGACCTTCGGCATCGTGGTGGACGGCGTCTTCCACACCGAGGAAATCGTGGTGAAGCCGATGTCGACCAAGCTGCGGCACATCGCGATGTTCTCCGGCAACACGATCCTGGGCGACGGCTCGGTGATCATGATCATCGATCCGAACGGGATCGCCCGTGCGCTGGGCACCATCGCGACCGCGGCGACGCAGTCGGAGGAGGGCAGCGCCGTGCAGCACCATGCGGGGCCGGACAACACCACCTCGCTGCTCGTCTTCCGCGCCGGCTCGCCGGAGCCGAAGGCAGTGCCGCTGTCGCTGGTCACCCGACTCGAGGAGATCGACGCCAAGAAGATCGAGTTCTCCAACGGCCGCCGCCTGGTCCAGTATCGCGGCCAGCTCATGCCGCTGGTGCGCGTCAACAACGAGGTTCAGATCCGCACCGAGGGAACCCAGCCGCTGCTGGTGTTCTCGGACGACGGGCGCTCGATGGGCCTCGTGGTCGACGAGATCATCGACATCGTCGAGGACAATCTCAACATCGAGGTGTCCAGCGAGACGCCCGGCGTGCTCGGCTCGGCGGTGGTCAAGGGTCACGCCACCGAGATCCTCGACATGGGCTATTTCCTGCCGATCGCATTCGAGGACTGGCTGCGCCGCAAGGACAAGTCGATGGGCGTCGGCACGACCAGCAGGTCGCTGCTGTTCGTCGACGACTCGGCGTTCTTCCGCAACATGCTCACCCCGGTGCTCAAGGCCGCCGGCTACCTGGTCACCACGGTGCAGGGTGGCGAGGACGCGCTCGAGGTTCTGAAGTCGGGCCGGCACATCGACGTGGTGGTCACCGACATCGACATGCCGGGCATGAACGGGTTCGAGCTGGCGCAGGCCGTGCAGGCCGATCCGGAGACCAAGGATGTTCCGATCATCGCCCTCTCGGCGCTCACCTCGCCGGAAGCGATCGAGCGGGGTCGTGCGGTCGGCTTCCACGACTTCGTAGCCAAATTCGACCGTCCGGGCCTGATCGCGGCCCTGAAGGAACAGACTGCCCACGCCGAGGCGGCGTGATGGAGGCGAGGATGGCGAACGACAACAATCCGAGCGACATGCTCACCGAATACGTCACGGTCATGCTGGGCGAGCAGCTCTTCGGCCTGCCGATCTCGCGGGTCCAGGACGTGTTCATGCTCGAGAAGCTGACCCGGGTGCCGCTGTCGCAGCCGGAGATCGCCGGCGTGCTGAACCTGCGTGGCCGGATCGTCACGGCGATCGACATGCGGCGCCGGCTCGGCCTGCCCAAGCGCGAGGACGGCAAGAAGCCGATGGCGATCGGCATCGAGTCGAAGGGCGAGTCCTACGGCCTGCTGATCGACTCGGTCGGCGAGGTGCTGAAGCTGGACGAGAACATGCGCGAGCCCAATCCGGTGAACCTCGACACGAGGCTCGCGCGCGTGTCGGCCGGCGTTCACCGGCTCGAGGGCCAGCTTCTGGTGGTGCTCGACGTCGACCGCGTGCTCGACATGGGCGAAGCGATCGCGGCCTGATCGGGCGATTTCGACATCGGGTGCGTCGGCGACCGATCGCGGCCGGGGCACCGAGAGGACGAGGCATGCGATGAAGACCTGTTTGGTTGTCGACGACTCCAGCGTCATCCGCAAGGTGGCCCGGCGCATCCTCGAAGGCATGGCGTTCGAGATCACCGAAGCCGAGGACGGGCAGGTGGCCCTCGATGTCTGCCAGCGCGAGCTGCCGGACGCCATTCTGCTCGACTGGAACATGCCCCGCATGGACGGCTACGAGTTCCTGCGCACGCTGCGCCGGATGCCCGGCGGCGACCGTCCGAAGGTGGTCTTCTGCACGACCGAGAACGAAGTCGCCCAGATCGCGCGGGCCCTGCACGCGGGGGCCGACGAATACATCATGAAGCCGTTCGACAAAGACATCGTCGCGGCGAAATTCCAGGAAGTCGGGCTGGTCTGAGCCCGACGCTTCCTCGTCGTCAGCAAGCCACGTCCGTCGTCTCTTCGGCGTAACCGAGTATCTCGCGTTATGGCACTCGCCGTCACACCCACGTCCAGAGCATCGACCGCCGCCGGCGACCGAATCCGGGTCATGGTGGTGGACGATTCGGTGGTGGTCCGCGGCCTGATCGCCCGGTGGATCGAGGAGCAGCCCGATTTCGAGATGGTGGCGTCGCTGCGGACCGGCCGCGAGGCGGTGGACCAGGTCGAGCGGGTCGATCCCGACGTCGCCATCCTGGACATCGAGATGCCGGTGCTGGACGGCATCTCGGCCTTGCCGCTGCTGCTCGCCAAGAAGCGCGACCTCGTCGTCATCATGGCGTCGACCCTGACGCTGAGAAACGCCGAGATCAGCCTGAAGGCGCTGTCGCTCGGCGCCGCCGACTACATCCCGAAGCCGGAGACCAATCGCGGCGTCACCACCTCGGCGGACTTCCGCCGCGACCTCGTCGAGAAGGTGCGCCATCTCGGCCAGCGCCGCCGGCGGATGCGCGGCCCGCGCCCGGCCGCGCCGTCGGTCGCCGGAGGTCGGGCTGCGCTCGCCCAGCCGGCTGCCGCGCTCGCCGCCGACAAGCCGGCCACCTGGAAGCTGCGGCCGTTCTCGGCGACGATGCCGCGCGTCCTGCTGATCGGGTCGTCGACCGGTGGACCGCAGGCGCTCAACGAGGTCATCGGCAGCCTCGGCCGTGTCATCGACCAGGTTCCGGTGCTGATCACCCAGCACATGCCGCCGACCTTCACGACCATCTTGGCCGAGCACCTGTCGCGGGCCGCGAACCGCACGGTGCGCGAGGCGGTCGACGGCGAGGCGATCGTCGCCGGCCGGGTCTATGTGGCGCCCGGCGCCATCCACATGCAGGTGGCGCGCCGCGACAATTCGCCGGTGATCGTGCTGCGCGACGGGCCGCTGGTGAACTTCTGCAAGCCTGCGGTCGACCCGCTGCTCGCGTCGGCCGCGCAGGTTTGGGGTGGGGCGGCGCTGTGCGTGATCCTCACCGGAATGGGCTCGGACGGAGCCAAGGGTGCGGCCGAGCTGGTCGCCGCCGGAGGCAGCGTGATCGCTCAGGACGAAGCCTCGAGCGTGGTGTGGGGAATGCCGGGGGCGGTCGCCCAGGCGGGATTGTGCTCTGCGATCCTGCCGCTGGGGCAGATTGCCCAGAAAGTAACGCGTATTTTCTCGGGAGAGCGCTCGTGACGCCGTTCGATTACGATTTTCTGCGCCGGCTCCTCAAGGACCGGTCCGGCCTCGTGCTCTCCGCCGACAAGGAGTATCTGGTCGAGAGCCGGCTGCTGCCGGTCGCGCGCAAGAACAGCCTCGGCTCGCTGGGCGAGCTGGTGCAGAAGCTGAAGGTGCCCGGCTCCGAAAACCTGCTGGTCGCGGTGGTCGAGGCGATGACCACCAACGAGACCTTCTTCCTGCGCGACAAGGTGCCGTTCGATCATTTCCGGCAGTCGATCATCCCGTCGCTGCTCGCCGCTCGCGAGAGCCGTCGCCGCCTGCGCATCTGGTGCGCCGCCGCCTCCACGGGCCAGGAGCCTTACTCGCTCGCGATGTGCCTCAAGGACATGGGCCCGCGGCTCGACGGCTGGCGCATCGAGATGGTGGCGACCGACCTCTCGATGGATGTGCTCGACAAGGCGCGGGCCGGCATCTACAGCCAGTTCGAGGTGCAGCGCGGGCTGCCCATCCAGATGCTGCTGAAATACTTCACGCAGACCGGCGAGACCTGGCAGATCTCCCCCGAGATCCGGTCCATGGTCCAGTATCGCACCCTCAACCTGCTCGGCGACTTCACCAGCCTCGGCCCGTTCGACCTGGTGTTCTGCCGCAACGTGCTGATCTATTTCGACCAGCCCACCAAGATCGGGGTGCTGGAGCGGATCCGCAAGGTCACCGAGCCGGACGGCTTCCTGGTGCTCGGCGCCGCCGAGACCGTGGTCGGTCTCACCGACGCCTTCAAGCCGGTGCCCGACCAGCGCGGCGTCTACGCCCCGAACGGCGCCTCCGCGGCCGCCAAGCCGGCCGTCTTCGCCATGCCGGCCACCCAGCGCCTCGCGGCGAACTTCGGCGGGCAGCGGTAGGGCGGCGCCCGTCCTGAACCGGGCTGCGCAAGATCGAGTTTTGGTGATGCCCGGCCTTGCGCTGGGCATTTCCATTTTCGGCTCCCTGCGAAGGCGCTACGGGATGCACAGAACTCGTCTTGTCGAGAACATCTGATGGTCCGGCAAAGGGCGCCTTCCCCACCGTCGTCATCGCCGGGCTTGACCCGGCGATCCATCATCCTGCGAACAAAGCGTTTTTGCGAAATCTGATGGATGCGCGGGTCGAGCCCGCGCATGACGCTCTCAGGCTTGGCAGCTCTCGTGCACGGCAAGCGATGTGTGCGTCCCGTAGTGCGACAGCAAAGACCGGAATGGCCGGGATCGGGCATCGTTCGGAGGCGCCGGCCCGCGGCTCCCCACAAACAAAAACCCCGCCGTTCGCGGCGGGGTTCGGAAGCGTCCGAGTCCGGGAGGAGAGAGCCCACGGCTCCACAAAAATTCCGAAACTCCAAAACTCCTCGGTCGTCGCCGCGCCGGACCGGCGCGGCCATGTCGGGATCAGATGGCGATGCGGGTCTCGTCTTCGGAGGGCTCGCGCAGCACGTAGCCGCGGCCCCATACGGTCTCGATGTAGTTGCGCCCGCTCGACGCGTTGGCGAGCTTCTTGCGCAGCTTGCAGATGAACACGTCGATGATCTTCAGCTCGGGCTCGTCCATGCCGCCGTAGAGATGATTGAGGAACATCTCCTTGGTCAGCGTCGTGCCCTTGCGCAGGCTGAGGAGCTCCAGCATCTGGTACTCCTTGCCGGTCAGGTGCACCCGCTGGCCGCCGACCTCGACCGTCTTGGTGTCGAGATTGACGACGAGGTCGCCGGTCTGGATGACCGACTGGGCGTGACCCTTGGAGCGGCGCACGATCGCGTGGATCCGCGCCACCAGCTCGTCCTTGTGGAACGGCTTGGTCATGTAGTCGTCGGCGCCGAAGCCGAGACCTTTGACCTTGTCCTCGATGCCGGCGAGGCCGGAGAGGATCAGGATCGGCGTCTTGACCTTGGAGACCCGCAGCGCCCGCAACACCTCGAAACCCGACATGTCCGGCAGGTTGAGATCGAGCAGGATGATGTCGTAGTCGTAGAGCTTGCCGAGGTCGACGCCCTCTTCGCCGAGGTCCGTCGTGTAGACGTTGAAGCTTTCCGACTTCAGCATCAATTCGATGGACTGCGCAGTCGCGCTGTCGTCTTCGATCAGGAGAACGCGCATGCCAGTCCCCTTCCATGCCGCGTCGGATTGAGGGCGGCCCGCCCTGCTGGCGGCCAACTCAGACGCCCCGGGACCCAACTGATTCGAAAGGTTAACGGCCAATGATTAACAAAGTCTGATTCGCCTGCGCAAGTCGGCGCTGGGCATTTTCGCCAGAATCGTCCTAAAATGTTGTGGCGGGGTGATTTTTTGGGCACGTTCGCGCTCACATCTCACTTTAGGAATTGGCCGTAACTGATTCTGGAGACTCGCCCCTCCGTCAACAGTGGGGCGAACTCGCAGAAGGACCCGAGGACGGTGATCCAATGATTAACGCTCCGGGTAAACACGGGGTTAAGGAAGGAGTCTCGGGTCTCGCTGCGGCCGCGCGGAGGCTCGGATGAGGACGCTCGCCGACCAGATCACCGAGATCGACGGGGTCGAGGTCTATGGCCGGGTGGTCGGCGTCCGCGGCCTGATGGTCGAGGTCGCCGGGCCGCTGAATGCCATGTCGGTCGGGGCGCGGGTCGGAGTCGAGACCTCTGGACGCATGATTCCGTGTGAAGTTGTTGGCTTTTCCGGCGATCATGCGCTGCTGATGCCGTTCGCCGCGCTCGAAGGCGTGCGGCGTGGCTGCCGTGCCTTGGTGATGTCGGCGCAGGCGACGGTGCGGCCCTCGCCCGGCTGGCTCGGCCGCGTCGTCAATGCCCTGGGCGAGCCGGTGGATGGCCTCGGTCCGCTGCCGATTGGCCCGACACCGTGTCGTTTCCGCAACAGTCCGCCGTCCGCTCATGCGCGCCGCCGGGTCGGCGGACCGATCGATCTCGGCGTGCGGGCACTCAATACATTCCTGACCTGCTGCCGCGGCCAGCGCATGGGCATCTTCGCCGGCTCCGGCGTCGGCAAGTCGGTGCTGCTCTCCATGTTGGCCCGCAATGTCGATGCCGACGTCTCGGTGATCGGGCTGGTCGGCGAGCGCGGCCGCGAGGTGCAGGAGTTCCTCCAGGACGATCTCGGGCCGGAGGGCCTCGCCCGCTCGGTCGTGGTGGTCGCGACCTCCGACGAGCCGGCCCTGATGCGCCGCCAGGCCGCCTATCTGACGCTCGCCATCGCCGAGCATTTCCGTGACGAGGGCAAGAGCGTCCTGGTGCTGATGGATTCGGTCACCCGCTTCGCCATGGCGCAGCGCGAGATCGGCCTCTCGGCCGGCGAGCCGCCGACCTCCAAGGGCTACACGCCGACGGTGTTCACCGAGCTGCCGCGCCTGCTCGAGCGGGCCGGGCCGGGAGCCGGGGCAGGGGCCATCACCGGCATCTTCACCGTGCTGGTCGACGGCGACGACCACAACGAGCCGGTCGCCGATGCGGTGCGCGGCATCCTCGACGGCCACATCGTGATGGAACGCGCCATCGCCGAACGTGGCCGCTACCCGGCCATCAATGTCCTAAAATCCATCTCTCGGACCATGCCGAAGGCCTGCGATCCGACCTATCTGCCTATCATCATGCAGGCCCGCAAGGTGATGGCGACCTACGCCGACATGGAGGAGCTGATCCGCCTCGGCGCCTACCGGCCGGGCTCCAGCGCCGAGGTCGACGAGGCGATCCGGCTGCACGAGCCGCTGGAGGCCTTCCTGTCCCAAAAGAAGACGGAATCGACCCTTCTGGCCGAGGGCTATAGTCGACTCGAGCAAATCCTCATGTCGGCGGAAACAGAAAACTAAGATTGTGCTCCCACAATGTGGATCTGTTCGGAGCGGTTCTCGGCCCTGGCGTTCGAGGCTGCGATGGGGGCTTCTGGGGAGTAACAGTCGATGAAGTCGCGCGATACGCTCATCCGGCTCAAGAAATTCCAGGTCGACGAGAGCCGCCGCAAGGTCTCGCAGATCGAGACCATGATCGCCGAGTTCATGCGGATGGCGACCGACCTCGATCGCGAGATCCAGGTCGAGCAGGAGCGCGCCGGCGTTCATGATCCGGCGCATTTCGCCTATCCGACCTATGCCAAGGCCGCCATGCAGCGGCGCGAGAACCTCAAGCGCTCCGCCGACGAGTTGCAGGGCCAGCTCGAGGAGGCCCGCGCGGTACTCCAGGAGGCCTTCGACGAGCTCAAGAAGGTCGAGCTGCTCGACGAGCGGGACCAGCTTCGCGAGCGTCACGCCGAGAATGCCCGCGAGCAGGCGGAGCTCGACTCGATCGCCGGCCTGCGGGCCCGCAACGCGGTCGCCTGAGCCCTTCCACCGTGTGCCGTCGTCCGAGCCCGGGCCCCCGCCCGGGCTTTCGCACCTTTGCGGGGCGCGCGCCTTCGCGCATAATCCGGCCAACCGGTGCACGGGGGGCTGGGACCGGATGTTGACGTCGGCCGAGCTGGTCTGGCTGCTGGCCTCGATCGCCAAGGGCGACGAGGCGGCGTTCGAACGCCTTTATGCCGCCACCCGGGCGAAACTCTACGGCGTGGTGCTGCGCATCTTGCGGCGTTCGGATCTCGCCGGCGAGGTCTTGCAAGAGGCCTATCTGAAGATCTGGTCGAGCGCCGGGCAGTTCGATCCGGCCAGGGCGTCTCCGATCATCTGGATGGTGTCGATCGCCCGCAACCGCGCCGTCGACGTCGTCCGCAAGACGACGGACGAGCCGATCGAAGAGGAGCCCGAGGGGATGGAGGGCGCAGCCGAGAGCGCCGACCCGCCCGCCCGGCGCATCGTCACCGAGGAGCTCAAGCGCCTGCTCGCCTGCCTGGGCCGGCTCGATCCCGATCGCCAGCGCATGATCCTGCTCGCCTATTTCAGCGGCGTCGACCGCGCCGAGCTGGCCCGCGAGTTCGACCGCCCGGTGAACACCATCAAGACCCAGCTTCGCCGCGCCCTCGCCGACCTGCGGGAGTGCCTGGGGACATGACCGCGCACGACGACGACTGGGCGGGCCTCGCTGCCGAATATGTTCTCGGCACGCTCGACGCCGACGAGCGGGAGGCGGCGGCGGCCCTGGTCGCCGCCGATTCGACCTTTGCGGCGCTGGTCACGGCGTGGGAGCGCCGGCTCGGCGAGCTCCATGCCATGGTGGACCCGGTGCCGCCGCCGCCCGAATTGTGGGTGGCGCTGCGGGCGCGGCTCACCGAGACGATCGCCGCCGCCCGACCAGCGGCAGCGGCAGCGGACGCGGCCGTGCCCGAGCCGCCGTCGCCCGCCATGGACGATCTGCTGGCCGCCGTGGCGGCCTCGCTGGCCGAACCGGTCGAGCCGGCCAAGCCGGCCAAGCCGGTCGAGCCGGTCGAGCCGCCACCGCCGGTCGCTCCGCCCGAGCCCTCCGAGGCTCACGCCGCCGACGAGTCGCGCCCGGGTGACGATACGAGTCGTCCCGCGGCCGACCTGTCCGGGCCGGAGACGCCGGCCGAGGCGGCCGACAGCCGGGCTGTCGTGGTGCGGCTCCCGTCGCCCGACGAGCGCTTCGGCGATGTGGCCGGCGGCCTCACGGGCCACGATCCCGAGACGGTACGGGGGCTGGTCCGCAGCGTGCAGCGCTGGCGCAGCGCCGCCGCCGGGTTCGCGGCCTTCGCGGCGGCTCTGGCCGCCCTCACCGTGATCACGACGCTCGCCCCGGACCTGCTGCCGCTGCCGCTGCGACCGCCGGCCCAGGTGGTCGAGGTGCCGCGCGAGGTGGTCCGTACCGTCGAGGTGCCGGGCGCATCGCCCGGCCGCTTCGTCGCGGTGCTGCAGGGAAACTCCGCCCGGCCGGCCTTCCTGGTGACGCTCGATCCGGACCACAAGAGCGTGATGGTGCGGCGGGTCGCGGCCGAGGACGAGGGCGACAAGCGCTACGAGCTGTGGCTGGTCTCGGACCGGCTGCCGGCGCCGCGCTCGCTCGGCCTGCTGGGCGGAGCCGAGTTCACCACGGTCCCGGCGATCGCCACCTTCGAGCCGGAGATCGTCGACGCCGCCGTCTATGCGGTCTCGCTCGAGGGCCCGACCGGCTCGCCGGCCGCCGGCCCGACCGGCCCGGTGCTGTTCTCCGGCCGCCTGGTCGAGGCGGTGCCTCCGGCCCAGACGAACGGGCGCTGAGAACGTCCTTGAATCAAACGAAAACGGCCGGGCGAAACACCCGGCCGTCGAAATCTCTCTGATGTCCGTCTTGGAGCCCGTCGCGTGACCCGCAGGCCGGCGTCGGTCGCTCAGCGCACGATGGTCGCGGTGTCCGTGGTGGAGAACATCACGGCCTTGCCGGCCTTCAGCGGCGTCGCGGCGACCCCGTAGGCGCGGGCGTCGTCGACCGCGTGCGCCGTGATGCCGATCACCATGATGGCGATCGAGGCGATCAGCGCCAGCACGACCACCTTCAAGTGGGTGATCCGGTCGGCCGTGGCGAGCGATGCGTTGTTCATGAGACCCCTCCCATCGATTGTCCGTTGGTCGCAGCTCTCAGGGACGAGGTTCAATCGCCAGACGTTTTGGCTGGATCGACCGCTCGTCCCCGGTGCAGCGCACCATCCCCTCGCGCCAACAACCCGCAGGGACCGGAAAGGTTTCCTCTCCGAGGTCTCACGAGTCCGTGATCGGCGCGTGGGTCGGACTATAATTCGCTTGTTCTTAGAACTATTTACAAAATTAGACCGGATTTTATCGATGTCGTCGGTTGCGTGATCGATCGATGCAACCGAAACGAAGCCTGGCCGTCAGATGCTGCCGACCGTGCGCAGCCGGGCGCGCGGGTGGATCTCCGACTGCGACAGCACCGGGGTCTGGGCCCGGAAGCGCTCGACGATCGAGCGCACGAAGGGGCGGATGCCGGGCGACGTCACCAGCACGGGCGCCTCGCCCATCCGGGCCGCCTCCTCGAAGCGCTCCCGCACCAGCGTGATGAACTCGGAGAGGCGCGACGGCTGCATGGCGAGCTGGCGGTCGTCGCCCTGGCCGACGATCGACTCGGCGAAGGCCTGCTCCCAGCGGGCCGTCAGGGCGATCAGCGGCAGGTGGCCGGCCGGGTTCGAATAGGTGGCGCAGATCTGGCGGGCGAGGCGGGCGCGCACATGCTCGACCAGGATGTTGGGGTTGCGGCTGAACGAGAGGGCGTCGGCGATGCCCTCCAGGATGGTGCCGAGGTCGCGGATCGAGATGCGCTCGGTGAGCAGGAGTTGCAGCACGCGCTGGATGCCCGTGACGGTGATCTGGGACGGGACGATATCCTTGACCAGCTCGCCCTGCTCCTTGGGCAGGTCGCGCAACAGCTTCTGCACCTCGGCATAGGACAGGAGCTCGGCGATGTTGGCCTTGAGCTGCTCGGTGAGATGGGTCGCCAGCACGGTCGCGGCATCGACCACCGTGTAGCCCTTCACGGCCGCCTCTTCCTTGAGGGCGGCGTCGATCCAGGTGGCGGGGAGGCCGAAGGTCGGCTCGGTCATGTGCATGCCGGGGAGGTTCACCTGGCCGCCCATCGGGTCCATGGCCATGTACTGGCCCGGCCACACCCGCCCGCTGCCGGCCTCCACCTCCTTGATCTTGATCAGGTAGGTGTTGGCGTCGAGCTGGACATTGTCGAGGATGCGCACCGACGGCATCACGAAGCCCATGTCCATGGCGAGCGAGCGGCGCAGCGCCTTGATCTGCTCGGTGAGCCGGTCGCTGCCGTCCGGCGAGTTGACCAGCGGCAGCAGCGCGTAGCCGAGCTCGATCTTGAGGTCGTCGATCTTGAGGGCGGAGCTGATCGGCTCCTCGGCCGGCGCCGCCTTGGCGGCCGCCGCGGTGGTCGCCGCCGCGACATCGACCTTGGTCTGGGCCTTGCGGTTGATGAAGTAGGCCATTGCGCCGGCGCCGCCGCCGAGCAGCAGGAAGGGCAGCATCGGAATGCCGGGCAGCAGGCCCATCGCGATCATCACGGCGGACGACATGCCGAGCGCCTTGGGATAGCCGGAGAGCTGGCGGAGCAGCACCTTGTCGGCGGCCTCCGACAGGCCCGCCTTGGAGACCAGCAGGCCGGCGGCGGTCGACACGATCAGGGCCGGGATCTGGGTGACCAGGCCGTCGCCGACGGTCAGCAGCGTGTAGGTGCGGCCGGCCTCGGCGAACGAGATGCCCTGCTGGGCGATGCCGATGATGATGCCGCCGATGATGTTGATGAACACCACCAGCAGGCCCGCGATGGCGTCGCCGCGGACGAACTTGGAGGCGCCGTCCATGGCGCCGTAGAAGGCGCTCTCGTCCTCGAGGTCCTTGCGGCGGGTGCGTGCCGTCGTCTCGTCGATCAGGCCGGCCGAGAGGTCGGCGTCGATCGCCATCTGCTTGCCCGGCATGGCGTCGAGGTTGAAGCGCGCCGCGACCTCGGCGATGCGGCCCGAGCCCTTGGTGATCACCACGAAGTTCACGATCACCAGGATCGCGAACACGATGATGCCGATGACGAAGTTGCCGCCCATCACGAAGTTGCCGAAGGCCTCGATGACGTGGCCGGCGGCGCTGGTGCCCTCGTGCCCGTGCGACAGGATCAGGCGGGTGGAGGCGAGGTTGAGGGCGAGCCGCAGCATCGTCGACATCAGCAGCACGGTCGGGAAGACCGAGAACTCCAGCGGCCGGTGGATGAACAGCGACGTCATCAGGATCAGCACCGAGGTGATGATCGAGACCGCGAGGGCGAAGTCGAGCAGGACGGGCGGCAGCGGCAGGATGAGGACGACCAGGATGGTCATCACGCCGACGGCGAGCGCGATGTCGCCGCTGCGCAGCGTGTCGCTGATCTCGCGCAGGCTCGGGAACTTGAAGCCCGATCCCCCGCCTTGAGCCGCCGCTACGTCCGACATCCGACACCGCCCCCGGCGCCATTCGCGGCGCCCCCGGCAAAATTTGCCGGGTGCATGGTTACGAGACCGTTAACGCCGGCCTATCTGCCTGGGCTGCAGGGGTTTTCGCCGACGGCGCGAGATCGCGCCGCGGGCGCGGTTCGGGCGTGAATCCCGTCGCGCGCGACTGTCCAGGCGCGAGTGTTCGTGACGGTTTGGTGGCAAACATTGCCGGCTTGTAATTCTTACCTAAGTTTAACTTGCTCCGATCGGCCGCTGATTACTATGCTTCGACTGTATTCGATGGGAGGGTCGCATGTGGAAGTCGCTTCTCGCCGGGACCGCGGTGCTCGCGCTGGCGGGATCGGGTCTGGTTCTGGCCCAGCAGCGCCCGGACGCGGCGCCTGCCGCGCCCGCCCAGACCTCGCCCGCCCAGACCGCGCCGGGCCGCTTGTCCGACAGCCAGGCCTTCCTCGAGGCGCGGATCGCCGCGCTGCGGGCCGGGCTCGGCCTCTCGTCCGACCAGGAGAAGACGTGGCCGGCCTTCGAGCGCGCCTATCGGGCCTTCGTGGCGACCAGGGACGCGGATCGCGAGGCACGCCGCAACGAGCTCCGCGCCGGGCCCGACCAGGGCCAGGCGCAGCGCAGCGACGATCCGATGGATCGGCTGCAGCGGTTCGCCGATGCGGCGAGCCGCCGCGCCGGTGTGCTGAAGGATCTCGCCGACGCGGCCTCGCCGCTCGTCCGCAGCCTCGACGACAGCCAGAAGCGGCGGTTCTGGACGCTGGTGCGCCCACTGACGCCGCGCTTCGCCGAGGTGGGGCAGGACGGTCCGGGCCGATACGGTCCTGGTGGAGACGGCCCCGGCCGTGACGGTCCTCCGGGTGGTCCCGGTCGAGACGGCCCTCCTGGCGGACCCGGCTGGCACGATTGGCATCACGGTCCCGACCATCCGGGTTGGGGACCGCCGCGCGGCCCGCGCTTCGGGTCTGGTGACGGCGCAGGGCGCGTCCCGGAGGGACGGGTCGAGCAGCCCGAGCCCCGGCGTGACGGCTGGGGCCGCTGGGGCTGGCGCGACGGCGACCGCACCGACGGTTTCGGCGGCGGCCAGGGCTCCTGGGGGCCCGACCGCGGTCCTGGCGGCCCGCCCTGGCAGCGCGACGGCAGCCGCAGCGACGACGACCGGCGCGGCCCCGGGACGTTCGGCCCCTATGGCCGGCGCAACGACGACCGGCGGCGCAGCCCGCCCACCTCGGACGCAGAGGAGCGACTCTAGAGTTCGACCGACACGTGATGCACAGGCCTGGTGGTCGCCCCGACGCCTCCCCCCCTGCCCCCCAGCGACTTCCCGGCCTTGCAGGCCGCCGAGCTTCGGCTCGGCGGCCGTCGTGCTTTCGGATCGGGGCGACGCCCGGACGATGCGGTTTGCCGCATCAGAGGCCGCCCGGCGCGGCACATATGCCGAAATACCGGTGCGCTGCGGTGGACACGGCCGGCCACGTTTGCTACAGACGCGCGCCGCCAAGGCGTGCGGGCGCATAGCTCAGTTGGTAGAGCAGCTGACTCTTAATCAGCGGGTCGCAGGTTCGAGCCCTGCTGCGCCCACCACCACCAAACCCATACGCGACAGTGGGTTGTCCGATTGCCGGTCAAGGCGGATCGGGGACCGTGCTTGCAGCTTGCCGCTCGGGTTCGACGTGATCGCGGTGCGGCTCGGCGCGCAGATCGTGCGCGAACCGACCAAAGCGCCCTCGATATGCTTCCGCGAAGACGGATGCCTCGACGCGAAACGCCGCATGCCGGCCGTGTCGCGACACGCGGTCAGGCGGGCGGCGGCAGGCGGCGCACGCTGGTGACCTCGCTGCCGGCGGCGCGGATGCGGGCGAGCGCCGGCGCGGTCGGCTCGACGGCGACCGCCATGGCATGGGCGTTGGCGTGCAGCAGCGTCGCCGCGTCGCGCGCGATGGCGACATGGCCCTTCCAGAACACCAGATCGCCGCGCTGCAACCCGTCGAGCGCGCCGGGCAGCGCGACCGCGCTGCCGAGCGCGCGCTCCTGCATGTCGGTGTCGCGCGGACAGGCGATGCCACAGGCGGCGAGCGTGACCTGGGTGAGGCCCGAGCAGTCGAGGCCGAGGCTGGTCTTGCCGCCCCACAGATAGGGCGTTCCCACAAACCGCTCGGCGACGGCGACGACGTCGCTCTCCATCACCGCGACGGGTGCGATATGCGGCGCCGGCACATGGCCGCCCGTCGCCGTGACGGCGAACGGCCCGTCGACGCGCACGATCACCAGGCGGCTGCCGAACGACAGCGTCTCGATCGGCGGCAGCTTGATGGACGGACCGGGGAAGACCAGCGTGCGAAGCGCCGTCACCTTGTGGGTCGGCGCCGGTCCGGGCGCGCCGAGCGCGGCGGCCGGCACGTAGCCGACATAGCCGTCGCTTTCGAGCTGGCCCCATGCCCAGCCGTCCGGGCCGGTATCGTAGATGGAGATACGCTCGCCCTTCAGGGCTTCGGTCTGAAGCTCCGCGTCGTGCGACGGCGCCTTGCGCAAGGGCGCCTGCGCGGCGGCGATCTCGAAGATCCGTCCCGCGACGAAACGCGGTGCGTCGACCTGGCCTTCGAGATGCTTTGCCGCGATGTCCTTTCGCGCCGGCGTGATGCGCGGATCGAGGCCGGGCGCTTGCGCGCGCGCCGTGAGCGGCGCGAGCACGGCGGCGGAGAGCAGCGTGATCACGTCGCGGCGTTTCATGTGATCAGAATCCAATCGTCCCACGAGCCGGAAGCCGAACATCCCGGCGTCGTCGCCGGGCTTGACCCGGCGACCCATCTCTCTGCGAAATAATTGTTTTTGCGAATCCGGATGGATGCGCGGGTCGAGCCCGCGCATGACGCTTTGTAGAGGCGGCGAGCAATGTGCGCATGCCGTAGCGCTTGCGCGGGGACACGCGGACTCGGAGGCGCCTCGGCATGCAACACGGTCAGCCGCGCGGCGGCCGGCGGCGCTCGGCGAACCAGGCGCGGTAATCCGTCATCTTGGCGCGCTGCGACCCCGACGCCCGCTTCTTGCACGTCGCCGCCTCTTCGCTCCTGTCCGCCGCGCCCCAGCGCAGCTCGACGCAATCGTTGACGTTGTAGGCCATCTCCAGCGCGCCGGCGCGGTCGACCACGTCCTTGACCGTGAGGGTCCAGGGCGAGCCGTCGGTTCGCGGATAGGAGAATTTTCGCGTCGACAGCTCGGCCGCCAGCACGCTCTGGAGCTCCGCCTTCACGTCGGCGATGCTCTTGCCGGCCGGCATGGCGTAGCGCTCGGGCCGCCGCGCGACGCGATCCGGGAAGCCGCGCACCACGTCGATGGCGATCAGCAGACGCAGATCGCGCGACGGCGTGGCGAAGTCTTCCCAGGCGCCCGTGGTCTCGAAGATCGCGGCGCCGTCAGGCATGTCGGCGTCGCGCCCGCTGGTCTGGAACTTTCGCCCGTTCTCGACCGAGGTGATGCGCGCCCGCACCTGCTCGTCGAGCGCCTGGATCACTTCCTTCATGGCGCGCAGCGGATCGAGCTGCGACGGCGAGATCACGTCTTCCATGCGGTCGTAGAAGGCTTCGATCGAGAGCCGCGACTGATCGAGCGAGAAGTCGCCGTATTGCGGGTTCTTGGCGATCTCGCGGTTGTTCAGCCGCCGCATCGAGCCGTTCTCGGCGACCACCGGACGGAAGCGCTTGAAGCCGGGACTGCCGAGCCCGGGATCCTGCGCGAACAGGAAGTTGCCGCGCCAGAAGCGCTTGATCGCCACGGTGCCGTCCGGCTGCGCGTCGACGGCGAGCAGGACGCCGGCGGTGTCGCCGGTCTGCGGCACGCGCTTGGCGATCACCAGGAGATGGCCATAGGGGTCGGCATAGACGGTGCCCGGACGCAGCGTCTCCTGGGTCAGCGGCACCGGATAATAGTCGGTGTTGTCGTCGGCCGCCGCGGTGCGGCCGGAGCCGGAATGGACGCCGTCGCCGACCGACCACTTGATGTAATGGCCGAAGCCGGGGACGAGCCCGGACGGACGCGGCGGCGGTGACCACGGTTTTGCGGCGGGCTTGGCGGCCGGCACGCTCACCGGGGTCGCGGCCGGCTGCTGCTGCCGCAGCATCCCGAACAGGCCCGGCGACGGGGCGACGGCCGGCTCGGCCGAGGCGACGAGCTCCTCGGGCGGCGGTGCGGCGCGCGGCTCTTCCTTCTGGATGTTCCACCACGCCGGGCATCTCGGCGCCTCGCCACCGCCGCCGCGGGTGCACTTCGCGTAGCCGAACGGCAGGCCCATCTTGAAGGCGAAATAGGCGCGCAGGAAATACGGAAGGTCGGCGCAGTCTGGCTTGATGAACAGCCCCGACTGGTCCTCGGCGAGACCGAGATGGTTGAACAGAAGATTGCGCGACCGGTCGCGCAGGACGTCGTGCAGCGCCTTCCACGACGGCGGCGGCGCGTCGAGCGGCGCATCGAACAGCTTTTCGACCCAGGCCGAGTAGAGATTCTCGGTGTTGCGGCTCCAGGAGGCGCGCACCGGCCAGACGCTGCCCTCGGTGGCGCGCAGCCGCGGCGGCTCGGCCGGCCGCACGGTGACGTCGCGCGTGATGGTGCTGCACGCGGCCGGCGCGTCGGCGCGGTCGAGCGTCACCCGCCATGTCCCGGCGGCCGGCGCCGCGACCTCGGCGGTCCAGAAATAGGGCGGGCCGCCGCGGCGATCGCTCGACCTGGCCGCGACCTTGCCGTCCGGCCCGATCAGCGACAGCTCGCCCTCGAGCGGCTTCTCGGCGGCCAGAATGACCCGCAGCGGCGCGCCCTTCCACGGCGCCACCGGCGACGGCAGCACCGCCAGCTCGGCCGCGTCGTCGCAGGTGCCGATTGGTCCCTCGGCCCGTGAGTCCGCCACCGAGCCGACGAGGACGACCAACGTTGCTGTCGCAGCAGCCAGCCAGCGTGCTGAAAACAATTGAGCCCCCTGAGTCCCCGCCGAATGCGCCCGGATAATATTGTGAAAGCTTGGGCCGAATGATGGCAAAACTGATTGTCGCGTGAATACAGCGCTGTATTACCTTGCGGCGCCCCAACGCCGGCCCGGGCCCACCGCAACCGGGAGAACGGCTCGGACTTGGGGATCAGGCCGGACGATGCCGGCGCCGCGGCCGGGCAGGGCGGCCGTCCGCATAGCCCGTGCATCCCGGACAGGCTGCGTCGGCCTGTCCGGGGCAGGGGCGTGCCGGACGCCGATCTCGAGCAATTTCGGGTCGTGGGCTCGATCGTCTCGTCGCGGTCAGAAGCCGCGATCGGCGATCCGCGCGCCCAACGCGATCGCCTGCATCCGGTTGTCCAGATCGAGCCGGCGCAGAATCGCCGACACGTGCAGCTTGGCCGTGTTCATCGATATGCCGAGCAGGGTGGCGATCTCGGCATTGGTCTTCCCGACCCCCACGAGCCGGAGAACCTCGCGCTGACGGGGAGACAGCATCTGGAGGATCTGGGCAACCGCGTCCCGCTCGGTGGCGCCCGCCGAGGAACTGTCGAGCCAGTGCGGTCGCACCGCGCCGCTCGCCATCACGTTCTGCATCGTCTGCTCGATGGTGCGCACGATCAGATCGATGCCGAACGTCGGCTCGTCCGCGAAGCTCGCCTCCGGCGCCATGTCGCGGGTCGGATCGATCGGCAGCAGACCCGCCATGGCGACCTGCAGCAGGATCAACGGGGATGGCGGCTCCGGGCGGCGCGGCAGTGCGACCAGCAGGGTCGGCCCATCGGCCGAGCAGCCGGCCTGAAGGCAGGTGAACAGTCTGCTGCGTCCCTCGACGACGTCGTGGAGATGGCGCGCCTGGTCCGAGGTGCAGGCCTGGAAGAAGTTGGGCGTCGCTGCGGCGTCGAAGCCGCCGTCGTCGTGCCGCGCCAACGTCCTCCAGGTCGCGTTCTCGTCCTGGATCGTTCCGTCCGGTGCGAGCAGGGCAATCCCGACGGCGAGCGTTTCGGGAGTCGACCGGATCCTGGCGAGTCCGCCCATTGTGATGAGTCCCGGTCAAATTACCGAGCCGTCGAAGCAGCGTCGCGGCGGCGCATAATAGTGCCAGGAAACTATGGGCGCCTCGGCCGAGCCGATGTAGGGACCTTGCCCCCTACACCGCGGCGGCTATGCGACCTGACTCGGGCGACTAAGGTTCGACGGTCGCCGCGCGGCCTTTGCCGCCGCAACCGAGGCCGCGGCCCCGCGTCCGCCGATCCGCCGCGATCCCGGCTCTCCGCCGAATCAGAGCGGCACGCGGGCGAACAGCGTGGTGCCCCGGCCGGGGCTCGATTCGATCTCCAGCGCGCCGCCGACCAGCGACAGCCGCTCGCGGATCCCGAGCAGGCCGAGCCGCCGCGCCGGCGGTTCGGCGCGGCCGGCATCGTCGGCCGCAAAGCCGCATCCGTCGTCCTCGACGATCATGCGGACGCCGTCGGGCGTGCTGTCGAGAATGATCCCGACCCGGGTGGCGGCGGCGTGCCGGACGATGTTGGTGATCGCCTCCTGCAGGACGCGATACAGCGCGCTGTCCACGCCGGGCGGCAGCCGCCGGTCGAGGGCGAGGTGCAGCTCGAAGGCGAGGTCGCAGCGCGACTGCCACTCGGCCGGCACCTGGCGAATGGCCTCCTGCAGGCCGAGATCGTCGAGCGCCGTCGGGCGAAGCTCCCAGGCGAGGTGGTTCACCTCCTCGCTGATCCGGACCGTCAGATCCTTCAGCGACGCGATCTCCTGCCGGATGTCGGTGCCGGCGGCCAGCCCGCGGGTCACCGAATCGAGCCCGAGCTGCAGCAAGGTCAGGGACTGTCCGAAGCTGTCGTGGAGCTCGCGGGCGACGCGCTGGCGCTCGCTCTCCTGCTCGTCGACGGTGCGCCGCAGGACCTCGGAGAGCTCGGCCTCCGCCAGCGCGCGGCGTTCTCTCTGCTCCGTCAGCTCGCGCGCCGCCGCCTCGCTCTCCGCCAGCCGGCGGTCGAGCTCGGCGAGATCGCGGGCGTTGCGCTCCGCGTAGCGGATCGTGCGCTCCAGCAGAACGTGGTCGAACTCGCCCTTGACCAGATAGTCGTTGGCGCCGGCCTCGGTCGCGGCGCGGTCCACCTCGTCGCTGCCGTAGCCGGTCAGCACGATCATCGGCTTCAGCACGCCGCGCCGGCGCGCCTCGCGGATCAGGCCGAGGCCGCTGTCGGGCCCGAGCCGAATGTCGACGAAATAGATGTCGTGCCCGCCCCGCGCGATCGCCGCCAACCCCTCGGCGTAGCTCCGTGCCCAGTCGAGCGCCCGCGTCGGCCCCGTCACCCGGCGCAGCATTCGCTCGAACGTGAGATACTCGATCTCGGCGTCGTCGACGAGCAGGGCACGCGGCGTCTCGCTCACGGCTTCACGTCCACGGTCGGCAGCGACGCGGTCCTCATCCAGAAGTCCCACAGGGACGAGACCTTGGCGACATAGTCGGGAATGTTGGCCGGCTTGACCAGATAGGCGTTGATGCCGATCGCGTAGGCCTCGGTGATGTGCTTCGGGCTTTCCGACGTGGACAGCGCGATCACGGGCAGATGCCGCAAGGTCTCGTCGGCGCGCAGGATGCGGATGACCTTGCGGCCGTCCAGCCGCGGCATGTTGAGGTCGAGCAGCACCAGGGTCGGCATGATCGCGGCGCCGGGCGCGGCGAACGGACCGCGCCGATACAGATAGTCGAGCATCTGCTCGCCGTCGTTGACGAAGCGGAGATCCGCCCGGATGCCGGCGCGCGAGAAGACCTCGGTCAGGATGAACTTGTCGTGGTTGTGGTCCTCGGCGACCAGAATGGTCGGCAGCGCGACATCGCGGCTCATCGACCCAGATCTCCGTCGTCGTCGAGGCTGCGCATCGGCAGCGTGAACGTGAATGTGGAGCCGATGTCGGCCCGGCTGGCGGCCGAGATCGATCCGCCGTGGCGCTGCACGATCTTGCGGCAGATCGCCAGGCCGATGCCGGTCCCCTCGTATTCGTCGGGGCCGTGCAGCCGCTGGAACGGCTCGAAGATCTGCTCGCGGTATTTCTCGTCGAAGCCGATGCCGTTGTCGGCGATGACGATCCGCACGCGCCGAACCGGCTCGGCCGCGGGGCCGCGATCGATCTCGCTCGCAGCGCCGGCCTCCACGACGCCGTCGACCGTGATCGCCGGAGAGCGGTCCGGATGGCGATACTTGAGCGCGTTCGAGATCAGGTTCTGCAGCACCTGCCGGATTTGGCTTCGATCGCACAGCACCTCGGGCAGAGCCGTCGCCGACACGGTCGCCCCGGTCTCCTCCAACACCGGCCGGAGGTCGGCGAGCACGTCGGCCAGAACCTCGTCCAGCGGCACCGCCGCCAGCGGGCGCGCCTGCCGCCCGACCCGCGAGTACTCGGCGAGGTCGTTGATGAGGGCGCGCAGCCGCCGCGACGAGGTCTCGATGCCGCCGACCATGTCACCGAGGCGTCCCTCGGAGTCCGCCGGCAGCGATTCCTTCAGCAGCCCGGCGAACGCCTCGATGTGGCGCAGCGGCTCCTTGAGGTCGTGCGACGCCACATAGGCGAAGGATTCGAGCTCGTCGTTGCTGCGGGCGAGCTGGCGGTTGACGCCTTCGAGCTCCTCGGCCTTGCTGAGGATGACGTCGACGACGAGATCGCGGATCTCGATGGCGGCGACGATCTCGTGCGGCTGCCACAGGCGCGAGCGGCCGCGCACCACCTCGCGCCAGGCGTCGAAGGAGGCGCGCGTCTGCAGCCGCTCGCCGAGCGGGCCGATGCGCACCGGCTTGTGGGGATCGCCGCCCCAGGTCACCGTCTGGGCCACCTCCGGGCGGAACCACAGCATGAAATAGGTCGAGGCACGGCCGAGCGGAACCGCCAGCACGCCGCTGACCGTCTCGGGATTGCCCGCCGAGGCGGGATGAACGGCGGCGAGGCAGTCGGTGTCGAACACGTCGCGGGAGTCGATGCGCGCCAGCCAGGCGACCAGCGCCGTGATCTCGGGCTCCGAGAGCGTCTGGCCATAGGTGGTGACCCCGTCGAAGCCGGATAGCGCGAACCCCGCCGCGCTCATCAGCGCCAGCATCTCGTCGCCGCCGCGGATCAGCCCGGCATGCAGGTCCTTCCTGCCGCCGAGACCGTGCAGCAGCCGCTGCTGGACGGCACGCACCCGCACGCTGTGGCGGACGATCTCGGCCTCCTCCAGCACGGCGATCTGCCAGGTCAGCACCTGGGCGATCAGCTCGCAGGCCTGGCGAACCTCGAAGGAGACGAAGCGCGGCAACGTGTTGTGGCAGGAGATCAGGCCCCACAGCCGCCCGTCGCGCACGATCGACACCGACATGGCGCCGTGGACGGCCATGTTGACCATGTACTCGATATGCACGGGCGAGACGCTGCGCAGCACCGCGAAGCTCAGGTCGATCGGCCCGCCCGTGACCGGGTTGCGGTCGGGCACCAGCGGCGACGGCCGATAGCCGATGTCCGGGATGATCCGGACCGGGTTGGACGTGTAGAGGGCGCGCGACTGGGCCGGGATGTCGGAGGCGGGAAAATGGAAGTCGTAGAGCGACGGGATGCCGCCGCCGCGCTCCTCGGCGATCACCTGGCCGCTCCAGTCGGCGGCGAAGCGATAGATCTTCACCCGGTCGAAGCCGGTGATGCGGCGTACCTCGTGCGCGGCGATCTCGCAGGCCGCCTTCAGATCGACGGCCGTCTGCAGCCGCCGGATCGCCGTCCGGATGCTGCGGAAGAACGAGCCGGACGGGCGCTGCTCCTCGTCGCGCGGCTCGAGCTCCAGGATGGTGAGACCGTCGTGGCGATGGACGATGCCGTCGACGTCGCGCACTCCCGCCGGCGTGCGCAGCGCGATCGCGATCGGGTTCGCCGCCGCGAGATCGTCGCCGGCGAGCACGGCGCTCAACCGGGCGACGCTCGCCTCGGTCATGCAGGTCGCGAGCGGAGCATTCAGCACTGCCTGGGGAAGCAGGCCCGTGAACGCCTCGATGTCGGCGCTGACCGACACCGGGCGCAGCTCCGGCTCGACGAATGCGAGCAGGACCCCGTGCGGCTGGATGCCGCCCGGAACGTGGATCGGCTCCCGGTCGCAGCTCGTCAGGTCCACGGCTGCGGCGTTGCCCTCGTCCGGCACGATCTGGTCGCCCATGGTCACACCTGCTCCGCGCCGTCCTGGCCGGCGGGCAGCGGCAGCGAGAACCAGAAGGTCGCGCCTTCGTTCGGTGCCGTCTCGACCCCGACCTTGCCGCCGTGACGCTGGATGATCTTGCGGCAGATCGCCAGGCCGATGCCGCTGCCCTCGTACTCGTCCGGCCCGTGCAGGCGCTGGAACGGCTCGAACACCTGCTCGGCATATTTCGGATCGAAGCCGATGCCGTTGTCGGCGACGAAGACGCGCACGAACGCGTCGGTCCCCACCTCGCGATGCGGCTTGCCGTTTTCGACCTGGGCGAAGATGCGGATCTCGCAGGGTCGCTCGGGGTGCCGGTACTTGAGCGCGTTGGACAGCAGGTTCTGCAGCACCTGGCGCATCTGGTTGCGGTCGCACAGCACGGTGGGCAGGGCCTCGCACCGCACCGTCGCCCGCGCCTCCTCGATGCGCTGCCGCAGGTCGGCCATCACCTCCTGGGCGATCTCGCCCAGGGACGCCGGGGCGAGCGGCTGGGCGTGGCGGCCGAGGCGCGAGAACTCGGCGAGGTCGTTGATCAGGTTGCGCAGGCGCCGCGACGAGCTCTCGATGCCGCCCACCATGGCGTCGAGCCGCGCGTCGCCGGTCTGGCGGATGGTTTCCCCGAGCAGCCCGGCGAAGGCCTCGATGTGGCGCAACGGCTCCTTGAGATCGTGCGACGCCACATAGGCGAAGGATTCGAGCTCCTCGTTGCTGCGGGCGAGCTGGGTGTTGACGCTCTCCAGCTCCTCGGCCTTGCGCAGGATGACGTCGATGACGAGCTCGCGCAGCTCGACCGCCGCGACGATCTCGTGCGGCTGCCACGGCACCGCGCGGCCGCGCGACTCCTCGGTCCAGGCGGCGAAGGATTTTCGCGGCTGCAGCCGGCCGCCGTTCGGCTCCCGCTCGACCGGTTTTTCCGGGTTGCCGCCCCAGCGAACGGTCTGCGTCACCTCCGGGCGAAACCACAGCATGACGCGGCGCGGGGGCGAGCGCGACAACGGCACGGCGAGCACGCCGGAGGCGACGTCCGCATAGGCGGTCGCCTCCGGAAGCAGCGTCGGCAGGCGATCGGTCTGGAACAGCTCGGCGCCGTCGGCCCGGATCGCCCAATCGACCAGGCGCTCGATGGCCGCGATCGACGGAGTCCGGCCGATGGTCGTCACCGCATCGCGCCCATAGAGGCACAGGCCGGAGGCGCCCATCAGGTCGAGCAACGCCTCGCTGTTGCCGATCAGGCCGGCCCGATGGTCGCGCATCTGCTCCATGTCGCCGAGCAGGCGGCGCTGGATAGCCTTGCCCTTCAGGCTGTGGCGCGTGACGGCATCCTCCTCCATCACGCCGATCTGCCAGGCGAGCACCTGGGCGACCATCTCGCAGGCCTGGCGCGCATCGTGGCCGACATGGCGCGGCAACCGGTTGTGGCAGGCGATCAGGCCCCACAGGCGATCGCCGCGCAGGATCGAGATCGACATGGTGCCGCGAATGCCCATGTTGCGCATGTATTCGAGATGGATCGGCGACACGCTGCGCAGCACCGCGAAGCTCAGGTCGATCGGCCGCCCGGTGGTGGGATGACGGTTCGGCACCATCAGGGCCGGGCGGTAGTCGATGTCCGGGATGATCCGGATCGGGTTGAGCGTGTAGAGCGCGCGCGCCTGGGCCGGGATGTCGGACGGCGGGAAGTGCAGCCCGAGGAAGGATTCGATCGCCTCGTCACGGCTCTCGGCGATCACCTCGCCGCTGAAGTCCGAGGCGAACCGGTAGATCTTCACCCGGTCGAAGCCGGTGATGTTGCGCACCTCGCGGGCCGCGGCCGCGCAGGCGTCGGTGAGCGTGCGGGCGGCCTGCAGGCGCCGGATCGCCCCGCTGGTGCGGCGGAAGAAGGCGTGCGCCCCTTCGCTTTCGGGACCGCGCGGCTCGAGCTCGAGGAGGACCAGCCCGTCGTTCCGGTGCACGACCCCGTCGAGCCCGGCGTCGCCGCCGGCCCGGAACTGCATGGCGACCGGGGTGCCGGCCGTGCCTTCGGTCTGCCGCAGCACGGCGCGCAGGCGCGCGTGGCTGTCCGCATCGAAGGCGGCGTCGATCGGCCGGCCGACCAGATCGTCGGGGCGGATGCCGAGCAGATCCGGCAGGTTGGCGCTGACGCTGACGGTCCGCAGGTCGCCTTCCGTGAAGGCGAAGAGCAGCCCGTGCGGCTGGATCGCGCCGGGGACGTGGATGGGCTCCCGGTCGCAACTGGTCAGGTCAACGGCCACAGGGATGGGGGGCTCGCCTTGGCCAGCTCCGTCATGCATGGGGAACCCTCGAACGCCGAGCCGCGGCAATGATTTTATTATTTCTTAGAAGTATTCCGGCGCGGCAGCGGCGTCCAGGACGGGATGCGGACCCGCCGGCCGGGGCCGGGGCAGGCGCCCCTCACCAGTTTTCGCAAGCTCCGACTCGTCATGCGCGGGCTCGACCCGCGTATCCATCGCTCAAAAGAAGAGCTTCTTTCGAAGTTCGATGGATTGCCGGGTCAAGCCCCATAGGCGCTAGGTTAGTGCTGTGCCGAGGCCCCGACACTCCGTCATTCCGGGGCGCCGCCAACGGGTCCGGCCTTCGGCCGGCCCGATGACAGGCTCCGCGGCGAGCCCGGAATCCATACACACAGACCGGGGTTATGGGTTCCGGGCTCGCGGCCTGCCGGCCGCGCCCCGGAACGACCAAGACCGGGAATCGTCACTTCACTCGTCAAGTTGGCGCCTATGGGGTCAAGCCCGGCAATGACGATGAAGGTCGAGGACAACGAAGACCGGCATCACTCCTCGATCAGCCAGTTCTTTCCGAGCGCATAGCGCACCACCTCGACGCGGGTGTGGAAGCCGAGCTTGCCCATCGCCCGGGCCTTGTAGGTCTCGACGGTCTTCACGGCGATCTGGAGCCTGTCGGCGATCGTCTTGTTGCTGTAGCCCGCCGCCGTGAGCCGAAGCACCCGGATCTCCCGCTCGCTGAGGTCGGGATCGGGCGGAGCCCCGGCGCCGCCCTGCTTGGGCGGGCTCTGGCCACCGACCGGCTTTGCGGGGCTCTGGCCGCCGACCCGGGTGCGGATCGCCGGATCGAGATACACACCCCCGGCTGCGATCACGGTGATGGCGCGGAGCAGCTCCTCGCCCGCCGACCGCTTCAGCACGTAGCCGACGCCGCCCACCTCGAGCAACTGGCGCAGATAGGCGCCGTCCTCGTGGACCGTGAGCGCCAGGACCTTGCAGCCGGGGCAGGCCTCGTGGATTTCGCGGGCGACGTCGATTCCGTTCAGGCCCGGCATCGACAGGTCGAGCACGGCGACGTCGGGCGCCAGCTCGATGGCCATCTTGAGCGCGGTGCGGCCGTTGCGAGCCTCCCCGACGATCTCCAGCCCGGGCTCCGCCACCAGCAGCGCCTTGATGCCGGCCAGCACGACCGGATGGTCGTCGGCGAGCAGAATGCGCAGCTTCGACGCGGTCACGCTGGGCTCCTTTGGTCAAGTCGCCGAGCTGAACCTTATACCAGAATTCGTTGTCCTCGACCTCCACCGTCATTGCCGGGCTTGACCCGGCAATCCATCGATATTCGAAAGAAGCTCTTTTTCAAGCGATGGATACGCGGGTCGAGCCCGCGTATGACGAGTCGGAGTGTGTGACGGCTGATATTCAAGGCCGACTGGTGGGGGAGGCCAATATCACGGCCCGGCGCCGACGACCGGCCGAGATCGCTTTCTCGGCGTGCCGTCGGCGTCCAAGACCGTGCCGGCGTCGAACCTCAGGCGCCGGCCGGCAGGGGATAGTCCGCGCCGTTGACGACGAAGCCGGGCTTCGCGGCGAAGTCGACGCGCGGCGGGCCGAACACGTCGATCAGCCACGCGATCCCCGCGCCGACGTTTTGGCTGGTGTGGACCACGCGCGCCGGAATCACCAGCACGGAGGGGCTCGCCGCATAATGCGCGTGCTCGTCCTCGCGCCAGGCCGCCTTTTCGGGCGTCCACGGGTAGCGCAGGTGATGCGTGAAGGCGCCTTCGAGGCCGAGCGACACCTGCTCGAAGTCGTCGTGCGAGTGCGGGCTCAGCTTGCGCTCGTCGCGCGGCGACGGCCAGCGCTCGAACACGTTGATCATCAGGTTGGACGACTGGAACACCCGCATCTTCAGCGGGCTCGGGTCCTTGCTCGGATGGTCCGCGAGCCGGTAGTGGCGCAGCTTGAAGCCGCCGACCGGGGCCGGCCAGGGCACCAGCGCAGCCACCTCGGGCGCGCCGTCCGCGTAAGTTCCGGCATTGCCGGCGGCGGCGACGATGTCGGCGGCCGTGTTGGAGAACACCCGCACGATGCGGGCCGACTTCGCCACCGTGATGCGGCTCTGGCCCGGCGGCACGATGGTGAGGCTGTCACCCGACGCGGTGATCCGCTCCGGGCCGGCCTCGACGGTCGCCTCGCTGCCGGCCGGCAGCAGCAGCATGTACTCGTCGGCTTGGTCGGCGCGCGCCAGCACGGCGCCTTTCGCGGCCTCGGTCACCACCACGGCGAAGTTCGCCGCCCGCGTGATCCAGTGCTTCGTTCCGTCTGCGTCGGTGAGTTGCGGCTCGCTTTCGAACAAGCGCGCATGGGTTGCTGCCCGTGCTGCTCCGCTCATGGTGATCCTCCTTCGCGTGCGGCCGGCCCGCACGTCGTTCAGTCGTTCAGTCAGTCGATTGATCCGAGATCGGCGAGCGCCTTGGCGGCCGCCTGGCGCATCAGGCCCTGGTCGGACGAGACCACGAAGGCGCTGGCGCCGAGCTTGCGCATCGCCGTGGCGTCCGCGGCGCCGCCGGTGAACACCATCACGGGCTTGCCGGCGGCCTTGCCGGCGGCGGCGATGCGCGCAGCGGCATCACGCACCTCCGGCGCATCGGAGCCCTTCGCTCCCATGGCGACGGCGAGGTCGCCGCGGCCGATGAACAGCGCATCGATGCCTTCGACCCGGGCGATGGCGTCGACCTGGTCGAGCGCCTGCGGATCCTCGATCTGCGCCACCACGGTGGTGATGGCGTCGCAACGATCGACATGCTCCCACATGCCGAGCCCGCCATAGTCGCCGGCGCGCGGCGAGTTGGAGAAGCCGCGATTGCCGCCGCGATAGCGGCAGGCGGCCGCGACCGCGCGGGCCGACTCGACGCTGGCGACATGCGGCACCAGCACGCCGGTGGCGCCGCAGTCGAGCACCGACATCAGGTTCGACGGCGTCGCCGAGGCGACCCGCACCAGCGCCGCGATGCCGGCGGCGCGCGCCGCGACCACGGCCTGGTCGATGGCGCCGCGATCGAACGGCGCGTGCTCCTCGTCGAGCACCACGAAGTCGTAGGCGAGGGCGCCGAAGATTTCGACCGCATGGCCGGTCGGCGTCTTGATGAAGGTGCCGACCAGCTTCTCGCCGGTCGCGAGCCGGCGCCGGAACGTCGACGGATCATGCCGGACTGTCATTCGCGAATCCTGTGTCGTGGTGCCTGGGCTGGCGGCTGGTCGGTTCGGTCGTCGCTGACGGAGGTCGATCGGGACACAAGCGCCCGTCGCACCGGTCCGGCTTCGCCACGTCTCGGCCCGCCGCTGCCTTGGCTGTTTGGTGTTTGCGTATACGGAACAGCGTCTTCTGTACGATTAGAGCGCGGGGCCGACCTGACTGTCAACATGACTTCAGCGCGCAAGAGGTATCTCCGGCCGGACTGGATCACGTGTTGATTCGAAATCGGCCCGAGCTATCATATGGCATACGACGTATCGCGGTTGCGAACAACAGGATGCCCGTCGTCGCGGCCGATCTGGCGGAGCAGGAGAGATGGCGAGGGAGCGTGTCGGCACGGGAGTCCGTTCGCTCGAGCTCGCGCTCGGCGTCCTCGAGGTCGTCGTCTTCTCCGACCAGGAGTGGGGCGTGACCCAGATCGCCGACCGTCTGAAGGTGACCAAAGGGTCCGTCCATCGCCACCTTCAGACCTTCACGGATCACGGCTATCTGGCGCAGAACCCGGCGACGGCGCGCTATGCCATCGGCCCGAAGTGCCGGCTGCTCGCCGCCCTCGCCCCGGACGCCGACATCGTGCAGGTGGCGGCCGGACCGATGCGGGCCCTGCGCGATGCCCTCGGGCAGACGGTCGTCCTGTCGTCGATGACGCCGCGCGGCGCCCTCGTGCTGACCACCCTGGCGGGCGCCTCGCCGATCGCCATCGGCGTGCGGGCCGGCAGCGAGCTGTCGTTTCACGCGTCGGCGCAGGGCAAGGTCCTGCTCGCCTTCGCGCCGCGTCCCGTCCAGGTGCGCATGCTCGCCCGCGCGCTGCAGCCGTTCACGTCGAAAACCGTGGTGGATCCGGAGCGGCTGGACGACGAGCTGAGCCGGATCCGGACATGCGGCTTCGCGTCGGCGCCCGAAGAGGTCGTTCTGGGGATCAACACGATCGCGACTCCGGTGTTCGACGATCAGGACGGCTGCGCCGCGGCGCTGGCGATCGTCGGCTCGATTCAGCATCTGCCGGACCGGCCGGCCCCGGCCGTGATCGCCGCCCTGAAGGACGCGAGCAGCCGGATCTCGCGCCAGCTCGGTCACGGCGGCCCCGCGTCGGACGGCGCGGTCCGTGCGGCGAGACACCAGACGGCGTGACGCGCGAGACACATGATTTGGTTCGGGAGAAAAGCGATATGAACGGAGCGTCGAGGACGTCGGTCGGGCGGGTCCCGCTGAAAAACCCGCTGATCGCGGGATCGGCCGAGCATCTGATCGAGGCGGACGGCGTGCGGCGTGCGTTGCGGGCCGGCGTCGGTGCCGTGGTGGTCAAGTCGACCAACGAATCGCAGGCGGCGCGACATCAGCTCCAGTGCGCCGAGTACATGGTGCTGGACGACCACTGGCGGCCGATTCCGTGGGACAAGGAGGCGCCGGCGCACGCCTTCGTCGCCTGTCGGTCGGGTCTCACGCCGCAATCCTTCGAGGTCTGGCTGGAGCAGACCGCGATGCTGGACCGCGAGGCGCGCTCCTACGATTCGTACGCCGTCGCGAGCCTGATCCTGGCCGAGCTGGAGACCGCCGTGGCGATGGCCCGCCAGGTCGAGCAGGCCGGGGTGCGCGTGCTCGAGCTGAACATCGGCACGCCCTATGCGAGCCAGGCCGCCAAGGGGGCGGTGTCGACCGAGCTCGATCCGGCCCGCATCACCACCATCGTGTCGGCCGTGCGGGCCGCCGTGACGATCCCGCTGTGGATCAAGATCACGGGCCAGAGCGAACGCGTGCCCGAGCTCGCGGCGGCGGCCTTCGCGGCCGGCGGCGAGGCCGTGGTCATGGCCGGCCGCTCGCTCGGCCTGATCCCCGACGTCGAGACCTTCGAGCCGATGCTCGGCACCACGCTCGGCGTCGGCGGCCACTGGAACATGCCGCTGACCTGCCAGTGGCTGGCGCTGTCGCGCGGAAAGCTCGGCGCCGACAAGCCGCTGATCGGCACCAACGGCGCGCAGTCGGGCCTCGACGTCGCCCGCATGATGCTGGCCGGCGCCTGCGCGGTCGAGATGTCGTCGGCCGTGATGCTGCGAGGCTTCGAGGTGCTGTCCGACTCGCTCGCCGAGCTCGACGCCTATCTGGCCCGCAAGGACGTGACGGCGCGCGACCTGATCGGCCGCGCCGCCGACCGTCGCAAGACTTTCGCCGAGATGCCGCTGCGCCAGGACAATTGGCGCCGCCACATCCCGGCCTGACGCCGGCTCCCCGCCGGCGATCCGACCCCCACAGCCGCCGGGCGCGAAACCCGCGTCCCCCCGGCTGGTTCCGACCGCGAGAGCCGCGGACGCCGGTGCGAGCCGGCGTCCGCGGCAGCCCGACGATGCGCCGCGACACGCGCATCGAAGCAGAACAAAAGGAGTCTTCGTGATGAGTATGCTGGCAACGACCGAGCAGCAGGACGCGATGTCACGCGTCCTCTGGCGGGTCATGCCGCTGTTGATGCTGGCCTACCTGACCGCGGTCATCGACCGGGCCAATATCGGCTTCGCCAAGCTTCAGATGGTGCGCGACCTCGGCATCTCCGAGCAGGCCTATGGCCTCGCCGCATCGCTCTTCTTCATCGGCTATCTGGTGTTCGAGATCCCGAGCACGCTCGCGGTGAACCGGTTCGGGGCGCGCAAGTGGATCTCGCGCATCCTGCTGAGCTGGGGCGTCGTCACGGTCGTGATGGCGTGGACGACCTCCGAGACCATGTTCACGGTGCTGCGCTTCCTGCTCGGCGTCGCCGAGGCGGGGGCCTATCCGGGCATCATCTTCTTCACCACCCTGTGGTTTCCGCAGGCCTGGCGGGTCCGCGTGATGGGGATCGTCACGCTCGGCAGCGCCTTCGGCAACATGTTCGGCTCGCTCCTGTCCGGGCCGCTGCTCGATCTCGACGGCACCCTCGGGCTTGCCGGGTGGCAGTGGGTCTTCATCGTCACCGGCCTGCCGGCCGTCGTGATGGGCGTCGTCATCTTCCTCATGCTGCCGGATTCGCCGGCCAAGGCGCGGTTCCTGTCGCCGGACGAGAAGACCTGGCTCGCGCAGACCCTGCAGCGGGAAGGGGCCGCCAAGCACGACCACGGCAGCATCTGGCAGGTGCTGTGGGATCCCCGCGTGCTGTTCCTGTCGGTCGTCTACACGCTGATCCTGACATCGCTCTACGGCGTCATCTACTGGCTGCCCACCGTGGTGAAGGGCTTCGGTGCCACCGGGACGCAGAACGGGCTCCTGAGCGCCCTGCCATGGGGCGTCACCGTGATCGCCCTGATGATCCTGCCGGGGCGCCTGCGGGCGCATCAGGCCGTGCTGATGGGCATGGCGCTGCTGTCCGGTCTCGGCGTGCTCGCGTTCTTCGCCAGCACGGTGGTCCCGGAGAACTGGATGCGGTTCCTCGCACTGACGATCGGCACGCCGTGCATCTCGCTTCTCCTGCCGTGCTTCTGGTCGCTTCCGTCGCGCTTCCTGAGCGGCGCCCGGGCGGCGGCCGGCATCGGGGCGATATCGACGCTCGGCAATTTCGGCGGTTTCGCTGCCCAGAACCTGATGCCGTGGGCGGCCAAGGTGGGAGGCTCGGCGGTGGCCGCCATGCTGGTGCCGACCGTCTGCCTCGCGGTCCTCGGCCTCGGCGCCGCGATCGCGCGGTCCATGTCCAAGGCCGAGGCGAAGGCATGATCCGTGCTTGACGACGGACGCACCGCGGATCCCGGCCTCGCCGTGGTTCGCGGTGCGAAACAAGGCGGGAGATATGGGACCCCGTGACCCGATCTTCGACTTTTCGGGCATTGCTTTCTGCCCGACGGAACCGCATGTCAGGTCGCGTGCGGGAATTCGGTCACCAGAGCGAAACAGGAGCGTCACCGGATGACGAGAAACAACACGGCCGAAGAGTCCATGGAGCACCGCATCGACCGCCTGCTGGTCGGCGCGATCGATCCGCACGTGCATTCGGGTCCGTCGATCGCACCGCGCGGCCTCGATCATCTGGCGCTGGTGCGGGAGGCCTCGCAGGCCGGCTTCGCCGCCGTGATCACCAAGGATCACGACTACTCGGGCGTCATGACGGCGGCGCTGATCGCGGCGAACTTCCCCGAGCTGCGCACCAGGATCTATTCGGCGATCGTGCTCAACAACGTGATCGGCGGGCTCAACCCGTGGGCGGTCGAGCACACCGCCGCGATGGGCGGCAAGATCGCGTTCATGCCGACGCTCGCGGCCGAGCACCATCTGCGCTGGGAGAAGACGTCGAGCTGGGTGCATCCGGCCTCGACCCAGAAGGTGCGGCCGGCCGTCGGCGTGCCGGTGGTCGAGAACGGCAAGGTCCGCGACGACGCCAAGGAGATCCTCGACATCGTCGCCCGCACCGGCCTCGCGCTGGCGAGCGGCCACCTGCATGTCAGCGAGACCTGGGTGGTGTTCGAGGAGGCCAAGCGGCGCGGCGTAAAGACCCTGGTCTTCACCCATCCGGAGGACATCGTCGAGGCCTCGCTCGACGACGTGCGCGGCATCGTCGCCATGGGGGCCTTCGTCGAGCACTCGCTGTGCATGTTCCTCGACGGCTCGAAGTTCAAGACCCGCACCGACGAGGATCTGCGCGCCCAGATCGAGGCCGCCGGCGTCGACAACACCATCATGTGCTCGGATCTCGGCCAGGTCGGCGTGTTCCACCCGGTCGAGGGTTTTCGCCGCGGCATAAAACTGTGCCTCGAGCTCGGCTACGACGACGCCCAGATCCGCAAGATGGTGTCGACGAACGCCGCCCGCGCCTTCGGCCTCGAAGCCGACGTGGCGGCCGTGACGGCGGCGATGGCGGCGGCGTGAGGCGTTGCGGCGTGCTCCGCTTCGCCTCTCCCCGGCGGTTCTCGGGACGGCGGTTCCCTGCGATGGACGAAGGTTCCCGGCTGTTCATGACACCTTGATGTTGCATGTTTCGATGTGGACGACGGGTCATGCTTGTTCCCGTCGTTTCATTCGTGGCGCGACCGATATGACGCTTGGGTAGCGCCGCCGGACAGGCCCACCCATGCCACGCATCAAGCTGACCAAGAGCGCCATCGACGCGCTGCCGACGCCTGCGACCGAGACCGTCCATTGGGACACCGGTCTTCCCGGGTTCGGCGTCAAGGTGACGCCGAAGGGCCGGAAGGTGTTCATCGGACTGTACCGGACCGGCGGTGCCGGGTCCAAGTTGCGGAAGTACACCATCGGGCCATACGGACGCGTCACCCTTCATCAGGCGCGTGTGGCGGCGCAGCGGGTATTCGCCGCCAAGCTCGAGGGACGGGATCCGGCGGCCGAAAAGCGAGAGTCGAAGCGACGGATCGTGGCGGACTGCGTCGAGGACCTGCTGGAGGCCTATATCGCTCAACGGCTGTCCCAGAATCGCTCTGCCGGCGAGATCTCGAGGCTCCTGCGTCGGGAGATGGGTGCCGTCTGGGCCGGCTGGAGCATTCATGACATCGGCAAGCGGGACGTGGTCGAGCTCGTCTCGGCGATCGGACAGCGCGGAGCTCCCGTCGCCGCCAACAAGGTCCTGAAATCGATCAAGACGTTCTTACGCTGGTGTGTGAACCGGGCCGTTCTGGACCAATCACCGGCCGAAGGCGTGCCGCTGCCGTCGAAGGAGGTCTCTCGTGACCGGGTCCTGGGGGACGATGAACTCGCCAAGATCATTCTCTCCGCTCGAAACATCGGTGGTCCATATGGGGGGATCGTCGAACTCTTGGCGCTGACCGGGCAGCGGCGCGAAGAGATCGCCGGCTTGCAGTGGGACGAGCTGGATCTCGCAACACGCGTTTGGACGCTCCCGAACTCGCGGACCAAGAACGCCAAGAGCCATGTCGTGCACCTGTCCAGGCAATCGATGGCCGTGCTCGAGCAGGCAGACCGGAAAGGGCCGTACGTCTTCTCTCTGCTCGGAACCAAGCCCTTCGGTGACTTCAGTCGAGCCAAAATCCGACTCGACCAACTCTCGGGAGTGACGGGCTGGCGGCTTCACGACTTGCGACGAACCTGCGTGACGGGGATGGCGGGGCTCGGGATTGCACCGCATGTGGCTGACAAGATCCTCAACCACCAAGCCGGCACGATCACGGGTGTCGCAGCCGTCTATCAGCGACACAAGTTTCTTTCCGAACGCCAGGACGCACTCGATCGGTGGGGCGCCTACGTCGACAAGATCATTGAACGCGCCGGTAAGGACATCAAATATGATCAGGACGGCAATATGCCCCCACAATCGGAACGGTCGGTTGTTCTAGGGTCCGGACCCATAAAATTGTTGGCAGCGTGAGAGGCTTGTGATTCACGG
>NZ_JACAAX010000028.1 GCF_013377085.1 Rhodoplanes sp. | reverse complement strand
CCGCGGACCTATTCCTCGGCGGCCTCGTCGTCGTCCTCCTCGACCTCGCCGGCGAGAATCTTCTCGGCGATCAGGCCGGCATTCTGGCGGATGGCGGCCTCGATCTTGGCGGCGATTTCGGGGTTGTTGCGCAGGAAGGCCTTGGCGTTCTCGCGGCCCTGGCCGATGCGGGTCGAGTCGTAGGAGAACCAGGCCCCCGACTTCTCGACCAGGCCGGCCTTGACGCCGAGATCGACGATCTCGCCGAATTTCGACACGCCCTCGCCGTACATGATGTCGAACTCGACCTGCTTGAACGGCGGCGCCAGCTTGTTTTTCACCACTTTTACGCGGGTCTGGTTGCCGACGACCTCTTCGCGATCCTTGATGGCGCCGATGCGCCGGATGTCGAGGCGGACGGAGGCGTAGAACTTCAGCGCATTGCCGCCCGTGGTGGTCTCCGGCGAGCCGTACATCACCCCGATCTTCATGCGGATCTGGTTGATGAAGATGACCATGGTGTTGGAGCGGCTGATCGAGGCGGTGAGCTTGCGCAGCGCCTGGCTCATCAGGCGCGCCTGCATGCCGGGCTGGGCATCGCCCATCTCACCCTCGAGCTCCGCACGCGGCACCAGCGCGGCGACCGAATCGATCACCAGAATATCGACGGCGCCCGAGCGCACCAGGGTGTCGCAGATTTCCAGCGCCTGTTCGCCGGTATCCGGCTGCGAGATCAAGAGGTCGTCGAGATTGACCCCGAGCTTTCGCGCATAGATCGGGTCGAGGGCATGCTCGGCGTCGACGAAGGCGCAGATACCGCCCTTCTTCTGCGCCTCGGCGATGCAGTGCAGGGCGAGCGTGGTCTTGCCCGAGGATTCCGGCCCGAAAATTTCCACGACACGGCCGCGCGGCAGACCGCCGATGCCGAGTGCGATGTCGAGTCCGAGCGAGCCGGTCGACACCGTGTCGATGTCCATCGCCTTGGTCGACTTGCCGAGCCGCATGATCGAGCCCTTGCCGAACGCCCGCTCGATCTGGGTGAGCGCGGCATCGAGGGCCTTGGTCTTGTCCATCGGGGAACTCTCTACGACTCGCAGCGGGGCCGAAGCCATCATCGCCTCCCTGTATGCCCGGTAAACATGAGGCCGACAACGCGCGCGCCGCCTCCATGGCGCCTATGTACACTATCTGTTCTGCGTTCGCAATATGTTCTACCCGGGAAAGCGGTGCGGTGCTGTGCTGACGGCGCACCATGGGCTGGAGGCGAATCCGCTTTTTGTCGGAGCGTGAATCCGCTCTTTGTCGAATTCCCGCGCTGCACAACGCCGGAAGTCATTGAATTAATAATATTTTCGTGATGCATGGGGGTCCGCAGGGTGCGCAACCGCTTTGCGGCAGGAATGTGTCCGACACGGAATGTTGGCAAACCGAATAAGTACACCACAACAGCGGCTTAGAGAACGCCGGTGCGCAACCCCCTCTCATCAAACCCGGGAGGTGCGCAACTGGGTGCGCAACCCCCCAGTCAAGGATTCGGAAGAGCTTCTATCCAGGCCGAAAAGCCCGGCTGATCGATGTCTTTGCGCACCCGCCCGAATGCAGCCCGCAACTCGTCGCGGTTGTTCGGATCAACCCCCGCAAAGATGCGCCGGATGTGATGATAGAAGCGCGCCAAGCGGAAACCGTACCAAGTTTCGGCATAATCCGTTTCTTCGTAAATCTTAATCTCTTCCCCGAGGCGGATGGCCGCAAGCCGGACAAGAGAGAATATATACGCCTCACATAAATACCGATTAACTGATCCCGCCGGCACTTGATCTCCGAATATCCGGCTGAGGCGAATTCGATACTTCGCGGGAACCTGCCCTCGGCGGCGCCACGACGCAACAGACGTCGGATCAATCCCGAGCTTTTCAGCCAGCTCCCGGTCCAGTTCTACGTCAAAAGCCAGCTTCATCCCCGTGATCACACGGTCGACGTCTTCTGCCTCATCCATCCTTGACGCCTGTCAAAAAATGGCAGAATGTCATGTTCTGCCTTCTAACATGGTGGAGCAACACATGCTGCCCGTCTTACACGAAAAGCCTGAGGACTACGAAGCAGAATACCGGCGCGTCCGGGCCGCACTGATCGAGCGCGGCACGACCCTGAATCAGTGGCTCGCGAAGAATGGCGTCAACCGCCAGCTCGCCTACCTCGCGCTCCGGGGCCAAGCGTTCGGGAAAAAGTCGCTCGCCTTGCGGGCGCGCATCCTCCGGGAAGTCTTCGGAGAAGAGGCGCGCTGAGCAATGAGCGAGTGGGTCGACCTCACTGACGTTGCCCTGCATGCCCAGGTCACCCCTCAACGTCTCCGCTATATAGCTACCCATCCACGCACGTCGGCCGCCGCGCGGTGGCACGGCGTCGTGGTACGGCGGGTGCCCGGGCCGTATGGCGGCGGGCAATCCGGCATTCGCTACGAGTTTTACCTTCCTTCGCTGCCGGCCGACATTCAGGCGTCTTTGAAGGCGGTTCAACCGGCTTCGGAACCCGCCTCGAACCGGCGCGATGATCGATCCGTTGTCGGGCACTGGCGGCTTCACCTCATCACCCCGGCTCTCGGGCTGGACAAGCGCACCAGCGAGCGCTCTGTCGCGGTCCGGGAGATCGCCCGCACGACGCGCATCGGGCCGGACGGCCGGCCCATCACCGTCACCGAACGCACGATCGAGCGATGGCTGGACGCCTACGAAGCGGACGGCATCGCCGGCCTGATGCAGCGCGCCCGACGCGACAAGGGCAGCGCCCGGGTGGTGATCTCTCAGGTCTGGTTCGCCAAGGCGCGGGTGTGGCTCGACACGACCACCATTGCTCGGATCGATGACGAGCTGCGGGCCTATGTCCGCTCGATGCATGCCGCGGGCGAGTCGCCGGGTCGCATCATCTTCCGCGCCGGCATGAAGCTCCGGGAACTATCGGCCGCCGCCGGCATGCCGGTGGACGAGATGAACAAGGCAGTGTTCGCGGTGCCGCGGATCTACGTCGTCCGCGAGCGGCTGTGGCGCAAGGTCGCCACGCGCGACCGCGACGCAAAGGCCTGGCATGACATGCGGCCGTCGATGCTGCGGAAGCTTGCCGATCGGCCGACCGAGTTCGATCTCGATGCGATGCACTTCGACCACACGGTATGCCGCGTGGACGGTACCGTGGCCTATCCCAAGGCGATCGTGGCGATGTGCCGCGCAACAAACCGGCTGCTGGTCGTGCCGTTCCTGCTCGACCAGCGCGAAGGACTCCGTCAGGAGCACGTCGCCCTCTTCATCGAAACGCTTTTCGACCAGTGGGGCACACCGGACCGGCTGACGATCGACAACGGCGGCGAGTTCGGCGCGGTCCCTGATCTCGCGGACCTGCTGCAGATCGTGGCCCAAGTCCATTCGGCGGACGGTCGCCGGCCGGTGGTTCACGCCCAGCCCTACAACGCACGGGCCAAGGTCGTCGAGAATGGCATCGGCGTACTGCAGCGGGTTTGGCTCGCCGGACTGCCCGGCCACGTCGGCAACAACCGGATCAACAAGAAGACGCAGAAGGTCGGCCGCCCGACCACCCCGTTCCCCGGCGGCTTCGACCTGTTCTGTCAGATCGTCCAAATGAGGGTGTGCGAGTACAACGCCGCACCGCAGCGCGGGAAGCTCAAGGGGCGCTCGCCCGACGAGGTCTATCAGTCCCACATCGATGCCGGGTTCACGGTCGCCAAGGTCGATCGCGCGTCGCTGATGCTGGCATTCTCGACCCGCGACATCGCTTCTGTGGGCAAGTTCGGCATCCGGGTGAACGGCCGGTATTGGACCTGCGACGCGCTGCGGTATCGCTCCGGTGAGAAGATCGGCGTTCTCAAAGGCCGCTTCCACGACTGGCCGGTGGTGCCGCTCTACGACCTGGACGACGAGCGAACGATCATTGGCTACGCCGATCCGAACGAGGCGGTGGACGGGACCGACCCGGAGAACGCGCGGAAGCAGAAGCGGGCCGAGCGCCGATTCAAGTCGCGGGCGCGAGACCTGGCGAACGTCGCATCGCCCGCCGACCTGGTCGCCGACACGATCGCATCCGCCGCCACCCTGCCGCCGCCGATCCAGGCGCCGGTGGACGGCATCATCGTGCCCAACCCGCAAGCCGCCGAGATCGTCGCCGCGATGGCCGTGCCGCCGGAAGAGCGCGCCTCCCGCCACACCCGGAAGGTGCACGCCGAGATCGAGCGCGAGCTGGCGAAATCCGAGAAATTCCACCGACTCCTTTTAGGAGGGAAGTCATGATCGAAGTGCCGTTCGTCGAGATATCGACTACGCGGCTGATCCGCCAACGGATCGAGATGGCTCGCGCGACCGGCGAGAACGTCGCCATCACGGGCGCGGCCGGCGTCGGCAAGAGCTGGGCCTTGCAGCACTATGCCCAAGAGTCCGGCGTCGCCTATCTCTTCTCGATCGAGGCCGCGCTCGGAAGGTCCGCCGGAACGCTGTTCGCTCTCGTCGCGGAGACGCTGGGAGCGTCGCGAGGCATCAACCCGTCCGATACCCTCCGCGGGGTCAAGCGGCGCCTGCGCGAGTACTTCTACGACGCCATGATCGTTCTGATCTTCGACGAGGCGCAGAACATCAAGCTCGAAACGCTGCGCGACCTGCTCACCCTGACGGACGATCCGCAGCCCTGCGTCACCATCGTGTTCTCGGGCAACGAGCACGTCCTGAAGGTGGTCAACGCTGCCAAAGGCGGCTTCGAACAGATCGGCCGCCGCATTCAGTACCGGCTGACCATCAGCGGCGTGACGCACGCCGATGCCGATCTCGTCGCCGATGTTTTCGGGGTCACGGACAAGCCGTGTCTGCGGTTGCTGCGGGCCGTCAGCGAGACGGCGCACATCGCTGGCGTGGTCACGATTCTCAAGCTCGCGCGTCAACTCGCCGGTGACGGAAAGCCGATCGAGCTGGCCCACCTTCGCGACGCAGTCGAGGTTTTTCCCCAACACCGGCCGGCCCTCGCGAAGCATTGAGCCGCCCGTTCTTTGTAGCTCACCGCGTTTCGTCTCACATCGGAAGAGGCCTTCTATGCCTGATCAGAATGGAAATCCCTTCGACTTCTCGCTTGTCCCGCCGGAGCGGCACGCGGCGGTGGCGGCGGTGTCCCTCGAATACGCCGCGAGGGTCGTGCAGCAAACTCACCAGTTCAACGAGCTGGCGGCGCCGTTCGCCTGCGAGATCGCCGACCGTCTTCCTTCGGCACCCGAGGAGCTGCAGGTCGCCTTCATCAACCTCGTCAACCTCCTGGAGGTCTACACCGGCAAGGTGGAGGAAGGCTTTGCGGAATTCGCCGGCCGCCTGTCGGCCGCGGTCGCGACCGGGGAGACGAAACAATGAGCGGCGTACCGAGCGAGCGCGAGCCGTTGTTTCGGTGGGGCGGCGACTTCTCGGCGTTCTCGGATAATGCGGGCTGGGGCGATCGCGGCAAATCCGTGCTGATCCAGATCCATCGGGTGGACGGGACTGTCCCCGGGGACCGTCGTGGCGAACGTCCCCACACGACTGGTCTCTCAATCGACAAGCTGATGGAGGCAATCCGGGCTCTGGTATCGAGGCTGATCCCAGCCGATCACCCGCCGGAGCTTGTTCCATCCCAGGGCAATCCGACGCCGTGGACGGTCCACGAAAAGGCGGACGCCGCATGACCCGGGAACAGCTCGCCCTCGTCCACATGGCCAAGAAGCATCTCGCGAAGACGCAGGGGTGGGACGAGGACATGTACCGGGTGATGCTGCGCCAGCTCGGCGGGGTGGAGAGCGCGAAGGATCTGGACGACAAGGGTTTCGCCCAGATCATGGAGTACGCCAATTCCTGGGGGTTTCGCTCCGATTGGCGGGAGCGGACTTTCGGGCGGCGGCCCGGCATGGCGACGCCGCGCCAAGTCGAGCTGATCCGCGACCTGTGGCGGGAGTGGACAGGGGCCGACGACGATGCCGGCCTCGACAAGTGGATGGAGCGCAGCTTCGGCACGTCGGCGCTGCGCTTCGCCACCCCGGAGGTCGCCGCGAAGGCGATCACCGGCCTGAAGGCGATGGTCCGGCGCAAGACCACGAAGGCCGCAAGGGCCTGAGGAGCGCGCGGGGCGGAATCCGGCCGGGGTTCCGCCCCGCCCCCAGGAAGCCCGCCGATGCGTTTTCCTGGTCAGAGCCACCACCCCAGCGCCGAAATTTTTGAAGGCCAAATTGAAGCACCTGAGGCGCCCCGCGGGCCGCTGCAGACCCCGATGACGGGGAACCCCACCCCCCAGAGGCCGGCATTTGCCCGAAACCGTCCCCGGGCGTAGGGTCTGGACGCGGGGAAACGGCGCCTCGGCGCCGCGTCTGGAATGGGTGCTGCCCAAACCGGGAGGGTTGACGACCTCCCCCCGCACCTTTCCCTCTTCCGCCCTTTCCGGGAAGACCCGCTGACACCTGTCAGCGGCCCCCCTCTGTCAGTCTTCCGTAGAGTGGATCGTGGAGCGCCGAGAGCGCCGCCGCGTCTCCCGGGAGTCTCGCGTCTCGCGGGACCGCGGCACCGAGGCGGGTGCCGACCGGCACGGCGCCCGCCTTTTCCATTCCACGCAAGCGAGATCACGATGGCTCCCAACCGTCCCTTCGAAGTCAATCCCATCCTTACGGCCGTCGCGATCGGCTACCGAAACCCCGACTACGCACTGATCGCGGCGCGGGTGCTGCCCTACGCTCCCGTTCCCGAAGAGCGATTCAAGTACACCGTCTATCCGCTGAACGAGAGCTTCAACGTCCCCGACGATCTCCGGATCGGTCGCAAGGGGCAGCCGCACCGGGTCGAGTTCTCGGCAAAGCAGGAGACAGGTGAGGTCGACGACTGGGGCGTCGACACCATCATCCCGCAGTCGGATATCGATACGGCGGCGCGGCAGCGCAGCGCGTTGGGCGGACACTACGATCCTCGTGCTTACGCCGCGCAAGGCCTCACCGATATCGTCGACCTCGGCCACGAGGTTCGCACCGCTCGGCTGGTGTTCAATCTCCAGAGCTATGCTCCGGCTCGCAGGATCACGCTCTCCGGCACCTCGCAGCTCTCGGATTACGTGAACTCCGATCCGTTCGGCGTGTTCGACGCCGCGATGGCGGGCACGCTGGTGTTCAAGCCCAACACGGCGGTATTCGGTGACGAAGCGTGGCGGATCGTCCGCGGCCACCCGCACCTGGTCAACGCGGTGCGCGGCGGGGTGACGAACAAGGGGCGCATCACGCCGGAGGAATTCGCGGCCCTGTTCGGCCTGCGCAGCGTGGTCGTCGGCGAAGGCTGGCTGAACACGGCCAAGAAGGGACAGGAGCCGACGCTCGAACGCGTGTGGGGCCGGCACTGCGCGTTCCTGCACCTCGCCACCTCGCCAACCACCGAGAAGACGGTGACGTTCGGGTACACGGCCCGCCTCGGCAACCGGATCGCGGGCGACTACCAGGACCCGAGCATCGGTCTGCAGGGTGCGACCATCGTACGCGTGGGAGAACGCGCCAAGGAGCTGATCATCGCGCCGGACGTCGGCTACTTCATTCAGAATATCGTCGCCGGCGCCTGACCGCGATGAACGATCGCCGCTTTCCGGGTATCCTCGGAGAGATTGCCGAAGCGGTCGGTGAAGAGGCTGCCCTGAAGATTCGGGAAGCCTTTGGCGGCCGGAGGATCACCCTACCCGGCGAGCACTCGCTCCGAACCAAAGTTGGATCGCAAACCAAGCTGGTCGAGGTGGTGGGGATTGAGGTTGCGCTAAAGATCGCCGACGCAATCGTGCCGACGACAGGCATATACGTCAATATTCCACGCGGAGCGACTGAGCATCTCGAACGACGGCGCGCTGTCCTCGCACTTTCGAAGGACGGACTGTCGGTCTCGAATATCGCCAAGCGTCTCGGTTTGACGGAGCGCACCGTCTACCGCATTCGACAGAAGGCATCGGGACTCGTCACACTCAGCATCGATTTGGAAGAGTGCATGTCTTCTCCTCTCGGATATGAGAATTTCGCCCTCGGCGCCGTGACACTGGACGTCGCGGCGGCGGGCGGCGCTCCCGCATGGGTGAAGGTCGCGCCGCGGGGTGCCGTGGTGACGCGCGACGGTCGATCTTATCAGTTCGATCCCGAGAAGCTGGTCTCCCGCTTCGCCGCGGACGGCATCGACCTTCCGGTTGATCTCGATCACGCGATCGCCCGCAAGACTCTGCTCGGCGAGAGGGCCGACGCGGTCGGTTGGGTGAAGGAGCTGCAGGCGCGTCTGGACGGCCTGTACGCCCGCGTCGAATGGCTGACGTCCGGGCTCTCCGTCTTGGCTTCACGCACTCACCGCTTCGTCAGCCCGACGTTCCGGCACGACGACGCGGGCGCGGCGACCTGGCTTCATTCCATCGCGCTCGTCGCCGCTCCCGCGCTGTCCATGCCGGCGCTCGCCTCGGCGTTCGGGAAGGGCATGTCCGCGACTCCGGACCCGATCGCGCTGGCCGCCGCGGCGCACGACTATCAGATTGCACAGGCCGCATCGGGGCATCCGATCTGCTACGCCGATGCCGTCCTCGCCGTGTCCGGAGAGAGCATCGATCGATGAGCACGCTCGACGTCGCGCTGCGGCTCAAGCTGATCAACCAGCTCTCCGGCGAGGCCGCGAAAGCGGCGCGCGACCTGACCGGCATCAAGACGGCCGCGAAGGGGATCGAGGGCACCCGCGGCGCCGACAAGCTCAAGCGCGACCTTCTCGACGTCTCGACCGCGTCCCGGAACGCCGGCCGCGGCCTCGGAGAGGTCAAGCGCGAGGCGACCGGCCTCGGCGCGGTGCGCGGCCCGGACAAACTCAAACGCGATCTGCTGGGCGTCGCCTCGGCGGCACGGCTGGCGGAACGCGCGATGGCCAGCGTCAAGACCGCGGCCCAGCGGGTGCGCGAGCGCGGGGCGGGCGGACCGGGTGTCGGCGGTCCACGACCAATCGGCGCCGAGGGGCGCAGCGCGCCGCTGCTGATGGGCGGGTCGCTAAGCACGGTCGCGCGGGCGTATGGCGCCTACGCGCTCGGCCGCCGCTTCGCTCAGGGCTACACCGACATGGCCGCCTTCGACCGGCAGATGACGCGGATCGGCATCACGGGAGAAGCGACCGCGGAACAGCTCGCCGCGGCCAAGAAACAGGTTCGCGATCTCTCGTTCGAGTTCGGCATTGCGCAGGCGGAAGCCGTCAAGGGCGTCGAGGCGCTGGTGACGCAAGGACTCAGCCTGCCGCAGGCGCTGGCACAGATGCGCTCCGTTTTGGCGGCAGCGCAGGCGAGCGGCGCGGCGGTCGACGACATCGCGAAAACCGGCGGCGCATTGACGACGAACCTCGCCGTGAAGGTCGGCGAGCTGGAACGTGCTTTCGACGTTCTCGCCTACGCCGGCAAGAAAGGTCAGTTCGAACTCAAGGATGCGGCGCAGTACCTGCCGATGCTGGCCGCGTCGTGGTCAAACGCCGGACAGAAGGGTATCGACAAGCTCGCCGACCTGGCGGCGGCGCTGCAGATCGTCCGGAAGCAGACCGGCACGTCTGAACAGGCGTTCAACGGGGTGCGCGACCTCCTCGCGAAGCTGTATCAGCCGGAGGTGCAGAAGAACTTCAAGAAGGTCGGTATCGACCTCGAAGACTCCTTGAGCAAGGGGCTCAAGGCCGGCCGTCCGCTCTTCGACCTGGTGATCGACCTGGTGAAGAAGGCGACCAAGGGCGACCTGGCCCAGCTTCCGAAATTCTTCGGCGAGATCGACTCGCGCCAAGCGGTGAGTGCACTCGTCAACCTGGAGAACGAGTTCAAGTCGCTACGTTCCGAGATCAAGCGCTCTTCGGCCGGCACCATCGCCAAGGACCTCCCTGCCGTCATCAACGACACGGAATCCGGAATCAAGCGTCTGTCCGATTCGTGGTCGGGTTTCTGGCGTAGCACCGGCCGCCTCGCCGACAGCGCTGGTGCCAGCACCGCGCTCGCGAAGATTACGGATGGCGCGAACGCTGCCGCCGACGCGCTCGACCGCCTCAGCACGCCAGAGGGCCGACGCGCTGCGGCCGATGAGTTCTCGACGAACCAGGCCAAGGGGTCGCTCGACGCGCGCATCAGGGAGGTCGGGGAAAAGCTGCGGCAGCGTGAACAGGCGATTCGTGGTGCCGGCGCTGCGCCGCTGTCCTCGTTTCCGGGTCGGTTCCAGAGCGGGGCCAAGGCTCAGGCGGACCGGCGGGCGGCCGACGTCGGCACGGATGCCGAGGTCAAGGCGCTCCGGGCGAAGCTCAACGATCTGATCCAGGAGCGGCAGAACCTCGGGGGCGTCAAGCCCGTCATCACCGAGAAGGATCTGGAGGCGGGACGCGCGGCGGTCGCGCGAGACAAGGCGCGCGACCGGTATTTCGACATCTACCCCACGCTTCGGGGAAACAAGCCGGCGACCGCGGGCGGATCGCTGCCCCCCGTGCAGTTGCTCGACGATGCCGTTTCCCAGACGGCCGGCGCCAAGGCGAAGGCGGCGATGGACGGGATCGACAAGGCAATCTCGACGGGTGGGGAGAAGGCGATCGCGACGACGCAGTCGTTTGTCGAGCGCATGAAGGCGCTACTCAACTCGCTCAACGTCACGGTCGCGCCGACCATCTCGCCCCGGTTCAACGCCCCGGGGGTCGGCGGCGGTGGTGGTGGTGGCGGGGGCGGCGGCGACGGAGCGCCGAAGGCGCCCGGGAAGCAGTCGAGCCGCGGGCCGGTCACGGTGGTGGTCAACGTCAACGGGGCCGGCGACGCGCAAGCGGTCGGCCGCGAAGTGGCGCGGCAGTTCGCGCGGCTCGGCGACTCGACCGGTGCCCTGTTCGACCGGGTGTGACCATGGCTATGGAAGAGCGCGGGGGGAGGCCGCCGTCCCTCCTGGTTTGCCCTCAGGCATTCCCGCGGCCCGGCAGAGCCGGAATTTCCCCGCACCGGCACTATAGCCGCCGCGGGCCTCGAAGGTAAGGGACGATGACGCAACCGAGTATCCATACCCTTTCAGGCGTCGAACTGGTGACGATCCCTGCCGCCGATTACGCGGATTTGCTCGACTGCAAGCGCCAGCTCGCCGAGTTTAAGGTCCGTCAAAGGGGCTTCGAATCCCCCCCGCGGTCACGGATCGAACGCGATCCCGAGGTGGCAATTTTCATCGCCGACCGGCTCGGGCAGGCGACCTCCGAGAATATCTTGGCAGAGTGCCGGGTTCGTTTCGGGGCCGCGCGCACCCCCAGTCGTTCGGCCACACAGCGCTATTGGTCCAGGCTCCGTCTCCGCCGCACCCGCCCGACCAGGACTCTTTAGTCCCTCGGGGTCCCGGGTTGGACCGGGTAATCCCTGCAAACGACACAGAGCGGATTCACTGCCAGGGCAAGGCGCCAGCCTTGACGCGGGGCCAATCGGGGCGCCCGCCGGATACCAATGGCACCCTGAGCTGATTCTCGCCGTCACTCTGAGGCGGCCGACCGCGCGGCGCGAAGTGAACACGCGGCTCTCGAAGGGCGACGGCATCGATCTCGGGCTTGCCCGAGATCGACATGATCAAATGGGCAAGTCGACGGCAGCCGCCTTGGGTGCCCGTCCATCCTTCGAGGCTCGGTCCGCTCGCACGGAATGACGGTCGAGGCAGCCGAGTTGGCATCACTCCGGGAACCGCGGCAGCTTCTTGCCCTCGGGCGAGATCGGCATCCGGTCGGTGTTCATCGCCATGGCGAGCAGCGAGTAGTAGCCGTTGATGCCGATCAGATCGACGACGCCCTTCTTGCCGAAGCGCTTTTCGGCGCGCGCATAGGTGGCGTCGGAGACCCGCTTGTTGCGGTGCAGCTCGATGGAGAAATCGTAGCAGATCTCCTCGTCGTCGCTCATGCCGGCGGGGCGGCGGCCGTCGCGGATCGCCTCGACGATCTCGGCCTTGATCCCTTCCTTCAGCGCGATCGGCGCGTGGACGTCCCACTCGTAGTCCTGGCTCCATTCGCGCGCCGTGACCAGGATGACGAGCTCGCTCAGCGTGGTGCCGACGCCCGACTTGAAGCGCAGATGGTCGCCCATCTGGCGCGCCACCGTCATCACCTCGGGACTGTGCATCAGCCGGGCGAACGGGCCGTAGACCGGCCGCTTGCGGGCCGCCAGAAACTCCTCGGCCGCCTTCTTCTGGGCATCGTCGTATTTGTCCGGCGGCACCGGCGGAAAGCGCTCCTGCGCGAGGGCCGGGCCCACGATCAGCGACAGGACGACGGCGCCGGCGGTCAGCAGCTTCGACATGATGGAAGTCCTTGGGGAAAATCGGGGGTGCCGCTTGTCGATAGGCGCAATTGCCCGGGCCGGAAAGGCCGGCGCGGCGCGGCCGGCGCTTTTCGCGCTGCACCCTGAACAGGGCATGACGCGGCCCCCGTTGCGGCGTCGTTCGCAAGGACCACAGCGGGCGCCGTCGTCCAGGGACGGCCGGCGTTGCCCGCAACCACGACCAAAGTGTTATTGAGGTCGTCGCCTCGGCGCGCGAACCGGCGTCCCGTCGCACGAACAACGCTCTCGGATCGATCATGCTCGACCGGACGACAACACGGCTGAAAGACTGGGCCCGCGCGGTGAAGCGCGACGTCTGCGCCGTGTGGCTCGCCGCGCGCGATCCGCGCGTGCCATGGATCGCCAAGGCGCTGGGCATCGTGATCGCCGGCTACGCACTCTCGCCGATCGACCTGATCCCGGATTTCGTCCCGGTGCTCGGCTATCTCGACGACGCGGTCCTGCTGCCGCTGGGCATCGCCCTGGTGGTGTGGCTGATCCCGCCCGACATCATGGCCGAGCATCGCGCCGCGGCGGCCACAGCGCATCTGCCGGTCAGCCGGACCGCCGGCGTCGTCGTCGTCCTGCTGTGGACGTCGTCGATCGTCGGCGCCATGTGGCTCGCCCTCCGGGCGTTTGCGGGCTGACGCGCAGTGCGGCGACGCGGGGTGATTTCGGCCGAGCCGCGGCCGTGCTATCCCGCCAGCCCGATCGACCGACAAGGCCGCCCATGCGCCTCATACGATCCGCCGCCTGCACGACGATGTCGCGCCTTCGTGCCATTCTGGTCGCGAACCTCGCCGTGGCCATCGGCATGGCGGGACAAGGCTTTGCGGGCGCCGCCGGCGATCGCCCCCTGGCCGCGGCGGCGGCCGGCCCGTCGCGGGCCGTCAGTGGGACGGCCTTCTTCGTCGACGGGTCGGGCCGCATGCTGACGGCCCGCCATGCCGTCGAGAGCTGCGCCCGCATCGTCGTCGCCAAGGAGCGCTGGCGGGTCGGGGCGCGGCTTCTGGCGCTCTCCGATCGGTTCGACCTCGCCTTGATCGCGGTGCCGCGCACGCTCGGCCTGTCGGCGGTGTTCCCCCGCAGCGCCACGCCGCGCGTCGACGACATGGTGTTCGCCGGGTCCTACGAGGCGCTGCCCGGGATGAAGATCGGCGGCGGCGTGCTGGCCAACGCCCGGGTCACCGGGACGGCGGGCGAGAACGCGCCCGGCCATCTCGCCATGGAGTCGTCGGCCGGTTTCGGCACCAGCGGCGCGCCGGTGCTGGACCGCCACGGGCTGGTGCAGGGCGTCGTCAGCCGGCGCGGGTCGAGCGGCCGCGTGCTGGCGGTCGGCGCCGCCGAGGCCAAGAGCTTCCTGTCCGCCAACGGCGTTCGCATCGAGCAGGACGACCGGCCGCAGATCGCCGCCTCCGGCTCACGGGCGCATCGGGCCGCCTCGCTGTCGGCACTTGTCACCTGCCTGCAAAACTGACGTGGCATACGAATGCCCCTTCGTCGCCGACCTCGCCGGAGTTCCGTGCGGTCGCGTCGGCCGACCAACCTGACGGATATCGTCTCGTGCGCCACCCCCTGCGCCTCTCGTCGATGCGCCTTTCCTCGATGTATCTCCCGCGCCTGGTCCTAGCCGCCGCAGCTCTGGTCGCCGTAGCGGCCAGTCCTGTCGCGACCGCGCAGGACCAGCCCTATCGCGAATCGAGCCAGGCGCCGGCGCACTGGGCGCAGTTCGCCAAGCTGGTGAAGTTCCGTTTCGAGACCTGGGTCGGCGAGGACGAGCCGATCGCCGACCGCTTCCGGACCTATCTGAAGGCCCATGCGGGAACCTCGGACGGTCCGCCCGAGAGCTTGGTGGTGCGCGCCTGGATCAATCCGGACGGCACGGTCGAGCGGGTGTCGTTCCCGGACCTCCCGGACACAGGGGCGACCCGCGATCTGCGCCTGATCCTGACGCGTGGCAATATCGGCGAGGCGCCGCCGCCCGAGATGCTGCAGCCGCTCAACCTGCGCTTCGCCGTCAACCTCGGGAAATAGCCGGACGGCCTCGGCGGCGTGACATCCGGTTTGGCCGAACCGGTGCCGGCCGTGCTATGCCGGCGGCCCGATCGACCGACAGGGCCGCCCATGCGTCTCACCCGATTTCTCGCGCGACCGACGATCCTGCTCCTGCTCGCCGGGCTGCTTGCAGCCGGGTCGCCGGCGCCCGGCTGGGCAGCCGACCTGCCCGGCCCGGACGATGTCGACCAGGTCGTCCCGCCGTCGCGAAAGGCGACGGCTGGGCCGGCCGAAGGCGCCACCGAGGCCCCGGCTCCGACGCCGGCCGAGCTGGAGGCCGAGCGGCTGTCGGTTCAGGGATTCGGGGACAAGAACCCGGCCTGCCTCGCCTGGGGCGACGGCTGCATCACCTGCCAAGCCGGCCAGGACGGCAAGCCGGTCTGCGCCAATCCGGGCCCGGCCTGCACGCCGCGCGAAACCGCCTGCCTGCGCAGCAAGGAGCCGGCGAAGGAACCGGACAAGGAGCCCGCCAAGGAGCCGGCGAAATAGGCGGCGCGAACCGCCCGCACGGTCACGGCCGCATCGGCTTGATCAGCGCCCGCAGTTCCACACCGGGCCGATCGGCGTGTCGGTCCAGCACGGGCCGAAGCCGCCGCCATTCCAGCGGCCCTGGTAGAAGCGCGCGCCGCCCCAGCCATAGACCCACTGCCAGCCACCGGGCGTGAGATAGCGGCGACCCGGGCCGTAGGGCCGGGCGATCCACGAATCGTAGCGGGAGGCGTAGGGGCTCGGCCGGTCGGGCGGCTCGTAGCCGGGCAGGAAGCCATAGCCACGGGTGCGCGGCCGGATCGTCACGGCCGAACGCTTGGTCTCGACCCGGTCCTTGCCCGTGGCAGGAGCGGCCGGAGCCGGCGTGGCCGCCAGGACGTCAACAGCGACGGCGACAGCGACGGCGGTGATCAGCGAGAGACGGAACATGGCGATCCTTGTGCCGGCAGACTGTGGCGCGACTCCGGCGGGCGACCGCAGCCTACCGCCGGGGCGCCCGGTTCTCCAGGCCCAAAACCCGTCCGCAACGAAGCGAAACCAAATGGCGTGAACGTCGTGTCCCGGCCTCACCAGCCGGCGCCGATGGTTATCATGCGGCGTGGCGCCGCCGTCTCGGCGGCCGCCGCCGTCGCGGCGCGCCGCGTGGCCGTCGCCGTATTGGTGGATCGGGCCGCAGCCGAGACGTCCGATGCTTGCGGTCCTGCGACCGCCGTGCAGCCGGCGAGCGCCAGCCCGGCCGCCAGCGCCGCCGCAACGACCAGACCGGCCGGACGAGATCCCGAGATCGACGGGCCCATGGCGTTCCTCATCACCGCCGTGCCTTCCGGACACAGCGTGGAGCGACATGGTTAACGGCTCACTAACACCAGCCTTGGTTCGGTCCGACTCCCCTCCCGTCGTGGCCTGGCTTGGCCCGATGGGCGCCAAGACGAGGCTTCGCCGGCTGCCCGTCAGGCCGCGCGGACCTCGCTCAGGAACTGGTCGACCTGGGCGCGCAGTGCGTCGCTGTCGCGGCCGAGCAGGGTCGCCGAGGCGAGCACCTGGCTGGCCGTTTCGCCGGCCTGCCGCGCCGCCGCATCGACGCCGGCGATGTTGGCCGAGACCGCGGCCGTGCCGTCGGCGACCTCGTTGACGTTGCGGGCGATCTCTCGGGTGGCGGCGCCCTGCTCCTCGACCGCCGCGGCCGTGGTGGTCGCCGTCTCGCTGACCTGGACGATGCGCGCCGTGATGCCCTGGATGGCCAGCACGGAGGCCTGGGTCGCCTGCTGGATGGCGGCGACCTGCGCGGCGATCTCCCCGGTCGCCTTGCCGGTCTGCGCGGCGAGCGCCTTGACCTCCTGGGCCACCACGACGAAGCCCCTACCGGCCTCGCCGGCCCGCGCCGCCTCGATGGTGGCATTGAGCGCCAAGAGGTTGGTCTGGCCGGCGATCTGGTTGATCAGCCCGACCACCTCGCCGATCTTCTGCGCCGCCTCGGCGAGACCGCGCACCTGCTGGTCGGTGGCGTTCGCCTGGGCGACGGCATCGCCGATCATCCGGGTCGACTGGCCGACCTGGCGCGAGATCTCGGCGACAGAGGCCGACAGCTCCTCGGTCGCGGTCGCCACCGCACCTACATTGTGCGAAGCCGCGTCGGCCGCGGTCGCGACGGTGGCCGACTGGTGCGCCGTCTCCTCCGAGGTCGCCGCCATGGCGCGCGCGGTCGACTGCAGCTCGTCCGCCTGGTGCGCGACGCCGCCGACGATCCGGCCGACCGAGCTCTCGAACTTGTCGGCGAGCGCCAGGATGGCGTCGCGGCGCTCCGCCTCGGCCTGGCGCTTCTGGTCCTCCTGGGAGGCGCGCAGGCGCTCGGCATCGATCATGTTGTCCTTGAAGACCTGCACGGCCGCGGCCATGCGGCCAAGCTCGTCCTTGCGGGCGGCGCCTACCACGACCGTGTCGGTTGCCCCCTCGGCGAGACGGTTCATCACGCCGGTGAGCTGGACGATCGGGCGCGACAGGCTGCGGGCGACGAATAGGCCCAGCACCACCGAGGCGCCAAGGATGGCCAGGATGCCTAGCACGATACGCTGGCGGGCCGCCTGCGCGATCGCGTCGAACGCGCTCATGTCCTTGACCAGCTCGACGGCTGCGACCGGCTCGCCGGCGAAGTTCCGGATCTGGCCGATGCGGACCCCGACGGAGCGACCACCGAGTGTGGTCCGGCGCTCGATGACGGCGCCGGCGAACGCGTCCCGAAGCTCCGCCGCCGTCGCGGTGGTCTTCTCCGGGAAGGTTGCCGACAGCGTGCTCAACGCATTGCCTTCGAACTGGTGGATGGCGATGTCGATGCCGAGCCGCTTCTTGATGCGGTCGGCGAAGGTCTGGGTCAGGGTGCTGCCGACATCGGTGACGCCGAGGTGCCGGCCGTCCTTGACGATCGGCACCATCGCGAAGACGGCAAGGCCGAGCCCGTTGCGCGCCGCCTCGACGCCCGCGATCGCCACGTGGTCGGTATTGGCCTTCACCAGCGACTTGCGGCGATCCGAGACGTCGTCGCCGAAGGTCTTGGGGTCGTGCACGCGCAGCACCAGGGTGGCGGGCGGCTTGTTGAAGTTGAAGAACACCAGGCCCTCGGGCCGGAGGCTGTCATAGATGGGCTTGCCGAGGCGCAGCAGGGTGTCGCGGTCCTCGCGCTCCATCGCGTCGGCGATGCCGGGCGTGTTTGCCAGCGCGCGGGCGACCGCCTGGGCGGTACGGCCCTCGTATTCGAGCGCGGACACGATGCTGCCGAACTGGAGATCGAGTTGCTGGCGCATCGACTCGGTGCTGGCCTGATCCTGCTGCATCAGCGAGAAGGCCCCGAGAAACAGCGCCGCTGCGACACCGGTGCCGGCGATCGCCAGGACGAGGCGCGTCGAGATCGACCGCAGCCGGCTCGTCGCCGGGTGGCTCGCCGCGGAAGGAACCGAACCCGCCGCACCGAGCGGCGCGGCCACAAACGAAGCGGTCGACATGCTGATCCTTCCGAGGTCTGCGGTGGGCGGCTGTGCGAACCCTTGTGGCTCCGTGGGACGCGCAGGATACGGTTTGAAACATGAGCGTTCAGTAAATTGATTGTCAAAATACGCGTAAGTACTTGGTTGGACTTGATCCGAATATGACGATTCAGGATTCCGCGTGGACGTTCCGAGCGGGATGGGCCGGGCCGATTTCGCCCGGTCCGGCAGGAGCCGATCGGCGGACGGGCCGGAGCGTGGCGGGGGCGCTGGGTCGAGGCCGGCAAAGAGCCGGGCGGCCGAAAGCGGTACCGCCCGGCGTGTCGACGCGGACGCCTCGTCCCCGGCCGATCAGGTCCGATCCTGCGCCGTGCGGCTCAGCCGGGCGAGGCCGCGATGCAGCGCCACCCGCAGCGCCCCCTCGCTGGTCCCGAGCTTGGCGGCGGCCTCGGTGAAGCTCGCCCCGTCCACCGCGATCGCCGTGACGGCGGCGCGTTCGCCGGGCGGCAGCCGATCGAGCGCGCGGGCGAGCTCGGTCTCGCGGATAGCCGGCTCGTCGGCAGGTGCCGGCAGGCTGTCGACGATATCGTCGAGCGGCACGCCGCCGCGGCCGCCGCGGCGCCGGATGGCGTCGATGGTCTTGTGGCGGGCGATCGCCTGCAGCCACGGACCGATCGGGCGGCCCGAGTCCCAGGTGTGCCGCTTGAGGTGGACGGCGAGGAGAATCTCCTGGACGACGTCCTCGGCCTCGGCGGCGCCGAGCCCGGCCCGTGCCAGCGCGCGGCGCACGCCGCTGCGCAGGACGACGGCCATCCCGCGCAGGCAGCGATCATAGGCCGTCGCGTCGCCCGCGATGGCCAGCCGCATCAGACGGGTCCAGTCGCTGTCGTCCCTCATCACCCGTTCGAGATCCTTCGGGCGCCCGCCGCGGACGTTTCGTCCCGCGCCTTCCTACACGACGGCGCGATGCTCGTCCTGTCCGGCGGCCGGCCTTCCCCGGGATCCGTTTGTCGGGTTCGCCCTTACCGGTCCCGCCACGGCTTGCGGGCCCACATCTCTTTCAGGCGCGTGTCGATCTCCAGCATCGACCGGCGATAGGCGTCGCCGACGGTGCCGCTGACCGGAAGCTGAACCTTCTGGGCGTCGGCCAGGAAGGCCGGATCCGCGATGGCCGCGGCGAAGGCAGCCGTCAGCGCGTCCTCGATCGGCTTCGGAAGGCCGGGCGGCGCGACAATGCCGCGTTGCGCCCCCGCCACCACGTCGATGCCGACCTCTCTCAGGGTCGGAACGTCCGGCAGCGCCGGATCGCGCTTGGCGCCGCCCTGGACGAGACAGCGCAGCGTTCCCTCGCGGTGATGCGCGATCGCCTCGCTGATGTTGACCGAGCCGACGTCGAGATGCCCGCCGAGCAGCGCCGTGATGACCGGGGCGCCGCCCGAGAACGGAATGTGGTTGAACTCCAGTCCGGGCTTGGCCTGCTCGATCTCGAGCTGCAGCACGTGATCGTCGGAGCCGACGCCGGCGGTGCCGACGCTGATGGTGCGGGGCGCCTTGGTGGCGCGCTCGAACAGATCGGCGGCGTCGCCAACGGGCGACGCCTTCGCCACCCACAGGGCGCAGGGGTCATCGACCACATTGGCGATGTAGACGAAGTCGGCGACGCGGTAGCGCACCGGGCGGTCGAGCGCCACGGTCGTCAGGGTCGGCGACGTCGCGGCACCGAGCGTATAGCCGTCCGGCCTTGCATTGAACGTGTAGTCCGCGCCGATCTGTCCGGCGGCGCCGGGCTTGTTCTCGACCACGAAGCTCGAGCCGGGCAGATGGCGCTGCACATATGGCAGCACGACCCGGACCATCTGGTCGACGCCGCCACCCGCCGCATAGGGCACGATGACCGTGATGGCCCGGCCGGCGGGCCAATCAGCCGCGAGACCAGGACGCGTGGCGAGTGCGGTCGCCGCGAGGGCGACGAAGCTTCGGCGAGTGATCGACATGTCGTCCGGCTCCATGACGTCGTTGGTCGCGCCGCGACCGAAGGCAGTCGTCGATCATGCGGCGACGCAGCCGCACGCGGGCATGCGAGCCGCGCGGTCGACATTCAGGCATTCGGCAGTGGCGGAGAGGATCTCGACCAAAGGCTAGGAGTCGCCCATTGCGCCGTCAACGCGGACAAAACGCGGGACCGACGAGATCGTGCGACATGACGGGCACATCATCGATCGAAAAGTCGAAACAATGTCGTGCCGCGACAAGACCGGCTTTCGCTGCTCGGCGAGCTGTCTCACTGTCTCATGATGCGACGGCGCGACCGAGAGCACGTATCGTGTTTTCGAATGAATGGACGCGCGGACCCCAGACATGCCGCAGCCGAGGAGGCCGGAATGACGAGCACGAAGACCCACACTTATGTCGTTCACGTCACCTGGACCGGGAACACCGGCCGCGGCACCGCCGGCTACAAAGGTTACGACAGATCCTTCGTGATGCGCGCCGGCGACAAGCCGGAGATCGCCGGCTCGTCCGACCCGGCGTTTCGCGGCGACGCGGCGCGCTGGAATCCGGAAGACCTGCTGGTCGCCTCGCTCAGCGCCTGCCACAAGCTCTGGTACCTGCATCTGTGCGCCGAGGCCGGCATCGTCGTCACGGCCTACGACGACGACGCCGAAGGCAGCATGGTGGAGGATTCTTCGCGCGGCGGGTTCTTCACCGGCGTGCGGCTGCGCCCGCTCGTCACCATCACGGCGACGAGCGACGCTGCCCGGGCCCGCGCGCTGCACGAGGAGGCCCACCGCCTCTGCTTCATCGCCAACTCGGTGAACTTTCCGGTGACGTGCGAACCGACCATCGGGATGGACGAAAATTGAGCCCGCCCGCTCAGTTCAGCTCGATCTTGGCGGCGGCGACGGCGCGGCGCATGCGGTCGAGATCGCGCTTGATCTCGGCGCCGAACTCCTGCGGCGTGTTGCCGACGATGACGGCCTGCTGGGCGATCAGTCGGCTGCGCACGTCCTCGTGGCGGAGCGCCTTGACGGTCGCGGCATGGAGCCGCTCGACCACGGCAGCCGGCGTCTTGTCCGGCACGACGAGGCCGAAGAACGCCATCCAGTTCAGCTCGTCCATGCCGAGCTCGGCGAAGGTCGGCACGTCGGGCAGCGCCGCCACGCGCTGCGGCCCCGACACGGCGAGCGCCCGCAGCTTGCCGGCCTCGACCATCGGCAGCGTCGACGGCAGATTGTCGAACAGCACCTGCACCTGGCCGGCCACCGCGTCGTTCAGCGCCGGGCCGATGCCGCGATAAGGCACGTGGACGATGTCGGCATCGGTCGCCGCCTTGAACTGCTCGCCCATCAGATGGCTGACCGAGCCGATGCCGGCCGACGCGTAGGAGAGTTTGCCGGGCTGCGAGCGCGCCAGCCTGATGAAGGCCGCCATGTCGTTCGCCGGCACGGCCGCGTTGATCGACATGATGTTGGGGACAGCGGCGATGTTGGACACCGGCAGAAGGCCGGTGAGCACGTCGTAGCCGAGGTTCTTGTAGGCGGCCGGGTTGATGGCGAGCGTCGAGGCCGTGCCCATGCCGATCGCGTAGCCGTCGGGCGTCGCCTTGACGATGGCCGCGGTGCCGATGGTGCCGCCGGCGCCGCCGCGGTTGTCGACCAGCACGGGCTGGCCGAGCTCCTGGCGCAGGCCCTCGGCGACCACCCTGGCGATCACGTCGGTCGAGCCGCCCGGGGCGAACGGCACGATCAGGGTGACGGGGCGGTTCGGATAGGCGTCCTCGGCGCGCAGGCCGGAGACGAGCAGCAGAGCCGCGAGCGGGATCATCCCGCAGACGAGACGGCGGCGCGAGACGAACGGAAAGGTCGGCATGGAACGTCCTTCGGTGCACGGACGCGCCGCCGCCTGCGGTGCCGATCCCCGGCCGACGGCACCGGCCCGCCGGGCCTGCCGGCGGCGCTTTTTCTCATCAAAGCGTTTTTTTGCCTGTTAGGCCATCCCTAGCGCCGACTTCGGTGCGGGTTTACGGGCGGCGATCTCAAGTTGCGTTCAGGGTGGCCACGGCGGTAGGTCAGGCGATCGACCAAGAGGGACTTTTCATGCCGATCACCCTGCCGTGGCAAAGCCCGCCGTCGCGCCGAACGCCGCTGCGGCGCCGATGGGCCGCCCTGGTCGTCCTGCCGCTCGCCCTGCTCGCCGCCGCGGCGGCAGCCGAGACGCCGGCGCTCGCGCCGGGGCAGACCTGGTCGGTCGACGGCGATTTCGCCAAGAAGGCAAAGGACGAGGCGCCGCGCACCCGCGCCCGCATGAACCTTTCGGGAGCCGCCTGCGCCCCGGCCAAGCCGCGTTTCGCCTCCTGCCTGATCGTCAACGACGAGAAGAAATACGCGCAGTTCTTCTCGATCGAAAAAAAGACGCTGCGGCCCGGCGCGCTGATCCGCCTCACCGCCAAGGACGTGAAGGGCGACCCGGACGCCGAAGGCGCCGCCTTCGCGGACGGCTTCTTCTACGTGATCGGCTCGCATGGCCGCACCCGCTTCGGCGACGCAGAGGGCTCGGCGCGCTTCGTCGTGCTGCGCTTTCCGACCGACAAGCGCGGCCGGCCCTCCTTCGCCGTGTCGGAGGACGACGTGGTCGGGGTGGCGGCCTCGACCCGGCTGAGCGAGGCGATGCGCGAGGCCGACGGCGTCGGCCCGTACTTCGACAAGCCGCTCGACCAGAACGGCGTCAACATCGAGGGGCTGGCGGTCAAGGACGGCCGCATGCATCTCGGATTCCGCGGGCCGTCGGTGGACGGGCAGGCGTTCATCCTCAGCGTCGACGCGGACGCGGCATTCACGCCCGACAAGCCGCTGCACCCGAAGCTGGCGCGGCTGCCGCTCGGGCCGACGACCGGCATCCGGGATCTCGCCGCCGTACAGGACGGGCTCGTCCTGCTCACCGGCCCGGTCAACGACCAGGCCGTGACGCCGGCCCTCTGGCACTGGGCCGACAAGACCGGCACCCTCACGCCGCTCGGGCTCCTGCTGCCGCCGCAAAACCTGCCCGCCGGCGCCAAGGCCGAGACCGTGCTGGTGCTGCACGACGCGGCCGGCAAGCCGCTGCGCCTGCTGATCCTGTACGACGGCGCCGAGAACGGCTTTCCGACGGAGTACAGGGTGAGGCGGTGAGGCGGTGAAGCGGTGAAGCGGGACGAGATCAGTCCGCCAGCATGTCCTCGACGATGTGAGGATTTCGCGCCAGCAGCGCGAGCAACACACGCGCCGGCCCTTCCGGCATCCGCCGGCCTTGCTCCCAGTTTCGCAGCGTCCCGGTGGAAACACCGATGCGTGACGAGAACGCTTCCTGCGTGAGGCCGGTCTTGCGGCGGATGGCGTGCACGTCGATCGCGTTCGGGACGTTGATCCTGATACCAGGCACGTCTTCGCCGCGCGCATGCGCCGCCGCTTCGCGGAGCCCGCGCACGATCCGATCCGCTGCCCTGCTCATGTTCGCCTCCGACGCCACGACCGCGCGATTTGCGACGTCCATTGCTTGAAGGCGGCGATCTCCGCCGCCGTGAAGTTCGCCCTCTCGCCCTTGCTCAGCAGCGCAACCAAGTAGACCGGCGCGTCCGACCGGAAATAGGTGGTGACTACGCGATAGCCACCACTCTTTCCCTTGCCGCGCCCGGCAAATCGGACCTTGCGAACTCCGCCAGACCCACGGATCTCGTCGCCCAGCAAGGGGTTCGCGGCGATCACGTCGACGATCGCCCGGCGCTCATCATCGGACAACCCGACCGCGTCCGCATCCCGGATGAACTGCGGCATCTCGGCGACGACATGCAGCGGCGTGGTCATCGGATATGTACGCCATTGGCGTAGTCAGTCAAGGGCAGCCCCCCTACCCCAAATTCAGCTCCTTGAAGAAGTCGTTGCCCTTGTCGTCGACGACGATGAAGGCGGGGAAATCCTCGACCTCGATGCGCCAGATCGCCTCCATGCCGAGCTCGGGATATTCCAAGACCTCGACCTTCTTGATGCAGTACTCGGCGAGGTTCGCGGCGGCGCCGCCGATCGAGGCGAGGTAGAAGCCGCCGTATTTCTGGCAGGCCTCACGCACCACCGGCGAGCGGTTGCCCTTGGCGACCGTCACCAGCGAGCCGCCGACCGCCTGGAAGTCGGCGACGAACGAGTCCATGCGGCCGGCCGTCGTCGGGCCGAAGGCACCCGAGGCGTAGCCCTCCGGCGTCTTGGCCGGGCCGGCGTAATAGATCGGGTGGTTCTTGACGTAGTCGGGCAGCCCCTGCCCGCTTTCGAGCCGCTCGCGCAGCTTGGCGTGCGCGAGGTCGCGGGCGACGATCATCGGCCCGGAGAGCTTGCACAGCGTCCTGATCGGATGCTTGGTCAGCTCGGCGAGGATCTCCGCCATGGGCTTCTTCAGGTCGATATGGACGACCTTGCCACCGAGCTTGTGCAGGTCGATCTCCGGCAGGTACTGGGCCGGGTTGTGCTCGAGCTCCTCCAGGAACACGCCGTCGGGCGTGATCTTGCCGACCGCCTGCCGGTCGGCCGAGCACGACACGCCGATGCCGATCGGCAGCGAGGCGCCGTGGCGCGGCAGCCGGATCACCCGCACGTCGTGGCAGAAGTACTTTCCGCCGAACTGCGCGCCGACGCCGAGGTCCTGGGTCAGCTTCAGAATCTCGGCCTCCATGTTGAGGTCGCGAAACGCGTGGCCGTCCTCGGAGCCTTCGGTCGGCAACCCGTCCAGATATTTGACCGACGCGAGCTTGACCGTCTTCATGGTCAGCTCGGCCGAGGTGCCGCCGATGACGATCGCCAGGTGATAAGGCGGGCACGCCGCAGTGCCGAGCGACAGAATCTTGTCCTTGAGGAAGGCGACCATGCGGTCGTGGGTGAGGATCGACGGCGTGCCTTGGTACAGGTACGACTTGTTGGCCGAGCCGCCGCCCTTGGCGATGAACAGGAACTTGTAGGCGAGCTCGTCGCCGTGGGTGTCGGCCGCGATCTCGATCTGGGCCGGCAGGTTGTTCCGGGTGTTCCTCTCCTCGAACATCGAGATCGGCGCGAGCTGTGAGTAGCGCAGGTTCTTCTTGAGGTAGGCGTCGCGCGCCCCCTCGGCGAGCGCCGCCTCGTCGTCGCCCTCGGTCCACACGCGCCGGCCCTTCTTGGCGCTGATGATCACCGTGCCGGTGTCCTGGCACATCGGCAGCACGCCGCCGGCCGCGATGTTGGCGTTCTTCAGAAAATCGAAGGCGACGAACTTGTCGTTTGCCGACGCCTCGGGGTCGTCCAGGATGGCGCGGAGCTGCTTGAGATGGGCCGGCCGCAGCAGATGGCTGATGTCGCCATAGGCGGCCTCGGCCAGCGCCTTCAGGGCGCTCGGCTCGACCACCAGGAACTCGCGTCCGAAGGCTTTCTCCACCCGCACGCCCTCGCCCGTGATCTTGCGGTAGGGCGTGGCGTCTTTCCCGGTCGGGAACAGCGAGGTGTGCTTGAAGGGCGGAAGAATTTCGGCGGGCGCGTTCATGGCATGGGTCCTGGCTCGTTCCGCGGGGGACCGCCGCTTATAGAACGATTACAGGGTTCCGGGGAGAGGAGGCTGCGGATGGCCCGCATGCCGAAGGGACGGCCCCGCTTTGCGTGACCGGCCGTGCACAGCCCAGTCATTCCGGGGCGCGGGCCGAAGGCCCGCGAGCCCGGAATCCATACGCCCTGAATAAATGACGGCGACCACAGGGGATATGGGTTCCGGGCTCGGCGCTTGCGCGCCGCCCCGGAACGACGTGATCCAATTCTCCCTGCCTCAGTTCGTCGCGAAGCAGTACAAAAGCCCGTCGCCGCCCGTCGACTTGAGGTCGGCCTGGGTGCAGCCGCCGCCGGGACCGCGCGAGGGATGCGAGGAGTTCCACGACTTCGCCGGCGGCAATTCGTCGAGGCCGGTGCGGTCCGAATGGCCCACCATGGCGGCCCCTTGCGTACCGCTCGTCCAGTTCCGGCAGGTGCGGTCCTCGCCGGGCGGGAAGGCGCGTCCGTCCGGCTGCGAGCCGGTGAGGACGTCGTGGCGGTTCGGGGTGTCGCCGCGGCCGTTGATCACGTCGCCCTTCTCGCTCAGCGCCGTCTGCTTGGTGAGATTGTTGGTGCCGTGCAGATCCTCGACGTCCTTGGCGATCACCACGCCCTTGGCGTTCTGCCACGGCCCACGGCCGATACGGTCGCGGGCGTTGACGGCGGGCGTGCTCCCTTCGGCCTGGGTCGAGAGATAGGCCCGCCAGGTCTTGGCGCCGGCGCCGGTGGCCTGGGCGAGCGCCTGGCAGTGCGCGTCGGCCCCCGTGAGGCCGCCGAGATCGGCGCCCTTGCCGGGCCCCTGGCTGGTGACGAAGAACGTCATGCCGGCCTGCTGGGCCGCCGCCGGGCCGACGCTGGCCAAGCCGATGACGGCCGCGCATGCGAACGACGCCGCGGTCGCGGCGAGACACCTCGTACGGATCATGTCAGTCCTCCCTGTGGGTAGCCTTCTTGGTGGGCGGGGCAGACAGCAGCGGCAACAACGGAGCGCCGCGGGCGCGGCGCTCGCGCGAGCCGCTCAGGCACCGAGCGGAGCCCCGTAGTCCGCGTCGGTCACATGCTCCATCCAGTCGACATGCTTGCCGTCGGGTCCCGCCTCGTGCATGGCGAGATGCTCCATCGCCACATCGGGCGCGGCACCGTGCCAGTGCTTCTCGCCCGGCGGGATCCACACCACGTCGCCGGCCCGCACGGCGCGGATCGGCCCGCCCCAGGTCTGCACCCGCCCGATGCCGGAGACGATCACCAGGGTCTGGCCGAGCGGATGGGTGTGCCAGGCGGTGCGGGCGGAAGGCTCGAAGCGCACCCAGGCGGAGCGGATGCGGGCGGGCGCCGGCGCCTCGACCACCGGATCCTGCCACACCGTCCCGGTGAACCAGGAGGCCGGAGCCCGCTTCGACGGCACGCTTCCGCACGGTTGAATGTCCATGGACGACGTCTCCAAAAGGTCATGACGGGCCGGCGGCGGCCGTCACGTCAGTATAGGCCGGCGGCAGCGGCCCGACAGCCGCGCCTGCGGCGAAACGGAACCGGCCGCAAAGCCTCGGTTGTGCACGTGGGGGAACGCGTGAGGGGGGCAGCCAGCGGACCGAGCGCCGCGGCCCTGCCGACAAGACGCAGACCGCCCCGGTGCTGACGACACGGGGCGGCGTGGACGGGACGGGAACGGCGCGTCGGCTGTCGCCTCAACGCCGTCACTTCACCTGGGGCTGCTCGAGCGAGGCCTGCGCCTTGGCCGCGGCCTGCCACTTGGTCTTGTAGAGGCCGCGCAGCGTCAACGGACCCCACTTGATCTCGGACACCCGCCACGCCTCGCCGACCTTGAGGAGCTCGACCGTCACGGTCTCGGGCTGGCCGAAATTCGAGAACTTGACGATGCCGACCGCCTTGGCGGGCCCGGCGTCCTTCACGTCGATCGACAGGTCGGCGATGTCCCAGCTCTCGCGGCCGACGAAGGGGTCGCTGCCGAGCACCAGGGCGGCGCCGGCCTGGCGGACATCGACACCGTCCTCGAGGATCACCGAGGCGAGGCCATGCGAGAAGTAGCGCTTCACGGCCTCGGGCGAGTCGAGCGCCACGCCTTTCGCGCGCTGGGTCGAATTGCCCACATAGGATTGATAGATGCCGGACAGGAACGCCTTCGGGGAGGCGTCGCTCTCACGCGCCCCGGCGGGCCCGCCGACGGTCGCGGCAGCCGCCGCGACAAGAAAACCGGCCAGCACGGCAAACCGCCGCAGCAGCGTTTGGACACTCATGACATCGCTCCCAGCGACACGTTGAAGGCACGGCTTTTGTCGTGTTGGTCGGCGCGGGCCCGAAGACGGTTCGGCCGACGTGCGCTAGAAAACCGGCAAAACGCTAAAAAGTTGCCTCACAAGGGCGCCACACCGATCACGATTTTGGGAGGACCGTTCAGCCGCCGCGCCAGCAGCGCTTCTGTTGCCGGTGGGCGACAGAGTGGCGGAATCCGCCCCTGGGCGGTTGCCGCGGGCCCTGCCGGCGTGGGATCGTGCCGGCGGATTCCACGAGGCGCGGCGCCGCCGCGCGACCCCGAGGTCAGCGATGCGCAAAGGCCTGCTCGCCGCCCTGCTGGTGCTGCCGTTCGTGGCGGCGCCGGCAGCGGCCGGCGTCATCGACACCCGCCCGTTCGAGGGCAACGACACCGGCGGCATCATCGCCTGGTCGCCGGAAATCGCCCACATTTACCGCGACATCGCCGCGACCCACTGCGCCCGGTACAACAAGGCCGCCCGGATCACGAGCGTGCATCGCTGGTACGGCGACTATGTCGCGTTCCGCTGCCAATTTCCGAAGGGCTACGACCCGCGGAAATGGATGCTCTACGGCGGCCCGGTACGGACGATGTATTGAGGCGGGGAGACCGATCCTCGGAGCCGCCTTTCACCTCTCGCCGCGGGCGCTGCGGGATGCATGGATCTCGTTTAGTCGAGAGCATCTGGTGGTACGGCAAAGAGTGCGCCTGACGCACGGTCGTCATCGCCGGGCTTGACCCGGCGATCCATCATCCTGCGAACAAAGCGTTTTTTGCGAAACTCGAGGGATGCGCGGGTCAAGCCCGCGCATGACGCTCTCAGGCCTGGCAAGCGATGTGTGCATTCCCTCGCCCGCAAGCCGGGAGAGGGAATGCAAGCGCCCTGCCCGGCCATACTCCCCCCATAATTACTTCGCTTTGTGACCGGTGCGCCATTGGCCGGGCCGGTTTCCTCGGATAAACCGGACGCGGTGCTGAAGGGTCCGCTCTGTTCGGCGCGGTGGCGTATGGCCGGAATCCGCACCGCCGGGCCGGCCGTAGCTCTCGGGCGGCGGGTCCCGACCAGGAGGCCCGGTCCCGGACCGGGTGGCGGCGTCCGGACGAGTGGCGAGGTCCGGCACCGCGGCCACGTGTGCGGCCGTCGAGGCGTTCGCTGACGAGGATCTGGGCGAGAGGGATCTGGCTTTGGACGAGGACAACCCCGACCGCCACCGCCGCGTGTCCATCGCGGAGCGCTTCCGACGCTTCATGCTCGACCTCGATTCGCGGCTGGACTTCGGAATCTTCAAGGGATTCCGGGCGAGCCGCGAGGTATTCGAGCGCTTCGTCGTGTTCATGGACCGCTTCCATGTCGGCGGCTGGCGGCGCTGGCTGCTGGTCGAGCCGGCCTCGGAGGCGCTGACGCTGGGCTTCGTCGGCCTGATGCTGATGCTGGCGCTGGCGGTCCCCGCCTTCCAGGAGACCTCGGACGAGGACTGGCTGAAGAAATCCGAGCTCGCCGTGGTCTTCCTCGATCGCTACGGCAACGAGGTCGGCTCGCGCGGCATCAAGCACAACGACTCGGTACCGCTCGAGGATTTCCCGGACCACCTGATCAAGGCCGTGCTCGCCACCGAGGACCGGCGCTTCTACGAGCATTTCGGCATCGACATCCCCGGCACCATGCGGGCGGTCGTCACCAATGCGCGGGCCGGCGGCGTCGTGCAGGGCGGCTCGTCGCTCTCCCAGCAGCTCGCCAAGAACCTGTTCCTGTCGAACGAGCGCACCATCGAGCGCAAGGTCAAGGAGGCGTTCCTGGCCATGTGGCTGGAGTCGCGCCTGACCAAGAACGAGATCCTCAAGCTCTACCTCGACCGCGCCTATATGGGCGGCGGCACCTACGGGGTGGACGCGGCAGCGCAGTACTATTTCGGCAAGTCGGCCCGCGACGTCAGCCTGCCCGAGGCGGCCATGCTGGCCGGCCTGTTCAAGGCGCCGACCAAGTTCGCGCCCCACATCAACCTGCCGGCGGCCCGCGCCCGCGCCAACGTGGTGCTCGACAACCTGGTCGATGCCGGCTTCATGACCGAAGGCCAAGTGTTCGGCGCCCGCCGCAACCCGGCCAAGACCATCGACCGGCGCGACGAGAGCGCCCCCAACTACTATCTCGACTTCGCCTTCGACGAGATGCGCAAGCTGGTCGACAGGCTGCCCCGGTCGGTCACCGAGCGGGCCTTCGTGGTCCGCACCGCGCTCGACCCCGGCCTGCAGCAGACCGCCGAGAACGCCATCGAGGACGCGATCAAGCAGTTCGGCCGCGACTACCACGCCAAGCAGGCGGCGACCGCGGTGGCCGACCTCGACGGCGCCATCCGGGCGATCGTCGGCGGCGTCGACTACGGCGAGAGCCAGTTCAACCGGGCGAGCGACGCGCTGCGCCAGCCCGGCTCATCGTTCAAGCCCTATGTCTATGCGAGCGCCCTGATCGCCGGCCTGAAGACGACCTCCCAGGTGATCGACGGCCCGATCTGCGTCGGCAACTGGTGCCCGAAGAACTATTCCGGCGGCTTCTCCGGCGCCACGTCGATGACCTCGGCGCTGACCCGCTCGCTCAACACCGTCGCGGTCTGGCTGACCCGCAAGGTCGGCAACGGCAACGACCGCGCCGGCCGCAACAAGGTCGTGGCGCTCGCCCGGGCGATGGGGCTGACGACGCCGCTGACCGACACGCCGTCGCTGCCGATCGGCGCAGCCGAGGTCAGGGTGTTCGAGCACACGGTCGCCTATGCGACCTTCCCGAACGCCGGCAAGGCCGTGCGGGCGCACGCCATTCTCGAGGTGCGCACCGGCATGGGCGAGACCATCTGGCGGTTCGACCGGGACGGCCCGCAGCCGCGCCAGGTGATGTCGCCGCAGGTCGCCGCCGACATGGCCTTCATGATGAACAAGGTCGTCGAGGAGGGCACGGCGCGCCGCGCCATCCTCAACGGCATCAAGGCGGCCGGCAAGACCGGCACCACCAATGCGTATCGCGACGCCTGGTTCGTCGGCTACACCGGCAACTTCGTCTGCGGCGTGTGGTTCGGCAACGACGACTACAGCCCGCTCAACCGCATGACCGGCGGCGCGTTGCCCGCCATGGTGTGGCACACCATCATGGAGTACGCCCACCAGGGGGTGGAGCTGAAGAACATCCCGGGCCTGCCGCCGAACCCGGCGCAGACCGGCCCGCGCATGGCCGAGAGCAAGGACGACGTGCCGCGCCCGGCCATGCTGACCGGCAAGGGCGCGCAGTCGCTGGTGCGGATCGAGCGGCTGATGGACGAGGCGACGCGTGCCGCCGCGGCGGCCGCGCCCAAGCTCGGCCCGCAGACGGAAGCGGCACCGGCGATCCCGGGCGCCACCGCGGCAGCCGACAAGGTGCTGCCGGCGGTGCGGCGGGATTAGAGGTCCGCCGCGCTCTTTCGTGTCCCTGCAGCTTGAATTGTCGTTTGACCCGGAGGGACGCGCGGCGATAACACCCGGCGTCACTTCCTTTCACCTCCCCCCTGGAGGGGGGAGGTCGACCGGCCACAGGCCGGTCGGGAGGGGGTGATCGGCGAAGCCGGCGGTTGCGGCTTCACCCCACCCCGTTCGTCCGCTGCGCGGACGCCCGACCCTCCCCCTCCAGGGGAGGGTGAAAACGAGATGTGGACACGTCCGTGCGGCTGCTGATCGGTGCCCTTCTGTCCCTCTTGGTGGCCGCGGCGATCGGGCTCGGCTCGACTTGGCTCGCGCTGAGCCGCGGCGTCGCCTTCGGCGCCGTCACGCTCGGCGCCTGGACGGCCTATCCGCGCGCCGGCAGCGCCGATGTCGACCCCTATGCGCGCGCCTCGATCTCGCGCAACGGCCTGCTGCCGGTCGGCCTCGGCGACGGCGTCGCCTTCATTGCGCGCGGCGACGACGCCGGCCGCCCGCTCGACGGACATTGCGAGGTGCGGGTCGCCGGCACCACGCCGCAGGCGCGCTACTTCACGGTGACGCTCTACCGGCCGGACGGATCGCTGGTCGCCAACTCGCTCGGCCGCTACGGCTTCACCAGCCAGGAGCTGGTGCGCAAGGCCGACGGCACCTTCGAGATCGTGGTGGCGCCGCGGGCACGCCCCGGCAACTGGCTGCCGACCGGCGGCGTCGAGCGCTACATGCTGGTGCTGCGCATCTACGACACCCCGGTCGGGATCGCGACGCGGGCCGAGCGCGAGGCGCCGATGCCCTCCATCACAGTGCCGGAGGGCTGCTCATGATCCGCTGGCTCCTGTGGCTGCTGGCCGGCGTGATCCTCGGCGGCATCGTGCATTTCGGCACCATCCTGATGCTGCCCAAGGCGGCGACCCGCGACGCCTATACGCGGCTCGAGCCGGTGACGCCCGTCAACACCTTCACGCTGCTGCCCGAGCCGACCCCCGAGAAGGCGGCGATGCCATTCATGGACCCGGCCTTCGCGGCCTCGGTCTGCCGTTACGATCTCGGCACCGGCGCCATCAAGCTGACGGCGCCGGTGAGCCAAGCCTACACCTCGGTGACCTTCTACACCCGCACCGGCGTCGCCTATTACGCGATCAACGACCGCGCCGCCGGCCGCCGCCAGATCGAGCTAGACCTGATGACCACAGCCCAGCGCGACGCCCTGCCGCCCGAGGAGGACGTGACCGCGGCCGACCGGCTGATCGTCGAATCGCCGACAGCCACCGGCCTGATCGTGGTGCGGGCGCTCAGCCCCGAGCCCGGCCTGCGGCCGATGGCCGACGCCACCGTCTCGGCCGCCAAGTGCCAGCCGCAGGGCTGACGACCCACCCGCACCCGACATAAAAAAAACGACGGCCGGGCGAGCCCGGCCGTCTGCATGTTCTTGGTATCGAAGGTCGGCGCCTTATTGGGCGTACCAACCGCCGTCCATGTTGATGGCGGTGCCGCGGAGCTGGGACGCGGCGTCCGAGCACATGAACACGGCGAGCTCGCCGAGCTGGGCCGGGGTGACGAACTGCTTGGACGGCTGCTTCTCGGTGAGGAGCTTGCGGCCGGCCTCTTCCTTGCTGATGTGCTCGCGCTCGGCCCAGGCGTCGATCTGCTTCTGCACCAGCGGCGTCAGCACCCAGCCGGGGCAGATCGCGTTGCAGGTGACGCCGGTCTCGGCATTCTCCAGCGCCACCACCTTGGTGAGGCCGACGAGGCCGTGCTTGGCCGACACATAGGCGACCTTGTTGGTCGAGGCGACGAGGCCGTGCACCGAGGCGATGTTGATGATGCGGCCCCAGTTGCGGGCCTGCATCTGCGGCACCACCGCCTTGATGGCGTAGAAGGCGGCCGACAGGTTGATCGCCAGCACGAGCTCCCATTTGTCGTCCGGGAAGTCCTGGATCGGCGACACCACCTGGATGCCGGCATTGTTGACCAGGATGTCGACCTTGCCGAGCTCCTTGGTCGCCGCCTCGATCAGCCCCTTGGTCTCGGCCGGCTTCGACAGGTCGGCGCCATTGTAGGCGGTCTTCACCCCGAACTCGGCCGCGATGCCGCTCTTGATCTTCTCGATCTCGGCGGGGTCGCCGAAACCGTTCAGCATGATGTCGGCGCCTTTGGCAGCGAGCGCCCGGGCGACGCCCAACCCGATGCCGCTGGTCGAGCCGGTGACGACGGCGACTTTACCCTTCAACATAGGACTCTCCTTGGTCTTGTGTTGTCGGCAGGCGGCGGGGCCGCGTGCCGGCGTCCCGGACCGCACCGCGGCACATTATCGTGAGCCGCCGGGACCGAGACGTCGACGAGAGCGTTTTCAAGCGACGTGGACACCAGTTCGCGTGAAGAAAACGCCCGCTCCATGAGCATTCAGAGCGCGTTTCGACGCAAAACCGGATTCCACTCTCGCCGAACGCACCCCAAGGCCGTGCGGCCGAAGCCGCACGGCGGGTCCGGCTCAGACGAGGCCGGTCAGATAGTACAGCGCGATCACGACGAACACACTGCTGGTCTTGATCACCGTGATGGCGAAGATGTCCTTGTAGGACTGCCGATGGGTGAGACCCGTGACGTTCAGCAGCGTGATCACGGCGCCGTTGTGCGGCAGCGTGTCCATGCCGCCCGACGCCATCGAGGCGACCCGGTGCAGCACCTCCAGCGGGATGTGCGCCGCATTGGCCATGGCGACGAACTGATCCGCCATCGCGGCCAGCGCGATCGACATGCCGCCCGAGGCCGACCCGGTGATGCCGGCCAGCACCGTCACCGAGACGGCGATGTTGACCAGCGGATTGGGGATCGCGGTGAGGACGTCGCGGATCACCAGGAAGCCCGGCAGCGCCGCGATGACGGCGCCGAAGCCGTATTCGGACGCGGTGTTGAGCGAGGCGAGCAGCGAGCCGGCGATGGCCTGCTGGCTGCCGGTGGCGAACTTCGCCGTCACCTGCTTCCAGCCGAACGCGACCACGAACAGGATGCCGATCACCAGCGCGCCTTCGACGGCCCAGATCGCCAGCACGGACGAGACCTGCTGGACGATCGGCTTGGTGCCGGCGACCAGGGCAACCTCGCTGGTGGCACCGTAGTATTTCGGGATCAGGGACGTGAAGATGAAGTTGACCACCAGCACGAGGAGCAGCGGCGTCAGCGCGAGGATCGGGTTCGGCAGGGCCTCCTTGCTGATCGGCTCCGGCTCGTTGATGTGGCCCGTGCCGTAGCCTTCGCCGGCATTCGCCGCAGCCCGCCGCCGCCAGTCGAGATAGATCAGGCCGACGGTCAGGATGAACAATCCACCGATGGTGCCGAGCCACGGGGCCGCCCAGGTGGTGGTCTTGAAGAAGGTGGTCGGGATGATGTTCTGGATTTGCGGCGTACCGGGGAACGAATCCATGGTCGCCGTGAAGGCGCCGAGCGCGATGGTGCCGGGAATCAACCGCTTCGGGATGTTGCCTTGACGGAACATCTCGGCGGCGAACGGATAGACCGCAAACACAACGACGAACAGCGACACGCCGCCATAGGTCAGCAGGCAGCACACCGCGACGATCGACAGCATCGCCCGCTCGCGCCCCACCACGCCGATCACGGCCGAGACGATCGACTTCGAGAAGCCGGAGAGCTCGATGACCTTGCCGAAGACGGCGCCGAGCAAGAACACCGGGAAGTACAGCTTCACGAAGATGACCATCCGCTCCATGAACAGTCCGGTGAAGATCGGCGGAACTGCAGAAGGATCGGTGAGCAACACCGCGCCCATCGCAGCGATGGGCGCGAAGAGAATGACGCTGTAGCCGCGGTAGGCCACGAACATCAGAAAGCCGAGCGCAGCGAGACAGATTACGAAACTCATGGGCAGGCACTCCCAAGGTATTTGAGACGTTCCGGCGCTCTCGGAGGTTTTACTTGGTCAGGATGGCGCCTCGACTGTCGTTGGCATGACTTTTACTTTCGACGCAGTGCCCTGTTTTGTATTTTTTCAATGAAGGAGCATTGCGACATGAGATCGCCTGTAGGCGCGGCCCTGTGTAGCAGCGTTGACTTATATCAAACAGCTCACTTCGCTAAGTACTAGGCCTATTAAGCACCAATACGACTTGGCTTTTGTTCTGCAGGGGTTGCCGCGATGCACACGGGTTGCCTCTGGCCTAATAATCAGCTTACGGTAGCGTTACACGAAACGTCGTTGCGGTGCAATCGGCTGTCGAGCAACTTTCCTGTTTTGTGACAAAATTGATTCGAGAGCCGAGTGTCGCTCGGCGTGGCGACGATCAAATCACGACCGTCGACACCGCTGCCGCCTTCCGGCGGTCGAGCGAATCTCGTGCCCGCTCACGATCACGACGTAGCTCTACGACATAGGTGTATTACCGATGCGGCGATTGCGGACCCGCCCCATAAAACGGCCGTCTGCTTCCGACTCGGCACCGCGCCTCGACGCGGGCGCCCGGTCATCGACCGACCCACCCGGTCAACGACCAAACCACGAGTGTCCTCATGAAACCTCATCTGAAACCGGAAGACGCGGTCAAGCTCATCCCCGATGGCGCGCGCCTCATGATCGGCGGCTTCATGGGCGTGGGATCTCCCCACCGCCTGCTCGAGGCCTTGGCTCAATCCGGAAAGCGCAATCTCACCGTCATCGCCAACGACACCGCACGTCCGGGCGTCGACATCGGCAAGCTGATCCGGGCGGGCGCGGTGTCCAAGCTGATCGCCTCCCACATCGGCCTCAACCCCGAGACCCAGAAGGGCATGATCTCCGGCGAGATCGACGTCGAGCTGGTGCCGCAGGGCACGCTGGTCGAGCGCATCCGCGCCGGCGGCTACGGGCTGGGCGGCGTGCTGACCAAGACCGGCCTCGGGACCATCGCGGCCGACGGCCAACAGACGGTCGAGATCGACGGCGAGCTGTGGCTGCTGGCCAAGCCGCTGAAGGCCGACTTCGCCTTGATCGCCGCCGACCAGGCCGACTACAGCGGCAATCTGCAGTATCAGCTCACCTCGACCAACTTCAATCCGATCATGGCGCTCGCCGGCGCCACCGTGATCTGCGAGGCGCGCGAGATCCTCCCCATCGGCATGATCCCCCCGGACGTGGTGAAGACGCCCGGCGTCGTCGTCGACTATCTCATCGAGAGGGCCGCCTGATGAAACCCGAAGAGATCATCCAGCGCCGCGTCGCCCGCGAGCTGAAGCCCAACAGCCTGGTCAATCTCGGGATCGGACTGCCGACCGGCGTCGCCAAGTTCATCGACGAGCACGACAACATCCTGTTCGAGTCGGAGAACGGCATCGTCGGGCTGGCCGCCAAGCCGCCGGAGGGCATGGACGACCCCGACCTCACCGATGCCGGCGGCGGCACCGTGTCGGCGATCCCGGGCGCGGCCACCATCGACAGCGCCTACTCGTTCGGCCTGATCCGCGGCGGCCATCTCGATGCGACCGTGCTGGGCGCCCTCGAGGTGGACGAGGAAGGCCTGCTGGCCAACTGGGTCGTGCCGGGCAAGATGGTGCCGGGCATGGGCGGCGCCATGGATCTGGTCACCGGCGCGCGCCGCGTGATCGTCGCCATGAACCACACCGCCAGGGGTGCGCCGAAGATCGTGCCGAAATGCACGCTGCCGCTGACGTCGATCCGGCGCATCAGCCTGATCGTCACCGACCTCGCCGTGATCGAGCCGACCGACGAGGGACTGGTGCTGCGCGAGCGGGCGCCCGGCGTCACGGTGGACCAGATCGTCGCCGCGACCAGCGCCAAGCTGGTGATCGACGGCGACGTCCCGGAGATGGATCTGGGCGTCGCGGCTTGACGCCGCGGCCCGTTCGAAAGACCGGGTGACGAGAGCCGACGGAGAGGCCCCTCCCCGTCGGCTTTTGCGTTTCAGGTGCAGCTCCGGTTTCGAGCCGCGCCGGCGTGGAGAGCAGAAGAGGGCCGGCGCGCGTCCGCCCCGACCCTCTCTTACCGACGCGCCCGGGTGCCTCCGTTCGCGTCAGTCAGCCGTGTAACCACCTCGGCGTCGTCATTCCGGGGCCCGCAGCAGCGCGTCCGGAACGACGACGACCGAGAGCCCCGAAGGCTCGTCACTCGGCCGCGGACTTCGCCTTCGCCCAGCCGACCGCGTCGGCCCCCTTGAGGCCGAGGATTTGTCGCGCTTCGGCCGGCGTCGCCACCGGGATGCTCAACGCATTGGCGATGGTCACGATCCGCTCGACCTGCTCGGCGCTCGACTTGGCGAGCTGCTTCGGCGCCAGATAGAGGTTGTCCTCCAAGCCGACCCGGACATTGCCGCCCATGCCCATCGCGGTGGCCATCATCGGAAGCTGGGCGCGGCCGGCCGCCGACAGCGACCAGGTGAAGTTCGCCTCGCCGATCATCCGGCAGGCCGACTCGTGGAGGAACACCAGGTTGCCGACGCTGGCCTGCATGCCGCCCAGGATTCCCAGCACGAACTGGATGTGGATCGGCGCCTTCAGCACGCCCGTGCCCAGCAGGAACTGCACGTTGGACAGCATGCCGGCGTCGTAGACCTCGAGCTCCGGCTTGGTCCTGGCCTTGGCCATGAAGGTGGCGAACTCGCCCAGCGTCTTGAAGGTGTTCGGGAAGATCCAGTCCTCCGTCGCCTGCAGGAACGGGATCTCCCAGTCGAACTTGGGCTCCTTGATCTTGGCCGCGAGCGGGTGGATGGCGAAGTTCATGGATCCGGTGTTCAAGGACGCGAGCTCGGGCTCGAGCAGCATCACCGAGCGGGCCCGCTCGGCCACCGTCATCTCCTTCGAGCCGCCCGTGGTGATGCAGATCGGCGCGTCGGTCTCGGCGCTGATGCGCTTGACGATCTCCTCGTAGAGCTTGGGATCCGCGCTCGGCTTGCCGGTCTTCGGGTCGCGCGCATGCACATGCACCAGCGCGGCGCCGGCCCGCACCGCCGCGAGGCCGTCGGCCGCGATCTCCTCCGGCGTCACCGGCAGATAGGCCGACAGGCTCGGCACATGCACCGAGCCCGTCACGGCCGCCGTGATGATCAGCTTCGACATTGTCTTCTCCTGATGTCCGGTACGGCGAGCCGGCGTCGACCGGCGACGCGGCGGCGCGCACAAAGTCCGCGGGCTCGGTCAGCGGGCCTTCTTGAGGTGGTCGACGACGCGGGCCCGCAAGGCGGCCTGCTGCTCCGGCGTCCAGCGGCGGAACCCTTCGCCCGACTTCATGCCGAGTTTGCCGTCCTTGACCAGTGCCTCGAGATAAGGCGACGGCCCCGGCCGGCTCTCGATCGCCGGCAGCACGGTCTGGTGGATGGCCAGCGTCAGGTCGGTGCCGACCAGATCGGCGTTCTCCAGCGGCCCGAGCACCGCGAGCCGTCGGCCGAAGCTCGCCTTGATCACGGTGTCGACCGTCTCGGCGTCGCAGATGCCGTGCTCGACCAGCGCCACCGCCTCGCGCCACAGCGCGTGCTGCAGGCGATTGCCGACGAAGCCGGGCACGTCCTTCTTGACGTGAACCGGAGTCTTCCCGGCCTTTGCATGCAACGCCATCGTGACGTCGATGGTGACCTGCGACGTCCATTCGGTGCCGATGACCTCGACCAGCGGCACCAGGAACGGCGGATTCCACCAGTGCGTCCCGACGGCGCGCTCGCGCCGCGCCAGGTTCCGCATGATCTCGGTGATCGGGATCACCGAGGTGTTGCTGGCGAGAATCGCGTCGGGCCGCGCCGCCGCCTCGATGTCGGCGAACAGCTTGCGCTTGATCTCCAGGTTCTCGGGCGCCGCTTCGACGATGTAGTCGGCGTCCCGCACGGCGTCGGCGAGGCTTTCCGCCGTGCGGATCCGCTTCACCGCGGAAACATCCTCGCCGAGGTCGATCAGATTGGCCTCGACGCGGGAGAGCGCGCTCGCCAGCGTCGGAGCGTGGGCATCGGTGAGTGCCACCTGGTGCCCGGCGAGCGCAAAGACCTGGGCGATGCCGTGCCCCATCATGCCGGCGCCGATGACGGCGATGCGCGCTGTCTCGGTCATGGTTCAGCCCGCCGTGTAGCCGCCGTCGGCGTACAGGATGTGTCCGGTGTAGAAATCGGACGCCGCGGACGACAGGAACAGCAGCGGGCCGGCGAGATCGGACGGCTCGCCGAGCCGGCCCTTCGGCACGCGGGCCAGGAACGCCGGACGCACGCCGCGCGCCTTCTCGGTGTCCTCGTACATCCATGCCGTCAGGGCCGAGCGGAAGACCGTCGGGGCGATGGCGTTGACCGTGATGCCGGTCGGGCCGAGCTCGCAGCCGAGCGCCTTGGTGAGGCCGTCCACCGCCGACTTCGACGCGCAATAGGCCGTGTAGCCGGCCGGATGGCCGAGGAGGCCGCGGGCCGACGACATCAGCACGATCTTGCCGCCGCCGCCCTGCGCCAGCATCTGCTTGCTGGAGGCGCGCGCCATCAGCCACGACTGGGTGACGTTGGCGTCCATGACGTCCTCGAAGCGCTCGGGCGTCATGTCGCCGATCTTTGCCACGTCGTTCTTGCCGGAGCCGACCACCAGGATGTCGAGCCGGCCGAAGGCCTCGACCGCGGCCGCGACGATCTTGTCGCAATTGGCTTCGTCGCTCGGCCGCAACGCGACCGTCTTGACCTTGGCGCCGAGCGTCTTGCATTCCGCCGCGACCTTGTCGAGCTCGGCGGCGTTGCCGGCCGCGATCACCACGTTGGCGCCGGCCCCGGCCAGCACCTTGGCGGCGAGGGCACCGAATGCGCCCGACGCGCCGGTGACGAGGGCGGTCTTGCCGCGCACGTCGAACAGCGCGAGCGGGTTCTTCAGGAAATCTTCCGACATGATGCGTCTCCTCTGACGGCGCCCCTTCGGAGGCGCGCAGGTCGCCGCAGGCGGAGAGCGTCGGCGAGCCGCATTCGCGCGACCGCCGGCGCCCTCCGCCGCCGCGACGTCTCAGCTCTTCGGCGCGGCGACCGCCACCAGGATGGTGCAGACCTCGTTGCCGCGATTGATGATCTCGCGGCTCTCGTTGGGTCCGATCGTGCAGGCGTCGTGCTGCTTCAGCACCGTCTCCTTGCCGTCGACGATCACGGTGAGCTCGCCGGCCAGCACGAAGTAGACCTTCTCGGGCGGCGAGGCGTCCGGCCCGGCGCCGCCGCCGGGCAGGAAGTGCGAGACGCCGACCACCACGCCGGTGGTGCCGCCCGCCTCGGCGCCGAACACGCGCAGCGGCATGCAGCCGCGGTGGTTCGGCGCGTCGTAGGTCTTCAGCTCGGCGAAGCGCTTGACCTTCATCAGAAGCGCTCCCCGCTCTCGATCCGGTAGGCACCCTTCGGATCGGCGATCGCGACCAGGCGGATGATGCAGCCGTCGCCGCGCTCCCAGCGCCACGGGAACATCGCGAAGGTGCAGCGGCGGCCCGTGACCTTGTCGATCTCGCCGCCGACATTCTCGATGCCGAGGATGCCGTTGCTGAACAGGGTGCGGTGCACCGGCTCCCAATCCGGGAAGTCGTCCTTCCAGTCGCGGCCGCCCGACCATTTCTTGTACTCGGCGGCGAGATGCGGATGGATCGGGCCGTTGCGGTGCGGGCCGATGGCGGTCGCCAGCGGATGGTCGTTGGCCTGGGTGTCGTGGCCGACCACCTTGACCTTCTTCTCGACGAACCAGTCGCCGGCCGACTTCACGAAGCCGGGCGACAGGCAGAAATACTCCTCGCTGTCCTCGTACTTCTCGTGCCAGCCGGTGTTGACGATGACGACGTCGCGCGGACGCACCAGCTTGCCGGCGGCCTTCTCGAGGTCGTCATAGCCGATCTGCTCCCACTGCTTCTTGGGGATCGAGATCACGATGCCCGAGCCGAAGAAATGCGGCAGCGGCACCTCGTCCATGAACGGCGTTCCCTGGATCACATGGGCCGGGGCGTCGATATGGGTGGTGTGATGCATGCTGGTCGTGATGCGCTGGGACAGCACGCCCGACTTCGCCATGTAATGGATGCGCTCGATCTGGACGTCCTGGAAGTACGGCCAGTTCGGCTTCTGCAGGCCGAACGGATGGGACAGGTCGTAGAACTCGAGCCCCATGCTGTTGTCGAGGTTGCCTTCCATCGACACGCCCCGGATGACCGGCATCGTCGTCTCCTTCTTGTGTGTTTCAGAGAGAGTATGACCCGCGATGTAGGTCACACGTATCGCATCGTGGTTCTATAGGTCAACGGCCGTCGCCATGCACCGGCCGCACGGCTCGTCACGACGGGCCGGATGGCTGTAGACCGGGGTGATGTCGCTGCACTGCGAGATCAGACGCACCGGTTGCGCTGCAAACGCCTGTCGCAGCGGCTCACTCCGCTGGTCGGGCGCGATGTGCGCCGCACGATCCGAAGACGCCTCCTGTACCGCCATGCGGGTTACGGGTCGGCGAGAGCTCCCGTTTATATAAGTACTCGTCCTGATCTCCTCGGCCCGTCGGGTCGCCACTACCCGAGGCGGTCGCGATGCGATCTAATCACGTCGGCTTTTGGTGGATCACCGTCGACGCAGCCAAAAGACACCCGTACGGCGATTCCGGAGACCACGATTCGGGACAGCAATTTGGGCCGCGTAACATCACGTAGGTGTTCGTGCGGATCGTTCGACGGAATATTTTTCAATCACTCGGCGAGACCTCATTTCGCACATGCAAACTGAACAATGATCTTGTGCGGACACCATTTCTCACATCGAGCGAGATCGACTTTGTGCGCCGCGCGCGCTGCGCCGCACACCAATAGATCGCACGTGACACGGCGCGGGGCGCTTGCCGGTCAACCCACCATTTGATACGGCTGAACCGTATTACAGGACATCTACGGAAGTCCGGTCGCGGCCCGCGATCCCTTTCCGGACCTCCGCCTCTCCCGAGCAAACACGTCTGACCACACGGAGACTCCATGGTCACCAAGATCGCACTCGAAGAGCACGCCCTGTGCCCGGGCCTGACGGAGTACTGGCACCCGACCGTCGCCGATGTACCCGCCGTCGTCCGGGACCGCCTGCTGGACGCGCTGACGGATTTCGGCGAGCGCCGTCTCGCCGGGATGGATCGCGCCGGCATCGGCAAGGCCGTGATCGGCATCGCCGGCCCCGGCGTGCAGGTCGAGACAGACACGGCGCGGGCCATTGCCAAGGCGCGTGCCTCCAACGACTTCCTGGCCGCCGAGGTCGCCAAGCGACCGGACCGTTATGCGGGCTTCGGCCATCTGCCGATGCAGGATCCGCTGGCCGCCGCCGACGAGCTGCAGCGCTGCGTCGAGGAGCTGAACTTCTGCGGCGCCATGGTCAATGGTCACACCAACGGCCGCTATCTCGACGACCCCGCCTATGCGCCGTTCTGGGAGCGCGCGGCGACGCTGAAGACCTGGATCTATCTGCACCCGGCCGATCCGGTCGCCACCATGCCGTCGCTCGCCGGCACCTTCGGGCTCAAGCGCGCCACCTGGGAGTGGGGCGTCGAGACCGGCACGCACGCGCTGCGGCTGGTGTTCGGTGGCGTGTTCGAGCGTCATCCCGAGGCGCGCCTGATGCTCGGCCATCTCGGCGAGACCCTGCCCTATCTGCTCTGGCGCTTCGACAGCCGCGCCAAGCTCTACGGCGTCACGCTGCCGAAGCCGCCGTCCTTCTACATCAAGCGCAACATCGCGGTGACGACCTCCGGCATGTCCTCGGCCGAGCCGCTCGCCTGCGCGGTCGCCGCGCTCGGGCGCGACCGCGTCTGCTTCGCCTCCGACCATCCGTTCGAGGACGCCGGCGAGGCCGGGCACTTCCTCGATACGGTCGACATCCCGGACGAGGTCCGCACGGAGATCGCCTCGGGCAACGCCAAGACCCTGCTCGGCCTCGCCTGACCCCTTTCACCACACACCCAGGATCAAGACCATGTCGCTCAAGAATCCGTGGTGGGTCGTCTTCGGCTCGGTGCTCGGCCTGCTGGTCGGCAACGGCGCCATCATGCAGTTTTCGTTCGGTGTGCTGCTCAAGCCGATCGGCCAGGAGTTCGGCTGGAGCCGCGGCACCGTCTCCATGGCCATGGTGGTCGGGCTCGTCTGCACCGGCCTGATGACGCCGCTCATCGGCGTCCTGGTCGACCGCTACGGCATCCGCCGCGTCGCGCTGCCGTGCATCACGGTGTTCGCCGCCATCGTGGCCCTGACGTCACTGACCCCGTCCTCGCCGGCCGCCTTCATTGCCTTTTACGGCCTGATGGGCCTCGCCGCTTCGGGCCAGACCCCGCTGATCTATTCGAAGTCGATCGCGGCGACCTTCGACGATCATCGCGGCCTCGCGCTCGGCGTCGCCATGGCGGGCGTCGGCCTCGGCGCCGCGTTGATCCCACAATATGCGCAGGCGCTGATCGATGCGTTCGGCTGGCGCGGCGCCTATGTCGGCCTCGGCCTCCTCACCTTCGTGCTCGCGATTCCGGCCGTCGCGTTCTTTGTGCGCGAGCCGGATCGCGCGCTGGCGGCGGACGGCGAGGAGATGCCCACGGTCCTGCCCGGCCTGTCGGGCCGGGAGGCGCTGAAGACCAAGTACTTCTGGCTGCTCGTCGTGCCGTTCTTCGCGCTCGCCGCCGCCGCCAACGGGTCGATCGGCCATGTGGTGCCGCTGCTCACCGACCGCGGCGTCTCCCCGCAGATGGCGACCTCCGCCCTCACCATGGCGGGCCTCGCCCTGATCGCCGGACGGCTGCTCGCCGGCTATCTGCTCGACCGCCTGTTCGCGCCCTATGTGGCGGTGGTGTTCATCATCATCCCGCTGATCGGCATCGTGATGCTGATCACGACCAGCAACACGGCCCTGGCCTCGCTCGCGACCGTGCTGATCGGGCTCGGCCTCGGCGCCGAGGTCGACCTGATCGCGTTCTTCATCTCGCGTTATCTCGGCCTGCGCAGCTTCGGCGAGATCTACGGCTACCTGTTCGCCATCTTCATGCTGGCGAACGGCATCGGCCCGTTCGTGATGGGCGTCTCGTTCGACAAGGCCGGCTCCTACGTACCGGTGCTGTGGACCTTCGCGGGCGGCCTGGTCGTCGCCTCGATCCTGGTCCTGCAGATGGGCCCCTACGTCTACCCGTCGAAGCACGAGCTCGCCCGCCGCAAGCTCGCGGTCCAGGACGCCTGACGCGACCACGCTGCTGGTCCCGGGCGTCAACGACGCCCGGGACCACCCCTTCTCGTGTGTTCCCCTGACGCCCGGCCGGTTGATCGACCCGATCGTCGTCGGCATGCCCTCAAGAACTGGCGGCACCGCCCCCAATCGGCTCGCCATCGGGCTCCGGAAGCGCCGACAGACCACACGGTCGGCTTTTGCTTCACTGGAGATGAAAAACGATGGCTATCAATACCGACACTGCAACGCCGGCGACCGGCGCGGTCGCCACGGGCCTGCCCATCAAATGGCGGGTCCTGATCAGCGGGTTCATGAGCTACGCGTTCGACGCGCTCGACTTCATGATTTTGGCGATGTCGCTGCCGCTCATCATCAAGGAGCTCGACATCACCATGGCCGATGCCGGCCTGCTCGGTACCGCGACCCTGCTCGGCGTCGGGCTGAGCAGCATCGTGATGGGCTGGTTCGCCGACAATTACGGCCGCAAGACCGCCCTGATGGTCGGCATCTCGATCTTCGGCATTTTCACTGCGGCGATCGGCTTCTCGCAGGGCTACTATTCGATCATGGCGCTGCGCTTCATCGCCGGCCTCGGGCTCGGCGGTATCTGGGGCGTCATCGCGGCCTTCATCAACGAGACATGGCCGTCGCACCAGAGCGGGCGCGCCGCCTCCTTCGTGTTCAGCTCGTGGCCGATCGGGTTCGGGACGGCAGCGCTGCTGGCCGGCTTCATCCTGCCGCGCTACGGCTGGCGGGTGCTGTTCTTCTGCGGCGCCGTCGCCCTGGTCGCGGTCGCCTACACCTACTTTTTCGTTCCGGAGTCGGAGGCCTGGAAGAAGAGCAAGAAGGAGCGTGAGGCCAAGGGCGGCACGACGGCGTCGATCGGCATCACCGAGATCTTCGCGCCCGAGTTCCTACGCTTCACCATCGTCGGCACCCTGTCGGCGAGCTGTGCCCTGATCGCCTACTGGGGCGTCAACACCTGGGTGCCGACCTTCCTGGTGAAGGAGCGCGGCATGGACATCGCGAGCATGTCGATGTTCATCGTCATGCTGAACGTCGGCATGTTCGTCGGCTACCAGTTCTTCGGCTTCCTGGCCGACAAGATCGGCGGCAAGAACGCCCTGATCCTCAACTTCGTCGGCGCCACCATCATGGTACCGGTCTACGCGTTCGCCGAGAACACGACGCTCCTGTTCTGGCTCGGCCCCGTGATGGCGCTGTTCTTCTCGTATGCGGGCATCTTCGGGTCGTACTTCGCCAAGCTCTACCCGCTGCGCATCCGCAGCCTCGGCTCCGGCTTCTGCTTCGATGTCGGCCGCGGCATCTCGGCCTTCGCGCCCTTCCTGCTCGGGCAGATCGCCGCCCATTACAGCCTGGCGGTCGGCATCTCGCTGTGCGGGGCGAGCTTCGCGCTCGCCGGCGTCATGATGCTGATGCTGCCGGACACCCGCGGGCGGGCCGCGGTCGACTGAGCGGACCTCGGTCTGGACACATGCGAAAGGCCGCCCGCGGGCGGCCTTTTTGATTCACGGCGTCTGTCATTCCGGGTCGCCGCGGCGCGACGCCCGGGAACGACGAACGGATGCGGCTCAGGCCGCGGCGACCTCGAGCTGATCCTCGAGGATTCGCTTGGTGGCGAGCAGGTGCTCGGCGATCATGTTCTGCCGATCGTAGAAGCGCTGGGCCGGCACCGGCACCGAGATCGCGAGATAGTTGCCGAGCGTGTCGCGCAGGACCACGCCGGCAGCACAGACGCCGGCGGTGTGCTCCTCGCGGTCGAAGGCGACGCCGGTGCGGCGCACCCGGCGGAGATCCTGCAGCAGACTGTCGAAGGTCGTCAGGGTCGTGGGCGTACGCGCCGGATAGGTGCGGCCGATGAGCTGCTCCACCGCCTCGTTGCCGAGCTGGGCCAGATAGGCCTTGCCGTTCGCCGTGCAGTAGAGCGGGAATGTCTCGCCGACCGACGACACCGTGCGCAGTCGCTGCGAGCCGATGACCTGGTCGAGGAAGATCAGGTAGTCGCGTTTCACCGCCGCGAGGTCGACGGTCTCACGCAGCTCGCCGGAGAGCTTGACCAGATAGGGCCGGCACAACGACACGAAATCGCTCTGCACCGACGAGGCGAGCCGTAGGAGTGTCGGCCCGAGCCGGACCCGGCCGGTCGGCGAGGCGGCGATCAGGAGCTTCTCGGCCTCGAGGGCGGCGACGATGCGCTGGACCGTGGAGCGCGCGAGATCGACCCGCTGGGCGATCTGGCCGAGGCTCAGTCCGGCCGGTTGATCCTCGAGGGCGCGGAGAATGGAGGCGGCGCGGGTGATCACCTGCACCGGTCCCCGTTCAACGTGCGGTGGGGCATCGGTGCGTTTCATTCCAGTCGTCCCGTCGCTTCGGTGATCGAATCCAGTGGAGAACTCGATCCACAATACGGTACGGATCGCGTTTTACGCAACTCTCACGCCGCAGCGCACCGTTGCAGCGACGGCGGGTCTCGCCGCTCCTTTTACCTTTGGCACGTCTGGCTTGTCGGGGTGCCTCCGTTCGCGTCAGTCAGCCGTGTAACCACCTCGGCGTCGTCATTCCGGGGCCCGCAGCAGCGCGTCCGGAACGACGACGACCGAGAGCCCCGAAGGCTCGTCACTCGGCCGCGGACTTCGCCTTCGCCCAGCCGACCGCGTCGGCCCCCTTGAGGCCGAGGATTTGTCGCGCTTCGGCCGGCGTCGCCACCGGGATGCTCAACGCATTGGCGATGGTCACGATCCGCTCGACCTGCTCGGCGCTCGACTTGGCGAGCTGCTTCGGCGCCAGATAGAGGTTGTCCTCCAAGCCGACCCGGACATTGCCGCCCATGCCCATCGCGGTGGCCATCATCGGAAGCTGGGCGCGGCCGGCCGCCGACAGCGACCAGGTGAAGTTCGCCTCGCCGATCATCCGGCAGGCCGACTCGTGGAGGAACACCAGGTTGCCGACGCTGGCCTGCATGCCGCCCAGGATTCCCAGCACGAACTGGATGTGGATCGGCGCCTTCAGCACGCCCGTGCCCAGCAGGAACTGCACGTTGGACAGCATGCCGGCGTCGTAGACCTCGAGCTCCGGCTTGGTCCTGGCCTTGGCCATGAAGGTGGCGAACTCGCCCAGCGTCTTGAAGGTGTTCGGGAAGATCCAGTCCTCCGTCGCCTGCAGGAACGGGATCTCCCAGTCGAACTTGGGCTCCTTGATCTTGGCCGCGAGCGGGTGGATGGCGAAGTTCATGGATCCGGTGTTCAAGGACGCGAGCTCGGGCTCGAGCAGCATCACCGAGCGGGCCCGCTCGGCCACCGTCATCTCCTTCGAGCCGCCCGTGGTGATGCAGATCGGCGCGTCGGTCTCGGCGCTGATGCGCTTGACGATCTCCTCGTAGAGCTTGGGATCCGCGCTCGGCTTGCCGGTCTTCGGGTCGCGCGCATGCACATGCACCAGCGCGGCGCCGGCCCGCACCGCCGCGAGGCCGTCGGCCGCGATCTCCTCCGGCGTCACCGGCAGATAGGCCGACAGGCTCGGCACATGCACCGAGCCCGTCACGGCCGCCGTGATGATCAGCTTCGACATTGTCGTCTCCATGCGAAACGCGTTGCGGCCGGCATCGCGATGCCGGCCGAAGCGAGCTTCGGGGCGGCCCCCGTGTCAGACGGCACGCCGCCCCGGCGGGGGTGATCAGTTGTCCAGGATGGCGACGGCGCGGGTCCAGCCGGCCGAAGCGCCGCGGATCTTCGCCGGGAAGCAGGAGATGGTGAATCCGGTCGGCGGCAGCAGCTCCAGGTTATGGAGCTTCTCGATATGGCAGTAGCCGACCTCGCGGCCCGACTTGTGGCCCTCCCAGATCAGCCCGGCGTCGTGGGAGGCGGCGTATTTCTTCGCCGTGAAGACGAAGGGCGCGTCCCAACTCCAGGCGTCCGTTCCGGTCACCCGCACGCCCCGCTCGGTGAGATAGAGGGTCGCCTCGCGCCCCATGCCGCAACCGGCCGCCACATAGCCCTCGTGGCCGTAGATCTCGCCAGCGCGGGTGTTGACGACGACGATCTCCAGCGGCTTCAGCGTGTGGCCGATGCGCGCGAGCTCCTCCTCGACGTCCTTCGCCGTGACGACGTAGCCGTCCGCGAAGCGGCGGAAGTCCAGCTTGACGCCGGGCTGGAAGCACCAGTCGAGCGGCACCTCGTCGATCGTGATGGCGCGCTCGCCGCGGTTCATGGTCGAGGCGAAGTGATAGGGCGCGTCGAGGTGGGTTCCGTTGTGGGTGGTGATGTTCACCCATTCGATCGCCCAGGCCTCGCCGTCCGGCATGTCGGCCGCGGCGAGACCGGGGAAGAACGGCAGCAGCTCGTCCATCGTCTCCTTGTGATTGCGGTACTTGATCTTCGGCTCGTAGACGGGCGGATCCGCCAGCGTTCCGTTCTCGAAGTAGATGGACAGGTCGATGATTTTTCTCATGGTCTTGCTCCGTTCGGATCCGGCCGCGGGTATCGATCGCGGCCGGTCCTTTCGCGATTCGCGGCCGCTCAGCTCCGCGACGCCGCGGCGACGACGGCCGGTTGCGGCGACGGGCCCTCGGTGCGCGGCAGGAAAGCGGTGAGCACCGCCGCGATGGCGAACGGCACGGCGCAGATCAGGATGGCGGTCTGCAGGCTGTAGGCCGTGGCGATGCCGCCCAGGATGAACGGCGCGAAGGCGGAGACGCCGCGTCCGACATTGAAGCAGAAGCCCGAGCCGGTGGTGCGCATCCGGGTCGGGAACAGCTCGCCGTAGTAGGAGCCCATCAGGCCGACGAAGGCCATGAAGAACGCATAGGCCGGGCCCATCCACAGGAGCGTGGCGGGATTCTCGGTCAAGGCGTAGACGGCCAGCATCACGGCGGAGCCGGCGAGCGAGAGCACCAGCGCGTTGCGCTTGCCGATGAAGTCGGCGATCCAACCGAACGCGTTGTAGCCGATGAACATGCCGACGCTGAGAATGGTCATGAACATGCCCATGTCGGCGACACTGAGGCCACGCTCCTTGACCAGATAGGTCGGCAGCCAGGTGGTCGGCCCCCAATAGGCGGTCAGCGCGAAGGCGGAGACGAGCGTCGCCAGGATGGTGTTCCGGGCCATGCCGTCGGCGAAGATCTCCTTCACCGAGACCTTCTCGACCGACTGGCCGCCGTCACCGCGCAACCGCGCGTCGCGCTGCGTCTTCCAGGCCTCGGACTCGGGCACGAAGAACCAGACGTAGATCGCCACGACCAGGGCGATGCCGGCGGTGAGGAACAGCGCCCGCCAGCCCCACATCGGGATGATCTTGCCGGCGAAGAAGGAGGCGAGGCCGACGCCGACCGGGAACGAGCTCATCACGAAGGCGGCGGCACGCCCGCGCTGCGCCGGAGGCCAGGTCTCGGCGATATACGCCGCGATGACGCCCCACAGGCCGCCGAGGCCGAGACCGGCCAGGAAGCGGAGGATCAGAATCTCCAGCCAACTGCTGGCGAAGGCGATCGCCATGGTCAGCAGGCTGAAGCTGATCAGCGACCACAGCATCGCCTTGCGACGCCCGTAATTGTCCGAGTACCAGCCCATCACGATGCTGGAGATGCCGACGCCGATCAGGGTGGCGGTGGCGAGCAGGCCGGCCTCCGAGCGGGTGAGGCCGAGGTCGTTCATGATCGGCTGGAACGCCATGGCCAGCAGAACGAGGTCCATGGCGTCGAACGTGTAGGCCGCGAATCCTCCACCGAGGACGCGCCATTTGGTCGTGTCGTTTTTCATTGTTTCACCCCCAGGGTCGCAGTCGCTCGCCGCGGCGATGTCCCGGCCCGACGGGCGCTGGGCCCGTCAACCCTGTTCCGGCGGGGAAAAGACGGGTGGCCGTTTGGACATCGCCGCGACGATCCGTGGAACTCGTGGTCGATGCCTCGAACTTAGACTGTACGTACGTACAGTGTATCCGGATAAACACGAAGCCGGCCCCCGTCGGCTGCCGGGAGGGGGTTGCGAAAACCGCAGATCTCGACGCCGCCGGGCCGACCTATGTGGCCCCGGACGGCACCGCGGCCCGCGCACGGCGCGCCGGCGAGAAACCCACGCCCGGTTTTTTGCGGGTGGACAGCGCCGCCGCCCCGCGACTAAGTTGACGGCTCGACAGCCGAGCTCGATCTGAACGAAAAGGTCATCGCGGCCGAATGCCCTCCCGACCCCCGCGCGACCGCATGACCAAGCCAGCTTCCGAGACCACGCTCAAGACGACGCCGAAGAGCACCGTGAGGACCACGCCGAAGGCCGCTGCGCGGCGCACCGCCGCCGAGGAGCCGAGCCGGCGTGCGAAAATCCTGCGCGCCGCCGAGAAGCTGTTCGCGATGGAGGGCTTCCACGGCGCCTCGATGCGCAACATCGCCGAGGCGGCCGGGGTCGGCCTGTCGGTCGTGGTCTATCACTTCGAGACCAAGCAGAACCTCTATCGGGCCGTGTTCGCCGAGCATCAGATGCTGTTCGGGGAACGGCTCGCCGAGCTGCGGGCCATCGAGGACGTCACGGCACCCGACGCGGTCGAGCGGATCGTCACCGCCTTCGTGATGCCGGTGATGCGCCAGCAGGCGCGGCCGGACGGCAAGTACTATTCGATGCTGACGGTGCGTGAGGCGTCCGATCCGCACGAGCGCTCGCGCGGCATCCTGCGCGACTATTACGATCCGATGGCGCGCGAGTTCATCGCGGCGCTGCAGCGCGCCCTGCCCGAGCAGTCGCCGGAGTATCTGCACTGGGCCTATCTGTTCGCGGTCGGCGCGCTGGTGATGAACTTCTTCGACGAGCGGATGTCGCGCCTGTCGAAGCACCGCTACAAGCCGGGTGACTTGCCGACCAAGGGCCGCTTTCTGGTCCGGTTCATTGCCGCCGGCATCCAGGCCGGGCCCGACGTCGAGCCGAAGAGCTGACGGTCGGGACGGGCCGGCGTCTCAATCTGCGACGCTCTCCCGCAGCCGGACCACCTGGGGCCGCAACGTCTCGCATCTCAGCTCCCGCTCGAGCCTGGCGATACCTTCACGCGTCGGATCGGCGCGCAGTCGCGCCAGCGTCTCCTGGTCACGCCGGCAGGCATCGGCGGAGACCGCGGCCGAGCTCGGCGCCGCCGCAGACTTTGCAGCCAAGGCCGGCGGAGGCGTCGCGACCGACGGCGCCGCCGCCGTCGGCACTGGACCCGTCGGAACCGAGACCGGACGCGCCGCCTGGGCGGCGAGCGCCGGCGCGGCCACCGGGCCGACGACGCTCTCGCGCAGCCGCGCGACCTGCGCCCGCAGCGGCTCGCAGGCGAGCTCCCGCTCGAACCGCAGCACCTCCTCGGCGACCGGATCGCTGCGCAGGCGCGCCAGCCGGTCGCGGTCGCGCCGGCAGGACTGTTCGGCGTTCGTCGCCGCGCCGGCCGGTTCTGCGCGCGGCACCGATGCAACGGGCGACGGAGTCGCGGCTGGCGGGACCGGGGCCGGCGCCACCGGCGTCTGCAGGGCCGCCTGCTCGCGGGCACGCTGGGCCTCGCGGCGTTGACGCAGCGCCTCGGCCGCGGCGTCGACCGGATCGGCCGGCTTCGCCGACACGACGCGCGGGGGCTCCGCGCGGCCCTGCCCGGCCCGCTCGGTCAGCTTGGCGATCTGGGCCCGCGCCAGCTCGGCGTAGAATCCGGTCGCGTTGCGGGCCAAAAACGTCTCGAAGCCCGCGACGGTGCCGACCCGTTCGGCGAGCTCGTAATCGCGCTGCTGGTCGCGGATGCTGACGACCGGCACGGGCGGCGCCGCCGGAGCCGGAACGAGCGAGACCGTGGTCCCGCCGAGCGACCCGTAGACGAACGGCTCCTGTGCATTGGCGGTGACGCGGAGCACCTCGTCGCGCACACGGCCGAAGGCGATGCGGACGTCGAGTCCGGGCTCGGTGATGTGGTTGAGCAGCGCCGTTGTGAACGGGCTGTGCCGGCCGGCGCCGTCGGCCGCGACCGAACCGGCCTTGGCCGCATAGGCGACCAAGGTGCTCCCGGTGGGGGGCTCGACCGTCGCCAGGCCGTTGACGACGGCCCGCATCGACACGGTGCGCTGCATCTTGCCGAGGAACGGATTGTCGCGGCAGGCGTCGAGGATCACCAGCCGCAGCGTGCGGGCCTGCTCGATCGACGACAGGATGCGGTCGAGCGGGATCGCCTCGTCCTCGACGTCGTAGTCGCGCGCGAGTTTCGCATCGACCGGAATCAGATAGTTGGTGCCCTTCACCTCGACGCCATGGCCCGCATAGTAGACGACCGCGATGTCGGCGTCGCGCGCCATGCCCATGAACTCGCGCAGCGTCCGCTTGAAGTCGAGCACGCCGAGATCATAACGCGACTGCACCACGTCGAATCCGGCGCTGGTGAACAGCGCCGCCATCGCCTTGGCGTCGTTGCCGGTGTTGGGCAGCGACGGCACGCTGCGATACATCGTGTTACCGATCACCAGGGCGACGCGCTTGCCGGCGCGGGCCGTGTCGGCGGCGCCCGTCGAAAATATCAGCACGGCGAACGCGGCGAGCGCCAGACGGCGCGCCGCGGTCGCGGTGCGGAACATGGCGACCGGCACGATCAATGGTATCTCCACCGTGAGACGGAGCGCGGTCTCCGGCCGGACTTGGTCACCGTCACGGTGATCGGCTTGGAGAAGACCGGCGGATCGTGCGGGACGTGGTCCTCGTCCGCCAGCAGGAGCTGCAGCGTGTGGCGGCCGAGCGGCAGCGTCACCTTGGCCTCGGTCTGGCCGGAGCCGAAATGCAGATGCTGGAAGTCGCTCGGGATCGGCTGGTCGAGCGGCGGCAGCTCGGAGTCGATGATCAGGTGATGGTGCCCGGTGTTCGCCTTGGCGACGCCGGCGGGCGCGACGCCCATGTTGATCAGGCCGAAGCGGATCACCGGCGTGCGCGACACATAGGCGCCGTCGGTCGGCTGGACGAAATACACCTTGGCGTCGGCCGGCGACGGGCTGCGCGCCTTCGGCCCGGAGACGGCGGCGGGCGCCGGCGCCGCAGCCGCGGCCGTCGCAGCTCCGTCCGACACGACAATGCGGATGCGCGGCGACATCACGGGCGGCGAATGCGGAATGTGGTCCTTGTCGGCGAGCAGGAGCTGCAGCGTGTGCGGACCCGGCGGCAGCGTCACCTCCGCCTCGGTCTGCCCGGCACCGAAGTGGAGATGCTGGAAATCGCTCGGGATCGGTTGATCGAGCGGCGGCAGGTCGGTGTCGATCAACAGATGGTGATGTCCGGAGTTCTCGCGGTCGGATCCGGCGGGTGCGACACCCATGCCGGTGAGCCCGAAATGCACCACGAATTTTTGCGGCACGGTCGCGCCATCCTTGAGCGCGATGAAGTAGACGGCGGCTCCCGGCGGCGACGCCACCGGTCCGCCGCGCAGAGCGGGCACGCCGAGGGCGCCGTGTCCGCCGGCCGGCGGAGCGCCCTGAGCGAGCGCCACCCCGCATCCGGCCGCCAGCATCAGAACTGCGAGCAGCCCCGCCGTGCACGTGTTCGCGACGTCCGCTCCCGCAGTCCGCATGCCCTGCCTCCGCTCGTTGCGCTTTGACGTTTCGTCCCGATTCGTATCTGTGGGCCCGTCGGCCCGGCCGGTTCGATCCGGCATCGTCGATGCGAGCGTCATGCCAGCATGATCGCGTCCCACGCACAAGTGAACCGCAGATGCTGAACAGATTCGGCACCCCGCCTCACCACTCCGAACGATCGTCGCTCCTGACGATCGCCGGCGCGACCACGAATTCCGGCACGCCGGTCATCGGTATCGGGCGGCACGTTGACGCCGGCGACGCTTCCGCGAATACTTCCAAAAGGGAGCGGACTCTGCGCCATCGCAACATTGCAGGAAAGCGGATTATGCAGCGGTGGCTGGCGTTTCTCCTGTTTGTGATCGCTGTCGGAACAGCCCTCGCGATGGATTTCGCCGGGCCGCTCGCCGCCCAGGACGCGCCCGGCCAGCGGCGCTACGATCTCGCACCGCGCCCGCCGTCCGCCTCCGTGCCCGTCGCGCAGCAGAGCGCCGTCCGCGTCCCGGGCGAGACCTTTCGCGACTGCACCGACTGTCCCGAGATGGTGGTGATTCCGGACGGCGAGTTCGACATGGGCTCCAACGACAGCGACTACGAGAAGCCGGTGCGCCGCGTCGGCATCGCGCGTCCGTTCGCCATCGGGCGCCGCGAGATCAGCTTCGCCGAGTGGGATCTCTGCGTCGCCGCGGGTGCGTGCCGTCATCGGCCCGACGATCACGGCTGGGGCCGCGACAAGCAACCCGTCATCGACGTGAGCTACGACGACGCCAAGGTCTACATCGCCTGGTTGTCGCAGGTGTCGGGCCGGACCTACCGGCTGCCGAGCGAGGCGGAGTGGGAGTATGCGGCCCGCGCCGGCTCGGCGACGCCGCACTGGTGGGGCCGCGAGGTCGGCACCGGCCGCGCCAACTGCAGCACATGCACGGCGCAACCGGCGCGCCAGACCATGCCGGTGGGTTCGTTCCGACCCAACGCCTTCGGCCTCTACGACACCGCCGGCAATGCCGCCGAATGGGTCGAGGACTGCTGGAACGAGACCTATCGGGGCGCGCCGAAGGATGCTTCGGCCTGGAACGCCGGCCAGTGCCGCCAGCGGGTGCTGCGCGGCGGCTCCTTCGGCTCGACGCCGGCGGCGATCCGCTCCGCCGCGCGCTTCCGCTACGACAAGGACGTCCGCTACTACGCCAACGGCTTCAGGGTCGCACGCGACCTGCCGTGACGGGACCCGGGCGCTATTTCTCCCCCGACCCCGGCGTCAGCCCGTAGGACGCGACCAGATCCCACACATGCTGCGGCACCATGTGGCGCAGACGCTTCGGGCGCTCGCGGCGCAGATGCAGGACGGTCTCGATCGCCTTCATCTCGAGACGCGCGCGGGCGAACTCCAATCCGCGCGGGCCGATCCGCGGCATCAGCCAGCCGACCAGCGGGCGCAGGAAGTTGGGCGTGCCGCGCACCGGCAGGCCGCCGGCCGCGCGCACGGTGTTCTTCAGGAAGCCCTTTACGGGCGCGCGACGGTTGCCGCCCGTCCCCGGCGCGGCCGTCCGGACCTCGTCACCGAGAAGTCGCAAGAGCTCCTCGCCGCGCTCGTTCCGGACGAGTAGCCACTGCTCGCCCTCGCCGCCCATGTAACCGACCGTGATGTCGGCGAGTGCGTTGGTGTAGTCGACGCAGGTGCGGCAGGTGAGCGGGAAGAAGTCGCGCGGCAGCTTGGACAGCGGCAGCATCAGGAACGGCACATGCTTCTCGGTGCCGTCGGAGAAGCGCAGCTCGACGTGATAGTCGGCGCGGAACTCCAGATACGTGATGGTCGAAGGATCGTCGGCGAGCAGCCCCAAGAACTCGTGGAAGCGCTCCGTCGTGGTGTTGTCGGAGCACGGCGTGCCGATCACATAGACCCGCTCGAAGCCGAGTTCCTGCTCGATGGCGCGCAGCGCGAAGATTTGGCACGGGATGCCGACCACGGCGATGCGCTTGAAGCCGCACGCGCGCGCCGGCTCGAGCAGCGCCAACAGCGGCGCGTAGCCCATCCGCATGCCGCGGCACTGCGCCATGCCTTCGGGCTTGGTCACCAGCACCGGCATGGGCCGCCACTTGTCGGACGGGTCCGGTGCCATCGCCAGCACGGCGTCGACCGCGCCGGTCTCCAGCAGCCGCTCGCCGATGCGGGTGACGATGCCGGTCCACTGGGCGCCGGGGCGCGGCTCGTTCAGGGCGGCGCGCAGCATCGTCTTGAACGGGCCGAAGAACTGCTCGTCGGGACGGGCGGGGTCGCGGGCGCGGCCGTGCACGGCGCGCTCCATCGCCGGATAGTCTGGCTTGAGGAACTGACAGGCATGGCCGCAGCGGCCCGGCTCGGTCGTGCGCGAGATGCCGCAGTCGGTGCAGAGGTCGCGGCGCACCGGCGCCGCGACGGGCGGCGCCCAGACGGGTGGAATCGGCGGCTGGTGGATCGTCATGCCCGCTCCGCGTACTCAGGCGACACGCGGCCGTGACGCCGCAGCGGCGACGATAGGCCGGCGGCGGGCGGCACGCCAAGCGGGTGAAACGCGGATGGCCCGCGGGACAGGTTCGGAGTGGCCGCTCAGGGATTCACGATGGACGCGAAGGTCGGCGACGGCAACGGCGCGGCCGCGCCGACGGGCGGCGACTTGGAGATCACCGGCGAGCTCGTCAGCGGATAGGGCGGCACGAGCACGATCGACCCGGCGACGATCTCCGGACCCGGCAGAACCCGCGCCTCGACGATGCGGGTCTTGTAGAGCGTCAGCGACCGCTCGACCTCGACGGCCGCCGGCACCGGGGTCGCGATCACCAGCCGCTCCAGCGCATACGAATAGGAGGCGACGCGGTTGACCAGCGACTGCTGCACCCAGCTTATGATCAGAGCGTTCTCGGCCATCCGCGCCGTCGCATTGGCAGCCTCGGCCGGCGTCAGCCCGTTGACATGCTCGAGGCTCTTGCCGCGCTTGATGTCCATGTCGATCACGCGCCGCGCCGTCGACACCCAGTACGGCAGGCGGGCGACGTCGTTGCGGATGTCCTCGTTGATCCTCGCGTAGCGCGCCGTCGCCGAGCGGTAGGCCGTCTGCATCAGGATCCGCTCGTAGGCGGCGAGATTGAACACGCACCACTCCTGCTGCACGCCGCGGGTGATGCCGTACTGCTCGAGGATGGCGTACCAGCGCTGGAGGTCGTAGGTGGGCTCGATCAGCGGAAAGGAGAGGTCGCGCAGCAGACGCTCGTCCTCGGTGTAGGGATAGGCCGAGACCGGCACGCCGGCCCGGGTCGCCGCCGCGGGGCCCATCCAGTCGTGCACGCCGTCGCGCACCAGGCCGGGCTTTATCCGGCCGAAATCGCCGTTGCCGCCGTTGGCGCCACAGCCGCCGACCAGAACCACGATCACCAGGGCGAGCAGCGGCGCGAGCCGCACCGTCGCGCCGCTGCGGGCGCGCCCTTCCCGGTTCTGAACTGTGCTCACCACGTGGCCGCACTCACCGCCGTGCCGTCGGGCGTCGCCCTTTGCGGCCGGCGGCCGAGCCGCCGTCACGCATGCCGTCACGCGGCTCGTCGCCGTAGCGGTCGACGCGCACCACCGGAAGAATGATGATGGTCGCCGGCTCGTCGGGGCTGCGCCCCCGCCCGTCGTTGTAGACGTAACGACCGGCCGGGAAGGTGATGATGGTTCCCATGGCTCCCTCCATCGGATCGTGAGTGATCCGCGGTCTGCCACCGCCGATTAGGGGCCGGTTTGGTTAACGGTTCGTTAAGTGTAAGCCCTTGTTCCAGAACGGTTGTGTCCGGGCAACACCGGCGATTTCCGGTGCGGTTTCAGGCTACCGCACGGGGACGAGCCGCCGCTTGCGGTCGACTCCGTGGAGGTGAGGCGTCCCACCGACATCACCCCTCGCCCGTCATCGGCCCGCCGTCGAGGCCACCCGACATGCTTTACAAAAGCCTCTCAGGGTCGTTCGGATTGCGCCAAAAAGGTTAATGGGTTGTTTGGGTTAAGGCTCCGCTAACGAGTCCGTCCTAAGCTCGCGGCAGGTCGTTTCGGGGGACATGGTCGAGAGGACCTGGCGGGGGCTTGTTGCGTGATGTCGTCCTTGTTTCCAGGACTGGACAGCCTGGTCGGGCTCGCCCAGCACGGCGTCGACGTGAAGCCGACGCTGCTGCGGGTGTTGACCGACCTCTATGTTCAGAAGCCGACCCACACGGCCGACGAGGAACGCCAGTATGTCGAGCTGTCGCTGCGCCTGATCGATGCGGTCGACGCCGCCACCCGCGACATCGTCGCGCGGCGGCTCGCCACCTATCCGGGCGCTCCGGAGAAAATCCTCGCCCGCCTGGAAGGCCGCCCCGAGACGCCGGCTCTGGGTGCGGAGGAGGACGAGGCCGCCGCGACGCGCGCTGACGCCGCGGTACGCGCCGAAGCCAAAACCCTCATCCGCGACTTCTTCAATGCCGAGGCGGACGGCCGCCGTGCCATGCTGCAGGTGCTGGACGCCGCCGGCGCACTGGAGGGCGACGACTGGGCGACCCCGGCCGAGGATGTGGCGCGGCGTCTGGAGACGAGCGTGCTGGCCGGGCGTCCCGGCGACTTCGTCCGAGAACTGGAGCGGGCGCTCGGCGTCTCGCGGACGCTGGCCGAGCGGATCGTCAACGACCTCGGCGGCGAGCCGCTGGTGGTGGCGGCGCGCGCGCTCTCCGTGCCGACGGCAGCGCTGCAGCGCATCCTGCTGTTCGTGAACCCGGCGATCGGCCACTCGGTGCGCCGCGTCTATGCGCTGAGCGCGCTCTACGGCGAGGTCAGCCTCGCGGCGGCGCTGCGACTGGTCGCCGCCTGGCGCATCGCCGAGCCGGCCGAACGCAAGCGTCCGGCGACGCCGACCGCGCGCGGCGCCGGCCTGGTGCGCAGCCGGATCGGTGCCACCATCCCGGACCGGCTTGCCGGCCACGACCGCGGCGGTCTCGACCGCACCGCTCCGAGCCGTATCGGCCCCCCGGCCCGCCCGTCTCCCGAGTCCGGCTCAGCGCACGACCCGGTCGAGAAAGTGGCGTCCTGACGGCTCCTCGATCTCGATCACCCAGACGTCGGGATCGAACCGGCTCTCGCGGACGATGAAGGCCTCGGCGGCGCTTTCCGGCGCCGGGCTGTCGGCGAGCACCGACGCAAAGGCGCGGTCGAACGGCTTCTCCTCGTCGAAGGCGGTCTGCGGCGCCGGACCATAGAGGTCGGCGGTGCCGTTCAGCCGGTTGACGATGATGAAGATCGCCCCGGCGTCATCGGCGCCACGCCGGCGCACCGCCGCGAATACACCCTCGACGCCGCAGCGGCGGATATAGGCCGCGACCCAGATGCCGGATTTCAAACGCATGCGGCCCCGCGGGCGAATGGCGAATAGGGAGTAGCGAGTAGCACAGAGAGGCGGATCTTGGGCCGCCATTCGCTATTCGCCAATCGCCCTACTCGATCGGTCGACCCGTGAGGGCGACGAGCTCGCGCACCAGCCGATCGCTGACCTGGCCGGTGACCGGCATCCGCCTCGCCTCCTCGAAGGCCGCGATGGCGTCGTGGGTGGTCTTGTCGTAGACGCCGGTCGGCCGCACTTGGCCGTAGCCGTAATCGGCGAGCGCGCGCTGCACCGACTTGACCTGCGACGAGCCGGTCGACGGCGTCGGCACGGGTGCCGGCGGCGAGGGCGGCGCAGCCGTGGCCTTGGCCTGCACGACCGGCAGCGGCGGCATCGACGCTGGCGCAGACCCCGTGAGGGGCGCGGGCGGAACCGTGGCCTTCGCCTGCACCACCGGCAGCGGCGGGTGCGGCGCCGGGGCAGACGATCCGCCGAGCAGGCCGGCGATGGGATCGCGGCGCGGCGGCGTGCCCGGCTTCGCCTTCACAGGAGCGCGCGCAATGGATTTCAGGATCGTATCGGTCGGCTCGCCGGTCGGCGCGAGGCCGGTCGCCTGCTCGAAGTCGCGGATCGCCGTCTCGGTGCGGCTGCCGGCGACTCCGTCGACCGGGCCGTCGTAATAGCCGCGGCGCAGGAGCTCGCGCTGGATGTCGGTGACGAGCGGGCGCGGGGCGGCGGGCTTCGGCGCGGCTCCGGCCGGTGCTGTCGCCTGAAGATCCGGCCGCGTCGCGAGCGGCGCGTCGGGCGGACGCGGACGTGGCAGCACCGACAGCGCGCCGGTCGACTCGCGGCCGGCGACGACGACGGGCGGGCGCTCGGTCCGCAGCGCAAAGATCGGCGCTGGATGCGGCCCCGGCTGCATGAACAGCGCGTTGATCACGATGGTGGCGAAGGCGGCGATGCCGGCGGCGCTGGCCAGCGTGTCACGCGGCCGCCGCAACAGCGCCAAGGCGACCACGGTCACAGCACCGCGCCGCCGGGCACGCACCGCGCCGGCCGTCTCGTCCCGGAGGTCGACATCCTCGTCGACCGGATCACGCACGCTTCTTGACCGCAACCGCTGCCTCGTTCCCGGCCTCGCCGGACTTGATGTCGTGGAGATGGGTTTCGCTCGCCGCAGGCTCGCTCGGCAGCGCGAGCCGCCGCACCGTCGAGGCCGCCGGCACCAGCGACGGCGACCGCGCGCCGCGACGCGGCTCGCAATCGAGCGGAATCCGCACCGTGACGCAAGTGCCGGCGCCGAGCCGGCTCGTCATGGTGATCTCGCCGCCATGCAGTCCGACCAGGCCCTTCACGATCGACAGGCCGAGGCCGGTGCCTTGGTGAGGACGATCGTAGGAATCGCGCGACTGGAAGAACGGCTTGCCGCAGCGGTCGAGATCGTCCTCGCGGATGCCGATGCCGTTGTCCTCGACCGAGATGGCGACCCGGGCACCGTCCGGCCGGGCCGACACGGTGATGCAGCCGCCGCGATCCGTGAACTTCACGGCGTTGGACAGCAGGTTGATGAGGATCTGCTTGAGGGCGCGCTTGTCGGCGATGAGCTCGGGCAGTGAGGGGTCGACCGCGGCCTCGAGCCGGATCTCCTGCTCGCGCGCCTTGAGGGCCAGGATGTCGCAGCACGAGCGCACGACGGGCGCCAGCGTGAAGGGCTCGGGGCGGATCTCGAACTCGCCGGTCTCGAGCTTCGACATGTCGAGAATGTCGTTGACGACGGCCAGCAGGTGATTGCCCGAGTCGTTGATGAGCTGCGCGTATTCGAGCCGCCGCTCGGGCGTGATCTTGAGCGACTTCTCGTTCACCAGCATGTCCGAGAAGCCGATGATGGCGTTGAGCGGCGTCCGCAGCTCGTGGCTCATGGTGGCGAGGAAGCGGCTCTTGGCGGAGTTGGCGCGTTCCGCCTCGGTGCGGGCCTGATCGAGGGCGCGCTCCTGCTCCTTGCGCTCGGTCACCTCGCGCATGACCGCGACGACCTCGCGGGTGGCGCCGTCGGGACCCGTGACGGCGCGATCGAGCGGCCGGCAGCGCATCTCGATCCAGATGAAGTGCACGGGGCCGGCCGCCGTCTCGGCGTCGCGGCGCACCCGGAACTCGACCGAGCCCGCCAGTCCCTGCGCTGCCGCATCGGCGAGCGCGCTGAGATAAGCGGGACGGTCGGCGATGTGGACGCGGTCGAACAGGCCGTGGCCACGCAGCTCCGCGGCGCCCGCACCGAAAAGCTGCTCGGCGGCCGGCGAGGCGAACAGAACCACGCCGTTCTGCCCGTGGCGCGTGATCACGTCCGTCATGTTGCGGGCGAGAAGGCGGTAGCGGTCCTCCTCGGCATAGAGGAGCCAGAAGCTCGTGCGGGTGAGCGACTCGGCGCCGAGCGCGAGCCCCGTCGCATAGAGGGAGGCGGAGACGACGCCGAGCGCGGCGAACACCGCGGTGCCCTGCGCACCGGCGACCGGCTCCGGCAGCAGCCCGAAATCGCCCATGCCGACCAGCAGGCCGGCGGCGGCGAGCGCCAGCGTCGAGGCGATCGCGACGACGCGACGCGAGGCGGACAGCGCCGCCTCGAGCGGCACGACGACCAGCCAGATCGCGGCGAACGAGCCGATGCCGCCGGTCTTCGCGGCGATCACGGTGACGAGCCCGGTGAGCGCGAGCGCGGAGAGCACATGCGCGCTCTCGTAGCGGCCGGTGCGGGACAGGAAATAGGAGGTGAGAATCGGCGCGACCAACCAGCAGAACACGAGAACCTCGAGCGCGCTCGGTGCGCCGCGCACGGCCAGGTAGGCCGGAAAGGCGACGAGCGCCGTCAAGCTGCCGACGAGCCGTGGCGCAATGAAGGCACGATGCCGCGCCTTGGCGAGCGGATCGCCTTGCGCGGACGGGTGCACCTGCGCATCGACATAATGCCCGAGTGATCTGAGAACGCTCACGTCGCCCACTGCACGTCCTTTGACGGACGCGCCCCTTCGCGTCGAAGGCGATCGTCTCAGAGCCCCATTAAACGAACACTAAGGACGCAGGCTCCGACGACGTTCGCTTGCCATGGGGTGGGGAAAACGCCGCTGCGCCGTGATCCATTCTGCGCTGATGGTGAACGGTATGTTGAATGGTGAACGCAGTGTTGATTGGTGAACGCGAGGTTTCCAAAAGCGCCGACGCCGCGTGAACGCCCGTCGTTGCGGCATTCTCGGCGGGCGCGGCCTCACGGTGGGCGAGCCTTTGATCCACCGCGTCCGATCGGGTGTGGCAGGTCCTCACCGATGGTGAACGCGATCGTTCGAATTGTCTGAAAACTCGATTCGAATCGCACCGGTGCGGCGAACCGCGCGTCAAAGCGGCGCTGCTAGCGTTCGGGTCGGGGAAGACGAGAAACGGGGACACGGGACGAGGGAGACGGGGACCACGGGGACAGGACAATGGGTTTCTTGTTGCGCACGGCCTTCTGGCTCGGCGTCGTGGCGGTGCTATTGCCCACCGTCACGCGATCGCCGACAGACGGCCCCGGCCAGTCCGCGGTGAGCGCGGCCGACGCCGCCACCGCGGCCGCGTCGACCGTCTCGGACATGCGCCAGTTCTGCTCGCGTCAGCCCGACGTCTGCGCGGTCGGCGCGCAGGTCGCGGTGTCGATCGGCCAGAAGGCCCAGGCCGGTGCGAAGATCATGTACGAGATGGTGAGCGAGACGCTCGCCGGCTCCGAACGCGCGCCGGTCACGACCGGCGCGGCTGCCGCCAAGGGCGACCTCGCGCGCCCGGTGGCGTCGCAGCACACGCTCTCGGCCGCCGACCTCGCGCCGGACTGGCGCGGGACATCGGCCCGCCGCGAGATCGCGGCCCGCCCGCCGGGCTGACCGGGAGCCTCACCGCGGACCGTGTCCGCCGGGGCCGCCGGCGCCGCCGACCGATACCGCAGCCGCCCCGGCGGCTGCGGCGCACGCCTTCTCCGCATGGCGAATTCCCATTCGGGCCGATCGCGCTTATGTAAGCGGAGCCGGCCGCCATGGGGGCCGTCGGCGAGGGCGCGCCAGACACTCACAATGAAGATCGACGAGATCCTCGACAACTTCTCGCTGCTCGACGACTGGGACGACCGCTACCGGTACATTATCGAGCTCGGGCGCACGCTCGCGCCGCTGCCGGAGGCCGATCACGTCGAGGCCAACAAGGTGCAGGGCTGCGCCAGCCAGGTGTGGCTGACCACCGATGTGCGCCCGAACGGGGCGGCCGGGCCGGTGCTGACCTTCACGGGCGACAGCGACGCCCATATCGTGCGCGGCCTCATCGCCATCCTGTTCTCCCTCTATTCGGACCGTGCCGCGCGCGAGATTCTCGCCGTGGACCCGGGCACCGTGTTCGAACAGCTCGGCCTGCGCGACCACCTCACCCCGCAGCGCTCCAACGGCCTGAAATCGATGGTGTCCCGCATCCGTCGCGATGCCGAGGCGGCATTGGCCAAAAGCGAATAGCGAGTGGCGAATAGGGGAAGAGCAGGCGGCGCGGCCTCCCTCCCCTACTCGCTACTCGCTACTCGCTACTCGCTACTCGCTACTCACCCTGTTCTGCCCGCCACGCCCGCACCGGTACCCGGGCTCGCCCGCGCGCCTCGCCGCCCAGCCCGTAATGGCGGGCCAGCCGGTCGAGGCCGAGCTGCAGCACCACCTTGGCGGAGCGTGGCGGCCAGCCGCGCTCGCGCTCGACGTCCTCGAGTCCCTTGAGAAAGCAGCAGACGTCGAGCAGCAGGCCGGAGAACTCCGCGCCGGCGGCCGCGAGTGCGCCGGCGAGGCGCTGGCGGGCGGCGATCACGGCGTCGGTCAGGGCCGCCGGCCCACCGCCGCCGAGGCCGGCGGCGAGCGGCGCCGACCAGTCGACCGACAGCCGCGGCCCGAGCTGGGCGAAGGTGAAGTCGGCGCGCAGCCGCTCGCCGGCCAAAAACTGCTCCGGCTCGATCATCCGCCGGCCGTCGCGGCCCTTGCGGCGGGCCAGCCAGGCGAGCGGGCTCTCGGCCTCGTTGACCAGCACGGTCCCGGCCGGCCCGGTCCCGGTCGATCCGGCTTTGGCCGAAGCCGTCCTGCCTGGCGCGTCCGGGTCCGGTCGGCGGGCGACGGCCAGGCGCTTGGCCCGGAATGGGCCGATCTCGGCGACTGTCCCGGCGTCGACGCCGTCCCGCAACCCGGGTCGGACCGACTTGCGGCGCGAGGCCCGGCTCATGCCCGCCTCCCCTCGCCGGCGCGGCGCAGCGCCGCGGCGAGCAGCCGCTCGAGCCGCTGCACCACGGCCTCGACCCGCGGGTCGTCGCGGCGCTCCTCGACCACCCGGCAGGCATGCGCCGCCGTCGTGCGATCGCGGCCAAAGCCCCGGCCGATCTCGCTGTAGGACGCCCCGAAGGCCACGTGGGCGAGGTACATGGCGGTCTGGCGCGCAAAGGCGACCTCGGCTCCGCCGCGGGACGACGCCGACAGCACCGCAGGCGGCAACCCGAAGACGGTGGCGACCAGCTCGCGCAGCGCATCGGCCGGACAGCGAGGCACCCGATCGGACGCGGCGGCGACCGGCGGCGCAGGTGGGGCCGACGGCCCCGACGACAGGAGAGACAGCGACATGGCGACCTCGTCTGACGAACCAATCTAGGACTAGATACCCAGATTATCGTCGCGTTTCGGTCGCCGGGGATAAGTTTTATTCGCCTGGAATAAATCAGCCTACAAAATTTGTTAGCGGATTCGGGCGGGACGGAAGCGGATCCGACATAGGAATTCTGTCTGGATTATGACGAGCCGCCATCCGGATCCGGCCGGCCCCGGCCGTGGTCTCGACCGCCGCCGGTCGGCGCGGGCTTCTCGTAGGCCACCATGCGGCCCCACCCGCCGGCCAGCGGGCAAGCCAGCGGGAAGATCGACCTGCGCACAAAGAAAACCCGCCGGGCCTGCGGCCCGACGGGTGATACCTCGATGCGCATCGAACGCCGGCTGGGCCGGCGCGCCGCGCCTTACTTCGAGCGCCGCCGGCGCTGCTGCCCGAGCCCCATCTGCTTGGCGAGCTGCGAGCGGGCCGCCGCGTAGTTCGGCGCCACCATCGGATAGTCTGGCGGCAGACCCCATTTTTCGCGGTACTGCTCCGGTGTCATGTTGTACTGGGTCCGAAGGTGCCGTTTGAGGGACTTGAACTTTTTCCCGTCTTCCAAACAGACGATGTACTCCGGCGTGATCGATTTCTTGACCGACACGGCCGGCTTGAGCGGCTCGACGGGAGCGTCGCTCGGGCCACCCGAAACCCTCAGCAATGCCGAATGAATCTGGTTGATGAGCCCCGGAATATCGTTTGCGGATATGCTGTTGTTGCTAACATACGCCGACACGATGTCGGCCGTCAGCTCAATATAGTTCTGTGCGCTCTCGCCCATTTCTCGTTCATTTCTCTTTTAATGGCCCCGACCACTCCGCCCGGGCCACAAAAGCCCCCTAATAGACCCGGCCGGCCCGCGAGCAGCGCGACATCAGCGGCCGACTCGTGAGAACTCTTCTTATGTATCGCCATTGCTGGGGAAAGCAAGAACAGAATCGCCCCGCGTAGAAATCATCGTGAACTCGACAACAGAACGGCCGAACTATTCGCGCAACGACACCTGACAGTACAGGTTTGTACGTTCAAATCGGCATGACCCCCATACCGGAACGCCGATCATCCGGTCGCGACCGCGCGTGCCGCCTCGACCCCGGCGTTGGGCCGATCTCCGGCCCTGTGGATTTTATTACGTAAATTCATGAGGATATCGGCGCCAAAACTGGACAGCCGAACTGCGGTCGCAGCCCCGCTGCTCGGACGAGTTGTCGGCGGCACCGCAGACAGTCGACTGGCGGTACCGCGGTGCCGACGCGGTTTGCGCCGGACCTGACGAACCCTACATTAAGTCTTCAGCGCTTCCTCTTGCGCTCGACCGTGCGCCCCGGCTCGCGGCCCCGCCGTCAACATCACGAGCGAACCATGCTGGACCGCGTCTCCCGCCCCCCTGCTCCCCCGCGCGTCGCCGAGACGGCGAGCGTCACAAAGTGGCACGGCGTCACCCTGACGGACGAGTATGCCTGGTTGCGCGACCCCAACTGGCAGGCCGTGATGCGCGACCCCGCCGTGCTCGACCCTGCCATCCGGGCCGTGCTGGAGGCCGAGAACGGCCATGCGGAGGCGGCACTCGCCCCGACGGCTGCCCTGCAGGAGACGCTGTTCGCCGAGATGAAAGGCCGCATCAAGGAGGACGACGCCGGCGTGCCGGTGCCGGACGGCCCCTATGCCTATTACACGCGCCACCGCGAAGGCGGCGAGCACCCGCTGATGTGCCGTGTGCCACGCGACGGCGGACCGGAGGAGATCCTGCTCGACGGCGACGCGCTCGGCGCCGGCAAGGCCTTCTTCGGCATCGGGAGCACCGACCATTCGCCCGATCACGGCCGGCTCGCCTGGAGCGCCGACGATCGCGGGTCCGAGTTCTTCACGGCCCGGGTGCGCGACCTGTCGATCGGCGAGGACCTGCCCGATCTCGTGCCGGAGATCTCCGGCGGGGTGGTGTGGGCGGCCGACTCGCGCGCCTTCTACTACGTGCGGCTCGACGCGCAGCACCGCCCCAGCAAGGTGTTCCGCCATCGCCTCGGCACGCCCGCGGACGCCGACGAGGAGGTGTTCCGCACCGACGACCCTGGCTTCTTCGTCTCGCTGTCGCCGCTGCAGTCGCGACGTTTCGCCGAGATCTCGGTGCACGACCACGAGTCGGCCGAGGCCTGGCTGATCGACCTCGAGGCGCCCGACTCCCGGCCCGTCCAGGTCGCGCCGCACGAGGCGTCGCTGCAGTACGACGTCGAGCATCACCCGGATTTCGAGGGCGGTCCCGTCCTGTTCCTGCGCACCAATGCGGACGGCGCCGAGGACTTCAAGATCGCGGTCGCGCCGCTGGCGACGCCCGGCCGCGCGCATTGGCGCGACCTCGTTCCGCACCGGCCGGGCGTGTTCGTGCTCGGCTTCGGCGTCACGGCCGATTGGCTGATCCGGCTCGAGCGCGCCGACGGCCTGCCCCGCATCGTGGTGCGCCGGCTGGCGACCGGCGAGGAGCACACGATCGCGTTCGACGAGGAGGCCTATTCGCTCGGCATCAATCCCGGCTACGAGTTCGCCACCGACACGCTGCGCTTCAGCTACTCCTCGATGACCACGCCGACCGAGGTGTGGGACTATGACTGCGCGGCGCGCACCCGCGTGATGCGCAAGCGCCAGGAGGTGCCGAGCGGGCACGATCCGGCCGACTATGTCACGCGCCGCCTGTTCGCCCCGACGACCGACGGCGAGACCGTGCCGGTCTCGCTCCTCGCCCGCAAGGACACGCCGCTCGACGGCACCGCGCCGGCGCTGATCTATGCCTATGCGGCCTACGGCATGTCGATGCCGGCGGCGTTCTCGACCTCGCGCCTGTCGCTGGTCGACCGCGGCTTCGTCTATGCCATCGTGCATGCCCGCGGCGGCACCGAGAAGGGCTGGCGCTGGTATCGCGAAGGCAAGCTCGCGGCGAAGCCGAACACGTTTCGCGACGTCATCGCCGCGACCGAGCATCTGATCGCGCAGAAGATCGTCGCGCCCGACAAGGTCGTCGCCCAGGGCGGCTCGGCCGGCGGCATGCTGATCGGCGCCATCGCCAACATGCGGCCCGACCTCTATGCCGGGCTGATCGCCGAGGTCCCGTTCGTCGACGTCCTCAACACCATGCTGGACGAGACGCTGCCGCTGACCCCGCCTGAATGGCTCGAATGGGGAGACCCGATCCGCGACGAGGTTGCGTTCCACGCCATCCGCGCCTACTCGCCCTACGACAATGTGAGGGCGCAGGCCTATCCGGCCATCCTGGCGCTCGCCGGCCTCACCGACCCGCGCGTGACGTATTGGGAGCCGGCCAAATGGGTGGCGCGGCTGCGCCGCCTGAAGACCGACGACAACCTGGTCCTCTTGCGCACCAATCTCGACGCCGGCCACGGCGGCGCCGCCGGCCGCTTCGAGCGCCTGCGCGAGGTGGCGCTCTCCTACGCTTTTGCGATCGCGGTTGCGGGACGGGAGTAGCGGCGCGAGCACGCAGGTCGATCGAACAGTTCACCGCGGTCATTCCGGAAGCGTTGCGAAGCAACGCTGTCCGGAATCCATGACCCCTGTCTGTGTGTATGGATTCCGGGCTCGCGGGCCTTCGGCCCGCGCCCCGGAATGACGGGGTGTTGTCGACCGCGGTCGTTACATCAATCCACCTTGATGCCGGCGGCCTTGATGATCGGCCACCATTTCTCGATCTCGGCCTTCTGGAAGGCGTGCAGCGCCTCCGGGGTCTGCTGGTCGGCCGGGAAGATCACCTGCGCGAGCTCGACCAGCTTCTTGCGGGTGGCTGGATCGGCGAGCGCGGTGCGCAGCGCCGCGTTGAGCTTGGCGACCACCTCCTTGGGCGTGCCCTTGGGGGCCCACAGGGCGTGCCAGAACGAGTAGTAGAAGCCCGGCAGCCCGGCCTCGTCGGTGGTCGGGATGTCGGGCGCCATGGCGAGGCGCTCCTTCGCCGTCACCGCATAGACCTTGATCAGGCCGGATTGGATGTGGCCCATCGAGGTCGCCGGGGTATCGAGCTGGATGTCGGTATTGCCGGCGATCAGATCCTGCATCGACTGCCCGGCGCCGCGATACGGCACCATGGTCCATTTCACGCCCAGCGTGTTCTGCAGCAGGATCCCGGAGATGTGGCTCGGCGTGCCGATGCCCGAATTGCCCTCGGTCGCCTTGTCGGGATTGGCCTTCAGCCAGGTGACCAGCTCGGCCAGGTTGGTGGCCGGCATCGACTTGCGGGCGACGATGAAGAACGGCTGCGTCGCGATCAGGCCGATCGGCTCGAAGTCGGCGAGCAGGTCGTACTGCAGCGGATAGATGGCGCCGTTGACGACATTGGTGCCGGAATGGCCGATGCCGAACGTATAGCCGTCCGGCGCCGCGCGGGCGACGCGGCCGACCCCGACGGTGCCGCCGGCCCCCGTGGTGTTCTCGACGATGACGGGCTGGCCGAGCGCCGCCCGCATCCCCTCGGCGACGACGCGGGCCACCACGTCGGTCGACCCGCCGGGCCCGAGCGGCACCACCATGGTGACGGGGCGCGACGGGAAGGCCTGGGCCGCGGCCTGCCTGATGTCCTGCAGCCCCGCCGTCGCCGCTCCGGCGATCAGAGCCGCCGCGAGCACGTATCGTTTCATTCGCTTTCCCCCGATTGATTATCGTGATTGTTGGTGCGCCGACTCTGGCGCCGCCCCGCGCCGAACACAAGCGCGCACCGCGGCCCGGCGGAGCTTGCCGCACCGCACCAATGCAAGATCGCATCGGCAATCGCACGAGCCTCGCGCGGCACGCGGGGCTGGCATTCGACAGCCGACGGCGGCGCCGTTATGGTCGCCGACGTCGAAGCCGCGGCCCTGCCGCCAGCGGCGCCGGTCCCCGCAAAAACACCTGCCGAAAGTCCTCATGACCAAACCGATCGAGATCCGGATGGGCGGCTACGGCCCGTCCTCCACCTGCTTCAGCAAGGCCCTGAAGATCATCGGCGACCGCGTCGAGGCGGCGTTCGGCGCCGACGTGAAGGTCCGCTACGTCTGGAACATCATGGATCTCGGCTACAAGGCCGAGGATATCCTGTGGCTGGTCGAATCCGGTGTCCTGAGCGTCGGCTACCAGTCGTCGAGCTATCTCACCGACCGCGTTCCCGAACTCGGCCTGGTCGACCTGCCATTCCTGTTCTCCCGCAACGAGGAGGCCCGCGCCGCGATCGACGGCGCGCTCGGCACATACCTCGCCCGCAAGATCGAGGAGAGCGTCGACTATCGCATCCTCGGCTGGTTCGAGAACGGCTTTCGGCAGATTTCAAATCGGCTGCGGCCGGTGCGCACCGCCGCCGACCTGGCCGGCATGAGCATTCGCGTGCTGCCGAGCGACGTGCAGGCCAAGACCTTCGCGCTGCTCGGTGCTCGGCCGATGCGCATGGACCTCACCGAGGCGATCGCCATGATCAAGGCCGGCACCCTCGACGCGCAGGAGAACCCGCTCGCCAACACGGTGACGTACGGGGTGCACAACTTCCACCCGTTCCACACGCTGACCAACCACTTCTATGTCTCGCGGCCGGTGTTCTTCAATCGGACCCAGTTCGATGCCTGGCCCGTGGCCCTGCGGGAGACGATGCGCAGTGCCGTCCGCGACGCCGTGGCGGCGCAACGCGTGATGACGGCCGAGGAGGACGACGACGCCCGCCAAAAGATCGCCGCCGCCGGCTGCGAGCTGATCACGCCGACCGCGGCCGAGCACGCGACCTTCGTGGCGGCGGTGGCGCCGCTGCTGGCCGACGCGCGGGAGACGTACGGAACAGAGGCGATGAGGTTGGTGGGGCGGGGGTGAGGCACACCCCGTGACGGTCCCGCGGGATCGCCGAGACGATCTGCGGAATTGCAGAGAGTGAGCCTCACCCACCGACGTCATCGCCGGGCTTGATCCGGCGATCCATCACCGTGCGAGCAAAGTGCCTTTACGAAGCGTGATGGATGCGCGGGTCGAGCCCGTGCACGACGGTTTTCAGGCATAAGCGACGCGGCCCGCGGGCCGCGTCGCCGATGTTCAGCGTGCGCTGTTCGCCCGCGACAGCCGAGTGGCGGCGGCGCTGCCGCCACGCACGATCAGGTAGATGACGATCCCGAACGACATCAGCGGGAGCAGGATCGGAGCAGCGATCGTGACGGAGTTCAACATCGGGGGTCTCCTGTTGATGGTGACTATGCGATGGTTACGCCGTCTTTCTTCGCTTGGATCAGTCCGACGCCACCGGATCTGCGTCGTCATCTGCGTCAACTGATCGCAGCGAGATGAATACTGGCAGGCTGGTACCGACGCGAGCGCCGGCGGCCCGACGCCGCGCCGCCCGTCTTGATCGCGACATGTCCCGCGAAGCCTTCTTTGCGACAGCGAATTCCTGTTTCGGTCCCAAACACGCTCGGAAATTTCCGCCCCGGAGGTCTATCCTCCGCGCACCCCAGGGTTTGCGACGCTCGGGAGCACCCGTGCGGCGCCCCGGGATATCCACGGGGGCTTCACTTGAAAATTTCAGTCATCGGCATGGGGGCGGTCGGCACCGAGGTGGTCGGCCATCTGGTCGCCTCGACGGTGGCCAGCGAGATCGTCGCTGTGGACCAGAATGCCGTCAAGGCGCAGGCGGAGATCTGGGACTTCGCCCACACCACCGCCTTCATCTACGCCAAGAACCCGAAGCTGGTCGCCGGCGGCTGGGCCGAGACGGCCGGCAGCGACATCGTCGTGATCACGGCGGGCGCCCAGCTCAAGCAGGGCGAGAGCCGCGACGCGCTGGTCGGCATCAACAGCAAGGTGATCCAGGACCTGATCGCCCGCGCGCAGGCGACCTCGCCGGATGCCATCGTGCTGATGGTGACCAACCCGGTCGACGTGATGGCGCAGGTCGCCGTCACCCACTCCTCGTTTCCGAAGGAGCGGGTGATCAGCCTCGGCACCATCGTCGACACGGCGCGCTTCATGCGCATCGTCTCCGACCATGTCGGCATCGATCCGAAGAACATCTTCGGCTACGTGCTCGGCGACCACAGCCACACCGGCTTCATCCCGTGGAGCCTGTGCAATGTCTGCGGGCTCGACATCGACACCTATTGCGCGCTGAACGGCGCCGGCCCGCTCGATCGCGCCGCGGTGCGGGCGCGCGTGCTGCAGATCGGCCTCGACATCTTCGCCGGCAAGGGCAACACCAATCACGGCATCGCCGCGAGCGTCTTTCGCATCATCCGCGCGGTCGCCGGCAACGAGCGCTCGGTGCTGCCGGTCGGCACGCTGCTGGAGGGCGAGTACGGTGTCGACGGCGCCGTGATGAGCGTGCCTTGCGTGATCGGCCGCAGCGGCGTCCAGCGCATCATCGCCTGCCGCTTCACGCAGGAGGAGCAGGCCGCCTTCGAGGTCTCGCACGCCCATGTCCGCGAGCTGATGGCGCTGGCGGATTTGTAGCGATCCGAGGTGGAGCCCGGACGCCGCACCCGGGCGCGCGCTCAGCCGGCGTACTGCTCGAGATGGCGGCGCAGATCCTCGATCGAGCCGAAGCGCAGCACCCCTTGCGCGAACTCGGCGTCGATCGAGCCGTCCGTGTAGAGCGTGTAGCCCATTCCGTCGATGACGCCGGACTTGAGGACGGCGACGCCGCCGGTGTCCTCGGCGGCAGGCGGCTCGGGGCGCGGCGGCGGGGCCGGCCGTGACGGTGCACGCGGCGGCGGGGGCGGTGCGCGGTCGAAGGCGGGCGGGGCCGCCTCGGCGTGCGGGGCCTCGGCGTCGGAGCTCACGGTCTGGCGCCGCCTCGTCCAGCCGAAGAAGCGCTTGCGCTCGTTCACCGACATCGGCTCGCCGAGCGGGTCCTGCGTCCAGTCGGGGGCCGGGGCACCGAGGTCGCCGGTGTCGTCGCCCCGACCGGCGGCCGGCGGACGGGCGCGCAGCGAGTCCGGCAGACCGATGTCGGAGGACGGTGCAGCGGCCGGAAGCGGTGCCACCACGGGCGTCCGGTAGGCGGCCGGCTCGCTGTCGAGATCGGAGCGCCGCAGCGGTGGCGGGGTCGGCGGCGCCCGCAGGGGCGGCTGCGGCGGCAGCTCGGCCTGGGGGAGCGGCGGCGACGCCGGAGCCACCGGGGCAGGTGGCACCGGGGCGCGCGATGGTGCGGCACGCAGGCGCTCCGCCGCGACGGCGGCAGAGGGCTGATCCGGCGCGGCGGCAAGCGGCGGCTCGCTCGACCGCAGCCGGCCCGGCGCCTCGGCCCGGTCGGCGGCGCCGGCGGTCAGCGCCGTGCGGATCGCGATCAGCTCACGCAGGACGGCCGAGAGGGCGATCAGGATCAGGCCCGCGACCGTCGCAGTGGTGCCGGCCACAACCAGGATGTTGCCCAGCCCGAAGTCGTTGTAGGGCAGGCCGTAGGCCACCGAGGCGAGGCCGACCACCGTCAGCAGCGCGCCGACCGACATCAGGACCAGGACCATCGCAACGCCCTCTACGCCAACCCGGAACGCCAACCCGGAGCACAGCCGCGCCGACGCCGCCGGCGGCTCGCCTGACCGCTTCGGCCGGGGCACGCACCGGGAAGCGCGCCAGCCGGTTCACCGGAACTACTCGTCCGTTTCCTCCGGAACATTATCCATGCCTTTGACCGGCCACAACCATTTTGGCGAGACCGGACCGGCGAGGCGGTTCGGAAACCGACACAGGGAACGGCATCAGGGCACCTTGACGAGGTTGCGCAGGCGGTCCGCGATCTCTACGTGAGGAGGGTCGGACGCCGTTCTACGACCCGAACGTCACCCCCCGATCCAAATCGAACCCTCGAGGAGCAACGAGATGTCGTTTTCGCTGCCGGATCTGCCCTATGCCCACGAAGCGCTGGCGCCCTACATGTCGCGCGAGACGCTCGAGTATCACCACGACAAGCACCACCTCGCCTATGTGAACAACGGCAACAACCTGCTCAAGGGGACCGAGTGGGAGGGCAAGTCGCTCGAGGAGATCGTCAAAGGCTCCTTCGGCAAGAACCCGGGCCTCTTCAACAATGCCGGCCAGCATTACAACCACCTGCATTTCTGGAAGTGGATGAAGCCGAACGGCGGCGGCGACAAGCTGCCGGGCGCGCTGGAGAAGGCGATCGTCGCCGACCTCGGCTCGCTCGCCAAGGCGAAGGAGGACTTCGTGCAGGCCGGCGTCACCCAATTCGGCTCCGGCTGGGCCTGGCTCGCCGTGAAGGACGGCAAGATCATCGTGACGAAAACGGCGAACGGCGAGAGCCCGCTGGTACACGGGGCCGTGCCGATCCTCGGCGCCGATGTGTGGGAGCATTCCTATTACATCGACTACCGCAACCGCCGTCCCGACTACCTGAAGGCTTTCGTCGACCATCTGGTCAACTGGGACTACGTCGCCGAGCTCTACGCGGCCGCTTCCAAATAGCCCGTCCGCTGTGACATGATGCGGCGGCGCCGGCCTCGCACGAAGCGAGCGCCGGCGCCGGCGCATTCGCCCGGCCGGCGCGCGTGAGCCGACCGCCGGGTGCCCGACGTCCGGCGAGCGTGCGTCTCGACGCGGTCCCCGAGACCTGCGCTGACGATCATGCGCCGGAGATTCTGCGCCGAAGATCCTGTTCAGACGCCCCCGTATCGACGAGACTGTCTCGAAGACCCGATCTCGAAGCTCCCCGTCGTCCCGCCTCTCCCGACCGAGCCCGCCCCCGATGACGGCCTCCTGATGCCCGCCCTGCTCTCGACCGCCCCGGTCCGTGCGGCTGCCCCGCGCGGGCTGCGCGCCGCCGATGTGGCTTCCGTGGTCGTGCTGGCGATCATGGGCGTGGTCGCCGTGGCGACCTTCCGCGACTTCGGCATGGGCTGGGACGACTACGCGCATGCCGAATATGGCGGGCTGTTGCTGCGCCTCTACGGCTCGGGCTTCACGGACCGCCGCGCCCTCTCCTTCGTAAACCTCTATGCCTATGGAGGCGGCTTCGACATGCTGGCGGCGCTCGCCGCCAAGGTGCTGCCGTTCCCGCTGTTCGAGACGCGCCGCCTGGTCGGCGCCGTGATAGGCATCGCCGGCCTGGCGATGACCTGGCGGATCGCCCGCCGGCTCGGCGGTCCGCTCGCCGGCTTCGTCGCCGTTACGCTGCTCGCCGCCTGCCCGCTCTATGTCGGGCACATGTTCATCAACCCGAAGGACGTGCCCTTCGCGGTCGCCATGCTGGCCGCGACCCTCGGCTTCGTCCGCGCCTTCTCCGAGTATCCGCATCCGAGCGTGCCGACCACGGCGCTGCTCGGGCTCGGGCTCGGCCTCTCCTTCGGCACCCGCGTGATGGGCGCGCTGGCGGCCGTGCCCGCGATCGCGGCCTTCGCCCTGATCGTCGGCGCCGAGGCGCGCAACACCACGCTGCGCGCCGCGCTCGCCCGCGCCGTCGAGTTCGTGCTGCGGCTGATCCCCGCCCTGATCGTCGCCTATGCCCTGATGGCGCTGATCTGGCCGTGGTCGGTGGTCTCGCCGCTCAATCCGGCCCGGGCCCTCGTCTACTTCTCGCATTTCTTCGAGAAGCCGTGGAACGAGCTGTTCGAGGGCACGCTGCGCTCGGTCGCCGACATGCCGCGCCGCTACGTGCCGGAGCTGTTCGCGCTGACGACGCCGGAGATCTTCTGGGCGCTCGGCATCGCCGGCGTGATCGGGGCGCTGGCGAGTGCCGCGCATCGCGACCGCCCGCTGAACCGCCGGGCGAGCCTGGTCTTCCTGGCCGTCTCGGTGGTGTTCCCGATCGCCTTCACGGTGGTGACGCGGCCGGCCATGTACAACGGGCTGCGCCACTTCGTCTTCGTGCTGCCGCCGCTCGCCGTGCTGGGCGGTTTGATCGGCGCCGTCCTGACCGACCGCTTCGGCGGCAGCGACCTGCGCCGCACCGCGATCGCGGCGGCCGTGCTGGCGATGACGCTCGCCCATCCGGTCGTCACGATGATCCGGCTGCACCCGTTCGAGTACACCTATTTCAACGCCGTGTCGGGCGGCATGCAGGCGGCCGACGGCCGCTTCATGCGCGACTATTGGGGCCTGTCGCTCAAGCAGGCGTCGCAGGCGCTGCTCGACGCGCTCGCCGCCCGCGGCGAGCTCGCCACCCGCGAGCACAAGCGGCCGATCGCCATCTGTGGCCCGCAGCGGCCGGTGCGGCTCGCGCTCGGCAGGAACTACCCGACCGACTGGCAGCCGCAGGGCGCCGAGCTCGCCATCTCGCTGAACGAGTTCTACTGCGCCAAGCTCGACGCGCCGATCCTCGCCGAGGTGGTGCGCGACGGCGTCGTCTTCGCCCGCGTCTACGACATCCGCGGCCGCGACATCCAGACGTTGCTCACCTTGCCGCCGCCGTGAGGCGGGGCGCGGGCGCGCCCTAGTAGCATTACTCAATACATTTTGTTCTTTGCATGTTAAGCGTCGCGTGACGCTTTCTGCCGTCATCGCTTCCGCTTATGGCCCAGCCTTTCACCCTGATCGCGCAGTGGCTCGCCCCCGAGGAGGACGACCCTCTCGTCGGGCACGTGCTCACTGCACGCTGCGGGCATTTCATCATCGCTCAGTAGGACACTCCTTCGCACGGCGATGATGACGGCCGGACGCGCCGAGGAGACCTTGCACGAACGCCGGCTTTTCCGGCGGCGGTGATTTTTTGCCGCCGGTACGGCGCCCGTTCGAGCCTCGGATTTGTGACGGATCTCGATTGTGCCGGGCCCGTCCGCGCGATTGGTCCGTCAGAATGTCGCAACCGTCCGACTGGAGAACGAGATGAATCGCCGAGAGACCGTTCGTCTGCTTCTCGGAGCAGCGTGGGCCGGGAGTGTGTGCCCGACCGCCGCGTTTTCGGCCGAGGACCCGTCGAAGTATCCGTCGCAACCCGTTCGGGTGATCGTGCCGTTCGCGCCGGGCGGGGCGTCCGACATCGCCATGCGGATCATCCAGCCCGGGCTGACGCAGGCGTTCGGCCAGCAGGTGATCATCGAGAATCGCTCCGGCGCCGCCGGCAATATCGGCATGGACGTGGCGTCCCGCGCGGCGCCCGACGGGTACACGATCTTCCTCGGCAATGCCGGGACCGTATGCGTCAATCCGACCCTCTATACCGACCTCACGGTCAAGCCGGACAAGCAGTTCGTCGCGGTCTCTCTGGTGACCGAAACGCCCAGCATCCTGATCGCCAGCATGAAGTTCCCGCCGAGCACGCTCGCCGAGACGATCGCCTATGTGAAAGCGCATCCCGGAAAGGTGAACTTCGCCTCCGCCGGCAGCGGTAGCGCCGACCGGCTCCTGCTGGAGAAGTTCCGCAAGGAGGTGGGCATGACCATGAACCACGTCCCCTACAAGGGCGGCGCCGGACCGGCGACCGCCGACATTCTCGCGGGCCATGTCGAGCTGTTCCAGCTCACCGCCACACCGGCGCTGTCCTACATCAAGTCCGGCCGGATCAAGGCGCTGGCGATCTCCACCAAGGAGCGGATTCCCGCCCTGCCGGAGGTCCCGACCTTCGCCGAACTCGGCTACCCCGACTACGTCGTCACGACCTGGCAGGGCATGCTGGTCCCGACCGGCACCCCGGAGCCGATCATCACGAAGATCCATGCCGCCGTGCAGCGGGTCCTTTCGGATCCGACCATCCAGGCGCGGTTCGCCGATGCCGGCGTGATCGCGCGGGCGAGCAATTCGCCGGCCGAGTTCAAGGCCTATGTCGAGCGCGAGACGGTGCGCTGGAGCTCGCTCGTGAAGGAGATCGGGGCCGAGCCCGACTGAGGTCGGGCGCGCGGCGCGCGCCTGCCGAGCCCCGACGGACGCGAAGCGCGAGATGCGCGAGGCGGGGCAGCGGGCGATCCTCGTCGAAGAGGCACCTTCCGGCGGCGACGCCCAGGAGGTGCACCGTAGCATTCATGATCAGAAAGGAAGTCGAGGATGAGACGCTTCCGGAACCTTGTTGTCGCGGCCGCACTCTGCTGCGCTCTCGCGCCCGCCGCTCGGGCGGAGGATCCTGCCAAGATCAAGGTCGGCATCCTGCTGCCGCTCACCGGCGTGTTCGCGGCCGTCGCCGAGACGGAGGTGCAAGGCGCCCAGCTCGCGATCGACGTGGTCAACAAGCGGGGCGGCCTCGACATGCCCTGGGGCAAGGTCATGGTCGAAGGTGTCGTCTATGACGACGAGGCCAAGATCGACGTCGGCGTTCGCCGCTTCCGCTATTTGGTCTCCGAAGGCGTGAAGGCGGTGGGAGGTCAGACCTTCGCCCCCATCATCAACGCCATCAACTCGATCGTGTCCAAGGAACCGCTGCCGTACTTCCCGGTCGGCGTCGCGCCGAAGGAGAACTTCCAGAAGGGGCGGATCGCCGAATGCACGTTCGCGGCGGCCTACACGCCGTGGACGGTCGGCTACATGGCAGCCCAGTCGTCGATCAAGATGCTCGGCAAGAAGCGCATCTACTTCCTGGCCCGCTCGGACGCGTGGGGCTGGGGCATCCGTGACGGCGTCTACGATGCCGCCAAGGATCTCGGCGGCGCGGTCGTCGGCTACGACGAGGTCTCGTTGGGAACGTCCGATTTCACGACCATTCTCCAAAAGGTCCGGGCATCGAATGCCGACGTCTTCATCTCCGCCCAGTTCGGGGCCGATGCGGTGGCGCTGCTGAAGCAGGTGCACCAGATGGATCTCGGCAAGCGGATGACCATCTTCAACTCGTTCATCACCAACGTGGTGGCGAAGGGCCTCCCCCCGGAGGCGCTGCGAGACGTCTATGCCCTGCATTATTTCTACCACGACCTGAGCGACTTCGCGGACAAGGAGGTCGCCAAGAGCGCGGGCGAATTCACCGCGATGTACCAGGCCAAATATCAGGTACCGCCGGACGGATATGCGGCGATCGCCTATGTCGCCTACACCGAGATGCTGAGAGGATTCGAGGCGGCCAAGTCATTCGACCCGCTCAAGGTGTCGGCGGTGCTGCGGTCCAACAACGGCCAGTTCACTTCGATGAAGGGACCGGCGAACTGGCGCGAGGACCATCAGGCGGCTTACAAGTACGCGGCCTTCCTGGTCAAAGGCAAAGGCAAGGACCAGCAGAAGAACGAGTGGGATCTGTTCACGGTCGCCGGAACGCTCGGCGGCGAAGAGGTCATGCCGACGCTCAAGTCGCTCGGATACTGAGCGGCCTGCGGCGCCAGACGGTCGATCCTCGCGGCCGCCCCGCGGGATCGACCACGCCGGCACGACCACGCCGGCACGACCCGGCCGGCGTCGCGCCGCGTGATCACCGCGGCGCAGGCTTGCGCCGGCGGCCGGTTCGGTCACCATGGCGGACCCCGGGAGGAGCCGCCATGCCGGTCTACGTGTTCGACGCCTACGGAACCCTGTTCGACGTCCATGCGGCGATCGCCCGCCATCGCGACGCGGTCGGCCCCGACGCCGACCGACTCTCCGAGCTGTGGCGGATGAAGCAGCTCGAATACACCTGGACGCTGACGCTGGCCGGCCGCTTCGTCGATTTCTGGACCCTGACGGAGCGCGCCCTCGACTATGCGCTGGCGCGGGTGCCGTCGGTCGATCCCGCCATGCGGGCGCGCCTGCTCGACGCCTACCGGGCGCTCGACGCCTATCCGGATGCGCGCGAGGCGCTGCGCGGCCTGAAGGCGCGAGGCAAGCGCACGGCAATCCTCTCCAACGGGACGCTGCCCATGCTGGCCGGCGCCGTCGAGGCGGCGGCCATCGGCACGCATCTCGACGCCGTGCTGTCGGTCGAGGCGGTGCGCCTCTACAAGCCGCGTCCGGAGGTCTACGGGCTGGTGATCGACACCTTCGCGACGGCGCCCGCCGACGTGGTGTTCGTCTCGTCCAACCGCTGGGACGTGATGGGAGCGGCGGCCGTCGGCTTCCGGCCCGTGTGGATCAACCGCTCCGGCCTGCCGGAGGAGTATCACGACCTCGCGCCGATACGGGTGCTGCACAGTCTCGCGAGCCTGCTGGACACGCCGGTGTAGGACGCGCGCTCGTCAAGCGGCGAGCCGTCAGCCCAACAGCCAGGGCAGCAGGACCGGCACCAGCACGGCGGTGAGGAAGCCGTTGAGGCCGAGCGCGATGCCGGCGAAGGTGCCGGCCAGCGGATCGACCTGGAAGGCCCGCGCCGTGCCGATGCCGTGCGAGGCGAGCCCGGCCGCGAAGCCGCGCGCCGCGTAGTTCTTCAGCCGCAGCGCGTTCATCAGCGGCGTGACGATGATGGCGCCGATGATGCCGGTGAGGATCACCAGCACGGCGGTCAGCGCCGGATCGGCCCCGATCGCCTCGGCCGTGCCCATGGCGATCGGCGCCGTCGCGCTCTTCGGCGCCAGCGACCGCACCGTCTCGGCATCGAGCCCCAAGGCGCGCGCCATCAGCACCGCGACGGCGATCGCCGTCACGGAGCCGACCACCAGCGCGACCAGCATCGGCACCATCAGGCGGCGCACCTGCGGCAGGTAGCGCACCAGCGGCACGGCGAGCGCCACGGTCGCCGGGCCGAGCAGGAAGTGGACGAACTGCGCACCGGCGAAATAGGCCGGAAACGGCGTGCCGGTCACCACCAGCACGATCGACACCGCCGTGACGGCGATCATCACCGGATTGGCGATCGGCCGGCGCCCGGCCGCGACGAACAGGGCATCGGCCGCCACATAGGCGACCAGCGTGGTAGTGAGCCAGAGAAGCGGCCCGCCGGCGAGATAGACCCACAGATCGACCAGGCTCACGACTCGCCCTCCACGGACTCGACGTCCGGCTCGCCCCGCTCGGCCGCGACACCCATCAGGCGGGCCAGGCCGGCGAACACCACGGCCGTGACGGCGAGCGTCACGGCGGTCGACAGCACCACGACCAGCAGGATGCGGCCGCCTTCGTGGCCGATGCGGCCGAGATGCTGGACGATGCCGACGCCGGCCGGCACGAACAGCAGCGACAGGTGCTTGAGCAAGCCGCCGGCGACGTCGCCGAGCTCCGAGGGCAGCGGCGCGCGCACGAGCATCAGCGCCGTGAGCAGCACCATGCCGACCACCGGGCCCGGCACGGGAAGCACCAGCGCCCGCACGAACGCCTCCCCCAGAAGCTGGCAGCCCAGCAGGATCGCAAAACCGTAGAGCATGGCACCTCGCGTCATCGATAGAAGTCGTCGGATCGGTGCGCACTCTCGCCGGGACGAACGGGAGAGACAAGCACGCGGGGGGCGAGGCTTTGTTGCCGAGGCGGCAAAAGCCGGCCGGCCGATCTTGCACGCGCGGCGCGAGCACGCACATTCGGCCTATTCGGACAAGGATCCTGCCGTGAAGATCAAGGCCGTGGTGCACGAGGCGGACGAAGGCGGGTTCTGGGCCGAGGTGCCGGCCCTTCCGGGCTGCGCCACCCAGGGCGAAACCCTGGAAGAGCTCGTGCGGAACCTGCACGAGGCGATCGAAGGCTGCCTGTCGGTCGACGTCGAAGAGCCGTTGTAGGGTGCAATGAGCGCCGCGAATTGCGCCCTACGGAGAAGCGCGATCCAAAGAGTGCGCAGCGGCGCTCCACTCACTCCGCCAGCGCGTGCAGAATCCGCGCCCAGCTCCGGATGCCCCTGTGGAACGACACGAGGTCGTACTTCTCGTTGGGCGAGTGGATGCGGTCGTCGTCGAGGCCGAAGCCGATCAACAGCGTGTCCATGCCGATCAGCCGCTTGAAGTCGGCGACGATCGGGATCGAGGCGCCGGAGCCGACCAGCAGCGCGTCACGGCCCCACTCGGCGGTGAGCGCCGTGCGGGCGGCGGCGAGCTGCGGCAGGTCCCACGGCACCGCGACGGCGGGCGCACCGGTGTGGTCCTCGAAACGGGCGCTGCAGTCGGTCGGCAATTTCGCCCGCACATACGCGCGAAACGCCTGCCGGATCGTGTCCGGGTCCTGCCCGGCCACCAACCGGAACGACACTTTCGCAAAAGCTTTCGACGGGATCACGGTCTTCGAGCCGGCGCCCGTGTAGCCGCCCCAGATGCCGTTGATGTCGCAGGCGGGCCGCGAGAAGAGCTGCTCGATGAGGGCACGGCCGCGCTCGCCCGCCGGCTCGCTCAGACCCACGGGCTTCAGAAAATTCTCCGGCGTCAGGTCGAGGCTGCGCCAGCCGGCCAGCACCTCGGCCGGCGGATCCGTGATGCCGTCGTAAAAACCCGGAATCGTGATGCGGCCGTCGTCGTCATGCAGCCCGCCGAGGATCTTGGTCAGCACCCGGATCGGATTGCGAGCAGGCCCGCCGAAAAGGCCGGAATGCAGGTCGCGGTCGGCCGCCGTGATCTCGACCTCCTCGTAAAGGAGCCCGCGCAGCGCCGTGGTGATGGCCGGAGTCTTGGGATCCCACATGCCGGTGTCGCAGACGAGCGCCAGGTTCGCCGCGAGCGATCCGCGGTTGGCCTCGATCCAGGCCGGCAGACTCTTGGAGCCGCACTCCTCCTCGCCCTCGATCAGCAGCGTGATCGGCAGCGGCAGCTTGCCGGTCACGGCGACGTAAGCGCGGCACGCCTCGACGAAGGTCATCACCTGGCCTTTGTCGTCGCAGGCGCCGCGCGCGACGATCGCCTTTCGGCCGTCCGGCAGTGTCGCGATGCGCGGCTCGAACGGCGGCGTCGCCCACAGATCCAGCGGATCGACCGGCTGCACGTCGTAATGCCCGTAGAACAGCACGCGCCCCTTGTCGCCGCCGCCGCTGTGGCCGAGCACCACGGGGTGGCCGGCCGTCTCGCTCAGCGTCGCCTCGATGCCGAGGCTGCGCAGATCCGCGGCGAGGTGGGCGGCCGCGGCGCGGCAGTCGCCGGCATGCGCCGGATCGGTCGAGATCGACGGAATGCGCAGGAACGCGAACAGCCGCTCGAGGCTGTTGTCGAGATCGGCGTCGATGCGGCTCAGAACCTGGTCGAGAGCGGTCATTCCAGCATGGTCCTTCGGGTCGGGTCGGCCGGCTCGCGCCGGGCAGGTCACATCAGTTCGCTCAGCGCCGGCTCGCCGGGCGTTGCGGCGTGCCGAACAGACCGCGGTCGCCGCCGTCGTCGCCGACGAGGCCATAGGGACGCGACGACAGCTTGTCGGCAGCCCGGTCGATGTCGGCGAGGCCGAAGCCGTCGTCGCGACGGGAGCGCGCGGCGGTGCGGCGCGAGGCGGGCGACATGCCGATCCGCTTCATCGCCTCCTGGGTCGCGGTGCGGGCGACGACGGCGGCGACCGAGCGGCCGAACTGGCGGACCACCGGGTTCGACAGGATGGCGCCGATACCGCCTAGGATGCGCGAGCCGATGCCCGGCTGCTCGACCGGCGCACCGCCCTCGCCGGGACCACCACGACCCGGGCGCGGCGCCTCGCCCTCGCCCGCCTCGCCGGCCGCCTTGCTCAGAAGGTCGGTCAGCGACTTGTGCGGCGCCGTCTTCTCGTAGCGGCCCTTGAACGGGCTCGCGGCGAGGATCGCCTGACGCTCCTGCGGCGTCAGCGGCCCGATCCGGGCAGACGGCGGCCGGATCAGCGCCCGCTCGACCATCGACGGCGTGCCGTTGCCTTCGAGGAACGACACCAGCGCCTCGCCCTTGCCGAGCTCGGTGATCACCTGGGCGGTGTCGAGCTTGGGGTTCGGCCGGAACGTCTCGGCGGCGGAGCGCACCGCCTTCTGGTCGCGCGGCGTGAAGGCCCGCAAGGCGTGCTGCACCCGATTGCCGAGCTGGGCCAGCACGGTGTCGGGCACGTCGAGCGGGTTCTGCGTGACGAAATAGATGCCGACGCCCTTGGAGCGGATCAGCCGCACCACCTGCTCGATGCGGTCGAGCAGCGCTTTCGGGGCTTCGTTGAACAGCAGGTGCGCCTCGTCGAAGAAGAAAACGAGCTTCGGCTTGTCGAGGTCGCCGACCTCGGGCAGCCGCTCGAACAGCTCGGCGATCAGCCACAGGAGGAAGGTCGCGTAGAGCCGCGGGCTCTGCATCAGCTTGTCGGCGGCCAGGATGTTGATGCGTCCGCGCCCCTGGGCGTCGGTCGCCATGAAGTCGGTGAGATCGAGGCTCGGCAATCCGAAGAATTTTTCGCCGCCCTGGTTCTCGATCACCAGGAGCTGGCGCTGCACCGCGCCGATGGTGGCCGGCGCGACGTTGCCATAACGATTGCCGATGTCCTTGGCATTCTGCCCGAGAAAGGCGAGCAGCTCGCGCAGATTGGCGAGGTCGATCAGGTCCGAGGCCACCCCGTCCGCGGTGCCGTCGGCCTCGTCCACAACCTTGAAGGCGATGTTGACGACACCCTCCTGCACGTCGTTGAGGTCGAGCATGCGGGTGAGCAGCAGCGGCCCGAGGTCGTGCACGGTGGCGCGGATCGGATGGCCCTGCTCGCCGAACAGGTCCCAGAACACCACGGGAAATTGATCGGGAGCGTAGTCGTAGCCCATCGTCTTGGCCCGCTCGACGAAGGCGGGTTTCGCCTCGCCGCGGGCCGCGACCCCGGAGAGGTCGCCCTTGATGTCGGCCGCGAACACTGGAACGCCGGCCCGCGAGAAGCCCTCGGCCAGCACCTGCAGCGTGACGGTCTTGCCCGTGCCGGTGGCGCCGGTGATCAGGCCGTGCCGGTTGCCGAAGGCGAGGGTGAGATATTCCGGCTTGTCGCTTTTGCCGACGAGGATCTTGCCGTCTTGATCGAGGGTGCCCATGGTCTCGCTTCTCCCGCCGCATCGCGCCCGCGATCCGTGTGCCGTGTGCCGAAGCCGCACCGCGGATCGAATGATCGATACAGGCTTATAATGAGTGCCTGCACGGCGCGCGAGCCAGGACCGCGAACGGCGCGGCTCACGCGATGTCGCATCGTGGTAGACCGGCGCAACGACGTTGCGCAATCGCCACACAGACCTGCAACCTCGTTGTCGCAATCGTGGCGTGATTGTGTTTCGGCGCCGTGATGTCAGAATGATGACGGAATTGCCGGGGGGCGAGAGGGGCCATGGTTCGCGTTGCCAGCCGAATCGCTGTCGAGTCCGGTGCGCCGAGCACCGTGGGGCAGCGGCCGGATCGAGATCGGCGGCGCGCATGCCGGTCCAGCCACCGCTCGCAGATCGTCCTGGCCCGAGCCGTTTTGCTGTCCGCCGTCGCGACGCCTTTGGGAGCGCGGCAATGAGATACTCGATCGCCGAGCTCGACGGCATCGTGCCGGGGATCGCCGCGGCGCTGAAATCCGCCGGCATCCGAACCACCAGCAAGCTGCTCGAGGCTGCCAAGACCCCGAAGGGGCGTCAGCAACTCGCAGAGCGCACCGGCCTGTCGCCGCAGTGCCTGCTGCGGATCGCCAATTTCGCCGACAAGATGCGGATCAAGGGCGTCGGCGAGGACTATGCCGAGCTGCTGGAGGCCGCCGGGGTCGACACCGTGCGGGAGCTGAAGTACCGCAACCCCGGCAATCTGGCGAAGCGCATGGCCGAGGTGAACCGCCACCGCAAGCTGGTCCGCACGTTGCCCTCCGAGAAGGCGATCGAGCGCTGGATCGAGACCGCCAAGGCGCTGCCGGTCAAGATCAGCTATTGAGGCCGACTGCGCGCGGAAACATTTGTCCGCTCGTCCCCGCGAAGGCGCATAGGCGCTAACTTTAAGGGTGGGCGATGGAGGAGCCGACGTCCGCAGGCTCCGTCGTCCCGGGGCGCGGCTGCAGGCCGCGAGCCCGGGACCCATAACCCCGGTCTGTGAGTATGGATTCCGGGCTCG
>NZ_JACAAX010000027.1 GCF_013377085.1 Rhodoplanes sp. | reverse complement strand
GGCTTGGCCGGGGCCGCCGCCCGCGGCGGGGCCGCGGGTTTCGGCGCGGCGGGAGCGGGAGCCGTGGCAGGCGCAGTCGGCTGCTGGGCCGGGGCCGGCGGGCTCGCCAGCAGCACGACCCCGACCGTGGCCAGGATCACGGCGAGCCGCGCCCTCATGGCGTCGCCTCCGCCTGCGCCAGAAGGGCGGCGACTTCGCGCAGCGCGACATCGGCGCCGCGCGGGTCGTCCAGGAACGCCTCGCCGAGCGCGACGAAGTCGGCGCCGGCAGCGGCGACCGGCGCGACCTCGTCGAGGCTCGCGCAAAAGCCGACGCAGGGGGTCTCGAACACCTCGGCCCACCAGCCGACCCGCTCGACCGTGACGTCGAGGGGGGGCGGCTTTCCGTCGGCCCCGGGCTCGCCGAACATCACGTAGTCGGCGCCGGCCTCGGCCGCCAGCATGGCGTCGTGGCGGGTCCGCAAGGCCCCGGCGCCGGCGATCAGGGCCGGTTTCAGGCTGCCGATGGCGGTCCGCAACGCCTCGGCGCCGGTCAGATGGGCGCCGTCGGCGCCGGCACGCGCCACGATGTCGGGCCGGTCCTCGACCAGCACGGCGGCGCCGTGCCGCTGCGCCACCGGGGCGATCGCCTTGACGGCGTTGATGGCGTCGCGCTCGGCGAGCGTCGGCGGAAGCCGCACCAGCACGGCGGCGACGTCGACGCCGGCGCCGAGCGCCGTCTCCAGGCGCGCGGCGACGGCCGCGGGCTCGCGCACCACGGGCGTGACGACATAGAGGCGTTGGCGGTCGGTGTCCGGCATCACGCTCGGAATTGCGGGGCGATCGGGGCGAAAGCGGGGCCGAGCACGTTTCGCGATGTTGCGGGGGCGTGTGCCTCGATGACGGGTGCGGTTCTCTCTCGGCCTACGAGAGCGGTCCCGGCATCAAGGCGAAGCACATCCTGCTCTCTCCCCCCTTGTGGGGGAGAGGTGGAGAGGGGGGTGAGCCCCGCGCCGAACGGCTGGCGGTGTACCCCCCCTCCCTGTCCCTCCCCCACAAGGGGGGAGGGAACGCAGGTGCCGGGGCGTTGTCGGCTTCGAGACGAAGGCCCCTCGCGGGCCGTGTCAGCTCACTCCGCCGCGGCGGCGGTCTTGCCGATCACCGGGTCGAGCTTGCCGGCGGCGTAGAGCTTGGCCATGTCGGCCGGCGCGATGACCTTCTTGATCTTCGACGCCTGGCCGGCGGTGTTGAACTCCTGGAAGCGCTGCTTGCACAGCTTGGTCATCGCATCCATGGCGGGTTTCAGATACTTGCGCGGGTCGAACTCGCTCGGGTTCTCGGAAAACACCTTGCGGATCTGGCCCGTCATCGCCATCCGGTTGTCGGTGTCGATGTTGATCTTGCGCACGCCGTTCTTGATGCCGCGCTGGATCTCCTCGATCGGCACGCCCCAGGTCGGCTTCATCTGGCCGCCGAACTTGTTGATGATGTCCTGGAGATCCTGCGGCACCGACGACGAGCCGTGCATGACCAGATGCGTGCCCGGCAGGCGGCGATGGATTTCCTCGAGCACGCTCATGGCCAGAATGTCGCCGTCCGGCTTGCGGGTGAACTTGTAGGCGCCGTGGCTGGTGCCCATGGCGATCGCCAGCGCGTCGACCTTGGTCTCGGCGACGAACTTCACCGCCTCGTCCGGGTTGGTGAGGAGCTGGTCGTGCGAGAGCTTGCCCTCGGCGCCGTGGCCGTCCTCCTTGTCGCCCATGCCGGTCTCCAGCGAGCCGAGCACGCCGAGCTCACCCTCGACCGAGACGCCGCCGAGATGCGCCATGTCGACGACCCTCTTGGTCACGCCGACATTGTAGGCCCAGTCGCCCGGCGTCTTGCCGTCCTCCTTGAGCGAGCCGTCCATCATCACCGAAGTGAATCCGGCCTGCATCGCGGTCACGCAGGTGGCGGGGCCGTTGCCGTGGTCGAGATGCACGCAGACCGGAATCTGCGGATAGATCTCCGTGACGGCGTCCATCATGTGCTTGAGCATGATGTCGTTGGCGTAGGAGCGCGCGCCCCGCGACGCCTGGATGATCACCGGCGCGTCGAGGCTGCTCGCCGCCTCCATGATCGCGAGTGCCTGCTCCATGTTGTTGATGTTGAACGCCGGCACGCCGTAGTCGTTCTCGGCCGCGTGGTCGAGCAACTGCCTGAGTGTGATTCTGGCCATCGTCGTCTCCCGTCACTTTGCCCTGAGAATCTCGACGCCCGGCAGCGCCTTGCCCTCGAGCCATTCGAGGAACGCCCCGCCCGCCGTGGAAATATAGGTGAAGCGGTCCGCTGCGCCCGCCTGATTGAGCGCCGACACGGTGTCGCCGCCGCCCGCCACCGTCACCAGCTTGCCGGCCGCCGTCAGCTCGGCCGCCGCCTCCGCCACCTCGACCGTGCCGGTGTCGAACGGCTCGATCTCGAAGGCGCCGAACGGACCGTTCCACAGCAATGTCTTCAGCCGCCCCAGCACCGACACGACATGCTCGATCGAGCGCGGCCCGATGTCGAGGATCATGTCGTTCGGTCCGACATGGTCGACGTCGACCACCTTCGAAGGCGCCTTCGCCTCGAACTTCTCGGCCACCACGGCGTCGACCGGCAGGACGATCTCCTTGCCGTTGGCCTTGGCCTTGGCGAGGATCTCGTTGGCGGTCGGGATCAGGTCCTTTTCGCACAGCGACTTGCCGACCGCCTTGCCCTGGGCGGCCAGGAACGTGTTGGCCATGCCGCCGCCGATGATCAGCACGTCGACCTTGTCGAGCAGATTGCCCAAGAGGTCGAGCTTGCCCGAGATCTTGGCGCCGCCGACCACCGCGGCGACCGGGCGCTGCGGCGCCTCCAGCGCCTTGGTCAGCGCCTCCAGCTCGGCCTGCATGCTGCGGCCCGCATAGGCCGGCAGCTTGTGGCCGAGGCCCTCGGTCGAGGCATGGGCGCGGTGCGCCGCCGAGAAGGCGTCGTTGACCCAGATGTCGCCGAGCGCCGCGAGCTTGTCGACGAAGGCCGGGTCGTTCTTCTCCTCTTCCTTGTAGAAGCGGGTGTTCTCCAGGCAGAGGACGTCGCCCGGCTGCATCGCGGCGATCGCCTTCTCGGCGACCGGGCCGATGCAATCGCCGGCGAAGCCGACCGGCTTGCCGATCACCTCGGCGACCGCGGCGGCGACCGGGGCGAGCGAGAATTTCGGATCCGGCCCCGCCTTCGGACGCCCGAAATGCGACAGCAGGATCACCTTGGCGCCCTTGCCGGCGAGCTCCGTGATGGTCGGCGCGGCCCGCTCGATGCGGGTCACGTCGGTCACCTTGCCGTTCTCGGTCGGCACATTGAGGTCGAGCCGGACGAGGACGCGTTTGCCCTTCACGTCGGCCTGGTCGAGTGTGCGGAATGCGGTCATCGGAGGTTCTTCAATGCGGCAATGAGGATGCCGGAGCCCAGGGCCCAGGTTGTGAACGTGATGGTGAGAATCGTCCAGGTCGACGGCAGTGCCGCGAAACGGGCGTCGAATCCCGACAACCGTCCTTTGATCTCGGCCACCGACTCCGCGACGGAACTCAGTCTCGTGTCGAGAGTGCTCAGCTTCGCGTCGATGGCGCGAAGCAGCGATTTCATCTCGCCGACGTCCCCCTCCAGCCGGGCGGCGCGAAGATCGAGGGGCGGCGTTCCGCCGCCTCCCGCCTCGCTGCCGTCCGGCGTGCGGTCCATCGCGTTCTCAGATCAGCTTGCTGAACGCCACCGAGGTATCGAGCATGCGGTTCGAGAAGCCCCACTCGTTGTCGTACCACGACATCACACGCACCAGCGTGCCGTCCATGACCTTAGTCTGGTCCATGTGGAAGATCGACGAGCGCGGATCGTGGTTGAAGTCCATCGAGACGTTGGGAGCCAGCGTGTAGCCGAGAATGCCCTTCATCTGCTGGTCGGCGGCCTTCTTGATCGCCTCGTTGATCTCGGCGACCGTGGTCTTGCGCTTGGCGATGAACTTGAAGTCGACCACCGACACGTTGGGCGTCGGCACCCGGATGGCGACGCCGTCCAGCTTGCCGGCGAGCTCTGGCAGAACCAGGCCGACGGCCTTGGCGGCACCGGTCGAGGTCGGGATCATCGACAGCGCGGCGGCGCGGGCCCGGTACAGATCCTTGTGCACCTGATCGAGCGAGGGCTGATCGTTGGTGTAGGAGTGGATCGTCGTCATGAAGCCCTTGTCGATGCCGATCGCATCGTTGAGGACCTTGGCGACGGGGCCGAGGCAGTTGGTGGTGCAGGAGGCGTTGGAGACGACCAGGTGGTCCTTGGTCAGCTTGTCGTGATTGACGCCGTAGACGACCGTGAGGTCGGCGCCGTCGGACGGCGCGGAGACCAGAACCCGCTTGGCGCCGGCGTCGAGATGCACCTTCGCCTTGTCGCGCGCCGTGAAGATGCCGGTGCACTCCAGCGCGATGTCGATGCCGAGATCCTTCCACGGGAGCTGGGTCGGGTCGCGCAGCGCCAGCACCTTGATCTTGCCGTGCCCGAGATCGATCGTGTCGCCCTCGACCTTCACGTCGCCCGGATAGCGGCCGTGAACGGAGTCGAAGCGCAGCAGGTGCGCATTGGTCTCGACCGGCGCCAGATCGTTGATCGCGACGACCTCGATGTCCTTGCGTCCCGCCTCCGCGGCGGCCCGCAGGACCAGACGCCCGATCCGCCCGAAGCCATTGATTGCGACCCGTACTGCCATGCTCAATCTCCCTTCCATGCCCACCGACGCAGCCCGGCGGACTGCGCGTCATGTCGATCCGATTTTGGTCTCGGCCGCCTTGATATAGGTCGGTTCTACCCGATCCGTCCGGCAGCTTTTTTACAATGCCTGCAATTTGCTCAGAGCGACCTCGACCACCCGCTCCGGCGTGATGCCGAAATGGCGGTAGAGGTCGGGAGCCGGCGCACTCGCGCCGAAGCTCGTCATGCCCACGAAGGCACCGTGCGATCCGATGATCGCGTCCCAACCCTGACGTATGGCGGCCTCGACTGCAACCCTCACGGGCGCGTCGCCGAGCACAGCCTGCCGGGTTTCTTCGGGCGCGTCAAAGAACAGCTCGAAGCACGGCACCGACACGACCCGGGCGGCGATCCCGCGCTCGGCGAGGCGCTTGCGGGCCGCCACCGCGATGGCGACCTCCGAGCCGGTGGCGAACAGCGACACCCGGGCCGGGCCGCTCTCGGCCGGCAGCAACTCGTAGGCGCCGCCGGCGCAGCGGTTCTGGTCGGTCTTGGCGTCGCGGAGTTGCGGCAGGTTCTGCCGGCTCAGCGCCAGCACGCTCGGCCGGTGTGCGGCGGCGAGCGCCAGTGCCCAGCATTCCGCCGTCTCCACCGCGTCGCAGGGGCGGAACACCTGAAGATGCGGAATTGCCCGCAGGGCCGCGAGATGCTCGACCGGCTGATGGGTCGGGCCGTCCTCGCCGAGGCCGATCGAGTCGTGCGTCATCACATGGACGACCCGCTGGCCCATCAGGGCAGCGAGTCTGATCGACGGTCGACAGTAGTCGGAGAACACCAGGAACGTGCCCGAATACGGAATGATGCCGCCGTGCAGCGCCATGCCGTTCATGGCGGCCGCCATGCCGTGCTCGCGGATGCCGTAATGGATGAAGCGGCCGCCCGGCTCGTCGGGCGTCATCACGCTCATGCCCTTCGGACGGGTGTTGTTGGAGCCGGTGAGGTCGGCCGAGCCGCCGATCAGCTCCGGGAAGGCCGGCACCAGAACCTCGAGCGCGAGCTCCGAGGCGGCGCGGCTGGCGCGGTCCTTCGGATCGGCGGCGAGCCGGTCCTTGATGGCGGCGAGCGCGGCGGCGAGCCGGTCGGCCGGCACCTCGCCGCAGATGCGCCGCTCGAGCTCGGCACGCTTCTCTGCCGGCAGCGCGGCAACGCGCTTCGACCAGGCCGCGCGAAGATCCCTGGAGCGGGCGCCGGCGGTGCGCCAGGCGGCCAAGATGTCGTCCGGGATGACGAAGGGCGGCGACGTCCAGCCGAGGTTCTTTCGCGCACCGGCGATTTCCTCCGCCCCGAGCGGCGAGCCGTGCGACTTTTCGGAGCCCGCCTTGGTGGGGGCGCCGAACGCGATCGTGGTCCGGCAGGCGATCAGGCTCGGCTTGTCGCTCGTCTGCGCCGTCGCAATGGCGGTGGCGATCGCCTCCGGGTCGTGGCCGTCGATCCGGCAGGCGGCCCAGCCGGCCGACTCGAAGCGCTTCACCTGGTCGACCGAGTCGGACAGCGAGGTCGGGCCGTCGATCGAGATGTGGTTGTCGTCGTAGAGGACGATCAGCTTCGCCAGCTTCAGGTGGCCGGCGAGGGCGATCGCCTCCTGGCTGAGGCCTTCCATCAGGTCGCCGTCGGAGGCCAGCACATAGGTGTGGTGGTCGACGATGTCGGCGGAGTGCTCGGCCGCGAGATGGCGCTCGGCGATCGCCATGCCGACCGCGGTGGCGATGCCCTGGCCGAGCGGCCCCGTGGTGGTCTCGACGCCCTCGGTCATCTCCACCTCGGGATGCCCCGGGGTGCGCGAGCCGAGCTGGCGGAAACTCTTGATGTCCTCGATCGACACCGAGGCGAAGCCGGCGAGGTAGAGCACCGAATAAAGCAGCATCGAGCCGTGGCCGGCCGACAGCACGAAGCGGTCGCGGTCGAACCAGTGCGGATCGGCCGGATCGAGCTTCAGCACCCGGGTGAACAGCACGGTGGCGATGTCGGCCGCCCCCATCGGCAGGCCCGGATGGCCCGACTTCGCCTTTTCGACGGCGTCCATGGCGAGCGCCCGGATGGCATTGGCCATCCGGTCGTGTTCGGCGCGAGTGAGCGGGGGAATATCGGCCTCCTGTGTCGCAAGAGCGGAGGACGGCGTCGGCCGTGGTGCGCCTGATGGGACCTGACGGAGTCGGGGGCGGGCGGACGTCGGACGGCACCGGCCGAGGGCCTCGTCTGCGCGAGGCTGTCGGGGACCTGATAGGCAGGTCGGGCCCCCCTGTCAACGCGCGGCGCTGCGGTCGCGCTCCAATGGGCTGCTCCGGCTGTGGCGTCGCGGTGCCGCACGCGCGGCGGGTCGTCGGCGCGGCTCTCTGCACGCCGATGTCGGCTGTGTGCATCGCATTGACGCGGTGCTCGGAAAGCCCGTAAGGTTCGGGCTCCATCTACCTGCCATTCCATGGTTTCGGTCCGGTGCCGGCGCAGCCGGCGAGGGGTCGGTGGAAGGGGGCGAGAGGCGCCATGACCGAGACGAGCACCGTCGAGGCAGCCAGCACACGGCTCCAGCGGGCGCTCCTGGCGTTGGAGGAGGCGGTCGAGCGCCGCCACGAGCTCGAGCGCGGCCGCGGCGCCCTCGCCGACCAGGTCCACACGCTCGGCGCCGACCGGTCGCGACTCGCCGATGCGCTCGATCGCGAGACCGCCCGGGCCCAGCAGCTCGAGAGTGCGGGCCGCGAGGTGGCGGGGCGTCTCGACCAGGCGATCGCCACCGTACGGGCGGTGCTGGCCGGCGAGGCCGGATGACGGTGCGGAGCAGGAACACCGGGAACGGGCGGCGTCCATGGCCCATGTGAGCGTGACCATCAACGGCCGTCAGTACAGGATGGCCTGCGACGACGGCCAGGAGCATCACCTGGCCCGGCTGGCCCACGACCTCGACCAGCGCATCACCCGCCTGCGGACCAATTTCGGCGAGATCGGCGACATGCGGCTGACCGTGATGGCGGCCCTGCTGATCGCCGACGAGCTGTCGGAGTCCACCCAGCGCGTGCGCCAGTTCGAGGACGAGCTCACCGGCTTGCAGGAGGCGCGGCGGGTCACCGGCGAGCGCAGCCAGGCCACCACGGCCGCCATCGCGGCCGCGCTCGATTCCGCGGCGGAGCGCATCGAGCGGGTGACCCGGGTGCTCAACCAGGGCGCCGACGGCCACGAGCTGCCGGCAGGCTAGCCGGGACTCCCGGCGCCGTCCGCGGGGCGGACGAGCACCCGAGCCAGCGATTTGGCAGAGCAGGGAATTTCTGCGGTGGCCCGGGTGGCGGTGCAGCGGCGGAGTGTCTACATTGGGCCGTGCGGGGCTGCGGGGTGCGTTAGGGGTCTTAATCCCCGGGGCCTTATCGATCCTGAAGGGAGCTGTCCCTGTGCGGGCCCGTGGGCCCGCGCATATGGCGCCCACCTACCATGGTAGGGAACCCGGGATCGCGAACCCCGACGGCTTTTGCGGCTCCGCACTCCTCCCCCCCTGGCCATTCCTGCCTCCGCCCGGGATGAATCCCGAATCATGATTTCCCCGATCGACGTCGACCCGATCGCCGCCGAGAAGGCGGCGCTGCGCCGCGCGGCACTGGTCCGCCGCGGCGCGCTTCGTCCCGAGAACCGCGCAGCGGCCGCGGCCGCGATCGCGGCGCGGCCGCTGCCCGTTCGGGTCGCCGCCGGCATGGTCGTCTCCGGCTACATCCCGATCCGCAGCGAGCTCGATCCGGGGCCGCTGATGCGGCGCTTCGTCGAGCAGGGCGCCGGCCTCGCACTGCCCGTCGTGGTCGGGCGCGGGCGGCCGCTGGTGTTCCGCGCCTTCGCGCCCGGCGTGCCGCTGGTGACGGCCGCCTTCGGCCTGCTGGAGCCCGCTCCGGAGGCGCCGGAGGTCGTGCCCGACGTGCTGCTGGTGCCGCTCGCCTGCTTCGACCGCAGCGGGCACCGGATCGGCTACGGGGCCGGCCATTACGACATGACGCTCAGGGCCCTGCGGGCCGAGAGGACCATCGTCGCCATCGGGGTCGCGTTCGCGGCCCAAGAGATCGCCCGGGTGCCGGCGACCATGCAGGACGAGCGGCTCGATCTCGTGGTAACGGAAGCGGACGTGATCGACTTTCGCTAGGGCGTATCCGCAAAGGTGGATACCGGGATGACATCCGGATGCGCTCGAACTCGGAATTGCCTTCGCAGGACCTGAGCGCGTGCGGATTCTCTTCATCGGCGACATCGTGGGCCGCAGCGGCCGTGCCATCGTCACCCAGCGGCTGCCGGATCTGATCCGCGACTGGAAGCTCGACTTCGTCGTCATCAACGGCGAGAACGCGGCCGGCGGCTTCGGCATCACCGAGCTGATCTATCACGACCTGCTCGCCGCCGGGGCCGACGCCGTGACGCTCGGCAACCATTCCTGGGACCAGCGCGAGGCGCTGGTGTTCATCGACCGCGCCGAGAAGCTGGTCCGGCCGCTCAACTACCCGCCCGGCACGCCCGGCCGCGGCGTCGCCCTGATCGAGGCCCGCAACGGCGCCCGCGTGCTGGTGACCAATCTGATGGGCCGCATCTTCATGGACCCGCTCGACGATCCCTTCACGGCGGTCGAGCGCGAGATCGCCGCCTGTCCGCTGCGGCTCGGCGCCGACGCCGTCGTGGTCGACATCCACGCCGAGACGACGAGCGAGAAGCAGACCATGGGCCACTTCCTCGACGGCAAGGCGAGCGTCGTGGTCGGCACCCACACGCATGCGCCGACCGCCGACCACCGGATCCTGCCCGGGGGCACCGCCTTCATCAGCGATGTCGGCATGACGGGCGACTACGACTCGGTGATCGGCATGTCCAAGGACGAGCCCCTCAACCGCTTCCTGCGCCGTATCCCGAGCGGGCGGTTCGAGCCGGCCTCCGGCCCGGCCACCCTGTGCGGCCTTGCGGTCGAGACCGACGACGCGAGTGGCCTCGCCCGCCGGCTCGCCCCGGTGCGGATCGGCGGGACGCTCGAGCCGGCCGGGCCGGCGTTCTGGGCGGCCTGACCGCCCCACCGCCGGCCGGAGCCAAGGCCGCGGTCGCGGCGACCGTCATGCGCCCGCCGTGTTGCCGTCGTCAGTGATCTCGATCCGCACAGGCAAGGAGGCCGTCATGGCCGGACACCCGCACCCGATCTCCCGCCGTACCGCGCTGGCCGGCGCCGCCGCCGCGCTCGCCGGCTCGGCCCTGGCCGCCGCCGCGCCGCCGGCGTTCGCCCGGGCGCCGATGCGCAACAGCCCGGCGCCGGGCTTCCATCGGTTCCGGCTCGGCGCCTTCGAGCTGACCGTCGTCTCCGACGGTCCGCTGGCGCTCGGTGCCCCCAAGGACGACATCCTGATCGGCCTGTCGGGCGAGGCCTTCACCAAGGCGCTGGCCGACAATTACCTGCCGACCGACGACGTGCAGCTCGAGCAGAACGTCCTGGTGGTCAACACGGGTGACCGGCTGGTGCTGTTCGACACCGGCATCGGCTCCCTGAAGGTCATGGGGCCGAACAGCGGCCGGCTGCTCGCCAACCTCGCCGCCGCCGGCATCGCCCCGGCCGACATCGACGCTGTGGTGCTCACCCACGCCCATCCGGACCACTGCTTCGGCCTGGTGACGGACGACGGCGTTCGGGTGTTTCCGAACGCCGGGCTCCACCTCGCCCAGGCCGATCTCGACTTCTGGACCGACGAAGGCAAGCTCGGCAACGATGCCTTGAAATGGATGGTCGAGGGCGCCCGCAAGCATCTTCGGCCCTATCGCGACCGCATCGCCTTCGTGCGCGACGGTGCCGAGGTGCTGCCCGGCATCCAGGCGATCGCCGCGCCGGGCCACACGGTCGGCCATACCGTCTACATGATCACGTCGGAGGGCAAGACGCTGCTCGTCGCCGGCGATCTCGGCCACCATCACGTGCTGAGCACCGAGCGGCCGCGCCTCGCCTTCGTGTTCGACACCGACGGGGCCCAGGCCGTGGCGTCGCGGCTGCGCCTCTACGACATGCTGGCGACCGACCGGATTCCGTTCGTCGGCTATCATTTCCCCTGGCCGGGCGTCGGCCATGTCGGCCGCCACGGCGACGCCTTCCGGTACTACCCGGTGCCGATGCGCACCGTGCTCTGACGGGACGCTGCCGCAGTGCCGCCACCCGCCTCCCGGGCGGGCGCGCCGGGCTGCCCCTTGCGGGGCGAGCCCGAATATGGCTTTTGCCGGCGCGCCTCGTTATATCTGGCGCCTCAAAGCGATCGAAAGGAGCCGGCGCGCCCGCATCCCGCGGTTGCAGCGCGGCACCTCGACAGACACGACCGAGCCCGACAGGACCCGACATGGCCGGACATTCCCAGTTCAAGAACATCATGCACCGCAAGGGCCGGCAGGACGCGATGAAGTCCAAGCTGTTCGGCAAGCTGGCGCGCGAGATCACGGTCGCGGCCAAGCTCGGCCTGCCCGACCCGGCCATGAACGCCCGGCTGCGCGCCGCCATCATCGCGGCGCGGGCCGAGAACATGTCCAAGGACTCGATCGACCGCGCCATCAAGAAGGCGGCCGGCAACGATGCCGAGACCTATGACGAGATCCGCTACGAGGGCTACGGGCCGGCGGGCGTCGCCGTGATCGTCGAGGTGTTGACCGACAACCGCAACCGCACCGCCTCCGACGTGCGCTCCTACTTCACCAAGAGCGGCGGCAATCTGGCCGAGACCGGGGCGGTGTCGTTCATGTTCGACCGCGTCGGCGCCGTCGAGTTCGCGCCCGAGGTCGCCACCGCCGACGCCATGCTGGAGGCGGCGATCGACGCCGGCGCCGACGACGTCGTCTCCTCCGAGGCCGGCCACGAGATCTACGCCTCGCAGGAGACCTATCGGGACGTGGCGAAGGCGCTCGAAGCGAAGTTCGGCGAGCCCAAGAAGGCCGCCCTGGTGTGGAAGCCGCAAAACTCGATCGCGGTCGACGACGAGCAGGCCGAGAAGCTGTTCAGGCTGATCGAGAGCCTCGAGGAGCACGACGACGTCCAGCACGTCTACGCCAACTTCGAGGTCTCCGAAGCCGCCATGGCCAAGATGGCGTGAGCCCTTGTTGTCAAGGGTGGGTCAGCGCGTCAGCGCGGAACCCACCAAGCAGAGAAAGACGGCGGGTTACGGCGCGACGCGCCTGACCCACCCTTGCTAAAAGGCCGCCGTCACACCGCCTTCAGCGCCTCCAAAAGATCCGCCACCACGTCGTCCTGGTGCTCGAGGCCGGCCGAGAAGCGGATCAGGCCGTCGCCGATGCCGAGCTCGGCGCGCTCGGCGGCGCTCAGGCGCTGGTGCGTCGTGATGGCCGGATGGGTGACGAGGCTTTTCGAGTCGCCGAGATTGTTGGTGATCTTCGCCAGCCGAAGCGCGTTCATGAAGCGGAACGAGGCGGCCTTGCCGCCGGCGACGTCGAATGCCACCAGGGTCGAGCCGCCGCGCATCTGTTTCCTCACCACGGCGGCCTGCGGATGATCGCTACGGCCCGGATAGACGAGGCGGGCGATCTTGGGGTGGCCGGCGAGCGCGTCGGCGACCGCGGCGGCCGTCGCGGTCTGGCGCTCGATCCGCAGCGACAGCGTCTCCAGCCCTTTCAGCATCACCCAGGCGTTGAACGGCGACAGGCACGGCCCGGTCTGTCGCAGCAGCATGTGGACGTGGTCCTGGATGAATTTTTCGGATGCCAGGATGATGCCGCCCATGCAGCGGCCCTGGCCGTCGATGTGCTTGGTCGCCGAGTAGACGACGCAGTCGGCGCCGAGCGTCAGCGGGCTCTGCCACAGCGCCGTCGCGAACACGTTGTCGACCACCAGCACGGCGCCGGCGGCGTGGGCGATCCCGGCGACGGCGGCGATGTCGATCACCTCCAGGGTCGGATTGGTCGGGCTCTCCAGGAAGAACAGTTTGGTGTTCGGCCGCACGGCGTCGCGCCATTGGTCGAGATCGCACCCGTCGACCAGCGTCGAGGAGACGCCGAAGCGCGGCAGATAGTCCTCGATCACCCAGCGGCAGGAGCCGAACAGGGCCTTGGCGGCGACCACGTGGTCGCCGGCCTTGACCGGGCCGACCAGCGCGGCCGTGACGGCGGCCATTCCGCTTGCGGTGGCGCGCGCCGCCTCGGCGCCTTCGTAGGCCGCCATGCGGGCCTCGAACATCGCGACCGTCGGATTGGAGAAGCGCGAGTAGAGGAAGCCGCCGTCCGGCCCGGCAAAGCGCGCCTCGCACTCCTCGGCGGTGCCGTAGACGAAGCCCTGGGTGAGGAACAGCGCCTCGGAGGTCTCGCCGAAGGGCGAGCGCAACGTGCCGGCATGAACGAGCTCGGTCTCGGGACGCCAGGCGCGTTCGGGGCGGGACGGGATGTCGAAATCGGAGTCTTGGTCGGACGCGGGCATGGGCGGCCTCCTCTGGCCGACAAAAAACCCGGCCGGAACGATCCAGGCCGGGCGCACGTGTCCCCGGCCATTTAGCAACCTTCTTTAACGTGGCGGCAAGCCGGCCGGCTCAAATGACCACGGGATAACGCCGGCTCATAGCGGCGGCCGGCCTTTCCGTCAAGGCGGGGTTCGGCTAGAGACCCAAGATTGCGCGCGTTTTCGAGTGCCGCCGGCCGCGCGGCCGGACCGCGCGCGAGGCGCGTTTTCCGGCGACGTGGGAACCGGTTCGTCGCAGAAGACGCGACCAGAGAGAAACGAGCGCGCGATCCGATCGGGTCCGATCGGACTGCGCGCGAGGAGGGCCCGTGCCGCTCGCCTTCGGCCCCACCGACCGGGGCATCCTGCCCGACCGGATGATCGCCGCGCTGACCTCGTCGGGCGGCATCATCACGGCTGTGCCCCTGGCCGACGACCAGATCCAGCCCGCCAGCCTCGACCTGCGGCTCGGCGAGGTCGCCTACCGGGTGCGGGCGAGCTTCCTGCCTGGGCCGCGCGCCTCGGTGGCGCAGCGCATCGACAGCCTCAAGCTGCACGAGATCGCGCTCGGCGACGGCGCCGTGCTGGAGACCGGCTGCGTCTACATCGTGCCGCTCTTGGAGAGCCTGGCGCTGCCGGCCGATCTCGGCGCCGCCGCCAATCCGAAGAGCTCCACGGGCCGGCTCGACGTGTTCACCCGGGTGATCGCCGATGCGGCGCGGTCGTTCGACCGCATCGACCCCGGCTACCACGGCCCGCTCTATCTGGAGATCAGCCCGCGCACCTTCCCGGTGCTGGTGCGCGAGGGCTCGCGGCTGGCGCAGATGCGCTTCCATCGCGGCCGCGACCTGGTGATCGGCGACGACCTCACGGCCTTGCACGCGCAGGAGCGCCTGGTCGACGAGGAGGGGGCGGATCTGGTCGACGGCGTCGCGGTCGGGGTCGACCTCGCCGGCTTCGGGCCCGACGCTCTGGTCGGCTACCGGGCCAAGCACCATACCGGGCTGATCGACGTCGACCGCCGCGCCCGCTACGAGGTCGGCGAATACTGGGAGCCGCTGCGCGCCAATCGCAGCCGCACCCTCATCCTCGATCCCGACGAGTTCTACATCCTGGCGTCGAAGCAGGCCGTGCAGGTGCCGCCCGACTACGCCGCCGAGATGGTGCCGTTCGACCCGCTGGTCGGCGAGTTCCGGGTGCACTATGCGGGCTTCTTCGATCCCGGCTTCGGCGTCGACGAGGCCGGCGGCGGCGGCTCGCGCGCCGTGCTCGAGGTGCGCTCGCACGAGGTGCCGTTCATCATCGAGCACGGCCAGACGGTCGGCCGCCTCGTCTACGAGCGCATGCTGGCGCAGCCCGACCAGCTCTACGGCGAGGGCATCGGCTCCAACTACCAGGCCCAGGGCCTCAAGCTCTCCAAGCATTTCCGGCCGTGAAGCGGGGTGCCGAGCCGGCCCGAATCGCCGGCCCCGGGGTTCGGGCCGAAACGATTCCACCGCGCGTGGACTGCGGTCCTCGCGCGCGTCTGGGGCACTTGCGGCAACCCGGTCGAGCCGAGTAATCTGCCGTCCGCGCGGGCGTAGTTCAGTGGTAGAACGACAGCTTCCCAAGCTGTATGTCGTGGGTTCAATTCCCATCGCCCGCTCCAGTGAAATCAGTTGGTTAGCCGGTATTTCGGCCGATTCCGTGTGCCAACGTCTCGTTCAAAACAAATTTCAAGAAAACCGCACGTTATCAACGATTTCCAACCGTTCCGGCGCGCTTCACCGTCGGTTTCCAATTCCTCCGTGTGACATGGTTGACACATGAAACGCGCGCGACGTTCGATTTCCGTTAGGACGGCGAGTTGATTTGTGAAGTTGCCGAACTGAAAAAGTGCCGGGACCATTTCCTGCGGGGTGGCGCCACCGGGACCAACGCCGCGGAGTTCATCCGAGCGATCGACGATCATGCCGGCCGTGCCACCGCGATCGAGACGCTTCGCATTTGAAGCGGCACAGCATCCCATAGGCAGTCAGGCAAGCCCCCGACTGGCTCCGCAACGCAGGCGCGCAGGGTCTGCCGCCCCGCCTCGCGTTTGCCTCGACGACCGCAGAGGAACTGGTCGGCCGTAAATTGCCCTTTCTCGCTGTCCGTGGCAGCATCCGGCCCGCGACCGTTGCACCGGTTGGGGGGCCGGGATGATCGCCACACATCGCACGGTGTCGAGAATGACGGCGCGGTCTTCTGCGAGGCTGCTTCGCCGTTTCGTCGCGTCTGCCGTGCTTGCGAGTGCGCCGCTCTCGGAGTGTTTCTCCGACGAGTTCACGGGCCTCGGCTCGCTGGTTGCGCCGTTTCCGACATACGCGGTCAGCCTGTCCTGGGACGGGACAGCGGTTGCCGGCTGGGGCCAGACGACATCCAGCATCACGACGGGCACACACGCCATTCTCTGGACAGCCGGGGCCGGTATCACCGATCTGGGCGTAGCTCCCGGTTGGCAGCTCAGTGTGTCCTACGCGATCAGCGGCGACGGCAGGACGATCGTCGGCCACAGCGTGTTTCCCGGTGTTGCGGCCTTCAGGTGGACGGCTGCAACCGGAGTGGTCAATCTCGGCTATTTGCCGGGCGGTAATTCCAGCGAAGCCTACGGCGTCAACTATGACGGCTCGGTTGTCGTCGGCAGCAGCAGCACCGCGACAAGCTCCAACACGGCCTACAGGTGGACCGCGGCGACCGGCATGACCGGTTTGGGTATGTTGCCCGGTGATACCCAAAGCCGGGCGTTCGCGACCAGCGCCGATGGGTCGGTGATCGTCGGCGACAGCTCCGGCGCTGTCGCCGGACATGGACAGGCGTTTCGCTGGACGGCTGCGACCGGCATGGTGGGTCTCGGAACCCTGCCCGGCCACATTTACAGCGGCGCAAGTGGCGTCAGCGCCGATGGCAGTGCCGTCGTCGGATCGAGCTTCGGCGCAGCCGCCACCCAAAGGGCGTTTTTCTGGACCGCTGCCTCCGGCATGAGGGATCTCGGCGTGTTGCCGGGCATGAATGTGAGCAGCGCCACTGCCATCAGCGGCAACGGTGTCGTGGTGGTCGGCTCGTCCGGCATCTACAACACCTCGACCAGCCAGGCGTTCATGTGGACGCAAACCGTCGGAATGCAGTCGATCGCGCAACTGCTGCAGACCAACGGCGTCAATCTCGGGTCGTGGAAACTGACGGATGCGGTCGGTGTTTCGTTCGACGGGTCGGTGATCGTCGGCAACGGCATCGATCCGAACAACATCCAGCAGCCGTGGATCGCGCGCTTCAGCCCGAAATTCGGCAGCGGCCTGATCACCGCGGACTCGGTGGCGCGTTCGTTCGCCGGCCTCTCGGCGATCGCGACGATCGGCAACGACTATGTCGGCAGCACGCTGAACGCGGTGAGCAACCTGCTGACGCAGCATTTCGGGACCGCCAAGAACGACGGCAAGTCGACCGAGGTGTTCGTCACCGGCTTCTACGATTTCGATCCGGCCGGTGTCGGCTCTATCGGCGTCAAGCGCAACCTGCCGTCGGATCACATGGTCGGCGCCAGCGCCGGTGCGGCGGCCATCAAGAACAACTGGACCGATGGCGGCTCCGCCTCGATGCAGGGCGGCACGGCCAACATCTTCGCCGCGCGGATTCCCGAGCACGGCCTGCAATGGACCGCGATCGCGACCGGCACCCTGCTCGAAGCCGACGTCAAGCGGGGATACCTCAACGGCAGCGCGATCACGGTCTCGGACGGCACCACCGGCGGGCGCAGCTACGGCGCGCTCGGCCGCATCGGCTGGACGTTCGGCCCGTTCGACACCGTTCGCGTGACGCCGTTCGGCTCGCTCGCCATCGCCCGCACAGAGTTCAGTGGCTGGACCGAGGGAACGGGCCCGTTCCCGGCGGTCATTGCCGATATCCACGATACCGCCCGCACCCTGCGCAGCGGCGCCGACGGCCGCTATCTGTTCGGCCCGGAGAAGTGGGTGTGGGCCAGCGCGGCCTGGGCGCATCGGCTGAACGCGTCGGCCGAGACGGTCTCCGGCCAGTTGATCGATCTGTTCGGTCTCACTGTGCCCGGTGCGCAGATCAGCCGGGAGCGGATGGAGCTGGCGGGCGGCGTTCGTCTGCCGTGGGGCGAAGCCAGCGCCTTCAGCGTCTCGGCCGGCGTGTCGACCTGGTCCAGCCAGACCACCGCCTACAATGTCCAGGTGAACGCGAGCAGCAGGTTTTAGTTGGACTGCCGCGTTTATTGCTTCGCGTTCCATACCTCCCCGTTTCCTGTTTCCTTGCGGTGTGATTGGACTGTTCATCGCCAACAATTTCCAACCCGCATCGACAAATCCCCGTGCGGCACGTACCGGTGGCGGATAGAGCGATTTGGATAACGGATAGCAGCGAAGGTTTTGGCGCGTACATCCGGCGCCAAGACCAGTTGTCTCTTGGCGAAGCTTTAAGAGTGTTCTTGAGGGAAAAGCGGTCGATCAAGCGGGTGTCGATCGTGCTAGGCAAATCATGGCCGCGGTAGTTGCAGCGAAGAAAACTGAAGATGTGCGGGACACTACCGGCACATGAAAATTGAACGACGTTGATTTCGTTCGCCAATCTCGCCGATCTTGCTAGCTTCCCAAGCTGTATGTCGTGGGTTCAATTCCCATCGCCCGCTCCAGCCGCTCGCCTGCTCGCTTTCCGGCCGGCCTGTTCGCTCCGGGACGCCTCGCGGCGGCATCTGGTGTGGACGGAGTCGCCGGCTCCCGATGGAGTTAGCCCGAAGCTGGGCGGGCATGCGGGCGAGTCTGCATTCTTACGGACCCGCGCCGCCGACGGTCCGTCCCGGCTCGGATCCCGAAAGACTGCGTCAAAGTCCCGCCAAAGCTGACTTTTGGCGCTCCGGTCCGGCCGCCCGCGCGGCCGCCCCCCGGCCGGACCCAAAACGGCCACTCCATTGCCCTGATGCCGCATTTGCGCTAAGTCGCCGGCCTAGCAACCCGTGAGCTGGAGGACGCGATGGCCGAGCACGCCACCGTGGAGTACGAGACTGCATCGGGCAACGACTACGCTCAGCACGAAGCGACCTATCGGAGCTTCCTGCAGCTCGTCAAATGGGGCGCCGGATCGGTCGTCCTGGTCCTCGTCCTGATGGCCATATTCCTGGTCTGACGACCAATCCGGACCGCACCCGCAGCGAACGGTCGCCGCGCCCGTCCGGTCATGCCTGTGCAGGAGACATCATGAAGATCGCGATTTGTGCCGAGGCGGACGCTGCCGAACCGCGGGTCGCCGGAACACCGGAGACGGTCAAGAAGATGAAGGCGCTCGGCGCCGACATCGCCGTCGAGCCGGGGGCAGGCGTGAAGTCCGGCATTCTCGACGCCGACTACGAGGCCGCCGGCGCCACCATCTCGCGCGACGCCGTGCGGGACGCCGACATCGTCCTCAAGGTGCGACGCCCCAACGAGATGGAGCTGTCGGGCTACAAGAAGGGCGCCCTCGTCATCGCCATCATGGACCCGTACGGGCACGAGGCCGCCCTCGCCGCGCTGGCCCGCGCCGGCGTGGTCGCCTTCGCCATGGAGCTGATGCCGCGCATCACCCGGGCGCAGTCGATGGACGTGCTGTCCAGCCAGGCGAACCTCGCCGGCTACCGGGCCGTGATCGACGCCGCCGCCGAATACGGCCGCGCGCTGCCGATGATGATGACGGCCGCCGGCACGGTGCCGGCCGCCAAGGCCTTCATCATGGGCGTCGGCGTCGCCGGCCTGCAGGCGATCGCCACCGCGCGGCGCATGGGCGCCATCGTGACGGCGACCGACGTGCGCCCCGCCGTGAAGGAGCAGGTGGCGAGCCTCGGGGCGAAGTTCATCGCCGTCGAGGACGACGAGTTCAAGCAGGCCGAGACCGCCGGCGGCTACGCCAAGGAGATGTCCAAGGAGTACCAGGCGAAGCAGGCGGCCCTGGTCGCCGAGCACGTCAAGAAGCAGGACATCGTCATCACCACGGCGCTGATCCCGGGACGTCCGGCGCCGCGGCTGATCACCGCCGAGATGGTCGCCTCGATGAGGCCGGGTTCGGTGATCATCGACCTCGCGGTCGAGCGCGGCGGCAATGTCGAGGGCGCCAAGCCGGGTGAGATCGTCGAGGTGAACGGCGTCAAGATCGTCGGTCATCTCAACGTGGCCGGCCGGCTGGCCGCCTCGTCGTCGGCGCTCTACGCGAAAAACCTCTACACGTTCCTCGAGATCCTGTTCGACAAGAAGACCAAGGCCCTCGCGGTGAACTGGGACGACGAGATCGTGAAGTCGACCTGCCTCACCAAGGACGGTGCGGTGGTCCACCCGAGCTTCGCGCCGAAGACGGCGGCCTGAGGGCCGCGGTCGCCGGCCTGCACTGGAATGGCGCTTCTCCCCGCGGGGGAGAGACCGCCCGCGTTCAAGGAGATCTGCGATGGAGCATGTGGCAAGTGCGATCGACCCGTTCATCTTTCGGCTGTCGATCTTTGTGCTGGCGGTGTTCGTCGGTTACTTCGTCGTGTGGGCGGTGACGCCGGCCCTGCACACGCCGCTGATGTCGGTGACCAATGCGATCTCGTCCGTGATCGTGGTCGGCGCGCTGCTCGCCGTCGGAGTCTCGCTGGTGGGCGACGACAGTGGTCCCCTGCTGGCGCGTGCGCTCGGCTTCGTCGCCCTGGTTTTCGCCTCGGTGAACATCTTCGGCGGCTTCCTGGTCACCCAGCGCATGCTGGGGATGTACACCAAGAAGAAAAAGTGAGCGCGGCCTACGCTGCTGACGGCTGCAGGCGGGCGTGTCCGGGCGAGGGGGGCCGGATCGCCGCACGGGGTTCTCGCACCCTCCCCCATCCGGCCGTTCGTTCCACCATGGTCGACGGCGGTCGCGCGCGCTGCGCTGAATGAGGACGATGTGACATGAACGCGAATATCGCCGCGCTTCTGTACCTTGTGGCAGGAGTGCTGTTCATCCTGGCTCTGCGCGGGCTGTCGAGCCCGGTGTCGAGCCGGCGCGGCAACTTCTTCGGCATGACCGGCATGCTGATCGCGGTGCTCACCACGCTCGCGCTGCATCCGCCGGCCGGCATCGGCTCCTGGGCGCTGGTCGCGCTCGGCCTCGCCATCGGCGGCGGCGTCGGCGCCGTGATCGCCCGGCGCGTGCCGATGACCATGATGCCGGAGCTGGTCGCCGCCTTCCACTCGCTGGTCGGCATGGCCGCCGTGCTGGTCGCCGCCGGCGCCCTCTACGCGCCGAGCGCCTTCGACATCGGCACGGTCGGCGCCATCCACGGCGCCAGCCTGGTCGAGATGTCGCTCGGCGTCGCCATCGGCGCCATCACGTTCACCGGCTCGGTGATCGCCTTCATGAAGCTGTCGGGGCGGATGAGCGGCGCGCCCATCATGCTTCCGGCCCGGCACGCCATCAACATCGCGCTGTTCGTGGCGATCATCGTGCTCATCGCGGTGTTCGCCCGGACCGAGAGCTACACGGCTTTCTGGGCCCTGACGCTGGCGTCGTTCCTGTTCGGTGTGCTGATCATCGTCCCGATCGGCGGCGCCGACATGCCGGTCGTCATCTCGATGCTGAACTCCTATTCGGGGTGGGCGGCCGCTGGCATCGGCTTCACGCTCGGCAACTCGGCACTGATCATCACGGGCGCGCTGGTCGGCTCCTCGGGCGCGATCCTGTCCTACATCATGTGCAAGGGCATGAACCGCTCGTTCATCTCGGTGATCCTGGGCGGCTTCGGCGGCGAGGTGGCGGGTCCAGCGGCGGGTGCCGAGGCGCGCCCGGTCAAGCTCGGCTCGGCCGACGACGCCGCCTTCATCATGAAGAACTCCGCCAAAGTCATCATCGTGCCGGGCTACGGCATGGCGGTGGCGCAGGCCCAGCACGCGCTGCGCGAGCTGGCCGACAAGCTCAAGGCCGAAGGCGTCGAGGTGAAGTACGCGATCCACCCGGTCGCGGGCCGCATGCCCGGCCACATGAACGTGCTGCTGGCCGAGGCCAATGTGCCCTACGACGAGGTGTTCGAGCTCGAGGACATCAACTCGGAGTTCGCCCAGGCCGACGTCGCCTTCGTGATCGGCGCCAACGACGTCACCAACCCGGCCGCCGAGGAGGACCCCAAGTCGCCGATCTTCGGCATGCCGGTCCTGCAGGTGTGGAAGGCCGGCACCGTGATGTTCTCCAAGCGGTCGCTCGCCTCCGGCTATGCCGGCATCGACAACACGCTGTTCTATCGCGACAACACCATGATGCTGCTCGGCGACGCCAAGAAGATGACCGAGGAGATCGTGAAGGCGATGGGGTGATCGCTCCGCGATCCATTCCGACGAGCTCGAAGGCACGGCCCCGCAAGGGCCGTGCCTTTTTGCTGTTTCACGGCCCGCTGCTCGTGGCCGGCGTGGCGGCTTTCGGGGCGGCGCCCGGCGTCGCACAGGAAATCGTCTGTCCGGCCGGCGAGACCCGGTCGGTGGTGACGGAGCTGTTCTTCGGCCGCGACGGCGGCGGACGCCGCGTCGTCACCGCGGCGCGCTGGGAGGCGTTCCTGGCGCACGAGATCACGCCGCGCTTTCCGAACGGCCTCACCGTGATCGATGCCCGCGGCCAGTGGCGCGACCCGGCCGGGGGCCGGATCACCCGCGAGGCGACCAAGCTGGTCGTGCTGGTGACGCCGGCGGACGCCGCCTCCGGCACGGCGTCGCGCCAAGACCGCGTCGCCGCGATCGTCGACACCTACAAGCGCCGCTTCCGCCAGAAATCCGTGCTGGTGCTGACCCGGCCCGCCTGCGCACGGTTTTGAAACGGGCAGTCGATGGGGGCGCTTCTTCACCTCTCCCCGGCGGGGGGCCGCGCGTCTGCTTTGGTCGTCCCGGGGCGGCGCGCATGCGCCGAGCCCGGGACCCATACGCCCTGTCTCGCGTGAGCCACCGGCGCCGTGAGTATGGATTCCGGGCTCGCGGACCTGCGGTCCGCGCCCCGGAATGACGAAAAAGGCGCGGGCCGAAGCCCGCGCCTGGTGTCGTGAGAAGGATGCTGCGTGCCGGCTCGCCGGCGTCGCCCTCGATCAGATCAGGCCGAGGCCCTTGAGCACCGAGAGCATCACGGCGGCGGCCGCGACCGAGCCGATCTGTCCGCCGCAGTTGGCGCCCATCGCATGCATCAGCAGGAAGTTCCGCTTGTCGTAGCGCTGGCCCTGCGCCTGGACGACGCGCGCCGCCATCGGGAAGGCCGAGATGCCGGCGGCGCCGATCAGCGGGTTCACCTTGCCGCCCGACAGCGTGTACCAGATCTTGCCGAACAGCACGCCGACGATGGTGTCGAGGCAGATGGCGACGAAGCCGAGCGCGAAGATCGCCAGTGTGGTCGGCTTCAGGAAGTCGTCGGCCGCCATGGTGGCCCCGATGGCGATGCCGAGGAACAGCGTCGCGATGTTGGCGATCTCGTTCTCGGATGCCTTGGTCAGGCGGGAGACCGCGCCGCATTCCCGCATGAAGTTGCCGAGCATGATCGACGCCATCAGGGGCAGGCCCTTCGGCGCGATCAGGCCCGTCACGATCGTCACGATGATGGGGAACATCACCTTGGCGTTGAGCGAGACGGTCCGCTTGACCGTCGGCATGTGGGTCTTGCGCTCCTTGTCGGTGGTCAGCGCCTTCATGATCGGCGGCTGGATGATCGGCACCAGCGCCATGTAGGAATAGGCCGCGACCGAGATCGGGCCGAGCAATTGCGGCGCATACTGGGACGCGACATAGATGGCGGTCGGGCCGTCGCAGGCGCCGATCACCGCGATCGACACCGCTTCGAGATGCGGGAAACCGAGCCACAGCGCGAGCAGCAGCGTGAGGAAGATGCCGCACTGGCCGGCGGCGCCGAACAGCAGGATCTTCGGATTCTCGAGCAGCGGGCCGAAATCCGTCATCGCCCCGATGCCGATGAAGATCAGCAGCGGGAACAGCTCGTTGGCGATGCCCATGTTGTAGATGCTGCGGAGGAAGCCGGTGTCGTCCTTGGCCAGCGCCCGCAGCGCCTCGGGCGCGTTCGGGCCGAGCGCGTCGAGCACCTGCTTGGCACCGATGTCGATGCCCTGGTGCATCAGCTCGCTGCCCGGAATGTTGACCAGCACGCAGCCGAAGCCGATCGGGACCAGCAGCAGCGGCTCGACGTCCTTCTTGACGCCGAGGAAGATCAGCGTTCCGCCGATGATCAGCATCACGATCTGCTTCAGACCGGCGATCGTGAACAGTATCTGTACGCCCTCGGTCAGACCCAGGAGTCCAGTGAGAATGCCTTCGATCATTTCGGAAGTCCCCGTCTAGCCGCGGTTGCTCTTGCTTCCGTCCTCGGCCGAGAGCGGAAAGATCTTCTTCAGGAGGGCGATCGACCAGATGAGGATCGACAAGGTGAGGAACGTCCCGCCTATGCCGACCACCATCATGGTTAGTCCGAAGGTCAATTTGTCCATTCTCTTTTCCCCGTGAGTGTGGCGGCCCGGACGTCCCGGTTCAGCCGAAGGCCTTGATGCCCGTCTGTGCCCGGCCGAGAACCAGGGCGTGGATGTCGTGCGTCCCCTCGTAGGTGTTCACGGCCTCGAGATTCTGGGCGTGACGCATGACGTGATACTCGATTTGGATTCCGTTCCCTCCGTGCAGGTCGCGGGCCGTGCGCGCGATGTCGAGCGCCTTGCCGCAATTGTTGCGCTTCATCAGCGAGACGAGCTCGAGCGTGGCGCGTCCCTCGTCCATCAAGCGGCCGAGGCGCAGCGCGCCCTGCAGGCCGAGCGCGATCTCGGTCTGCATGTCGGCGAGCTTCTTCTGCACGAGCTGGGTGGCGGCGAGCGGCCGGCCGAACTGCTTGCGGTCGAGCGTGTAGTCGCGGGCGCGGAACCAGCAGTCCTCGGCCGCGCCCATCACGCCGAAGGCGATGCCGAAGCGGGCGGGCGCCAGGCAACGCGAGGCGCCGGCCATGCCGGCCACGTCTGGAAGCAGGGCGTCGTCGGGGACGAAGACGTCGTCTAGCACCACCTCGCCCGTGACCGAGGTGCACAGCGCCAGCTTGCCGGAGATCTTGGTGGTGGAGAGCCCGCTCATGCCGCGGTCGAGCACGAAGGCGCGCAGCGTGCCGCCATGCGCGGCCGAGCGCGCCCACACCAGGAAAATGTCGGCGATCGGCGCATTGGTGATCCAGGTCTTGGCGCCGGTGAGCCGGAAGCCGCCCGTCACCTTGTCGGCCCGCGTCTTCATGCCGGCCGGGTCGGACCCGGCATCGGGCTCGGTGAGGCCGAAGCAGCCGATCGCCTCGCCGCTCACCAGCTTGGGCAGCCAGGCGTCGCGCTGGCGGTCGCTGCCGAAATGGAAGATCGGGTAGGAGACGAGCGAGGACTGCACGCTCATCAGGGTGCGGAAGCCCGAATCGACCCGGTCGAGCTCGCGTGAGACCAGGCCGTAGCCGACATAGCTCGCCCCGGCGCCGCCATAGGCCTCCGGCAGGGTGACGCCGAGCAGGCCGATCTCGCCCATCTCGCGAAAAATCGCCCGGTCGGTGGTCTCGTCGAGATAATCGCGGGCGACCCGCGGCATCAGCCGGTCCTGGGCATAGGCGCGGGCGGTGTCGCGGATCAGCCGCTCGTCGTCGCCGAGCTGGTCGTCGAGCAGGAAGGGGTCATCCCACTGGAAATTGCCGCCCAGCGGCTCGAGGGGCTGCGGTGTGCGGTCCTGCTCGGCACTGCTCATCGCAACGTCCCCTTGTCCGGACGGCCCGAAACCCATATCCCGCGTTCTGTTCGACTATAACGGACCCGTATACTCGGCAGAACAGTGAAAACCCCATGTCCGCTCTGCTTTGCGACCGTATCGCCGCGTTCCTCGATGCCCACCACGTGATGTCCCTCGCCACCGGCGGGCCGCAGGGGCCGCATGCTGCGAATCTGTTCTATGCGCGGGACGGCCTCGATCTGGTCTGGGTCTCGGAGGAGCGCTCACGTCATTCCGCCGAGCTTGGCGCGAATCCGACCGTAGCAGCCACGATTGCGGCCGACACGGACGATTTTACTGCCGTACAGGGCGTGCAGATTCACGGCAGGGCTGCCCGGGTGGATGCGTTCGCCGAGGCGGCGCGGTTGCGCGCCGTGCTCGCGGCCCGCTACCCGTTCCTGCAGCGTCTCGACGCGCTCCCCGAGGCCCTGCGTGCCGCGGCCGGGCGGGTTGCCGTCTACCGGCTGGTGCCGGACGAGGTGGTGCTGATCGACAACAGCCGGGGCTTCGGCCACAAGGAGACGCTGGTGCCGGCGCCGCGCGGCTAGGGGTGGGCGAGGGGGCTTGGACCTGCGCGCCGAGCATCATCGCCCGTCATGTGCGGGCGAAGACCCGCGCATCCATCCTCTTCAGACGGCACTTTTCGCGAATCGATGGATGGCCGGGTCACGGCCGGAGCCTGCCATCGGGCCGGCCGCCGACCGGACCCGGTGGGTCGGCCCGGCCATGATGGCCGAGAGACGGTGAAGAGGCGACGCCGACGTTCGCGGCAGCCCTCATTCGGCGGCGCGGCGGGCGGCCAGCTTGGTGAACTTCTTGGTGATGAAGTGCCGCTTCAGCCGCGAGATGTGGTCGATGAACAGGACGCCGTCGAGGTGGTCGATCTCGTGCTGGATGCAGGTGGCGAACAGGCCGTCCGCCGTCTCCTCCCAGGTCTTGCCGTCGAGATCCATCCAGCGCACCCGCACCCGCTCGGGCCGCTCCACGTCCTCGTGGACCTCCGGGATCGACAGGCAGCCCTCCTCGTAGACATTGGTCTCCTCGGACGACCACACGACTTGCGGGTTGATGAACACCCGCGGCCGCTTCTCCTCGCTTTTGGGCGATGTGTCGACGGTGACGACGCGCTTCGGCACACCGACCTGGATGGCGGCCAGCCCGATGCCGGGGGCGTCGTACATGGTCTCGAACATGTCGGCGACCAGGGTCCGGATCTCGTCGTCGACGGCTGCGACCGGTTCGGAGACCAGCCGGAGCCGCTTGTCGGGGAGGAGGATGATGTCTCGCAAGGCCATGGCGGCCATGTAAGGAAAGACGCGCGGGGCGTCAAATCCGGTCTGTTACGACCATGACCGGACCGTCGCGGTCGGCCCCCCGGCTGTTCCGGGTTCTCCGCCGCGGCGAACAAAAAGCCAACCCAATCGGCCGGCATGCTTGTGCCGAATCCCGTCCTCTCCCATACGGTGGCCATGACCCCGACCGACATCACCCCGACCTCCGAGACCGCGGCCCGCCCGTCCTTCGCCGAGACCGTCACGGTCTATCTGCGGCCGCGCGTGCTGATCGTCATGTTCCTGGGCTTCTCGGCCGGGCTGCCGCTCGCCCTGTCGGGGTCGACCCTGTTGGTATGGATGCGGGAGACCGGGGTCGATCTCGGCACCATCGGCCTGTTCGCCCTGGTCGGCACCCCCTACACGCTGAAATTCGCCTGGGCCCCGATCGTCGACGCCCTCGACGTGCCCATCCTGTCGCGGCTGCTCGGCCGGCGGCGGGGCTGGCTGGTCCTCACCCAGATCCTGCTGATCGCCACCATCGTCGGCTTGAGCGTCTGCGATCCGGCCCGCTCCCCCGCCCTGGTGGCGGCCGGCGCCCTCCTGGTCGCGACCGCCTCGGCCACCCAGGACATCGTCATCGACGCCTTCCGGGTCGAGAGCCTGCCCGAGAACGAGCAGGCCGCCGGCATGGCCTCCTATGTGGCGGCCTACCGGATCGGCATGCTGGCCTCGACGGCCGGTGCGCTGTTCCTGGTCAGCGGCTTCGAAGTGATGGGCTTCGACAAGGCCTCGGCCTGGACCTGGGGCTACATCACCATGGCGGCCCTGGTGGGCATCGGCATCGTCACCACGCTGCTGGCGACCGAGCCGGCCGCCTCCGAGCGCGCGCAGCGCGATCCGTCCCACACCATCGACAATCCGGCCCGCCGGGTGATGGTCGCCGCGACCGGCGCCTTCTCCGAGTTCCTCACCCGCGACAACGCCGTGCTGGTGCTCGCCTTCGTCATCTTCTTCAAGTTCTGCGACGCCTTCGCCGGGGCCATGACGGCGCCCTTCGTCATCGACCTCGGCTTCTCGCGCAACGACTACGCCACCATCGTCAAGGGCGTCGGCCTCGCCGCGACCCTGATCGGCGGCTTCGTCGGCGGCACACTCGCGCGAGCCTATCCGCTGGTGACCGCGCTGTGGATCGGCGCGCTGCTGCAGACCGCCTCCAACCTGGTGTTCGCCTGGCAGGCGATGGTCGGGGTGAATTTGTGGGCCCTGACCCTGACCATCATCGTCGAGAACTTCACCGGGGCGATCGGCACCGTGGTGTTCGTCGCCTACCTGTCGGCCCTGTGCAACAGCCCATTGCATACCGCGACGCAATACGCGCTGCTGACTGCGCTCGCCGCCATCGGCCGTACCTATCTCTCCTCCGGGGCCGGCTACGTGGCGGAGGCGTCCGGCTGGGTCACCTTCTTCATGCTGAGCGCGGTCGCCGCGGTGCCGAGCTTCGTGCTGCTCGCCTGGCTGCAGCGCACCGATCATTTCGCCGCGCTCGCCAAGCGCTCTGCGCAGGACACCTAGGCGTTTGCGGCGGGCGTCCACGCCCCCTTGCCGTCTTTCCAAACCCCCGCGGTTCGTGGTTTACCCGAAGGTGCCACGCGCGGCACCCATGCCCGGCGCCCGCCGGGGCGGCGCTCGTCGCGCGCCGTCGGCCCATTCAGCAAACAATCCGGGGAGATCGTTCCGTGAAGCAGGTCGAAGTCGCAGTCATCGGCACCGGCTGGTGCGGCGGTATCCGCGCCGAGACGCTCTCCCGCTCAGCCCTGGTCGACAAGCTCCACATTTGCGAGATCCGTCCCGACCGGCTGGCCGAGGTGAAGGCGCTCACCAACGCCGCCACCGCGACCCTCGATTATCAGGACATCATCAAGAACCCGAACATCTCGGTGGTCTACATCTCCACCACGCCGGAGCCGACCCACTTCCCGATCGCCCGCGACTGCCTGAAGGCCGGCAAGAACGTGCTGCTGGAGAAGCCGATCGCGCTGGAGTTCTGGGAGGCCGACGAGCTGATCACGCTGGCCAGGCGCAACGGCGTCAAATTCACGATCGGCTACTCGCAACGGTTCAACACCAAGATCGCCTACGCCAAGAAGAAGATCGTCGACGGCACGCTCGGCAAGGTCGTGTCCGTGATGGTGAGCCGCCATCTGTCGCGCAGCCTCGGCAAGAAGATCGCCAATCGCACCAAGCTGTCGCCGGCCGCGATGGAGTCGACCCACGACCTCGACTTCGTGTTCTGGATGCTGGAGCCGGCCAAGCCCGTCCGGGTCTATTCGCAGGGCGCCTACGGGGTGATGAAGCCGCTCAACGGCTCCTACGACTGCATGTGGAACACCGTGACCATGGACGACGGGTCCGTCGTGGTGGTCGGCGGCGGCTGGAACCTGCCGCCCAGCTACCCGAACTATTCCACCACCTGGATCGAGATCACGGGCACAGAGGGCGCTCTCACCCTGGACGGAACGTACCGCGACAACTGGCTCAACACGGTCGAGGGCGGCACCCGTTATCCGATGTCGACCATGCCGGGCGAGCAGGTCGATCACGTCTTCGCCGGTCAGATGGGTCCGGAGACGATCCACTTCCTGGAGTGCTGCATGCTCGACCGGCCCGTGATGGTCGAGCCGGTGCACGCCCGCATGGTGATGGAGGCCTACACGGCCGCCGACCTCTCGGCCGAGCGCAACGAGCCGGTCAGCCTGCCGCTCGACAACGAGGCGCTGGCCCGTATCGCCGAGTGGAACAGGCGATAGCGACGGTCCACTCGCTCGATTGGTCGTGAAAAGCAACGGCCGGGCGTGAGCCCGGCCGTTTTGTCTGTGCTCGGTGCTGCGGGCCGGTCAGCGGCGACCGAACCCACCACCGCCGAACCGCATGCCGCCGCCGCCGCCCATCACCATCCGCGGGCCGGTCGTGACCGGCCGGGCGACGAATTGCGGCTTCGAGACGATCGGGCGGGCGACAAACTTCGGCTTGTCGATCAACGGCTTGGTCACGACCGGCTTGATCGGCAGCGGCTTCACCACGACGGGCGGCTTGACGATCACGGGCGGCTTGCCGTCGGGCTTGCCGATGATCGGGGGCAGCCCGCCATGCCGGCCGAAGGGCCCGTGGTCGATGATCGCCGGAGCGATGATGGCCGGAGCCGACACCACGGGCGCCACCACGGCCGTGACCGACGGGGTCGGGTCGATCAGGGCGTGGCGGGTCGGGCCCGACAGGTCGGCGCGACGGCGGATCACCGGGGTGCCGCAGGCGCGGTCGCGGTCGGTGGCGCCGAGCGACCGGCCGGTGCGCTCGACCAGCCGCTGCGCCGTGCCGGCATAGTCGCTGTTGGGGAACTCGGCCAGGAACGCCCGATAGGCGGCGGCCGTGTTGATGGTGACGGCGTCGTGCCAGGCCAGCAGCTCCTGGCGGCGATCGAGCAGGCTGCGCACCCGCGGCGTGAAGGTCTCGGCCGGGAACAGCTCGACGAAGGCCTGGTAGGCCTCGGGCTGGTCCTCGCGGATGACGATCTCGTAGGCCTCGCGGGCCGACTTGCTCTGCAGCTCGCCGCGCCAGCCGTCGGTCGAGCGGGTCACCGGACCGCCGCCGAGCGAGGCCACCTGGGTGCCCGCGACAGCCGGGCCGGAGGCGGTGGTGGCGACGCCGGTCGTCTGGGCGCCGCCGCCGAAGAACGCGAAGTCGCCGGTGAGCGACGAGCTTTCCCACGGGATCTGGCGGCCGTCGGTCGCCTGGTGGACCGAATAGCGGACCTTCTTGAAGGCCTGCTCGATCGGCAGGCCGGGCTCCCGCGCGACGGTGAGGAACGCCGCCGTGTACGGGCTGTTGCGGCCTTCGCCGTCCTCGGCCTCGGAGCCGGGCGCCGTCGCGTAGGACACGATCGAGCCGGCCGGCGCGTCGACGATGGCGAGGCCGCGGCCGCCGCTCTTGCCGATCTCGGAGAACGGGTTGTTGCGGCAGGCGTCGAGCATCACGATGCGGGTCTTCACCTTCACGGCGGCGAGGGCGTTCATGAGATCGGCGAGCCGCACGGTCTGCAGCGGCACGTCGGCCTCCTGGCGGATCTGGGCGTCGATCGGGACCAGATAATTGTCGCCGTCGACCTGAACGCCGTGGCCGGCGTAGTAGACGAGCGCGACCGTGTCGGAGCCCTTGCCGGCGATCGTGCGGGCGAAGTCGCCGAAGGCGCGGCGCATCTCGCTCTGGCCGAGGTCGCGCGCCGTGATCACCTCGAAGTCGGCGGAGCGCAGCAGATCGGCCATCGCCTTCGAATCGTTCGCCGGGTTCGGCAGCGCCGGCACCGACTGGTAGGACGAGTTGCCGATCACCAGCGCGACCCGGCTCTCCGCGAAAGCACTCCCGAGACCCGCGACGGACGCCAGCGCCACGGCGCCTGCGAACAACCAGGATCGATAGGACATGACCGCACCTCGTGACATCGTCGTTCTCCCCGAAGTGTCCGGCGGCGCGGCGGAGCCGGCCGGCAGACGTCGTGCTGCTCCAGCGGTTGGGTCCGTCTGAAAGCCCACGGTTCTCGTGAGGGCGACGATGGCGGCTGCGGCGGTGAGTCCGATGTGAGGGCGCTCACACAGGTGGGGCGTTCTCACGAGGGCGTGAAGCGCGAGCGTGCGTCGACGAGCGCTGACGTCGTCATGGCCGGGCTTGTCCCGGCCATCCACGCGCTTCGTCGCTGCGAGGTGGGAAAGACGTGGATGCCCGGCACAAGGCCGGGCATGACGAGTCCGAGTGAAGGTTCGCTCGGGTCACTCCGTTCGCCGGAACTTCTGTACCCGGCGGCCGAAGCCGACCTCGGCCGTGTAGAGATTGCCGGCCTGGTCGATGGCGATGTTGTGCACCCACTTGAACTGGCCGGGCTGGCGCCCGTGCCGGCCCCACTGGGTCAGCAACGTGCCGGTGTCGCGGTCGAGCGTGTGGATCTGGCCGTTGGCGCCGTCGGCGATGAAGATGAACTTCTGCTGCGGATCGGTGGACAGGACCAGGTCCCACACCGAGCCGTTCTGCAGGGTCTGCGGCTCGACCCGGAACTCCTTCACGAAGGTGCCGTCCTTGCGGAACACCTGGATGCGGTCGTTGGCGCGATCGCAGACATAGACCAGGCCGTCGTTGGCCAGCCGCACGCAGTGGACCGGGTTGGAGAACTGCTCGGAGAGCGGGCCGGTCGGGCTGTAGGGCGGCATCTTGTCGTCGCTCGGCGGCTTGCCGTAGGCGCCCCAGTGCCGCTTGTAGGCGCCGGTCTTGGCGTCGAACACGATGATGCGTCGGTTCTTGTAGCCGTCGGCGACGTAGAGCTCGCCGGCCGCCTCGTCGATCTGCATATGGGCCGGTCGGCCGAGCTGGGTGGTGCTGTTGGAGCCGCCGGTCGAGCCCTGCCTGCCGACCTGCTGGAGGAATTTTCCATCCGGCGTGAACTTCAGCAGATGATGGTCGATGTCGTCGTTGCCGCCGACCCAGACATTGCCGTCCCGGTCGACCATGATGCCGTGCTCGTTCTTCGGCCACTCGAAGCCGGCGCCGGCGCCACCCCAGTGGCGCAGAAGATTGCCGTCGGTGTCGAACTCCATGACGGCCGGCGCTGCAGTGCAGCACTTGGTCTCCGGCGGCGACTTGGTCGCGCCCTTCTCGTCGTCGAGCAGCGTCAGCGGACGATGGACGATCCAGACGTGGTTGTCGGGCGACACGGCGATGCCGGCGACCTGGCCGAGGATCCAGTTGCCGGGCAGCGGCTTCGGCCAGAGCGGCTCGGCCCGGAATGTCGGCACGCCCGGCGCCGCTGCGGGCGTACCCATCGGGGCCGGAGTGGGAGCAGGGGTGGGCTGCTGCGCCAGCGCGGTGCCGCAGAGCACCAACGCGCCGGCGGCGGCCAGCGTCCATGTCGTCAGCGTCATGTCGTCCTCCCGGGATCTCGGTTCTGGTGTCGGCGTGGTGGTCCCGGGCGAATGCTATACGGACGCAGCCGGCCCGCCAGCATGACGTCGCGACCAGGCGCGGATTTTTCAAATGACGAGGATTTGTAGCGATGACTGCGCGCACACCGGCGGCGGCCGTGGCACTGTGCCGCGCCCGTTGCCAAGTCGCCGGGATTAGGGGAGGCTCTGAAGGATACCGACGACCGCCGCGGCGCCGCGCCGGCGCTTCTCGATGAAGGGACGGTCGTCCGCGGCTTCCGCCGCCGAGACCGGGGAGGAGGCGCGGACCGCGACCAAAGTGTGAGGATCGGCCGTCTTGTGGCGGCCCCCTCGCCGAGCCTATTGAAAGACGAGGAAACGGACGGCGCGGCCGGGGGTTGCCCCGCAATGAATGTCCGCCGCGTGGAGGGAGCAACAGATGACGACGAAGGTGTACGAGGTTCCGGGCGACTGGTCGAGGCGTGCCTATCTGGACGACGCCGGCTATCAGGAGATGTACCAGCGCTCGATCACGGATCCGAACGGATTCTGGGGCGAGCAGGCGAAGCGGATCGATTGGTTCAAGCCCTTCACCAAGGTCAAGAACACCTCCTTCGATCCGCACAACGTCTCGATCAAATGGTTCGAGGACGGCACCACCAACGTCACTCACAACTGCATCGACCGCCATCTCGCGACGCGCGGCGATCAGGTGGCGATCATCTGGGAGGGCGACGATCCCAAGGACGATCGCAAGATCACTTACAAGGAGCTGCACGCCGCGGTGTGCCGCTTCGCCAATGTGCTGAAGGCGCGCGGCGTCAAGAAGGGCGACCGCGTCACCATCTACCTGCCGATGATTCTCGAGGCCGCGTTCGCGATGCTGGCGTGCGCCCGCATCGGCGCGGTTCACTCGGTCGTGTTCGGCGGCTTCTCGCCCGATTCACTCGCCGGCCGGATCGAGGACGCCAAGTCGGCCGTCATCATCACGGCCGACGAGGGCGTGCGCGGCGGCCGCAAGGTCCCGCTCAAGGCCAATGCCGACGCCGCCGCGACCCGCGCCGGCGGAGTCGACACCATTCTGGTGGTGCGGCGCACCCATGCGTCCGTCCCCATGCAGGCGGGCCGCGACGTCTATTACGACGAGGCCGCCAAGACCGTGCCGGCCGACTGCCCGTGCGAGGAGATGAACGCCGAGGATCCGTTGTTCATCCTCTACACGTCGGGCTCGACCGGCCGTCCGAAGGGTGTGCTGCACACCACGGCCGGCTATTTGGTGTTCACCGCGATCACGCACCAGTACGTGTTCGATTATCACGACGGCGACATCTACTGGTGCACGGCCGATGTCGGCTGGGTCACGGGCCACAGCTACATCGTCTACGGGCCGCTCGCCAACGGCGCCACCACGCTGATGTTCGAGGGCGTGCCGAACTACCCGTCGAACTCCCGCTTCTGGGAGGTGATCGACAAGCACAAGGTCGATATCTTCTACACGGCGCCGACCGCCATCCGGGCCCTCATGCAGGCCGGCGACGAGCCGGTGAAGAAGACCTCGCGCAAGAGCCTGCGGCTCTTGGGCTCGGTCGGCGAGCCGATCAATCCGGAGGCGTGGGAGTGGTACCACCGCGTCGTCGGCGACGACCGCTGCCCGATCGTCGACACCTGGTGGCAGACCGAGACCGGCGGCATCCTGATCACGCCGCTGCCGGGCGCGACCAAGCTGAAGCCGGGCTCGGCGACGCGGCCGTTCTTCGGCGTCATCCCGCAGATCGTCGACGCCGCCGGCAACCCGCTCGAGGGCGCCTGCGAGGGCAGCCTGTGCATCACCGACTCGTGGCCGGGCCAGATGCGCACCGTCTACGGCGATCACGAGCGCTTCGTGCAGACCTACTTCACCACCTATGTCGGCCGTTACTTCACGGGCGACGGCTGTCGCCGCGACGAGGACGGCTACTACTGGATCACGGGCCGCGTCGACGACGTGATCAACGTCGCCGGCCACCGGCTCGGCACCGCCGAGGTGGAGTCGGCGCTGGTGGCGCATCCGAAGGTGTCGGAGGCCGCCGTGGTCGGCTATCCGCACGACATCAAGGGGCAGGGCATCTACGCCTATGTCACCCTGATGACCGGCCAGCAGCCGAGCGAGGAGTTGCGCACCGAACTGGTCAACTGGGTCCGCAAGGAGATCGGCCCGATCGCCTCGCCCGACGTCATCCAGTTCGCGCCGAGCCTGCCCAAGACCCGCTCCGGCAAGATCATGCGCCGCATCCTGCGCAAGATCGCCGAGAACGAGTTCGGCAATCTCGGCGACACCTCGACGTTGGCCGATCCGACCGTGGTCGACGACCTGGTCAACAACCGCCAGGGCGCAAAGCGCGGCGCCGCCTGAGCGGCCGGAGCATGATCCCGAACAGCGGGAACCGGTTTTCGGGAAGGATCATGCGCAAAGCAAAGGGCCAGAGCGGGATGATGATTCGAAGAAACGTCATCTCGCTCTAGCCGACGAGCCTTGCCGACGAGCAACGGGGGCGTCCGGTCGGACGCCCCCGTTTCGTCATTGGCGCGGTCGTCGGGAGCCGAGGCGGGCTCGGCCCCCGACGGCGTCAACGCGGACGCTCGCTGGCAGCGCCCTGCGGCAGCTTGAGCGGCAGCGGATGGGTGATCGCCGGCTTGCTCAGGCGAGCCGGCGCATTGGTGGCGTGGCCGCCGAACGTGTTGTGGCCGCCGCCGCCCGCCTGCAACACGACCGGGTTCGGGTTCTTCCGCACGGCGTCTCCGCCGATGCGCGGCAACCGCCCGACGGGGTTCGGCTGCACGGTCGGGCCGCCGCCCGGCTGGTACACCGGATGGGTGATCACGGGCGGTCCGGCGCCCGGGCCGGTATGGCCGCCGAGCCCGATCGGCGGATGGTCGATCGGCGGCCGGACCACCGGCGGTCGGGTGTCCGGGTCGATGCGGCCGACCACCCCGGTCAGGCATTGCCGGAACGCCTCGCCGGACAGGTTGGCGCAGCGGCCGCTGGTCTGGCCACCCGGACCGGTCTGGCCGCCCGTCGGTTCGCCGAGACAGCGCTGGAGCGCCGGTCCGGTCAGGCCTTCGCAGTGGGTCAAAGGACCGCCGCCGCCGAGGCAGCGCTGCAGGGCGGGGCCGACCAGTCCGTCGCAACGGCCGACGATGCGGTCGACGCAGGCGCCGGACGGACCGTGCACCTTGCCGGGCGGGCAGGTGTCGGCAATGACGCACCGGTCGCCGACCCGGAACGAGCCGAACGGGCAGGTCGACGGCAGCGGCACCGGCACCGGTAGCGGCGCCGGCGGAGGACCTCCGGCGATGGGCCGGGGCGGGGGACCGCCTGCCGGCCCGGGTGGGGGCGGCGGAGGCGCGGCGGCCGGTTGTATCACCGGGGCCGGCATGGGCGGACAATCCACCCAGACGACCACGGGCGGCACGCCGAGATTGTTCCAGACCCAGTTCAGGTCGATCAGCCATTGGGCGAAGAACCAGGACGGCCACGGCGGGAACGTGATGCTGATGTCGATGATCGGCCCGACGATGTAGGGCGGCAGCACGAAGATGCTGATGCCACTCACGACCTGGATGTTGGTGACGAACTGCGTCTGCGTCAGCAGCGTCGGCGTCTGCTGGGCCGGCTGGATCGCCTCGTCGGAGCAGTTACGGGCGAACTTGGCGGTTTCCATGAACGTCCAGAAGCCGCCATTGTTGAAGTCGTCCTTGCTGATCGACTGCACGTCCTCGTCCGGCAGCGTCGGTGCCCAGCCGATCCATTGCGGGCTGGTGCGCCACACCACCCAGCCGGGGCTGAACTCCGCGCCCGGCACCCAGAACCATCCGGTCTGGGCGTCGTGGGTCCAGCGCCCGTAATGGTGGACGATCTTCCCCCACGGCGTCTGGTCGTCGAAGTACCAGCCGTACTGCTTGGTGTTGACCCAGTGGCAGGCCGGGTAGGGATGCCAGTTCGGCGGCGTCACGCTCGGCACCCAGATCTCGCCGTAGCGCGGGTGCTGAACGAATTGCCCGTACTGGGTCAGCACGGAGCGGACCTCGTCCTGAACCGTGGCCGGAGCAGCCTGGGGCTGCTGGGCGGCGGCCGGCGAGGACAAGGCCGGGATGCCGCAGGCGCCGGCGAGACCGAGCAGGGCGAGCGCGGATGCGCACAGAAGCGGACGCGTGCGGCGCGACAGTCTGGTCAGGATCGACATGACACGACCTCCTCACGGGCTCTGCGGCGCGCAGACGAACGACACGTTCCAGATCAACGTGTTGTTCCACAGCCAATTCCAGTTGATGATCATCTGCGCCAGGAACCACGCCGACCACGGATCGAAGCCGACGTCGATGACGACGAACGGCCCGACGATGTAGGGCGGCAGCACGAAGACCGCGATGCCGTCGACATATTCGAGCTGGGTGATGTACTTGGTCTGATGCAGCAGCGTGGGCACCCGATCGGGGGCCGCCGTCACGGTTCCGGTGCAGCTCTTGCCGAACTTCTCGACCTCCATGAACAGCCATTCGTCGCTGTCGTTGGACTGGTTCGCGGAGACGGCCTGGAATTTCTGGTCCGGCGGCAAGGGGGCCCAGCCGATCCACTGCTCGCTGGTCCGCCACGCCACCCAGCCCGGGCTGAACTCGTTGCCGGGCACCCAGATCCAGCCCATCCGGCCGTCCAGCACCCAACGGCCGTAGTGATGGACGATCTGGCCCCACGCGGTGCGATCGTCGAAGTACCAGCCGTATTGCTTGGTGTTCACCCAGTGACAGGGCGGATAGGGATGCCAGCCCTGCGGCAGCGAGGTCGGGACCCACACCTCGCCGTAATCGCCGTGCTGCGTGAAGGCGCCATACTGCGACAGCACGGCGCGGACATCGCTGTGCACGACCTCTGTCTGGCCTGCGGTGCCCTGCGTTTGCTGAGGGCCGACCGCCTGGGCGCTCGCCGGGCCGGGGGTGAGCGACACGAGCACCGCCCCCAAGGCGAGAATCGGCAGAGTCGCGGTGCACCACCGCGGTCGCGACGGGGCGCAACGTCGTATTGCGAAGGTCATTGGGGGACTCCTGTTCCGAATCCGGGTTGATTGCTCGAAGGACTTCACGGGCACTGAAAACACGCTCGAGGGCGCGATCGGATCGCCGGCATGCGTCTTGTCAGATCGTCGGCGATGCGTTTCGCCGGTTCGGGGCGCGCGGCTTTCCTGCCGCCCCACGTCGCCTGCATCGGGCTGACGGCGCTGATGTCCATTCGTGGGACCATGGTACTGCCGCGTTCGGGTGAAATCCGCGGGAAGGCGTTCGCACGAGGAATTGTGATCAAAGATGAGCGCACGTTCAGATTAGGACGCGCGACGCACGCCGAGACCGTCTCTTGGCGGCTCGAGCCCGGGGCCACGTCGTCGTTTGCGACGGACGGACCGCGCGAGCGGCGCGATGGCCAAGTGTGGCCTCGCTGCTTCACCTGCCGTTTACTTCGACCAAAAACCGTCGGAAGGGGTTGCCCTCGGCACACAGAATCTCAAATGGTGGCGGCGTCTGATGCGGGACCGACGCGCCACGGGCGCGGACCGTGAGCATTCGCAAGGGGGGACCATGGCACATTTCGGATCACGGATGGCCGCCGTCGCCGTGGCGGCCGGCATCATCGTCGCGGTCGCGGCGCCGCAGGCCGCCACGGCGCGCGAGCAGGTCGCGTTCAGGGACGCCAGCTATGCGGCCGGCACCATCGTGGTGAAGACCGGCGAGCGGCGGCTCTATCTGGTGCTCGGCGACGGCACCGCGGTGCGGTATCCGGTCGGCGTCGGCAAGGCCGGCAAGCAATGGACCGGGACGTCCCGCATCACCGGCAAGTACGTGAAGCCCGACTGGGCGCCGCCCGCCGAGGTGAAGCGCGACAAGCCGAGCATCCCCAACCTGATCAAGGGCGGCACGCCGCAGAACCCGATGGGCGTCGCGGCCATGACCCTGTCGGGCGGCGAATACGCCATCCACGGCACCAACGTGCCGCGCTCGATCGGCGGTTTCGTGTCCTACGGCTGCATCCGCATGTTCAACGAGGACATCACGGATCTGTACAGCCGCGTCAGCGTCGGCACCACCGTGGTGGTGACCCGCTGAGGCGCTCCTGACGAAGCCCTGTCGATCTCGGACGGGCGCCTGCGGGCGCCCGTTGTGCTTTCAGGGCCGAGGTGACTGGGAGCCGGATGATCGGCGTGGCGTCCCGCCTCTCCCCGCAAAGCGGGAGTGGAAAGGGATGTCAGGACCGCGCTGCGCCGCATCAGCGAACTGATCAGCCGGTTTCTGCGGGACAAACAAAAGCCCTGACGCCAGGACGCCCAGAAAAAAAGCCCCGGCGAACCGGGGCTTTGAAGGTTGCGACTCTCCGTGGAGGGGCGTCGAGAGGCGACTCACCAGAACTTGTAGTTCAGCCCGAGCTTCATGACGTGGAAGCGGGTCTGCTCGGTGTAGGGGAGTGTCGGCAGGTTGGTGTAAGTGTAATTCTTGCTGCCGAAGTCGTCGTAATTGTACTCGATCCGGGCGGTCAGGACCGGCGCGATCATGTACTCGATGCCGGCGCCGATGCCCCAGCCGACCCGCGTGTCGGACACCGTGTTGGTGAATCCCAGGACCTGGGTATGGTCGATCTGGGCCCACACGGCCTGAGCGCGGACGTAGATCAGCGACTTGTCGACGGCGAGGCCGACGCGGCCGCCGGCTCCTCCGATCGAGTTGATGGTGGTCTGGTGTACGACGGCGTTCGGCGTCGTGCCGTTTCCGTCGAGGCTCGACCAAGCATAATTGCCTTCGAGGCCGATGACGAGCGGACCCGTCTGGTAGTCGCAGTAGAGCTGCGCGCCGGCAACCGCGCCGGACAGCGAATACGATCCGGCATACGCAGTGGTCGTATTGGACCACCACGAATCGCCATACGCGCCGCCGACATTGAAGCCGAGGCCGCAGCCGGTCCACGGGGCCGCGGCGACGACGACGGGCGGCGGCGCCTTGACCGGCAGATCGGCCGCCACGGCGGCACCGGCGCAGACGACCGACAGGGCGGCGCAGGTCGAGAGAAGAAGCGTCTTCATGTCATCCCCCTATTGGTCAGAACCGATACGTCACGCCGCCGCCGATCAGCAGCGGATCGAGATTCGTCTTGCCGGTCACCGCGAGCGCGTTGTTCAGGGTCGCGGTCACGTCGGAGCTCAGCCACAGATACTTGACGTCGAAGTTGAGACCGACGTGCTTGTTCAGCATGTAGTCGAAGCCGACCTGGACGGCCGGCGCCCAGTTGTTCTTCAGGCCGAGGCTGGTCACGGCGACGGCCGGGCCGTTAGGCAGCAGCGGCACCACGGTCGTCGTGTTGGCGGCCGAGGTGTTGAAGAAGAACGTGTAGTTGACGCCGGCGCCGATGTAGGGCTGGAAGGCGCCGAAATTGGTGAAGTGGTACTGCAGGGTCAGGGTCGGCGGCAGCAGCCAGGTCTCACCGACCTGCAGCCCGTCGAGCTGACCCTTGCCGGTGATCTTGTGCGGCGTCACGCCGAGGATCAGCTCCAACGCGATGTTCGGCGTGAAGTAGTAGCTGATGTCGATCTCGGGAATGACCGTGGTGGTCACCTTGCCGGTGTTCGGCAGCGCCCCGAGGGCGCCGAGGGCCGGGACGGTGAGGTCGACCTTGTCCTGCGGCATCACGGCGACGGCGCGCGCTCGCACCTGCCAGCCACCCGTCCAGGGGGTGTCGACGACCACCGGGGCCTTGTAGGCCGCCGGAAGGTCGGCCGCGGAGGCCGAGGATATCGACAGCGCCGCAGCGGCGGCGGTGGCGAGCCAGAATGCGGTTGTTCGAAGGCGCATGTATTCCCCCATCTGCATGCGTGAATCGGAATTAGTAAGACGAATTAGGCTTCAACCGGGGGTAATCACGCGTACCCAATCGTACGGCAGTCCGCTACCGTTTTGACACGGGATGGGTGCGCGAGGGCAACGTCCCGTTGCGGCGCCGCCACATTCGCGCCAGTATCCTGACACCAACTGTCAGGTATCTCTTTACAGTTGCTGTGGATCGCGGCAGGGGCTGCGCGTTGCAGGCTCAGCCGCGGCCGCACCAGCCGAAGCGGTGGCCGCCGTCATAGGGGCGCGCAACCCCGGCGGCGATCAGGGCGGCCGACACATTGGTGGTCTTGCGGGTGGCGACGTCGGCCAGCACCCGACCGTACTTCTCCTCGCCGGGCGACGAGATCGCCACCCCCCCCTCCGCCAGCAGCCGGCGCAGCAGGTCGCGGGCGGCCTCGGCCTTGACGCGCTCGGCCTCGCACTGGGCGTGCAGCTCGGGCGCGTCGATGCCGCGCAGCCGCACCCGGCCGGTGACGATGCGCTCGCCGCCGACATGGATGCGGGCGTCGAAGGTGTCGCCGTCGACCACGTAAAGCACGTCGACATCCATGCGGGAGGGGGCGCCGCGCAGATCCGCATGCGAGGGCGGTGCCGGGCGGGAGGCCGGCACGCCGTCCCACCATGACTTCAGCGCCGCGACGCCGAGAAGCGCCAGCGCCACCAGCAGGCTGACCAGCACCGAGCTGCCGCGTGAGCGGGGCCGGAAGGAATAGTTCCGATGAACTCGGACCATATTCCTATCATACCGATTCGCAGTCGGACCGACAACCAGCCCTTCGCGGCGTCATTCCGGGACGCTGCGGGCTCAAATCCGGACTCCAGCCACGACGTCGCTGCTCGTCGCTGGATTCCGGGCTCGCGGGCCTGCGGCCCGCGCCCCGGAATGACCAGATGTCGGGTCCAGGCGAGCCTGGTCAGAAATCGCTGGCGATGCCCTTGATCTCCCAGTCGCCGTAGCGGGCCGGCTCGAGCCCGCCGCGGCCGTTCCGTTCGGGCGGACGCTCGGTGGTCTTGCGGTCGATCTCGGCCCGCCGCGCGGCGGCCTCGGCGAGCGCCCGCTGGGCGGCCGGGCTCAGCATCTTGGCCGGCGCGGGCGCCGGCGCCTCCGTGGCGGCCGCGGTCGGAGCGGCAGTCGTGATCGCGGCGGAATCGGGCATGAAGGAGGGCTTCGTCATGCGGCCTAGAGACGACCCCGGCGCCGGTCCGTCAACCCCTGCCGGGCGCAGCCCGGCCGGACGCGGCCCGGCTGGGGGAAAAGCGCGGTCGAGAGCGGGTGCGGGGGCAGGCGAGGGGGCAGGCGAGGGGGCAGATAGCGCGACGCTCGGCCGCGTCCGCTCGCGCTTGTCGGGGTTGCCGGTTCCTCCCATATCGACCGTCGAGGACCGATTTGCCGCCGAATAGCGGTGCATGACGAGGACCCCGATGAACTATCTGAAGACCGCGATCCTCCTGGCCGGGCTCACGGCCCTGTTCATGGGCGTGGGCTATCTGATCGGCGGCCAGGCCGGTGCCACCATCGCGTTCCTGGTGGCCGCCGCCATGAACCTGTTCAGCTACTGGAACGCCGACCGCCTGGTGCTGTCGATGACGGGCGCGCACGAGGTCGATGCGCGCACGGCGCCCGAGTTCGTCGCCCTGGTGCAGGACCTCGCCCGTCGTGCCGGTCTGCCGATGCCGCGCGTCTACCTGGTCGACGACCCGCAGCCCAACGCCTTCGCCACCGGCCGCAATCCCGAGAACGCCGCGGTCGCGGCGACCACGGGCCTCCTGAACATGCTCTCGCGCGAAGAAATCGCCGGCGTGATGGCGCACGAGCTCGCCCATGTGAAGAACCGCGACACCCTGATCATGACCGTGACGGCGACCATCGCGGGCGCGATCTCCATGCTGGCGCAATTCGGCCTGTTCTTCGGCGGCGGCCATCGCGACAACAATGGCGGCGGGCTCGGCATCGTCGGCACGCTGGCGATGGTGATCCTGGCGCCGATCGCCGCCATGCTGGTGCAGATGGCGATCAGCCGCACGCGCGAATACGCCGCCGACCGCATGGGCGCGGAGATCTCCGGCCGGCCCGACCGGCTCGCCTCGGCGCTCGCCAAGATCGACAATGCCGCGCACCAGATCCCCAGCGAAGCGGCCGAGCGCAATCCGGCGACCGCGCACCTGTTCATCATCAACCCCCTGTCGGGGGCCCGGATGGACAACCTGTTCACCACCCATCCGGCGACCGAGAACCGCATCGCCGCGCTCCAGCGGCTTGCCGCCGAGATGGGCACCAGCTTCGGATCGGCCCGTGCCGCCGGCCGGCCGGCCTCCGGCCCGTGGAGCGGCTCGGCCCGCCGCGGTCCCTGGGGTTGAAGCACGCGGCAGCCTCGCGGCTGGTTCGCAAATACCGAATTGCCGGGCAGCCGGCGGCGTCTTGCCCTCCGCTGCCCGCAATCTGTTATTAGGGTCCTGCGCCGGTCGCCGAGCCGGTGTGTCCATGTCGGCAATTCCGGGGCACCCCGGCGCTTCCCAAGAGGGCGGGCGCCGCGCTCGTCTCGTCCGGTCGGAGCCCCGAATCGATGGCACGTCCTGCATTCTCGCCCCCGTCCCAGGCGCCCGGCTTCGCGGCTCGCCGGGCCGCTGCCGAGATCGTCGAGGGCGTGCTCCACCGTGGCCGCTCCCTCGACGAGCAGCTCGACGGGCCGACCGCCCATCCGGGGCTCGCTTTCCTGGCCGACCGCGACCGCGCGCTGGTCCGCCGCATCGTCGGCACCACGCTGCGGCGGCTCGGCACCCTGCGCCACCTGATCGCCAACTGCCTCGATCGCGGCCTGCCGGCCGACGCCTCCCGGCTGGAGAGCGCCCTTTTGGTCGGGGCGGCCCAGATCCACGTGCTCGACATCCCCGACCACGCCGCCGTCGACCTGTCGGTGCGGCTGGTGCAGGCCGACCGCCGCTCGGCCCGCTATGCCGGCCTCGTCAATGCGGTGCTGCGGCGGATCGCGCGGAGCGGCAAGGAGATGATGGCGGAACGCGACCCGGTCGCGCTCGACACGCCGGCCTGGCTGCTCGATCGATGGATGAGCAGCTACGGGCCGGAGGCCGGCCACGCCGTCGCGGCCGCCCATGCGTCGGAGCCTGCCCTCGACCTCACGGTCAAGACCGACCCGGAGGGCTGGGCGACGCGGTTGCGTGGAAAAGTGCTGCCGACCGGCTCGGTGCGGCTGGTGCCGCACGGCGCCGTCTCCGGCCTGCCCGGCTATGCCGAGGGCGGCTGGTGGGTGCAGGACGCGGCAGCCGCGCTGCCGGCGCGCCTGCTCGGGCCGGTCGAGGGCCTATCGGTCGCCGACCTGTGCGCGGCGCCGGGTGGAAAAACCCTGCAGCTCGCCGCCGCCGGCGCCCGGGTGACGGCCGTCGACCGGTCCGAGCCCAGGCTCGCCAGGTTGCGTGAAAACCTGCGGCGGACCGAGCTTCACGCCGAGACGGTGGCGGCCGACGTGACCGCGTTCGAGGCCGGGCCGTTCGACGCCGTGCTGCTCGACGCGCCGTGCTCGTCCACCGGCACGGTCCGGCGCCATCCCGACATCCCCTGGCGCAAGACCGCGGGCGACATCGTTGCCCTTGCCGGCCTCCAGGCGAGCCTGCTCGACCGCGCCGTCACCCTGACGCGCCCGGGTGGCGTCCTCGTCTACTGCACCTGCTCGCTCGAGCCCGAGGAGGGCGAGACCCAGATCGCGGCGCTGCTCGCCCGCGACGACCGGGTGATGCGCAAGCCGCTCGCGGTGGACGAGCTTCCCGGCCTCGACGGCATGGTGACGGCCGCCGGCGACCTGCGCACGCTGCCGTCGCTGTGGCCGGATCCGGAGCCGCGGATGGGCGGTCTCGACGGCTTCTATGCGGCGCGCCTGGTGCGTCGCTGACCCGGGTGCCCGCCGCCCAGTCGGGAGTGTTGCCCTGGGATTTCCGTTCGTTATGGTGGACCGCCGCGCGTCGGGACGGGGCGCGTGAGCGGAGGGGCTTTGGTTCGATGTCCGGCGTATCGGTCGCGGACCGCGGCAAACTGATCTGGTTCGCGCTGCGGCGCGGCCTCGCTCACGCGGCGGGCCGGCTCGCGGTGCTGCGCGTCCTGCAGCTCTTCCGCTGGTTCAGCCGGGGCGATCGGATCGCGATCGCGCCGCAGAGCTTGCGCACCGCCGATCCGACCCGGGCGAGCGAGATCTATGCGGGCCGCTTCGCGCTCGCCGGCAAGATCGTCGTGTGCGACGGCCGCTCGCCCTTCGAGATGGAACCGCCCTCGGCCGACTGGGCCGCAGCATTGCTCGGCTTCAACTGGCTGCGCCATCTGCGCGCCGCCGAATCCGCCGCCTCTCGCGCCAATGCGCGCGCGCTGGTCGACGAGTGGATCAGCCTGCAGGGCGGCTGGCACCCGGTCGCCTGGCGGCCCGAGATCCTCTCGCGACGCGTCGTCGCCTGGCTGGCCCAGGCGAGCCTGATCCTCGCCGACGCCGACGTGCGCTTCTATCGCCGTTTCCTGCGCAGCCTGTCGCGCCAGGTGCGCTTCCTGCGCTGGACGGCGGCCGACGCGCAGGACGGCGTGCCCCGCCTGCAGGCCTATATCGCGTTGACCTATGCGGCGCTGTGCATGACGGGCCAGCTCCGCTCTCTGCGCGGCGCCACAAGGCGGCTGTCGGCCGAGATCGACCGCCAGATCCTCGCCGACGGCGGCCATGTCAGCCGCAATCCGGGCGCCCTGATCGAGCTGCTCGCCGACCTGTTGCCGCTCGCCCAGGCCTTCACGGCCCGCAATGTCGCGCCGCCGCCCGCGCTCCTGCACGCGATCGACCGGATGATGCCGATGCTGCGGTTCTTCCGGCACAGCGACAAGACCTTCGCGCTGTTCAACGGCATGGGGCCGACGGGTCAGGATCTGCTCTCCACCATCCTGGCCTATGACGACGCCCGCGGTGCGCCGGTCGCCAATGCGACCCATTCGGGCTATCAGCGCATCGAGACGCGCCAGACCGTGGTCCTGATGGACACCGGCTCGCCGCCGCCGCTGGCGCTGTCGGCCGACGCCCATGCCGGCTGTCTCAGCTTCGAATTGTCGTCGCGCCAGCAGCGCATCGTGGTGAATTGCGGCCTGCCCGCCACCGGCAAGGGCAACTGGCGCCATCTCGCCCGGGCGACGGCGGCGCATTCCACCGTGACGTTCAACCAGACCTCGTCCTGCGAGTTCTACGACACGCGCCTGCTGCGGCGGGTGTTCGGCACGCTGATCGCGGCCGGTCCGCGCCGGGTGGTGATCGCGCGCGACGCCGACGACCATGCCGAGCAGGTCCGGGTCAGTCACGACGGCTATGCCGAGCGCTTCGGCGTCATCCATCAGCGCACCCTGACGCTCGCCGCCGACGGCACCCGGCTGGAGGGCGAGGACATCTTCCTGCCGGCCCGCGGCGAGGCGTTGCCCGCCAAGGCGCCCGACGAGTTCGCGGTCCGCTTCCACCTCAATCCCGCCATCCGGGCGACGCGGATCCATGACGGGCACGGCGTCATGCTCAGCCTGCCCAACAAGGACGTGTGGACCTTCCTGGCGCACGAGGACCAGGTCGAGATCGCCGAGAGCGTCTATCTGGGGGGCCGCACCGGGCCGCGGCGAACCACCCAGCTCGTCATCCACGGACACGCCCGCCGGGCGCCGCGGGTGGAGTGGACCTTCGCGTTCGCGGGCGAGCCGCAGCCCGCCGCAGCGAGTGCGCGGCGGGGCCGCGAGCAGGCGCCCGAACTGCCGTTCTGATCTCCCGGCACGCGGGGCCTCGGGCGACGCGGGCAGAGCCGCGGCGCGCGGCGATTTCGGCCGTGAACGAGCGCCCCCGACGGGGAAAATGCTCTCGCGCGAGGTCCCGTCGGACCATGCTGTCGGGTTATCCCCTGATCGCATTTTGACGGCGAGCCGGGATCCACTTCGCCGGAAAATGCTCTAGCCAAGCCAAGCCCTGCGGCCCATGATGCCGCCGAACGAAATCAACCAGATTGATATGCTTCGATGACCGAGCAACCGCGTCGCATTCACCGCGCACTTCTGTCTGTTTCCGACAAATCCGGCCTGATCGATTTCGCCCGCGAGCTCGCCCGCCAGGGCGTCGAGCTCGTCTCCACGGGTGGCACAAGGGCCGCGCTCGCCGAGGCCGGTCTCGCCGTGCGCGACGTCGCCGACCTCACCGGCTTTCCCGAGATGATGGACGGGCGACTCAAGACCCTGCACCCGAAGGTGCACGGCGGCCTGCTCGCGATCCGCGACGACGCCGCGCATGTCGGCGCCATGCAGGCGCACGGCATCGCGCCGATCGATCTGCTCGTCGTCAATCTCTACCCGTTCGAGGCGACCGTCGCGAAGGGGGCCGGCTTCGCCGACTGCATCGAGAACATCGACATCGGCGGCCCCGCCATGGTGCGCGCCGCCGCCAAGAACCATGCCGACGTCACCGTGGTGGTCGAGGCCTCGGACTACGCCGCGGTGCTGGCCGAGATGACGGCCAACGGCGGCGCCACGACGCTGGCGCTGCGACGCAAGCTCGCCGCCAAGGCCTATGGCCGCACGGCTGCCTACGACGCGGCGATCTCGGGCTGGTTCGCCGAGACGCTGGAGGAGAACGCGCCGGACTACCGGGCGCTCGGCGGCCGGCTGATCCAGACCATGCGTTACGGCGAGAACCCGCACCAGGTCGCCGCCTTCTACCGCACCCCGGAGGTCCGCTTCGGCGTCGCCACGGCCCGCCAGGTGCAGGGCAAGCAGCTCTCCTACAACAACATCAACGACACCGACGCGGCCTACGAATGCGTCGCCGAGTTCGACCCGAAGCGCACCGCGGCCTGCGCCATCATCAAGCACGCCAATCCGTGCGGCGTCGCCGAGGGCGAGACGCTCGGCGAGGCCTATCGCAAGGCGCTGCTGTGCGACCAGGACTCCGCCTTCGGCGGCATCGTCGCCGTCAACCGCACCCTCGACGTCGAGGCGGCGCGGCTGATCACCGGCATCTTCACCGAGGTGATCATCGCGCCCGACGCGACCGAGGAGGCGATCGCCATCGTCCGGTCGAAGAAGAACCTGCGGCTGATGCTGGCCGGCGGCCTGCCGGATCCGCGCGGCCGCGGCCTCACCATGCGCTCGGTGTCGGGCGGCTTCCTGGTGCAGTCGCGCGACAACGCCGTGGTGGACGACGTCGAGCTGAAGGTGGTGACCAAACGCGCGCCGACCGAGGCCGAGCTCGCCGACCTGCGCTTTGCCTTCCGGGTCGCCAAGCACGTCAAGTCGAATGCCGTGGTCTACGCCAAGGACCGCATGACGGTCGGCGTCGGCGCCGGGCAGATGAGCCGGCTCGACTCCGCCGCCATCGCGGTGCGCAAGGCGGAAGCCGCGGCGCGCTTCGCCGAGCTGCCGGCGCCGCTCACCAAGGGCTCGGTGGTCGCTTCCGACGCGTTCTATCCGTTCTCCGATGCGCTGCTGGTGTCGATCCGGGCCGGCGCCACCGCGGTGATCCAGCCGGGCGGCTCGATCCGCGACGAGGAGGTCATCAAGGCGGCCGACGACCACGGCGTCGCCATGGTGCTCACCGGGCTCCGCCACTTCCGGCATTGAGCGGGGGCGGCGGTCCGGGTCGAGCCTGGACCCGAGCTCCGCTCATTCCCGCGCAAGCGGGAATCCAGTCTTCGATGCGTTTTGCCGTGAGGCTCCTGGATCCCCGCCTTCGCGGGGACGAGCGGTTCGAGGTGTTGCGCCTCACCGCGACACATTCTCCGGGACGATCAGCGGCACGAAGCCGAAGACGCCGGGCATGTCGGGATCGACGATCACGCGCACGGCCTGCACTTCGGTCTCGCCCATCACCTGCAGGCGCTGCACGCCGGGCACCAGACGCATGCGGGTATCGCGAAAGCCGGTGACCTCGAGCGTGTGGAAGTCGCCCTGGATCACCAGCACGGGCTTTCCATAGGCGCGCGCCTCGCGCTCGATCGCCGCGATGGTGTCGCGAAAGCCCGAGGCCGGCGGGATGGTGCCGACCGAGTCGCGGATGTCCCACAGATTGGCCTGGAACGCGACGACGACGGCGCGCGCATCGGTCTCGCGGGCCTTGGCGAAGCTCGCGGCGAGCCAGGCCAGATTGGCGCGGTTGCGCTCGAAATACTCTGTCGCGGCGGCGGGATCGAAGGTCTCGAAGCCGTTGTTGGAGCCGACCACATGCAGGGTGACGAACAGCACGTCGTTCTTGGCGAAGCGGGCGTTCTCGACATAGGTCGAGAAGCCGGGCAGCACCGTCGCCTGGCTCTCCAGCGGCATGCTCGTGCGGCCGAGGCTGCGGTCCGGCGGCGCGAAGAACATGCTTCGCACGCGCGCCAGGCGCTCGCGCGGATCGGAGCCGGTGCGGTGGCAGTCGGTCCACTCGTTGTCGCCGATCGCATAGACGAGCGGCTGGTCGAAGCTTTGAAACTGATCGAGCACCTTTTTGAAGGCCTCGTCCGTGCAGGCCGTGGTGCCGCTCTTGGTGTCGCCGACATGAATCGAGAAGGCCGGCTTCAGCCGGTTGACGGCGGCGATCAGCCGGTCGAAGCGCGCGTAGTCGGCCGGGACCGTGTAGGGCATGTCGCCGAGCGCCACGAACGAGAAGGCGCGCTCGCCGCCGACCGGCTCGGCGGCTGTGGCCGGCAGCAGCGACAGGGCGAAAGCGGCAGCGAAGACGAGCAGGCGGAGCATGCGAGGTCCTTCTCGGGAGGGGAGGGTCGCGGCGATCGTCGCACCGGATTGTTGCCGGCCTACGATGATCCGGCCACGTCCATCTCGGCGACCGCGCGAAGAATCCGGGCGATGTCCTCGGGGCGCGACAGCCGGTGGTCGCCGTCCTTGATAAGGGTCAGCACCACGTCGTCGCAAGCGAGCCGCGAGACCAGCGCCATGGCGTGCTGCCACGGCACGTCGGGGTCCTGCACGCCCTGCAGGATGCGGACCGGGCAGCCGGTCTCGATCAGGCCGCCGAGCAGCAGATGGTTACGGCCCTCCTCGATGAGCCGCCGTGTGATCACATGCGGGCCGGTGTCGTAGTCGGTCGGGCGCAGCCAGCGGCCGGTGGTCTCGAGCGTCCGGCGCACCTCCGGAGGGAACCGCTTCCACATCAGCTCCTCGGTGAAGTCGACGGCCGGCGCGATCAGCAGCATGCCGGCGACCGTGGCATCGGCCGGTGCGGCGCGGCGGGCGAGCTCGCGCACCAGCAGCAGCGCCATCCAGCCGCCCATCGACGAGCCGACCAGGATCTGCGGGCCGCGGCAGACCGCCGTGAACACGGCGACCGCCTCCTCCAGCCACGCCCCGATGGTGCCGTCCGCGAACGCGCCCTCCGATTCGCCGTGGCCCGAATAGTCGAACCGGACGAGGGCGCGGCCGTGCTCCGCCGCGAAGGCGTCGAGCGCCTGGGCCTTGGTGCCTTTCATGTCCGACATGAAGCCGCCGAGCCAGACCAGGCCGGGCGAAGCGCCGGCGCGTGTCCGCACCGCGATTCGCCGGGCTGTGCCGCCCTCGCCGACCGTCAGATGGACGACATTGCTTTCCATGCGGGCACTCCGGATCCTTGCAGTGTGCGTCTCGCGCCTGCTCGGCGTCGTGTCGGCGCGGGCGCTGACCTGTCGGGGTCGTGATGCTGCGAATATTGCCGCCCCCCGGCGCGCGGTCTATACCAGCACGCCGGGCTCGACGCCCGCACTGCGCGCACGCCGTCGCGTCGCGTGCCAGGAGGGTTGTGATTGCCGGCAGCTCTGGGCGCGTCGCACGGTCCGTGCGCAAACGAGATCTCGGGGGGATCGTCGATCCCCGGAGTACGCTCGGATGCGAACGGGGTCGGCGACCCGACGGGCGACCAGCCGCGCTCCGGCCGATCCGTGTCGCGGCGCCTGACCGTGCTGATGACGGTTCCGACCCTCGATGTCGGGGCGGCCGACGAGGGCGCCCTCGATCTCGTCCGCACGCTCTCGGCCGCCGGGCACCGCAGCATCGTGGTCTCGCAGGGCGGTCGCTTCGAGGATGAGGTCGCCCGGCTCGGCGGTGAGCTCGTCAGGCTCGACGCGGCGAGCCACAATCCCTTGGTGATCGCCGCCAATGCCGGCCGTCTGCGCCGGCTGATCCGGTTGTATGGCTGTGACGCGGTGCACGCCCATGGTCGCGCCTCCGCCTGGAGCGCCTGGGCAGCCGCGCGCGCCACCGGACGCCCGTTCCTCACCACCTGCTACACCGGGTTCCGCGAGCAGAACCGGCTCAAGCACTGGTACAATGGCGTGATGGCCCGGGGCGACCGGGTGATCGCCGTCAGCGAGCCGATCGGCGACCTCATGGTGGAGCGCCACCGGGTGCCGTGGAGGCGGCTCGTCGTGGTGCATCCGGGCCTCGATCTCGCCGGCTTCGATCCGTGCGGCATCGCGCCCGACCGCATCACGGCGGTCCGCAAGGCCTGGGGTGTCACGCCCGAGACCCGCGTGGTGCTGTTCCCGGGCCGCATCATCCGCCGCCGCGGCCACCATGTCGCCGTGCAGGCGGCCTGGCGCCTCAAGGAGAAGGGGCTGCGTGACTTCCTGTTCGTGTTCGCCGGCGAGGACGGAGGCCGCTCGCGCTACAGCGGCGAGCTGTGGGATCAGGTGCTCGCGTCGGGCACGGCCGACGTGGTTCGCCTCGGCGGGCCGAGCCCGGATCCGGCCGCCTATTGCGCCGCCGCGAGCGTGGTGGTCAGCGCCGCCGTCCAGCTCGAAGGCCTGCCGCGCGGGTTGCTCGAGGGCATGGCCATGGCGCGGCCCGTGATCGCCTCGGATCTCGCCGCCGGCCCCGAGGCAGTGCTGGCGCCTCCCGCCGTCGGCGAGGACCGGATGACCGGCTTGCGGGTTCCGGCCGGCGACGACTCGGCGCTCGCCGCGGCGCTGGTCCGCATGTTGGCCTATCCCGAGGCGCTGCGGCAGGCGATGGGCCAGCGGGCCCGGGCCTGGGTGCTGTCCGAGTTCGACCCGGACGACGCGGCCGCCCGGATTCTCGCGATCTATGCCGAGCTGTGCGCGCCCCTCGCTACCGTGGCACCGGTGCCCCGTTCCGATGGCGCCGCGGTCGAGTCGCAGCAACGTTGACTTGAAACCCGAATGTCCCAATTCTATTGATCCCTCGCGCGCCCCGTCCGGCGCGGCCGCCGGCCTTGTGCCGATGCGGCCCTGCCGCCCCCCGAATGGTCGGCCCGCGACGGAGCTAGCAGTCATTTTCGAGAGACGGCACGTCACTGAGACGACCCAGGTTCAACGGCAGAGGAGTTCAAAGCCATTCGCCGCCCCATGAGAGCGCCGCCACCGGTCCAAAAGGACGGTCCGCGCGTCAACGACGAAATTCGTGTCCGAGAGGTTCATCTGATCGACAAGGACGGGGCCAACAAAGGCACCGTTCTCATTGCGGAGGCCTTGCGGCTGGCCCAGGAAGCGGGGCTCGACCTGGTCGAGATCGCGCCCAATGCGGAGCCCCCCGTATGCAAGCTGCTCGATTACGGCAAGTTCAAGTACCAGGAGCAGAAGAAGGCCGCCGAGGCGCGCAAGAAGCAGAAGATCGTCGAGGTCAAGGAGATCAAGTTCCGCCCGATGATCGACGATCACGACTATGACGTGAAGATGCGCGCCATGCACCGCTTCTTCGAGGAGGGCGACAAGGTGAAGGTCACCTTGCGGTTCCGCGGCCGCGAGATGGCCCACCAGGAGCTCGGGTTCCAACTCCTCAACCGAGTCAAGGACGACACCTCGAAGCTCGCCAAGGTCGAGCAGGACCCCAAGATGGAAGGCCGCCAGATGGTGATGGTGCTGGCGCCGCGCTGAGGCGCGCCGCCGGCCCGCCGCGTCTGTCCGGGAGGGCTCATCCGGCCGCAGGCCATTGGTGCCGCGGCCGGAGTTGCCATTTTCCGGCGCCTCTGCCATAACCGCGCCTTCCCGCCGCCCGGCTGAAAATGGGCTGCCGTGGCGGTGTCGTGCCCTTTTGGGCACCGTGCCCGTTTGCGGGTGCGCTCTATTCAACCAGACGGTCCGGCGGACCCCGCGAGCCTCGTGGCTCGGCGCGGGTCATGGCTGGCCAGGAGACGAGCCAAATGCCCAAGATGAAGACGAAATCGGGCGCCAAGAAGCGCTTCAAGATCACCGGCACCGGGAAGGTCAAGTTCCAGCAGTCCGGCAAACGTCACGGCATGATCAAGCGGTCGACCAAGCAGATCCGCGAGCACCGGGGCACGGCGGTCATGTTCAAGACCGACGGCGACAGGGTCATCAAGTACTGGATGCCCAACGGCTGATCGCCGACGCCGCGCCACGCGCGCGGCTCACCCGACCGCTTTTTCCGAACCGTCTTTGTCAGGAGATCAGCCATGGCCCGCGTCAAACGTGGCGTCACTGCGCACGCCAAGCACAAGAAAATCCTCAAGGCCGCCAAGGGCTATTACGGCCGCCGCAAGAACACCATCCGGGTTGCCAAGCAGGCCGTCGAGAAGGCCAACCAGTACGCTTTTCGCGACCGCAAGCGGAAGAAGCGCACCTTCCGGGCGCTGTGGATCCAGCGGCTCAACGCCGCCGTCCGTCCGTTCGAGCTCAACTACAGCCGCTTCATCGACGGCCTCGCCCGGGCCGGCATCACGGTCGACCGCAAGGTGCTGTCCGACCTCGCGATCCGCGAGCCGGCGGCGTTCCAGGCGATCGTCGAGAAGGCCAAGGCCGCGCTGCCGGCCTGACGCCTGGCGGTCCGGGATTTCGACCGGGTCCGAGGCCGTGATCTGCTGCGGTCGTGTTGCAGGGTCGTTCGCGCGAGCGGACGGCCCCGATGCATTGGGTTGAGCCATGTCCGAGATTTCCGAGCTCGAAGCCCGTCTCCTCGCCGACGTCGCGGCGAGCGCCGACGAGCCGGCCCTGGAGGCCGTGCGGGTCGCCGCGCTGGGCAAGAAGGGCGCCGTCTCGGCCTTGCTCGCCACGCTCGGCAAGATGTCGCCGGAGGAGCGCAAGGCTCAGGGCCCGCTGATCAACGGCCTCAAGGACCGGCTCGGCGAGGCGCTCGTCGCCCGCCGCCAGGCGCTGCGCGATGTGGCCCTCGACCAGCGGCTCGCCACCGAGACGGTCGACGTCACGCTGCCGCTGCCGGACAGCGCGCTCGACCGCGGCCGGATCCATCCGATCAGCCAGGTGGTCGACGAGCTGACCGCGATCTTCGCCGACATGGGCTTCGAGGTCGCCGAAGGCCCCGACATCGAGACCGACGACTACAACTTCACCAAGCTGAACTTCCCGGAGGGCCATCCCGCCCGGGACATGCACGACACGTTCTTCTTCCCGCCGAAGCCGGACGGCTCGCGCCGGCTGCTGCGCACCCACACCTCGCCCGTGCAGGTGCGCACCATGCTGTCGAAGGCGCCGCCGATCCGCGTCATCTGCCCGGGCCGCACCTATCGGTGCGACAGCGACCAGACCCACACGCCGATGTTCCATCAGGTCGAGGGCTTGGTGATCGACAAGGGCTCGCATCTCGGCCACCTGAAATGGATCCTCGCCGAGTTCTGCAAGGCCTTCTTCGAGGTCGATCAGGTGAAGATGCGGTTCCGGCCGTCGTTCTTCCCGTTCACCGAGCCGTCGCTGGAAGTCGACATCCAGTGCCGGCGCGACAAAGGCGAGATCCGCTTCGGCGAGGGCGAGGATTGGCTGGAGATCCTCGGCTGCGGGATGGTGCACCCCAACGTGCTGCGCAACTGCGGCATCGATCCCGACGTCTACCAGGGCTTCGCCTGGGGCATGGGCATCGACCGCATCGCCATGCTGAAATACGGCATGCCGGATCTGCGCGCCTTCTTCGAGGCCGACGTCCGCTGGCTCGATCACTACGGCTTCCGCCCGCTCGATTTCCCGACGCTGGCGGGCGGATTGAGCGGGTGACATCCCGGTCGTGGAGGCGAGTGCGTGCGCTCCCTCCCCCGCGTGCGGGGGGGGGCGTGAACAGCGCGATGGACGTGAAGACGACGGTTGGTGATTTGGGCACGAGCGTGCCGCGCATTCCGCCCTGTTCCCTCCCCCCTTGTGGGGGAGGGCTAGGGAGGGGGGTCGGGCAGATGCCGCATACGAGGGTCGACGACAGGCAACGTGAGCGCGCGAAACAGCTCCGTCAGACGATGACGCGGGCCGAGACGCTGCTGTGGCGCTACATCAAGGCGCACCGGATCGAGGGGCTGGGCTTTCGTCGCCAAGTGCCGATGGGCGTCTATGTCGCCGACTTCGTCTGCCATTCCGCCAAGCTCGTCGTCGAGCTGGATGGTGAGAGTCACGATTTCGAATCGCGACACGGTCGCGATCGGACGCGTGATGCCTGGTTCGGGTCGCAGGGCTACCGCGTCGTGCGGTTCACCAACGATCAGGTCCTCCGAAATCTCGAAGGCGTCGTCGCGGCTATCAGAGAGACGGCCGAGGCTGCAATGCGGGGCGCACCCCCCTCCCTGTCCCTCCCCCACAAGGGGGGAGGGAACCCTCAAACTGCGACCGTACAGAGCGATGAACGCTCCCTGGTCTCCTCCGCGTCCGGCGATGGAGGAGAGCGCGGTCGGCTTGGTGAGCGCTCGACATGAAATTCACCCTCTCCTGGCTCAAAGATCACCTCGACACCGACGCCTCGCTCGAGGCGATCGTCGACAAGCTCACCATGATCGGGCTCGAGGTCGAGGAGGTGGAGGACAAGGGCAAGCTGCTGGCGCCCTTCGTCGTCGCCCATGTGGTCTCGGCCGTGCAGCACCCGAACGCCGACCGGCTGCGCGTCTGCATGGTCGACACCGGCACCGGCGCGCCCGTGCAGGTCGTGTGCGGGGCGCCCAATGCGCGCACCGGCCTGAAAGGCGTGTTCGCGCCGGCCGGCACGTTCATTCCGGGCAAGAAGATCACGCTCTCGGTCGGCACCATCCGGGGCGTCGAGAGCCACGGCATGCTGTGCTCGGGCGACGAGCTCGGCATCTCCGACGATCACGACGGCATCATCGAGCTGCCCGCCGACGCGCCGGTCGGCGCGCCCTACGCCGCCTGGGCGAAGCTCGACGATCCGGTGATCGACATCAATCTCACGCCCAACCGCTCCGACTGCACGGGCGTGTCGGGCATCGCCCGCGACCTCGCCGCCGCCGATGTCGGCACGCTGCTGAGCAAGCCGATCCATCCGGTGAAGGGCGCGTTCCCGTGTCCGGTGTCGGTGACGCTCGACTTCGGCGACACGCCGTCGCTGTGCCCGGCGTTCGGCCTGCGGCTGGTGCGCGGCGTCAAGAACGGCCCGTCGCCCGAATGGATGCAGCGCCGCCTGCTGGCGATCGGGTTGCGCCCGATCAACGCCCTGGTCGACATCACCAACTTCCTCACCTTCGACCGCGCCCGGCCGCTGCACGTGTTCGACGCCGCCAAGGTGCACGGGAACCTGACGGTGCGGCGCGGCCGCGCCGGCGAAGAACTACTCGCCCTCGACGGCAAGACCTATGCGCTCGACGAGAGCATGTGCGTGATCGCCGACGAGACCGGCGTCGAATCGCTCGCCGGCATCATGGGCGGCGAGGCCTCGGGCTGCGACGAGGGTACGACCGACGTGCTGATCGAGTCGGCCCTGTGGGACGAGATCGCCATCGCCCGCACGGGCCGCCGGCTCGGCATCACCTCGGACGCGCGCTACCGCTTCGAGCGCGGCGTCGATCCGGCCTTCATGTTGCCCGGGCTCGACCTCGCGACGCACCTGGTGATGGAGCTGTGCGGCGGCACGCCGTCCGACCTGGTGGTCGCAGGCACCCCGCCGATCCCCGACAAGGTGATCGACTTTCCGCTCGACGCGCTGCCGCGCCTCGCTGGCCTCGATGTCGGCCTCGCCGAGACCAAGCGCGTGCTGACCCGGCTCGGCTTCTTCGTCGCCGGCCAGGCCAAGCAACTGAAGGTGGCGGTGCCGTCGTGGCGTCCCGATGTCGACGGCGTCGCCGACCTGGTCGAGGAGGTGGTGCGCATCGTCGGCGTCGATCGCGTGCCGCTGACTCCGTTCGAGCGCGAGGATCGCGGCCGCAAGCCGGTGCTCACGCCGATCCAGAGCCGCACCCGTCGCGCCAAGCGGGCGCTCGCCGCGCGCGGCCTCACCGAGGCCGTGACCTGGTCGTTCATCTCGAAGAAAGAGGCCGAGCTGTTCGGCGGCGGCCAGCCGGAGCTGGCGCTCGCCAATCCGATCGCGGCTGAGCTCTCCGACATGCGGCCGAGCCTGCTGCCGGGCCTGATCGCCTCGGCGCAGCGCAATGCCGACCGCGGCTTTCCCGATGTCGCACTCTTCGAGGTCGGCCAGATTTTCCGCGGCGACCGGCCGGAGGATCAGTTCATCGCGGCCGCCGGTCTGCGGCGCGGGCTCGCCCGGCCGAACGGCATCGGCCGGCAATGGCGGACCGGTGCGCAGCCGGCCGACGCCTTCGACATCGAGGGCGATGCGCTCGCCGTGCTGGCGGCGGCCGGCGCGCCCGTGCAGAGCGTCCAGATCCAGCCGGGCGGTCCCGCCTGGCTGCATCCCGGCCGCTCCGGCACGCTGCAGATGGGGCCGAAGCTGGTGTTCGGCCATTTCGGCGAGTTGCACCCCAGGCTCCTCGAGGCGCTCGATGTCGCCGGGCCGCTGGTCGCCTTCGAGCTCATCCTCGACCGCATTCCCGAGCCGAAGGCGCGCACCACGCGGGCGAAGCCGCCGCTCGATCTCGCGGCCTTCCAGCCGGTGTCGCGCGACTTCGCCTTCATCGTCGACCACGCCGTCAAGGCGGCCGACATCGTGCGGGCGGCCCAGAGCGTCGACCGCAAGCTGATCGCCGGCGTCACGGTGTTCGACGTCTACGAGGGCAAGGGCATCGATCCCGGCAAGAAGTCGATCGCCGTGGCCGTCATGCTGCAGCCGCGCGAGAAGACTCTCACCGACGAGGAGATCGAGGCGGTGGCGGGCAAGATCGTCGGCGAGGTCGGCAAGCGCACCGGCGGGGTGCTGAGGGCATGATGCGCGAGCTCGCGCTCGCGCTCGGCATCAGCGATTACACGACCGGCGCCATCGCGTTTGTCGCGGTGGCCGCCTTCATCGCCGGCCTGGCGCGCGGCTTCTCCGGTTTCGGCTCGGCCCTGATCTTCGTGCCGCTCGCCTCGACCATGATCGCGCCCAGCTTGGTGGCGCCGCTGCTGGTGGTGGTCGACGTGGTGATGTCGGCCGGCATGATCCCCAATGCGGCGCGCCTCGCCGACAAGCGTGAGGTGCTGACCATGCTGACCGGAACGGTGGTCGGCCTGCCGCTCGGCACCTTCGTGCTGGTGCATGCGAGCCCGGTGTCGATCCGCTGGGCCGTCGCCGTGCTGGTGTTGGCGATGCTCGCCGTGGTGATGTCGGGCTGGCGCTTCCAGGGCAAGCCGCGGCGGCCGCTGACCGTCGCGGTCGGGGCGATGGCCGGCTTCTTCAGCGGCATGTCGCAGACGGGCGGGCCGCCCGTGGTCCTCTACTGGCTCGGCGGCAGCGGCCACCACGCGCATATGCGCGCCAATCTGGTCTTCTACTTCGCGCTGTCGACGCTGTTGTCGATCACGGCCTATCTCACCGTCGGCATGTTCACCAAGGCGGTGTTCGGCCTCGCGCTGCTGATCGGGCCGGTCTACGGCTTCGGCCTTTACATCGGCACCCGCATGTTCGGCCTCACCGACGCCCGCGTGTTCCGTGCCGTCGCCTACGGCCTGATCGCCGCCACCGGCTTGTTCAGCCTGCCGCTGTTCGACGGGATCCTTCGGCCGTAGGGCGCAATGAGCGAAAGCGAATTGCACCGCCGGCGCCGGCGGTGCAATTCGCTTTCGCTCATTGCACCCTACGATGCTGTGCTCCGTTACCCCCCATACGTCTCGATGGGCGGGCAGGAGCAGACCAGGTTGCGGTCGCCGTAGACGTTGTCGACGCGGCCGACCGGGGCAAAATACTTGTCGGCGCGTGCGACGCCTTCCGGGAACACCGCCTCGGCCCGCGAATACGCCCGTTCCCACGCGTCGTCGGCGAGGTCGTGCACCGTGTGGGGCGCGTGGCGCAGGGGCGACTGCTCGATGGTGAACCGCCCCGCCTCGACGGCGGCGATCTCGTGCCGGATGGCGATCATCGCGTCGATGAAGCGGTCGAGTTCGTGCTTTGGCTCCGACTCGGTCGGCTCGATCATCAGCGTGCCGGGCACCGGGAACGACACGGTCGGGGCATGGAAGCCGTAGTCGATCAGCCGTTTCGCGATGTCGTCGACGGTGACGCCGGTGCGCTCCTTCAGCGGGCGCGGATCGACGATGCACTCGTGCGCCACCCGGCCGTTGTGGTTCTTGTAGAGGACGGGATAGTGGGGCGCGAGCCGGCAGGCGATGTAGTTCGCCGACAGGATCGCCACCTCGGTCGCCTGCTTCAGGCCGGCGGCGCCCATCATCAGCACATAGACATAGGAGATCGGCAGGATCGACGCCGAGCCGAACGGCGCCGCCGACACCGGGCCGACCTTTGCCGAGCCGCCGTCGAGCCAGGGGTGGCCGGGCAGGAACGGCGCCAGATGCGCCTTGACGCCGATCGGCCCCATGCCGGGGCCGCCGCCGCCATGCGGGATGCAGAAGGTCTTGTGCAGGTTGATGTGGCTGACATCCGCCCCGTAGAGGCCGGGCCGCGCCAAGCCGACCTGCGCGTTGAGATTGGCGCCGTCGAGATAGACCTGTCCGCCATGGGCGTGGACGATGTCGCACATCTCCCGGATGTGCTCCTCGAACACGCCATGGGTCGACGGATACGTGATCATGGCGCAGGCGAGCTTGTCGCCATGCTCCGTTGCCTTGGCCTCCAGGTCGTCGCAATCGACATTGCCGTCGCGGTCGCAGGCGACCACCACCACCTGCATGCCGGCCATCGCGGCGGAGGCCGGGTTGGTGCCGTGCGCCGAGGAGGGGATCAGGCAGACGGTACGATGCTGCTCGCCGCGCGCGGCGTGATAAGCGCGGATCGCCAGCAGGCCGGCGTACTCGCCCTGGGCGCCGGAGTTCGGCTGCAGCGACACCGCGTCGTAGCCGGTGATCTCGGCGAGCATCTTCGAAAGCTCGTCGACGAGCTGCCCGTAGCCCTGCGCCTGTTCGGGCGGGGCGAACGGGTGCAGGTCGGAAAACTCCGGCCAAGTGATCGGGATCATCTCGGCCGTGGCATTGAGCTTCATGGTGCAGGAGCCGAGCGGGATCATGGCCCGGTCGAGGGCGAGATCCCGGTCCGACAGCTTGCGCAGGTAGCGCAGCATGTCGGTCTCGCTGCGGTGCCGGCGGAACACCGGATGGGTCAGGAACGGCGAGGTCCGCACCAGGCCGGCCGGCAGCCGGTGGTCGGCCTCGCCCAGCATGTCGTCGTAGCGCAGCGCGCCCCCGAAGGCGCGCCACACCGCCTCGACCACGCCCTCATCGGTGGTCTCGTCGAGGCTGATGCCGATCGCGGCCTCGGTGCCGCAGGCGCCCGGCGCCACGGCGCGCAGATTGATTTTTTCCGCGCGGGCCGCCTTCAGAATCGCGTCCTGGCGATCGCCGACCGCCACCGTGATGGTGTCGAAGACCGGCGTCGCCGGGGCGCCGAAGCCGAGCGCGCGAAGCCCGGCGGCCAGCACGGCAGTGCGGCGATGCACCCGGCGGGCGATCTCGGTGAGGCCCTCGGGCCCGTGATAGACGGCGTACATCGAGGAAATGACGGCGAGCAGCACCTGCGCCGTGCAGATGTTCGAGGTCGCCTTCTCGCGGCGGATGTGCTGCTCGCGGGTCTGCAGCGCCAGCCGGTAGGCGGGCGCGCCGCGCGAATCGACCGAGAGGCCGACGAGGCGGCCCGGCATGGTGCGCTTGAGGCCGTCGCGCACCGCCATGTAGGCGGCGTGTGGGCCGCCGTAGCCCATCGGCACGCCGAACCGCTGCGTGGATCCGACGGCGATGTCGGCGCCGAGCTCGCCGGGCGGCACCAGCAGGGTCAGCGCCAGCGGATCGGCCGCCATCACCACGAGGCCGCCGGCGGCGTGGACGCGGCCGATCAGGCCGCGCCAGTCGCGCACCGCGCCATACGTGTCGGGATACTGCACCAGCACGCCGAACACGCCGGCGGGGTCGATGTCCTCCGCCGGGTCGCCGACCACCAGCGTGAGGCCGAGCGGCGCGGCCCGGGTCTCGAGCACGGCCAGCGTCTGCGGATGCACGGCGCGGTCGACGAAGAAGGCCGTCGCCTTCGACTTCGCCGAGCGATGGGCCAGCGTCATCGCCTCCGCGGCGGCGGTCGCCTCGTCGAGCAGCGACGCATTGGCGACGTCGAGGCCGGTGAGATCCATCACCATGGTCTGGAAGTTCATCAGGGCTTCGAGGCGGCCCTGGCTGATCTCAGGCTGGTACGGCGTGTAGGCCGTGTACCAGGCCGGGTTTTCGAGGAGGTTGCGTTGGATGACGGCGGGCAGCACGGTGCCGTGGTAGCCCTGGCCGATCAGCGACACGAACACCTCGTTCCGAGCCGCGATGGCGCGCATGCGGGCGAGTGCCGCGGTCTCCGACAGCGCTGGACCGAGCGCCAGGGGGGTCGCCTGGCGGATCGCCGCCGGGATGACGTCGGCCATCAGGCCGTCGAGGCTTCTGGCTCCGACCGCCTCGACCATCACGTCGATGTCACGCGGGCTCGGCCCGATATGGCGGTGGGCGAAATCGGTGGCGGGGGTGTCTGTCTGCATGCGGATGGGGGCGTTCATGCTGCGGTCCTCGGGTCGGGCCTGACGACGATGCGGTCCCCGTGACGATCGCCGGAGCCCTCCGTCGGACACGGACGGGCGCCGGCGCGCGGAACGGGCCGGATACAGGTGCCAGGGCGATGCGTCGTCGCGCGTCACCGCGGAACGAACGCAAGCCGAACGGACGGTGATGGGCCTGTGTGCCACGGCACGACATGGGCGCCCTCCGACAAGCTCAGCTCGCCTCGGCGCCCCATCTGTCTTCTGTGCCTGAGAGTGTTATCCCGTCGGCGGACCCGCTCGCATAGTGACGCGACGGATCACTTTCCAGATTCACTCCTCGCGACGGTCCTTTTGCCTGAGAGTTTCCGGGGCGGTTGCTCCTTCGGCGCCGGCAGAGCCGGTCTCTCCCGTCGAGAGTACGCGAAACCTCCTTGATCCAAGGTCTTCAATCGATGCCGTCAACGGTCCGCGAAGTCAAGATCGGGGCCTGCCGCGAAAGCAGGCATGCACAACGAATCCACAAAGTGAACCGCCGTTCACCAGATTCGCGGAAACAGTGAATCAGATGGGGCCACATGGGCCTCGCCATCGGCCGTGAGCCGCCGGTAGCGCCCCGAGAAGAATACCAGGGGCCGGCCCGGGGCGCCGCCGATCAGCAGCTCCTCCACCCGGCCGACGAAAATCTCGTGGTCGCCGCCGTCGTGGCGGGCATGCGCCTCGCATTCGAGCACGGCGAGCGCCCCCTGCAGGATGGGCAGGCCGCGCCGGCCCGCGATGGTCTCGACGCCGTCCCACTTGTCGGGGAGGGGGCGGGCGAAGCGGTCCGACAGGGCCTCCTGCGCCTCGGACAGGATGTTGACGGCATAGTGCTGCGCCGCCTGCCAGGCCGGGAAGCTGTTGGCCCGGCACGCGATGCTGAACAGGATCAGGGGCGGGACGAGCGAGACCGAGTTGAACGAGCTCACCGTGATGCCGAGCCGGGTGCCGTCTGGGGCGAGCCCCGTCACCACGGCGACCCCGGTCGCGAATCGGCCCAGGGCCTGGCGGAAACGGGCCTGATCGAACGGGACGTCCTGCATGCGCGGTGCGGCTCCAGGCGGCTCGGCGATCGCAGGGATCGGCGGCCGCGGCGCGGGGGGTGCCGCTATCAATCAGCTTTGCACCGCCGCATCAAGCGGTGCCGCGCCGCGCCACCCGGCCGCGGGACCGGCGCTGCGCGCCGGTGCGGGCGTCGAACTTGTCATGTAAAGCGTGCGCGGCGCGCGTCCCGAGCGTCCGCCGGGCCGATACGCTCAGGTCCGGGACGCGCCGCCGGCGCCGATCCGCCGCGTGCGCGCCTGCGGCACTGCGCTCGGGCGGCCGCCGCGCGAGGGCGCGTTGTGCAGGATGTGCTGGAGCCGCTCGCGCAGGCTGTCGATGTGCTTGCGCATCGCCCGCGCGGCCCGCTCGGGATCGTGCGCCTCGATGGCCTCGAGAATGGTGCGATGCTGGCGCGACGCCCCGTAGAGGTCGATCGTCTGCCACAGGTGAAGATACCAGAAGCGGGTCGAGCGCTCGTGCATCAGGCGGACGAAGTCGGCCAGGATGGCGTTGCCCGACATCGCCGCGACCTTGACGTGGAAGGCGCGGTCGGACTCGACGAAGGCGTCCATCGAGCCGCCGCCGTGGCGGCGGTTGGTCTTGTCCAGGATGGCGGCGAGCTCGCGCAGGTCCTCGCGCGTGCCGTTGGCGACGGCGCGTCGCACCAGCTCGACCTCGACCAGGATCCGCGCGTCGAGGATCTCGATCACCTCACCGATCGAATCGGGGCGGACGATCACGCCCTTGCGTGGCACCACCTCCACCAGGCCCTCGACCTGCAGGAGCTGCAGGGCCTGATGCACGGGCGTGCGGCCGAGCTTCAGGAGATCGCAGATCGCCGCCTCGTTCAGGTACTGTCCGGGCAGGAAGAACAGCGTGAGGATCAGCTCCTTGATCTGCTGATACGCCCGGTCGGACATCGACGACGCCTTGGGCGGGCGCGGTGAGGCCTCCGTCTCGCCGTTCTTGCGCTTCGGCCGTGCGCTACGTTCGCTCCGAGCCTGTGCCATGGGGACGCCCTGCCGTTTCGAGCCAGACGGGCCATGTCATGTTGCGCCGCGGTATACGGCAGCAGGCCCCCGCGACCTCCTGTCGCGCCGCCCAAATCCTAAAGCTGTTCGGGGCTCGACGCCAGCGGACCGGGGTGACGCAGTGCGACAGCCGCGCGCCGGACGCGGCGCACCACCGCGTTTTGCGCAGCGCGGCGGTTTCCGCTGCAATCGGCGAAAACCGGATCGGTGCGAATCACACCGGCAGATGCTCCGGCGCGCATGCTCGGACGACGGTCAACACGCTGCGTCCGGGGCGGTTCCAGCGTCGTCGTCGCCGTCCAAATTTGCAAGGCAGCACCGTAGGAACCACATCGCCGTTCGCTTCCCTCCCGGTCCGCGACCGTTATAATCCCGGCTGCTCGGATCACTTGCGTTCGGGCTTTCTTCGCACCTCCCCGCAACACGGGTTCCCAACCGTCCCGCAACACGGGCTCCCACATTCCTAACCTCGAAGTCGGTCCAACGAGGAGCGCTCCATGAGCTATGAACTTGACCATGCATTTCTCGGCAAGCCGCATCACCAGCTGCCGCGCCGGGTGTATGCGGCCCAAGGCTGCGATTGGCAGTATCGCGTCGATTACGAGCGCCTCCGCAAGGAGCGGCTGGCGAAGGCCCGCGAGCAGATGGAGATCCACGATCTCGGCGCGCTGGTGCTCTATGCGGGCGCAAACATTCGCTACATCACCGGTTCGTATCAGGGCAACTGGAAGTACAACATCAACATCCGCTATGCGGTGCTGCCGCGCGGGGGCGACCCGGTCCTGTTCGAGACCGCCGGCTCCGACATGCAGTGCGCCCGCATCGACCTTCCGTGGCTGCACAAGACCCGCGGCAGCAACATCGCCGAAGGACTGAAGGGCTCCGCCTCCATCGCGGCCGGCGCCAAGGAGCACAAGATCGATCCGTTGACCGATCCGGGCCTGATGATGCGCGACAACATCCGCCCCGCCATGACCTGGCAGTGGGCCGAGTCGGCCGTGCCCTACATGGCCGAGCGCATGGTCGCCTCGATCTACGAGGTGCTCAAGGAGCACGGCGTCGAGAAAGAGAAGATCGGCATTGACAATCTCGACATGCCGTCGCTCGACGCGTTCCAGAAGTTCAAGATCAACATCGTCAACGGCTGGCCGGCCATGTCGGCGGCCCGCGTCGTCAAGACGATCGACGAGATCGAGCTCCTGAAGCAGTCGTCGACCATCGGCGACGCCGCCATGTGGCACATCAAGCACGAATGGCTGAAGCCGGGCATCACCGAGCGCCAGATCGAGGCCAAGGTGCACGAGCTGATGCTGCGGCTCGGCTGCGAGATCATCTACGACATCATCGTCGCCTCGGGCGGCAACACCAGCCCGTATCGCCGGTGGGCGACCGACAAGATCATTCGCCAGGGCGATCTCGTCATCGTCGACATCAACGCGGTCGGCCCGTCCGGGATGTTCATCGACTACGTGCGCTGCTTCAAGTGTGCGGCGAAGATGACCCAGAAGGAAATCGACCTCTACAAACAGACCTACGATTCCATGTATGCCGGCATCGAGATGCTCAAGCCCGGCAACTCGACGGCCGACGTCGCCTCCAAGTTCCCCGAATACGACGACGACACCTACGGCACCGTGACGCTGCAGCAGTTCGCCCACTCGATCGGCATCACGCTCTACGAAGGCATGTGGATCTCCCGCGCCTACTCGCTGAGCCAGCCGGCCGAGATCAAGGAGAACATGTACTTCGCGATCGAGACCTTCGCGGGGCACCCGCTGCTCGAGCAGACCACGCGCCTCGAGGAGAACGTGCTGGTCGGTCCGAACGGCCCGATCATCTTCACGCTGATGGAGCATATGGAAGAGGCCGTCGGCGACCACGTGCGTCCGGGCGGCGTCAACCACCCCTCGCTCGAGAAGTGACCATCGACACTGGAGGGGCGCGGCGCGGCCGCGCCCCTTTCTCATCCGCCTCCGTCGACGTCGCGGCGTCCGGGTGCGGTCTCGTCCGGGGAGGTCCGAGCAGAGGAGACGAGGCACCGATCGTGCACGAGCGCGTGTGCCGCACTTTACCGCATTGCGGGCCCTTCGGGAGTGTTGCAGGCTGAAAACTACAAGAAAAGCCGCGTTGTACTTGCCTATTCCAATAAAACCCATCGCTAGATAGAGAGGAAGACCGAAATGAAAAGACTATTGGGTCTGGTCGCCGTCTCCGCCCTGTGTAGCGTGCTCGCGCCGGGGCTTGCGGCGGCGCAGAGCAAGGTCAAGGTCGGCATCCTGCTTCCCCTCACCGGGCCGTTCGCTGCCGTCGCCGAGACCCAGAAACAAGGCGCGCTCCTCGCCGTCGACGTGATCAACAAGCGGGGCGGCTTGGACATGCCGGGCGGCAAGGTCATGCTCGAGGGCATGGTCGACGACGACGAGTCGAAGCTCGACGTCGGCGTGCGCCGCTATCGCTACATGGTGTCGGAAGGCGTCAAGGGCGTCGGCGGCCAGACCTGGGCCCCGCTCGCCTATGCGATCAACGCCATCGTGTCGCGCGAGCCGATGCCCTACTTCCCGGTCTGCGTCCAGGCCAAGGAAGCGTTCACCAAGGGCAAGATCGCGAAATCGACCTTTGCGGCCGCCTACAGCCCGTGGACGGTCGGCTACATGGCCGGCACCCAGGCCGTGAAGACGCTCGGCAAGAAGAAGATCTTCTTCCTGGCCCGCTCGGACTCGTGGGGCTGGGACATTCGTGACGGCGTCTATGCGGCCGCCAAGGAGCACGGCGCCGAGATCGTCGGCTACGACGAGGCCTCGCTCGGCACCAGCGACTTCACCACCATCCTGCAGAAGGTGCGGGCCGCGAAGCCGGACGTGTTCATCGCCGCGCAGTTCGCCGCCGACTCGGTCGCGCTCCTCAAGCAGGCCCACCAGATGGGCCTCAACAAGGAGATGACCATCTTCAACGCCTTCATCACCAATGTGGTGGCGAAGGGCCTGCCGCCCGAGGCCCTGCAGGGCGTCTACGCGATGCATTACTTCTACTACGACCTCGCCGGCTTCGAGGACCAGGCCGTGGCCAAGTCGGCCGCGGACTTCACCGCGCTGTTCCGAGAGAAGTACGGCTATCCGCCGGACGCCTACGCGGCGATCGCCTATATCGCCTATATGGAGATGTTCCGCGGCTTCGAGCAGTCCAAGTCGTTCGACGCGACCAAGGTCACTGAAGCCATCACGGCCGACGGCGGCAAGTTCGACTCCGTCAAGGGGCCGGCGATCTGGCGTGAGGACCATCAGGCGGCATTCAAGTACGGCGCCTTCCTGGTCAAGGGCAAAGGCCCCGGCGAGCAGAAGAACGAGTGGGACCTGTTCGCCGTGCAGGGCTCCATGGGCGGCGACGCGATCCTGCCGCCGCTGAAGTCTCTCGGCTACTGATCTCTCCTCTCCGCGGCGGAGGCCGACCGGTACGGCCGGCCTCCGATCCCACCTCTCTCCGGTTCGCGGGCGTCCTCGCCGCCGGAGATGATCAGAAACGGGGAACATTGTGAGCACCGATCCGCGCGCCGAGATCATCAGGGCGGAAGGCGTCACCAAACGGTTCCACGGGCTGGTCGCCGTCAACAACGTGAACTTCGTCCTGCGAGAGTTCGACGTTGCCGGCATCATCGGCTCGAACGGCGCCGGCAAGACCACCTTCTTCAATCTCCTCACCGGCTACTACCCGCCCGAAGAGGGCAAGGTTTTCTTTCGAGGCCGGGACGTCACCCGGATGCCGCCGGAGGGGCGGGTCGACCTCGGCATGATGCGCACGTTCCAGCTCACGGCGACGTTCGACAGCCTGAGCGTGGTGGACAATCTCGTCCTGTCGTTCTTCCGGGCGCACAAGAAGCCGTCGCTGCTGGCGTTGTTCTTCAACACCTGCAAGGGCCACCGCAACGACCCGAAGATCCTCGAGATCCTCGATACCTTCAATCTCGGCGACATCCGCGACCGCATCGTGAAGAACCTCAGCCTCGGCGAAAAGCGCCGGCTCGAGATCGCGATGTCGATCCTGGCGGATCCCTCGCTGCTGCTGCTCGACGAGCCGCTGGCCGGGTTGGCGGAATCCGAGATCAAGATGCTGCTCGACGTGCTCAAGGCGCGCGTCGGCCGGCAAACGATCCTCATCGTCGAGCACAAGCTGTCGCACGTCCAGGACTTCCTGCAGCGCCTCACCGTCATGCACGAAGGGCGGGTGATCGCCGAGGGACCCGTGCAGGAGTGCCTGCGGCACCCCGAAGTGCGGCGGAGCTACTGGCAGATATCGACGCCTGCCGAAGAGACCGGGGTGGCCGTGTCATGAGCAGCCAAGTTCTCAACGTCGAGGGGCTCAACGCGTCCTACGGCGAATCCAGGGTCCTGTTCGACATCAGCATCAACGTCCTCGACAAGCAGGTCGTCGGCTGCGTCGGCCGCAACGGCGCCGGCAAGTCGACGCTGCTGAAGAGCATCGCCGGTTTCCTGCGGCCGCGCTCCGGCACCATCAGCTCCGACGGCGTCGACCTGGTCGGTCGCACCGCCTTCGGGATCGCCGGGATGGGGATCAAATACATCCCCCAGGACAAGAAGGTGTTCTCCGACCTCACGGTGCGCGAGAATCTCGAGCTCGGCAGCTACGCCTCCGGCGACTACAACTGGGAACCGGTGCTCGAGTTCTTCCCCAAGCTCAAGGTCCTGATCGACCGCAAGGCGGGCTATCTTTCGGGCGGCGAGCGGCAGATGCTGATGATCGGCCGCGCCATCCTGGGCAAGCCCAAGCTCCTGCTGATCGACGAGCCGACCGAGGGTCTGGCGCCCAGCATCGTCTCGCATCTCAAGGACGTGTTCCGCGAGCTGAGCAAGAGTGCGGCGCTCGTCATCGTCGAGCAGAACCTGCCGATGATCTGTGCGATCTCCGACAAGATTTATGCCCTCAACGAGGGTCGGCTGATGGCCGAGATCACCGAGCGCGACAAGATCACGCCGGAGTTCTGCGAGCCGTACCTCTAGTCCGAGACGGCCCGCGGACCTCGATGGTCCGTGGGAACAGAACGTGCCGCTGTCGGATCGGCTCGCCGGGCAAGCCTTCGAGACGGTTCGGACGGTTCCAAAAGGCGAGGGAGCGGACGCGTGCCGCCGCTCCGAGAGATCGGCTGTGCGACGGTGTCCGCCGTCGCAGGGGCGCGATCGAGAGAGGGATCCTGCGATGAACGTCCTGAGATGGTGGTCGGGGCTTCTGGTGGCCTTCGCGCTGCTCATCCTGCTCCGCATCTTCCTGCCGCTGCCCTTCAACAACGAGATCATCATCTTCTCGGTCTACGTGATCGGCTGCAACTTCCTGCTCGGCCGCGTCGGCTTCATCTCGTTCGGCCAGCCCGCCTATCTGGCGGTCGGCGCCTACGGGACGGCATTCTACCTCTACTACTTCGGCACCAATCCCTATGTCGGAATCCTGATCGGGATCCTCTCCGGGATCGTGGTGTCGCTGATCGTAGGGCCGCTGTTCGTGCGGCTGCGCAGCGACTACTTCGCGCTCGTCAACATGGCGCTCGCCGTCATCATCTTCTTCCTGATGCAGAAAGTGCTGGCCGACATCACGTTCGGCGACAACGGCCTGTGGTTCCTGACCAACGTCGACTCGACGCCGATTCTCGACCTCACCCGGCCCGACCAGTTCTACATCTTCGCCTTCCTGGCCGCTTTCGCCGTGTGGGCCTTCTACAAGTATCTCGACGACTCGATCTTCGGGGCCTGCTGTCTCGCCACCAAGATGAACGACGACAAGGTGCGGTTCCTCGGCTACAACAACTTCCACATCCGCCTCGCCGCCTTCGTGATCGCCAACACCACTACGGCGCTGGCCGGGTCGCTCTATGCCGTCTATCTCGGCTTCGTCAGCCCCGAGATGACGAGCCCGGCCCGCACCGCCGACCCGGTGGTGGTGACCATCCTGGGCGGCGTCGGCACCCTGTTCGGGCCGATCGTCGGGTCGGTCGCCTACACTGGCATGAAGGATCTGATCAGCAAGTATTTCGGCAACTGGGAGCTGGTGATCGGCATCCTGCTGGTCTTCATCATGCTGGCCGGCGAGAAGGGTATCTGGGGCTCGCTCGAGCCGCTCATCAAGCGTTGGGTGTTCCGTCAGCGCGAGGCGGAGAAGCCCGCCGCCGCCGATGCAGGAGTGAAAAGCCGATGATCGATCCTCAACTGCTCCTGTCGGGCGTCATCTTCGGCCTCAGCATGGGGAGCATCTTCTTCCTCATGGCGATCGGCCTGTCGCTCTGCTTCGGCCTGATGCGCATCATCAGCCTCGACCAGCTCCTCTATTACGCGATCGGCGCCTATCTGACCTACACGGTCAGCCTGCTGGTCGGGAACGTGTGGATCGGGGTGCTGGCCGGCGTGCTGGTCTCCGGGCTGACGGCGTACCTGATCGAGCGCTTCGTGTTCCTGCGCATCTATGCGCGGGACATCACCTTCAGCATGATCACCTCGTTCGGCATCCTGATCGGCGGCATCGGCGTCATCAAGGCGATCTGGGGCCTGGTGCCGCGGCCCGTCCCGGTGCCGATCGAGGCGCAGCTCGATATCTTCGGCACCGAGATCCCGATCTACCGCCTGGTGGTGATCGTCATCGCGCTGATGGTCTACGGGGGGATTTGGCTGTTCCTCAACAAGACCATCATCGGCAAGGCGATCCGGGCCGGCATCGAGGATGTGGAGCACGTCGAGGGACTCGGCATCAATGTCTACCGGCTGTTCACCGTGACGTTCGTCATCGCCGGTGCGATGTCGGGTCTGGCCGGCGGGCTCAATGCGCCGCTGATCATGGTCGATCCCAACATGGGCCTGGAAATCCTGGCCTTCGTGTTCATGGTGGTGATCATCGGCGGGCTGGGCAGCATCAAGGGCACGTTCATCTCGGCCTTCCTGGTCGGCCAGGTGGTGTCGATCGGCTCGCTGATCTACGCGCCGCTCGCCCAGATGGCGCCGTTCGCCATCATGCTGCTGATCCTGCTGGTCAAGCCGACCGGCCTCTACGGCAGCACGATGATGAAGCGCTGACAGTAGGCCTCATTGCGGATCCGCGAGCGGCCGGGCCTCGTGCCCGGCCGTTTCGCGTCCGAAGGCGTCGTCGGCTTCAGGCACCGTGACGACCGCGATGTCGGCACCGGCGCGGCGGCGCAGCGTATCGGCCACGCTGCCGTGCACCAGGTCGGTGAGATCGTGGCGGTGCGGGGCGCCGAGCACCACGATCGTGGCCGGCAGGGCGCGGGCACACGCCAGCAGCGCGTCGGCCGCATGGGCGGCGCCGGCGCGCACCACCTCGCCACGGGCCGAGATGCCGGCGAGGCGCAGGCGGGCCAGGGCCCGCTCGACCACGCCGGCCGCCTCGGCCTCGGTCTCGGCGTCGACGGCGTCGCCGTCCAGCACTTCCTCCATGCGGACATGCTCGACCGCGACCGCAAGGCCGTGGCTGCGGGCGAGGGCGGCGGCGTGTGCCACCACGTCGACATCCGCGGCCGTGCCGTCGACGGCGGCGAGCACGAAGGACGCCGCCGGGGAGACGGCCTCGGCGGGTGCGGCGATACGGTCCGGCGCCGCCGCGTAGCGGCCGAGGGTGCGGCGTCGCACCAGCAGGAACAGCGGTGCGCCGACCGCGGCCGCGGCGGCGACCGCAAAGGCCGAGCCGGCGCCGAAATGCTCGGCGAGCGTCGGCGCCGCGAACGGCGCCACCACGCCGGCGAACCAGCGCACGCAGTTGTAGGCCGCCGAGGCGACCGGCCGCGCCACCGGCGACACCTCCAGCGCCATCTCGGTGAACACCGTGTTGCATACGCCCATCAGAGCGCCGCTGACGACGACGCCGGCGGCGACCGCCAGCGGCGGCGCGACGCTCATGCCGGCGAGCAGCAACGCGAACAGCACCAGGCAACCGCCGAGCAGAGCGAGCGCGCTGAAGCGCGCCTGCAGGCGCGGCGCCACCATGACGGAGAAGATCGCCAGCAGCACGCCCCAGCCGAAGAAGATCAGCCCGACCGCATGCGCCGACATCTGCAGCACGAAGGGGGCGAAGGCCAGCACGGTGAAGAAGGCGTAGTAGTACAGCATCGCCCCGACTGCCGTGGTGGCGAGGCCGGCATGGGCCAGCGCCCGGATCGGCGCGGAGAGCGAGATGGTCTGCTTGGGCTTCGGCTGCTCGGGGAGGAACACCGCGATGGCGACGAAGCAGACCGCCATCAGGGCGGCCGTGCCGAAGAACGGGTAGCGCCAGGAGAGGTCGCCGAGCGCGGCGCCGAGCAGCGGCCCGGCCGAGATGCCGAGCCCGAGCGCCGCTTCGTAGAGCAGGATCGCGGCTGCCGTGCCGCCGCGCGAGGTGGCGACGATCACGGACAGCGCCGTGACGACGAAGAAGGCGTTGCCCAGTCCCCAGCCGGCCCGATAGCTGACCAGCGCCGCGACCGAGTTCGACGTCCCGGCGAGCGCCGCGAACACCACGATCAGGGCGGCGCCGAGCAGCAGCGTCTTGCGGCCGCCGAGCCGGCTGGACACGAAGCCGGTGACCAGCATCATGGCCGAGGTGACGAAGAAGTAGCTGGTGAACAACAGCGACACCTGGCTCGGGCTGGCGTTCAGCCCGGCCGCGATCGAGGTCAGGATCGGGTCGACCAGGCCGATCGACATGAAGCCGACCACGCAGGCGAAGGCGGTCGCCCACACGGCCTTGGGCTGATTGCGGAAGAGGGAAAGACCGAGATCGGCCGACATGGCTGCTTTACCTGGCAAGGGCGGGGGTAAGGGGGGTGGAACGATGAAATCTGTACGATGCAGATAAATAGCGGCGGCGCCCGCCAGAAACAAGCTGTATGATGCATCAAAATCGCCGTGCTGGTGCCGCCAAGGCGGGCAGGTGCGGCCGGAGGGGGCAGCGGTGGCCGACCATCGGTCAGACCAGGGGTCCACAGAGCAGGGCGCTGTGACGGCGCGGCTGGAGCAGGAATTCGCCTTTTTGGCCAGGTCCATGGAGGCGATCAACCGCAAGCGCGCCTACCCGCTCGAGCGGGCCCATTACCTGCTGCTGCTGCGCCTCGCCGACGGTCCGCGCAGCATCGGCAGCCTGGCGACCGGCTTGGCGCTCGACGATTCCACCGTCACGCGCCAAGTCGCCGCCATGGAGAAGGCCGGCCTGGTCAAGCGCCACACCAACCCGGCCGACCGCCGCAGTGCCCTGATCGAGCCGACCCCGGAGGGCTCGGCCCGCGCCCAGGGCATGCGCAACCTGCGGCTCGCCCGCATCGCCGCCCTGTTCGCGAGCTGGGAGGAGGCCGACCGCGCCGCACTTGCCAATCTGCTGGCGCGCGTCAATCGCCAGCTCGCCGAGACGCTGGCAGGCATGGACGAGGGAGAGAGCGACACCGCGGCCGATTGCTGAGGGCGACCCCGGTCATGCAACAGTGACGCGGGCGGACGGCGCCCGGGGCCGCGCCTGGTCGCGTGTGTGCGAAAAGCGCTCGCGATACTCCTGCGGCGAGGCGCCGAGGTTGCGCAGAAACGCGCGTCGCATGGTCTCCTCGGAGCCGAAACCGCAGCGATGGGCGGCCTGCTTCACGGCGAGCCCGGTCTCCAGCAGCCGGCGGGCCGCTTCGACGCGGATCCGCTCGACCGCGCGGGCCGGCGTCTCCCCGGTGACGGCGTGATAGTGGCGCACGAAGCTGCGCTCGCTCATCGCCGCGGCGGCCGCGAGCGCCACGACCGACAGGTCCGCGGTCAGGTGGTCCGATATCCAGGCGTGAAGCTCGGCGAAGCGCCCGTCGCCACGGTGCTGCAGCGCCAGCGCGGTCGAGAACTGGCTCTGCCCGCCGGGGCGCTTGAGGAACACGACGAGCTGGCGCGCGGCGGCGAGCGCCACCTCGGGCCCGAGATCGGCCTCGACCAGCGCCAGCGCCAGATCGATGCCGGCCGTGATGCCGGCCGAGGTCCAGATCGGCCCATCCTGGATGAAGATCGGGTCGGGCTCGAGCCGCACCTGCGGAAAACTTTCGGCGAACTCGGCGCAGCGGTTCCAGTGGGTCACGGCGCGCCGCCCGTCCAGAAGTCCGGCCGTCGCCAGCAGGAAGGCCCCGCTGCACACCGAGGCGATGCGGCGCGCACTTCCGGCGCGCGCAAGAATCCAGTCCGGGAGTGCGCCCTCGCAGGCGGCACCGACCCCGAAACCGCCGGCGACGATCAGGGTGTCGACCGGTTTGTCGGCCGCCGGCAGCGGCTGCGCCGCGAGACCGAGACCGGCCGAGGACACCACCTGCGGCGCCTCGGCCACTACGACGGGGTCGTAGGCACGGGCGCGCCCGTGCTCGTCCAACCAGTCGTTCGCGGTGGCGAATACCTGCAGGGGCCCGGCGAGGTCGAGAAGCTGCACGCGCGGAAACGCCAGGAACTCGATCCGGCGCGGTAAGGATGGCGTATTTCGAGGGGTCTTTGGCATTTGCGCCAAAGGCTCCCCGGTTAGGGTCCGTTTGTCAATGCCGATCGCGCCGCCAGCGGCGCCAAACCAGGACATGCCGATGACCGACGATCCCACCCCCCGCGACGCCAGTCCGCTCCGGATCGGCCTGCTCGTCTTTCCTGGAATCCAGGTGCTCGATCTGACCGGGCCCTACGAGGTGTTCGGTGCCGTGCCGGACGCGGTCGTGAGCCTCTTGTGGAAGGACTGCGCTCCGGTGATGTCGTCCGGACGTCTGCCGTTCGCGCCGACCGCGACATTCGCCGAGGGCTCGCCGCTCGACGTGCTCTGCGTGCCCGGCGGAATCGGCGTCAACCGCCTGCTCACGGACGCCGAGGTGCTGGACTTCCTGCGCGTGACGGCGGCGCGGACGCCCTGGCTGTGCAGCGTGTGCACCGGCGCGCTGCTGCTCGGTGCCGCCGGCCTGTTGAAAGGTCGGCGCGCCACGACGCACTGGAACTCGCACGATTTCCTCCCCGCTTTCGGGGCCGTGCCGGTCGACGAACGGGTGGTGCGCGACGGCAATCTGTTCACGGCGGCCGGCGTCACCTCGGGGATCGACCTGGCGCTGGCGGTGGTCGGCGCGGTGGTCGGCCGTGAGCGAGCCGAGGAGATCCAGCTCGCGCTCGAATACGCCCCGCAGCCGCCGTTCCGGTCCGGCACCCCGGATACGGCACCGGCCGCCGTTCTCGCCGCCGCCAAGGCCCGCGCCGCCCCGTCGCGCCGGGAGCGCGAGGCGATCATCGCGCGGCTGGCGCGCGGGTCCGCACGGGCGTCGGTCGGCTGATCGAAAATCGCCACCGACGAGAAGCGCGACCGACAAAAAGAAACGGCGCCTCGCGGCGCCGTCAGGGGGTCGAGGCGGCCGTCTTCCGCGGCCGCAAAAGGGGGCGAGGTCAGGCCGGGATCTGCTTCTGCTCGCGGGCACGCTTCGCCTTGATGGCGGCGAGCACGCGCTCGGCGGTCGCCGGCAGCGCGGTGATGCGCACGCCGACGGCGTCGTAGATCGCGTTGGTGATCGCCGGAGCGGTCGGCACCAGGCTCGGCTCGCCGACCGCCTTGGCGCCGAACGGGCCGGTGTGGTCGTAGTTCTCGACGATGTCCTCGTCGATCGCCGGCATGTCGAGCGTGGTCGGCATGATGTAGTTGGTGAGGTTGCAGTTGATCTGCTTGCCCGCCTTGTCGAACAGGATCTCCTCGTACAGCGCGAAGCCGAGGCCCATGTAGACGCCGCCGTCGATCTGGCCTTCGACCAGCATCGGATTGATCGCCGTGCCGCAGTCGTGCGACGCGGTGACGCGCAGCACCTCGACCTCGCCGGTCTCGTCGTCGACGTCGACCTCGGCGATCTGGGTGGCGTAGACATAGGTGCCGAACGGCTTGCCCTGTCCGGTCTCCGGATCCATCGGCACCATCGGCGGGTTCCAGGTGGCGCTGCCGATCGGCGGCGTGCCGATGCCGTTGTGGGCCCGCGAGGAGACGTCGGCGATGGCGACGTTGCGGGACGGGAAGCTCTGCACCTGGATCTTGTGGTCCTTCGCCTCCAGCATGTTCGGCTTCACGCCGAGCATCTCGGCCGCCACCTCGAACAGGATGTCGCGCGCCTTCTCGGCGGCGATCCGCACGGCGTTGCCGGTGATGTAGGTGGTGCGGCTGGCGATGGCGCCGGTGTCCATCGGGCAGGTGTCGGTGTCGCCCGAGATGATGTGGATGTCGTTCGGGGCGAGGCCGAGCGCCTCGGCGGCGATCTGGCCGAGCACGCCGAGCGAGCCCTGGCCGGTCTCCACCGTGCCGGTGAGGACGACGGCGGTGCCGTCCTCGTTCACCTTGACGACCGCACCGCTCGGGTTCGCGTAGCCGGTGAACCCGACCGGATACCACATGCTCGCCAGGCCACGTCCGCGATGCTTCATGACTGCGTCTCCCAGCCGAACTTCTTCACCGCGTTCTGCATCGACTCGATCACCTTGACGCTGTGCAGCACCTGGCCGGTCGCCGTCATCGAGCCGTCGCGGAAGAAATTCTTCATGCGCAGCTCGAGCGGGTCGATCTTCAGATCGCGGGCGATGTCGTCCATCTGCGATTCGTAGGCGAAGCACACCTGCGGGGCACCGAAGCCTCGCATCGAGCCCGCCGTCGTCTTGTTGGTGTAGACCACGTATCCCTCGATGAAGGAGTTGGGGACGTGGTACGGGCCGGTCGACAGGATGCAGGCCTTGCCGAGCGTCGTCTCGCTGAACGAGCAGTAGGCGCCGCCGTCCAGTATCATGCGGATCTGGCGGGCGAGGATCTTGCCGTCCTTGCTGACGCCGGTCTTGTACTTCATGAAGAAGGCGTGCCGGATGGTGCTCGCGACGAACTCCTCGACGCGGGTGAAGCGTCCCTTCACGGGCCGCCCGGCCTTCTTGGCGAGCAGCGCCAGCACCGGCTCGTGGCGGATCTCGTTCTTGCCGCCGAAGTTGCCGCCGACGATGGTGCCGATCACTCGGATGCGGCTGATCGGGACGTGCAGCGTCTTCGACAGGTCGACGCGCGCCAGCGTGATGCGGCCGATCGAGGCGTAGACCGTGAGGCGCCCGTTGGAGTCCCAGTCGGCGATGGAGGTGAACGGCTCCATCGGCGCGTGTTCGATGCCGGGCGTGTAATACTCGTCCTCGTAGATCCGGTAGGACTCGGCGAAGCCCCTCTCGACGTCGCCCTGGCGGATCACCTTCTTGGCGTACACGTTGGTGTCGCCGCCGTGGACCTTGTGGGACTCCGGCTTCAACGCCTCGATCGCATCGTAGACGCCCGGCAGCGGCTCGTACTCGACCTTGATGGCGTCGCACGCCGCCTGGGCGATCTGCTCGGTGACGGCCGCGACCGCGGCGACGCCGTCGCCGGCCTGGCGGACGATCGGGTCGGCCAGCAGCGGCTGGTCGACGATGCTGGTGCCGAACAAGTTGGTCGGGATCTCGCGGCCGAGCAGCACCGCCATCACGCCCGGCATGGCTTCGGCCGCGCTGATGTCGATGCTCTTGATCCGGGCCGACGCGACGCCGGCCCGCTTGATCCTGGCGTAGAGCATGCCCGGCAGGGCGATGTCGTCGATGTAGCGGGTCAGGCCGAGGCCGTGATCGCGGCTGTCGGGCCGCTGCGCCCGCAGGCCCACCGCATGGGTCTGCTCGCCGACCTGCGGGACCAGCGGCGGTTCCAGCGGCAGCGTCGACGGCCGGGCGACCACCGGAAGGCGGAGGTCTTCGTCGGCACGTCGAAGCGAGTCGACGGGCGCGATGCGGGTCTTGTCGAGGACGTCCAGGTCTTCGGCCATGCTGCTCCTCACCGTTGCTCGGGCGCCGGAAGCGCGGGGGTCGCCGACTGCATCATCTTGGCGGCTTCGTGGATGCCGTCGATCATCTTCACATAGCCCGTGCAGCGGCACAGATTGCCGGCCAGCGCGGTGCGGATCTCTTCGGTGGTCGGGTCCGGATTCTCGTCGAGCAGCGCCTTCGAGGTCAGGATCACGCCCGGACCGCAGAAGCCGCATTGGAGCGCGCCGGTCTCCTCGAACACCTTCTGCAGCGGATGCAGACCCTCGCGGGTGGCGAGGCCCTCGATGGTGGTGACGGCACGGCCGTCGGCCTGGGCGGCCAGCATCAGGCAGGCGTTCACGGCCTTGCCGTCGACGATCACGGTGCAGGCGCCGCAATCGCCGATGTCGCAGCCGGTCTTGGCCCCGGTCAGCAACAGGTGCTCGCGCAGGAAGACCAGGAGCGTCGTCTCGGGCGGCACCGAGGCCGAGCGGATCTCGCCGTTGACGGTGAGGGTCACGTTCATGATGCGAGCTCCTTCTGGTTCGGGGTCGCCCGGTCCCAGGCGCCGGCGAGGGCGCGCTTCACCAGAACGGCGACGAGGTCGCGACGGTAGTCCGCGCTGGCCCGGAAATCGGTGATCGGCTTGGCTTCGGTGGCGGCGATGCGTCCGGCCTCGGCCATCGCCTCCTCGGAGACGGGCCGGCCGGACAGATAGGCCTCGGCCTTGGGTGCCCGGATGACGGTCGGCGCGACCGCGCCGAGCGCGATCCGCGGCTCGGAGAAGAGGCCCTCGGAGGTCCAGAAGCTCGCCGCGGCATTGACCAGCGCCAGCGCCTGGCCCTTGCGCAACCCGAACTTCTGGAAGGCGGTCGGCTTGTAGAGGTTCGCCTTCGGGACGATCACCTCGACCAGAAGCTCGCCGACCGCGAGGCTGGTTTTGCGCGGCGCCACGAACAAGTCCGACAGCGGGATGGTGCGGCGGCCGGACGGGCCGGCGATCGTCACCAGCGCCTCGAAGGCCAGCAGCGTCGGGCCGGAGTCCATCGACGGCACGCAGGTCATCAGGTTGCCGCCGATGGTGCCGAGATTGCGGGTCTGCACGGCGCCGATCACCACGGCCGCATCGGCGAGGGCCGGCGCCACCTGGTGAACGACGGCGGAGTGCACGATCTCGCTGTGGGTGGTGAGCGCCCCGATGCGCAGGCCGGCGTCGGTGAGCGCGATGCCCTTGAGGTCGGCGGCGCGCGAGATGTCGACGACGACCTCGGGCGGCGGATGGGGCGTGAACTTCATATCGGCGAGAAGGTCGGTGCCGCCGGCCAGGACCTTGGCGCCTTGGCCGTACTCGGCCAGCAACGCCACCGCGTGCTCCGAATCCTTCGCCGCCACGTATCCGAACGGTTTCATGTTGCAAGCCTCGGCGGTGGGCCGGTCGGGCTGCCGTGTCGGGCGGAAGGTTCGGAACTCCGGCGGCGTTCGGTCGAAGCCGTGGTCAGTTCGGGTCCGAAAGGGAGGTGCGCGACATCGAGCAGATTCGAGAGCCGGCTGAATGACCTTCAGAACGTGCATGCTTCCCGGCAGATCGACAAGCCCGGGAAACACGGGCCTCATCGTCGCAGGCTGCAGGACTGACGCGGCATCCCGGCGCGGCGCGCCAAAAAATATCGATATTTCAGAAGCGTTCCAGTATGCGTCGCGATTGATGACGGCGCGGATCAAATGATGTGCCGCCGCACGCAGCAAATTCGTCAGCGTTTACATTGCGTTGCAGCATCGTGTCCGGCCGTTGATGCTGCAGCGCGGCAAACAACGTGATCAGGCGGGAGTGTCGCGCCGCCGGATCGGCCGTCATTCCGGGGCGCGGGCTGCAGACCCGCGAGCCCCGGAGTCCATAAGCCCGGTCTGTGTGTATGGATTCCGGGCCCGCCGCTGCGCGGCGTCCCGGAATGACCGAGGGTGGGGGTCGCCTCACACGTAGCAGGGGCCGTCGATCAGCGGATGCGCCTTGATGAAGGCCTCGTCGACCTCCAGCCCGATGCCGGGCTTTTCGGAGGGGCGCACGCAGCCGTCGGCGTCGAGCCGGTACGGGATGCCGCCGACCTCGTCGCGGAAGGGATTGTGCTTGGCGAGGTCGCCCTCGAAATAGCCGGGGTTGTCGATCGCGGCGAGCAGATTGAGGGTCGCAGCCATGTTGACGCCGGTCGCCGAGGTGTGCGGGTTGATGGTCAGCTTCCAGGCCGAGCCGATGGCGGCGATCCGCATCGTCTCGGTGATGCCGCCGGTCTTGGACAGGTCGGGCTGCAGCACCGTCACGGCGCCGCCGTCGATCAGCCGGGTGAAGTCGAACCGGGTGAAGTGGTTCTCGCCGGCGGCGAGCGGCACGGTGCCGTAGCTGGTCGCGGTCTCGTAGGCGCGGTCGTCGAGCGGCGAGAACGGCTCCTCCAGCCAGCCGACGCCGAGCTCGTCGAACACCGGGATGGCGCGGCGGGCGTCGTCGAGGCTGTAATTGGTGTTGGCGTCGACCAGGATGTCGATCTCGTCGCCGAGACGCTCGCGGACCGCCCGCACGCGGGCGAGGTCGCGCGCCACGACGTCGCCGCAGCGCAGCTTGAGCGCCCGCCAGCCGGCCTCGACATAGCTCTGCGCCTCGTCGGCGAGCGACTCCGGCGCCTGCCAGCCGAGCGAGATGCCGCCGGCATAGGCCTTGATCGGTTTGGACGAGCCGCCGAGCATGCGGTAGAGCGGCCAGCCCGCGACTTTTCCGCGGATGTCCCACAAAGCGAGGTCGATGCCGGAGAGCGCCATCGCGGCGGCGGCCCCCATGCCGTGGCTGGCGAGTTGCATGCGGTGGACGCGGCTCCACACGCCGACCACGTCGAGCGCGTCGAGCCCGACCACCAGCTCGGAGATCGTCGTGTCGACCAGCTTGGCGATGGCGCCCGGGCAGCGGCCGTGATGGGACTCGCCCCAGCCCGTCACCCCTTCGTCGGTCTCGATCTTCACCAGCACGGCGTCGCGCTTGACGGCGCGGCCGATGCCGAGCGTGACGTTCTGGCCCTGCGGGACCCGGAAGGAGATCGGAACGGCGGTGACGGAGCGGATGCGCATGGCGTCCTCAAGCAGCAAAGGTGGTGGGATTGACGAGGTTGAGCGGGCGTTCGCCGCGCAACATGCGGAGCATCTCGCCGACGGCGCCGAGGCTCATCGCCCGCATGCTGGTCGACGTGATGGCGGCGACGTGGGGCGTCATCAGGAGGTGCGGGCAGCCGAACAGCGGGCTGTCGGCCGGCACCGGCTGACTGTCGTAGACGTCGACGGCCGCCCCCGCAATGGCGCCCTTGGTGAGGGCATCGACGAGGGCCGCGGTCTCGACCACAGGGCCGCGCGACGTGTTGATCAGCACGGCGTCGGGTTTCATCAGGCCGATCAGCCGGCGGTTCACCAGGCCGCGGGTCTCGTCGGTCAAGGCGCATGTGACGGCGATCGCATCGCTGCGAGAGAACAGCTCGTCGAGCGACACCTCGGTCACGCCTTCCGGGAACGGCCCCTTGTTGACGCCGATGACGGTCATGCCGAAGCCCTCGCGGGCGATGCGGGCGATGCGGCTGCCGATGGCGCCGACCCCGATGACGCCGAGCGTGTCGCCGGCGACCTCGCGGGTGGTGTCCGCCATCGGTCGCGCCGTGTTCCAGCCGTCGCGGCGCATCACTGCCTCGATGTCGCCGAGCGGCCGGCGCAGCCGGAACAGCGCAGCGAAAAAGTACTCGGTGACGGCCTGGGTGTTGCAGCCCGGCAGGTTGGCGACCATCACGCCGTGCCGGGTCGCGGCCTCAACGGGAATGAAGTCGAGCCCGACGCCGTGGCGGACCATGCCCTTGAGCTTCGGCGCGTGGTCGCAGATGTCCTCCGGCATCATGGCCCGCACGATGATGCCGTCGACGTCGCGCGCCAGCCGCCGCAGCGTGTCGGGCGCGGCGTCGGGCGCGACGACGATGCGGGCATGCGGCGCCAGCATCGCGTCGCCGTCGGAATGCATCGGATTGGTCACCAGCACGGTGGGCTTATCGGTCATCGGCGAGGTCTTTCTCGGTGATCGGCAAGATCTTTTTCGGTGATCGGATTGACGAGACGCCCGAGGCCTTCCACCTCGGTCGTCAGGACCGCGCCAGGGCGCAGCCAGGTCGGTGGCGTCCGCATCGGCGCGACGCCGGCCGGCGTTCCGGTGGCGATGATGTCGCCCGGCTCGAGCGGCTGCTCGGCCGACAGGATGGCGATCAACTCGGCGACCGAGAACAGCATGTCGGCCGTCGACCCGTTCTGCAGGGTCGCGTCGTCCATCGTCAGCGTGATGCGCAGGCGCTGCGGATCGGGGATGTCCGAGGCGGAGACCAGCACGGGCCCGAGCGGGAAGAAGGTGGGAAAGTTCTTGCCGCGGCGGAAGTGGCCGTCGGCGCGGATCACCGCCGACGCGCTGATGTCGTTGCAGGTGCAGTAACCGGCGACGTGGGAGAGCGCCGCATCCGTTGCGACCGCCACGGCCCGACGGCCGATCACGGCCGCGAGCTCCCCCTCGTAGGTGACGCCGCCTATGCCGGCCGGGAGCACCACGGCGTCGTCGGGCCCGATGACTGTGGCGGACTCCTTGATGAAGACGACCGGCGTCTCGGGCGCCGGGATCTTCCGCTCGGCGATGGCGTCGCGGTAGTTGTGCGCGACGCCGACGATGCGTCCCGGCCGCGGCAGCGGCGCCAGCAGCCGGACGTCGGCGCGCGGCAGGCGCGCAGCCGCCGGCACCGCGGCGCCGGCGAGCCGCGCCTCGATCCGGTCCAGGCCCGCCGTGATCAGGGCGAGCATCGACGGGTCCGGCCCGACGATGTCGCGCAACGCCGCATGGCCGAGATCGACGACGGTCTCGTCGTCGCCCGGGCGGCCGGCTTCGAGCACGCCCGCGCGTGCTGCTCCGCCGTGTTCGAAGGTCACGAACCGCAATGTCGTCTCCTCACGCCTTGCGGTACTTTTCGATCACGGCGCGGTCGACCTCGATGCCGAGGCCCGGACCGGTCGGGATCTTGACGATGCCGCCGTGCTGGACGATCGGCTCTTTCGCGAGATGATCCCGGAAGGGATTCTCCTCCTGCTCGAACTCCAGGAGCGGCGGGCGTGGGAACAGGCAGGGCGGCTGGTCGGGAATCGCGGCCAGGAACTGCAGCGTGGCGGCGAGCCCGACGGCCGAGCCCCAGGCATGCGGCACGCATTCGACCCCGTGCGCCGTCGCCATCGCGGCGATCTTCTTGCATTCGGTGATGCCGCCGGCGGCGCAGACGTCGGGCTGCACGATGTCCATCGCCTTGCGGACGATCTTGTCGCGAAAACCCCAGCGGGTGAAATCGTTCTCGCCACCCGCCACCGCGATGTCGAGTGCGCGCGTCACCTCGATGTAGCCGTCGATGTCCTCGGGCGAGATCGGCTCCTCGAACCACTCGATGTCGAGCTCTTCGAGCTTTCGTCCCAGCCGGATCGCATTCGGTACCGTCAGGCAGTGGTTGGCGTCGACCATCAGCCGCACGTCCGGACCGATGGCGGCACGCACGGCGGCGATGCGGGCGACGTCGCGCGCCGTGTCGCCGAGCCCGATCTTCATCTTGATGGCCCGGAAGCCGCGCGCGCAAAAGCCTTCGGCCTCCTCGACGGCCTCCTCGACCAGGCGGTTCATGTCGATGAAGTAGAGGCCGGTCGCATAGGCCTGGACCTCGGACCGGAAGGCGCCGCCGATCAGCTTGTGAACCGGGCGGCCGCAGATTTTTCCGATCAGGTCCCACAGCGCGATGTCGATGCCGCTGATCGCGGCGATCGCCATGCCGGTCTGGCCGTAGTCCTTGATGCGGTTGTAGAGGTATTCCCAGATCACCTCGACGTCGAACGGATCGCGGCCGATCACATGGGCGGCGAGCTGGGTGTCGATGAAGGCCTTGGCCACCGCGGACGGGCCGTAGCACTCGCCCCAGCCGACGACGCCGTCGTCGGTCTCGATCTCGACCAGGCAGGTGCCGCGCACCTTGTAGAGCCAGCCGCGCGACGACGTGAACGGCTTTTCCACCGGGGCGCTGACGACATGGGTGGTGACGGATTTGATCTTGCTCACGGGGATGGGGCCTCGATGGAGAGGGGGAAGTGACGTCTGAATTCGGGTCGGCTGTGCCGTGTGGCTGCCCCCCACCCCCGACCCCTCCCCGCCGCGCGCTTCGCTCGCGGGGGGAGGGGAGCCGAAGCGGTGTCTTCTCCCCTCCCCCCATTCGCGTCAGCGAATGGCGGGGAGGGGGCGGGGGTGGGGGCTCTTGCTTCTTTGGCTGGTCGGCGCCTCCGACCTACGGCTGGTCTTTGAAGACCTGGGTGGCGACCTCGCGCAGCGACACGGTGACGGCCTCGACCTCCTTGGTCAGTGCGTCCCCGGTGAGATCATCGACCAGGAACGAGTTGTCGTTGGCGAAGGTCTTGAAACGCGGATCCTGGATCGCCTTGCGGAACGCCGTGGTCAGGCGGTCGCGGATCGCCGGCGGCAGGTTGGGGGGAGCGACCACATAGGCCATCTGCACCACCGGCCCGTATGGGAAGATGTCGAAGCCCTTCTCCTTGAAGGTCGGCACGTCGGGGAATTGCTCGAGCCGCTTGTCGGCGAACACGCCGATCGGCTTCACGAGCCCTTCCTGGATCTGGCCGATGCTCTCCGACGGCTTCAGCACGCCGGCATCGAGATGACCGCCGAGCAGGTCGGCGATCACCTTGGAGCCGCCCGTGTAGGGCACATTGACGTAGCCGGCATAGCCGACGCCGGCGGCGCGCGCCGTCATGGCGGCGAAGATGTGGTTGACGTTGTAGGTTCCGGGGGTGCCAATCGTCACCTTGCCGGGGTTCTTCTTCATGTTGGCGATGAAGGCGTCGAGCGGCTGGTGCGGGCTCTTGCCCGGCACCTCGAGCAGCAGCGGGTCGCTCGATACGCGGATCAGATGGGTGAACTGCTCGTTCTTGAGCTGGGCCTTGCCCTGGGCGATGGAGGCCAGCGTCGAGCTGGTGCCCATGCCGAGCGTGTAGCCGTCGGGATCGGAGCCGGCGACCCGGCGCAGCCCGATGCCGCCGTTCGCGCCGACGATGTTCTCGATGATGATGCTGATGCCCTGCTCCTTGAGGAGGGGCTGGAGCTGGCGCGCCATCACGTCGTTGGAACCGCCGGGGTTCCACGGGACGATGAAGGTGATGTCGCGGCTCGGGAACGCCTGAGCGTCGGCCGGCCCGGCCGGAGCCGACACCGCCAGGGCACAAAGGGCCGCCAGTGCAAAAGAAATCTTGGCCATGGACTATCCATCCGGTCTGTTGTTTGTTATAACAAACATCGGACGTCGAGTGCTGTCAATCGGAGAAATACGGGTGTCGTGATTTTTGCGCTGCAGCAACGCCGTGGCGTAAGATCGGATCGGAGCGAAACTTGCAACACGCCGGCCCGACACGGCCGAGAGACGGATCGATGAGCAGAACAGCGGCAGCGAAATTGAAGAAGATCGAGCGCGAGCCGCTGTGGGACCTGGCGCATGTCCAGTTGCGCGACGCGCTGCTGGCCGGCCATTTCGCACCCGGCCGCGCCCTGCCGCTGCGCGATCTCGCCCAGACCTTCGGCATCTCGATCACCCCGGTGCGCGATGCCGTCACCCGGCTGGTCGCCCAGGGGATTCTGCAGCAGGGTCCGCGCAACTCGGCCGTGGTGCCGCATCTGACGGTCGAAGAGCTGCGGCACCTCACGCTGGTGCGCTGCGAGCTGGAGGGGCGGGCCGCCCGCGAGGCGGCGGCACGGCCCGACGCTGCCGCGCTGGCGCGGCTCGATCGCCAACTCGCCACCATGCGGGACCTGATCGCCCGGCGCCAGCTCGACACCTATCTGGACGTCCACCGGGCGTTCCACTTCGGCATCTACGCCTTGGCGAAAATCCCGATCCTGCAGGAGATGATCGAGAACCTGTGGCTGCGTTGCGGGCCGGTGCTGTCCTTCGTGGTTCCCGACTACGTGCTGCTGCGCAAGGGCAGCGACCACCACGCGGCCGCCCTCGCCGCGCTGTCGCGGGGCGATCCCTCCACGGCCGAGGCCGAGATCGTCGCCGACATCGAGGAGGCGTCGCGCTACCTCGTCTCGCTCGCCGACGGCAAAGGGCTCTTGCGGCCGCCGTCCGCGGCAGCGTGAGCTGTTTCCTCTCCCCCGCTTGCGGGGAGAGGTGAAGGTCCGGTCGCCGCTGGAGCGATGTCCGTTCGACTTGACCCGACACCGTCATCCTCAGGGACCCGGCGAAGGGGACTCTCGCGGGCCATGTGCCTCACATCCGTCCGATCCGGCTGCGATGTGGATGTCGGGATTGGCGACGACCGGGGAGCGGATCGATGAAAAGACTCTGGCTTGCCGTGGCCTTGGCGGTCGGCACCACGGCCGCGCGGGCGGACGACATGGCGACGATGATTTCCAAGTACCGCCAGGCGCATGGGTTGTCGTCGGTGAAGACCGACCCGCAGCTCACGGCCATCGCCGAACGACAGGCGAAAGCGATGGCCGCGGCAGGGGTGATGGACCATGGCGTCGCCGGGTCGTTCTCCTCCCGCATATCCGGCGCGCAGTCCGGCATGGCGGCAGAAAACATCGCGGCCGGCACCAAGACCTGGGCCGAGACGTTTCGCGCCTGGCAGAGCTCGCGCGGCCACAATGCGAATTTGCTGATGTCGCGCGCCGACAGCGTCGGCGTCGCGGTCGCTCGCAACGAGCAGACCGCGTACAAGACCTATTGGGCCATGGTGATCGCCGACAAGGCCCCGAAACCGAAGGGCGGCAAGCCTGGGATCGACCACGGAATCCGGGGCCGAGCCGGGGTCGTCTGGGGCTCCGACGATGCGGTCACCACGGTGAAGAATGTCGTCTGCAAGATCTTTTGCTGATCGTCGGACGTCCGAGCCGGCAGGCGACTGACCTGCCGGCCCCGCGCCAGGCGTCGCGATCCGGCGCCGAGCAGGTCTCGCCCCGAAATTTCTTGTCGAAATCCGCGCTTCGTTCAAAATCCCGGACAATTGAAATCCCGTGCGGAATTTCGGAACAAGCCATGATCAGGATCGTCCTCGCCGGGCTGTCGATGCTCCTGAGCGTCAGCGCGGCTTTCCCGGAGGTCCGGATCGCCCCCGCTGACGCCGAGGTTGCCCTCGCCCACGCCCGGGTGCTGCAGAAGAAGGGCCTGCAGGCCGCGGCCAGGGCGGACCGCGGAGCCGCCATAGACCTGCTGCCGGTGTCGGAGCCGGTCGCCCCGCGGGATCGTGACGGCATCCGCCTGTCGCTGCTCGAACGGATCTTGTCGGTGGGCGAAGCGTCTGCGGCCGGCGCCGCGTCTCCCGCGCCGTCGTCGACGGCGGCGCCGCCGTCCGCCCCCTCCCGACGGATCGCGCTCGTCATCGGCAACGGCACCTATCAGCAGGCGCCGCCGCTGCCCAATCCCCCCAACGACGCGGCCGACGTCGCAAGCGCCCTGCGGCGGCTCGGCTTCGACGTGGTGGAAGGGATCAATCTCGACCGACGCGCGATGGACGACACCCTGCGGGCGTTCGGCAAGAAGCTCGACCGCGCCGACCTCGCGTTGTTCTTCTATGCGGGGCACGGGCTGCAGGTCGCCGGCAAGAACTATCTGGTGCCGATCGACGCCAAGCTGGAGCGTCCCGGCGACCTCGCCCTCGACGCGGTCGACATCGATGTCGTGCTGGCCCAGATGGAGGCCGAGAAGCGGGTCAACCTCGTGTTCCTCGACGCGTGCCGCGACAACCCGCTCGCCCGCAGCCTGTCGCGCTCGCTCGGCACCCGCTCCGGCACCGTGGGCGCCGGTCTCGCGTCGGTCCAGAGCGGGGTCGGCACCATGATCGCCTACGCGACCCAACCCAACAATGTGGCGCTGGACGGCGAGGGGCGGAACAGCCCGTTCACGACGGCCTTGCTCCGGCACATCCCGACACCCGGGGTCGACATCGGTACGGTCATGCGTCGCGTTCGTGCCGACGTTCTCGCGGCGACCCGCGACAAGCAAATTCCTTGGGACCACTCGTCGCTGGTGGGCGACGTGATCCTGGTGCCCGCCAATGCCGCGACTGCGCCGGCTCCCACCGCCGCCACCGATGCCGGCCGCAACACGGATTTGATGAGGACGACCGACCTCGGCTACATCCCGCCCGAGGAGGCGACCGCGAAACGGCGTGAGTTCACCGTGAACACGCGATGCTGCGGGCCCTTCACCTACGGGATCACGCCCGGCCGCTATCTGATCGGACATTATCCGAAGCAGAGCGGGACGACGAACGGACGGATCGGCCCGGACGGTACGGCCAGTGGACTATGGATACAGCCCCGAAGCGATCGTCCCTGCGCAGAGCGCCGTAACGGGAGTCTTGCTTGGGGGCGCTTCGTCTTCAGAAATGTCGGAACAGCCGCGATGACCGGAGAGTGGGGCTACTGCGACGAATACCCCACTCAACCCTGGAATTTCTATTAGAGCGGCTTTTCCGTTCGGCCCGCCGCGATAAAAAGCCGCTCTAATACCAGTCTCCGGTGTCATCGACCTTCATCGTCATTGCCTGGCTTGACCCGGCAATCCATCGAGCTTCGAAAGGAACTCTTCTTTTGAGCGATGGATGCGCGGGTCGAGCCCGCGCATGACGAGTCGGAGCTTCTGAAGACGGGAATGATACGGTTTCCGGGTGATTGACTCGGAGGATTCCGAGACTGTTGCGAAGCAG
>NZ_JACAAX010000026.1 GCF_013377085.1 Rhodoplanes sp. | reverse complement strand
CCGCGCAGCCTAAGACGTATTCTTGCCCAGTCTCGTCAGCTCTTTCCGGGCTACGGCTGCGGTTCTGCCCCGCTCACACCGGAATTCGCACCGTCGCGCGCAGGCCGCCGAGGGGGCTGTCGCCGAGCGTGATGTCGCCGCCGTGCGAGCGGGCGATGTCGCGGGCGATGGCGAGCCCCAGGCCGGTGCCGCCTTCGTCCTGGTTGCGCGCGGCGGACGAGGCCGAGGCGTGGTTCGTGCTGGGTCGAAAGCGAACATTGGAGGCGGTCGGGCCGGGGCTCCGACCGCCTCGACTTGCCTAAGGCGAGTTGTGCCAAAGACCGGCGTAGATGCCTCCGCTGGCGACCAGAGCATCGTGCGTCCCGGTCTCGACGATCCGCCCATGGTCGAGCACGGCGAGGCGGTCGAGAGCGGCGATCGTCGACTTTCGGTGCGCAATCGCGATCACGGTCTTTCGACGCAGCAGGTCGGCGAGTCCGTCCCGCATGGCAGCTTCCGCCTCGTAGTCTATCGCCGCCGTCGCTTCGTCGAGCACCAGAATGGGCGCATCCTTCAACAGCGCCCGTGCGATGGCGATCCGCTGACGTTGTCCGCCGGACAACTTGACGCCCCGCTCGCCGACATGCGCCTCGAAGCCCCGGCGGCCCTCGTCATCGACCAGGGCATCGATGAAGGCGTCGGCCCGCGCGAGCCGCGCCGCATTTTCGACCTCCGCGTCGGTCGCGAGCGGACGGCCATACGCAATGTTGTCTCGAACCGAGCGATTGAACAACGAAACATCCTGCGAAACCATGCCGATGTGACGCCGAAGCGAGTCTTGCGTGACCGACGCGACGTCTTGTCCGTCGATCAGGATGCGCCCGGAGTCGCGGTCGTGGAGGCGCAGCAGAAGAGCGATCAGTGTCGACTTCCCGGCTCCCGATGCGCCCACCAAGCCGACCTTTTCGCCCGGTCGGATGACGAGATCTAGCCCGTCGATCACGACCGGACCGGAGCCATGGCGAAATCGAACCGCCTCGAACACGATCTCACCCGACGAGACCACGAGATCTCCGGCGCCGGCACGATCGACGAGCGCGTGCGGTCGAGCGATGGTCCGCATGCTGTCCCGGACGAGGCCGATCTGCTCGAAGAAACTCCGGATCTCCTGTATGAACCACCCCGACAAGCTGAACAGCCGCATTACCAGAGCCAGCCCCGCCGCCGTCTCGCCCGGTGTGATGCGATCGACCGACCACAGCCATGCCGCCATCGCGGCGACAGCGACGAGCAGCATCGTGTTGGCGAAGGCCAGCAGCACCGATTCCGCGGTCAGCAGCCGGAGGCCGGCCCGGTAGGTCGTGAGATACTCCACCATGGCACCTCGCACCGCCGAGCACTCGACCTCGCGGCCAGCGAAGAGCTTCACGGTCAAGATGTTGGTGTAGGTGTCGACGATGCATCCGGACAGTCCGGACTGTGCCGTGGCACGGAGCATCGAATTGGCGAGAAGGCGAGGGACGAACCAGCGCGCGACCCCGGCACAGGCCGCGATCCACAGCAGCACCGGAACGGCGAGCCAGCCGCTGATGGCCGAGAAGGCCACGATGATCACGCTGACGTAGACGAGAACGTAGACGGCGGCATCGAGCGTCTGCAGGGCGATCGAGCGCAGCGCCGGTCCGACCTGGTTGACGCGGTCGGCGATGCGGCCGGCGTACTCGTTCTGGAAATCGGCGACGGCGTGTCCGAGGATATGGAGATGGCTACGCCAACAGACCTGCATGGTCAGCGGCAGAGAGACGGTCTGGTTGACGAGCGTTTCGTTGAAGGAGACTGCCAGGGGGCGCAAGATCAGCACCACGACTGCCGCCGCAGCGAGGCCGACGGCGCGCTCGTTGCCGATCGACTCCGGACGCGTGCCGGCCAGGAGATCGACGAACCATCCGGTCGCCACGATGAGCCCCGACTCGGTCGACGCGAGCAGGAGAGAAGAGACGAACAATATCGCGAGCCAGGGCCAGACCGGTCGCATATAGAACAGCACGAAGGCGCCGAATGCCGCAGGCGGCGGCTTCCGGTCTTCGGCGGCAAACGCCGGTATGCGGGATTCGAACCAGTCGAACACGGTTCGGAACATGCGGCCTTCTCTCGTTGCAGACTGAAACATGACGAGTCCGACGTCGGACCCGACAGCCGGCTTCAGCGATCCGCGCGGCGGGCACCCGGAGCGAAGGCGCACTCACACGAGAATCCTCGCATTTGAAAGTATCATCACCTCGGCCGATGTCGCGGTGACGATGTCGGACGTCGGTGCCCCGACGAGGTCGCGACCGTCGTTGAACGACGATCCGGGCACGACGATCAGATCCGGCGTTCCATGCGCGGCCTCGTCCAACCGGATCGCCTCGACGATGTCGGATGCGACCAGGAGATCGCCGATCATCACATTGCCGCCGAAATAGCGGTTGGGCGCGGCGGAGACCGTCACCTCACCCGGCCCCAGCGGCGCTGCCATGGCGAACAGCGCCTCGACCTGCGGTGCCAGCAGGGTGGACGTCAACAACAGCGTCCGGCCCGCCGGCCGTTCGGCCAGCCGCCGGCGGACCTGGCCGAGCGCGAAGAGATCGAGACCCTGATGCAGAAAGACGCCGAACATCCGTCCAACCGCCGAATGACCGCGCGGCTTATGAGGATAGTCGTCGTGATCACGACCGCCTTCTTCGACCAGATCGACCGAAACGACGCATCCGTCGCGATCGACCGTCAACCGACGGCGGTCGTCAGCGAGATCGCGACGAATCAAGAGCCGGCGCGCCTGTTCGAGAAAGACGACCGTTTCTCCGTCGATCTCCAACAGGCGATCGCCCGGCCTCAGTCCCGCCCGCGCCGCCGGCGAGTTCCGCACCACGCCGACGACCACCGCATCGAACGGGCTGGCATCGAAAAAATACGGCTCCCAGGTGACGGGTGTCGCGACCTCGCGCCGAAGACCGCGAACCAACTCGGTCAGCCGGCTCCAGGTCTCGAACGTGTCGAAATCCTCCGAGATCGGGAAGAACCGGGTATAGCTCGGCAGATTGATCTTGATGCTGACGGCTTGGTGCGCGTCGAGATAACGGATCGTGTTGGCGATGTCGTCGAGCTCGAGCCCCGGCCAGGCGACGATCGTGCCGGAGAACGGAACTCGATAGTCGCAGAGGTGGCGGATCGCAGCGATCGCCACCTCGGGCATCGGATCCTTCATTATCCGCCGGCGGGTCGCCGCGTCGGCCGTGTTCAGGCTGACCTGCAGGAACACGGGCTGCAAGGTGGCCAGTGCCGCGACCCGGTCCTCGGTGAGGCCGAAGCCGCTGGTGGTGAAGTCGATCTGGTCGTCGGGAAAGTACTCACGAAAGACGCGGATATTGTCGAGGATGTGCGGATTTGCGAAATATTCGCCGACGCGATCGTCGAACGCAGGATAGTTTCCCGCGGCGATCTGCCGGCAGAGCTCGCGCACCATGTGCGGGGTCTTCAGCGACGCGATCCGCCCGGTGATCACTTCCGGGGGATTTCCGAGATGATAACAAAAGTCGCAATGTAGTGGACACCGGGTCGACATCGACCCCAGCATGCCCCATCGGCCGACCGCCCCGGCCTCTGTCGTCACCGGGCGGTTCGATTCTCCACGTAGCGGGCGCATTCGCGATCCGGCCCGATCATGCCGCCGTACCACTGCAGAGTCTTCATCTGGCAGCGGCCGGTCCAGTTGCAATACTCGAAATCGTCGCAGGTCTCGCACGATGTTCCGGCCATCGAGTCGCGTCCGGGATTGGCCAGCCCGAGATAGGCGGACGACTCGTTCCACACGGCGTAGATGCCGCGCTCGAACACGTTGTCGGCGCGAACCTGACGATACATCGGCAGCGAGATGCAACAGGTCACGTCACCGTTCGGAAGAACCGTCAGGGTGCGGATGCCCTGGTCGCAGTAAACCCCTGGAGTGCTCTCGTCTCGACCAGGTGCCGGTTGCCAGCGGTAATCCGTGCCTATTCCATCGCGCAGGATGGGCTCGACCTTCTGGCCGACCTCCTCGGCGAGAGCGATCGCCCCGGCCCGCAACGCGGCGCGCTCCGCGTCGGTCAGCAGCAGATGATCGTCCTTGCGACCGAAGCTCGGCTCGTACTCGATGATGTTGAGAGCAGCGGCTCCGCAGGACTTGGCAAAGCCGATGAGCGGCCGGACGGCGGACAGGTTCGGCCGGCCGACCACCATCTTGATGATGAAGGGAATGCCGCTGCCACGCAGCCCCTCGAGGAGCGCCATTGCGTCCGCAAAGGCGCTGTCGCTTCCGGTGAAGTGCGAGACCTGCACCGGATCCAGGGAATCGAGCGAGAACTCGAGGTGAAGATTGTGGCGGTTCACCTTGGTGAGCCGATCGAGGTCGAAACGATTCTTGGTCGTGACGCGGACGTCGAAGCCGCGCTCCAGCAGCACGTTGACCAGATCGACGCTCTCGGGAAACAGCATCGGCTCGCCGCCGGTCAGGACGAAGGACTGCACCGCGAGGGTCGCGGCCTCGTCTGCCAGTGCGGCCAAGCGGGCAATGTCGAGACCATCGGCCGGGGTTTCGACGTGCTTGGCGTTCATGTAGCAGTATCGGCAAGCGCGGTTGCACTGATCGGTCAAGATCAGCGAAATCTGCGCCGGCGCTGCGCCTCGGGCCAACCCGAGGCGTCCAAGACCCAGCCCCTCCGGCCAGTCGAGCAAACGAGGCGGCTCCGGCGGGCCGTCACCCGCAGCGACCAGACAGTGGCGGAAGCGACTGAATGTCTCGTCGACGATGACCCGGGCCAGTGGCTCTCTCAGCTTGAAGGTGGTTGCCAGTTGGGCGGCGATGTCCTGCCGCGACGTCCGACCGTCGAGAGATGCCAAAGCCAGTGCATTTTCCGGCGCCAGCGAGAACCACAGAAGCCGCTCGTGCGAGAAATCACACAGAAGCCACTCGCAGGGTGTTTTCACGATCGCCCAATGCCGGGTCAGCTTCAGCTCGGGCATGCCAACCTCCGTGCTCGTGACACGATCGAACTCCGCGCCGATCTCCAGCGGAATCAGCGCAGTCGCACGAACGAGTTCCGTCTCAACCGGCACCCGGTTTTCTTATGCGACGCGGTCTTTTGCCGCCGACAGCACCAACTCCCCGACCTCCCGGAAATTCAGGAGCGATCTGCCGTCGAGAAGGCTCGCGTCCCAGGCACGGTCATTCCGGCACGGACACGGTCCGCACGCGACATCCCCAATGCTCACCGCAACGCCCGGCGGCCAGAACATGCAGCGCCCGAAGCGACAGGTCATCGCCGAGTTCTACTGGTTCGGCGTCGATGAGTTTCACAAGGGCGTCGCGATCGATTGCAGTGATGCGATCGGCCTTCTCTTTCATCTTCGACGCGAGAGCTGAGACTCCCAGAAGGCTGTTCTCGAAATTCACATCCGGAGTCGTCAGGGGCCGAGAGTCGATCTGCGTATGCATGATACGTCTCCTCGATGATACTGCAAATCGTCCATGACACTTCAGCGTTGTTAAGCATATCATATCTAATGACTTTTTCAAGTCGTGAAGTCGGATCACCACCCCATCCGTCGACGTCGAACGACCGCTGTCATGCAGCCGAATCGCCCCCGTTGCAGACTAGCCCGGCTCGACGTCAAGACTACTGCAAGCAGATTGGAGTTCGACTATGCCGCCGCGCACGCCCGGATCGGCGGACGCGGACTTACCTCGCCGTCGGCGGCGAAGACCGGCAAGCGCCCCGCTCACACTGGAATTCGCACCGTCGCGCGCAGGCCGCCGAGGGGGCTGTCGCCGAGCGAAATGTCGCCGCCGTGCGAGCGGGCGATGTCGCGGGCGATGGCGAGCCCCAGGCCGGTGCCGCCTTCGTCCTGGTTGCGCGCGTCGTCGAGGCGCAGGAACGGCTTGAACACGTCGTCGCGCAGATGCGCCGGAATGCCGGGGCCGTCATCGTCGACCGTGAGCGTCAGCCAGCGGTGATCGCGGTGGCCCGTGATGGCGATCTCGACGGCGAAGCGGGCGGCGTTCGACACCAGATTGGCGAGACAGCGGCGGAACGCGTGCGGCCGCACGGTGACGACCGGATAGCCGTGGAAGGCGACGCTGGTGCGGTGGCCGTGCCGCTCGGCATCGGCCTTCAGCTCGTCCAGGAAGGCGCCCATGTCGGTCGGCTCGGCCTGCTCGCCGGAGTCGCCGCGGGCAAAAGCCAGATAGGCCTCGACCATGCGGGCCATCTCGTCGACGTCCTTCTTGAGGGCGTCGAGCTCGGGCGCGTCGCCCAGCAGCGCCAGCTCCAGCTTGAAGCGGGTCAGCACGGTGCGCAGATCGTGCGAGACGCCGGCCAGCATGGTGGTGCGCTGCTCGATGGCGCGCTCGACGCGGCGCTTCATCTCGATGAAGGCGATCGCGGCGCGCCGCACCTCCTGGGCGCCGCGTGGCCCGAAATTCGGCACGTCGCGACCCTTGCCGAAGCTCTCCACCGCCTCGGTGAGCCTGAGGATCGGGCGGATCTGATTACGCAGGAACAGGATCGCGATGGTGATCAGCACCAGCGAGGTGCCCACCATCCACAACAGGAAGATCTCCGAGTTCGACGCATAGGCGGCGTTGCGGCGGGCGAACACGCGCAGCACCGAGCTGTCGAGCTGGATGCGAATCTCGACCAGCGACGAGCGCCCCACCGTGTCGATCCAGAACGGTCGCCCGATCTGCTTGCGGATCTCCTCGGAGAGCGCCTGGTCGAGCAGCGAGAAGAACGGCTTTGGACCGACCGGCGGCAGCGCGGTGCCGGGCAGCACGTCGACGACGAGGCCGAGGCGCTCCAACCCGATGCGCCGCAGCGTCGCCTGGTCGGCGTCCTGCGGATAGGATCGGTAGACGTCGATCAGCGCGGCGATGTCCTGGGTGACGGCGGCCGACAGGCGGCGCGTCACCGTGTTCCAGTGCCGCTCCATGAACACGAAGGCGACGACCGACTGCAGGATCACCATCGGGGCGATGATGATCAGCAGCGTGCGGGCATACAGCCGCGCCGGCATGAAGCCCTTCAAGACGCGGCCGATGCGGTCCCAGGCCGCCGTCACCCGGCCGGCGGCGGTGCGCAGCCGCGCCACGTGCACGCCGAAGTCGAGGCTGGTCATGAAGGCACCGAGCGGTCGTGAGGACCGTGCAGGCGTTCCGCCGGTCGTTCCGGGGCGCTGCGAAGCAGCGAGCCCGGACCCCATAACCCCTGTCTCGCCGTATCAACCGGCACCGGGCGTATGGATTCCGGGCCCGCGCGCTCGCGCGCGCGTCCCGGAATGACGGACTCTCCGGATCGCACGCGGTCGCGATGTCTCATGTCCCCACCACGAGCCGGTAGCCGATCCCGCGCACCGTCTGAATCAGCAGTGGATTGGCCGGATTGATCTCGATCTTGCGGCGCAGGCGGTTGACCTGAACGTCGACGGCGCGCTCGCCGGCGGCGGCGCCGGTGCCGGCCAGCGCCAGGCGCGTGACGGTCTCGCCGGGGGCGGCGGCGAGCAGCCGCAGCATCTCGCGCTCGCGGTCGGTGAGGTGGATGATCTCCTCGCCCTTGCGCAGCTCGGCGCGGGCGACGTCGAGCACGAAGGGGCCGAAGCGCACCTGCTCGGGCGCCGGCGCCGCCACCGGCTGGGTCCGGCGCAGGATCGAGGCGACCCGCAGCGACAGCTCGCGCGGCTCGAACGGCTTCACCACGTAGTCGTCGGCGCCGGTCTCCAGCCCGTCGATGCGGTCCTGCTTCTCCGAGCGCGCCGTGAGCATCAGGATCGGCACGCTCGATCCGGTGCGGATCGAGCGGGCGAGCTCCAGCCCGGTCTCGCCCGGCATCATCACGTCGAGGATCAGGAGATCGAAGGAAAGGCCGCCCAGCTTGGCGCGGGCGTCGGCGGCCGACTCGGCCGTGGTGACGCGATAGCCCTCGGCCGCGAGATAGCGCGACAGCAGCATGCGGATGCGACGGTCGTCGTCGACGACCAGCAGGTGCGGGGCGTCGTCCGGAAGCGTGGCTTGCGGCTCCGTCATGCCGGTCTCCTGGCTTGGAGCATGATCTTTCCCGAAAGCCGGTTCCCGCTTTGCGGGATCATGCTCCGGAGCACGATGACGTCGCGTCGAATCGTCGTCACGCTCCAGCTCTTTGTCGAAGCATGTCCTTGTCGCAGGATCGGGGTCCACTTTTGCGGGACATGCTCTAGCGGCGGGGGCGCGCGCCCGTCGCCCGGTCGACGAAATGCAGGGCATCGGCGCGGCCGCCCGCATCGATCATCCCGACCAGGAAGCGCCGTGCCGCCGCATGGGCGTCCGGGCCGAGATCGGCCAGCGCCCGGCGAATACGCCGGGTCTGCTGGGTGGCGAGGCGCAGCGCCAGCGCCTCCCCCTTGGCGGTGGCGAACAGCCGGCGCTGGCGGCGGTCGGTCTCGCCCTCGCGCTGCTCGATGAAGCCCTCGTCGACGAGCTGCTTGAGCACGCGGGCGAGCGACTGCTTGGTGATCCGCAGGATGTCGAGGAGCTCGGCGACCTTGAGGCCGGGATTGCGGGTGACGAAGTGCAGCACCCGGTGGTGCGCCCGGCCGAACCCGAAGGTCGCCAGCACCGCGTCGGGGTCGGCGACGAAGTCCCGATAGGCGAAATACAAAAGCTCGATGATGTCCCAGATCGGCTCGTCGGCCGGCGCGCCGCCGGCGCCCTGATCCATGCTCAAAGGGCGGGGCGGCGTTGCTCGGACATTTATGTCAGCCATGTTGACATATTTCGGTTGGATTGTTACTTGAATGGCCGGGTTCGCGAAACGATCGTGCTCGCCGCGACCCGGTTGCCTTGCCGTCCCAGGCGCGCTCTCATGACCGCGCGAACCATATCGGGAGTTCCGGCACGACGCAAAGCAGCGGCACGTCCGCGGGGGCGCGCTCGGCGCGACCCACAGTTGGGAGATTGCCATGGGCATTCCATTCGACAAGTTCGACGGCGTCATCTGGTACGACGGCAAATTGGTGCCGTGGACCGAGGCGACCCTGCACGTGCTCTCGCACGGCCTCCACTATGCCAGCGCCGTGTTCGAGGGCGAGCGCGCCTATGGCGGCCAGATCTTCAAGTGCACCCAGCACTCCGAGCGGCTGAAGCGCTCGGCCCAGACGCTCGACTTCGAGATCCCGTGGTCGGTCGCCGAGATCGACGCGGCCAAGCGGCTGGTGATCGAGAAGAACAACTTCTCCGACGCCTATGTGCGGCCGATCGCCTGGCGCGGCTCGGAGATGATGGGCGTGTCGGCGCAGGACAACACCATTCACCTCGCGATCGCGGCGTGGCAGTGGCCGAGCTATTTCACGCCCGAAGAGCGGCTGAAGGGCATCCGGCTCGATCTCGCCGAGTATCGCCGGCCCGACCCGAAGACGGCGCCGTCGCTCGCCAAGGCGGCCGGCCTCTACATGATCTGCACCATCTCCAAGCACCGCGCCGAACGCCGCGGCTTCGCCGACGCGATGATGCTGGACTGGCAGGGCCGCGTCGCCGAATGCACCGGCGCCAACATCTTCTTCGTCAAGGACGGCAAGATCCACACGCCGATCGCCGACTGCTTCCTCGACGGTCTCACCCGCCAGACCGTGATCGAGATCGCCCGCCGGCGCGGCATCGAGGTGGTCGAGCGGCGCATCATGCCGGACGAGCTGAAGGGCTTCACGGAGTGCTTCGTCACCGGCAGTGCCGCCGAGGTGACGGCCGTGTCGGAGATCGCCGATTGGCGCTTCACCCCGGGCGCCATCACCAAGCAACTCATGGAAGCCTACACGGCCGAGACGCTCGCCAAGGGCAAGGCCGCGGCGGCGTAGGTGGCTGTCGTTCCGGGGCGCTGCACAGCAGCGAACCCGGAACCACGGCGAACCGACAACGGTCTTCACAAGCCCCGACTCGTCATTCGCGGGCTCGACCCGCGAATCCATCGCCTGAAAAGAGCTTCGTTCGGAGGTCGATGGATCGCCGGGTCACGCCCGGCGACGACGCTGATTGCGGGGTGACGCGTCAATCCTGCGAGCCGGTCGCCGTGCCGGCCGCCGCCCACCGGGCCGCGGCGGCATCGTCGTCGGCCTTGGCGGTGACCCAGCCGGCCTCCTCGGGCCCCTCCTCCTTCTTCCAGAAGGGCGCCCGGGTCTTCAGGTAATCCATCAGGAACTCGGCGGCCGCGAAGGCGTCGCCGCGGTGCGACGACATGGTGACGACCAGGACGATGTCGTCGCCCGGCACCATGCGGCCGTGGCGGTGGATGACGGTGACGCCCATCAGGGGCCAGCGGGCCTGCGCCTCGACGACATGGCGCTCGATTTCGGCCTCGGCCATGCCCGGATAGTGCTCGAGCGTCATGGCGGCGACCGGCTTGCCGTCGTCGGCGCCGCGGCAGATGCCCGTGAAGGTCACCACGGCGCCGATGTCGGTGCGCCGGCCGATCAGCGCCTTCACCTCGGCGGCGGGATCGAAGGGCTCGCGTTGGATGCGGACCGTCATGGGGTCGTCCTGTTCAGTGGTCCGCTTGTCCCCGCAAAAGCGGAATGGGACGGACACATTGCTCATCTTGCCGGGAGCGTCATGCGCGGGCTCGACCCGCGCATCCATCTTTCTTCGCAAGAACTTTTTCGCAGGGCGATGGATCGCCGGGTCGAGCCCGGCGATGACGGCCGTGGATTCGGGGGGATGGTGCCATGACGGCGCCGTCGGCAGCCCGGCCTCACCCGCCCGTCATCGGCGGGAAGAAGGCGATCTCGCGCGCCCCGGCGATCGCCGCCTCGGGCCGGGCATGGGTCTGGTCGAGGGCGGCGCGGATCACCCGACGGTTCTCGAAGGCGTACGCATAGGCCTCGTCACGGCCGGCCAGCCACTCCATCAGGTCGGCCACCGTGGCGACGCCGGCGGGGGGCTCGACCGTCTCCTCGGCCTTGCCGACGCGCTCCCGCACCCAAGCGAAATAGAGAATCTTCATGGCTATTCGTCGATCAGGTGATGGATGCCGGCGCGAAAATAGTCATAGCCGGTGTAGAGCGTCAGCAGGGCCGACACCCACAGGAGCGTCAGCCCCGTGAAGGTCACGAGCGGGAAGCCGAGATAGACCGAGGTCATCACCACCGCGTCGCCGGCATCGCCCGCCAGCAGGAAGCCGATGGCGACGAGCTGCAGCGAGGTCTTCCATTTGGCGAGCCGCGTCACCGGCACGCTGACCCGCAGCTCGGCCAGGTACTCGCGCAGGCCGGAGACCAGGATCTCGCGGCACAGGATGATGATGGCGGCCCACAGCGACCAGCCGTAGATGGTGTGGTCGGCGGCCAGCATCAGCAGGCAGGCCGACACCAGGAGCTTGTCGGCGATCGGGTCGAGCATGCGGCCGAAGCTCGACTGCTGGCCCCAGGTGCGGGCCAGATAGCCGTCCAGGAAGTCCGTCACGGCAGCCGCGACGAACAGGATCAGGGCGACCCAGCGCAGCCAGACGCCGCCCTCGAGAATGATCTGCCCGTACATGCAGGCGACCACCAGGGGCACGGCCACGATCCGCCCATAGGTGAGCAGATTGGGCAGCGAATAGGGCCTTGCCGGCAAGGGGCGCGAGGTCGCGATCTCCATGGCCGACAAGATAGCGTCTGCCGCCGTCCACTAACAGCCTGCACGATGCAGATCAGCCACGGCCGGAAGAATCGTGGAAAAAGTCGTGAATCCGCCGCGCCGTCTCGTCGCTGACCCCGGAAACATGGGCGAGATCGGCCAGCGAGGCGCGCTCGATCGCCTTCAGGGTGCCAAAATGGCGCAGCAGCGCCCGTTTTCGTGCCGGCCCGACCCCCGGGATCTCCTGCAGGCCGGCCTCGCGGATGTCGCGCTTGCGCCGCGCCCGGTGCGATCCGATCGCGAATCGGTGCGCCTCGTCGCGCAACCGCTCGACGAAATAAAGCACCGGGTCGCGCGGTGGCAGGCGGAAGGGCTCGCGCCCGGCCATATGGAAATGCTCGCGGCCGGCGTCGCGGTCCGGCCCCTTGGCGATGGCGACCAGCGGCACATCGGTAATGCCGAGCGCCGCCAAGGTCGCGGTCGCGGCGGCGAGCTGACCCGGCCCGCCGTCGATCAGCACCAGGTCCGGCCAGGGCGACTCGGCCGGCTCGGTGTCCGGATCGGGTGCAGGTGCGGGGTCCGCGGTCGAGAGTGGAGGCGTCTCGGCTGGAATCGAATCGCTGCTGCCCCCCACCCCCGACCCCTCCCCGCCACGAGCTTCGCTCGCGGGGGGAGGGGAGCCCGAGGGGCTCGTGTCTGGTGGGGTCCTGGTGTCTGGTGGGGTCGAAGGAGCGAGGAGCTGCGGCTCCCCTCCCCCCGTTCGCGCCAGCGAATGGCGGGGAGGGGTCGGGGGTGGGGGGCTCTTCGGCGCATCCACTTGCACGTCGCCCGCGGCATCGACCGCCACCCCCTCCCCCAGCAGCCGCTTGAAGCGGCGCTCCAAGACCTCGCGCATCATGCCGTAGTCGTCGCCCGGCTGGAGGTCGGCCGAACGGATGTTGAACTTGCGGTACTGGCTCTTGCGGAAACCCTCGGGGCCGGCCACCACCATGACGCCGACCGGGTTCGAGCCCTGGATGTGGCTGTTGTCGTAGATCTCGACCCGCCGGGGCGGCCGGGGCAGCCCGAAGGTGGCGGCGAGCGCCTCCAGGAGCCGCTGCTGCGAGGCCGTGTCGGCGAGCTTGCGGCCGAGCGCCTCGCGGGCATTGGCCGCCGCATGATCGACCAGCTCCTTCTTCTCGCCGCGGCGTGGCACGGCGACCTCGATGCGGCGCTCCGCCTTGAGTGAGAGCGCGTCGGCCAGCAGCCGGCCCTCCTCGATGTCGTGCGACAGCAGCAGCAGCCGCGGCACCGGCTTGTCGTCGTAGAACTGGGCCAGGAACGCGGCGAGCACGACCTCGGGCGACAGCGTCCGGTCGGCCTTGGGGAAATAGGCGCGGTTGCCCCAGTTCTGCCCGGCCCGGAAGAAGAACACCTCGACGCAGGAGTAGCCGCCCTCCTGGTGGATGGCGAAGACGTCGGCCTCCTCGACGCCGCGCGGATTGATGCCCTGGTGCGACTGGATGGCGGCGAGCGCGGCGAGGCGGTCGCGCAGCACCGCCGCGCGCTCGAAGTCGAGCTCGGCCGCCGCCGCATCCATCTCGTGCGCCAGATCCTCCTTCACGGCGCGGCTCTTGCCGGACAGGAACGCCTTCGCCTCGCCGACCAGCACGGCGTAATCGCCATGCGAGATCTCGCCCGTGCAGGGGGCCGCGCAGCGCTTGATCTGGTGCAAGAGGCAGGGCCGGGTGCGGCTCTCGTAGACGGCGTCGGCGCAGGAGCGCAGCAGGAAGGCGCGCTGCAGCGCCGTGATGGTGCGATTGACGGCGTTGACGGCGGCGAACGGCCCAAAGTAGTCGCCGGCCTTGTTGCGGGCGCCGCGGTGCTTGGCGATCTGGGCCGGCAGGCCGTCGGCCGTGATCAGGATGTAGGGGAACGACTTGTCGTCGCGCAGCAGGACGTTGAAGCGCGGCCGCAGCCGCTTGATCAGGTTGGCCTCGAGCAGCAGCGCCTCGGTCTCGGTGGCGGTCGAGACGAACTCCAGCGCCACCGTCGCGGCGATCATCCGGGCGATGCGGGTGACGTGGCCGGTCGGCCGCGCATAGGAGGTGACGCGGCGGCGGATGTCTTTTGCTTTGCCGACATACAGGACCTCGCCGCCGGCCCCGATCATCCGGTAGACGCCGGGTGCCGCCGGCGCGAGCTTGGCGTGGTGGGCGATCACGGCGCGGCCGGAGGCGAGCGTGCCTCCCTCGGCAGCCGACAGGTCCGTCTCGGCGTCGGCCTCCGGCAGGTCCGGCAGGCCCGCATCCTCGTCGTCGGCCGGCTCCAGCTCTGGGTCGATGGTCTGGTTGGACTTCGGCATGGGGCTCATATGGGTGGGTGAGCCCCTCTTCGCGGTGGGGCGTGTCGAAAAGAGGGCGTCTGTGGCTCTCGACCTCTCACCCGGGACGACGAGGCGGTTCCGCCGTCGTGCTCCGCGGAGGCGGAGCACCCAGTACGCCGCAGCGGCTCGGAAAAGACAAAAGCGGCCGGTGGATACTGGGTCGCCCGCCGGCGCGGGCGACGACGACGGAGAGGACGTGAGCCGCCCCCGCTACTCCTCCACGCCGATCGCGTCCAGGGTCTGCCAGGCGAGCCGCTGGCCGCCGTCGACCGCGATGGTCTCGCCCGTGACGCTGCGCGCCCCGGCCAGATAGAGCACCGCGTCGGCAATCTCCTCCGGGCTCGGCCCCCGCCCGAGCGGCACCGCCCGGGCTTGGCGGGCGAAGGCAGCGGCGTCCTGGCGCGGGCTCGGCAGGGTCGGGCCCGGCGCCACCGCGTTGACGCGTACGCGCGGCGCCAGCGCCTGGGCGAGCGTCGTCGTCGCCGTGTGGAGCGCGCTCTTGCTCAGCCCATAGGAGAGGAAGCGCGGGGTCGGCTTGTAGACCCGCTGGTCGATCAGGTTGACGATCGACGCGTCGGCCCCGGACGGCGCCTGCGCCGCGAAGGCGTCGGCGAGAAAGATCGGCGCCCGCAGATTGACGGCCATGTGGCGGTCGAACACGGCGCGGTCGAGGCCGCCGATGGCGTCGTTCTGAAACTCGGACGCGTTGTTGACCAAGAGCGTGAGGGGGCCGACCGCGTCGGCCGCCGCCCCCACGAGGCCGAGCACGGCGGCGTGGTCGGCGAGGTCGGCCGTGACGGTGCGGGCCCGGCCGCCGGCGGCGACGATCTCGGCGCACAGCGCCTCCGCCTCGCCGGCCGAGGCGCGCGCATGCACGGCGACCGCATAGCCGGATCTGGCGAGCGCACGAACGATCTCCCGGCCGATGCGCTGCGCCCCGCCCGTCACCAGGGCGGCACGGATCGGCGCGGACGCTGCGGCAGGCATGGAAGCAATCACGGTTGGGCGATCACGGTCGGACGATCATGGCTCGGCGAGCCGCTCGCACGGTGCGGCGGTGCCGGCACTGTGGTGGGTCGATCCGGACTTGGCAACCGGGCGACACATCGCACCGCCGAGGGATCCGCCGCGGAGATACGGCCGACGCGCGCTCCCGCCGTTAACGATCGGCTAGCACCGGTAAACGAGAGCTTAAGCTTAACGGGCGGTGCCCCAGCCCGAGCCCGGCCCAGGTAAGGAAAGCTTTACTCAAACGCCGCGATAACTTGAAACACGAAATTATCCATTTTTCGCCTTCGGCCGGTCCTTCGGGATCCACGATGGCGGGCGACAAACCTGCCCGATGCGGGGGTCGTCCCGACCACAAGGCTCGAGCCGGAGGCGGACGGCGTGGAGGCAAGAATGAAGAAGACCACGATGACGGCCGGACTGATCGCCGCGACCCTGCTGGCGACCCCGACCGGCGCGGCCGACCTTCGCTATGGCGCCCCCTATCAGCAGCCGCCCCCCTATGCCGCCGTCCCGACCTGGACGGGCCCCTATGTGGGCGTCAATCTCGGCTACCAGTTCGGCTCGTCGGCCCTGAGCACGAACCCCAGTGGCTTCGTCGGCGGCCTGCAGGGCGGCTACAACTACCAGATCGGCCAGTTCGTGATCGGCGCCGAGACCGACTTCCAGTTCTCGGGCGCCGAGGACACGTTCGCAGCCTACAAGTTCTCCAACCCGTGGTTCGGAACCCTGCGGGCCCGCGCCGGCTTCGCCATGAACAACATTCTGTTCTATGGGACCGCCGGCTTCGCTTATGGCCGCGGCGAGGTCCAGTGGCTCGGCTGGACCGAGAACAAAACTCTCACGGGTTGGACGGCCGGCGCCGGCATCGAGGTGGCGTTCACGCCCAATTGGAGCGCCCGCGCCGAATATCTCTATGTCGACCTCGGCAACGAGACCTACACGATGACCGGCCTCAGCGCCGGCATCGAATCCAGCATCGTCCGGTTCGGGCTGAACTATCGGTTCTGACGCGCGGCCCCTCGGCGTCCTTCTCGACCGACGATCACGCTCCGGCGCTCCTGCGCCGGAGCGTTTTCTTATGGCCCACGGTGACGTCGCCCGATCTCTCTGCGGCTGGCGTCGCGGCGGCGAGCCGCACGATCGCTCGCGTCCCGGCAGACGGGGTCGTCGCGCTGCCTCGGTTCACCTGCCGAAACAGATGCGAGGTCCGCCATCGACGTGTAAAGCCGCGGAACCGCGAACGCCGGCGCCTGCCGGCGCAGCAACGTGATCAGATTCATCGCTTTGTGGTAATTGCGCTCTCAAACACCGAGGCAGCCGTCGTCGCCGAGCCGTGATGGCCTATTCACGCCCACCGACCAAGTCCGCCGACCAAGTCCGCCGACCGACTGCGCCTCCGAAAGAGACGCGAGATCAAGACCCGCGAGACCGGAATACAGGACAAGGACAAGGGGCGTCACCGTGCAGACCGGAAAACCGGTTCCGGACACATCGACAACCCTCTATATCCTGATCTGAGCGCCCGGAACTTGATCAGATCAAGGTCTGATCACGTCGCAACCCGGCTGCGGTCTGAGATGTCCGTCAGGCGCCGATCGTGTCCCGTCCCTGCGCGCCCCGTCCCTGCACCACGGCTGGCGACCCGTCCGGGCCGCCTTGGTGGTCAGGAGATGACGAGATTGACGGCCTTGGGCCCCTTCCCCTTCTTGTCGGGCTCGACGTCGAAGCTGATCCGCTGACCTTCGTTGAGCGACTTCAAGCCCGCCCGCTCGACGGCGGTGATGTGCACGAACACGTCGCGACCGCCGTCGTCCGGCTTGATGAAGCCATAGCCGCGCTCGCCATTGAAGAACTTGACCGTACCCGCCATTGCCATCGGGACACTCCTATCCCCATGCTGTTCGGACGTCGGCCCTCACGGCACGACGCCGTGGCCGGACATTCGATTCCGGAGGACGTCGGCATCAGGACGTCACCGTCCTTTCGCCTCGGTCGCTCGTGGTCCCCCGCAGGAGACGGAACGTCAGAGCCCCATCAAACACTAACATAGAGGTTGCGAGCCAAAAAGAGGAAGCGCGTCTGCATTGCGACAACTGCGTCATCTGACAGCGATCTGATCGAGACGTGATTTTGCACCGCCCCCGCGCGCCAGCACCGGCACCAGCCAATCGAGCAGAACGGCGAACTCGTCGGCGACCCGCCAGGGCGGATTGATCAGCACGAGGCCGCAGGCGCGCAGCACCTCGTCGTCGCCGCCGACATCGATCTCGACGCGCAGCAGCTTGGCGATGCCGGCCGCGGCGAGCGCGTCGACGAAGGCGTCTGGCCCGCGGCGCTCCTTGACCGGATACCAGATCACGTAGACGCCCGTCGGCCACTTGCGGACGGCGTTCACGATACCGTGTGCGAGATGAGAGAACTCGTCGGACCGCTCGAACGGCGGATCGACCAGCACCAGACCGCGCCGCTCCTTCGGCGGAACATAGGCCTTGAGTGCTAGCCAGCCGTCGATGGCGACGGCCTTGGCGCGCGCATCGCGACCGAGCACGTGCGCCAGCGCGGCAGCGGCGGCGGGCACCAGCTCGCAGGCGGTGAGCCGATCCTGCGGCCGCATCAGCCGCAGCGCGAGCAGCGGCGAGCCCGGATAGCGCGGCGCACCGCCCGAGCAGAGTGGCGCGACGACGTCGAGATACGGCGCGAGCAGCGCGGCGATGTCGGGCGGGATCGTCGCGCCGAGCAGCCGGCCGATGCCGTCGCGCCATTCGCCGGTGCGGCTCGCCTCCGGTCCGGCGAGATCGTAGAGCGCGGCGCCCGCATGGGTGTCGATCACCCGAAAGGGCGTCGGCTTGTCGCACAGGTGAGCGAGGACGCGGGCCAGCACGACGTGCTTGAGAACATCGGCGAAGTTGCCGGCGTGAAAGGCGTGACGGTAATTCATGGACGACGGCGCCGGAGCATCGACCCGCGACCCACACGGGAGCGCCAGGCGGGCCGGCGGCGCTCCGCGCTCCTCTTCGCATGGCGCGGCGCGTCTGCCCACCCGGCACTCGCGCATGCGCCGGGCTCGCGCGGCGCGAGACGGCGCTGCGCCGGATCGCTTCGCGAGCTGGTGTCGACGGGAAACAGCGTCGGCGCGGAATGGCGTCAGCGCGGAATAGCGTCAGCGCGGAATAGCGTCAGCGCGGGACTGCCTGGCGCAGACCGAAGGTGTTGCGCGGCGTGACGGGCGGACGGGCCGGACGCGCCGGCGGCAACCGCACGACCCCGGCCGGCACGGCCGCGGCATTCGCCGCGGCACCGGACGCCGGCGACATCGCATCGCCCGTCGGCGCATCCAGCGCCGGGGGCGTCGACCCGGCGGGTGGCCGGCGGGCGATGCGGTCGCACACGGACACGCCGAAGCGGATCGCCACCAGCAGCGCGGCGGGCAGGCCGACGAGATGCAGGCCGACGACCGCGAAGGCGAGCAGTCGCACCTCCGGCTGGGCCGCCGCCGAGAGGACGACGGCCGGCGCCCACACGGTGCTGGCGAGGACGCCGTTGACGAGATCGGCGACGACCTCGAGCCTGGCGCCGGACGTGCAGCTCCAAACGACCAGGTCGGACAGCGATTCCAGCCGGCAACCGGCACCCGACCCGAGCAGCGTCGGAGCGTGGTCGAGCGTCCACCAGGTGACGCCCCACAGGACCACATAGGCGAGCCCGACCTGACGGATCGCCAGCCGCGCATCGTCCTCGAAACGCCGACGGATCGCCCCGTGCTGCGAGATGACCTGCTTCATGATGCTCCGCTCTTGTCGGGTGCATCATGGCCCAGCCCGCCTGACCCGGCGGTTTTGCCCGCATCGCCAAGTCGAGCGGATAAGTCGCGTGCTTTGCGCAGGCCGCGTCAACGCGGCGGAAACCATGCGGGGATACGGGCTGGCAGAGCCGCGCCGTGCCGCAGTGAGCCGCACGAGCCCATCGACGGCGCGGAGCTCGCCGCGGCGCGCCCGCCGCGGCAGCCCTCGCCGACCGCCGTTTCGGTCGACGCCGCGCTAGCCGCCGCGCACCGGCGGCATCGACAGGTGGTCGCGCCGGCAGGCGCGGCGGTCGACCTCCGGGCAATCGCGAAAACCGAGCTCGCGGGTGAGGCAGATGCGCACCTCGCTCAGCCGGTTGCGGCTGCAGCCGACCGCGATGCCGGCCCGGTCGAGTCCGGGATTGGCCTTGACGAACGCCTCCTCGACCTCGTCGGGCGTCACGGTCAGGGCCGTGGTCGGCTCGAGATAGGCTTCGGGGATTTTGATCACGGCGCGCGCCTTGCGGACCGTCTCGAAAAAGACGCGGGGCGGCAGTCCCGAGCAGACGCCGTGGCGGTCCCATTCGTGGAACACGAGCCGCGGGCTCGGCATCAGGTCGAGCATCGAGGAGACGATGTCGCGGTTGAGCCGCGGCGCCGGCACCTGGCAAAACTCCGGGAAGCCGCGGTCGTATTGCGGCCACAGGCCGTGCACCACGAACGAGAAGGGTCGCGGACCGCATTGCGGATCCGGCCGGCCGCCGCGGTTGCCATCCCCGTTGCGCCGCTCGGCCGCGCCCTCGCAATAGGACGGCGACCACGACAGCGACAGGACGAAGAAATCGAACTGACCCGGCTCGTTCTGCCGCCGGTCCTGCGCCGCCGCGGGATCGACCGCCGAGACGCTCGCGCAGACGACGAGCCCCGTGAGGGCGACGAGCGCCGCCCGGAGAAAACGCATGCTCATGTGACGCCCCCGGAACAGGACAATCCCTGATGTGAATGGATCAATCGTACACGGCCAAGAGGAACAATTCAAGAACAACAATACGCTCCGGAGCCTCATGACGCTGCTTTCGTGGCGAGCTGCCGTAGGGTGCAATGAGCGGAGCGAATTGCACCGCCGACACCCGGTTTTTTTTTCGGCGCAGTTCGCATCGCTCACCGCATCCTACTGCTGCGCCCTACTGCATCGCGAATTTCAGCGCGAACAGCAGCGCCAGCACCACCACGGCCGGGGTCGCCTGGCGGAAGCGGCCCGATACGATCTTGGCCGCCGCATAGGTGATGAAGCCGAGGCCGATGCCGGTGGCGATCGAATAGGTCAGCGGCATGGTGACGGCCGCCACCACGGCGGGCGCGTACTCGGTGACGTCGTCCCATTCGAGCTCGGCGAGGCCGCGCGTCATCAGGCAGGCGACATAGAGGAGGGCCGCCGCCGACGCATAGGCCGGGATCATGCCGGCGAGCGGCGCGAAGAACAGCGCCAGCAGGAACAGCACCGAGACGAAGGCCGCGGTGAGGCCGGTGCGGCCGCCGGCCGAGACGCCGGCCGCGCTCTCGATGTAGCTCGTCGTCGTCGAGGTGCCGATCAAGGCGCCGAACATGGCGGCGAAGCTGTCGGCGATCAGGGCCTGCTTCATGCGCGGGAGCTGGCCGTTCTCGTCCAAGAGCCCGGCCCGGTGGGTGACGCCGATCAGCGTGCCGGCATTGTCGAACACGTCGATGAACAGGAAGCTGAACACCACGATCAGGAAGGTCTGCTCGTGGATGGCCGAGAAGTCGAGCTGCAGGAAGGTCGGGGCCAGCGACGGCGGCATCGAGACCACGCCGGAGAAGCTGGTGAGCCCGAGCGGCAGCCCGACCAGGGTGACGGCCAGGATGCCGATCAGCGTACCGCCGAGGACCTTGCGCGAGTTGAGCGCGGCGATCAGCACGAAGCCGGTGAGGCAGAGGATCGCGGCGGGCACGCGCAGATCCCCGAGCGTCACCAGGGTCACCGGATGGGCGACGACGATCTTCGACTGCTCCAGCGCGATGATGCCGAGAAACAGCCCGACGCCGGCCGAGATGGCGAGCTTGAGATTGCGCGGAATCGCGTTGATCACGTATTCGCGCAGCCGGAAGATCGACAAGAGGAAGAACAGCACGCCCGAGCAGAACACGGCGGCGAGCGCCTGCTGCCACGAATACTTGTAGGTGAGGACCACCGTGAAGGCGAAGAAGGCGTTGAGCCCCATGCCGGGGGCGAGCGCCACCGGATAGTTGGCGTAGAGCGCCATCACCATGGTGCTCACCGCGGCGGCCAGGCAGGTGGCGACGAACACGGCGCCCCTGTCCATGCCGGCATTGGCCAGGATCGTCGGGTTGACGAAGACGATGTAGACCATGGTCAGGAAGGTCGTGACCGCGGCGATCGCCTCGGTGCGCACCGTGGTGCCGCTCGCCGTGAGGCCGAAATATCGGTCGAGGAACGAGGCGCCCTGCGGCGCGGACTTGTCCGGTGCGGCGGCGTCGGTCATGACGATCCCCCCTGCTGGGCCGGCGCGGCGACCGGCGTGGCCCTGCCCCATCCCGCATTGCCGGGGCGTGCAGACATGAACGCCGTCCGTCAAGCACCGCATCGCATGGTCCGCGACGAGGGCCGTATCCGGCGGCCGGTGTCGCAGATCGGTCGGGGCCGAAGGCCCTTCCTTCTCCAGCGGCGATCGATATTTAGCAGGCCGTCGGCGCCGAGCAAGCGCGGTTCGAACGGCACGGCGGCTTCACCTCGGCATCCACCCCCGTATCGGGCCGCAGGCCGTGCGGGTCGCCGCCGGCGCGCTGTCGAGCATGCCAGTCTTCGCAAGTTCCTGCTCGTCATGCGCGGACTCGACCCGCGCATCCATCGCCTAAAGCGAAGAGCTTCTTTCGAAGCTCGATGGATTGCCGGGTCGAGCCCGGCAATGACGATGAAGGCCGCGAACAACGACGACTGGGATCACTCCGAGATCGTCTGCCGCAGGATCGCCTGGTACGCGTCTGCCTGGGCGACCGCCGCGGCCGGCCGTTTCGTCCCCGGCATGATCTCGAAACGGGGATCGAAGACGACCATGGTGGCGGCGAGCCTCTGCAGCACGCCGATGTCGCCCTGCACCTTCGCGGTCCCGTCGGCGATCTGCGCTTCGAGCGTCTTGGCGCCGGCCATCACTCGCTCGAGATCGGAGCGGTTGATGGTCAGCGTGAGGTCCGCCTTCTCGGCCTGATAGCCCTGGATGTTGGTCAGCGTCGCGTTGTCGAGCTCGACGATGAACCTCTCGCCGTTGTCCGGCGTGACCAGATTCATGGTGAAGCGCAGGCCCTCGGCCTTCCGGGCATCCATGCGGATGCCGAGGAAGTTCAGGAACAGCTCGGTCGTCATCGCCCGGATCACGTCGGGGCCGCTCGAGCTGGGGGCCTCGCCTTGCGGAATGCCGGAGCGCAACTCGTAGGCCGCCGCCAGGAAGCTGTTGCGCAGCCCGGGGTTCTCCTGCTGGTAGCCGAGCTGCTCGAAGATGTCCGCCAGCAGCTCCTTGGCCGGCTGATTCTGCGGCTCGGCCTGCACCAGCTTGTCGACGATCTCCGAGGCGAGCTTGTACTGCCCCTCGTCGTGCAACTGCCGGCCGCGCGCCATGATCGGCGCCGCACCGCCCATCATCTCCACATAGAGCGGCGCCGACTCCGAGGGCGAGAGCGGGATCAGGCTGGTCGGATTGCAGTCCCAGAAGCCGAGGAAGCGCTGCACCACGCCGCGGCTGTTGTGCTCGGGCGAGCCGTGATAGCCGCGACAGTACCACTTGTCCTGCAGCCCCTTCGGCACGGTATAGACGTTGTGGATCTGGTTGATGGTGACGCCCTGGTTGGCGAGATGCAGCACCTGGTTGTTCATGTTGGCGTAGAGGTCGCGCTGGCCGCGCAGCACCTCCTGGATGCGGTCGTTGCCCCAGCGCGGCCAGTGGTGCGACGCGAACATCACGTCGGCCTGCACGCCGAAGCGATACAGCGCCTCGGCGATGTATTTCGACCAGCGCAGCGGGTCGCGCACCGGCGCGCCACGCAGCGTGTAGATGTTGTGCAGCGTCGCGTTGACGTTCTCCGCCATCCACAGCGCCTTCATCCCGGGGATCCAGGTGTTCATCTCCGACGGGGCCTCGGTGTTCGGCGTGTTTTGGAACACCATCGGCACGCCGTCGACCTCGATGTCCTCGATGTCCCTCTCGACGATCCGGGTGGGCGGGATGAGGCCCGAGGCGCCGGCGGAGACGCGCTGACCCAGGCCCTGCCCGACATAGCCGTGCGGCGCGGTCGGAAGCAGCAGGCCGTATTGGTAGAACAGCCGCCGGTTCATCACGTTGCCGGCGTAGACGTTCTCCTCGACGGTGTGGCGCATGAAGTCGCGCGGCGCCAGAATCGGCACCTTCCCGGCGCGCACGTCGGCCTCGTCGACGATGCCGCGGATCCCGCCCCAGTGGTCGCCGTGGTTGTGCGAGTAGACCACGGCGGTGATCGGCAGACCTTCGCCCCGATGCTGCTGGAACAGCTTCCACGCGGCGCGGGTGATCTCGCCGGAAACCGCGACGTCGAAGACGATCCACCCCGTCCGGCCCCGCACGAAGGTGATCTGGGCCAGGTCGAACCCGCGGATCTGATAGATGCCCGGGATGACCTCGTAGAGCCCGTAATTGTTGTTGAGCCGGGAGATCCGATGCAGCGACGGGTGGATGCTGTCGAACTCGTCCTGCTGGTCGAGGAACTGGAAGCTCTCCATGTCCCAGGCGACATGGCCCGCATCGGCCATGATCTTCATGTCCGGCATCCTGGCGATCAGTCCACGGCGGTTCTCGTCCAGATCGCGCGTGTCGCCGAACGGCAGGGTCGCCTTGGCCTTGCGCAGGATCTCGATCGTGTATTTGGAGGGAGCCTTCCCCTGCGGATGGAAGTGGCCCTTCAGGGGGGCCGCGGTCTGCGCGCGGGCCGGGCTCTCGTCCAGCACGACACTGCCGGCGACCGCGAAGGCCGCGCCTGCCGACGGAAGAGCCTGCACGAACTCGCGCCTGGTGGTCATGAGATTGTCACTCCGCTCGAGGTGCGGGCCGAGAACGTCGGCCCGTGGTGTTTTTGTCGTCGGCCTTCATTTGCCAGAGGACGCACGGGTGTCAAGCAATGGAAGCACAAGTCAAATCATGTTGTCCGAGCGGCATTCCCGAGCGGGCGAGGTGATCGCGCAGGTCCGGCTCCGATCGCCGCCGCCGGCGCGCAGAACGCCCAGACGGCGGGGCGACGCCTGGTTCCCGTCGGCCGGCGGACGGGCGCCCATCCCGCGCAGGTGACGCGCCGCGAACCGGGGAGTACCATCCTGCGTTCGTGCCACGCGGCGGCCTAGCCCGGTCTCGGTCGTGCTCGCGTCGCTCCGGCCGCTCGGCGGCCCTCCGCGTGGCCTCCTCTCGGCCGCGCCCGCCCCCGATCCGGAACTCCGGGAAAGACCCGATGGACTTCGACCCCCTGCTGCTCGCCCGCCTGCAATTCGCCTTCACGATCACGTTCCACATCATCTTCCCGAGCTTCACGATCGGCCTGTCGGCCTATATCGCGACGCTCCTGATCCTGCGGCTGCGGACCGGCGACGCGCGCTATGCGCGGCTCGCCCGGTTCTGGACCCGGATCTTCGCCGTCTCGTTCGCGCTCGGCGTGGTGTCGGGGCTGGTGCTGTCCTATCAGTTCGGCACCAATTGGAGCCGCTTCTCGGTCGTCGTCGGCAACGTCATCGGCCCGCTGATCGGCTACGAGGTGTTGACCGCCTTCTTCCTCGAGGCGTCGTTCCTCGGCATTCTGCTGTTCGGCGGCGAACGGGTGTCGCCCGCCGTGCACGCGGCCTCCGCCGTGATCGTGGCGACCGGCACGGCCATCTCGGGATTCTGGATCCTCTCCGCCAACAGTTGGATGCAGACGCCGGCCGGGCACGCGATGATCGACGGCGTCGCCCATCCGCAGGACTGGCTCGCCATCATCCTCAACCCGAGCTTTCCGTACCGCTTCGCCCACATGATGACGGCGGCCTATCTCACCACGGCCTTCGTGGTGCTGGCCGTCGGGGCCCGCTGGGTGCTGGCCGAGCGGCATTACGACGAGGCGCGCATCATGGTGCGCATGGCGGTCGGCATGATCGCCGTGCTGGCGCCCCTGCAGGTGATCATCGGCGACCAGCACGGGCTCAACACGCTGAAGTACCAGCCCGTCAAGGTCGCCGCCATGGAGGCGCATTGGGACGGCAGCAAGCCGGGCGACTTCCACGTCTTCGCCTGGCCGGACGAGAAGGCCGAGACCAACCGGTTCGCGATCTCGATCCCGCGCGGCTCCTCGCTGATCCTCACCCATGATCCGGACGGGCTCTTCCCGGGCCTCACCAGCGTGCCGCCGCAGGATCGCCCGCCGGTCAAGAACGTCTTCTTCGCCTTCCGCATCATGCTGGCGGTCGGCGGCGCCATGGTGCTGGTCGCCATGACGGGCGCGGTCTTGTGGTGGCGTGGCGCGCTGTTCACCACGGGCTGGTTCCTGAAGGTCGCCTCGCACGGCTGGTGGCTCGGCTTCGTCGCCATCGTGGCCGGCTGGACCGTCACCGAGAGCGGACGCCAGCCCTGGATCGTGAGTGGAATCCTCCGCACGACCGACGCCACCTCACCGGTGCCGGGCGGCAGCATCGCGGCGACGCTGGCGCTGTTCATCCTGGTCTATGGCGGCGTCTTCTCGATGGGCATCTATTTCATCAACCGGCTGCTCGCCCGCGGCCTCGTCGGCGGCGCCAGTCAGCCGCCCGGGACCGGCACGCCGCTGCGGCCGCAATCCGCGGCGCGCGAGGCGGGCCGCGGCGTCCTCGGTCAAGGCTGAGCGGAGCAATGCCCATGGTACTCGATCTTCCGACGATCTGGGCCGCCTTGCTCGGCACCGCGGTCGCCCTCTATGTGGTGATGGACGGCTTCGATCTCGGCATCGGCCTGCTGTTCCCGTTCGCCGCCAACGAGCGCCAGCGCGACCAGATGATGGCGTCGGTCGCGCCCTACTGGGACGGCAACGAGACCTGGCTGGTGCTCGGCGGCGGCGGCCTGCTGGTCGCCTTCCCGCGCGCCTATGCCGTGATCATGCCGGCCCTCTATCTGCCCGTCATCGCCATGCTGCTGGCGCTGGTGCTGCGCGGCGTCGCCTTCGAGTTCCGCGCCCCGCAGGCCGACACCACGGCGGCCTGGAGCATCGCCTTCTTCGCCGGCTCGGCGCTCGCCGCGTTCTGCCAGGGCGTGATCCTGGGCGGTTACATCCAGGGCATCCATGTGGAGAACGGCGCCTTCGCCGGCGGTCCGTTCGACTGGGCGACGCCGTTCGCGGCGCTGTGCGGGCTCGGCGTGATGGCCGGCTATGCGCTGCTCGGCGCCACCTGGCTGATCATGAAGACCGAGGGCGCGGTCGCCGACCTCGCCCGCCGGCAGGCCCGCGTCCTCCTCGTCGTCGTGATGGGCTTCATGGTGGCCGTCTCGGTGTGGACGCCGCTCGCCTTCGCGCGCATCGAGGCGCGCTGGTTCTCGGCCCCCAACATCTATGTGCTGTGGATCGTGCCGGTCGTCACGGCGGCCGTGGCGGTCACGGTGTGGCGGGCGACCGAGCGGCGCGACTGGGTGCCGTTCGTCGGCACGGTCGGGCTTTTCCTGCTCGGCTATCTCGGGCTGGCGATCTCGACCTATCCGTATGTGGTGCCGCCCGTGCTGACCATCTGGGACACGGCGGCGGCGCGCTCCAGCCAGATCTTCATGCTGGCCGGCACCGTCGTGCTGCTGCCCATCATCCTCGCCTACGTCGCCTATGTGTACTGGCTCTTTCGCGGAAAAGTCCGCGAGGACGAGAGCTATCATTGAGGTTCGATGCGGCGCCGGCCCGTAGGGCGCAATGAGCGGAGCGAATTGCGCCGAAAAACCGTCTCGTAGAAAGCCGGCGCAATTCGCTCCGCTCATTGCGCCCTACGTCACTTCCGCTCCGCGCAAAAGCCCTGCACGGCGGACAAGACCGCGGCCGCGACGACGTCCTGCCGCGCGGGCGTCGCCAGCAAAATCTCCTCGGCGCGGTTGACGATGACGCCGGCTTCCAGGAGCACGGCCGGCACGTCACTGTCCTTCAGCACGATCAGGGCGTCGTAGCGGAACACGCCGGCGTCGCGGTCGAGCACCTCGCGTCCTTCGCCCGGGATCGCCTCGGCGTGGTGCATGGTGAAGGGCAGATTCTTCGCGCGCAGCGCTGCACCCAGCGTCTTGGCGAACGCCAAGCTCGCGTCAAACTGCCGGTTCTGTTGCGACACGAACAGCGACCAGCCGGCGAAGCGGTCGCTGTAGATCCGCTCCCGGCCCTCGAACCGCCACTGCGCGTGGTAGCGCGACTGCACGTCGTCGTGATGGATCGACAGCAGCAGATCGGGTTTTTCGGCGTTCGCCGCCTTGGCCCGGGCGAGGAGCTGCTTGCGACCGCTGCCCCGCACGACCAAAAGCCTGGTGCGGACAAATCCGCCGTCGCGCAGCGCCCGCTCGATGCGCTTCGCCAACCGCAGATTGAAGACGTGCTCGGCGACGCCGCGCGCGCTGGTGGCGCCCGGCTGGTCGACCGTGTGGCCGACATCGAGCATCACGCGGAAGCTTTCGGGCTTGCAGGCGGGGGCCGGAGCGTTCGGCACAGGATCGTCGGCCGCAAACGACGCCCCGCCGAACGCCACCGCCAGCACGGCAGCGACAAAGGGGTAGCGCCAGTCCCGAAGAAATTTCGTCACCCCGTCACCGCCAGGCCTGGAGCTGCGCGATGCGCGACTCGTAGACGGCGATCAGGCAGGGCTCGCCGTCGCCACAGGCGGCGCGCTGCTTCAGCCAGGCGCGCTGCTCGTCGCGCAGGACGATCTGCTGGTCGGGACGCAGCCGGCCGCGCACCACCGTGTAGAGTGCATCGAGATTACGATCGAGCCGGGAGAGGCGATCGCTGCGGCAGATCGCCTGCTCGACGATGCCACGATCGGTGGCGCAGTCGAAGCTCGGCGGCACCGGTGGCAGCGTGGCGACGACCGGCGGCGGCGGGGGTTGCGGCTGCCGCGGCTCGGGCGCGACCGGCGGGCGTTCTCGCCGCAGCTCCTCCAGGCGGGCCCGCGCCATGCTGCCGTAGGGCGTCGGGCCGAACTGACGGACGAAGTCCTCCAGCACGGCGATGCTGGTGGTGTCCTTGGTGACGGCCCAGGCGCGCTCGGCGTCGCTGCCGGCCGCCCCGACGGGCGGCGCCTGCGGCGCCGAGGGAAGCGGCTCCGCCTGCGTTCCGGAAAAGTAGAACGTGCCGGCGATCGGCGAGGACGACACCCAGGGCTGCTGGGCGCCGGCGGTCGAGCGTTTCACCGCCAGTCCGACCTCGTTGAAGGTCTGGAAGATGTCGAGGCCGGCGCGGCGGATCGTCTGGGCGAGCGCCGCCGTGTAGGGGCTGTTGCCGCTCTGCCCGTCGAGCGCGACATTGCCGGGCTGGGTGGCGAACGAGATCAGGGTGCCTTCCGGCGCCTGCATCTGGGCGAGGCCGCCGGCGGTCGCACGCAGGCCGCGGCCGCCGAACGGGTTGTTGCGGCAGGCGTCGAGGATGACGAGATTGAGCCGCGTGCCGGCCGCCTCCATCTGGCGCAGCACCAGGGCGGTGTCGAGCATCTGGAAGTCGATGTCGGCCTCGCGCACCGGGTTCGCCCCGACCGGCACCAGATAGTTGGCGCCGCGCACCTGCACGCCGTGCCCCGCATAATAGAACAGGCCGACATCGGCGCCCTGCAGGGCAGTCCCGAAGGCCTGCACGGCGGCATCGAGCGCGCTCTTGTCGAGATCGAGCTGCGCCGCCCCGCCGACCAGCGTGAAGCCGAGCGAGCGCAGCGTCTGCGCCATCAGGCGGGCGTCGTTGACCGGATTGTCGAGCGGCGAGATGGACCGATAGGCGCCGTTGCCGACCACCAGAGCGACGCGGGTGTCGGCGACGGCCGGCGCCGCGGCCGCAAGGCCGGTGAGGACCAGGACGACGGCCATCCACCCGCGCAAACCCCCCTCCCGACGACGCCGTATGGTCGCGCGATGCCGAGCACGCCGCGCTGTTTCGCAGTACACCGCCCCGGGTGCCGGCGAGTCAATGCGACAGCGACCGGCATGCGATCGCGGCCAGGCGATCATCCGCCGCGGCGCTATTGTTTCGCGCAGGGCTATCCGGCCGCAACGGTCGTTCGTCGGAACGCGAGCACGGCCGACCCGGCGACGACCACGAGGGCCAGGAACAAGAGGCTGAGATTGGTGAGGAAGCCGGCTGCCGCGTCGAGATCGCTGCCGACGAGCCAGCCGAGCCCCATATAGGCGGCCGCCCAGGCGACGCGTCCGAGCACCGCGACCATCAGGAACGCGACAAGACGAAAGCGGATCACGCCCGCAAAAAGATTGGCAATCGAGCTGAGATACGACACGAAGGTCCGCGTGATGAAGACGGTGACGAGGCCCCAGCGGTCGAACAGCTCGTGGACATGGGCGTGACGCCCGGGCGTATATCCGATCCAGCGGCCGCGCCTTTCCAGGAACTCGAGGCTCAGCATGCGGCCGAGTCCGTAGCCGACGACATCGCCTGCCACCGATGCGACCACGGCGATCGCACCGGCCCACATCAAGTCCATGCGGCCTTGCGCAGCCAGCGACCCGGCGAGCGCCATGGCGATCCCGGTCGGCAAGGGCACGCCGACCGCGCCGAGCAGAATGGTGAAGCCGAGCGCGGCGTATCCGGAGATCAGCAGCCAGGTGAGGATCCCTTCGGAAATCGCGCCGAACCAGGTCGACGAGCCGGTCTCGTGGTCGGCCTCGCCGACAGGCATGTGCTCGGCGATGACCCGCTGGACCCGCTGGACATACTGCGGCGGTGAGATGCGCGCTTCCTCGGCAAGGGACTTCAGGCTCCTGCCGGTGTCGACGTCGGGCGGGAGCTGGAGCCCTTTGCCCAGGGACGCTTCCGAAACGCGGTAGGCCGTGGAGACGTATTTGAGCGTCATCCAGCCACGAATGCCACTGGTCCTCGGAGCGCCGACATCATACGCTGAACGTAGCAACTGGAACGAACGATAGGTGCGGTACCCGAAGAGCGCGGTCGCAACCAGCGCCAGGATCAACATGCAGGTGGCGAGCAGGCGAACCCGGTTCATCTCGAGATATCTGACAGTGCCCCGCGGACAGCACAATAGCGTCGCCTCGTCCGGAGCGCGCCCGATAATCGATCCCTGGCGCATCGCTGCCATTGCGCCCATGTAAAGTTTCGTGAAGCCGCCTGCTCGGCGACACGCGAGCGCCGGGGGCGTGCACTCCCCACCGCATCGGCGGCGAGATCGCGCGGCCTATGGCAGGTTCCGAACCCGAGCCGGGGCTCGGCATCGACCATTCCGGCCTCCAGCACAGCCCCAGGACGTCGGCTTTACATAACTTTACAGCAGGGAGACGGACGCGACATCATCAAAGCCCATTGGTGACCTGCGGCCCCCGCAGCGGTCAGGGATGGTCGTCGTGACCTGGACGCTCAGTTCAAGGCATTCCCGCACATGTGGCTCAATTACGCACTCCGCGAACTCTTGTTCCGCCGCAGCCGGTCGCTGGTCACCGTTCTGAGCATTGCGGTGGCCGTGATCGCGGCCGTGCTTCTGACCGCCCTCGCGGCGTCCTACGCCCGCGCGATCCGCGCTCCGGTCGAGACCGTCGGGGCCGACGTCGTCGTCCAGATCACCGGCGATATTCCGCCGAAGCTCGAGGGGCTCGTCTTTCCGCACCCGAACGCCCTGGTGCCCGCGGCTGCAACCGCGACCATCGGCAGGATGGCGGGCGTCATCTCGGTGACCCGTGGGGTCTACATGTGGGAGCTGGCGCCGGATCATTATCAATCGGTGCTCGGCATCGAGGACGGTGAGGCCGGCCTCGGCTCGCTGTCCTCACGGCTGATCGCCGGCAAGCCCCTGCACCCGGGTGACCGCGCGATCTTGCTCGACAGCGATTTCGCCTCCAAGAACGGCGTGCAGGTCGGGGCCGAGCTCGATATCGGCGGAACCAAATTCCCCGTCGCCGGCATCGTCGATGCGGCCCGCGGCGGCAAGGTCGTGCGGGCCGACGTCTACATGCCGCTCGCCCCGGCGCAAGAGCTAGCCGCAGGCGCCCCGATGGTGCAGGCGCTCTATCCGTTCCGACGCGACGACGCCAACCTGTTGCTGGTCAAGGTCGACCGCCAGACCCTCGAAAGTGTCGTCGACAGGACCGTCGCAATGCTCGGCAAGAAGGGGATCGTGTCGAGCGAACTGTCGTTCCGCGAGGCCCTGAGCGGCGTCCTGTTCCTCTCGCAACGCATGGGACTGATCGTCGCCGTCGTGATCGGCGTCTTCGCGGCAGCCTTCGTGCTGCGCGCCACCGCTTCAGCGATCGCGGAACGGCGCCGGGAACTGGCCGTCCTGCAGGCGGTCGGTTGGCCGTGGCGGCTGATCCGCCGGCAAGTCCTCATTGAGAACGGCATGCTCGCGCTCGCCGGTGTGGCCCTCGGCGTGCTTCTCGCGGTTCTGATTGCGGCGGCGCTCGGCCATATCTCGGTGACGCTCGATCTGCCCTGGGATCTGAGCTCGACCCCGCATTTCATCCCCGACGCGACGCTCGACCGCACCCAGACCATCACGGTGCCGATCACGGTGCCCTGGGAGGCGGCGGTGATCGCGGCCGCCGGCGGCGTCATGGTCGCCCTGGCCGCGGCACTCGCCCTCGCCGCCTCGCCTCCGCCGCAGCCCTGGTCGCTCCTGCGCAGCGAATAGGAGAAACGCCATGAACGAGGCAATCATCCAAGTCGACGGCGTAACCAAGCGGTATGGCACCCTCGCGGTCCTCAACGGCATCGACCTGTCGGTCCCGGCCGGACGCTTCGCTGCCGTCATCGGCAAGTCAGGATCCGGCAAGAGCACGCTGCTCGGGGTCGTCTCCGGGCTGGAGAAGGCGGACAGCGGCCGCGTGCTCATCCAGGGGCACGATCTGTCGCAGCTCGACGAACCGCAGATGGCCGATCTCCGGCGGCAGACGATCGGCATCGTGTTCCAGAGCTTCAACCTCATCCCGTCGCTTTCGGCTCTGGAAAACGTCCTGCTGCCGACCTTCTTCGAAAAGGAAGGCACGGCTGCCGACCGCCGCAAACGGGCTACCGACCTCCTTGCGCAGGTGGGACTCGGCGACCGGATGCACCACCGCCCGTCGCAGTTGAGCGGCGGCGAGCAGCAGCGCGTCGCGATCGCCCGCGCGCTGGTCAATCGCCCGGCGATTCTGCTCGCGGACGAGCCGACCGGAAACCTCGACGCCGAAACCGGCGCCGGCGTGCTCGGCCTGTTGCTCGACATGAGCCGCATTTTTGCAACGACGCTACTGATCGTGACCCACGATCTCGATGTCGCCGGCAAGGCCGACATGACCATCGAGATGAAGGACGGGAGAATCCAGCATGGCAACGCGTAGAGACGTCCTCCTCCTGATCGGCGCCGCCGGACTCCCCTTCTTGGCCGGTCACGCCGCCGCCGCCGAGCCGACCATCGAGCTGCTCGCAATGGGGCATTGGCCGGTGCAGAGCGCGCTGAAGCCAGTGCGCGAGGTTCTCGCCAAGTACGACGGCCGCGTGAAGGTCGTCGATCTCGACATCGAAAGCCCCGACGGCGAAAGGCGGGCGAAAGCCGTCGGATTGAAGGGACACATCCCGATCGTGATCCTGATCGCCGGCAGCAAGAGCTTCAAGCGGGCGGACGGCAAGACCATCGAGTTCGTCAACTTCCCGGCTTCGGCCGGCAATCCGATGGGCCTGAACGGCACCTGGAGCGTCGCCGATTTCGAGGTGGCGCTGCGTGCCGCCCTCGGCGAGAAGGCGGACTGACGATGTGCCGCCTCGTGCACTGGCGCTACCTGGCGAACGAGCTGACCTATCGCTGGCGGCGAACCGCGCTTCTGGTCGGCGGCATCGCGCTCGCGGCCACCCTCGTCGTCATGCTCGATGTCCTCGGGCGCTCCTTCGCCGACGTCGCGACCGTCCCGTTCCGCAGCCTCGGCGCAAACCTGATCGTGCAGCGCAACGCCGTCCAGACGTCCGTCCCGAAGCAGATGGGCATCATGCTGCCCTACTCGGCGCAGCCGATCACGCAGGAGGAAGCGACCCGGCTCGCCTCCGAGCCGGGCGTGTCACAAAGCGCCGGCTTCGTGCTGCTCTGGAATCTGGGTGCCGGCCGCTTCTATTCGATCAGCGGCATCCCGCTCGACCCGAATGCTCCCGCGCTCGGTCCGGGCCGGATACGGGAGTGGCTGATCAACGGCCGCCTGCCGGAGGCCGGCAAGCCGGAGATCCTCGTCGAGCGGCACTACGGCGCCTTCTACCGCCTCGATCCCGGCCGCACCGTCGAGATCGGCGGCAAGACCTTCACGGTCGTCGGCGTGATCGACATCAAGGAAGGCAGCCAGATCGCATCGAGCAACTTCTACATGGACATCGGCGAGGCCCGCACGCTCGCCGGGCTGCCCGAGGGGCTGGTCAATCAGGTCTTCCTCGACGTCGCCGACATTGCCGACACCGAGACGGTGAAACAGCGCATTGCCGGCTGGCTGCCGCACGCCTCGGTCGCCTCGCCCGGAACCATGCTGCAACTGTTCGGCGGGGTCTCGCAGACGATCGGCCGCTTCGGTCCGATTGCGGTCGGCGTCGGTGCGGCTGCTGCGCTGGCCTTGGGCGCCATGCTGGTGCTCGGCGTCGTCTCCGAGCGCCGGCGGGAGCTGGCGCTCCTGCGCGTGCTCGGCTGGAGCAGTGGCCAGGTGCGCCGCCAGATGGCCGTCGAGATGACGGCACAGGGGCTCCTGGCCGGGCTGGCCGCGCTCGTTCTCGTCGCGTTCGGCCTCGAGATGCTCGCCCGGGCCACGATCACCCTGCCGGCCAGCCTGGGCGGCGAGAACCCGGTCGATTTCGCGGCCGGTGGCTTTCGCGCCGCCAGCAGTGTCGTTCACTTGCCCGTCGGAACCCGCGTCTGGGACTGGATCTCACCGCCGATCATCGCGGCGGCGGCGTGCGGAGCATGGGGCTGGCTGTGGTCGGGCGGCACCACCAGTTCGAGCCTCTGGGCCGCCATCAAAACGTAGTGACCGGAGGCGCAAGCGCCCCTCACTGCGGGCGCAGCATGCCCCAGCCGATGCGCATCAGCGGCAGGCGGCCCTGCACGACGCGGGTGAAGGTCTGCGGGACCTCGGCCACCAGGTCGGGGAAGCGCGCCTTGATGTCGGGCGGCACCGTCGTCGAGGTGTCGGTGGTCGGCCACAGCACGATCGCGCCCTTGCGGCGCAGCTCGTCGCCGTTGATCCAGGGGGTGCGGTCGGGCGCCGCGTCGAAATAGAAGCTCGGCCGCGACGGCGCCGCGATGGCGACCAGGCTGGCCAGCCGCGGCTCGCCGGCGACGATCGCCAGCGGCTTGCCGGTGCGGCGCTCGAAGGTCTCGCCGAAGAATTTTCCGATCGCATTGGCCGGCTGGGAGATCGGCACGTCCGTCGTGGAGACGAACGGCAGGACCGCGACCGCGGCGGCGGCGATCACGGGCGGCGCCACCAGCAGGAGGCTCCAGGCGATGCTGGTGAGGCCCTGTCGCTGCAGCACGATGGTGTTGCCGGCCAGGACCACGATGGCGAGGCCGGACAGCACCACATAGGGCCCGAGCCCGCCGATCGGCCCGCGGTCGCCCATGAAGGCGCCGATCGTGATCGCGGCGAGCGGCAGTGCCGCGGCAAAGAACAGCACGAAACGGCGCTCCAGCCCGGTGATGGGTTTTCGCGCGAATGTCGGAGCCTTGTCCTTGGGCGGACGCAGGCCGACCGCGATCAAGGCGAGCAGCAGCGCACCCACATGGGCGAGCACCAGGCCGCCCAGGAGCTGGCCGCCCTGCAGCAGCGGATCGAGCGCCGCCACGCCGTAGCGCCCCGTCCACACGCCCCACATGCCCGACATGTCGACCCACAAAAGGTGCGGAAACACGATGACGCCGATCAGGAACAGCCCCACCCAGGGCTCGATGCCGAGCAGCATCTCGCGGCCGCGCCGGCTCGTCCCGGTGAAGATGGCGATGGCCGCGAGCAGGATCAGGCCCGCATACATGGTGAGCAGCAGCAGCGCGAGCCCGACCGCCAGGACATACCAGGCGCTGCGCCGTCCCTCCCCGATCACCCGCCAGTAATGCCGCAGCACGAAGACGGTGAGCGGCATCGCAAGAATGGGCGGCCCGAAATCCGGCGTCGGCACGGTGAGCGCGGCGATGCCGACCATCAGCAGCACCGCCATGGCGGCGTGCTGGGCACCGACGATGGCGCGGCCGAGCGTGAACACGCCCCAATAGGTCGAGATCACGCAGGCCTGCGAGAGCAGATAGACGCCGGCCGTCCCGGCGATCGCGAAGGCGATCTCGGCGAGCCAGCTCGCCAGCGGCGGCCCCCAATAGGAGCCGAGCTGGAACTCGTGGCCGACCGCGATCATCAGCGGCAGATTGCCGGGCGGCGCCGAGTAGAACAGCGTCGGCACCAGCCACCACAGCGTCGCCTGGACGAGCGCGGCCGTCCACACCACGAGGCGCGGATTGGCGCGGATCAGCTCGACGAACAGGGAGACGTGCAACATCGGCGGCAGTTCGTCGCGGTTCGGGCGTCGGGACGGGAGCGGAACGGGATCATGGGCGCCGTCCCCGCGGCGGCACCCTGGCGGCGGCCGTCCGGGGGCGCCGGCCGTGCTCAGCGTGGTAGCAAACCCCGCCCCGTCTAGGAAGCGATCCGGTGCACGCCGGATGCCGCATCGGCGTCCACGGGGCTTGCGCCAGGCTCTTAGGCGGTGGATTCGCCGCACACCGCCCGCACCGGCGCGAAGGAGCGGCGGTGATGCGGGGTCGCACCGAACTCGACCAGGGCCCGCTTGTGCGCGGGGACGCCGTAGCCCATGTGGCGTTCGAACCCATAGCCCGGACAGGCGGCACCGACCTGCTCCATCAGCCGGTCGCGCGTCACCTTGGCGACGATCGAGGCGGCCGCGATGGACAGCACCAGGGCGTCGCCGGAGACCACGGCCTCGCAGTCGCAGCCGGCATCGATGCGGTCGCAGCCGTCGACGAAGACGAGCTTCGGCGCGATCGGCAGCGCCCGGACGGCACGCGCCAGCGCCCACAGCGAGGCCTGGCGGATATTGTCGCGGTCGATGCGGGCGGTCGAGCCGAGCGCGATGCCGACCTCGGCCACGGCGCAGATGCGCTCATAGAGAACGGCGCGGCGCTCCGCCGTGAGCTTCTTGGAATCGTCGAGCCCACGCGGGATTCTCTTCGGGTCGAGGATCACGGCGGCGGCCACCACGGGTCCGGCCAGCGGCCCGCGGCCGGCCTCGTCGCAACCGGCGACCGGCCACAGCCCGCGTTTCAAGGCACGCCGTTCGCGCAAAAATGTCGGGCGCACCGGCTCCTCGGCAAGCGGCAGGCGCGGCGTGGCGGCGGGATCCGGACGGCGACTCATAGTGTGAGGGTGGTCGGAAAGAGCAATGGAGGCAACCGCCCGGACAGGACGGATTTGCCCTTTCGGGGGCGTCGCGCAGCCGGTCCGGCTGCCTTCGGCCCGCCCGATGACACGCTCCGCAGCAAGCCGGCGCAGGCCCGTCTCAGAACATCTCGAGCTGCTTCGACGCTTTTGCGGGCGGCGTAAAATGCTCGACCGTCAGGGCGGTGCGGCGAAGATTGAGGCCGAGCCGGTCGCAGGCCTTTTCGAAGCGGCGGCCCAGCATCCAGGCATAGGGGCCCGAGCCGGTCATGCGCTGGCCGAACTTGGCGTCGTAGTCCTTGCCGCCGCGCATCTGGCGGATCAGCGTGAAGACGTGGCGCTCGCGGTCGGGGAAATGCGTGACCAGCCATTCGCGGAACAGATCGCGCACCTCCAGCGGCAACCGCAGCAGCACGTAGCCGGCGCCTTCGACACCGGCCGCCGCGGCGGCATCGAGGATGCGCTCGATCTCGGCGTCGTTGATGGCCGGCACCACGGGCGCGACCATCACGGTCGCCGGGACGCCGGCCTCGGCGAGCGCCCGCAGGGCGGCGAGCCGGCGCGACGGCGTCGGCGCCCGCGGCTCCATGGTGCGCGCCAGCGCCGGATCGAGGGTCGTCACCGACACGGCGACGCGGACCAGCCGTCGCTCCGCCATGCGCGACAGAATGTCGAGATCGCGACGAATCAGGTCCGACTTGGTGACGATGCCGACCGGGTGGCCGGCCTTCTCCAGCACCTCGAGGATGCGCCGCATCAGGCCGGTCTTGCGCTCGATCGGCTGGTACGGGTCGGTGTTGGTGCCGATCGCGATGGTCTTCGGCACATAGCCGCGCATCGACAGCTCGCGCTCCAGAAGCTCGGGCGCGTCCGGCTTCATGAACAGCTTCGATTCGAAGTCGAGGCCGGGCGACAGGCCCAGATAGGCGTGGGTCGGCCGGGCGAAGCAGTAGACGCAGCCGTGCTCGCAGCCGCGATAGGGGTTGATCGAGCGGTCGAACGAGATGTCGGGCGACTCGTTCCTGGTGATCACCTTGCGGGCCGTGTCGGTCGCCACCGTGGTGGCGAAGGGCGGCAGCTCGTCGAGGCTCTGCCAGCCGTCGTCGAAGGCGACGCGGGCGACCGGCTCGAAGCGGCCGGTCTGGTTCGACACGGCGCCGCGGCCGCGCCGCCGATCCGGCGCGATCGGGGCTGTCGGCGGGGAGGCGGCGTCGGCGCCGAGACGGGGCTCGGTGGGGGCCGGGGCGGGCAGGCGGCGAAGGGCGGAGGTTGCGCTCATGAGCGGAATCTAGTCATCGGACACGAACAAAACAAGAACAATTAACCGTGATGTCGATCCCCCGCCGGGCGCGGAAATTCTCGCGATGCGATCGAGTTTTGGCTGCCGCATCACTATAGTGGCCGCGGGAAGGCAGGGCACGAGGTCATGCTGAGCGTCGTCATTCCGGCCCGCGATTGCGAGCGGCCGCTGGTTCGCACCCTTGCTGCGCTGGTCGGCGCGGCTGTGGCCGGCACGGTGCGCGAGGTGATCGTCGCCGAGGGCGGCTCCCAGGACGATACTGCGCAGGTCGCCGAGATCGCCGGCTGCACCGTGCTGGTCTCGACCGCGCCGCTCGGAGCGCGGCTGCGCGACGCGGTGGCGGCGGCGCGCAGCCCTTGGCTCTTGTTCCTGCGCCCCGGCACCATGCCGGACAGCGGCTGGATCGAGGAGACCACGCGGTTCGTCGAGGATGCCGAGCGGCGCGGCCGCATCGACACGGCCGCCGTTTTCCGGGCCGAGCCGTTGGGGCGCGCCGGGCCGTCGCTGGCCGGCCAGGCGCTGGCGCTGATGCGCGAGGCGGTCCGCCGCCGCCCGAGTCCCGACCAGGGGCTTCTGATCAACAAGCGGTTCTACGACTCGCTCGGCGGCCATCCGGACCAGGAGAACAGCGAGAGCGCCCTGCTGGGCCGGCTCGGCAGCCGCCGGCTGGTGCGGCTGCGCAGCGGGGTGATCTCCCCCGACGAGACGATCCTCTGATATTATTTGACTTGGTCAACTAATTGTCTGATCGTGACACCCGTTCGTATCGCTGCGTGTCGAGCGAGGTGACCATGACGACCAAGACGGCGACGACCGAGACGGCCCTGTCGGCTGCGCCCCCTTCGACAAATCCGCCCCCTGCCCGCCTCGATGCAGTGCGCCGCTTCAACCGGGCCTATACGCGCCGGATCGGCCTCCTGCAGGACGGGCTGGTCGACACGCCCTACTCGCTCACCGAGGCGCGGGTGCTCTACGAGCTCGCCCAAGTCCCCGAGAGGGGGCCCGGCACCACGGCAACCGCGATCGCGACCAGCCTCGGCCTCGACCACGGCTATCTCAGCCGCATCCTGAAGCGGTTCGAGAAGACCGGGCTGGTCGCAAAAAGCCCGTCGCCGCAGGACGGGCGGCAGAGCCTCCTCACCCTCAGCCCCGCGGGACTCGACGCCTTCCGGGACCTCGACCGCCGCTCCGCGGCGCAGGTCGCCGCCATGCTGGCGCCGCTGCCCGAGGCGGCGCAGCAGCGGCTGGTCGCGGCGATGCGCACCATCGAGACGACGATGGCGCCCGACGGCGGAGCCGCGGCCGTCGTGCTGCGCCCGCACCGCACCGGCGACATGGGCTTCGTGCTGGCGAGCCACGCCGCCGTCTACGGCGCCGAGCAGGGCTGGGGCGCGGCCTTCGAGGCGCTGGTCGCGGACATTCTCGCCGACTTCCTCCGCCGCTTCGATCCGTCGCGCGAAAATTGCTGGATCGCCGAGCGTGACGGCACCCCGGTCGGCAGCGTGTTCCTGGTCGACGGCGGCGACGAGATCGCCAAGCTGCGGCTCCTGCTCGTCGTGCCGGAGGCGCGCGGCCTTGGCCTCGGCCGCAAGCTGGTCGAGGCGTGCATCCGCTTCGCCCGCGAGCGGCGCTACCGAAAAATCTCGCTGTGGACCCAGAGCATTCTTGTGGAGGCGCGCGGCCTCTACGCGTCGCTCGGCTTCACCCTGGTGAAGCAGGAGCCGCATTGCGCGTTCGCACACGAGCTGTTGGGAGAAACCTGGGAGCTGGAGCTGGCGTAGCGGGAGGCCCTTCGACCCGTCATTCCGGGGCGCGGAACGGCAGGTCCGCGAGCCCGGAATCCATACGCCCGGTGTTGGTGGCTCACGAGAGGCAGGGGCTATGGGTTCCGGGCTCGGCGCTTTTGCGCCGCCCCGGAACGACAGCCTCTACGCCGTCGCGCCCTTGGACTTGGGGCGGCGCAGATGCTCGTCGAGGCGCGGCATGATCTCGACGAAGTTGCAGGGGCGGTAGCGGTAGTCGAGCTGGTGCACCAAAATGGCGTCCCAGGCGTCCTTGCAGGCGCCCGGCGAGCCCGGCAGGCAGAACACGTAGGTGGCGCGGGCGACGCCGGCGGTCGCCCGGGTCTGGATCGCCGAGGTGCCGATCTTCTGGAAGCTGACCAGCAGGAACAGGCTCGAGAAGGCGTCCATGCGCTTCTCGAACAGCGGCTCGACCGCTTCCGGCGTGACGTCGCGCCCGGTGAAGCCGGTGCCGCCCGTGGTGATCACCACGTCGATCTCGGGATCGGCGATCCAGGTTTCGACCCGGCTGCGGATCGCGGCGATGTCGTCGACCACGATGGCGCGCGCCGCCAGCGTGTGGCCGGCCGCCGTGATGCGCTCGACCAGCGTGGCGCCGGACTTGTCGTCCTCGGGCGTGCGGGTGTCCGACACCGTGAGCACCGCGATCTTGAGCGGGACGAACTGCCGCGAATCGTCGAGGCCGGCCATGCGTGTCTCCGTCGTGCCGGCCCGTCCGCGCCCGACGCTGACGGACCGGCGGCGCCACGATGGCGTGCGCCCTCACGGGCGTCAATCGCCGCGGTGGAAAAGCAGGCGCCGTCAGGCCGGCAGGCGCTCGCGCGGCTGGCCGTCGGCGTCGAAGGCGGTGACCCGGTCGTGCTCGTTGTCGATCAACAGCATGAGATCGAAATACCGGATGGTCGGATAGCCGCCGGTGCGGCGCTTCACGCCCTCGCGCCAAGCGTCGTCGTGCGCCCGCTGCGCCGCCTCGACGGACGGCCAGACATAGATGCCGCCGCCGGTGCCTTCGGCCTCGCCGATCCCCAGCATGAAGTGCTTGCGCACGAGCTCGCGGTTGGCGGTCCATTTCGGGATCGTGGTCTCGGCATCGGCGAGCACGCGGGCGCGGTCCCAACCCGCGGGCGACTCGAAGGTCACCAGCTCGATGATCATGTTTCGTCCTTTGCTTACAAATCTGCAGCCCGGAACGTGTTGCAGGCCGCGATGGTACCCTGCTTGAGCCCGGTCTCGAACCAGCGCTGGCGCTGCGCCGAGCTGCCATGCGTGAACGAGTCCGGCACCACCCGGCCGCGCGCCTGCATCTGCAGCCTGTCGTCGCCGATCGCCGCGGCGGTGCGCATCGCCGCCTCCACGTCGCCCGGCTCCAAAAGCTGCCACTGCTTGTCGGAGCGGTTGGCCCACACGCCGGCAAAGCAGTCGGCCTGCAGCTCGACCATCACCTGCAGGTGATTGGCATCGGCCTTGGACATGCCACGCTGGCGCTCCTGCACCTTGGGCAGGATGCCGAGCAGGTTCTGCACGTGGTGGCCGACCTCGTGGGTGATCACATAGGCCTGGGCGAACTGGCACGACCGCGACCCGGCGTCGCAGCCTTTGAAGCGGCGCTCGATATCGCGGAAGAACGAGGTGTCGAGATAGATCTTGCGGTCGGCCGGGCAATAGAACGGCCCCATCGCGGCCTGCGCCACACCGCCGCAAGCCTGGTTGGTGACCTCGTTGTAGAGCACCAGCACCGGCGCCCGGTAGGTCTGGCCCTCCTTGGCGAAGATGTCCTTCCACTGCACGTCGGCGCTGCCGAGCACCCGGGACACGAACTTGCCCATCTGGTCGTCGGGCGCGCCGGTCTGGCGCTGTTGGGTCGACTGCGGCGCCTCGCGCTGGCTGCCGCCGACCATCTCGGCGCCGCCGATCAAGATGCGGGGATCGATCCCGAGCGCCCAGCCGATCAGGCCCAGCACCACGATGGTGCCGATGCCCAGCCCGCCACCGCCCATGCCCATCGGCATGCCGAAGCCGCCCCCGCGACCGCCCCCGTCCTCGCCGCGACGATCCTCGATATTGTCGCTCTCAGGCAGGTTATCCAAGCGCATCGGTTTGCTCCGTCGCCTCGCGCGGCCGGCGGCCGCGGACTTTTTGGACATGCGCGGCACGCGGCCGCGGATCTCTCGGACATGCGCGTTGGTCGGGCGCGCCGGACAGCGGGTTCGGCCTGCGCGCGGCCGGCCGCGCCCGCGGGTGTCCGACGAGAATATGGTCCATGACAATTTGCGGCGCCAGTCCGCCCCGGGGATTAAGCCGATTTTTACCTTGGGCGGCGATGATCTGCGTGTCGGTTGAAGGTCTCGCGTCGCCGATCGCGTCGCTCAAGTACGAGTTCCGAGTCATGGGTGTTACGCGTCGCGGGGCGTCCGCCAGGACGCCCCGCTTAACTCTCGGGGCAACCCCATCGTTCCGTGTCGTGACGGGCGATTGCGTCGCCGAGATGTCGAAGCTCCCGGCCGCATCGGTGGACCTCGTGTTCGCCGACCCGCCGTACAATCTCCAGCTCCAGGGCGACCTCAAGCGCCCCGACGACTCCCGCGTCGACGCCGTCGACGACGCCTGGGACAAGTTCGAGAGCTTTTCCGCCTACGACGATTTCACCCGCGCCTGGCTCCTGGCGTGCCGCCGCGTGATGAAGCCGTCGGCGACCCTGTGGGTCATCGGCTCCTATCACAACATTTTCCGGGTCGGCGCGATCCTGCAGGATCTCGGCTTCTGGATCCTCAACGACGTGATCTGGCGCAAATCGAACCCGATGCCGAATTTCCGCGGGCGTCGCTTCACCAATGCGCATGAGACGATGATCTGGGCGGCCCGCGACCAGGGCGCCAAGGGCTACACGTTCAACTACGAGGCGCTCAAGGCCGGCAACGAGGACGTCCAGGTCCGCTCCGACTGGACGCTGTCGTTGTGCACCGGCGAGGAGCGCCTGAAGGACGGCGCCGGCAAGAAGCTGCATCCGACCCAGAAGCCGGAATCGCTGCTGGCCCGCGTGCTGCTCTCCTCCTCGCGTCCCGACGACCTGGTGCTCGACCCGTTCTGCGGCACCGGCACGACGGGCGCGGTGGCCAAGCGCCTCGGCCGGCGATTCGTCGGCTTCGAGCGCGATTCGGCTTACGCGGCGGCGGCGGAGGCCCGCATGGCCGGCATCCTGCCGCTGCCCGCCGCCTCGCTCGCATCCTTCCAGACGGCGCGCGAGGCGCCCCGCGTCCCCTTCGCGGCGCTGATCGAGCGCGGCATGGTGTCGCCCGGCACGACGCTCACCGATGCGAAGCGCCGCGTGAAGGCTTTGGTGCGCGCCGACGGCGCCGTCAGCTTCGGCGAGACGGTCGGCTCGATCCACCGCATCGGCGCGCTGGCCCAGGGCCTCGACGCCTGCAACGGCTGGACATTCTGGCACGTCGAAACCCCGAAGGGCCTCGCCCCGATCGACACGCTGCGCGCCGCGTTCAGGGCGGAGCAGGCCGTCGCGGCGGAGTAGGACGCGGCCGAGCCGGCCCCGTCATTTTATCCACCCCCGCTCCCTGGCGGTCTTCTCCCATCCCTCGCAATAGATCGTCGGCAGGTCCGGCAGATCCTCATGCGCCTGTATTCGCAGCCTCTCCGCGATGACACCGGGCACGATGTCGTCGACCGGAATCCAGTTCCACGGCTGGCCTCCCCGGGTGTGATCGAGCGATTCCTGATGGCTCATCCCCCCGTTCTTCTCCCAGATCCCGCGGTCGTCGAGGGCGAGTTCCCACGGCGCGTAATGATAATTCCGCCGCACCCTGCCCACACTCGGCTTTCGGAGAACCTGAAAGAAGTGCAAGCCGTGGCACAATTGTTTCGTGGCCCTCGGGTCATCGGCGATGCACGTGATGCCGCGCCGGCTGCACTCCACGTCGGTGAAGTCCGGATTGTGGGGAACGCAGACCGGCGCGTCGCGCGCCCGGCGCCGGACACAGCGTGTGCAGCCGTCGGACCAGTCCGTGCAATAGGGCGATTTCCAGTCCTTCGCCTCTACGTGTCGTGTCGGCTCGACCTCCGCCTGCGGGCGAATTACGATCGGCGGGCCTTTCCGGAACTGCTCAAATATGCCGGAGGAGGTATATAGGAACGACGTCGCGAGCTGGGGCGGAACCGCGGCGCGCTTCACGCCCGCCGTCTCGGCACGAGCCGCGGAGGACATCGCGCCGACGACAGCCCCGGCGAAGACAAACGCGACAACCGCGAGAACCGAGCCGAGCCGCATTGCGACCCCCATCAACGGGCAGAGCAAGCGGACCCTACTCTAACAGCGCGCGCACAGGGTCGCGATCATGGCGGCAGGTTCTCGGTATTTACGTTACCGTAGGATGGCGCCGAGCGGGCGGCGACGGTGGAGCACCTGAACGTTCCTGGTCACGCCGACCCTGTCGACACTAAATCACTTCGGCATCGACGCCCTTCTTGATGGTTCCGAGCGGCAGGAAGAGCGTCGTCGGTCGGCTCGTGAAGGGACGAAATCCCTGGTGCCGGCAGAACGCGGCGGCATTTTCGTCCTTTGCGTCGACGATCAGCGCGAACGCTTTTACGTCGCCCTTCAGAACGCGGAGAGCCGCATCGGCAAGGAGCACGCTGCCGAGACCTTTTCCGCGAAATCCACGGTCGACCGCGAGCCGGCCGACGAGCACCGTCGGGAGAACCGGGTAACGCGGGAGCCGCTTGAGAATCTCGGGCGGAAGATCGTCGGCGCGAACGCTCGAGGCGGCGAGGGTGTAATAGCCGGCCAACGTGCCGGTGCCTTCTTCGACAGCGACCAGACAACTTGCGACGAGCTTTTTGACGTCCTGAGACGCTCGTGTGCGAAGATATTGGTCGAGCGCATCGACGCCACAGGCAAAAGTCGATCTGTCGTGTGCCCCGAGCGGTTCGATAGTGAAGCGGACCATCACCGGGTCTTGGTGATCAGTTCACGGTGCCGGCGCAGCGACCGCCGAAGCGCGGGCGTCGGCTCGGGCGGATCGATAATCGCCTCGGCGAAGACGCGTTGGTCCTCCAGCGACAGCCGAATGATGTGGGCTTCCTCGATCGTCCGGTGAGCAGCGTCCTGCGCCGCGGCGACCACGAAGTCGCTGACACTGCGGCCCTGAATTTCGGCCGCTCGCTTCACGGCCGCCAAGCCGTCGGGCGAAATGCGCGCTTCCAGTCTTGAGGTGCGATTTTGTTCTCTGGCCATCGGGCAACCTCTCCTCCGCCAAAATGTACGTTCATTTACCGTACATTTCAAGAGATGCAGGCCCGACAGCGAAAATGCCTGACGGTGTGCTCGGTGCGCTGGCGCACGGGATCGACGCCTGCAACGGCTGGACTTTTTGGCACGTCGAGACCCCGAAGGGCCTCGCCCCCATCGACACCCTGCGGGCCGCGTTCCGGGCCGAGCAGGCCGTCGCGGCCGAGTAGGCCGGCGACGGAGAGACTCGTCCGCGGCGGCTGGCGCCGCGGACCGATCGTGACTAACGCCGCAGCGCCCGGAAAATCAGCTCTTCAGGTCGTCCGGCACCTTGCCGCCGTTCTCGGCGAGCTTCTGCATCACCTGCTTGTGGAGCCAGACGTTCATGTTGGCGGAATCGTCGAGGTTGCCGGAATAGCGCAGCTCCTTGGCGAGCTCCTTGCGAGCGGCCAGGCTGCTGTCCAGATCGAGCAGCTTCATCAGATCGACGATCGAGCGCCGCCAGTCGAGCTTCTCCTTGTTGTGCGCGGCGAGCTCGGTCAGAACCGCCGCCACGTCGACCGAAGGCTTCGTCCCTCCGGCCGTTGAAGCCGACGACGAGGACGTCGACGGCGCCGCCGAAGGCGACGACCCGGCCGGGGCCGCAGACGGTTCGGCCGCTTTGGCGTGGCCGAAGATGGTCGACATGATCGTGCCGAAGATGCTCATCGATCGCTCCCTGGTGAACTGGTCCCGAAACAACAACATGCCACACGTGTCGAAATCGAGACTCGACGTGCACGTCGTCTGCGCCGCCGCGAGACCTGGCATGCCGCGGTCCGGATCTGTCGATCATGACCGCAAGTGACCTCGCGTCGGCGCCTGCCGGGGCAGGAGGTTTCACATACCGCCGGGTTCAACGCCATGACCTCGGCGATCCGACAGGCCGCGGCCGATAACGAATGCGTGATGTCGTTCCGCTGAACAGGGCTAGTCGTATCCTCCCCGCACCCGGAATTCGGCGATCCGACGGGTCGGATTCGGCTCTGATCAGATCGTGATCGGCCGATTCGGAACACTGCGGCCCGGCCCGGATCCGAACCTGCCGCAAAATCATCGGCCGCATCCCGCGAATCCAGAGGGCATGGCGGCAATCATAATTTCGGCGCGGATATCGCGAACCCGTCGGGGTCTCGTTACGATCGGGCAGCCGTTCGCACGGCAACGGACAATCGGGAGGAGGACACTCATGGATGCGCGGAAACTCGCGGCCGAGGTGATCGGCACGTTCTGGCTCACCTTCGGCGGCTGCGGCAGCGCCGTCATCGCGGCCGGCTTCCCGGAGGTGGGCATCGGCCTGCTCGGGGTGTCCTTCGCGTTCGGCCTGACCGTGCTGACGATGGCCTATGCCGTCGGCCACGTCTCCGGATGCCACCTCAACCCCGCCGTCACGGTCGGGCTCGCGGCCGGCGGACGGTTCCCCGTCGGGCAGGTCGCACCCTACATCGTCGCGCAGGTCGTCGGCGCCGTCATCGGCGCTGGCGTCCTTTATGCGATCGCCAGCGGCACCGCCGATTTCAGCCTGGCGAAGGGCTTCGCCGCGAACGGATACGGCGATCACTCGCCCGGCAAGTACGGCTTGGTCTCCTGCCTGATCGCCGAGATCGTGCTGACCATGATGTTCCTCTTCATCATCATGGGATCGACCCACGGCAAGGCACCTGTCGGCGTCGCGCCGATCGCGATCGGGCTCGGTCTCACCCTCATCCATCTGATCAGCATTCCGGTCACCAACACGTCGGTCAATCCGGCGCGCAGCACGGGGCCGGCGCTGTTCGTCGGCGGCTGGGCGCTGGCGCAGCTCTGGCTGTTCTGGGTCGCGCCCCTGATCGGCGGCGCCGCCGGCGGGCTGCTGTACCGGTGGCTCAGCGCCGAGCCGTCGGCGCAGGTGACGGGAGACACGGCGCGCACAAGACCATGACGGTCGTCGCGTCGACCGGCGGACCGTCGAACCGCCCGCATCGGCGCGCAAGTGCACGGCGCACGCCGTGAACTCGCACGGCGGCCAAGGCCATCTCGAATCGACGTGACGAGCCGCGCCCGCCATGCGGACGCGGCTCGTCGGCCTCACTTCGCCGCCGTCACCTGGATCTCGATCTTCTTCTCCGGGCCCTGCAGCAGCGCCTCGATGCAGGCGCGCACCGGCGTGGCGCCGGGCACCACCCAGGCGTCCCACACGGAGTTCATCTCGTCGACGGTGCGGATGTCCGAGAGCCAGATGGTTGCGGCGAGCAGCTTCGACTTGTCGGTGCCGGCCTCGGCCAGCAGGGCGTCGATCACACCCAGAATTTCGCGCGTCTGCTCGGCGAGGCTTTGGCCCTTGGTCTTGTCGGCCGTGACGCCGCACAGATGGACGGTGTCGCCGTGGATCACGATCTTGCTCATGCGCGGGCCGACCTGCAGGCGCTTTATCGTCATCGTCGTCTCCGGTTTGTCTTGGTGGGATCGGGTTTCTGCGCGTGCGCAGGCGCATCGCCGGACGGCGCTTCGCCGGGTCGAAGATCGATGCCGGCGTGCGCGATCACCTTGCGCATCAGACTCGGGAAGGCTTCGCCGGCGAGATCCTTTCGCGCGATCCAGCGCATCCCTCCGGGCGCGGCGATGCGGTCGGCCACGTCGGCGACGAACACCAGAAGCTCCAGCGGGAAATGCGTGAACACATGCGTGACCACGCCGGGCACGCGCCGCCATTGTCTTCGCGCGACACCGAGATCGGGGGCGTGATCGAGCGACGTCGCCTCGTCGTGATCGCCGGACCATGCGCCGGTCGGCACCTCGGTCATGCCGCCGAGCAGGCCTTCTGCAACCCGCGTGCGCACCAGCACGGCGCCGTCGGCCCGCACGGCGACGAAGGCGGCGCCGCGACGCAAGAGTCCCTCGCGCTTCGGCGCCTTGACGGGAAACGTTTCGGGGTCGCCGCGGCGGCGCGCCAGACACGGCTCGGCCCACGGACACAGCACGCAGGCCGGCGCCTTCGGGGTGCAGATCGTCGCGCCGAGATCCATCAGTGCTTGAGCGAAGTCGCCCGGCCGGTCGGACGGCTCCAGCGCCTCGGCCAGCGCCGTCACCCGTGGCTTGGCGGCCGGCAGCATCTCCTCGACGGCGTGCACGCGGGTCAGCACCCGCTCGACATTGCCGTCGATCGGCACCACCGGCAGGTCGAAGGCGATCGAGGCGACGGCATTCGCCGTGTAGGCGCCGATGCCCGGCAGCGCCCGCAATTCCTCGACGCTGCGTGGAAAAACCCCGCCGTAGCGGTCCACCAGAACCTTGGCGCAGGCGTGCAGGTTGCGGGCGCGGGCGTAATAGCCGAGCCCGGCCCACAGGCGCAGCACCGAATCGAGCTCGGCCTCCGCGAGGTCGCGGACGGTCGGAAACGCCGCCGTGAACTTCTGGAAGTACGGCACCACCGCCTTGACGGTGGTCTGCTGCAGCATGATCTCGGACAGCCACACGGCATAAGGGTCGGCCTTCACGCCCGGCGGCGCCCGCCAGGGCAGCACGCGGCGGTGGCGGTCGTACCAGCCGAGCAGCGCGGCGGCGAGAGCGCCCGGCGAGGGCTCGGCGGCACGAGCTGCGCGACTTGTCTTTCGCCCGGGGGGTGGCGCTGCTACGGTCATGCCGTTCCTGTGACAGAGGCGCGCGCCATGAACAAGCCGGCCCGGTCCCGCCCGCGCCCCCTCGCCGACCTGATCGGCCCTTGCCTGTCGCCCGCCTTCGCACGGCGCGGCTTCGCCGCCACCGAGATCGTCACTCATTGGGACGACATCGTCGGGGCCGAGGTGGCGGCCATCGCCGAGCCGATGAAGATCGAATGGCCGCGCCGGCGCGACGGCGCCGAGCAGGAGCCCGCCACCCTGGTGCTGCGGGTCGAGGGCCCGGCCGCCATCGAGATCCAGCACATGGCCGGCGTCATCGTCGGCCGCATCAACCAGTTTTTCGGCTGGCCGGCGATCGGCCGGCTGGCGCTGCGCCAGGCTCCGCTGGTGCGGCAGGCGCGCAAAAAGCCCCGCCCGGGCCTCGATCCCGCCGCCGTGGCGGCTGCCGCGGCCGCCCTGCCCCCGTTCGCCGACGACGGGCTCAAGGCCGCCCTCGCCCGGCTCGGCGCCGCGGTCAAACGCCGCTGAGCCAGGGTCGCCGCATCGGGTGGCCCGAAGCCGCCCACAACCCGGGCGTTCAAGCGAATGTAAGCGTGGCAATATTGCCACAAATCGCGGCCAGATTGCCTCGGAGCCCTAAACCCGCTAGCCACGCTCGCGGCTGCGCCGACCCGTCGACGTCACGCAGACCGTCTCCGCAGCGACCAGAGCCGAAGAGGATGACCGTGCCCGTCACACGCCGCGAACTCGTCACCAGCGCCTCCTGCCTCGCCGTCGCCGCAGCGATCGGCGCCCCCGTCGCGGCCCGCGCCGACACGGTGGACGTGACGGAGCTGATGCAGCCGAGCAAGCTCGGCGACGTCACGATGGGCGATGCGAACGCCCCCGTCACCATCGTCGAATACGCGTCGATGACGTGCACGCACTGCGCGCACTTCACCCGCGACGTGATGCCGAAGATCAAGGAGCGCTACATCGACAGCGGCAAGGTCCGCTACATCCTGCGCGAGTTCCCGCTCGATCCGCTGGCCGCCGGCGCCTTCATGCTGGCCCGCTGCGCCGGCAACGACAAGTACTACCCGCTGGTCGAGATGCTGTTCCAGCAGTTCGACAAATGGGTGGTGCAGAACCCGATTCCGCCGCTCCTCGGCATCGCCAAGCAGGCCGGCTTCACCCAGCAGAGCTTCGAGGCCTGCCTGCAGAATCAGACCCTGCTGGACGGCATCGACGAGGTGCGCAAGCGCGGCTCGCAGACCTTCAAGATCGAATCGACGCCGACCTTCTTCGTCAACGGCGAGCGCGTCGTCGGCGCCCTGCCGCTCGACGAGTTCAGCAAGATCATCGACAAATATCTCAAGTCGTGACAACGCCTTGAGGCCGACCTGCGGATGTGGCCCGCCGTCCCGGAGACGGCGGGCCATCCGTTTCGGATAGCCCTGGCGGGGGACAAAGGTCTGGACAAGCCGGCCGCCCCTGTTGCCTTCGCGGCTGCGATCCATTCATTCTCCCGCGCGATGCGGCAGACCTCGACCAATCCGGGCCCGGGCCCGTTTGTGACGTGCCCGCGGGCGTTGCCGCCGCGCCGGGCCGCCGCTGCGCGTTCCGCCGCTGCGCGGGCCGCCGTTGCGCGGGCCGCGCCGGGAGCTCTCGGATCATGAAGTTCAAGCGACTGCGACTGATCGGCTTCAAGTCATTCGTGGAGCCGACCGACTTCGTCATCGAGCCTGGCCTGACCGGGGTGGTCGGGCCGAACGGCTGCGGCAAGTCGAACCTCGTCGAGGCGCTGCGCTGGGTGATGGGCGAGGCGTCGCACAAGGCGATGCGCGCCGCCGACATGAACGACGTGATCTTCTCGGGCAACCAGAAGCGCCCGGCCCGCAACACGGCCGAGGTGCAGATCCTGATCGACAACACGACCCGCACGGCGCCGGCCCAGTTCAACGGCGACGACACGCTCGAAGTGTCGCGCCGCATCGAGCGCGAGCAGGGCTCGGTCTACCGGGTCAACGGCCGCGAGGTGCGGGCCCGCGACGTGCAGATCCTGTTCGCCGACGCGTCCTCCGGCTCGCGCTCGCCAGCCCTCGTCCACCAGGGCCGCATCGGCGAGATCATCCAGGCCAAGCCGGAGCAGCGCCGCCGCGTGCTGGAGGAAGCCGCCGGCATCTCCGGCCTGCATGCGCGCCGCCACGAGGCGGAGCTGCGGCTGCGCGCCGCCGAGCAGAACCTGCTGCGCCTTGAGGACGTCATCGGCCAGCTCGTCCAGCAGATCGACTCGCTCAAGCGCCAGGCCCGCCAGGCGGTGCGCTACCGCGCGCTGTCGGGCCATGTCCGCAAGGCCGAGGCGACGCTGTTCCATGTCCGTCATCGGCAGGCGACCGACGAGGTCGCCGCCGCCGAGGCTGCCAAGAACACGGGCGCCAGCGAGGTCACGGCGCGCACCGCCCTGCAGGCCGAGACCGCGACCCGGCAGGCTCTCGCCGCCGCCGCGCTGCCGCCGCTGCGCGACGCCGAGGCCAGGGCCGCGGCCGCGCTGCAGCGACTCGTCTCGGCGCGCGACGCGCTGGAGCGCGAGGAGGCCCGCGCCAACGAGCGCATGGCCGAGCTCGGCCGCCGCATCGAGCAGATCGCCCGCGATCGCGACCGCGAGGCGCAACTGCTCGCCGACGCCGACGGCACCATCGAGCGGCTCGACGCCGAGCGCGAGACGCTGGCGACCGATCTCGAGGCCGCCGCCGAGCGCCGCGCCGAGATCGACGACCGGGTCGCCGAGGCGGATGCGGTCGTCGCCGCGACCGAGAAGCAGCTCGCCGAACTGACCGCGGCGCTGGCCGAGGTGACGGCCCGGCGCCGCCAGCTCGAAGGGGCCGTGCGGGCGCAGACCGAACGCGCCAGCCGCACCGAGACCGAGCTTTCGAGCGTCACGGCCGACCTCGACCGGATGATGGCGGAGGCCGCCGACGCGGTCGATCTCGACGCACTGGCCGAAGCCGTCGAGGCTGCCCATGCGGCGTCGAGCGAGGCCGAGGCAGCCTCGGTGCGCGCCGAAGCGGCGCATTCGGCGGCCCGGCAGGCCCTCGACGTCGCCCGCCAGCCGCTCGCCGAAGCCGAGCGCCGCGCCAACCGGCTGGAGACCGAGGCGAAGACGCTCGCCAAGGTGCTGCATGTCGACGCCAAGCAGCTCTGGCCGCCCGTCATCGACGCGCTCGAGGTCGACAAGGGCTACGAGACCGCGCTCGGCGCCGCGCTCGGCGACGATCTCGATGCGCCGGTCGAGCCGACCGCGCCGATCCGCTGGTCGCTGGCCGCCGGCGACGGTGCCGATCCGGCCCTGCCGGAAGGCGTCGAGGCGCTGGCGGCGCATGTCACGGCCGCCCCCGACGAGCTCCGTCGCCGCCTCGCCCAGATCGGCGTCGTCACCCGTGCCGATGGGCCGCAGCTCGCCGCCCTCCTCAAGCCCGGGCAGCGGCTCGTCTCGCTCGACGGCGATTTCTGGCGCTGGGACGGTTTTGCGGTCGCGGCGCATGCGCCGACCGGAGCGGCCCGCCGGCTCGCCGAACGCAACCGCCTCGCCGATGTCGAGGCCGAGCTGGCGCTCGCCCGTGCCGAGGTCGAGACCCGCCGGGAGGCCGTCGAGGCCGCCCGGGAGGAGGTCGCGGCCGCGGCGAGCCAAGAGACCGCCGCACGAGGCGCCCGCCGTGACCTGCAGCGCGCAGCAGACAGCACCCGCGACCGCCATGCCGCCGCCGAGCGCGAGCTCGGCCGGCTGACCGCCCGCCGGGCTGGGCTGGTCGAGGCGCAGTCGCGACTCGCCGCCACCCGCGACGAGGCCCGCGCCGCCGCCGAGGAGGCCGCCGCAACCCTCGAGGAGCTCGACCCGACCGACCGGATGGAGGCCGATCTCGGCGATCTGCGCACCCGCGCCGGAGTCGAGCGCGCCGCCCAGGCCGAGGCCCGCGCCGCCGCCCAGGCGCTCGCCCGCGAGATCGACCTGACCACCCGCCGGCTCACCACCGTCACGGGCGACATCACGGCGTGGCGCACCCGCAAGGGGAGCGCCGGTGCCCAGATCGAGACGCTGGCGGCCCGCCTGGCCGAGACCGAGCAGGAGCGCGAGACGCTCGCCGACGCGCCCGCGCAGTTCGCCCTCAAGCGGCGCTCGCTGATCGGCGAGGTCGAGGAGGCCGAGGCCGAACGCCGCGCCGCCGCCGACGCGCTCGCGACCGCCGAGACCGACCAGAAGGACGCCGACAAGGCCGCCAACGCGGCGCGTGACGCCATGGCAGACGCCCGCGAGCAGGCGGTGCGCGCCGAGGAACGCCACGAGGCCGCCAAGCGCCGGCTCGCCGACGTCGCCCGCGAGATCCACGACGTGCTGGAGGTCGAGCCCTCGGCCCTGCTGGGGCTCGCCGAGCTCGCCCCCGAGGCCGCGCTGCCCGACCTCGCCGAGGTCGAGGAGAAGCTCGACCGGCTGCGGCGCGAGCGCGAGCGGCTCGGCGCCGTCAATCTGCGCGCCGACGAGGAGTTGCGCGAGGTCGAGCAGCAGCACACCACGCTGACCTCCGAGCGCGACGATCTGATCTCCGCCATCAAGCGGCTGCGCCAGGGCATCCAGAGCCTCAACAAGGAGGCGCGCGACCGCCTGATCGCCTCGTTCGAGGTGGTCAACGAGCACTTCAAGCGGCTGTTCTCGACCCTGTTCGGCGGCGGCACGGCCGAGCTGCAGCTCACCGACAGCGAAGACCCGCTGGAGGCCGGCCTCGACATCCTGGCCAAGCCCCCGGGCAAGAAGCCGGCGACACTGTCACTCCTGTCCGGCGGCGAGCAGGCCCTGACGGCGCTCGCCCTGATCTTCGCCGTGTTCCTCACCAATCCGGCGCCGATCTGCGTGCTGGACGAGGTCGATGCGCCGCTCGACGATCACAATGTCGATCGCTTCTGCGATCTCCTCATCGAGATGACCAAGTCGACCGACACCCGCTTCGTGATCATCACCCACAACCCGATCACGATGGCGCGGATGAACCGGCTGTTCGGCGTCACCATGGCGGAGCGCGGCGTGTCCCAGCTCGTCTCGGTCGACCTCGAGTCGGCTGAGAAGATCATCGAGCAGCAGGTGGCGTAAGCGCAGGCGGAAGCCCGCGACGCGCTCGATCGTCATCGTCCGCGCCGGCGGATGATCAAAAATCCGCGACCGCCGCGGTCTCGATCGCGCCGCCGAGCGATGTGGACGCCGCCTTCGCCGACCTGACGCCAAGCTTACATCGCAATGCAGCGAGGCCTTTGCTCGCCTCGCATTCACGCATCGAAATGACAGCGCCGGAACCGGCTCGTTCAGTGGCGGTTCACCTGAGCGTGTCAGACTGCGATAGGGGCGAGGCGACAAGAACCCTCGGAGAACAACAGACGATGCGTTTCTGGCAAAACAGGCTGCGCGGTGGCTTCGCGTTTGCGGCAGCGATCGCGGCCATGGTGATGTTTCTCGGCGGCGCTCCGGCGGAAGCTCAACGCATGGGCGGCGGCGGCTTCCGCGGCGGCGGTGGCGGTTTCCACGGTGGCGGCGGCTTCCGCGGCGGCGGTTTCGGTGGCGGTGGCTTCCGGGGCGGTAGCTTCGGTGGCGGCGGCTTCCGGGGCGGCTTCGTGCCACAGCGGATGGGCGGCGGCTTCGTCGGCGGCCAGCGCTTCTACGGCGGCGGCGCCCGCTTCGTCGGTGGTCCCCGCTTCGTCGGTGGCCAACGCTTTGTCGGTGGCCAACGCTTCTATCGGGGCGGCTTCTACGGTCCCGGCTGGCGGCGACCCTATTGGGGCGGCGGCTGGCGCTATCGGCGTCCGTGGGTCGGCCCGGCCTTCGTCGGTGCCGGCATCATCGGAGCCGGCTATTACGGCTCGTGCTGGCGCTGGCAGCCGACCCCATGGGGCTGGCGTCGCGTCAATGTCTGCGGCGTCCCGACCTACTCGTATTACGGCGGCGGCTACCCCTGGGGGTGGTGAGCCGGAAGAAGCAGGTACTGACCTGGACCTACGAGAGCCCTTCGGGGCTCTCTCTTTTTGCCCGCAGGGCTGCGCCTGAAATTCGGGCACCGAACCTTGAACCGGGCACCGCGATCGGCCGACCAAGCCTGTGTCGTCCCGGCCCGGGTGCGAGCCGTTTCGAAAGAAACGTCGCCCGCCCGCTCCTCCGCTATACTGGCCGACGTTTTCCAGCCGTGCGTCGGTCCGCGACGCCCGGTGCGCCCTTCCTGGAGCCCGCTTTCTGGAGCCCGCCCATGTCCACTACCGCCTGGATCGTCCTCGGAGCGATCGTCGTGCTCGTCCTGTGGGTCGTGACGGTCTACAACGGCCTGGTCGCGATGCGGCAGCGCGTCGGACAGTCCTTCGCCGACGTCGACGTGCAGCTCAAGCAGCGGCACGACCTGATCCCCAACCTGGTAGAGACCGTGAAGGGCTACGCCACGCACGAGCGCGGCACCCTCGAGGCCGTCGTCGCAGCCCGCAACCAGGCGATCTCGGCACAGGCCCAGGGACCGAGCCAGCAGGTCGCCGCCGAGAACCAGCTCACCGGGGCGCTGCGCCAGCTCTTCGCGCTGTCGGAGGCCTATCCCGACCTCAAGGCCAACCAGAACTTCCAGCAACTGCAGACCGAGCTGTCCGACATCGAGAACAAGCTCGCCGCGAGCCGCCGCTTCTTCAACAACGCGGTGAGCGAGTACAACACCGGCATCCAGCAGTTCCCGGCCGCGCTGTTCGCCGCCTCCTTCGGCTTCCACCCGCAGACCTTCTTCGACGTCGGCGAGGAGCGAAAGACGCTCGAGCAGGCTCCGCAGGTGAAGTTCTGATCCTGTCATTCCGGGGCGCGGGCGCCAGCCCGCGAGCCCGGAATCCATATTCACAGACAGGGATTATGGGTTCCGGGCTCGCCGCTTCGCGGCGCCCCGGAACGACGAGGCAAGAAGCGCCATGGCCTACGGGCTCTACTCCCATATCCAGTCGAACCGGCGCCGCTCGGTCGTCCTGCTGATCGGGCTGTTCGGGCTCGTCTACGTGTTGGTCTTTGCCGGCGCGCTGGCGGCCGAGGCGCTGACGGTCGACGCCTCGCTGCCCTGGCTGCTGGCCAAGGCGCGCGCCGATTTCGTCAAGGCCGTCCCCTTCGCCACCATCGGCACCGCGATCTGGATCGCCATCGCCTGGCGCTTCCACCAGGCCATGATCGACGCCGTGACCGGGGGCCACGACGTCACCCGGCAGGAGCAGCCGCGGCTCTACAATCTTCTGGAAAACCTTTGCATCTCGCGCGGCATCCCGATGCCGAAGCTGAAGATCGTCGAGGACGACGCCCTCAACGCCTTCGCCACCGGGCTGAACGAGAAACAGTATTCCGTCACGGTGACGACCGGCCTGCTGGACCGGCTGGACGACGCCGAGATCGAGGCGGTGCTGGGCCACGAGCTGACCCATATCCGCAACGGTGACGTGCGCCTGATGGTGATCGCCGTGATCATCGCCGGGGTGATCTCGTTCGTCGCCGAGCTGGTGTTCCGCATCGGCCTCAACACCCGCTGGAGCTCCTCACGGTCGAGCAGCGACAGCGACCGCGGCAAGGGCGGCGGCGCGGCGGCGCTCGCCATCGCGGTCGCGCTGCTGGCGGTCGCCTGGCTGTTGTCGTCGGTGATCCGCTTCGCCCTGTCGCGCTCGCGCGAGTTTCTGGCCGACGCCGGCTCCGTCGAGCTGACCAAGAACCCCGACGCCATGATCTCGGCGCTGCGCAAGATCGAGGGCCGCGGCGAGCTGCCGGGCGCCACCTCGGCCGTGATGGAGCTGTGCGTCGACAATCCCCGCTCGGGCTTTGCCGACGTGTTCGCCACCCACCCCTCGGTCGACAGCCGGGTGGCGGCGCTGGTCAAGTTCGCCGGCGGCCACGACCCCGGCCCGATCGCCCTGCCGCCGCTCGACGACGGCGCCGGCGAGGCCGATCAAGCCGGCGGACCGGAGGACGGCGCCGGCCCGCGTCACGGCCCCTGGGGCGACGCACCCGGGCCGGCGCCGCCGCCCGGCGCCCCGCAGCCGCCGCCCTCGCCCTTCCCGCTGCCGGGCCAGAACCCGGGCCAAAACCCCTTCCCGATCCCCGGCCCGTGGGGACCGCGGCGCTGAGCCGGCCGTGGCTCCGGCCGACGCGCGATTTTGCCGCCACCGTCGTGTCGCTGTTGCCGAATCCCTGGCACACTGCGGTCGTTGCGCATGCGCGCGCGGGCGCGCTGGCGTAACCTTGCGCCACTGATTCGTTCTCATTGCGGAAGGATCGACATGGCGAGCCCAGCCGTCGTGCTGGTGGGGGCAGACAAGGGCGGCGTGGGCAAGACGACGGTCGCCCGCACGCTGCTCGACTACCTGCTGGCCCGCAAGCTGCCGACCCGCGCCTTCGACACCGAGTCCCCCAAGGGGACGCTGAAGCGCTTCCACCCCGACGTCACCGAGATCGTCGACATCACCACGGTCGCCGACCAGATGCGCATCTTCGACTCGCTGTCGGACGCGCAGGTGACCGTGATCGACGTGCGGGCCGGGCTGCTGACCCCGACGCTCAAGGCGCTGCGCGACATCGGCTTCACCGACGCCGCCCGCAAGGGCCAGATCAGCCTGACGCTGTTCCACATCCTCGGACCGTCGATCTCGTCGCTCGAGGAGATCGCCGAGACGGCCGAGAGCGTCACCGGCACGCGCTACCACCTGGTGAAGAACTTCATCAACAACACGTCCTTCTTCGAGTGGGACCAGGCCACCTACGAGAACTATTTCAGCCGCCTGCAGGGGGTGGCCGAGATCACCATCCCCAAGCTCAACGAGATGGCGGCCGAGCAGGTCGAGCTCGCCTCGGTGCCGTTCCTCACCTTCGTGGCCAACAAGACCTCCAAGGGCGAGTCCGCCGCCTATTCCTTCGTGCTGCGCGGCTATGTCCGCCATTGGCTGAGCCACGTGTGGGCCGAGTACGACCGCATCAAGCTGTCCGACCACCTCGGGCCGCGCGACGTGGTGCCGCTGCGCGCCGGCCAGCAGGGCTGACGACCGCCGGAAAATCCTCGCCTCACCCCAAGACCCTGCCGGCTGTTTCCCGGTGGAGAACGCCGCCCGCGGGGCCGCCCCGCGCGGCCCACGGCTTGCATCGCTGCCCAGCGGCCGCAATAACACCCCGCGACCGCGCCGGCGTCGGGGCGGAGCCGGAGCCGGAGCCGACACAGCCGCGATGCACGATTTCCTCTACAACCTCGTCCGCCCAGCCCTGCGGCTCATCGATCCCGAGCAGGCGCACCGGCTCGCCATCGTCACGCTCAAGCGCGGCTTGCTGCGGCCGACCGCGGCCGCGGACGACCCGATCCTCGCAACCCGGGTGTGGGATCTCGACTTCCCCAACCCGATCGGCCTGGGCGCCGGCTTCGACAAGCATGCCGAGGTGATCGACGCGATGTTCGGCTTCGGCTTCGGGTTCGTCGAGGCCGGCACCGTGACGCCGCAGCCGCAGCCGGGCAACACCGGGCAGCGCCTGTTCCGGCTCGACGAGGACGAGGCGGTGATCAACCGGTTCGGCTTCAACAGCGAGGGGCTCGACGCCTTCGCCGAGCGCCTGAAGGCGCGCCACGCCGCCGGCGCCCATCCGCGGCGCGGCATCGTCGGCGCCAATATCGGCAAGAACCGCACGACCGAGGACGCCGCCGCCGACTACGAGACCTGCATCGCCGCGGTCGCGCCGCTCTGCGATTACGTCGTCGTCAACGTCTCCTCGCCCAACACGCCCGGGCTGCGCGGCCTGCAGGCGCGCGCCCCGATCGAGGCGCTGGTCGGCCGCGTGCTGATCGCCCGCAACCGCGCCGCGGAGGGATTGCGGCGGCCGCCGCCACTGCTCCTGAAAGTCGGCCCCGATCTCGACGAGGACCAGATCCGCGACATCGCCGAGGTGGTGGTCGACACCGGTGTCGACGGGCTGATCGTCGGCAACACCACGGTGACGCGGCCACCGAGCCTGCGCAGCCCCTGGCGCGACGCCGAGGGTGGCCTCTCGGGCCGCCCCCTGATGGGGCTGGCGACCGAGTGCCTGCGATCGATGTACCGCCACACCGACGGAAAGGTGCCGATCATCGGCTGCGGCGGCGTCTCCAGCGGCGAGGACGCCTATGCGAAGATCCGCGCCGGCGCCGCGCTGGTGCAGCTCTACTCGGCGCTGGTGTTCAACGGCCCCGGCTTCGCCGTCACCATCAAGCGCGACCTCGCCGCCCTCTTGCGCCGCGACGGCTTTGCCAGCGTCGCCGACGCGGTCGGGGCCGACCACCGCTGAGCCGGGCGGCCTGCTTCCATCCTCACCGCGGCGGGGTGCCGTTGGCTGAAAGGACCTCGCCGGCCAGATAGAGCGAGCCGGTGATCAGGACACGGGGCGGCGGGTCGAGGTCGAGCGCACCGATGCGGGCGAGCGCCTCGTCGAGGCCGACGCAGGTATCGGCCGGCAGGCCGAGGCCGCGTGCCGTCGCGACAATGTCTTCCGGCGGCAATCCCTTGTCCTGGTGGATCGGCACCGCGATCAGGCGCAGCGCGAGACCGACGAAGTTTTGGAGGAAGCCGGCAACGTCCTTGGTGGACAGCATGCCGACCACCAGCACCAGCGGGCGCGACACGCGCTCTTCCAGGTCGCCGAGCGCCGCCGCGACGGCACGGCCGCCCTCGGCATTGTGGCCGCCGTCGAGCCACAGCTCGCAGCCGGCCGGTGCGGCGGACACCAGCGCGCCGGCGGTGAGGCGCTGCATGCGGGCCGGCCACTCGGCCTTGACGAGCCCCTGCTCGAAGGCCGCGACCGGCAGGCCGAGCCCGGCCACCCGCAGCGCCGCGATCGCCGTGCCGGCATTGTCGAACTGATGGCGTCCGAACAGCCGCGGCGCCGGCAGGTCGATCAGCCCGTCGGTATCCTGAAAGACCAGGCGGCCGCGCTCCTCCGCCGCCACCCAGTCCTGGCCGGCGACATGCAGGGCGGCGCCGACCGCCTCGCCGCGCTCGATCAGCACATCGCGGGCGACGTCGATCTGGCGGGCGATCACGGCCGGCACGGCGCGCTTGAAGATGCCGGCCTTCTCGAATGCGATCTTCGCAATGGTGTCGCCGAGGAACTCGACGTGATCGAGCGACACCGGCGTCACCACGCTGGCGAGCGGCCGCTCCACCACATTGGTGGCGTCGAGCCGGCCGCCGAGCCCGACCTCGAGCAGCAGCACGTCGGCCGGATGACGCGCGAACAGCATGAAGGCCGCCGCGGTCTCGATCTCGAACACCGTGATGGGCGCGCCGGCATTGCGCTGCTCGCAGAATTCGAGAACCTCGGAGAGCTCATCGTCGGAGACCAGCGTGCCGCCATCGGGGCCGGCGAGGCGGAAGCGCTCGGCGAGCCGCACCAGATTGGGCGAGGTGTAGACGTGGACGCGCCGCCCGGCGGCCTCCAGCATGGCCCGCATGAAGGCGACCGTGGAGCCTTTGCCGTTGGTGCCGGCGACGTGGATCACGGGCGGCAGCCGCCGCTCCGGATGATCGAGCGCGTCGAGCAGCCGCCACATGCGGTCGAGCGTGAGATCGATGCGGCGCGGATGCAGGGCGAGGAGTCGCGCCAGAATCGCGTCGACCGGGGCGGTCATGCGGCCGGCCACGACGTCTGACTCGTCATGCCCGCGCTCGTCGCGGGCATCCCCGGTTTTCTGCTCGACGGCGCGAAGGCGTGGATGGCCGGGACGAGCCCGGCCATGACGGCTGTGGAGAGGTCGGCATGCATCGCGATCGGCATCATGCGCCGCCAGCCGATCGTCGGCGCGTCCCTCACGTGACGGGCTCGGGCGGCTGCACAGGCTGCTCGGTGACGGCCGGCAGATTGGTGGGCGGCTCGGGCGCCGGTGACTTGGTGAGCAGCCGGCACAGGCGCGCGATGGTCGGGCGCAGCTCGTGGCGGTGCACCACCATGTCGACCATGCCGTGGGCCTTGAGATACTCGGCCTTCTGGAAGCCGTCCGGCAGCCGCTCGCGGATGGTCTGCTCGATCACGCGCGGGCCGGCGAAGCCGATCAGCGCGCCCGGCTCGGCGATGTGGACGTCGCCCAGCATCGCATAGGACGCCGTGACGCCGCCGGTGGTCGGATTGGTGAGCACGACGATGTAGGGCTTCTTGGCCTCGCGCAGCCGTTGCACCGCGACCGTGGTGCGCGGCATCTGCATCAGCGAGAGAATCCCTTCCTGCATGCGCGCGCCGCCCGAGGAGACGAACAGCACGAAGGGCGTCTGCTTGCCGATCGCGGTCTCGATGCCCGTGATGATCGCCTCGCCGGCCGCCATGCCGAGCGAGCCGCCCATGAACTCGAACTCCTGCACGCCGATCACCACGGGCATGGCTTCGAGCTTGCCGAAGCCCAGCTTGACGGCATCGGTGAGGCCGGTCTTGGCGCGGGCGTCCTTGAGACGGTCGGTGTAGCGCCGCGCATCGCGGAACTTCAGCGGATCGATCGGCACGGGCGGCACGCCGACATCGAACCAGGTCTCGTTGTCGAACATCGACTTGAGGCGCGCCGTCGCGCTCATGCGCATGTGATAGTTCGAGCCGGGAATGACGAACTGGTTCGACTCGACGTCCTTGTAGAAGACGAGCTGCCCGGTCTCGGGGCACTTGATCCAGAGATTTTCCGGCACCTCGCGGCGATTGAGGAAACCGCGGATTTTCGGGCGGACGACGTTGGAGATCCAGTTCATGGCAGGCCTGTGTTTGCTCGGCGGCTCACTCGGCGGCAGGACGCTGGGCACGGCGCACGCCGGCGGCGAGCTCACGCACCAGACGCTCGGCCGCCTCGACGGTCGCGGACGTCGCGGCGTCGTTTGCGTCGAGGCTTCCCTTGATGGCGGCGACCAGCGCCGAGCCGACCACCACGGCATCGGCGCCGGCGGCGATGGCGGCGGCATCGTCGGCGCTGCGCACGCCGAAGCCGACCGCGACCGGCAGCGGCGTCTTGGCCTTGATGGCGGCGACGGCGCGGCCGACCGCGGCGAAGTCGGGCGCCGCCGTGCCGGTGACACCGGTGATCGACACGTAATAGACGAAGCCGGACGTGTTGGAGAGGACGGCCGGCAGCCGGGCAGCATCGGTCGTCGGCGTGATCAGCCGCACGAAGCTGATGCCGGCCTTCAGGGCCGGCACGCACAGCTCGTCGTCCTCCTCGGGCGGCAGATCGACGACGATCAGCCCGTCGACGCCGGCGTCCTTCGCCTCGATAAGGAAGCGCTCGACGCCGTGGACGTAGATCGGGTTGAAGTAGCCCATCAAAACGATCGGGGTCGCGTCGTCGGTGGCGCGAAACTCGCGCACCATCGCGAGCGTCTTCACCAGCGTCTGCCCGTGCGCGAGGGCGCGTTGCGACGACGCCTGGATGGTCGGCCCGTCCGACATCGGATCGGAGAACGGCATGCCGAGCTCGATCACGTCGGCGCCGGCGCCGGGCAGCGCCTCGAGGATCGCCAGCGAGGTTTTGGGATCGGGATCGCCGGCCGAGACGAACGTCACGAGGCCGGCACGGCCCTCGCGCTTCAGCGCCGCGAAGCGGGTGTCGATGCGGGTGGTCACAGCTTGCCCCCGAGATGGCGGGCGACGGCGTCCAGATCCTTGTCGCCGCGGCCGGAGAGGTTGATCACCATCAGGTGGTCCTTCGGCAACTTGGGCGCCAGCTCCATCGCCTTGGCGATCGCGTGCGCCGGCTCCAGCGCCGGGATGATGCCTTCCAGGCGCGAGCACAGCTTGAAGGCGTCGAGCGCCTCGGTGTCGGTCGCCGAGAGATACTTGACCCGGCCGATGTCGGCGAGCCAGGCGTGCTCCGGCCCGACGCCCGGATAATCGAGGCCGGCCGAGATCGAATGCGCCTCGTCGATCTGGCCGTCGACGTCCATCAGCAGATAGGTGCGATTGCCGTGCAGAACGCCCGGCCGTCCGCCCGTGATCGAGGCCGCGTGCTGGCCGCTGGCGATGCCGTGCCCGGCCGCCTCGACCCCGAAAATCTCGACCGACGCGTCGTCGAGGAACGGGTGGAACAGGCCCATCGCGTTGGAGCCGCCGCCGATGCAGGCGATCAGCGAGTCCGGCAGGCGGCCTTCGGCCTCCTGCATCTGGGCCTTCGCCTCGATGCCGATCACCGACTGGAAGTCGCGCACCATCATCGGATAGGGGTGCGGGCCGGCGACCGTGCCGATGCAGTAGAAGGTCGTCGCGACATTGGTGACCCAGTCGCGCAGCGCCTCGTTCATGGCGTCCTTGAGGGTGCTCGACCCGGACGTGACGGGCACCACCTCGGCGCCGAGCGCCCGCATGCGCAGCACGTTGGGCTGCTGCCTCTCGATGTCGACGGCACCCATATAGACGATGCAGTCGAGGCCGAACTTGGCGCACAGGGTCGCGGTGGCGACGCCGTGCATGCCGGCGCCGGTCTCGGCGATGATGCGCTTCTTGCCCATGCGGTTGGCCAGCATGATCTGGCCGAGCACGTTGTTCACCTTGTGGGCGCCGGTGTGGTTGAGATCCTCGCGCTTGAGATAGATCTTGGCGCCGCCGAGATGGGCGGTCAGGCGCTCGGCGAAATAGAGCGGCGACGGCCGGCCCACATAGGTGGCGAGATAGCCGTCCATGGTGCGCTTGAATTCGGGATCGACCCGGGCGGCCGCGTAGGCGCGCTCCAGCTCCAGCACCAGCGGCATCAGCGTCTCGGCGACGAAGCGGCCGCCATAGAGGCCGAAATGGCCGCGCTCGTCGGGTCCGGTCCGGAACGAGTTGGGTTGTTGGACGATGCTCATGCGGGTCCTGGCGCGTCTCGGTTGGGCCGGCGGGCTGCGGGGTACGGACGCCCGCGGACCGCGCAGGCAGACCGTCGCCCGCGCAAGAGTCGCGCGGCCGTCATGGTCGGCCCCTTGCTAGCACCAAGCCGCCGGTTAGGGGAGAGGCAAGGCCGTCGCGCCGGCCCAGGCGGCCCGGGCGGCCTGGACGAAATCGGCGATCTTTCGGGGGTCCTTCTCGCCCGGCGCCCGCTCGACCCCGGACGAGACGTCGACGGCCGGCGCCCGGGTGATCCGCAGGGCCTCGGCGACATTCTGTGGGTCGAGCCCGCCGGACAGCATGTAGGACAGGCCCGGATCGAGGTTTTGCAGGAGCCGCCAGTCGAAGGCTTTTCCCAGGCCGCCCGGCCGGGTGGCGCCCTTCGGGGCACGTGCGTCGAACAGGATCCGGTCGGCGACCGCCGCATAGCCCGGAACGGCAGCGAGATCCGCCGCCTCGGCGACGGCAAGTGCCTTGATGACCGGCCGACCGAACCGCGCCCGCACGGCCGCAACCCGCTCGGGGCTCTCCTTGCCGTGCAGTTGCAGCAGGTCCGGCGCCAGGACCTCGACGATCTCGGAGAGGAGAGCGTCGGTGGCATCGACCGTGAGGGCGACGGTCAGGAGCTTGCCCTTGGCACGCGTCACAAGGTCCCGCCCGCCCGCCGGGTCGAGGTGCCGGGGCGACGGCGGAAACACCACGAAGCCGGCCATGTCGGCCCCGGCCGCGATCGTCGCGTCCAGCGCCTCGTGGGTCTTCAGCCCGCAGATTTTGACCAGGAGGGTCATGGTGATGGCGTCACGAGCCGATCTCGGGTCTGCGTCATGGCCGGGCTCGTCCCGGCCATCCACGTCTATGTTCTCGGCGTTCTCTGCAAGACGTGGATGCCCGCGACGCGCGCGGGCATGACGGGCCAGTGGGTGGAACGCTTAAAGGGGCTCTGCAAGAACGGGAAAATCTTCGACCTCCCGCCCCCTCAATCCGCTCACGAGGACGATGCCGACCGTGCAGCCGAGTCGATCACTGAGATCGACCTCCGCCTGGGCCAGATCGAGAAGGCTCAGGCCAGGGCGCTTCTCGGCGAGCAGCTCGATCGCATCGGAATCGAAGACATGACCGATGCTCCCGGCCGGAAGGATGCCGACGAACCTGATCGGGACCCTCTCCTCGATCGCTCTCGCATGACGCCGAAGCGCCTCGCGACTGCCTTCCCCCGCCTCACGCAGCCGGGCGCTGCAGGGCGCGGGGCGGCCAGCGGCGGCCCTCGTCCTCGGCGTCGGCGAGGCGCTGCTTGAGCTCGACATTCTCGGCCCGGGCGGAGCCGAGCTCCCACTCGGCGCGACGGGCGGCGCGGCGCCACTTGCCCTGGCCGAGCCAGGCCGCGACCCCGCCGACGAAGACGCCGCCGGCGACGAGGCCGAACACCAGCACGAACAGCGGCACCTGCACGGCGTTGGTGAGATCGCCGGCGCTGAACGGGTCGAGCGAGATCGGCACGCCGTGCCGGTTGACCAGCGCGAGCGCCACGATGGCGATCATCAACGGCACGAGAATCAGGACGGCGATGATTTTACGGATCATTTGAAAACACTTTCGGTCAATCGGCGGGCCCTCAGGCCTGCGGTTCGGGGCGATTCAGCCGCTCGCGCATCTCCTTGCCGGTCTTGAAGAACGGCACGCATTTCTGGTCGACATCGACATGCTGCCCGGTGCGCGGGTTGCGCCCCGTGCGGGCCGGTCGCTCCTTGACCGAGAAGGCGCCGAAGCCGCGCAGCTCGACGCGATCGCCGCGGGCGAGCGCCGCCGTGATCTCGTTGAGGATCGCGTTGACGATGTTCTCGACGTCCCGCTGGTAAAGATGCGGGTTCTGCGCCGCTATGCGCTGGACCAGTTCCGATTTGATCATCTGTCGTTTCCGCCGATCAGCGACGAGATCACAAACCCACCTGCGATCACAGTGCCACCTGCGACATACTCTGATCGAGCCCGCCGATCCACCGTTTCGGATCGAGGTCTCGCGATCGAGTCGCCGCCGAAGGCGCCCGGTGGCCGTCCGGCTGTCGAGCCGTCGCTCAGTCCGACGCCGCAGGGTGCCAAAGCGCCAGCAGACCGTCAAGATTAAGGCGTTCTAAAGATTGGATTGTCCCCGTGTCCGCGAGGGTCCGGGCGATCCGGCCGAGCCCGACCGCCTCGAGCACCGCCGCGCTACCGAGGTGGATGAACGACAGGTCGCCGAACTGGGCCTTGAGATCCCAGTCCTTGACGGGCAGCTTGGCGTCGATCCCCTTGGCCTTGGCGAGCCACTCGACCGCCTGCTCCTCGGTCCCGATCTCGTCGACCAGCTTGAACTCGATGCCCTGGCGGCCCGTGAACACGCGGCCGTCCGTCACCTTGGCCAGGAGCTCGCCGTCGATGCTGCGGCGCTCGCGCACCATGGCCCGGAACCAATCGTAGGAGTCGGCGACCAGGGAGGCGATCGCAGCCCGCACCTCGGGGCTGGTCGGCTCGAAGCCGTTGGGCGCCGCCTTGAGGGGCGAGGACTTCACCTCCTCGACCTTGACCCCGATGGTCTTCAGGAGGTCGGTGACGTTCGGATATTGGAACAGCACCCCGATCGAGCCGACGATCGAGTTGCCCTGCGCCACGATGTGCTCGCCCGCCATGGCGGCGATGTAGCCGCCCGAGGCGGCCATGCCGTCGACCACGATGACGGTCGGCTTCTTGGCGGCGAGCCGGCGCAGCGCCGTATGGAGCTGCTCGGAGCCGGCCGTGGTGCCGCCGGGGCTGTCGATATGGACGATCACGGCGCGGGCGGCCCGCGACTTGCCGAGCCGGTCCAGCGCCTCGACCCGCTCCTGATCGTTGCGGATGATGCCGCGGATACCGATCCGGGCGATCTGGGCCGAAACCGGCTCGCCGAAGCCGAGCTCGGAGCGTCCCCGCAGGGCGGCCCCCACGGCGACGATGCCGACCACCGCGACCAGCACGGCCAGCACGCGCCAGAAGGTCAGCTTGCGCCGCATGCGGCGACGGTCGACGAGGGAATCGGCGTCGAGCGACATCGGTCGGCTCCTCGGCAGCAGGGCGGTCCGGCATCCGCCCGGGGGTATCCGCCATCGGCCACGAATCCGGCGGTGAAAAGGCAAACCGGCCGCTTTCGCGGCCGGTTCCTACACGTTCGGCTGAACGGCCCGGGGCACGCCCGGGCCGGGCGGGCCGTCAGTCCTTCTTCTCGTTGGCGCGCTTGAGCGCGGTGCCGAGAATGTCGCCGAGCGTCGCGCCGGAGTCGGACGAGCCGTACTGGGCGATCGCCTCCTTCTCCTCGGCCACCTCGAGCGCCTTGATGGACACCTGCACCTTGTGCGACTTGCGGTCGAACTGGGTGACGCGGGCATCCACCTTCTGGCCGACCGCAAAGCGGTCGGGGCGCTGCTCGGAGCGGTCGCGCGCGAGCTCGTTGCGCTTGATGAAGGCGACGAGGTCGGTGCCGACGATCTTCACGTCGATGCCGCCTTCCTTCACCTCGACCACCTCGCCCGTCACCACGGCGCCCTTGCGGACGTCGCCGGCCTCGGCGAAGGGGTCGCCCTCGAGCTGCTTGATGCCGAGCGAGATGCGCTCCTTCTCGACGTCGACGTCGAGCACCTGGGCGCGGACCTGGTCGCCCTTCTTGAACTCCTCGATGACCTGTTCGCCCGGACGCTTCCAGTCGAGGTCGGAGAGATGGACCATGCCGTCCACGTCGCCGTCGAGCCCGAGGAACAGGCCGAACTCGGTCTTGTTCTTGACCTCGCCCTCGACCACCGAGCCGGGCGGGTACTTCTCGACGAAGACCTCCCACGGGTTGCGCATGGTCTGCTTGAGGCCGAGCGAGATGCGCCGCTTGACCGGATCGACCTCGAGCACCTGCACCTCGACCTCCTGGGAGGTGGAGACGATCTTGCCCGGGTGGACGTTCTTCTTGGTCCACGACATCTCGGAGACGTGGATGAGGCCCTCGATGCCCGGCTCGAGCTCGACGAACGCACCGTAGTCCGTGATGTTGGTGACGCGGCCGTTGAGCCGCGTGTGGACCGGGTACTTCGCCTCGATGCCCTGCCACGGATCGGCCTGAAGCTGCTTCATGCCGAGCGAGATGCGGTGGGTCTCGTGGTTGATCTTGATGATCTTGACCTTGACCTGCTGGCCGATGTTCAAGACCTCGGACGGGTGATTCACCCGCCGCCAGGCGATGTCGGTCACGTGCAGCAGGCCGTCGATGCCGCCGAGGTCGACGAACGCACCGTAATCGGTGATGTTCTTGACCACGCCGTCGATCACCTGCCCCTCTTCGAGGTTCTGGACGAGCTCCTGACGCTGCTCGGCGCGGGTCTCTTCCAGCACGGTGCGGCGCGACACCACGATGTTGCCGCGGCGCCGATCCATCTTGAGGATCTGGAACTGCTGCGGAACGTTCATCAGCGGGGTGACGTCGCGGATCGGGCGGATGTCCACCTGGCTACGGGGCAGGAACGCCACGGCGCCGTCGAGGTCGACCGTGAAGCCGCCCTTGACCTGGTTGAAGATGACGCCCGAGACCTTCTCGTTGTTCTGGAAGGCGCGCTCGAGCTTGCCCCAGCTCTCCTCGCGCCGCGCCTTGTCGCGCGACAGCACCGCCTCGCCGAGCGCGTTCTCGACGCGCTCCAGATAGACTTCGACGATGTCGCCGACCTTGATCTCGTTCTGCCGTCCGGGTGTCGCGAACTCTTTGACCGGAACCCGACCTTCGGTCTTCAGCCCGACGTCGATGACCGCGAGGTCCTTCTCGATCGCGACGACTGTTCCCTTGATGACGGTGCCTTCGTGCAGGTTGCCCTGGGTGAAGGATTCCTCGAGCATGGCCGCGAAGTCTTCGCGCATAGGCGGTACGGCGGCGTGCGTGGCGTGAGCGGTCTGAGCCATGAATTCTCCTGACGGGACAGCCGGCGGGCTGGTGTTGACGAAACGTCCGTTGACCGCTCGGGCCGAAGGCCCCGTAGCCTTCGGCTGCCGCCGCAAAGCGGCGGGCCGGCCCGATCAACCGAGCGGTCGGGACGAGTGCTGGGCCCGGGTGCCGCAGCCGACCAAGGGGCTGCGGGAGCCGGATCGGTCCCGGCAAAGGGAGGCGATCCGTTAAAACGCCCGACACCGCCCTGGTCCGGAGAACGGCTCCGGACAGGTCGGGTCTCGTGCGTTTCGCTCAGGCGGCTTCGAGGTTGTCGGCAGCCCGGACTGCCGCGTCTATACCGTATCGGCCGGGTCGCGGGCAAGGGCGCGAAGGCCGTCGCAATCCGCCGCGAAGGCGTTAAATTGCGAGGCGAAGCCCGGCGTCGGCGGCAGTGCGGACAGGCGTCCCACCCCTGGGCACCGGCGGGACAGCCGGGAACCGGCGAGCCACAACCAAAGAGAGAGTGGTTCGAATATGACCATCCTGAAGGTGCGCCACGTGACGACCTACCGGTACGGCCGGCCGGTCGCCTTCGGTGAGCATCGGATGATGTTCCGCCCGCGCGACTCCTATGACCAGCGCCTGCTCGGCTCGTCGCTGCGCATCATGCCGAAACCGAGCGGCCTGCGCTGGGTCCACGACGCCTTCGGCAACGCCGTCGCGCTCGCCCGCTTCGACGCCATGGCCGACGAGCTGACCTTCGAGAGCCGCATCGAGGTCGACCACTTCCCCGATCCGATCGGGTTCGAGAGCGAGGACTTCGCCAAAACCTACCCGTTCTCCTATGCGGAGGACGAGCTGCCCGACCTGGCGCCCTTCATGGCCCGCCAGCATCCCGATCCCGAGGGCGAGCTGGCACGGTGGGCGCGACGCTTTCTCGGACCCGGCCAGGAGACCGCGACGGGCCGGCTGCTGATGACGCTGACCACTGCGGTCGGCGAGAGCTTCGCCTACAACCGCCGCACCGAGACCGGCACCCAGGGGCCGCTCACCACGCTGCGTCTCGGACGGGGCACCTGCCGCGACTTCGCGCTGTTCATGATCGAGGCAGTGCGCTCGCTCGGCCTCGCGGCGCGCTTCGTGTCGGGCTATCTCTACGTCCCGACCCACGACGGAACGAGCCATCTCGGCGGCGGCTCGACCCATGCCTGGTGCCAAGTCTACATCCCGGGCGCCGGCTGGGTGGAGTTCGACCCGACCAACGGCATCATCGGCAATCGCGACCTGATCCGGGTCGCGGTCGCCCGTACGCCGGCCCAGGCGGTGCCGCTGAGCGGCACATTCCGGGGCACCCCGACCGACGAGCGCGGCATGACGGTCGACGTCCAGGTCACCTCGGAGGACGGCCCGGGAGATTGAGCCCCCCTGGAACTTCGGCGGTGTCCAGGGATTGGCATCCGGCTTGCTTTTCCTCGGTTGGACGACCGCGACGACCCCCGAAACCGGAGACCGCACCGCGTGAAAATCCGTGCCGGCTACGACATCGCCTTCGACTGCCCGCAGCCGACCCCGATGATCCTCATGCTCTCGGTGCATCCATCGCGCGAGGGCGACCTGCTCGGCCCGCAGGGCATGACGTTCGAACCGCCGCTCGCCCCGCGGACCTATTTCGACCAGTTCGGCAATGTCTGCACCCGCATCACGGCGCCGGCCGGACGGGTGCGGATGACGGCCGATTTCGTCGTGCGCGACTCGGGCGACCCCGACGAGGTCGCGCCCTCTGCGCCGCAAATCCCCGTCCAGGACCTCCCTGCCGACACGCTCGTCTATCTGCTCGGCAGCCGCTATTGCGACACCGAGCACCTAGCCGAGGAAGCGTGGTCGCGCTTCGGCACCGCACCGCTGGGCTGGGGCCGGGTCCAGGCGATCTGCGACTACGTCAACGATCACCTCACCTTCGGCTACTCGCATGCGCGCGCCACCCGCACGGCGGCCGAGGGCAATGCCGAGCAGCGCGGCGTCTGCCGCGACTTCGCCCATCTCGCCATCACGTTCTGCCGCTGCATGAACATCCCGGCGCGCTACTGCACCGGCTATCTGGGCGACATCGGCGTGCCGCCGGACCCGCAGCCGATGGATTTTTCCGCGTGGTTCGAGGCGTATCTGGGCGGCCGCTGGTACACGTTCGACGCCCGCCACAACGCCCCGCGGATCGGCCGCATCCTGATGGCGCGCGGCCGCGACGCCACCGACGTCGCGCTCTCGACCTCGTTCGGACGGGCGGATCTCGCCGGATTCACGGTGATCACCGAAGAGGTGGAGTAGGCGCGGGCCGCGGCCCTCGTAGCCCGGGTCGAGTGCAACGAGACCCGGGATCTTTCCCGGATGCGCTGGGCGCATCCGGGCTACGGGGTCCGCTTCGCCTCGACGATGGCGATGGCGGCGGCGACCGAGCCCTCCACGTCCAGCTCCGTGGTGTCGAGCACATGGGCGTCCACGGCCGCCACCAGCGGCGCCACCGCCCGGCCGGAATCGCGCTCGTCGCGCCGCCGGATGTCTTCGAGCACCTCGGCCTCGTCGACGGTCACGCCGCGGCCCGAAAACTCCAGCCAGCGGCGGTGCGCCCGCGCCTCCGGCGAGGCCGTGACGAAGATCTTCACGTCGGCATGCGGGCAGATCACCGTGCCGATGTCGCGCCCGTCCAGCACGGCGCCGGGCGGCACCGCGGCGAACTCCTGCTGCAGGTTGAACAGCGCCGCCCGCACCTCCGGAAACGCCGAGACGATCGACGAGCCCTCGCCGACCGCCTGACTCTTGAGCGCGGCCTCGTCGAAGCCGGCCGGGTCGATGGCCATCGCCGCCGCGGCGGCGCGGACGCGATCCTGCGGCGGATGGCCGGCCGACATCACGGCATGGGCGACCGCCCGGTAGAGAAGGCCGGTGTCGAGATGGCGGAGCCCGTAATGGGCCGCGAGGCGCTTGCCGAGCGTGCCCTTGCCGGAGGCCGCCGGCCCGTCGATGGCGATGATCATGTGCTTCGCTGCGTGTCGGCCTGACGGCCGGTTCGGGGCGGCAGCCTATTCCATGACGGGCGGACTTCTGCAATATCCCCGGCGCCCCGGCCGCAGCGGCCGGGCACGCGGGGAGAACCTTCATGGACGCAGCCCAGCGACGCCTCGACAGCCTCAAGCAGCTCCTCGCCCATGCGCGCGAGCGGCTCGCCATCGACCTGGGCTTCCGGCTGTGGGACGGCTCGCGGGTGCCGGCCGACTATCCCGACGGCGCGCTGGCGGTCGCCCTCGCCGACGAGGGCGTGATCGCCGCGCTGATCCGGCGGCCGAAGCTCGACACGCTGGCCAATCTGTGGGCGGCGGGGCGCATCGCGCTGGTCGACGGCACCATCTTCGACCTGGTGAAGCAACGCCCGCGGGTGCGCACCAAGGATTTTCTCAAGACCCTCGACAAGCCATTGACGCTCAGGACCGCGGCGAAATTCCTGTTCGTGTCGCGCGGCGGCCCATGGCCGCTGGAGGCACAGCCGAGCGAACGGCCGAGCAGCGGCGCCCCGTCCGAGAACAAGCAGAACATCGCCTATCACTACGACGTGTCGAACGCCTTCTACGCGCTCTGGCTCGACCGCGAGATGGTCTACACCTGCGGCTACTGCACCGACTGGGACAACGACGTCGACACCATCCAGCGCGACAAGCTGGAGCACATCTGCCGCAAGCTGCGGCTGAAGCCGGGGGACCGGCTGCTCGACGTCGGCTGCGGCTGGGGGGCGCTGTCGTGCTATGCGGCGCAGCACTACGGCGTCACGGCGCACGGCGTCACCCTGTCCGAGCAGCAGGTCGCCTGGGGCCAGGAGAAGGCGCGCCGCCTCGGGCTCGAGGATCGCGTCAAGATCGAGCTGCGCGACTATTCGACGGTCGACGGGCAGTACGACAAGGTCGCGGCGATCGGCATCCAGGAGCATATCGGGATCGACAACTACCCGACCTATTACGACACGGTGCAGCGCGTGCTGGCGCCGGGCGGGCTGTTCCTGCATCACGCCATCACAAGGCCGGCCAAGCGCGACGACAAGACCTTCCGCCGCAAGCGGCCCGAGTTCGCGCTGCTGACCAAGTACATCTTCCCGGGCGGCGAGCTCGACCACATCGGCAACACCGTGACGATGCTGGAGCGGCACGGCTTCGAGGTGCACGACGTCGAGCAGCTCCGCGAGCACTACTGGCGGACCTGCCGGCTGTGGCACGACCGCCTGCTCGCCAACGAGGCGGCCGCGGTGGCCGAGGTCGGCGCCGTCAAGACTCGGATGTGGATCGCGTACCTCGCCGCCTGCGCCATCGCCTTCGAGCGCAACACGGTCGGCCTCTACCAGACGCTTGCCTCCAAGCGCCGCCGCGGCCCCGCCGGCCTGCCGCCGACCCGGGCGGATATTTATCGCGATGCGGCCACGACCGCGTCCCCGAACGGCGGCGGGCGGGCCGTGCCGTCGCCGGTGCGATCGGGCGTCCGGCCGCGGTGAGCCGTGTAGCGACCCGTAGCCCGGGTTGAGTGCAACGAAACCCGGGTCTTCCCGGATGCGCTTCGCGCATCCAGGCTACAGGCCCGCTCTACCCGATGTCGGCGCCGAGCCCCCGCATGGTCTCGACGAAGCCGGGAAAGCTCGTCGCGATGAAGGCGGCGTCGTCGACTGCGACCGGCTTTTCGGTCGCCAGCCCCATCACCAGGGCCGACATGGCGATGCGGTGATCCATATGGGTGGCGACGAGGCCGCCGCCCGGCGGCAATCCGCGTCCCGCGCCCTGCCCCTCGACGATCATGTCGTCGCCCTGGATGTCCACCGCGACGCCGTTGGCGCGCAAAAGGTCGGCCGTGGCGGCGAGCCGGTCCGATTCCTTCACCCGCAGCTCCTTCAGGCCGCGCATCACCGTCGTGCCGCGGGCAAACGCCGCAGCGACCGCCAGCACCGGGTACTCGTCGATCATGGCGGGCGCGCGGTCCGGCGGCACCTCGACGCCGGAGAGCGCGGAGGCGCGTACCCGCAGATCCGCCATCGCCTCGCCGCCGTCCTGGCGGGCCCCGACCTCCTCGATTCGCGCGCCCATCTCGCGCAGCGTGGCGATCAGGCCGGTGCGCAACGGATTGGTCATCACGTTTGCCAGAAAAACATCCGAACCAGGCACCAGCAGAGCGGCGACCAGCGGGAAGGCCGCCGAGGACGGGTCGGACGGCACCACCACGGACGCGGCGCGCAGCTCCGGCCGGCCGACCAGGGTGATGCGGCGGCCGTGCGGCCCCTCCTGCACGACGGTCACGTCGGCCCCGAAATGCGCCAGCATTTTTTCCGTGTGGTCGCGGGTGGCTTCGGTCTCCACCACGACCGTATGGCCGGGTGCCGAGAGGCCGGCGAGCAGCACGGCGGACTTCACCTGGGCGGACGGCACCGGCGTCGCGTACTCGATCGGGATCGGATCGCGGGCGCCGGCGAGCATCACGGGCAGGCGGTCGCCCTCGACGGCCTGCACGACCGTCGCGCCCATGCGCAGCAGCGGCTCGAGGATGCGCCGCATCGGCCGCCGCCGCAGCGAGGCGTCGCCGTCGAACATGGCTGTCACGGGCGCGCCGGCGACCGCGCCCATCACCAGCCGGCAGCCCGTGCCGGAATTGCCGAAGTCGAGCGTCTCGGGCGGCGCCGCGAAGCCGCCGACCCCGACCCCCTCGACGGTCCAGGCGCCCGGGCCGGTGCGCGTCACGGTGGCACCGAGCAGCCGCATCGCCTGCGCGGTGGCGAGCACGTCCTCGCCCTCGAGGAGCCCCATCACGGTGGTGCGACCGACCGCCAGGGCCCCCAGAATCAGGGCCCGGTGCGAGATCGACTTGTCGCCCGGCACGCGGATACGCCCGGCGAGCGGGCGGGCGCCGCGGGCGGTCAGCGGCATGACGTGTCCGGCGGTCGACGACATGGCAGTGCCCCGTTCGCGGAAGAACCGGTTCGAAAACGGGGATGTCCTTATCGGGGATCAGCGCCGGCGCCCATCGGAATCTTAGGCGACCTCTTCCACTCGGCCCGGCACCGCCCCATATGGCGCGCTGTGCCGGGATGGCGGTGATGTCCCCGAGACGGCCCCGCGCCAATCGAATTGGACGCCGGCCGCCTGTGCCGACGCTATTGACACCGGACCAGCAAGTCGCCAAGGGGATGGTCCGTTTTTCCGAACGATGCTGCAAGGATTTCCGACCGTGGCAAAACCCGAGCTCGGTACGAAACGTCTCTGCGCCTCCTGTGGCGCAAAGTTCTACGACCTCGCCAAGGATCCGATCACCTGCCCGAAATGCGGCACCGTGTACGAGGTCGTGGTTCCCGTGGCGCCGCGCGGCGGCCGCTCCGAGGCGGCGGCGAGCCGGCATGTGGTGCAGGAAGCTGAGCTGCCCGAGACCAACGAAGCCGAGTTCGTCTCGCTCGAGGAGGCCGATGCGGAGGCCTCGGGCGGCAAGAAGACCGCGGGCGGCGAGGATATCGCCGACGTCGAGGACGATGTCGAGATCGACGAGAGCCTGGACGACGCCGCCTTCATCGCCGAGGACGAGGAAGAGGACACCGACGTGGCGGAAATCCTCGGTGGCGACATCGAGGACGAGGAGGAGACTTGAGATCGTCCGCAAAGTGTGGTTTCAGGGCGGGCCTGATCGCGCCGGGCCTTGAACCGGACGGTCGCAAAGCCTAGAGAACGTCCGGCACGGAGTCCCAAGACCGTGCCGCGTGTGGGGCCATAGCTCAGTTGGGAGAGCGCTTGAATGGCATTCAAGAGGTCAGGGGTTCGACTCCCCTTGGCTCCACCAATTTCCTGAGTCTCTGAATTCCTGGAATGGGATAACGGTTTCTGCGCCGGGCTGCGGACGCGCCGCGGCGGATCGGACGCGCCACGACCGTCGGCCTGCCGCTCACGCGCGGCCGCTCCCCTTCCCTCCTCTCGAGGTCCCTGCGATTCGCGGCCCCACGTTCCTGTCCGGCGGTATTCCCGTTGCGCCCGCGGTCCGGCCATGCACAATCGCCGCGTCCGACCCGCAATGCCCTTCAAACAAAAAATTCGTCTCTGGGGAGAGAAACGCATGACCACCCGAATCCCGAATTGCGTCCGCACCACCGGCCTGGCGCTCGCGGTCGCCGGCGCCGCGGCGACCGCGGCGCACGCCCAGTCGTCCCCCGCACCCGCCCCTGCCCCGTCGGCGCCAGCGCCGTCGGCTGCCGCCCCGGCGGCGGCCGGGCCGGCGCCCGGCGGCCGGATGATCACCCAGGGGCTGGCCAAGGTGACGGTCGAGAATTTCTACAAATGTCCCGTGACGGTCTCGAATCACCGGGTCAGCGCGGTCGGAACCATCACGGCGACCGACGGCACCGTGATCACGGTGCCGGCCGAGGTCCAGTACGGGAAGGGACCGATCGCCGCCGACCTCTATAACGAGTGCACCCAGGTGACGCCGGCGACCGCCAAGGATGTCGACGCCTCCAAGGTGCCGGCCGTCGAGGTCGATCCCGACGGCGAGGTCGTCACCGGCTATGTGGTCGCCGACAATTATTTCGAACTCTACGTCAACGGCAAGCTGATCGCGGTCGACCACACGCCGTACACGCCGTTCAACTCCGCCATCGTGAAGTTCAAGGTCAAGAAGCCCTACACGATGGCGTTTCTGCTGGTCGACTGGGACGAGCAGCTCGGCATCGGCATGGAGCTGTTCGGCGGCAATCCGCGCCATCCCGGCGACGGCGGGCTGATCGCCCGCTTCTCCGACGGCACCGTGACGGACTCGACCTGGAAGGCGCAGACCTTCTACATCGCCCCGCTCAACACGCCCGACGAGGTGGTGGAGATGGGCAACGTGCACGACACCACCAAGCTCGGCCGCGTCCACCCGGTCGCCAAGAAGCCGCCCTGCGCCGACTCCTGCTACGCCGTCCACTACAAGATTCCGGACGGCTGGCAGGGCAAGGCGTTCGACGATTCCAAGTGGCCGCGTGCCTACGAGTACACCGACACGGACATCGGCGTGACGGCGCTGCCGGCCTACACGCGCTATCCCGAGCTGTTCGAGGGCGCCCGCTGGATCTGGTCGTCGAACCTGGTGTTCGACAATCTGGTGATCGCCCGCAAGACGGTGCGCTGAGCCCACATCGCCGACGCCGCGGCGGACGTTTCCCCGCCGCGGCGCCGACCCCACCGACCAAAGGACAAACCCACGCATGTCGGACAAGCCGTATCCGGTGATCGCCGTCGAGGAGCACTACTGGGACGCCGAGATGGCGGCGCTGTTCACCGGATCGGAGGCGGCACGGCCCGGCCCGCTGGCCGACAAGCTCGGCGAGCTCGGGGCGCGGCGGATCGCCGAGATGGACGCCGCCGGCATCGACATCCAGGTGCTCTCGCACGGCGCGCCCTCGGCCCAGAAGATGGGGGCCGACGTCGCCGTGACGCTGACCCGACGTGTCAACGACCGCCTGCACGCGGCGATCCACGCCCACCCCGGCCGCTTCGCCGGCTTTGCGGCGCTGCCGACCGCCGATCCGGTCGCCGCCGCCGACGAGCTCGAGCGCTGCGTCGAGAAGCTCGGCTTCAAGGGGGCCATGCTGCACGGCATGGCGCACGGCGTCTTCCTCGACGACAAGCGGTTCTGGCCGATCTACGAGCGCGCCGCGCTGCTCGGCGTGCCGATCTACCTGCATCCATCGCTGCCGCATCCGGCCGTGACGTCGGCCTATTACGACGACTACGCGGCCGACTTCCCGACCGTCGTGCGGCCCGCCTGGGGATTCACGGTGGAAACCGCGACGACGGCGCTACGGCTGATCCTGAGCGGCGCGTTCGACGCCTATCCGGGCCTGCAGGTCGTCCTCGGCCATCTCGGCGAGACGCTGCCGTTCCTGCTGTGGCGGATCGAGAGCTCGCTCGCCCGGCCGGGCCAGAAGCGCATCGCCTTCCGCGAGATCTTCAGCCACAACATCTCGGTGACGACGAGCGGCTTTTTCTCCACGCCGGCCCTGATGTGCTGCGTGATGGAGCTCGGGGTCGAGCGCATCCTGTTCGCCGTGGACTGGCCCTTCGTCGACAACCGCCCCGCGGTCGACTGGATGGCGGGCGTGCCGCTGTGCGAGGCCGACAAGCAGAAGATCCTCGGCGGCAACGCCAAGCGGCTGTTGCGGATGTAGGGCAGCAGCCCCTAAAGGCAGCCGGCGTCCCAAGCCCGCACGTTCCCGCGCCGGCGGAAATGTTCGGCAATCGCAGGGCTGCCGGCAGAATTCTGGAGCGTCACGGCGAGACCGTGGCCCTCACGGCTTCAGGTAGGACAGAACGACCGCCTCGATATGTCGGCCGCGGGCATCGAGGCTGTCGGGATCGTCCATGCTGCGGCCGAAGATGGTGGCGAGCGTGTAGCGGTTGGACAGGTAGAAGAACCCCAACGACGCGATGGTGATGTAGAGCTGCACGGGGTCGATGCCGGGCCGGATCAGCCCTATGGCGGCGCCACGATCGAGCTGATGCGACAGCGTCGCGACCAAGGGGAAGTGCAGGTCGCGGATGCGCGCGGACTGGCGGAGATAGCGGGCGCGGTGCAGATTCTCGGTGCCGAGCAGGCTCAAGAATTCCGGGTGCTGGATGAAGTAGCGCCAGGTGAAGCGCACCAATTCGCGGATCGCCTCGATCGGATCGCGGTCGCCGAGATGGAGGTCGCCCTCGGCCTGCCGGATCGCCGAATAGGTCTCCTCCAGGACGGCGAGATAGAGACCCTCCTTGCCGCCGAAATAGTGATAGATCATCCGCTTGTTGACGCCCGACCGCTTGGCGATCGTGTCGACGCGGGCGCCGTTGAGGCCCTTGCCGTTGAACTCCTCGGTGGCGGCGTCGAGGATGGCGGCGCGGGTGCGCACCGGGTCGCGGGGGCCGGTGGGCCGCTTCGGCGAAATGCTCTTGCTCAGGGTCGCTTCCATAGCCTCGTCCGCGGAGGAGCAGCACCGCCGCCCGACGACCATACAGCATTGTTCGCACCTGCGGCAGACACCCGGGCCACGCGGATCACACCTGCAGCCAGCGCTGGCGCACGGTCGGGTCGGCGGCAAGCGCCGCCGACGAGCCCGACCACACCACATGGCCCTTCTCCAGCACGACATGGCGGTCGGCGAGCTTGGTCATCGCATCGAGGTGCTTGTCGACCAGCAGGATGGCCTGGCCCTCGCCCCTCAGGCGCTTGAGGCACGCCCAGATCTCGGCGCGGATCAGCGGCGCCAGCCCCTCGGTCGCCTCGTCCAGGATCAGGAGCTTGGGATTGGTCATCAGCGCGCGGCCGATCGCCAGCATCTGCTGCTCGCCGCCGGAGAGCTGGCTGCCGAGATGGCCACGCCGCTCGGCGAGCCGCGGGAAGAACGCGTAGACCCGGTCGAGCGTCCAACGCTCGCCGAAGCGGGCCGCGGCGGTCGCCACCAGGTTCTCGCGCACCGTGAGAGTCGGAAACACCTGCCGGCCCTCCGGCACCAGCCCGAGGCCGAGCTGGGCGATCCGGTAGGACGGCAGGCCGGTCAGCGCTCGGCCGTCGAACACCAGCGTGCCGCCGGTCGGCCGCACCAGCCCCATCAGGGCCCGGATCGTGGTGGTCTTGCCCATGCCGTTGCGGCCCAGCAGGGTCACCACCTCGCCGGTCCCGATGGCGAAGCCGATGTCGAACAGCACCGGGGTCTCCCCGTATCCCGCCTGCAGGTTCTCGATCGTCAGCATGGGCCTTCTCCGGTCGTCCCGGGGCGGCGCGACAGCGCCGAGCCCGGGACCCATACGCCCTGTCTGTCGTGAGCCACCGGCGCCGGGGCTATGGATTCCGGGCTCGCGAACCTGCGGTTCGCGCCCCGGAATGACGGTGAATGGCGCTCCCTCATCGCGCCGTCACTCCAGCTCGTCGCCGAGATACGCAGCGACCACCTGCGGATCCTCGCGCACCTCGTCGGGCGTCCCGCTGATCATGATCCGGCCGTAGATCAGCACCGAGATGCGGTCGGCGAGCGCGAACACGGCGGTCATGTCGTGCTCGACCAGCATCATGGCGAAGCGGCCCTTGAGGCGGCGCAGCACGCCGATCAGCCGCGCCGTCTCCTCGCGGCCGGTGCCGGCCATCGGCTCGTCGAGCAGCAAGAGCTTCGGCTCGGTGACCAGCGCCATCGCCAGCTCGAGCGCCCGCTTCTCGCCGTGGGCGAGATGGCCGGCCGGGACTTCGGCGCGGTCGGCGAGACCGACCTCGGCGAGCGCGGCGAGCGCCGGCTCGTTCAGGGCCGTCTCGCCGGCAGCGTCCCCGAAGAAGCGGAAGCTCGAGCCGGAGCGCGCCTGCACGGCGAGCGCGACGTTCTCCAGCGCCGAGAAGCCGGGCAGCACCGAGGTGATCTGGAACGAGCGGGCGAGCCCGAGCCGGGCGCGCTCGGGCGGCCCGAGACGGGTGATGTCGCGGCCGCCGAACAGGATCGTGCCCGAGTCGGGCATGAGCACGCCCGAGATCTGGTTGATCAGCGTCGTCTTGCCGGCCCCGTTCGGGCCGATGATGGCATGCAGCTCGCCGGGCGCCACCGAAAACGTGACGTTGTCGCTGACCACCAGGCCGCCGAACTGCTTGCGCACGTCTCTGAGAGCGAGCACCGGCTCAGCCACGGCCGAACCTCCGGGCAACGGCACGGCCGAGCGCGGCCGCGATGCCGATCAGGCCGCCACGCACGAACACCACGACCAGCACCAGCAGCGGCCCAAAAATCATCTTCCAGTGCTCGGTGAAACCGGCCAGCCACTCCTCCAGCAGCAGGAACGCCGCGGCGCCGACGATCGCGCCGTGCAGCGTGCCGATGCCGCCGAGCAGCACCATGATGATCAGCTCGCCGGAGCGCTGCCAGGACATGTAGGCGGGGCTGACGAACTCGGTCGCGTTGGCGAGCAGGAAGCCGGCGAGCCCGCTCAGCATGCCGGCGATCACATAGGCGACGAGCTGGAAGCGGTAGACCCGGAAGCCCAGCGTGGTCATCCGCAAGGCGTTCTCTTTGGTGCCGCGCAAGACCCGGCCGAAGCGCGAGGCGACCAGCGAGCGGCACAGCGCGTAGCTGGCGATCAGCACGGCGAGGACGACATAGTAGAAGACCAGCGGCCGACCGAACAGCGCCAGTCCGGCGAGCGTGTTGCGGTCCGCCAGCGTCAGGCCGTCGTCGCCGCCATAGGGGGCGAGCGAGCTCGCCGTGAAGAACGCCATCTGGCCGAAGGCGAGCGTGATCATGATGAAGTAGACGCCCTTGGTGCGCAGGCAGACGATGCCGGTCAAGAGCGCGAACAGGCCCGCGGCGGTCATCGCCACCGGCAGCGCGACGAGCGCGTCGGTGATGCCGTGCGAGGAGAGAATCCCGACCGCATAGGCGCCGATCCCGACAAAGGCCGCCTGCCCGAACGTCACCAGCGCCGCATAGCCGATCAGCAGATCGACCGAAAGGGCGGCGACCGAGAAGATCATCACCCTGGTGAACAGGTCGAGCACGTAGCCGGCCGATGCGGCGAGCGCCGCGAGCGGCAGGATCGCCAGCGCGACGAACAGCAGGGCCGGCAGCGCCAGGCTGCGGAGACGTGACCGGGGTGGCGAGGTCACCGGTGCGGACGGGGACGCCGACGGCGCTTTCATCTCAGCGGCCCTTGGCCGGGAACAGCCCGGTCGGCCGCACATACAGGACCACGGCCATCAGCAGATAGATCAGCATGGAGGCGAGCGCCGGCCCGACCGTGCGGGCCGTCGACGACGCCATGAACAGGCGCAGAATGTCGACCGAGAACGAGCGGCCGAGCGTGTCGACGAGGCCGATCAGCAGGGCCGCCACGAAGGCGCCGCGGATCGAGCCGATGCCGCCGATCACGATCACCACGAAGGCGAGGATCAGGATGGTGTCGCCCATGCCGGGCTCGACCGAGAGAATGGGAGCGATCATGATGCCGGCGAAGCCGGCCAGCATGGCGCCGAAGCCGAACACCAGCGAGAACAGCCGCCGGATGTCGACGCCGAGCGCACCGACCATCTCGGCATTGGTGGCCCCGGCTCGCACCAGCATGCCGATGCGGGTGCGCGAGACCAGCACATAGAGCAGCAGCGCGACGGCGAGGCCGCTGCCGATGATCACCAGCCGCCACACCGGGTAGAGGAGCCCCGGCGCCAGCGCCACCGAGCCGGACAGCGCCTCGGGCACCGGCAGCGACAGCGGCGCCGCGCCCCAGACGAGCTTCACGGCGCTGTTGAGGAACAGGATGATGCCGAAGGTCGCGATCACGTGGTCGAGGTGGTCGCGCCCGTAGAGATGGCGGAACACCAAGACCTCGAGCAGCAGGCCGAAGACCAGCGCCGCCGCAAGCGCCAGCACGAGCGCCGCGAAAAAGCTGCCGGTCAGCCCGTAGAAGGCGACCGCCAGATAGGCGCCCAGCATGTATTGCACGCCGTGCGCCAGATTGATGAAGTCCATCACCCCGAACACCAGCGTCAGCCCGGCGGCGATCAGGAACAGCAGCACGCCGAGCTGCAGCCCGTTGAGGATCTGGACGATCAGGAGCGTGGTGGACATGGATTATTCGGATCGTGCGAGGCGCCTTTTCACCTCCCCCTGGAGGGGGAGGTCGCCGGTCCGCGCGACAGCGCAGAGCGGTGGGCGGGGGTGATCGGCGAAGCCGGCGCTCGGGGCTTCACCCCACCCCGGTGCGCGCTATCGCGCGCCCCGACCCTCCCGTCGCGGCGAAGCCGCGAAACCCAGGGGAGGGTGGGAGCAAGGCCTTCGCCTCACTTCATCTTGCAGTCCTTGACGTAGGGGTCGGCGTAGTCGTCGAACACCTTCCTGACGATCTCGGTCTGGTACTTGCCGTCCGGCCGCTTGGCGACCTTGGTCAGGTAGAAGTCCTGGATCGGATAGTTGTTGGTGTTGTACTTGAAGCTGCCGCGCAGCGAGACGAAGTCGGCCTTCTTCAGCGCGGCCCGCAGGGCGTCGCGGTCCTTGGTGTCGCCCTTGGTCGCGGTGAGCGCGCTGTCGATCAACAGGGCCGCGTCGTAGGCCTGGAACGCATAGGTCGCCGGCACGGCGCCGAACTCCTGCTCGTAGGCGGCGACGAAGGCCTTGTTTTGCGGGTTGTCGAGGTTCGGGGCCCAGTTGGAGCCGGCAAAGAAGCCGAGCGCGGCGTCCTGCTGGGCCGGCAGGGTCGACTCGTCCACCGTGAAGGTCGAGTAGACCGGGATGGTGTCGGCGAGGCCGGCCTGGCGGTACTGCTTCACGAAGTTGACGCCCATGCCACCGGGAAGAAACACGAAGACGACCTGGGGTTTCGCGGCGGCGATTTTCGACAGCTCGGCCGAATAGTCGAGCTGGTTGAGCGGCACGTAGACCTCATCGAGGATCTCGCCTTTGAAATACCGCTTGAAGCCGGCCAGCGAATCCTTTCCGGCTTGGTAGTTTGGCGCCATGATGAAGGCGGTCTTCATGCCGGAGTCCTGGGCATACTTGCCCGAGATCTCGTGCATCTGGTCGTTCTGGTAGGACGTGATGAACAAATTGGGGTTGCAGTCCCGCCCGGCATAGTTCGAGGTGCCGGCGTTCGGGCTGATCAGGATCGTCCCGCCCTCGGTGACCGGCTTCACGATCGCCTGCAGGATGTTCGAGAACACCGGCCCGACCACGAAGTCGACCTTGTCGCGCTCGACCATGGCCTTGACCTTGCCGACCGCGATGTCGGGCTTGAGCTCGTCGTCCTGGACCAGCACCTCGACCTCGCGGCCGCCGAGCTTGCCGCCCTTCTGCTTCACGGCGAGCTGGAAGCCGTTGCGGATCTGCTGGCCGAGCACGGCCGGCGGACCCGACAGGGTGGCGATCAGGCCCACCTTGAGCTTCTCTTGTGCCTGGGCGCCCGACGCGGCGAGCGCCAGCGCGGCCGCCGCGGTGGCGAGCATGGAAACGGTTTTGGTCATCGCAACTACTCCTCCGAGAACCCGAAATCCGTGGGGGGTGCAGTCAGACCGCGAGATAAGCCGTCCCGAAGCGCGCCATTCAAGCAAAAAATGCAGGCGCCGACGGAGGATCGGCCGTTCGTAAGGTCCCTCGTCTTGCACCCGGGATTGGAAAAGCGCAGTTTCCGGCCCGGAGCATCGACCCGGCCCGCGCGGGGCCGGAGGGGGACTATTGCATGATCGAGCCGTATAATGCGGTCGGGCTGATCCCGACATTCTGGGGCATTCGCCGCCGCGACGACATCAAGAACAACATCGACCACCTGAAGAGCCTGACCAAGGCCGCCTTCTGGCTGTCCAACCTCGATATTCCCGTGCGCCTCCTCGCCATTCCCGAGGGCGCCCTGATGGGCTTCAACGACGAGGTGCTGGACGTCGACCACGCCGACTTCGCCAACACCTGCTGCATCGACATTCCGGGCCCCGAGACCGACGAGATCGGCAAGCTCGCGCGGGAGTGGAACGTCTACATCATGGCGCAGGCCAAGGCGCGGCATCCCGACTGGAAGGACCGTTTCTTCAACATCGGCTTCATCGTCGATCCGGACGGCGCCGTCATCCTGCAGCACTACAAGCTCGGCGCCCTGCTGCCGGTCGAGCGCTCGGTGTCGCCGCACGACATTTACGACTGGTGGATCGAGAAATACGGCCGCACGCTCGACGCCTTCTGGCCCGTGGCCGACACCAAGATCGGCCGGCTCGGCATCATGATGGCGATGGAGGGCAGCTATCCGGAGAACGGCCGCGGGCTCGCCATGAACGGCGCCGAGGTGGTCTACCGGGCGTCGCTGCCCGCCCCGTTCACCGAGAACGACTTCTTCGAGATCACCAACCGCGCGCGGGCGCTGGAAAACAACATGTACATCGTGGCGCCGAACATCGGCAGCTACCACCTGCATCCCGAGGGCAAGGTCGGCATCGATGCCGGCGGCGGCCAGTCGATGATCGTCGACTATCGCGGCCAGATCGTCGGCAAGCAGCGCGACACCAACGGCTCGACCTTCGTGTCCGGCGTCGTCAACATCGAGGCGCTGCGCCACCACCGCGAGAGCTCGCAGGTGACCAACTGGCTCAAGGACGTGCGCACCGAGCTCGCCCAGATCATCTACGAGAAGCCCGTCTATCCGAAGAACATGTACATGGACAAGATTCCCGGCAAGCACGCCGAGTACAAGCGCGACGTGATCGACAAGCAGGTCGCCCTGATGCAGGAGCGCGACATCTGGAAGAAGCCGTCGCGGTGAGCATCGCGCTTTCTACGAGAGACCGGCCATCGATCCGGTCATTCCGGGGCGCCGCGCAGCGGCGAGCCCGGAATCCATACTCACACGCAGGGGTTATGGATTCCGGATAGCCGACCTGCGGTCGGCTTCCGGAATGACGGACGAAGGCTCCAGCCGGATCAGATAAAAGTCGAGATAATGAAAGACCGACGATGACCGACACCTACAAGTTTCTGCTGCCCGAGAACCGCATTCCGCGGGCCTGGTACAACATCGCAGCCGACCTGCCGGTGCCGCTGCCGCCCGTCCTGCATCCCGGCACGGGCAAGCCGATCGGCCCCGACGATCTCGCCGCCATCTTCCCGATGGAGCTGATCAGGCAGGAAGTGACGACCGAGCGCGAGATCGAGATCCCGGAGCCGGTGCGCGAGATCTACAAGCTGTGGCGGCCGGCGCCGCTGCACCGCGCCGTGCGGCTCGAGCGCGCGCTCGATACCCCGGCCCGCATCTTCTACAAATACGAGGGCGTCAGCCCGGCCGGCAGCCACAAGCCGAACACCGCGGTGGCACAGGCCTTCTACAACCGCGAGGCCGGCATCCGGAAGCTGTCGACCGAGACCGGCGCCGGCCAATGGGGCTCCTCGCTCGCCTTCGCGGGCTCGATCTTCGGCCTCGAGGTGAAGGTCTACATGGTCCGGGTCAGCTACCAGCAGAAGCCCTATCGGCGAGCCCTGATGGAGACCTACGGAGCGACCTGCATCCCCAGCCCGTCGACCGAGACGGCCGCCGGCCGCGCCGTGCTGGCGGAGCATCCGGACTCGCCCGGCAGCCTCGGCATCGCCATCTCGGAGGCGGTCGAGGTCGCGGCCCAGAACGCCGACACCAATTACGCGCTCGGCAGCGTGCTCAACCACGTGGCGCTGCACCAGACCGTGATCGGCATCGAGGCGATCGAGCAGATGGAGATGGCGGGCTTCTGGCCCGACGTGGTGATCGGCTGCGCCGGCGGCGGCTCCAACTTCGCCGGCATCGCGTTCCCGTTCCTCGGCAAGAAGCTGCGCGAGGGGAAGGACGTGCGCGTCGTCGCCGTCGAGCCGGCGGCCTGCCCGACGCTGACCCGCGGCACCTACGCCTACGATTTCGGCGACATCGCGCACCTCACCCCGCTGATGAAGATGCACACGCTCGGCTCGGCTTTCGTGCCGCCCGGCTTCCACGCCGGCGGCCTGCGCTATCACGGCATGTCGCCGCTGGTCAGCCACGCCAAGGAGCTCGGGCTGGTCGAGGCGCGCGCCGTTTATCAGAACCCGTGCTTCGAGGCCGGGCTCCTGTTCGCCCGCAGCGAAGGCATCGTCCCGGCGCCGGAGTCGACCCACGCGGTGCGGGCCGCCATCGACGAGGCGCTCGCCGCCAAGGCCGAGGGCAAGCCGCGCACCATCCTGTTCAATCTGTCGGGTCACGGCCATTTCGACATGCAGGCCTACATGGACTATGCGGCCGGTAAGCTGGAGGACCGCGACTACGACGCCGCCGCCCTCCAGGCCTCGCTCGACGCCCTGCCGCAGGTCGAGCCGGCGTGACGCATGGCGGTTGCGGGGCGCTTTCGGGGCGGCCCCGTCTTCGGCCGGCGCGGGTGCTGGTGGGCGCGGTTCGGACGCCCGCCGGCCCGCGGCGAGATGGTGGCGAGCGGAACGAACCGCGGACGAATTCGGAAATTCAATTAATTGTCAGCCGGACCAGCGGCTTGAACGGGGCGCCCGCGCGCCCCCCAAGGTCGTTTCGGTACCAGGGTACACGCCGCCAGCGCTATCCGGCTTGAAACATGAAGCGAATTGGGCCATATAAGTCGCGAGCGGATGACCGACCCCCGGTTGGTCCCCCCTGGGCCGCGTGAACGAATCCAATAACGGTTTCGGCCCGATCCGCCACCCGAAGGCAGCCCAGACCACGCGGGATGTCCCGTTCATCCGCTGCACGCGGCGCGCTACGGCTGCGCCCGGGCCCTATAGTAGAACAGAAAGCCACCCTTTGAACTCCTTCCAAGGATTTGGACTCGCCGAGCCCATCGCTCGTGCGCTCGTAGACGAACAATACATCACCCCCACCCCGATCCAGGCCCAAACGGTGCCGCTCGTCCTCGCCGGACGCGACGTGGTCGGGATCGCCCAGACGGGCACCGGCAAGACCGCCGCCTTCGCGCTGCCGATCCTCCATCGCCTCTTCACCGACCGCAAACCGCCCGTGCGCAAGAGCTGCCGGGTGCTGGTGCTGAGCCCGACCCGTGAGCTGTCCGGCCAGATCCTCGACAGCTTCCGGGCCTACGGCCGCCATATGCAGATCAGCTCGGACCTCGCCATCGGCGGCGTCTCGATGGGCCGCCAGGTGCGGGCCATGCTGAACGGCCTCGACGTCCTCGTCGCCACGCCCGGCCGGCTCCTCGACCTCGTGCACAGCAATGCGTTGAAGCTCGACAAGGTCGACGTGCTGGTGCTCGACGAAGCCGACCGCATGCTCGACATGGGCTTCATCCACGACATTCGGAAGATCGTGTCGAAGCTGCCGAAGGACCGCCAGACGCTGTTCTTCTCGGCCACCATGCCGCAGGCGATCGCCGAGCTTGCCTCGCTGATGCTGCGCGATCCGGCCCGCGTCGCCGTGACGCCGGCGGCCTCCACGGTCGATCGCATCGACCAGCGCATCGTTCATGTCGACAAGGCCGCCAAGCCGACGATCCTGGCCGAGATCCTGAAGAGCGAGACGCTCGACCGCTGCCTCGTCTTCACCCGCACCAAGCACGGCGCCGACAAGGTCGTCCGCAGCCTCGCCAAGAGCGGCATCGACGCCGAGGCGATCCACGGCAACAAGTCGCAGAACCAGCGCGAGCGCGTGCTGGCGGCGTTCCGCACCGGCGAGGTGCGCATCCTGATCGCGACCGACATCGCGGCGCGCGGCATCGACGTCGAGGGCATCTCCCACGTCGTCAACTACGACCTCCCGAACATCCCGGAGAGCTACGTGCACCGCATCGGCCGCACCGCGCGGGCCGGGGCGGACGGCATCGCCATCTCGTTCTGCGATGCGGAGGAGATGCCGTTCCTGCGCGACATCGAGAAGCTGATCCGCCGCGCCATCCCGTCGACCGACCGCCGCACCGGCGGCCACAGCCGCCCGCTGCCCGCGGGCCACAAGACCCCGGCGGGCCGACCGGCGCCGCGCCAGGC